>NZ_BOOF01000148.1 GCF_016863095.1 Microbispora siamensis | reverse complement strand
CCAGCAGCTCATCCACCGGCACACCAACGTCCGCTGGCAACGGGTCACGAAACGCCGCCACCACCGACAACGGCACCCGCTCGGCCATCCCCCCCACCAGCACCGCCACATCCCGCAGCAACTCCAGCGACGCCGCATCCGCCCACTGCAGATCGTCCAGCACGACCACTAGCGGCCGCACCCGCGCCGCGGTCACCAGCCACTGCGCGATCCCCTGGTTGCGCCGCAACAACGCCGCGCCCCCCGACCCCGACAGCGCCTCATCGTCCAGCAATCCCGCCAACACCGAACGATCCGGCGGCGCACACCGCTGCTCCAACGCCCCCAGCACCTGCACCCACGGCCACAACGCAGGCGTCCCCTGCGTGTCATGACAGCGCCCCCACACCACCACATGCCCCGCATCCACGCACCACGCCGCCAACGCCTCCAGCAGGAACGTCTTACCGATCCCCGGCTCCCCGCTCACCGCCGCGACCCCCACACCCCCCCGCGCCACCGACCCCG
>NZ_BOOF01000147.1 GCF_016863095.1 Microbispora siamensis | reverse complement strand
GGTGCTTGTTCGATGATGACGTGGGCGTTGGTGCCGCTGACGCCGAAGGCGGAGACGGCGGCGCGGCGGGGGTGGCCGGTTTCGGGCCAGGGGCGTTGTTCGGTGAGGAGGTGGATGGCGCCGGTGGTCCAGTCGACGTGGGGGGTGGGCTGGTCGATGTGGAGGGTTTGCGGCAGCAGTTTGTTGCGGATGGCTTGGACGGTTTTGATGATGCCGGCGACGCCGGCGGCGGCTTGGGTGTGGCCGATGTTGGATTTGAGGGAGCCGAGCCATAGGGGGTGGTCGGCGGGGCGGTTCTGTCCGTAGGTGGCCAGGAGGGCTTGGGCTTCGATGGGGTCGCCGAGGGTGGTGCCGGTGCCGTGGGCTTCGACGGCGTCGACGTCCAGGGGGCTGAGTCCGGCGTTGTCGAGGGCGTGGGTGATGACGCGTTGTTGTGAGGGGCCGTTGGGGGCGGTCAGGCCGTTGGAGGCGCCGTCTTGGTTGACGGCGGTGCCGCGGATGACGGCGAGCACGCGGTGCCGGTTTTTCCGCGCGTCTGACAGGCGTTCGACCAG
>NZ_BOOF01000146.1 GCF_016863095.1 Microbispora siamensis | reverse complement strand
TGGCGGTCTTGTCGTAGCGGGTGGCCAGGGCGCGGAACTGTTTGAGCTGGTTGAAGCAGCGCTCGACCACGTTGCGGCGCTTGTAGGTCTGAGGGTCGAAGATCGGTGGACGGCCGCCCCTGCTGCCCCGCCTGGCGCGGCCGGCGACTTGGTCGGCCCGCTCGGGGATGGTGTGGTTGATCCCGCGCCGTCGCAGGTAGATGCGGATGGCGCGGGAACTGTATCCCTTGTCGGCCACCACGTGGTTGGGGCGAGTACGGGGCCGGCCCCGACCGAGGCGGGGAACACGGATCGCCTGCAGCACCTGCTGCAAGCGAGTGCAGTCGTTGACGTTTCCGCCGGTCACCAGGAACGCCAGCGGCCGGCCGCGTCCGTCACAGGCGAGGTGGATCTTGCTGGTCAGTCCGCCGCGGGATCGGCCGAGGGCGTGATCGGATGGCGAGTCGGCGCCTGGTCCCCCTTTTTCGCCCCCGCCGCGTGCTGATGGGCTCGGACGATGGTGGAGTCCACCGCGACCAGCCAATCAATGTCGCCGCGGGCGTCGGCGTCGGCTTGCA
>NZ_BOOF01000145.1 GCF_016863095.1 Microbispora siamensis | reverse complement strand
CCGTCAGCGCTGCAGTGTCAGCAGGCCCGGCCGGTAGGGCAGGAGTCCGTAGTCGCCGCCGGAGCTGGGGCTACGGCCCTGGTAGAGCAGCTGCAGGTTGCAGGGGTCGACGGTCTTGGTCTGGTCGGGGTTGCTGCGGACCAGGTCACCGTGGCTGATGTCGTTGGTCCAGGTGGCGCCGCTGTTGGCCTTGCCGGCGAAGGGGTTGCTCTCGGTCGCGGCGTTCGGGGTCCACGTCCCGTCCAGGCTGTTGGCCGTGAACGAGCGGAAGTAGCGGCCCTGCGAGCCCATCGCCTCGACGAGCATGAGGTACTTGTTCTGGCCCTGGAGCTTGTAGACCTCGACCGCCTCGAACAGGTTGGCCTGAGTGTCGCTCATGATCGTCGTGTAGTTCGAGCCGAAACTGCCCGGGAAGTTCCCGATGGGCATGCTCTGCCGGTAAATCTTGCCGTTGTCGCCGGCGAAGAACAGGTACATGTTCTGGCCGTCACCGATCAGCGTCTGGTCGATCGGCCCGGTGCCCGAGCCGGAGATGCTCGCGGTGGACAGCGTCTGCTGCG
>NZ_BOOF01000144.1 GCF_016863095.1 Microbispora siamensis | reverse complement strand
CCCCAGCCCGTCGCCGACCTCCTCCACCAGTGCCATCCAGGGGGTGGGGTCGGGCCGCTGCCTGGACGTCACCGGCGTCTCCCAGACCAACGGCACCCAGGTGCAGATCTGGGACTGCAACGGGCAGAGCAACCAGCAGTGGACGCTGACCAGTGCCGGTGAGCTACGGGTCTACGGCGGCAAGTGCCTCGACGTGAACGGTGGCGGCACCGCCGACGGCACCAGCGTGATCATCTGGGACTGCAACGGCCAGAACAACCAGCAGTGGCGCTTCAACGCCGACGGCACCATCACCGCGGTCGGTGCCAACAAGTGCCTGGACGTCCCCAACTACTCGACCGCCAACGGCGTCAAGCTCCAGATCTGGTCCTGCAGCGGACAGGCCAACCAGCGCTGGACCCGCGTCTGACGGTGACGTCCCTGCCCCGGCTTCGCCGGGGCGACCACGTCCGGCAGCCTCCGCCACCACGGAGTCTGCCGGACGTCTCGCTCCCGGACTCGACTCGTGAGGAGACAGCGTGAAACAGAGACTCAGAGCCGTACTGGCGGCCGCCGCCCTGCCTC
>NZ_BOOF01000143.1 GCF_016863095.1 Microbispora siamensis | reverse complement strand
ACCGTGTGGTGTTCGCGGCCGAGGCGTCGTGGAAGGGCAAGCTTTCGGCGCTGGGCTTCGAGGAGGATCTGGTCGACCTGGCGCCGCCGGTGCCGGAAGAGGACGGGGCGGAGCAGGACGCGGGGCAGTTCTGGAAGGACTTCATCCGCGACACGGCGCCGGAGTATCGCAAGAGCACCCAGGATCAGCTGGAGACGGTGATCAAGCCGATCTGGGAGGCGTTGATCGACGGTGCCAAGTACTGCGAGCCGCAGTTGAAGGCGATCATCGAGCGGGTGCGGCCGGACGTGATCGTGGAGGACAACGTGATCACGTTCCCGGCGTTGGTGACGGCGGGCGTCCCGTTCGTGCGGATCGTCTCGTGCAACCCGCTGGAGGTGCAGGGCCCGGGGGTGGCCCCGCCGTTCTCCGGGCTGCCGGCCGACGGCACCGGCTGGGCGGAGTTCCGGGCGGAGTACGACCGGACCCACCGTGAGATGTGGGAGGCGTTCAACGCGTGGGTGGTCGAGCAGGGCGCTCCGGCCCTGCAGGACCTGGAGTTCATCCACGAGGGCGACGCGAACCTGTACGTGTA
>NZ_BOOF01000142.1 GCF_016863095.1 Microbispora siamensis | reverse complement strand
GATGAGGTCCGGCCTTTCGGCTCAGGACTGGTTGAACAGCGAAAGGGTCAAGGTGGAGTGGTACTCCCCGGCGGCGACGTCGACGGGGGTGCGCAGGGCCAGGTCGGCGTTGACCTGCCAGGTGCCGATCTCGTCGGCGGAGTTGGCCGTCGACACCAGCAGTTCCTGGCCCTTGAGACCCTCGGTGGGCGCTCCGGAGCCGTCGGAGATGACGCTGGAGACCGGCTCACCGGCCGACACCGCCCCGGTGGAGGAGTCGGTCAGCAGGCGCGGCTTCCATCCCAGGTATTCGGGGCCGATGGTCGCCGAGGAGTTGCCGGTCGCGGTGAACTGGCTGGCCTGGCCGACGACCGCCCAGAAGTCACCGGCGGGGATGTCCTCGGGCTTGCGGGTGTCGGTCACCGTGACCGTCGGCAGGGTGCCGACGAACTGACGGGCGGTGGCGTTGGACCCGTTTTCCTGCAGGGACACACCGCCGTTGTCGGCCACCGTCATCGACACCTGGCCGGGGGTGGTGACGGGCTCGATCTTCACCGACACGTCGATGCCCTTGCCGTTGCCGGGGTCGTCGTCGGCC
>NZ_BOOF01000141.1 GCF_016863095.1 Microbispora siamensis | reverse complement strand
GCGGCCTGGGTGCGGCGCTGCATGTCGAGTTTGCTCAGCAGGTTGGACACGTAGTTCTTGACCGTCTTCTCGGCCAGGAACATCCGCTCGCCGATCTGGCGATTGGTCAGGCCCTCGCCGATCAGTTCGAGGATCTGCCGCTCCTGGTCCGACAGCGCGGCCAGCGGGTCCTTCTTCGTGGCCTGGTCGCGCAGCCGGTGCAGCATGGCGGCGGTGGTCTGCGGGTCGAGCAGCGACTGTCCGCCGGCCACCGTGCGCACCGCGCCGACCAGGTCCGAGCCGTGGATCTGCTTGAGCACGTATCCGGCCGCCCCGGCCATGACCGCGTTGAACAGCGCCTCGTCGTCGGCGTAGGAGGTCAGCATCAGGCAGGCCAGGCCCGGCACCTTCGAGCGCACCTCACGGCAGACGTCCACCCCGCTGCCGTCGGGCAGGCGCACGTCGAGCACCGCCACATCCGGCTTCAGCGCGGGGATGCGGGCCACGGCCGACTCGGCCGTCCCCGCCTCGCCGACGACCTCGATGTCGTCCTCGGCGTCCAGCAACGCCGCCACACCACGCCGTACGACCTCGTGGTCGTCCACCA
>NZ_BOOF01000140.1 GCF_016863095.1 Microbispora siamensis | reverse complement strand
CCGCCCACTGCCCCGTGAACAACGTGATGGGCCTGGTCATGAATCCTCCACAGTGGTGAAGCGGCTGCCCTCAGCCGCGCTCTGCTCGACGGCGGCGAGCACCCGCTGGACCCGCAGGCCGTCGTCGAAGGACGGCGCGGGCGCGACACCGGCGGCGATCGCCTCGATGAAGTCCTTCACCTCATGGGTGAAGCTGTGCTCGTAGCCCAGGACGTGTCCGGGCGGCCACCACGCCCCGGCGTACGGGTGGTCCGGCTCGGTGACCTGCACCCGCCGGAACCCGTGCTCACCGCTGGGGATGGTGTGGTCGTGGAACCACAGCTCGTTCATCGACTCGAAGTCGAAGGACAGGCTGCCCAGCGCTCCGTTGACTTCGATGCGCAGCGCGTTCTTGTGCCCGGGAGCGAAGCGGGTGGCCTCGAACGACGCCAGCCCGCCGCCGCTGAGCCTGCCGATGAACAGCGCGGCGTCGTCGACGGTGACCGCGCCCCTCCCGGCGCCGCCGCCGGCCGAGAGCCCGGCCGAGCTGGCTGCCAGGGGACGCTCCTTGACGAAGGTCTCGGTCAGCGCCGACACCCCGGTCAGCCGCTCACCGGTGATGTACTGGGCGGCGTCGACGATGTGGGCGCCGAGGTCGCCCAGCGAGCCCGAT
>NZ_BOOF01000139.1 GCF_016863095.1 Microbispora siamensis | reverse complement strand
CGTCCAATCCCGGCGGAGGGGTGATCGATGGCGGGGACGCTGCTGCCCGAGGATCCGGAGCGGCTGGGGGAGTACTGGCTGTCGGGGCGGCTCGGCTCCGGCGGCCAGGGCGTGGTGTACGAGGCGTACGACGGCCAGGGCCGCCGGGTGGCGGTCAAGGTGCTGCACGGCGACGCCGCGGCGGATCCCGAGCTGAGAGAGCGGTTCGGCCGGGAGGCCGCCGCCGCCCGCCGGGTGGCGTCGTTCTGCACGGCGCCGGTCATCGCCGCCGAGTTGGACGGGCCCAGGCCGTACATCGTCAGCGAGTACGTCGAGGGGCGGAGCCTGCGCCGGGCGGTGCAGGAGGGGCAGGTGTTCGCCGGGGACGGGCTGCACCGGCTGGCGACCGCGATCGCCACGGCGCTGACCGCCATCCACGACGCCGGCGTCGTCCATCGGGATCTGAAGCCGGACAACGTGCTGCTGGGTCCGGACGGTCCCCGGGTGATCGATTTCGGTGTGGCGCGGACGTTGGAGATGTCGCTGACCAGCACCGGTCTGGTGGCCGGAACGCCGACGTACATGGCGCCGGAGGTGTTCACCGGGCAGCGCGCGGGGCCCGCCGCCGACGTGTTCGCCTGGGGCGGGATCGTGCTGTTCGCCGCGACGGGGGAGGA
>NZ_BOOF01000138.1 GCF_016863095.1 Microbispora siamensis | reverse complement strand
CTTGGTCTCCGCACCGGTCTCGCCGTCGGAGTCGCTCTTGTCCGCCGGGACGTCGACCTTCTTGAACCAGTCCGACTCGACCGCGGCGAAGATCGGCAGGAACTCCTCCCCCGACTCCAGCGGCGAATTCCGCACCACCGGCAGCGGGCCCGTGTTGTCGTCACCCTCGAAGGCGCCGCGGCCGGTCCGCCCTGGCCACCCGGCACCGCCGTCCTGCGGGGTGCCTGGCCAGGAAGCACCTCCCGGAGGAGGCAGGTGGCCGGGCCAGGGCGTGTCCACCGGAGCCTCGCCGACATGGCCCCGGCTGAAGGGGTTGGTGTCGAAGGGGCTGGACTCGAACGGTCCCGAGTCGAAGTTCGTGGTCTCGAACGGCGTCTTGTCGAAGGCGGCCCGGTCGAACGGCCCGGACTCGAACGGGCTACGAGCGAACGGGTCGGGCTGCCCGCCGTGTCCCGCCGCGCCCTGTCCCTCCATGCCCTGGCCGAAGCCACCGGTGTCGAAGCCGCCGGTGTCGAACGCGTTGCGGGCGAACGGGTCGGACTCGCCCTGCCGCCCCGCGGCGCCCGTCTCGAACGGGTTGCGCGCGAACGGGTCGCCGCCGGCGCTCCGGCCAGGCGGCTCGAAGGGGTTGCGGGCGAACGGGTCGGGGTCGAAGCC
>NZ_BOOF01000137.1 GCF_016863095.1 Microbispora siamensis | reverse complement strand
CGGCCCACTGCCCCGTGAACAACGTGATCGGTCGCGTCATCTCACTCCCGCTCTCGCAATCATGTGGACAATCACACCGTGTCCAATCACACCGTGGTCCAGCCCGACCCGGCGGCGGCGCTCTCCTCGACCGCGGCGAGCACCCGCTGGACCCGCAGCCCGTCCTCGAAGGACGGCGCGGGGTCGGTGCCGGCGGCCACCGCCTCCAGGAAGTCCTTCGTCTCGTGGACGAAGGTGTGCTCGTAGCCGAGGCCGTGGCCCGGCGGCCACCACGCCCCGGCGTACGGGTGGTCCGGCTCGGTGACGAGGATCCGCCGGAACCCGGCGTCCCGCTCGGCCGCGTCGTAGAACCACAGCTCGTTCATCGCCTCGAAGTCGAAGGACAGGCTGCCCGCCGATCCGTTGACCTCGATCCGCAGCGCGTTCTTGCGCCCGGTCGCGAAGCGGGTGGCCTCGAACGAGGCCAGCGCCCCGCCCTCGAAGCGGCCGATGAACAGCGCCGCGTCGTCCACCGTCACCTCGCCCATCTCACCGGTGCCGCCCTCGCCGGCCAGGCCGCTCGACCCCTCGGCGAGCGGGCGCTCCTTGACGAAGGTCTCGGTGAGCGCGCTCACCCCGGTCAGCGACCGGCCGACGATGAACTGCGCGGTGTCGATGATGTGGGCGCCGATGTCGCCGAGAGCGCCCGAT
>NZ_BOOF01000136.1 GCF_016863095.1 Microbispora siamensis | reverse complement strand
GGAAGCACGGTGACCGACACCCAGCGTGAGGGCGGATACCGGCCGGGTTATGAGGTGGCGGCCGAGCAGGTGCTGGAGCTCATCGCCCGGCTGGGCCTGCGACCGGGCGACCGCATGCCGACGGAAAACGACCTGGCCCGCCAGCTGGGCACCAGCCGCACCGTCGTCCGCGAAGCCGTGAAGATCCTGTCCGCGCTCGGCCGGGTACGCGCCCAAAAAGGCCGCGGCCTGTACGTCGCCGACGACGAGGGAATGCTCGGCACCGGACGGATGGCCTCCTTCTTCCTGCCCACCGACCTGGACCACATCTACATGCTGTTCGAGTTCCGCCGCACCCAGGAAACCGAGACCAGCAGACTCGCCGCCCGCCGCGCCACCCCCGCGGAACTACGCGCCATCGAAGAAGCCGCCACCATCTGCCGCCACGGATTCGAAACCGGCCGCGAAGACCTGTTCAACCAGGGCGACGACACCTTCCACACCGCCATCGCCACCGCCTCACACAACATGTTCCTCCAGATCGCCGTACGCGAAGCCCGCCGCCTGCAAGCACAATCCAGCCTCATCGGAATGCGCGGCTCGGTCGGCGGCCACGCCGCCAAAGCCGTCGAAGAACACGACGCCATCTACCAAGCCATCCGCGCCGGCGACCCCGAAGCCGCCGCCCACGCCGCCGCCACACACATCGACAACACACTCGACGACTACCGCAGAGAGATCCAGCAGCGCCTG
>NZ_BOOF01000135.1 GCF_016863095.1 Microbispora siamensis | reverse complement strand
CTGCGCGGCGGCCGCGCCCAGCGTGCTCGCCGCCGCGTCGGCGGGAACCGACACCGCCACGGCGGTGATCGCGCCGAGAACGCCTAGGGCGCCGGCGAGCAGCACCCGGCCGCGGCGTGGCCGCCGGAGCCGATCTAGGGGGGTGGCGTTCGTCTCCATGCCTGAGCCTCCACAACTGAATCACGGAAAGCGGGACATCCGCGGGATCCGCACCGCGCCCCATCGCGGGGACGCACGCCACGAGGGCGCCGCGGACGGCGCCCCCCTGCCACTTCACCACCGACCTGGCAGGGGGAGACCGCCTCGGGGACTCAGTCTGGAAACCTCCCCGAAATGTGTCAAGACTATCTTGAAACTTTCGGGGCTCGTGCTCGCTGGACAGGCCTGACTTGCGCTCCGATGAGCGCTCCTGCCACCGAAAACATGGCGATGACCTCGCCTTGCGAGGAGAACCGTTGATGAAAGTTTCAGTACAACGCCGGCGCGGAACGCGGTCCGGCCATCCCCGATAACGCCAGTTGAGCGACGCCCGGCCCCCGCGGCGGCAGGGAGCGGCGATGCGCCGGGGCTCTTGACGGCGGCTCCCGTTTCGTATTTGCTCCGGCGCACCACGCCGCCGCACCTGAGCCTCACCTCGTCCCCCTCGCCGTCGTCGAAGGAGTTGATCAGCCGCTGATGTTAACGCTCACATATCGGCGCCGCCTCGGAGAGAGGCCGAGCACGCGCGACATCCACGTCAGCTCACAACGGAAGGACATGGTGTGAAACGAAAGCTCAGAGCCGTACTGGCGGCCGCCGCCCTGCCTT
>NZ_BOOF01000134.1 GCF_016863095.1 Microbispora siamensis | reverse complement strand
TCGGGGGTGTCGGTGGGGGGTTGCTGGAGGATGAGGTGGGCGTTGGTGCCGCTGATGCCGAAGGACGACACCCCGGCCCGGCGCGGACGCCCCATCCACTCCCACTCGACCGGGCGGGTCAGCAGCGCCACACCCGAGCCGTCCCAGTCCACATGCGGACTCGGCTCATCCACATGCAACGTCGCCGGCAACCTCCGATGCCACAGGGCCATCACCATCTTGATGACCCCACCCACCCCCGCCGCCGCCTGCGCATGCCCGATGTTCGACTTCAACGACCCCACCCACAACGGCACCCCCCGATCCCGCCCATACGCCGCGATCAGCGCCTGCGCCTCGATCGGATCCCCCAACCGAGTCCCCGTCCCATGCGCCTCCACCACATCCACATCACCCGGACCCAGCCCCGCCTCCGCCAACGCCCGCCCGATCACCTGCTCCTGCGCCCGCCCGTTCGGCGCCGTCAACCCGTTACTCGCCCCGTCCTGATTCACCGCCGAACCCGCCACCACCGCCAAAACCCGATGCCCACCACGACGCGCAGCCGACAACCGCTCGACCACCACCACCCCGGCACCCTCAGCCCACCCCGTGCCATCCGCCGACGCCGAAAACGCCCGGCACCGCCCATCCGCCGACAACCCCCGCTGCCGCGAGAACTCCACGAACATCCCCGGCGACGCCATCACCGCCACCCCACCCGCCAACGCCAGCGAACACTCCCCCGACCGCACCGCCCGAACCGCCAGATCCAACGCCACCAACGACGACGAACACGCCGTATCCACCGTCAACGCCGGACCCCGCAACCCCAGCACATACGCGATCCGCCCCGACGCCAC
>NZ_BOOF01000133.1 GCF_016863095.1 Microbispora siamensis | reverse complement strand
GGCCCAGGCGCGTGCCGACGCTCGCCGGCCGCGCCCCAAGCCGAGCAAGATCGGGCAGAACCCGCAGTTACGGGCATACATTCACGACCACCTGCGCAAGCGCTGGAGCCCGGAGCAGATCGTCCAGAGCTTGCGCCGGACCTTTCCCGGGCGGGCGGAGATGCATGTGTGCCACGAGACCATCTATCAGGCGCTGTATGTGCAAGGCCGCGGCGAGCTGCGCCGCGAACTCACCCGAGCGCTGCGCACCGGCCGCGCGATGCGCAAGCCGCGCCGCCTGGCCCAGCAGCGCCAGCCCCGCTACAGCGCGCCCATGGTCATGATCAGCGAGCGGCCCGCTGAGGCCGACGACCGCGCGGTGCCCGGCCACTGGGAGGGCGACTGCATCATCGGCAAGAACGGCAGCTCCGCCATCGGCACGCTGGTGGAGCGCACCACCCGCTACGTGCTGCTCGTCCATCTGCCGATCGACCGCAGCGCCGAGCGTATGCGCGACGCCCTGGTGGAGACCATGGCCACCCTCCCCGCCCAGCTCAAGCGCTCCCTGACCTGGGATCAGGGCAGCGAGATGGGCCGCCACCACGAGTTTTCCCTCGCCGCCGACATGCCGGTCTACTTCTGCGACCCGGCCAGCCCCTGGCAGCGTGGCTCCAACGAGAACACCAACGGCCTGCTCCGCCAGTACTTCCCCAAGGGCACCGACCTGTCCGCCCACACCCGCGAGGACCTGGACGTCGTCGCTGCTGAACTGAACTCCAGACCACGAAAGACGCTCGACTGGGATACCCCAGCCGAGCGTCTCGCTAGGCTGCTCGCAGCCACTAATTGATCACCTGTGTTGCGACGACCCCTGGAATTCGCC
>NZ_BOOF01000132.1 GCF_016863095.1 Microbispora siamensis | reverse complement strand
CGCTGCAGCAGCACGGCGACGACGATGATCGCGCCCTTGGCGACGAGCTGGTCGGCGGTGTTGAGACCGTTCAGGATGAACAGGTTGGTGATCACAGTGAAGATCAGCAGACCGAGGATCGAACCGATGATCGTGCCCCGGCCGCCGCTCAGCAGCGTCCCGCCGATGATCACGGCGGCGATCGCGTCGAGCTCGTACAGATCGCCGTGGGTGGACGACCCGGTCGTGGTCCGCGCCATGATCAGCACCGCGGCGATCCCGCAGCACAGACCCGACAGCGCGTACAGCATCAGCGTGTGCTTGCGCACGTCGATACCGGCCAGACGGGCCGCCTCGGGATTGCCGCCCACCGCATAGGTGCGCCGGCCGAACGTCGTACGGTTGAGCACCACCCAGCCGACCAGCACCACCAGCGCGAACACATACACCAGCAGCGGCAGCCCGAGCACCCGCGTGGTGGACAGATCGACGATCAGCGAGTTGTCCGGCTGCACCAGCTGCGTGCGCTGGTTGGACATCCGCTGCGCCAGACCACGCCCCGCCACCATCATCGCCAGCGTTGCGATGAACGGCACCATCCGCCCGTAGGAGATCAGGATCCCGTTGAGCAACCCCGCGCCGGTGCCCACCAGCACCGCGCAAACGATCATCACGACCGGCCCGTAGGACTGGGTGGCCAGCGTGGTCGCCCACACCGACGCCAACGCCATCAACGCCCCGACCGACAGGTCGATGCCACCACCGATGATCACAAAGGTCATGCCGACCGTGATCACCCCGATGGTCGAGGCCAACGCCAGGATGCTCACCAAATTGGAGGACGTGGCGAAGTTCTCCGGCCGGGTCACCAGGCCCACGATCGCCAGCAGCACCAGCGCCGCGACCA
>NZ_BOOF01000131.1 GCF_016863095.1 Microbispora siamensis | reverse complement strand
TGGTGGTGGCGGGCATGCTTCTGGGCGCCCGGCCCGCCGCGGCGGCGTCGCTGACCCGGGTGACCGGCTTCGGCACCAACCCGACGAACCTGAACATGTACCTCTACGTGCCCGACAGGGTCGCGGCACGCCCCGCGCTCCTGGTCCTGGTCCACTACTGCGGCGGCTCGGCCAGCGCGATCTTCAACGGCAACGGACACGACTACGTCACCGCGGCCGACCGCTACGGCTACATCATCGTGGTCCCCGAAGCCACCCGCAGCGAGAAATGCTTCGACGTGTCCACCCCCGCCGCGCTCAAACGCGACGGCGGCAGCGACTCCACCGGCATCATGGCGATGGTCAACTGGACCCGCCAGCGCTACAACGTCGACCCGGGACGCATCGTCGTCAGCGGCTTCTCCTCCGGCGCCATGATGACCAACGTCCTGGCCGCCGAATACCCCGACGTGTTCTCCGCCGCCTCGGCCTTCTCCGGCGTCCCCGCCGGCTGCTTCGCCACCACCAACGGCTCACTGTGGAACAGCCAGTGCTCCGGCGGACAACTCATCAAGACCGCCCAGCAATGGGGCGACCAGGCCCGCGCCATGTACCCCGGCTACACCGGCCGCTACCCCCGCATCCAGCTGTGGCACGGCACCACCGACACCACACTGGCCTACCCCAACTTCGGCGAAGAGATCAAGCAGTGGACCAACCTGCACGGCCTGAGCCAGACCCCCGCCTTCACCGACCACCCGCAATCATCCTGGACCCGCACCCGCTACGGCACCACCACAACCCAGGCCACCATCGAAGGCATCAGCATCTCCGGCGTCGGCCACCAACTCCCCATGACCGGCCAACTCGCCTACGCCATCTCCTTCCTCGGCCTCGACAGCACCACGCCC
>NZ_BOOF01000130.1 GCF_016863095.1 Microbispora siamensis | reverse complement strand
CGGCGGCTGGTGACCCGGAGGGTGAGGATGGCCAGGACGAGGAGGGCCAGGAGGGCCAGTTGCGGCCAGGGCAGGGCCCAGACGGTGGTGTCGATCGCGACGCGTTCGGCGGTGACGCCGGGGAGTGGTTTGCCCGCGGGGGAGGGGATGGCCATGATCGTCGTGCCGATCGGTCCCAGCGGCCAGGCGCCGGTCACGCGTGCGGTGAAGGTGCGGCTGCCGCCGGGCATGATTTCCCTGGCCTTGGCCTCGGAGGTGTCGTCCCAGCCGCTTTCGCCCGCGAGGGTGGAGGTCAGGATGCGGCTGTCGGGGGCCAGGCGGACGTTGCCGACGTTGGCCACGGTGTAGGTCACCTCGACGGTGCCGGGGGCGAAGGGGTTCCACGATCCGATGTAGTCGGCGTGCACGTCGCTCACGGCGACCTTGGCGGCGAAGTTGCCGGTCACGCGGATGTTGAGGCGGACGCCTACCCGGTTTTGGACCCGGACCTGGCCGGAGATCGTCTCTACGGACGCGGTCACGCCCGCGGGGTGGTCTCCGGGGGTGGCGTTGGGCGGGATGGACACGGTGAGGGGCACGATGGCGGTGGCGCCGCCGGCGATGGTCACCTTGTCGGGGACTTCGACCCAGGCGCCGCCGTCGACCGGTGTGGCGTCGGAGGGGCGCATGTCGAAGTATCCCTTGGAGGTCAGGTAGCCGTCGTTTGCGTCGATGGCGAAGTCGACCGGCTGGGTGGAGCGGTTGATGACCGCGATGTGCTCGGTGGCCTGCTGCCCGCCGGCGAGTTCGAGGTCGATGACGCTGCGGCCGTCGGGGCCGTTCGCGTCGGCCGGCACGACCGACCAGGTGGTGTCCGCGCCGGCGGGGGTGGCGAAGGCGACCATGGCGACCAAGAC
>NZ_BOOF01000129.1 GCF_016863095.1 Microbispora siamensis | reverse complement strand
TCGAATCGGCCGTCGAGGGCGAGGCGGTTGGCCTGCCAGAGGGTGTGCTGGAAGCGTGGCCAGGGCAGGGGCAGGCGTTCCAGCAGTTGCTCGCACCGGGCGGCGGCCTGGTCGGCGCCGGCCAGATCGAACGCCTCCAGCCGGTTGTGGGTATGCATCATCTGGGCCAGCAGCTCGAACCCCGGCGCCTGCGCCCCGAGAGCCAGATCCTGCAGCTCAGTGGCGATGCCGGACAGCTCCTGCAGGTGCCGCGGCTGAGGCAGGGCCAGATGACGGGCGTTGAGCATCCGCATCAGCAGGTGAGGGTCACCCAACCGGCGGGCCATCTCCACCGCCTCACGCGACAGGGCATCGCACCGGGCATCACCGCTACCGTCGTACAACTCCTGGGCCAGCCCGCCCAGCAACCGCGCCCGCTCCGGGCTGTCGTCGCCGGGCAGGCGCTCCAGCACCGTCTGGAACCGGTGGACCAGCCGCAGTTCCACCGCCTCATACGGGTCGCGGGTGGTCCACAGGGCCGGGGCGTCCAGCGCGGTCAGCGCGGCGATGGTCAGGTCGGGGCGGTCGGGGACACGGTCGGCGGCGCGCACAGCCTCGGCCCTCACCCGCCGGGCCGCGATCGGATCACCGGCCTCCAGCAGCGCGCGAACCTGCCGCAGCAACAGCTCCACATGGGTGCCGGCGTCACCGGCGGCGGCGTCGTGGGCCCTGACCGCGCGGTCCCACCAGATCGCCGCCTCCTCATAGGCCAGACGCAGCGCCGCCTGTTCGGCCGCCGCACCGGCCCAGCGCACCGCCTCCTGGTAGGCCGCAGGACCGGCCTCCACCGCATGATGAGCGATCACCGCCACATCCGCTCCAGGCCGCGACGACAACGCGGACATAACCTCCCGATGG
>NZ_BOOF01000128.1 GCF_016863095.1 Microbispora siamensis | reverse complement strand
CGGTAGCGGACGCCGCGCAGGGCCAGGGGGATCAGCGCGACGATGACCAGGGCGTTGAAGATCACCGCGGACAGGATGGCCGACTGCGGGCTGTGCAGCCGCATGACGTTCAACGCCTCCAGCCCGGGGTAGACCGCGGTGAACATGGCCGGGATGATCGCGAAATACTTCGCGATGTCGTTGGCGATGGAGAACGTGGTCAGCGCCCCCCGGGTGATCAGCAGTTGCTTGCCGATCTCGACGATCTCGATGAGCTTGGTGGGGTTGGAGTCCAGGTCGACCATGTTCCCGGCCTCCTTGGCCGCCGAGGTGCCGGTGTTCATGGCCACCCCGACATCGGCCTGGGCCAGGGCGGGGGCGTCGTTGGTGCCGTCGCCGGTCATCGCGACCAGCCGCCCGCCCTCCTGCTCCTTGCGGATCAGGGCGAGTTTGTCCTCGGGTGTGGCCTCGGCCAGGAAGTCGTCCACCCCGGCCTCGCGGGCGATGGCCTTGGCGGTCAGCGGGTTGTCCCCGGTGATCATCACGGTGCGGATGCCCATGCGGCGCATCTCGTCGAACCGCTCCCGCATCCCCTGTTTGACGACGTCCTTGAGGTGGATCACCCCGAGCACCCGGGCCGCACCACCGCCGTCGGTGACCTCGCCCACCACCAGCGGGGTGCCGCCGGAGGCGGAGATCCCGTCGACCAGGTGACCGACCTCGCCGGTGGGGTGGCCGCCGTTGTCGCGTACCCATTTCATGACCGAGGTCGCGGCGCCCTTGCGGACCTGCCGCCCGTCGACGTTCACCCCGGACATGCGGGTCTGGGCGGTGAAGGGGATCCATTCGGCGTGGGTGAGTTCGCCCGGCTGGCGTTCCCGCAGGTCGTAGGCGTTCTTGGCGTGGACGACGATCGAACG
>NZ_BOOF01000127.1 GCF_016863095.1 Microbispora siamensis | reverse complement strand
GTGATCGACTGCGGCACCTCCTGCTCCAGCAGGTCGCTCATGCCCTTGCCCTGCGCGATCAGTCGCGCCAGCTTGATCGCCGAGCCGGCCATCGTCGGGCTGTAGGTGACCGTGGCCTTCAGCACACCGTTGTCGGCCTGGATGTCACGCATCGCGTTGGCCGAACCCGCGCCGCCGACCATGAAGAACTCGTCACGACCGGCCTCCTTGATCGCGGCCAGCACACCGATGCCCTGGTCGTCGTCGTGGTTCCAGATCGCGTCGATCTTCTTGTGCGCCTGCAGCAGGTTGCTGGCCACCTGCGTGCCCGACTCCACCGTGAACTTGGCGTCCTGCTGCGCCGTCACCTTGAACCCGTAGGTCTTCAACGCGTCGGCGAAGCCCTTGCTGCGGTCCTGGGTCAGCGGCAGCGTCGCGATGCCCTGGATCTCCAGGATCACCGGGTCCGACACGCCCTTGTCCTTCAGCGTCTTGCCGATGAAGTGACCGGCCGCCACACCCATGCCGTAGTTGTCGCCGCCCAGCCAGGTCCGGTACGACAGCTTGTCCGGGAACACCCGGTCCAGGTTGATCACCGGAATGCCGGCGTCCATCGCCTGCCGGGCGACCTGGTTGAGCTGCTGACCGTCGTTGGGCAGGATCACCAGCGCGTTGACCTTGGCCTGGATCAGCGACTCCACCGCCGAGATCTGCTGGTTGATGTCGTTGGTCGGCTCGACCGGCTTGAACTCCACGTCGGAGAACTGCTTGGCCGCGTCCGCCGCGTTCTTGCTGATCGCGGCGATCCAGCCGTGGTCGGCGGCCGGGGCCGAGAAGCCGATGACGACCTTGTCGCCGGGGGCGTCGTTGCCGCCCGTGGCCGCGGCCGCGGGGGCGGCGGCCGGCGCGCTCGCCTGCGCGG
>NZ_BOOF01000126.1 GCF_016863095.1 Microbispora siamensis | reverse complement strand
TCAGCTCTCGGAGGAGAAGGCGGCGTCGAAGGCGGCGTCGGGTGGGGTGATGGCGTTGAGCGAGCGGATGTAGGCGAGGGATTCCGGTGCGCCGTGCAGCCGGTCCATGCCCGCGTCCTCCCACTCGATGGAGATCGGGCCGTCGTAGCCGATGTGGTTGAGCGCCCGGAAGCACTCCTCCCACGGCACGTCGCCCCGGCCGGTGGATACGAAGTCCCAGCCGCGGCGGGGGTCGGCCCAGGCCAGGTGGGAGGCCAGGCGGCCGCGGCGGCCGTCGCGGGTGGCGACCCGGGCGTCCTTGCAGTCGACGTGGTAGATCCGGTCGGCGAAGTCGATGATGAAGTTCGCCGGGTCCAGGCCCTGCCACACCATGTGCGAGGGGTCCCAGTTCAGTCCGAAGGCCGGTCGGTGCCCGATGGCTTCCAGTGTCCGCACGGTGGTGTGGTAGTCGTAGGCGATCTCGCTGGGGTGCACCTCGTGGGCGAAGCGCACGCCGACCTCGTCGAAGACGTCGAGGATCGGGTTCCACCGGTCGGCGAAGTCCTGGTAGCCGGCCTCGATCATCGAGGGCGGCACCGGGGGGAACATGGCCAGGGTGTGCCAGATCGACGAGCCGGTGAAGCCGACGACGGTCGTGACGCCGAGTTTGGCCGCCGCGCGGGCGGTGTCCTTGATCTCCTCGGCGGCGCGGCGGCGTACGCCTTCGGGTTCGCCGTCGCCCCAGATGCGGGCGGGCAGGATGCCTTTGTGGCGTTCGTCGATGGGGTGGTCGCAGACGGCCTGGCCGACCAGGTGGTTGGAGATCGTCCATACCCCCAGGTTGTATTTGGCCAGGGTCTCCTTCTTGCGTTCGATGTAGGAGTCGTCGGCGAGGGCCTTGTCGACCTCGAAGTGGTCGCCCCAGCAGGCGATCTCCAGGCCGTCGTAGCCCCATTCCGAGGCCAGCCGGCAGACCTCCTCGAACGGCAGGT
>NZ_BOOF01000125.1 GCF_016863095.1 Microbispora siamensis | reverse complement strand
GACGGTCTCCCGCGGGAAGGACTCGAACGGCCCCCGGTCGAAGGGATCGGCACCCGGAGTACCGACACCCGGCGCATCCGCCCCGAACACCGGCGTACGCGGCGCATTCTCAAACGGCGTCGGACTCGCGAGGGCCGGCGCATTACCGAACATGGAACCACCGAACTGCGGCCCGGCCCCGACCGCCGGCATCGGACTGGTCAACTCAGGCTGCGGCATCCCCGGCACACCCGGGAACGCCGGACCCGCATTGGCCAGCAACGCCTCGGGCAACAACACCATAGCCGTCAGACCACCGGTGTCCTGCTGACGCAACTGCACCCGAATCCCATGACGCAACGCCAGACGACCCACCACGAACAGGCCCATACGCCGAGACACCGACACATCCACCACCGGCGGATTGGCCAGCCGATAGTTCGTCTGCGCCAACTCCTCCGGCGTCATGCCGATCCCCTGATCACTGACGGAGATGATCAAACCCCCGCCATCGATCCGATTACTCGACACCGTGACCTTCGTGTCACGAGGCGAGAAGGAAATCGCGTTCTCCACCAACTCAGCCACAAGATGAACGACGTCGTTGACCGACTGACCGACAACCGACGCCCCCGCCTGCACCTGGATGTCGACACGCTCATAATTCTCAACCTCCGACAGCGAGGCACGAACGACATCGACGATCGGCACCGGCTGGCCCCAACGACGCGCCGGCTCCTGCCCCGCAAGAACCAGGAGGTTCTCACTGTTACGGCGCATACGCGTCGCAAGATGGTCGAGCTTGAACAGGTTCCCGAGCCGCTGCTCATCCTGCTCACCCTGCTCCAGCCCATCGATCAAAGACAACTGCCGCTCCACCAACGTCTGCGTACGCCGCGACAGGTTCACGAACATCGCATTGACATTGCTCCGCAGCCGCGCCTCGTCACCCGCCAACCGCACAGCCTCACGGTGCACCTCGTCAAAGGCCCGCGCGACCTCACCGATCTCGT
>NZ_BOOF01000124.1 GCF_016863095.1 Microbispora siamensis | reverse complement strand
GGGCGGCGATCCACCCGAGATGTGTCTCCAGCACCTGGCCGACGTTCATCCGGCCGGGCACGCCCAGCGGGTTGAGGACGATGTCGACCGGCGTGCCGTCCTCCAGGAACGGCATGTCCTCCACCGGCAGGATCTTGGAGATGACGCCCTTGTTGCCGTGACGGCCGGCGAGCTTGTCCCCATCGGTGATCTTGCGCTTCTGCGCAACATACACGCGGACCAGCTCGTTGACACCCGGAGGAAGCTCGTCGCCCTCCTCCCGGCTGAACACGCGAACGCCGATGACCTTGCCCGACTCACCGTGCGGCACCTTCAGCGAGGTGTCACGGACCTCACGCGCCTTCTCACCGAAGATCGCCCGCAGCAGCCGCTCTTCGGGCGTCAGCTCCGTCTCACCCTTCGGCGTGACCTTGCCGACCAGGATGTCCCCGGTCACCACCTCGGCGCCGATCCGGATGATGCCCCGCTCGTCCAGGTCGGCCAGAGCGTCCTCGGAGGCGTTCGGGATGTCCCGGGTGATCTCCTCAGGCCCCAGCTTGGTGTCGCGGGCGTCGACCTCGTGCTCCTCGATGTGAATCGACGACAGCACGTCGTCCTGCACCAGACGCTGGGACAGGATGATCGCGTCCTCGTAGTTGTGACCCTCCCACGGCATGAACGCCACCAGCAGGTTCTTGCCCAGCGCCATCTCACCGTTGTCGGTGCACGGACCGTCGGCGACGACCTGACCCTGCTCGACCCGGTCGCCCTCGGCCACGATCGGCTTCTGGTTGAAGCAGGTGCCCTGGTTGGACCGCTTGAACTTCGCCACCCGGTACGTCGTCCGCGTGCCGTCGTCGTTCATCACGGTGATGTAGTCGGCCGAGACCTCCTCCACCACACCGGCCTTCTCGGCCGTGATCACATCACCGGCGTCGGTCGCGGCACGGTACTCCATGCCGGTCCCGACCAGCGGCGCCTCGCTCTTCAGCAAAGGCACCGACTGACGCTGCATGTTCGAACCCATCAGCGCACGGTTGGCGTCGTC
>NZ_BOOF01000123.1 GCF_016863095.1 Microbispora siamensis | reverse complement strand
AGTCCCCAGGCGAGGCTGGTGGCGGGGAGGCGTTGGGTGTGGCGGTGGTGGGCGAGGGCGTCGTGGAAGGTGTTGGCGGCGGCGTAGTTGGCTTGGGCGGCGCCGCCGAGGATGCCGCTGATGGAGGAGAACAGGATGAAGGCGGCGAGGTTGTGGTGGCGGGTGTGGTGGTGGAGGTGGTAGGCGCCGTCGATTTTGGGGGCGAGGACGGGGTGGAGGTGGTCGGGGGTGAGGGTGGTGAGGGGGGTGTCGTGGGTGATGCCGGCGGCGTGGATGACGGCGGTGAGGGGGTGGTCGTCAGGGATGGAGCGGATGAGGGTGTGGACGGCGTCGGGGTCGGTGATGTCGGCGGCGGTGACGGTGACCTGAGCTCCTGTTTGGGTCAGGTCGTGGATGAGGGTGTCGGCGCCGGGGGTGTGGTGGCCGCGTCGTCCGATGAGGTGGAGATGGCGGATGTGGTGGTGGGTGGCTAGGTGGTGGGCGAGGAGGGCGCCGATGCCGGACAGGCCGCCGGTGATCAGGACGGTGCCGTTGGGGTCCCAGGTGCGGGGTTCGGCGTTCAAGTGGGTGTGTGGGGTCAGTCGGGGGGTGAGTTGGGTGCCGGTGCGCAGGGCGGTGTGGGGTTCGTTGTGGTGGTGGGCGGTGGCGGCGGCTTGCGGCAGGGCGGTGAGGGAGTGGGGGTGGTTGTCGTGGTCGATGAGGTGGATGCGGCCGGGGTGTTCGGTTTGTGCGGTGCGGATCAGGCCCCAGATGGGGGCGGTGGCCAGGTCGATGGGTTCGTCGCTGTTGACGGCGGCGGCTTGGTGGGTCAACACGAGCAGGCGGGTGTCGGCGAGGCGGTCGTCGGCCAGGTAGGTCTGCAGGGTGTGCAGGGTGTGTTCGAGCACGACGTGAGCGGCGCCGACCGGGTTGCCGTCGTCGGGTCCGTGGCCGGGGTGGGTGGGGATCGGCAGGACGATGAGATCGGGCACGGGATCGGCGGCGTTGTCGGTGGCGTTGTCGGTGGCGCTGATGGCGTCGGTGAGGG
>NZ_BOOF01000122.1 GCF_016863095.1 Microbispora siamensis | reverse complement strand
GAGCCTGTATCAAAGTCGGTCAGAGCCATTCGTTGATCGCGGCGATGAGGATCGTGGCCTCGTAGCGGACGGCGAGTTTGTCGTACCTGGTGGCAACAGCGCGGTGGCGTTTGAGCCGGTTGATGCCGCACTCCACCGCGTGGCGCCGCTTGTACAGCTCAGGGTCGAAGGTCGGCGGCCGGCCGCCCTTGGATCCCTTGGCCCGGCGGTTGGCGTCCTGGTCGGCCTTGCTGGGGATGGTGGCCTTGATCCCGCGCCTCCGCAGATAGGCGCGGTTGGCCGTGGAAGTGTAGGCCTTGTCGGCCAGGACACGGTCGGGGCGGGTGCGGGGCCGCCCCGCGCCCAGACGGGGGACCCGGATACCGCCGATGACCGCGGTGAACTGCGGGCTGTCGCCACGCTGTCCCGCGGTCAGCACAATAGCCAGCGGCTTTTGCCCCTGCTCGCAGGCTAGGTGCAGCTTCGTGGTCAGCCCGCCGCGCGAACGCCCGAGCCCGTGATCGGCAGGCTCGGTGCCGCGCCTGCCGCCGGGCGGCTCGGCTTGAAGATCCCCCTTTTCCGCGCCCCGGCGGCGTGCTGATGCGCCCGGGCGATCGTGGAGTCCACGCTGACATCCCAGGTGATACGACCCGCCGCGTCCGCCAGCGCCTGCAGCGCGATCAGGATCTGCTGCCAGGTGCCATCCCGCTGATAGCGCCGGAACAGCGCATAGACCGCTGACCAGGATCCGTAGCAGGCGGGCACATCACGCCAGGGCGCGCCGACCCGTACCCGCCAGCGGATCCCGTCGATCAACTGCCGCTTGCTGTACAGCGACGGCCGCCCCGACCGCCTCGGAGCCGGCAGCAGCGGCTCCAGCACCGCCCACTGGGCATCGGTGAGGTCGAACCGCCTCGTCACCGCTAAGGTGGCCAACGAGGTCTCCGGTGTTCAGGTTGTTCTTGGTCGATCAACCCTCTTACCGGAGACCTCTTACGTTGTCGATCTCTTACGCGTGCACGAGCTTCAAAGCAGGCGGGGCGCCACGGCGGACTTTGATACAGGCCCTAGT
>NZ_BOOF01000121.1 GCF_016863095.1 Microbispora siamensis | reverse complement strand
CTGCGAGGTGCCGAAGAACTCCTTGATCGACGCCACGACCGGGCGGATGTTGATCAGGGTCTGCGGCGTGATCGCCTCGACGTCCTGGGTGGTCATGCGCTCGCGGACGACGCGCTCCATGCGGGCCAGGCCCAGGCGGACCTGGTTCTGGATCAGCTCGCCCACCGTGCGCAGACGACGGTTGCCGAAGTGGTCGATGTCGTCGGTCTCGACGACCACCGAACCGTCCGGGCCCATCGTCTCCTCACCGGCGTGCAGCCGGACGAGGTATTCGATGGTGGACACGATGTCCTCGTCGGTCAGCGTGCCCTGGGTGATGTCGGCCTGGACGCCCAGCTTCTTGTTGATCTTGTAACGGCCGACCTTGGCGAGGTCGTAGCGCTTCGGGTTGAAGTACAGGTTCTCCAGCAGCGCCTGCGCCGACTCCTTGGTCGGCGGCTCGCCCGGACGCAGCTTGCGGTAGATGTCCAGCAGCGCGTCGTCCTGGCCGGAGGTGTGGTCCTTCTCCAGGGTCGCCCGCATCGACTCGTACTGGCCGAAACGCTCCAGAATCTGGTCGCTGGTCCAGCCGAGCGCCTTCAGCAGCACGGTGACGGGCTGCTTGCGCTTGCGGTCGATGCGCACGCCGACACTGTCGCGCTTGTCGATCTCGAACTCGAGCCACGCGCCGCGCGACGGGATCACCCGGCAGCCGAACAGGTCCTTGTCGGAGGTCTTGTCGACCGAACGGTCGAAGTAGACACCCGGGGACCGGACGAGCTGGGAGACCACGACACGCTCGGTGCCGTTGATGATGAAGGTGCCCTTCGACGTCATGAGCGGGAAGTCGCCCATGAACACCGTCTGGCTCTTGATCTCACCTGTGGTGTTATTGATGAACTCCGCCGTGACGAACATCGGGGCGGAGTAGGTCATGTCCTTGTCTTTGCACTCATCGACTGAGTACTTGGGCGGCTCGAACCTGTGGTCCCGGAACGACAGGGACATGGTTCCGGAGAAGTCCTCGATGGGACTGATCTCCTCGAAGATCTCTTCGAGACCCGATTGGGCC
>NZ_BOOF01000120.1 GCF_016863095.1 Microbispora siamensis | reverse complement strand
CGTCCCCGTACACGTCCTCGATCAGGGTCCTCGTCGAAACGACGGCCCCCTGTGCCACCAGCAGCCGGGCCAGCACGGTCCGCTGACGCGGCCCGCCCACATCGACGGGGTTTCCCCTGGAGTCGTGGACCTCCACAGGGCCCAGAACACAGAACTCCACTCGTACCTCCTCGGTTCCGGCCCGGTTGACACGACTTTCCGCGGACGCCCGAAAGAGTCCGGCGTGGTACGCCGGCGACCGGTCCATGAGGATCGCTTCGTCAGGGCCGCCGAACTGCCGCGGTCGCGACGGTAGGCCGCGGCGAGGCGCCCCCTCGTCCGCTTTCTGGGTGATTCATGATCCGCCGTCTGATTGATTGGTCGTGCCGGGCCGGCCGCCGGACCGGGCCGCGGACGATCGCGACGGGCCCGGCCCTCGGTGAGGAGCCGTGCGGCATCACGAACGGCCGAGCAGGGGGGCGTCCGCGCGCCGCCGGCCACGCGCCGCCGAACCTGCGGGGCGATGCGGAATCCGCAGCGGTCGTCGCACGGTCCACCCCGCCGTCCTGGCCCGGTGCCGCCACCAGGTGAGCCCCGTTCGCTCCGCGGTCTGTTCGAGGGCGGACAGATGCTCGGCGGCACGGAGGTGGTCGCCCATGGCGGAGGCGAGCAGGGCCAGGTACCAGTCGACGGGTCCGGCCATGGCCCTTCCCAGCCCCGTCAGGATCCGCCCGCTGTACGGCAGCAGCGCGGAGTAGGTGTCGCGGCAGGCGGGGGCGTCGCCGACGGCGGCCTGGGCCGCCCCCTGCAGACAGGTCGTGCTCAAGGGCGACCAGTCGCACGCAGGCGCGCGCCACCCTTCGGCAGCCAGCACGCGCGCTTCCATGCGGCGTCCCAGGACGGACAGGTGCAGCACCCGGGCGGCGTGAGCCAGCGATGGGTTGACGCACTGGATCGCGCCGATGAGCGGGCCGGCGCCCTCCATACGGCCCGCGCAGTACGACAGCAGCAACCGTCCGGTCGCCACCACCGCCGTCTCCTCTCCGCCCAGGTGGCCGGCCTGTCGCGCGGCCTGGCCGTACGCCGCCCTGGCTTGA
>NZ_BOOF01000119.1 GCF_016863095.1 Microbispora siamensis | reverse complement strand
GCAGATCACGCGGAGGCGTGCTTTGGCGAGGATGTCCAGGCCTATGTAGCGGCGGGCTTCGGTCCATTCGTCGGTCTGTTCGGCGAGTACGGCGCCGACGAGCCGGATGATGGCGGCGCGGTCGGGGAAGATGCCCACGACGTCGGTGCGGCGGCGGATCTCCTTGTTCAGCCGCTCTTGGGGATTGTTGGACCAGATCTGCTTCCAGATCTCCCTGGGGAACTGGGTGAAGGCCAGCAGGTCGTCGCGGGCGCCATCGAGGTGGTCGGCGGCGGCCGGGTACTTGGCCTCCAGGGCGTCGATGACCCAGGCGTGCTGGGTACGCACCTGCTCGGCGGTCGGCTGGTCGAAAATGGTCCGCACCAGGGTGGCCACCCACGGCTGCGCCGACTTGGGCACGGTCGTGAGCAGATTACGCAGGTAGTGGGTCCGGCAGCGCTGCCAGGAGGCTCCGGGGAGGGTGGCGCCGATCGCCTCCACCAGGCCGGTATGCGCATCGGAAATGACCAGCTGAACCCCGGATAGTCCCCGGGCGACCAGGCCGCGCAGGAACGCCAGCCAGCCGGCGCCGTCCTCGCGTGAGGTGACCTCCAGGCCGAGGATCTCCCGCTGGCCGTTGGCGTTGACCGCGGTGGCGACCAAGGCGTGCACGTTGACCGTCCGACCGCCCTCACGGACCTTCTGCGTGAGGGCGTCCAGCCACACAAAGGTGTACGGGCCTGCGTCCAACGCCCGGGTGCGGAAGGCCTCCACCTGCTCATCCAGCACCTTGGCCATCGCCGAGACCTGGCTCTTGGAGATGCCGCCGATCCCCAGCTGCTCGACCAGCTTGTCCACCCGACGCGTCGACACACCCAGCAGATACGAGGTGGCCACGACGCTGACCAAGGCTTGCTCGGCCCGGCGGCGGCGTTCCAGCAGCCAGCCCGGGAAGTAGGAGCCCTGCCGCAGCTTCGGGATGGCCAGCTCGACGGTGCCGGCGCGGGTGTCCCACTCCCGCTTGCGGTAACCGTTGCGGGAGTTGGTCCGCTCGCTGCTGCGCTCGCCGTAGGAGGCGCCGCACAGGTTGTCGGCCTCGGCCGACATCAACGCCTCGGCCATGGTCTTCACCATGGATCGCAACAGATCCGGATCCTGCGCCTGGATCTGCTCCGCCAGCCACGCGGCAGGGTCCACACTGTCGTTCACGGCCATCGCTTTCTTCTCCTTCGATCTTGACTTCGCAATCACGAAGGATCACGCGATGGCCGTCCTCATTTCACGACGCCACGCCTCTACCAGCGGAAACTCTTACACCACTCCCGTGGACGCAACC
>NZ_BOOF01000118.1 GCF_016863095.1 Microbispora siamensis | reverse complement strand
GTGTTCTGGTTCAGGACATAGGAAACGGGTGTCTCGAGACATAGGAAACTCCGGCGGAGCATGTCTCCGGAGATAGGAAACACAGAGAGCTAGAACCTGCGGGCGGTCGACAGTCGGCCCGTGTCGAAGGCCAGACTCATCATCACGGCGGTCGTCGTCGAGGGCCGCTCACAAGCAGAGGTCGCCCGCTCCTACGGCGTCTCCAAAGGCTGGGTGTCCAAGCTCGTTGCCCGCTACCGACAGCAGGGCGAGGACGCCTTCGAGCCCCGATCCAGACGGCCCAAGACCTCACCGACGGCGATCGACGCCGCCACCGTCGAACTGATCGTCCGCCTGCGCAAGGACCTGTCCGGCCAGGGCCTGGACGCCGGGCCGGACACGATCGCCTGGCACCTGCACCGCCATCACCAGGTCACCGTGTCCCGGGCGACGATCAGCCGCTACTTGATGCGGGCCGGTCTGGTCACTCCCGAGCCGAGCAAACGGCCACGATCCTCCTACATCCGCTTCCAAGCCGAGCAGCCGAACGAGACCTGGCAGGCCGACTTCACCCACTACCGCCTGGCCGACGGCACCGACGCCGAGATCCTCACCTGGCTGGACGACCACTCCCGCTACGCCCTGTCGGTGACAGCCCACCCCCGCGTCACCGGCCCGATCGTCCGCGACACCTTCCGCCACGCGGTGGCCGCCCACGGCGTGCCCGCCTCCACCCTGACCGACAACGGCATGGTCTTCACCACCCGCCTGGCCGGCGGCCGCGGCGGCCGCAACGCCTTCGAACACGAACTGCGCCGCCTGCACGTGACCCAGAAGAACTCCACCCCCAACCACCCCACCACCTGCGGAAAAGTCGAACGCTTCCAGCAGACCATGAAGAAATGGCTACGCGCACAGCCCGACCAGCCCACCACCATCGGCGACTTACAGACCCTCATCGACCGCTTCGCCGACGCCTACAACCACCACCGCCCCCACCGGTCGTTGCCCCACCGCGCCACCCCCGCCGCGGCCTACAACAACCGGCCCAAGGCCCAACCGGCCGGCAGCCGCGACGGCGACACCCACACCCGCGTCCGACACGACCGCGTCGACCACACCGGCGTCGTCACCCTGCGGATCGGCGGCCGGCTCCACCACATCGGCATCGGACGAACCCACGCCCGAACCCACGTCATCCTGCTCGTCGACGATCTCCACGTCCGGGTCGTCGCCGCCACCACCGGAGAACTCCTCCGCGAGCTGATCATCGACCCCACCCGCGACTACCAACCCCAGTACACAAAGAAACCCCCGAACCCGTAGGTTCGAGGGTTTCCGATGTCTTGCGACATCACA
>NZ_BOOF01000117.1 GCF_016863095.1 Microbispora siamensis | reverse complement strand
TCGTGGGCCTGCTGTGCGTGCTGGCGTTGCTCCCGGCCGGCGCGGCCAGGGCGGACAACCCGATCATCCAGACCATCTACACCGCCGACCCGGCGCCGCTGGTCTACAACGGCCGGGTCTACCTCTACACCGGGCACGACGAGGACAACTCGACGTACTTCACCATGAAGGACTGGCGGGTCTGGTCGTCGGCCGACATGGTCAACTGGACCGACCACGGCTCCCCGCTCAGCGTGGCCACCTTCAGCTGGGCCAAATCGGACGCGTGGGCGGGGCAGGCCGTCTACCGCAACGGCAAGTTCTACTGGTACGTCCCCACCACCAACCGGGCGACCGGCAGGATGGCCATCGGCGTGGCCGTCTCCGACAGCCCCACCGGCCCCTTCAAAGACGCCCTCGGACACCCGCTGGTCGAAAACGGCGAGATCGACCCCACCGTCTTCATCGACGACAACGGGCAGGCCTACCTCTACTGGGGCAACCCCAACCTGTGGTACGTCAAGCTCAACGCCGACATGATCTCCTACTCCGGCAGCCCCACCAAGATCGCTCTCACCACCGCCGGGTTCGGCACCCGCACCGGCGACGCCAACCGGCCCACCCTGTTCGAAGAAGGCCCCTGGGTCTACAAACGAGGCGGCCTGTACTACATCGTCTTCGCGGCCAAATGCTGCTCGGAGTTCATCGCCTACTCCACCGCCCCCAGCCCCACCGGACCGTGGACCTACCGGGGAACGATCATGCCCACCCAGGGCGGCAGCTTCACCAACCACCCCGGCGTCATCGACTACCAGGGCGGATCGTACTTCTTCTACCACAACGGCGCCCTGCCGGGCGGCGGCGGCTACACCCGCTCGGTCGCGGTGGAGAAGTTCAGCTACAACGCCGACGGCACCATCCCGACCATCACCATGACCACCACCGGCGCACCCCAGATCGGCACCCTGAACCCCTACACCCGCCAGGAGGCCGAGACCATCGCCTGGGAATCCGGCGTCGAAACCGAACCCTCCAGCGACGGCGGAGGCGACATGAACGTCGGCTTCATCGACAACGGCGACTACATCAAGGTCAAGGGCGTCGCCTTCGGCACCGGAGCGACCACCTTCACCGCCCGGGTCGCCTCCGGCGCCGCCGGCGGAAAGATCGAAGTCCGCCGCGACGGCGTCACCGGCACCCTCATGGGCACCTGCGACGTCCCCGGCACCGGCGGCTGGCAGACCTGGACCACCGTCTCCTGCCCCGTCACCGGCGCGACCGGCACCCACGACCTGTACCTCAGATTCACCGGCGGCAGCGGCTACCTGTTCAACATGAACTGGTGGCAGTTCACCGGCAAC
>NZ_BOOF01000115.1 GCF_016863095.1 Microbispora siamensis | reverse complement strand
TAGTAGTGCTTTGTTAGGTCAGCCTTCTGTGACTGGTCGGTGCCGGTAGGTAGTGGTGCGATGCGGGCGTGACCCCCGAGCACCTCGCCCACGTCCGCCGGCAACTGGAGTCCTTCGCCGCTGAGATGTTCGCTCCTATGGCCCGCCGGGATCAGCGGGTTAAGGGACTGACCTACCTGCGGGGGCTGCTGCTGGACGGCCGCCGCAAGTCGATGCAGCCGATGGCCGAACGCCTGGGCGTGGACCACCAAGGACTGCAGCAGTTCCTCACCTCCTCCACCTGGGACCTCACCGAGGTGCGCCGTCGCCTGGCCACCCGGACGGTCGCCGCCATCGCCCCGGTGGCCTGGGTGATCGACGACACCGGCTTCCCCAAAGACGGCATCGCCTCACCCGCAGTGGCCCGGCAGTACTCCGGCACCCTGGGCAAGGTCGGCAACTGCCAGATCGGCGTCAGCGTGCACGCCGTCACCGACGCCGCCTCCTGCCCGCTGAACTGGCGCCTGTTCCTGCCCGCCTCGTGGGACCCCGCACACACCGGCGACGAGGCCGTCGCCGCACAGGTCACCGCGCGCCGGGCCCGCTGCGCCATCCCCGAGAGCGAACACCACCGCCCCAAGTGGCACCTCGCGGTGGAGATGCTCGATGAGCTGGCCGCGTGGGGCCTTGCGCCGCCGCTGGTGGTGGCCGATGCCGCCTACGGCGACAACGCTCACCTGCGCGCGGCCCTGTCCGAGCGCGGCGTGCACTACGTGGTGCAGGTCAAAGGCGCCGTCACCGCCCACCACGCCACCGATGAACCCGACCCGGTCACCTACTCGGGCCGAGGCCGCCCACCCCGGCCGCACCGCTACCCCAGTAGGCCGATCAGCCTGCGCGAGCACGTGCTGGCCGCCGGGCGTCAGGCGGCGATAACCGTGACCTGGCGCACCGGCTCCAAAGGAGCCATGACCTCCCAGTTCGTCATCCTGCCCGTCCGCGTCGCCGGACGCCGGCCCCATCCCGCAGGCGATGGCACACTGCCGGTCACTCTCCTGCTCGCGCAATGGCCCGATCACGAGCCTGAGCCGATCAAGTACTGGCTGACCGACCTGCCCGCCGACACCCCGGCCGCCACGCTGGTCGCCCTGGCGAAGATCCGCTGGCGGATCGAGCACGACTACCGCGAACTCAAGACCGGCCTGGGCCTGGACCACTTCGAGGGCCGCTCCTGGATCGGCTGGCACCGCCACGTCACCTTGGTCACCGCCGCCCACCTGTTCTGCACCGAACTGCGGTTACACGACCCAAAAGCCGCGGCCTGACCCTCTACATGATCCTCAAAGAACTCCAGGTGCTTCTGGCCACCTGGGCCGGCCGCTGCCCCACATGCTCACAGCGACCACCCTGATCAGCTAACAAAGCACTACTAG
>NZ_BOOF01000114.1 GCF_016863095.1 Microbispora siamensis | reverse complement strand
GTGTTACGGGGTGGTGAGGTCGAATCGGTTGACGGTGACGGCGCCGCCCAGGGATTGGGTGGCGTAGTTGAAGATGGCGAACCGGTAGCCCATGAAGAACTGCCAGGCGTTGCCCATGGTGAAGGCCGGTCCGAAGGAGGTGAAGTTCACTCCGTCGGTGCTGTAGGAGAACCTGGCCTGGCGGCCGGTGCCCGGGCGGATGTCGGCGTTGACCCGCAGCCAGATCCGTCCGCCGGAGATGGGCGTGCTCGCGACCTCGGTGCCGGTGCTGGTGGTCTGCCAGCTGCTGTTCATGGTCAGGTTGTTGGTGGCGACCAGGCGGGTCTGGCCGTTGTCGCGCCTGACGCCGATCCAGGCCGAGGAGTCGCGCAGCATCGCCAGCCCGGCCCGGTCACCGTCGCGCATGGCCGAGTAGTCCAGCTGGATCGTCGCGGTCGAGGACGGGCCCAGGATGCGGTGGGTGAGGGTGTTGCGGGCCGAGTACAGGTCGCCGGTCACCGTGGCGGTCTGCAGGCGCAGCCCGTTGCCCACGCTGTACTTGGTGGTGTCGGGGTTGTGGTTCCACTCCCATTCGGGCCCCAGCTGGGTGCCGGTGAAGGTGTCGGTCCCGGTCGGCGGCTTCACCTGCCGGGGCGGGCGCGGCACGTTGGGGTAGGGGTAGGAGCCGCCCCACGCGCCGTTCACGGTCTGCACCGTGGGCCAGCCGTCGGAGGTCCAGGTGATCGGGGCCAGGACGGGGATGCGGCCGCCGGGGTAGGCGTCCTGGAAGGCCATGTAGTACCAGGCGCCGTTTTGGGTCTGGACCAGCCCGCCCTGGTGCGGCACCCCGCCGCCGGAGACCGGGCCGCCCATGTTCAGCAGCACCTGGCGCATCTCATACGGGCCGAAGGGGCCGTTGGTGGACTTCAGCACGTACTGCCCGTTGGCCGGGCGGGTCACGAAGATGTAGTAGGCGCCGCCCCGCTTGTACATCCGCGACCCTTCCAGGGTGCCCACGCTGGAGGGGGTGGAGAACACCTGCTGGCTGCGGACCTCGCTCTTGCCGTCGGCCGACAGCTGGGCCACGTTGATGGTGGTGTTGCCGTAGGCGACGTACATGGTGTCGTTGTCGTCGATGAGCAGCCCGGCGTCGTAGTAGCACTTGTCGATCGTGGTGTGCCGGTTCCACGGGCCTTCCACCGAGGTGGCGGTGTAGATGTAGGTCTTGCTGAAGTCGATGCATCCGCCCCAGTAGAAGGTCTTGTTGCTCTTGCGGTAGTTCAGGAACGACGCCCAGATCCCGTTGACGTACGCCCGCCCGCCGTTCAGGTCGTACTTCGACCCGAAGTCCAGCTTGGGCACCGAGTGACCGGCGTACTCCCAGTTGACCAGGTCGTAGGAGCGCAGGATCGGCGCGCCGGGCGAGTAGTGCATCGTGGAGGCCGAGTAGTAGTAGGTGTCGTCCACCCGGAACACGTCGATGTCGGCCAGGTCCTCCCACAACACCGGGTTGGAGTAGGTCGACGACGGCGGCCACGGCCCACCCGACGGACTC
>NZ_BOOF01000113.1 GCF_016863095.1 Microbispora siamensis | reverse complement strand
CCTTCGACGTGACACCGATGGGTTGGATATTGGTCATTTCCGACATCTCGCCGGAATCGCGCAACCGCTGGACGGTGTCCGGCAGCCGGTGACCGGCGATCTCCAGCGCCTCGCTACGCAGGCGCCGCAGGGGCCGGGTGAGGGAGCTCGCGACGACTGCGGTGACCAGGAGGACCACGACCAGCAGCGCCACGATGGCGACACCGGAGACGATGGCCCGTTGCCGCTCGGCCGCCTCCAGTGCCTGAGCCTGAGCGACCACGGAACCGGCGATCCGCTCCTCGACCTTCCGCATCCGGTCGATCTCCGTGCCCGTGGTGTCGAACCACAGACGGACGTCGTTGCCCGGGTTGGTCCGGTCGAGGTCCCGGATCGCCCGGTACTCGCGCAGCTGGGCCAGCGCCCCGGCTCGCAGGGAGTCCGCCTTCTCGACCTGCAGGCCGCGCACTGTCTGCTTGTAGAACTGGGCGTCGGAAGCAGACGCCTCGGCCTGGAAGCTGGCGAGCTGGGTGTCCTGGGTCTTCCCGGATCCGAGGAAGTCCGCGAGGTCGTCGTAGTCGAGCTTGCCTTCGACGAGCGCGACCGTGAGGATGCCCTGCTGTCTGGACTGCTCCTCCTTCGCCTTGTTCAGAGCGTCGAGCGCGAGACTGTCGGCGAAGAGTCGTTCGTCGTTGCTGGTGGTCCCCACGTCCTCGTGCAGCGACGAGAGGGCCGCGATCATTCGGGTGTACATGCCGAGCGCGGCTCGCGGCGCCACCTCGCTGTCATCGATCAGCTTCCGGAGACCCTTGAGGCCCTGGAGCCATCTTCTGACCTCGGCCGCCTGGGTGCGGACGCGCAGCGGCTGGGACGCGTCGAGGGCGGCCAGCGAGGCCAGCACCTTGCCGCTGGCCGCGTCGACCTGGCTCTGCTGCGCGGTGACCGTGCCGCGCCTGGACGGCCGGCGGTGGTCCGCGATGTACCAGGCCGTGTAGTTCCGCTCACGTGCGACCTTGTGCGTGAGGTCGTCGAGCTCGGCGACGAGGCCGGCCACCTCGGTCAGGCGCCGGTACTCGGACGCCGTACCGATCGCCTGGGTGAGCTGGACACCGGCGAACAGCACGCCGACCACGGTCGGCAGCAGGATCAGGGCGACCAGCCGGGAGCGCACCCGCCAGTTGCCCAGCCGCATAAACGAGGCGCCCGCACGCGGCGAGACCTCCGGAGCCGCGGACTCCGGCTCTCCCTGAACTCGACCATCTTGCTGGTCGTGCGTCCTCACTGCTTTCGCAACCTCTCGGCCTTGTTGCCGTTCTGCCGATCTGTGGCTTCCGTGACCCACGTGCTGTCAGAGACTTCACGAAGCGATGGCAATTGGAGCACACCATTACCAGATCGGCGAATAGTACATTTTGGTGAAATGCGTCCTAAATACGGCCAGAAATGGCGGTAAAGGACACCTCACTTGGCGGCGATCTTCTCGATGACGTCCGCGGCCAGACGCAGGCCGTCCCTCCGGCGGATCTCCCGCCCCGCATCCTCTACCCGGGCCCGCAACTCGTCGTCGCCGAGCAGCCGGTCGATCGCTTCGACCAACTCCTCATCCGCGAACCCGTAGGTGTCCAACCGGACACCGAACCCCATCTCCTGCACCCGCTGCGCGTTGTCGTACTGATCCCAGAACAACGGAAGCACGACCATCGGCTTACCGAAATGCACAGCTTCCGTCGTCGTGTTGTTCCCGCCATGGG
>NZ_BOOF01000112.1 GCF_016863095.1 Microbispora siamensis | reverse complement strand
CGCGGCCGACCACCTGGATCGGGGCGATGGGCGGGACCTCGGCGGCGTCGCCGGCCTCACGCAGCTTCTGCACCGTGTCGGGGAGGCGGCTGCCGGCGATCTCCAGCGCCTCGCTGCGCAGCCGCCGCAGCGGGCGGACGAGCGAGCGGGCGACGACGGCGGTGACGAGCAGGACCGCGATCAGCAGGAGGGCGACGGCGACGGCCACGATGACGGCCCGCTGCTGCTCGTCGTCCTTGAGCGACTGGCTCCGCGCCACGATGGAGGAGGTCAGCTTGGCCTCGACGGTGCGCATCCGGTTGATGGGCTGCGACATCGCGTCGTACCAGAGGCGGGTGTCGTCGCGCACCGACAGGTCGAAGCCCTTGAGCGGGAAGCCCGCGTTGGCCCGGTCGAGCACCAGTGTGCGGATGAACTCCGCCTGGTCGACCTTGCCGCCGGTGACCGTGTTGTCGTAGTCGGCGCGCTCCTCGGCGGTGGCGCTCTTGCGGAAGGCGCGCAGATCGGCCTCCTCGGCGGAGACGGCGCCGAGGAAGTTCTGCAGCTGGGCCTGCTCGAAGCGGGCGTTGGGCAGCACCGTGGTCAGCAGGCCGCGCTGTACGGACGCGTTCTCCTTCGCGCGGGCGAGCGAGGCCAGCGTGACGGACGAGGCGGCGAGCCGGTCGTCCTGCGTGCTCTTGGCCAGCTCGTCCTGCAGGGCCAGCAGGGTGTCGATGACGAGGGTGTACTGGTCCATCACCGCGCTCGGCTGCAGGTTCCCCTGCATGGCCTGGCTCCGCAGAACCTCCACGCCGTCGAGCTTGCCGATGATGTGGTCGATCTCGTCGGAGGCGCGGCTGCTCACCTTCGTCCTGATCTCGTTCGCCAGGCCCCGGACGGCGGTGGCCGCCTTGTTGGTGAGAAGGGTCTGCGCCATGACCGCGGCGGTCGCCTGCGCCGGGCGGCCGATCGTCGCGTTCCAGGCTGCCTGGTCGCGTTCCGACTGCAACTCGTGGGTGAGGCCCGCGACCTTGTCCACGAGCCGCGCCAGGACGCTGGTCTGCTGGTATTCGGACGCCGTGTCGATCGACGTGACGACCCGCAGGCCGCCCAGCAGCAGCACCGCCAGCGTCGGGATGAGGATCAGCACCACGAGCCTGGAGCGCACGCGCCAGTTCCGCAGGAGGAATGGGCTTCCTTCTTCGGGCCTCCGCTCGAGAACCCCGGTCCCGGGGCTCTCATCGGGCCTGGGGTCTTGTGTCCTCACGGGCCTCGCAACCTCCACCGTACGTGCGCCCAGGGGGGAGCGCCTCGTCACTCATGTGGTTGCCGTGACATCGGAGACGTCCTGCGGGCAAGGGTAATTGCAGCACGCAGGTTACGTGGAGGCCAAGCAAAAGATTCTGCGCGAATTGCAGAAGAAAGGCCCTTGAATGGGGATTAATCAGCCGAGAACGGTGCCCGTTTTATTACTGGACTCTGTCCTTACGGCAAGCCGCTCCGCCGGCCGAAGGGCTTCAGGGCGTCCTCTCGTAGGCGGCGCGGACCGTCAGGACGTACTCCACCAGGCTGATGAGGGTGTTCTTCACCGCCTCGCGGGACCGGGCGTCCGTGCGGACGATGGGCACGTTCGGCGACAGGGAGAGGGCTTCGCGAATTTCGTCCTCCGCGTGGATGAATTGCCCCTCCCAGCCGTTCAGGGCGACCACGAACGGCAGCCGAGCCTCCTCAAAATAGTCAATTGCGGGAAAACAGTCCGCCAGTCGCCTGCTATCCACAAGCACG
>NZ_BOOF01000111.1 GCF_016863095.1 Microbispora siamensis | reverse complement strand
ACCGGTGACCGGCTGACCGGCGTGGTCGAGCTTTCGATAGGCGGCATGACCTGCGCGTCGTGTGCGAACCGGATCGAGCGCAAGCTCAACAAGCTGGAGGGTGTGTCCGCGTCGGTGAACTACGCCACGGAGAAGGCCAAGGTGACCTTCCCCGAGGGCCTGGACCCCCAGGCGTTGGTGGCGGAGGTGGAGAAGGCCGGCTACACGGCCAAACTGCCCGAGCCGCCCGCCCCGGAGCGGGCGGCCGGGGAGCCGGCTGATGAGCTGGGTGCGTTGCGGACCCGGCTGGTGGTGTCGGTGGTGCTGGCGGTGCCGGTGATCGCGCTGGCGATGATCCCCGCGGTGCAGTTCACCTACTGGCAGTGGCTGTCGCTGACGCTGGCGGCGCCGGTCGTGGTGTGGGGCGGGCTGCCGTTCCACAAGGCGGCCTGGACCAACCTGCGCCATGGCACGGCCACGATGGACACGCTGGTGTCGCTGGGCACGATCGCCGCGCTGGGCTGGTCGTTGTGGGCGCTGTTCCTCGGCAGCGCCGGCCTGCCGGGGATGACCCACGCCTTCGATCTGACCATCGCCCGTGGGGACGGTTCGGGTGACATCTACCTGGAGGCTGCCGCGGGGGTGACGGCGTTCATCCTGGCGGGGCGGTATTTCGAGGCGCGGTCCAAGCGGCGGGCGGGTGCGGCGTTACGGGCGCTGCTGGAGCTGGGCGCCAAGGACGTGGCGGTGCTGCGCGACGGGACCGAGGTGCGCATCCCCGTCGACGCGCTGAAGACCGGTGACCGCTTCGTGGTGCGGCCGGGGGAGAAGATCGCCACCGACGGGGTGGTCGAGGAGGGCGCCTCGGCGGTCGACGCCTCGATGCTGACCGGGGAGTCGGTCCCGGTCGAGGTCAGGGCGGGGGATGCGGTGACCGGGGCGACGGTGAACGCGGGCGGGCGGCTGGTCGTGCGGGCCACCCGGGTCGGCGCCGACACCCGGCTGGCCCAGATGGCGCGGTTGGTGGAGGAGGCGCAGACCGGCAAGGCGCAGGTGCAGCGCCTGGCCGACCGCATCTCCGGGATCTTCGTGCCGATCGTCATCGCCCTTGCCGTCGGCACGCTGGGGTTCTGGCTGGGCACGGGGCAGGGCGCCCAGGCGGCGTTCACCGCCGCGGTGGCGGTGTTGATCATCGCCTGCCCCTGCGCGCTGGGGCTGGCCACGCCGACGGCGCTGCTGGTCGGCACCGGCCGCGGCGCCCAGCTCGGCATCCTGATCAAGGGGCCGGAGGTGCTGGAGTCCACCCGGGCCGTCGACACGGTCGTGCTGGACAAGACCGGCACCGTCACCGAGGGGCGGATGACCCTGACCGGTGTGCACGTCACCGAGGGGGTGAGCGAGCAGGAGGTGTTGCGGCTGGCCGGGGCCCTGGAGCACGCTTCCGAGCATCCCATCGCCCAGGCCATCGCCCGGGGCGCGGCCGAGCGGGTGGGCGAGTTGCCCACGCCGGAGGACTTCGCCGGCCTTGAGGGGCTGGGGGTGCAGGGCGTCGTGGACGGCCACGCGGTCCTGGTCGGGCGGCCTGCGTTGCTGGCCGAGTGGTCCCAGCACCTGCCCGCCGACCTGGCACAGGCCCTGCGACAGGCGCAGGCCGGTGGGCGTACGGCGGTGGCGGTCGGCTGGGACGGCGCCGCGCGGGCGGTGCTGGTGGTGGCCGACACCGTCAAACCGACCAGCGCCCAGGCCATCACGGACCTGCGGGATCTGGGGTTGAGGCCGGTGCTGCTGACCGGTGACAACCAGGCGGTCGCGCAGGCGGTCGCCGCCCAGGTCGGGATCGACGAGGTGATCGCCGAGGTGTTGCCGGCCGACAAGGTCGATGTGGTCAAGCGGCTGCAGGCCGAGGGCAGGACGGTGGCGATGGTCGGGGACGGGGTCAACGACGCCGCGGCGCTGGCTCAGGCCGATCTGGGGCTGGCCATGGGCACGGGCACCGATGTGGCGATCGAGGCCGCGGATCTGACCCTGGTGCGGGGTGATCTGCGGGTGGCGGCCGATGCGATCCGGCTGTCCCGGCGGACGCTGCGCACGATCAAGGGCAACCTGTTCTGGGCGTTCGCCTACAACGTCGCGGCGCTGCCGCTGGCCGCCGCGGGACTGCTCAACCCCATGATCGCCGGAGCGGCGATGGCGTTCTCCAGCGTCTTCGTCGTCAGCAACAGCCTCAG
>NZ_BOOF01000110.1 GCF_016863095.1 Microbispora siamensis | reverse complement strand
ACGGCAGCCCATCCCCACGATCGCGATCGGCTCCCGTTGCTCGTCCCGGACGTCTCGCAGTTCTTCGCGCGTCTTGTGCAGTTCCTCCGTCACGCGTCGGAGGAGACGCCGGATCTGGTCGTCGCTCACAGGTTCGCCTTCCATGGGCCGGGGTGGGGCAAAGGGAACAGGTCAGGAGATGCCGAGCTCGTTGCTGATGAAATCGATGAGCTCGTCGTCGGAGGCCGAGGAAAGGTCGGCGGTCGCCGCGGGGCGCTCGTCGGGCTGGGTGTCCCCGAGAAGCTCCGCCAGGCGTCGCAGCCGGTTCGCCGCGGCCTCCCGATCGGACGGTGAAAGCGTCTCGCCGAGCAGCGTCTCCAGCTCGCCGAGCTTCGCGAGCATGGCGGCGACGGGCGGCTCGGGATCGGGCAGCAGCACGTGGAGCAGGTGGTCCACGAGCCCGGCGGGCGTCGGGTAGTCGAACACGAGTGTGCTCGACAGCGGCGTCCCGGTCAGCCGGGTGAGGCGGTTGCGCAGTTCGACGGCCGACAGCGAGGTGAACCCCTGGTCGCGGAAGCCCCGGTCGTCGTCCACTTCGGCCGCCGAGCCGTACCCGAGCACATCGGCGATCTCCGCGCGGACCAGCGCGCGCAGCGTCGGCCGTCGCTCGGGCTCCGGCAGGCCCGCCAGCCGCGCGGGGAGGTCCGGCTCGCCGCCGGAGGTCTCCGCCGCGCCGGGCGCCGCCGCACGGGCCTCGGGCAGCTCGGCGAGCAGCGGGTGAGGCCGTACGGCATGCACCGTCGCCCAGTCCGCGCGTGCGACGACCAGCCGGGTCTCTCCGCCGGCCACCGCCTCTTCCAGCGCCGACACGGCGAGATCGGGGGCCATGGGCGGGAATCCGCTTCGCCGCAGCCCCTCCCTGGCCTCCTCGCCGGCGATGCCCTCGCCGTCCCAGTGCGCCCAGGCGACGGAGGTGGCGGGCAGGCCGAGCGAACGGCGGTGCTCGGCGAGGGCGTCCAGGAAGGCGTTGCCCGGCGCGTAGTTGCCCTGGCCCGGGTTGCCGATGAGCCCGGTGACCGACGAGAACAGCACGAACGCCGTCAGCGGAAGCTCCCGGGTCAGCTCGTGCAGGGCGAGCGCGCCGCCCACCTTCACCCGGTTCACGGCGGCCAGCCGCTCCGGCGTGAGTGAACCGAGCAGGCCGTCGTCCAGTACGGCGGCGGTGTGGACCACGGCGGTCAGCGGATGCTCCGGCGGTATGGCCGCGAGCACGGCGGCGAGGGCGTCCCGGTCGGAGACGTCGCACGCGGCGACCGTCACCCGGGCACCCAGCCCGGTGAGCTCGGCGCGCAGGTCCTCCGCGCCGGGAGCGTCGAGCCCGCGCCGGCTGACCAGCAGCAGGTGCGGGACCCCGCGCCGGGCCAGCCGCCGGGCCACATGAGCACCGAGCGCGCCGGTGCCGCCCGTGATGAGCACGGTCCCCGCCGGCGCCCACTCCGCGGGCGTGGCCTCCCGGCTCGGTGCGGGAACCAGCCGGCGCGCGAGAAGTCCCGAGGCGCGCACCGCGAGTTCCGACTCGCCGTGCGGTCCGGTCAGCGCGGTCACGGCGTACGCGACGCTCCGCCCATCAGGCGGCGACCCGTGCAGCGACTCGTGCAGGGGCTCGTGCAGTGGCGGAAGGTCCACGATCCCGGCCCACCGCTCGGGCCTCTCGGCCGCGATCACCCCGCCCAGGCCCCACGCGAGGCCTCCGGCCGGATTCGGCACCCGGTCGGACGGCGCCGCCGCGACCGCGCCGCTCGTCGTGAGCCAGAGCGGTCCGTCGATCGCCGCCGCGTCCAGCGCCTGCAGCAGAGCGATGTCCTGGCCCTCGTAGGGGGTACCGTCCAGGCCGAGCAGGGACACGACACCGGTGAACCGCTCGCCGGTCCGTACGGAGGTGAGCGACGCCACCAGGGAATCCCGGTCGGCCGTCCCGCCGACGACGGCCTCCGTCACCTCGGCGCCGCGCTCCTCCAGCACGTGTTGCAGAGCCTTCGCCCAGGCCGCGGCCGTCTCCCACGCCGTACGGACCAGCAGCCAGCGGCCCCCGGACCGGAGCGCGGGCTCCTCCACCGGCCGCCAGACGACCCGGTAGCGCCACGAGTCCAGCGTGGTCCGCGCGTCCCGGGCGGCGTGCCACGAGGCCAGGACCGGCAGGGCCTCCCCGAGCGACTGCCGTATGCGTTCGGCTTCCGCACCCAGGGTGCCGACCAGAGCGTCGAGGTCGCCGCGGCCGACGATGTCCCAGAAACGCGCCTTTCCGTCGTCGTACGGCCCCGCCTGGCCGGACTTCGGCGGGCTCACCCAGTGCCTGCGGCGC
>NZ_BOOF01000109.1 GCF_016863095.1 Microbispora siamensis | reverse complement strand
AGATGTTCGAGAGGTTCACCGACCGTGCGCGGCGGGTTGTCGTCCTGGCCCAGGAAGAGGCTCGGATGCTCAACCACAACTACATCGGTACTGAGCACATTCTTCTTGGCTTGATCCATGAGGGTGAGGGTGTGGCGGCCAAGGCTCTGGAGAGCCTTGGAATCAGTCTCGAGGGGGTGCGCCAGCAGGTCGAGGAGATCATCGGCCAGGGGCAGTCGGCGCCGTCGGGACACATCCCCTTCACGCCGCGGGCCAAGAAGGTTCTTGAGCTGTCGCTGCGCGAGGCGTTGCAGCTCGGGCACAACTACATCGGCACCGAGCACATTCTTCTGGGGTTGATCCGGGAGGGTGAGGGTGTCGCGGCGCAGGTGCTGGTGAAGCTGGGCGCCGATCTGAACAGGGTGCGTCAGCAGGTCATCCAGTTGCTGCACGGTTATCAGGGCAAGGAGCCGGCGGCGGCGGGCGGGCCGCAGGAGTCGGCGCCGTCGACCTCGCTTGTGCTGGACCAGTTCGGGCGCAACCTGACGCAGGCCGCGCGGGAGGGCAAGCTCGACCCGGTGATCGGCCGGGACAAGGAGATCGAGCGGGTCATGCAGGTGCTGTCCCGCCGGACGAAGAACAACCCGGTTTTGGTGGGTGAGCCCGGTGTGGGCAAGACCGCCGTGGTGGAGGGGCTGTCGCAGAAGATCGTCAAGGGTGAGGTGCCCGAGACGCTGAAGGACAAGCAGCTCTACACCCTGGACCTGGGTGCGCTGGTGGCCGGTTCCCGTTACCGCGGTGACTTCGAAGAGCGCCTGAAGAAGGTCGTCAAGGAGATCCGCACCCGCGGCGACATCATTCTGTTCATCGACGAGCTGCACACGCTGGTCGGGGCGGGCGCCGCGGAGGGCGCCATCGACGCCGCGAGCATTCTGAAGCCCCCTCTCGCGAGGGGCGAGTTGCAGACGATCGGTGCGACGACCCTGGACGAGTACCGCAAGCACGTCGAGAAGGATGCGGCTCTGGAGCGGCGGTTCCAGCCGATCCAGGTGGCCGAGCCGTCGCTGTCGCACACGATTGAGATCCTGAAGGGTCTGCGGGACCGTTACGAGGCGCACCACCGGGTGTCGATCACCGACGGGGCGCTGGTGGCGGCCGCCACGCTGGCCGACCGGTACATCAGTGACCGGTTCCTGCCGGACAAGGCGATCGACCTGATCGACGAGGCCGGGTCGCGGATGCGGATTCGCCGGATGACGGCGCCGCCGGACCTGCGCGAGTACGACGAGAAGATCGCGAACGTGCGGCGGGAGAAGGAGTCCGCGATCGACGCGCAGGACTTCGAGAAGGCCGCGGCGCTGCGTGATCAGGAAAAGCAGCTGCAGCTCAAGCGGGAGCGGCGGGAGAAGGAGTGGAAGGCCGGCGACATGGACGTCGTGGCCGAGGTGACCGAGGAGCTCATCGCCGAGGTCCTCGCCATCGCCACCGGTATCCCGGTGTTCAAGCTGACCGAGGAGGAGTCGCAGCGGCTGCTGCGGATGGAAGACGAGCTGCACAAGCGGATCATCGGTCAGGACGACGCGATCAAGGGGCTGTCCCGCTCGATCCGCCGTACGCGTGCCGGGTTGAAGGACCCGCGTCGTCCGGGTGGGTCGTTCATCTTCGCCGGCCCGTCGGGTGTCGGTAAGACCGAGCTGTCCAAGGCGCTGGCGGAGTTCCTGTTCGGCGACGAAGACGCGCTGATCATGCTGGACATGTCCGAGTTCATGGAGAAGCACACCGTCTCGCGGCTGTTCGGCTCCCCGCCCGGTTACGTCGGGTACGAAGAGGGCGGTCAGCTGACCGAGAAGGTGCGGCGCAAGCCGTTCTCCGTGGTGCTGTTCGACGAGATCGAGAAGGCGCACGCGGACATCTTCAACTCGCTGCTGCAGATCCTGGAGGACGGTCGCCTGACCGACGCCCAGGGCCGGGTGGTGGACTTCAAGAACACCGTCATCATCATGACGACCAACCTCGGCACCCGCGACATCTCGAAGGCCGTGGGACTGGGCTTCGCGAAGGCCAACGACGAGGAGAGCACCTACGAGCGGATGAAGGTCAAGGTGCAGGAGGAGCTCAAGCAGCACTTCCGGCCGGAGTTCCTCAACCGCGTCGACGACATCGTGGTCTTCCACCAGCTCACGCCCAAGGAGATCATCCAGATCGTGGACCTGATGCTCGCCCAGGTGGCCGAGCGCCTGAAGGACCGCGACATGGGCCTGGAGCTGACCCCGGCCGCCAAGCAGCTGCTGGCCGACCGCGGGTACGACCCGGTGATGGGCGCCCGTCCGCTGCGCCGGACCATCCAGCGGGAGCTGGAGGACACGCTGTCGGAGAAGATCCTCTACGGCGAGCTGCGGCCCGGCCAGGTCGTCAAGATCGACGTCGAGGGCGAAGGCGACGCCGCGAAGTTCACCTTC
>NZ_BOOF01000108.1 GCF_016863095.1 Microbispora siamensis | reverse complement strand
GGACGGACGAGCAGGTCGGGTGCAGGGCGAGTGAGGCCAGCTTGCGGTCTTGGGGTGGCTGTGGCAGCCGCGGCAGGACGTGCTCGGCCACGAAGGTCACGGCGTCGAGCACCCGGACGGCGGGCCCGGCCGCGCCGTGCGGCCGTCCTGCGCCGTCCGGCCGTCCGAACCCGGCGGATGCCGGTTCTTCCGAGGCCGCCGCCGTGAGCCGTTCGAATCCCTCGGTGCAGGAGGCGGCGTCGCTGACGACCGGGATCGTGCCGCCGTCGGTCGCCGCAAGGAGCGTTTCCCGTACCCGGCGGCGCATCACCTCGTAGCCTGCGGTGAAGCCCTTGGAGGACCACGGGGTGCCGCAGCACAGGCTGGCGATGCCCTGCGGCACGTGCAGGCGCAGGCCGGCGCGTTCGGTGAGTCGTAGCAGCGCGGTCATGACGCCGGGCCCGCCGTCGGCGGGGGCGAACATGGTGTTCAGGCAGGACGGCAGGTAGACGGCGTCGGCGTCGGCGTCGGCGTCGGTGTCGGTGTCGGTGTCGGTGTCGGTGTCGCGTGCCGGGGCGGGACGGCGCCGTCTGCCGCCGCGTGGCAGGTCGCGGCTCCACTGGGGGACGGTGTCGGGGCCGGCGAGGGCGCGGGCGGCCCGGCTGGCGCCCTCGGCCAGCCCGGCCGGGGCCGCGGCGGCGGCATCGAGGGCGAGGTTCATGGCCCGGGTCACCCCGTCCCAGTGCGTGGCGGCGCTCTTCCAAGCGGTCGCCGCGGCGCGGCCGTGCCGGCCGGCGCGCAGGCGTTTGGTGAGGTCGCCGGTGTTGATCAGCACGGGGCAGGCGGTGGCGCACATGCCGTCCACGGCGCAGGTGTCGACGGCGTCGTAGCCGTACTCCTCCTCCAGCTGCCGGGCCAGGGCGTCGTCGCCGGCGGCCTGGGCCGCGGCCAGTTCGCGGCGCAGCACGATGCGCTGGCGGGGGGTGGTGGTCAGGTCGCGGCTGGGGCAGACCGGCTCGCAGTAGCCGCACTCCACGCACCGGTCGACCTCCGGCTCCACCGTGGCGACCGGTTTGAGGTCACGCAGGTGCGCCCTGGCATCGTCGGTCAGCACCACACCGGGGTTGAGCGTGCCGGCCGGGTCGCACAACCGCTTGACCTCACGCATCACCGCATACAGCTCATCGCCGTACTGGCGGCGCACGAACGGGGCCATGACCCGGCCGGTGCCGTGCTCGGCCTTGAGCGTGCCACCACGCGACAGCACCGCCTCCACCAGATCCTCGGTGAAGTCGGCGTAACGCTGCAGGTCGCCACGCTGCAGGTCGCCGCCGAAACGCTCGTTCAGCATGAAGTGCAGATTGCCGTCCTTGGCATGCCCGAAGATCACACTGCGCTCATACCGGTACCGGTCGAACAACCCGGTCAGCTCAGCGCACAAATCCGCCAGGACGGGGACGGGGACGGCGACGTCCTCCAGCAACGCCGTCGTGCCCGACGGCCGCGCCCCGGCCACCGCCGCGTACAGGTTCTTGCGGATGCGCCACAGCCCGGCCCGGCCCGGGCCCTGCCCGCTGAGCCGGGCCGGAGCGGCCAGGTCCATTCCGGCGAAGATGCGCCCGGCCTCCCGCTCACGTGCGGCGAGCAGCTGCGGGTCGGACTCCTGCCACTCCACCAGCAGCGCCGCGTGGTCGCGCACCTCCAGGCTGCGCAGCAGCTCGTCGGCCTTCGGGTCGAGCTGGGCCACCCGCAGCGACTCGGCGTCCAGCAACTCAACAGCGGCGGCCCCGGCCGCGACCAGCTCAGGCACCGCCGCCATCGCCTCCCGCAACGCCGGGAAGACCACCAGGCCGGTCGCGGCGAGCCGGTGCGCCGGCACGGTCCGCAGCACCGCCTCGGCGACGAACCCGAGAGTGCCCTCGCTGCCGACGAGCAGACGGGCGAGGATCTGCGCCGGACTGTCATGATCGAGGAAGCTGTTGAGGCCATACCCCATGGTGTTCTTGATGGCGAACTGCGCGGTGATCCGGCGTACCGACTCGGGGTTGCCGCGGACACGCTCGCGCAGCCGTACCAGGCCCTCGGCCAGAGCGGGTTCCAGCGCGCGCAGCCGCGCGTCGGCGTCGGGTGCGCCGGTGTCGATCACGGTGCCGCTGGGCAGCACCACGACCATCGACTCCAGCGTCCGGTAGGCGCTGGCATGGGTGCCACACGTCATCCCGCTGGAGTTGTTGGCCACCACCCCGCCGATCGTGCACGCCGCCTCACTGGCCGGGTCCGGCCCCAGCCTGCGACCATACGCCGCGAGCCGCGCGTTGACCTGCCGCAGCACCGCCCCCGGCTGCACCCGCACCCGCGCACCACCATCCAGCACCTCCACACCGCGGAAGTGACGGCGGGTGTCGACCAGCAGATGCTCACTCACCCCCTGCCCCGACAGGCTGGTACCACCGGACCGGAAGGTCAACGGCAACCCCGCCCGCATCAACGCCGCCACCTGCCCGGCGTTCTCCGGCACCAGGACCGCCTGCGGAGTCAGCAGATAATGCGACGCATCATGCGCCATACCCAACCGGTCACTCACCCGCGACCGGCTGATCCCCGGCACGACCGCCTCCACCGCCGCCAGAACGGCAGGATCCGGCGGGGCGATACGGCGC
>NZ_BOOF01000107.1 GCF_016863095.1 Microbispora siamensis | reverse complement strand
TCCGACGCTCTGACTGGACCACAGGAAAGGGCCCGGCCTCCAGCCGGGCCCTTTTCGCATGTCCGAAATCCCCTCCGCCCGAGGGCGACCGTCAGCGCGTCGAGCGTCCCGAGAGGCCCGCTTTGACGGAAGCGAGCCTCATCCGGTTTCACCAAAAGATGTGATTTAGATCACACTCGACACTCGTGGCACTTATAGGGGAGACCGGAACTCACCCTTGATGATCAGCCAAAACGTTGCCGGACGCAGCCGGACGAGGGACAGGCACAGCAGCGGGCGACGGCGAGCGCAAGCCGCGGATCGCTTACGCCTCACAAAACTCTCCTATAGCTTTCTCCTCGATCCTTCACTGACGGATGGGGCGCAAGCGGCGTCCCACGACAGACCTGGGAGAAACCCATGAAGCGCACCCTCGCTCTGGGCGGGATCGCGGCGGGCCTGCTGGCCTCCGCAGCCATCGCCGCGCCGGCTCACGCCGCCGACGAGATCCCGGCCGTCAACCTGGCCAACACGAACTTCGCCGCCAAGCAGGTGGCGGCGTTCTGGTACGGCCAGAACAAGGCCAACCTCATCAACGCCACGCCGTACAACGTCGAGACCACCGTCCCGACCAAGCACGTGTCCACGGGTGGCGCTTCGGCCGACAGCAAGCCCGGTGTCGTGGGTTCGAGCGGCGACCAGAAGGCCGCCACGGGGACCCTGAAGAACATCAACCTGCCGAAGACGACCGGCAAGGTGTTCTTCATCGGCGCCGACAAC
>NZ_BOOF01000106.1 GCF_016863095.1 Microbispora siamensis | reverse complement strand
GTACAACGGCGTCCAGGTCACCGACGTGGCCGTCGACAAGGTCAAGAACTGGGTCGACAACCGCACCTTCGAGACCTACGCCGCGGCGGACAAGGCCCGCAAGGACCTCGAGCTCAAGACCACCGGCTGGGCCGGCGAGATCGTCCCCGTCAAGGATGACGTGCACTTCGCGGACAACAAGAAGGAGTCCTGGAAGAAGGCCGTCGCCATCCCCGACTGGCTGAAGTGCCTGGCCGGCGGTCAGACGAAGGCGGACGCCGAGGCCCTGGTCCGTGGCGCCAGCTCGGAGTGGACGGACCGGAGCGGACGGGCGGGCATCGTCATCACCCGCGTCAACCGCGAGGAGTTCGGCAACGGTGGCGACCACTGGTCGGCCGACGACACGACCTTCTACTTCAAGAAGGACAACGGCTTCTACAAGGCCACCTTCTGGGCGCTGTACGACCTCGACTACAAGCTGCGCGGCAAGCTGGTCGACATCGCTCTGAAGGACGTCGGCACCCTCGGCGCCAACGTCGGCGGCCAGGGCCTGGCCTACAACCAGAAGATCGGTTCCCCGGTCTTCGTCTTCGGTTACCCGAGCGGGTCGCACCCGGACGGCAACTACGCCTTCACCGGCAAGACCCTCAAGTGGGCCTACGGCAAGACCTTCAAGGCCGCCGCTCCCGCGATGAAGGCCGAGGAGCTCGTCGGGATCAAGTCCTCCTTCACCGGCGAGGGCTCGATCGGCTCGTCCTGGCTGTACCGCTACAGCAGCACCAAGCGTCTTGGTTACCTCAACGGTGTGACCATCGCGGTCTCCGACACCGACGGCAACAAGCGCATCGACACCAGCGTCTCCCCGTACTTCGACGGTGAGACCCTGGCCGTCTACCAGTACGCCGCGAAGTTCGCTTCCGGCAAGATCGTCTGAGACTAGCTCCCTGACGGTCTGACTGGACCACAGAAAAGGGCCCGGATGGCATGTCCATCCGGGCCCTTTTCCTGTTTCCACAACCGGTGCACGACCACTGCGTTCGACGCTGTCGACAGCGGTCGACCGGAGAGACCGGCTTCGAGCCCGGCCGAGGTGATGCGGAGGGCATCGAGCGAGGTGAGGGCGCCGAGCCAACCACCGCCGAGAACGCGCCTCCGACGAGCCACCGGGCCGGCGAGCGGAGGTGGAGTCACAGCGGGTCGGGACGGACAGGATGATCGTCCACACTCGGCTACGAGGTCCTCCCGAGTAGTGGCCGGGAAGGTCATGGCCGGCTGAGATCGGATCGCGGAGAAGCACGCGCGCTCCGTCGTATTCGACGTCGGCCAACCGCCCGCCTTCTGAACTTGCCCACGCTTTCCAGCGATCGAGTCCCCGGGTGAGGGTGATCCGGTGTGGCACGAGCCGGCGGAAGACGACGCGCGTGTCGGGGTCCCCGCCCGGCCCTCGGAGCCCCTGTCGCTGTGCCGGCTCGACCGTCATGGGCTGGTTCAGGCCGCCCCACCGGGCGGCCTTCCTTGCGCCCGCCTCCCGGGTGCCCACTGCCTGGTGTGACCAGTTTCGACGAGATTGGACCCTTTTCCGTTTCGTCCCAAACTGTGATTTGCATCACACAGCGTCTTGAACCGTTCCATTACCCAAAGTAAGGAAGGCCAGAGACCGCCGTAGGTGATCAGCCAAAACGTCACGGAGGCCACTGGACGCGGCCACGACCCTGCCTTCCCGGCCGGAGAACGAAGGCCGCGATACCTCTTACACCGCCCTTATTCCTCCTATACC
>NZ_BOOF01000105.1 GCF_016863095.1 Microbispora siamensis | reverse complement strand
AAAGATTGTCCGGCGGTGTCCTACTCTCCCACACCGTCCCCGGTGCAGTACCATCGGCGCTGGCAGGCTTAACTTCCGGGTTCGGAATGTAACCGGGTGTTTCCCTGCCGCTATGACCGCCGTAACCCCACGAAACACACAACCAACTACCACCAGTGGTTGCTGTCTCTGAGATCACATAGTGAACGCGAGCACATCATGGTCAAGTCCTCGGCCTATTAGTACCGGTCAGCTCCACACATTACTGCGCTTCCACTTCCGGCCTATCAACCCCATCATCTCTAGGGGGCCTTACCCACTCTCGTGGTGGGAGACCTCATCTTGAGGCGAGCTTCCCGCTTAGATGCTTTCAGCGGTTATCCCTACCGAACGTAGCCAACCAGCCGTGCTCCTGGCGGAACAACTGGCACACCAGAGGTTCGTCCGTCCCGGTCCTCTCGTACTAGGGACAGCCCCTCGCAAGTCTCCTGCGCGCGCAGCGGATAGGGACCGAACTGTCTCGCGACGTTCTAAACCCAGCTCGCGTACCGCTTTAATGGGCGAACAGCCCAACCCTTGGGACCTACTCCAGCCCCAGGATGCGACGAGCCGACATCGAGGTGCCAAACCATCCCGTCGATATGGACTCTTGGGGAAGATCAGCCTGTTATCCCCGGGGTACCTTTTAGCCGTTGAGCGACACCGCTTCCACACGCCGATGCCGGATCACTAGTCCCAGCTTTCGCTCCTGCTCGACCCGTCAGTCTCACAGTCAAGCTCCCTTGTGCACTTACACTCGACACCTGATTGCCAACCAGGCTGAGGGAACCTTTGGGCGCCTCCGTTACCTTTTAGGAGGCAACCGCCCCAGTTAAACTACCCACCAGACACTGTCCCCCACCCGGATTCACGGGCGCGGGTTAGACGTCCAAAACGACCAGAGTGGTATTTCACCAATGACTCCACCCCGACTAGCGTCGGAGCTTCCCAGTCTCCCACCTATCCTACACAAGACGCTCCAAACGCCAATGTCAAGCTGTAGTGAAGGTCCCGGGGTCTTTCCGTCCTGCTGCGCGAAACGAGCATCTTTACTCGTACTGCAATTTCACCGGGCCTGTGGTTGAGACAGCGGGGAAGTCGTTACGCCATTCGTGCAGGTCGGAACTTACCCGACAAGGAATTTCGCTACCTTAGGATGGTTATAGTTACCACCGCCGTTTACCGGCGCTTAAGTTCTCACCTTCGCACCCCGAAGAGTGCTAAGCGGTCCCCTTAACGTTCCGGCACCGGGCAGGCGTCAGTCCGTATACATCGTCTTACGACTTCGCACGGACCTGTGTTTTTAGTAAACAGTCGCTTCCCCCTGGCCACTGCGACCCCCACCAGCTCACGAAGCAAGTCCGATCACCAGTAAAGGTCCCCCTTCTCCCGAAGTTACGGGGGCAATTTGCCGAGTTCCTTAACCACAGTTCACCCGACCGCCTTGGTATTCTCTACCTGACCACCTGAGTCGGTTTCGGGTACGGGCCGCCGCGACACTCACTAGAGGCTTTTCTCGGCAGCATAGGATCACCCACTTCGCCACAATCGGCTCGGCATCACACCTCAGGCTAATGAGAGACGGATTTGCCTATCTCTCGCCCTACATGCTTACCCCGGGACAACCACCGCCCGGGCTGGGCTACCTTCCTGCGTCACCCCATCGTTTACCTACTACCAGATCAGGCCAGGCGTTCACCCTGACGCCGGCTCCGAAGAGCCAACCGGGCTAAGGACCCTTAGTATCACTGGATTCGATATGGGCGCATCACAGCGGGTACGGGAATATCAACCCGTTGTCCATCGACTACGCCTGTCGGCCTCGCCTTAGGTCCCGACTTACCCTGGGCGGACGAACCTGCCCCAGGAACCCTTGGTCATCCGGCGCAGAAGATTCTCACTTCTGACTCGCTACTCATGCCTGCATTCTCACTCGCACGACCTCCACCACACGATCACTCGGCGGCTTCACCGGCTCGCACGACGCTCCCCTACCCACCACCAGCACAAGGCCGGCGGTGCCACGACTTCGGCGGTGTACTTGAGCCCCGCTACATTGTCGGCGCAGAATCACTTGACCAGTGAGCTATTACGCACTCTTTCAAGGATGGCTGCTTCTAAGCCAACCTCCTGGTTGTCACTGCGACTCCACATCCTTTCCCACTTAGCACACGCTTAGGGGCCTTAGTCGGTGATCTGGGCTGTTTCCCTCTCGACCACGGAGCTTATCCCCCGCAGTCTCACTGCCACGCTCAACTTACCGGCATTCGAAGTTTGGCTGACGTCAGTAACCTTGTCGGGCCCATCAGCCATCCAGAGCCCTACCTCCGGCAAGCACCACGCAACGCTGCACCTAAATGCATTTCGGGGAGAACCAGCTATCACGGAGTTTGATTGGCCTTTCACCCCTACACACAGGTCATCCCCCAGGTTTTCAACCCTGGTGGGTTCGGTCCTCCACGCAGTCTTACCCACGCTTCAACCTGCCCATGCGTAGATCACCCCGCTTCGGGTCTACAGCATGCGACTCAAACGCCCTATTCAGACTCGCTTTCGCTACGGCTCCCCCACACGGGTTAACCTCGCCACACACCATAACTCGCAGGCTCATTCTTCAAAAGGCACGCAGTCACATCACAAACAGGCGAACCCGTTTACGCTCCTACGGCTTGTAGGCACACGGTTTCAGGTACTATTTCACGACCCCTCACCGGGGCGCTTTTCACCTTTCCCTCACGGTACTCGTTCACTATCGGTCACCAGGAAGTATTTAGGCTTACCAGGTGGTCCTGGCAGATTCACACAGGATTCCTCGAGCCCCGTGCTACTCGGGAACACTCCCAGCAGTCGGCAAGATTTCGCCTACCCGGCTATCACGGTCTACGGCCGCCCTTCCCAGAGCGTTCGACTACCCCACCGATTTCTCACTGCCTGAAGAGACGGCGGTCTCCCCCGGAAGGTCCCACAACCCCGCACACGCAACGCCCGCCGGCTATCACACGCGCACGGTTTAGCCTCCTCCGCTTTCGCTCACCACTACTCACGGAATCACTAAATTGTTTTCTTCTCCTACGGGTACTGAGATGTTTCACTTCCCCGCGTTACCACCAACCGCCCTATACATTCAGACGGCGGCAACACCACATGACTGGTGCTAGGTTTCCCCATTCGGACATCCCCGGATCAACGTCTGGTTGGCGACTCCCCGAGGCTTAACGCAGCCTCCCACGTCCTTCATCGGCTCCTGATGCCAAGGCATCCACCGTGTGCCCTAAACAACTTGGCCACAAAGATGCTCGCGTCCACTATGCAATTCACAAACAACAACCAGACAACCAGCCCA
>NZ_BOOF01000104.1 GCF_016863095.1 Microbispora siamensis | reverse complement strand
TTTCGCTCGGCCGGCTGAGCGGTCCCGCCGGTGGGGCGTCTCCGTAGTCACTCCCACGTACGGAGGCGAATCGTTTCGATGATGTGATCATGGTGAGGGCGCGGACGGGCTGAAGGCGCCGGTCCGATCGAGGCGGGTCTGTGAATCTTTCATTCGTGCGCGACCGGCAGGGGACCGCGAGCATCCCTGCTGAGAGCCGCGGCAGGGAGTCCATGCCCTTACGCGGGCCGGTAAGAAGGGGAAGGGGGTTCTTGACACGCGCGTCGCCCGTCGTATTTGCTTCGCTGCATCCCGCCACCCCCCAATCCGTCGGCAGGAAGGAACGAGTCAAGTCTCTGTCGATCTGTTAGCGCTAACAAAACCCGTAATCACAGCCAGGAGGCATTAAGGGGCTGGGTTCCGTCGCCCGGTCGAGGCGAATCGGTTCGTGGACCTTTTGCGAGGAGGTTCGGAGCAGACGCTCGCCGATGCGGTGTGATGGTGATCCACCGACGTCGCGGCTCGCCGCGTACGACGGCGTGAGGCGCGCCGTCGGCGTTCCGGGCTGCAGCCGGGCTTCTCACCCGCTGTCCGCGACCCCTTCCTCCTTCGTGCATGCGCCTTCGCGCGCGGATCGGGTCCGCGACCGGGACCCGACATCGCCTCGGTCTCCACGCTACGGACGACGCCTGATCGATACCGAGCGTAAGGATCGAGGAGCGGCCGGCTCCCGCGGCCCAGCCGTCCACTGCGGGCTGTTCCCACAGTGACCCGCCGCATGGGACACGACCGCCTATCGCCGGCTCCGGCGAGGCTGCCCGGATTCAGCACGTGGCTGTCTCCGCCGTGCCTTCCCCCCAAGGAGTGAAAGCAATGGGTTCTTCATCCGCTGACCTGTCGGGCCATGCGGCTCGCGGGCGGCGCTCACCGGCGGTCGTCGCGGCCTGCCTCGTGGCAGCGCTCGCGGCCCTCCTCGCCACCGCCCTGACATGGTCGGCACCGGCATCGGCGGCGATGGCGCCGCTGGTCGGCGCGTCCTCGGGGCGCTGCCTGGACGTGGCGGGCAACACCGATGCGCTGGGCGCCGCCCTGCAGATCTGGGACTGCAACGGCCAGGCCAACCAGGCGTTCGAGTTCACCTCGGCCGGTGAGCTGCGCACGTTCGGCGGCACGCGGTGCGTGGACGCGTACGGCCAGGGGACGTCGCCGGGCACGAAGGTGGTCATCTGGTCGTGCAACGGGCAGGCCAACCAGAAGTGGCGCCAGAACGCCGACGGGTCCATCACCGGGGTCCAGTCCGGTCTGTGCCTGGACGTGTACCAGGCGGCCACGGCCAACGGGACCGCGGTCGCCCTGTGGACCTGTAACGGGCAGGGCAACCAGAGGTGGACCGTCGCGGGAGGCGGGCCCACCACGTCACCGAGCCCGTCCACGTCGCCGAGCCCGCCGCCGCCCGGCTCGCGTCCGTGTGACATCTACGCCGCCGGTGGCACCCCGTGCGTGGCCGCCCACAGCACCACGCGGGCGCTCTACAACGCCTACAACGGCAACCTGTACCAGGTGCGGCGCTCCTCCGACAACACGACCAGGAACATCGGCGTCCTGACCGCGGGCGGCGTCGCCAACGCCGCGGCCCAGGACTCCTTCTGCGCCGGCACCACCTGCGTCGTCACCGTCGTGTACGACCAGTCCGGGCACGGCAACGACCTGTGGTACCAGGGGTCGAGCGTGGTCCCCGGGTCCCCGCAGAGCAAGCCCGCGATCGCGACCACCGAGTCATTGTCCGTCGGCGGTAACAAGGCCTACTCGCTGTACATCAACCCCGGCAACAGCTACTGGCGGGACGGTCACCTGACCGGCGTGCCGACCGGCACCGCGCCCGAGGGCATGTACATGGTGACCAGCGGCACCCACGTCAACAGCGGCTGCTGCTTCGACTACGGCAACAGCGAGACCACCCGCAAGGCCGACGCCGCCGGCGCCATGGACGCCATCTACTTCGGCACGAGCTGCTGGTTCGGCGGCTGCTCCGGATCGGGTCCCTGGGTGCAGGCCGACCTCGAATGGGGCCTCTACCCCGGTGGCAGTCAGTCGTGGAACCCCAACCAGAGGGCGTTCACCAGCAAGTTCGTCACCGCGACGCTGAAGAACAACGGCACCAGCCGGTTCGCGATCAAGGGCAGCAACGCGCAGTCCGGCAGTCTGTACACCCTTTACGACGGCGCGCTTCCCCCCGGCTACAGCCCCATGAAGAAGCAGGGCGCCATCGTCCTGGGCAGCGGCGGCGACTGCTGCAAGCCCGACGGCGGCGCCAACCTCAGCGCCGGCACCTTCTACGAAGGAGCCATGGTGGCCGGCTACCCCTCCGACGCCACCGAGAACGCGGTGCAGGCCGACGTCGTCGCCGCCGGCTACCGCTGACCCCCTAACCGCGCATGGAGTTGCGTATGTTGAGTCACAAATCCCTTTTCGCCGCAATCGCGGCGGCAGCACTTCTCGTTCTGGGCATAAGCGGCACGGCGCTCGGCGGAACGACGTCGGCAACGCACAGCGCCGTGGCCGCCGCGGCGACCGCCGGATGCGGCAAGGCCCCGACGCTGGCGAGCGGCGCGCACTCGATTGTGAGCAGCGGCCAGAACCGCAGCTACATCCTGCGGGTGCCCGCCAACTACGACAGCAACCGCCCCTACCGCCTGATCTTCGGGTTCCACTGGAACGGCGGCACCGCCAACGACGTCGACTCGGGCGGAACCGACGGGTACAACTGGTCGTACTACGGCCTGCGGCGCCTGGCGGACGCCGCGAACAACGGCACGATCTTCGTCGCGCCCCAGGGCAACGGCAACGGCTGGGCCAACCCCGGCGGCCAGGACGTGACCTTCGTCGACGACATGCTCAGGCAGATCGAGGCCGGCCTGTGCGTCGACACCAGCCAGATCTTCTCCACGGGCTTCAGCTACGGCGGCGGTATGAGCTACGCGCTCGCCTGCGCCCGGGCGACGGTCTTCCGCGCGGTCGTGGTCTACTCCGGCGCGCAGCTCAGCGGGTGCAACGGCGGCACCCAGCCCATCGCGTACATGGGGGTGCACGGCATCGGGGACCCGGTGCTCAACATCTCCACCGGGCGAGGGCTGCGTGACACGTTCGTGAGGAACAACGGCTGTGCCGCGCAGAATCCGCCCGAGCCCAGGTCGGGCAGCCTGACCCACATCGTCACCGCCTACTCGGGGTGCCGGGCCGGGTACCCGGTCGTGTGGGCGGCGTTCGACGGGGGCCACACCCCGGGCCCGATCGACGGGTGCACCTGTGACGGCTGGAGGACCTGGACCTCGGGCGAGGCGTGGAAGTTCCTGACGCAGTTCGACACGACCCCGCCGACCTCACCTTCTCCCTCGCCGACCGCCTCGCCGTCGCCGTCGTCGCCGTCGGGGAGCACGAGCGCGCTCAAGGGTGTGGGGTCCGGGCGGTGCCTGGACGTCAGCGGGGCGTCGCAGGCCAACGGCGCCC
>NZ_BOOF01000103.1 GCF_016863095.1 Microbispora siamensis | reverse complement strand
CCTTCAGCCACATCCACCTGATCCACACCGCCCAGGCGCTGAGCGGAGAGGCACACGCCGCCGGCACGGCGAAGGTGATGAGCATGTGACAGCCCGCTCGCGGTCTCACGGCAGGTCGTACCGGTTCCTGATGGACCTGGCCTCCTCCTCCGTCACCTCCGGCGGGGTCCGGGCCAGCGCCTGCCGCAGGTCCGACAGAATCCGGTCACCAGAACCACGCACCCGCGACCGGTGCTGGGCGAACTGCGCGTCGAAGCGCCGCGCCGCCGGCCCGGTCCACACGGCGCCGTTGTGGAAGTACAGGTACGGTCCCTCGACGGCCTTCTCGATCTCCTCAACGAGAGGCTCAGCCGTCCGCAGGGCCTCACGCAGCGCCAGGTACAGCGGATTGGGCACCAGCGCAGCCATGACGCCGATCAGCCCTTCCCGGAAACGGACGGGCTCGCCGACGGGGCGCTCGCATCCGTGATCAGCTTGGGCGCGATCAGCTTCATCAGCGCCATCACATCCCCCGCGCTGTCCCGTCCCTCGACACCTATCTCCAGCGCTATGTTGATCTCCGCTTTCCCCCGTACGAGATGCGCGAACGCGGCGTTGTTCTCGCCGCTGGCACGCCTGAAATACGCACCAACAGAGCCCGGGACGATCTCGGGGAGGGGTGTGGCACCGGAATCAAGCTGCTCTTGAACTTCAGCCACATAGCCGCCGGGCGTGAGATCGACGTGCAGCACCTGTAACCGGTCGCCACCTCGCTGGTAGACGGCGCAGCTTCCGGCGCCGGCCCCGTCGGCAACCGTCAGGTCGAAGGAACCTCTCGCCAGGGGATCACGCACGCCCGTCATGACTTCCACAGCCCGGCGAGGAACATATCCGCACAGGTACGGCGGCTCCGCGACCGTGGGCATCGGCCCGAGATCGGTCTTGTTCCCTCGATTCTCACCCTGCTGGCATGAGACCAGCGCAGTCGTCAGTGCGCAGAAGAGGACCAACAGGAAAGGGGACCGCCTCTGCCTCATGCCGCGTACTGCGCAAACGCATGGAAGAATCCCTGATCAAGGCGATCTTCGACGTCTCTCCAGGGCTTTCCCGAGAGTCCGTCGTACAGCCATCGCTCATAGGCCTCCACCCTGCGGTACTTGTCGGTGCTGTTGGTGGCTGTCTTATCGGTCATCTCATCCATGGTCATCAAAGTCCGGCCGTCGTCTTTGAGGAAGTTGTTGGGATTGCGACGAGGATCGTCTCCGCTCTCGAGACCCTCGAGCGAGGCCCAGGGGTGGGTCCGTGCAGGCGGCTCGGCCGGACCGAAGACGTCGTGCTTGAGCATGGCCTGGGCAGTGAGGTCGTGCAGGAGAGTCCTGTAGTGGTCGACGGCCGCATTCGCATTGCTGCGAGCCTTGCTCTCCGCGTCGCCCTTCGCACTGTCTTCGATAATGCCTGTCCACGCCCCGACCAGGTCCGCGGTGATCGGCCAGCCGCCCTTCTTCGGGAAGACCAGGGCGGTGTTGACCACGGCCATGAAAATCTTCATGTTGCGCTCTTGCGCCTCGTCCAGCGCCTTCCCGGCCTCGATCTTCGCCAGCCCCGCGGCATCGGTGATCATGCCGAACCCCGCTCCCGCCCGCTGGGCGTTGGTCAGCAGCGTGTCCCTGTCCCCTTGCCGTATCCGGGCCGCCCCGTAGTCGAGAAGGAGACTCGTGAAGGCTGTCTGCGCGGCCAGGACCGGAGTGAAGGCCGTCGAATCCGCGAATGCCTCGCGCATGACCCGACGCAGTTCCTGGCGGTCGAACTGGGCTCCCCACGGATCCTTTCCGGGCACCGCGGGATTGTCCGCACCCGAAACGCCAACGGTCATGGGATTCTCCCGATTTTGCGCCACGCGGTCGATGTCGCTGATGTAGCCGGCGAGGATGCGGCCGGTGGTGACGGGTTTGAGGAGCGAGGGGCGGCCCGCGTCGATGCGTTCGGCCTCGATGTGCACGAGCTCGGAGGTCAGCTTGGCCGACAGGTAGCCGCGGGAGGGGTCTTGCGGGGAGCCCTCGTGGTCGCGGAGTTTCGACGTGGCGGCCTCGAGCGCCTTGCCCAGGGCCGTGCCGCCATCCCCCAGCCCGCGTTCGGTCAGGAAGCGCCGCAGCATGGTCGGGTCGCCCGTGAAGAAGTCCTGCGCGGCGGCGGGATCGCGGCTCAGCGCCTCCATGACCGTCCGCATCACCCCAGGGTCCGAGCCAACCGGGAACTTGCTCATCTCACGGTCCCACGCGTCGAGCTTCCTGGCCACCGTCGTCAGGAAACGGGTGTCGTATTTGCCCTGCTTGAGGGCGAGCGCGACGGCCAGGCCGTCCTGCCAGCCGACACGGAAGCCCGAGGTCAGCTCGTCGCGCCAGGCGTCGCCGAGCCGTCCGCTCGCGGTGCCGAGCGCGGACCCGAGAGCGGTCTGCAGCCGCTTCACCTTCTGGTCGCCGCCGTGCTCGACGGTCTGGACCATGAGCGCGCGGAACCCGGCCGCGCCCAGGGTGGTCATCAGCGCGGTCGCGAACGCGGCGTCCCCTTTCCGTTTCTCCAGCGCCGCCAGCGTCCTTTCGTCCACCTCGCCGCCGGCGGTGGCCGCCGTCAGCGTCGTCACCGCGGCGTAGACGTCCGGATCGCGGCCGGCCCTGCCGTACAGGGCTTCGTCGAAGGCGCTCAGCCCGCCAGGAGCTCCGGCCGAGGCGGCCCACTCCGTCCGCTCCGCGCGGATCGTCGCGCTGCGCCTGCGCAGGTCGGGTCGGCCCGCGGCGATCCAGGTGCGCATCTCCCGTACGGCCGCCAGACCTGAGGTGTCGAGATCGAGGCGTCGCAGGGTCCGGTCGAGGACCTGTTCATTGCGGCCGATCACTTCCTCGGCCCGGGCGAGCCCTTTCTCAAATTCATCCATTGAAGCCGGATTTATCCCGGAATAGCCGCCACTAATTGCCGCGACCGGAGAGGGCTGAGGCGCCGGCGAAGGCCGAGACGCGGGCGGTGCGTCTTTCGTGCTCACTGGCGTGGGCGGCGGCTGCGGGGCCGGTGACGGCACCGACGGCGGATGAGTCATGAGAACGGCGGACTCCAGCACGTTCGGCGATAAGCGGCAGACGCAAAGATTACGTTCGCGTCCTGCGTCAGTAAAGCCTTTCAATTGACAGGGCAATCCACCCGCGGATGAGAGGACGGCCCGCGCCCGGTAGCGTGACGGGCATGCGGATCGAGGACTACGCCCTGGTGGGCGACATGCAGTCGGCCGCCCTCGTCGGCCGGGACGGCTCGATCGACTGGCTGTGCCTGCCGCGGTTCGACTCCCCCTCCTGCTTCACGCGACTGCTCGGCAACGAGTCCAACGGCTTCTGGCGCCTGGCCCCCACGGGACACGAGCAGGCCACGCGCCGCGCGTACGTCGAGGACACGCTCATCCTGGAGACCGTCTGGGAGACGCCCACGGGCGCGGTCAAGGTGATCGACTTCATGCCGCCCCGGCACGCCAACCCCGATCTCGTACGGATCGTGGAGGGCCTGTCCGGCACCGTGGAGATGACGACGGAGATCCGCATCCGCTTCGACTACGGCCGCATCGTCCCCTGGGTGCGCCGCAGGAACGGGCACCTGCACGCCATCGGCGGCCCCGACTCGGTCTGGATCCACTCCGGAGTCCCGCTCCGGGGCGGCGACTACCGGCATGAGGCGACGTTCACGGTGACCGCCGGGCAGCGGGTGCCGTTCGTGTTCACCTGGCACCCCTCCCATCAGCCGGAGCCGGAGCGGATCGACCCGCTGGAGCAACTCGCCGAGACCAGGCTCCTGTGGGAGGAGTGGGTCTCCCGATGCGGTTACCGGGGTCCCTGGCGCGACGCCGTGGTCCGCTCGC
>NZ_BOOF01000102.1 GCF_016863095.1 Microbispora siamensis | reverse complement strand
GCGGCAGCCCATCCCCACGATCGCGATCGGCTCGCGCGACTTCGCCTCGATCTGCCGTAGCCGCCGCTCCGCCTGCTTGGTCTCCGCGATCGAACGCTTGAGGTATTCGCGCAGCTTTTCGTCGTTCGCCATCAGGAATCAGCCCCTGTCCAGGAGGTCGAAGAGTTCGTCGTCGGTGGCGGAGTCGAGGTCGAGTTCGGCGTCCGGGTCGTCGTCCGCGCCGGCCGGAGTGTCGAAGCGCGCCAGCAGTGCGCGGAGCCGGGAGACGACCTCGCTGCGCTCGTCCGGTTCGGCGAGCAGGCTCGCTTCCAGCCGCCGCAGCGCGGTCAGCGGATCGTCCGCCGGCGTGTCCTCGCCGTCCGTCTCGGCGTCGCCCAAAGCCGTCAGGATGTGCTCGGCCACCGCGGTGGGCGAGGGGTAGTCGAAGATCAACGTGGTCGGCAGGGGCAGCCCGGTCGCCGCCCGGAGCCGGTTGCGCAGGTCGACGGCGGTCAGCGAGTCGAGACCCAGCTCCTTGAACGCCCTGGCCGGCGCGACCGCCTCGCCGTCGGAGTGCCGCAGCACCGCGGCGACCTCCGTACGGACGAGATCGAGCACGGCCTCGCGGCGCTGCGCCGGGTCGAGTCCGGCGAACCGCCGCGCGGGCGCCGGCGCGGGCGCACCGATCCACCTCGGCGCACCAGGGGCGGCGTCCTCCACCGAGCCGCCCACCCCGGACGCACGGGAGGCGTCGAGCCAGTAGCGGGTGCGCTGGAAGGCGTAGGTGGGCAGGTCGGCGCGGCGCGGTTCCGACCCGGCGAGGGCGACGCTCCAGTCGACCGGAACGCCCCGCACGAACGCTTCGGCGAGCGAGATGAGGAACCGCTCCGGCCCGCCCTGGTCGCGCCGGAGCGTGCCGGTGACCAGCGCCGGTGCGACGTCCGCGGCGTCGAGGGTGTCCTCGATGCTCGACGTGAGCACCGGGTGCGGGCTGATCTCGATGAACGCGCTGTGGCCGTCGGCCGCCAGCACCCGGGTGGCGGCCTCGAACCGCACCGGCCGGCGCAGGTTGGCGTACCAGTACTCCGCGTCGAGCTCCTCGGGGCCGACCCAGTCGCCGGTGACGGTCGACAGCATCGGCACGGTCAGCTCCCGGGGAGCGACGGGGGACAGCGCCTTGACGATCTCTTCCTCGATCAACTCCACCTGGGCGGAGTGCGACGCGTAGTCGACCGGGATCCGCCGGTTGCGCACCCCTTCGGCGTCGAGCGCGGCCAGCAGCTCCGTCAGGGCGCCCACCTCGCCCGACACGACCACGCTGTCCGGCCCGTTGACCACCCCGACCGACAGCCGCTCGTCCCAGGCCGCGATCCGGGCCTCGGCCTCCTCCAGGGGCAGGGCGACCGACGCCATCCCGCCGTCGCCCGACAGGGTACGGATGGCCTGACTGCGCAGGGCCACCACGCGGGCGGCGTCGCGGAGCGACAGGCCCCCCGCCACCACCGCCGCGGCGATCTCCCCCTGCGAGTGGCCGACCACGGCGTCGGGACGCACGCCGTACGACTGCCACAGCTCGGCGAGCGAGACCATGACGGCCCACAGCACCGGCTGGACCACGTCGACCCGGTCGAGCCCCGGCGCGCCGGGGACGCCGCGCACGACGTCGAGCAGCGACCAGTCCACGAACTCGGCCAGCGCGCGCCCGCACTCGGCGAGCCGCTCCGCGAACACCGGCGCCGTCTCCAGCAGCCCGGCTGCCATGCCGGGCCACTGCCCGCCCTGCCCGGGGAAGACGAACACCACCTTGCCGGTCACGTCGGCAGTGCCGCGTACGACGTGGTCGGGCAGGGCGCCGTCGCGGGTGAGCGCGGCCAGCCCGGCGGACAGATCGGCGGACAGATCGGCGGACAGATCGGCGCTGCTCGGCGCGACCACCACGGCGCGCTCGGCGAACAGCGCCCTGGCCGAGACGAGAGAGTGCGCCACGTCGACGGGGTCGAGGTCCGCACGGCCGTCCAGGTACGTCGCGAGGCCGACGGCCTGGCCGCGCAGTGCCTCGGGCAGGTGCCCGGACAGCACCCACGGCACGGCGGGCGGCGGCGCAGGTGCCGTCCTGTCCGGCTCCTCGGCGGCCGGGGGCTGCTCCAGGATCACGTGCGCGTTCGTGCCGCTGACCCCGAACGACGAGACCGCCGCCCGCCGCGGACGGCCGGTCTCCGGCCAGGGGCGAGCCTCGTCGAGCAGGCGTACGGCGCCGCTCGACCAGTCCACATGTGGGCTCGGCTCGTCGATGTGCAGCGTCTTAGGCAGCACGCCGCCGCGCATCGCCATGACCATCTTGATCACGCCGGCGCCGCCCGCGGCGGCCTGGGTGTGCGCGATGTTCGATTTCAGCGAGCCGAGCCACAGCGGCCGGTCGGCGGGCCGGTCCTGGCCGTACGTCGCCAGCAGCGCCTGAGCCTCGATGGGGTCGCCGAGCGTCGTGCCCGTGCCGTGCGCCTCGACCGCGTCCACATCGGACGCGGCCAGCCCGGCGTTGGCGAGCGCCTGCCGGATGACCCGCTGCTGGGACGGCCCGCTCGGGGCGGTGAGGCCGTTGGACGCCCCGTCCTGGTTGACGGCCGAGCCGCGGACGACCGCGAGCACCGGGTGTCCGTTCCTGCGCGCGTCCGACAGCCGTTCGAGGAGCAGCAGGCTTACGCCTTCTCCCCAGCCCGTGCCGTCCGCGGATGAGGAGAACGCCTTGCACCGCCCGTCCGCAGACAGGGCCCGCTGCCGCGAGTACTCGACGAACGTGGCGGGCGACGACATCACCGCGACGCCGCCCGCGAGCGCGAGGTCCGACTCGCCCGTACGCAGCGACTGGGCGGCCAGGTGCAGGGCGACCAGCGAGGACGAGCAGGCCGTGTCCACCGTCACCGCGGGGCCCTCGAAGCCGAAGGTGTACGCCACGCGTCCCGAGGCGATGCTGCCCGCGCTGCCGTTGATGAGATATCCCTCCAGGTCGCCGGGGACCTCCTGCAGCCGGGGCGCGTAGTCGTGGTACATGACACCCGCGAAGACCCCGGTGCGGCTGCCCTTGAGCCGCTGCGGGTCGATCCCGGCCCGTTCGAACGCCTCCCACGCCACTTCGAGCAGCAGCCGCTGCTGCGGGTCCATCGCGAGTGCCTCCCGGGGCGAGATGCCGAAGAAGGCGGCGTCGAAGTCGGCGACGTCCCGCAGGAACCCGCCGTGCCGGGTGTATGAGGTGCCGGGATGGTCGGGATCGGGGTCGTAGAGCCCTTCGAGGTCCCAGCCGCGGTCGGCGGGGAACTCCGACACCGCGTCGCCGCCGCTCTCCACGAGTCGCCAGAGCGCCTCGGGCGACTCGACGCCGCCGGGAAGCCGGCAGGCCATGCCGACGATGACGACCGGGTCGTCGGCCAGAGCCCCGATCGCCGCCGTTTCGGCCCGTACGGGTGCCTTCTCCGTACGGGCGCCTCCGAGCAGGCCGTCCAGCAGATCGGCGATGGCGTGGGGGGTGGGGTGGTCGAAGGTGAGGGTGGCGGGGAGTCGGAGGGTGGTTGTGGTGGTGAGGCGGTTGCGGAGTTCGACGGCGGTGAGGGAGTCGAGGCCGAGTTCGATGAGGGGTCGGTCGGCGGGGATGGCGGTGGCGTTGGGGTGGCTGAGGACGCTGGCCACTTCGGTGCGGACCAGGTCGAGCAGGGCCGCGCCGCGCTGCTCGGGAGTGAGCCCGGCGAGCCGGGCGGCCAGTGAGGAGTCCTGACCGGTTGCCTGGGCGGCCCGGGCGGCTCGGGTGGCCGGTCGGCGGGGGGAGATCAGGCGGCGCAGCAGAGGTGGGGGCGTCTCGGTCGCCGTGTTCAACTGCGCAGGCACGAGCACGGGCGGCTGGCCGGCCGGGTTGAAGACGACCGCGTCGAACAGGGCCAGGGCGTGTGCGGTGGCGAGCGGATGCAGGCCGAGCCTGGCCAGCCGCTTCCGGTCGATCTGGCTGAGGTTGGTGGTGAGGGTGCTGGTGTGGGCCCAC
>NZ_BOOF01000101.1 GCF_016863095.1 Microbispora siamensis | reverse complement strand
CCCGCGTCGTAGAGGAAGCCGCCCCTGCGGGTGTAGGCGGTGCCCCGGTGGTCGGGGTCGGGGTGATAGAGCCTGTCCAGGTCCCAGCCCCGGTCGTCCGGGAAGTCCCCGGTCGCGTCGACGCCGTTGGCGACCAGCTCCCACAGGTCCTCCGGCGAGGCCACCCCACCAGGGAACCGGCACCCCATCCCCACGATCACCACCGGATCGTCGTCCGCCGCCCGCACGGCCGCGACGGACGACGTTCCCGTGTCCGCCGCGGTGAGGAGCCCGAGCAGGTGCCCGGCGAGCGCGGTGACCGTGGGGAACTCGAAGACGACGGTGGCGGGCAGGGTCAGCCCGGTCAGCGTGTTGAGCCGGTTGCGCAGCTCGACCGCGGTCAGCGAGTCGAAACCGAGCTCCTTCAGCGGGCGGTCGCCGGGCACCTCGGCCGGGTTCGCGTGACCGAGGACGGCCGCGGCCTGCTCGCGGACCAGCCGGGTGACGAGGTGGACGCGCTCGTGCGGCCGCTCGGCCCGCACCCGGCTCGCCCAGGCTCCCCCGGGCGTGCGCCGGGCACCGCGCGGGAGCGCCACGAGGCGGGAGAACAGGGCGGGCAGCCGACCGGCCGCGGCCTCCTCCCGCAGCACGGCGTCGTCGAGAGGCGAGACCACCACGTACGGCTCGCGCGCGCGACTCAAGGCGTCCAGCGCCGTGGCGGTGGCGAGCGTGCCGACGCCGTAGCGGGCGAGCCGGGCCCGGCCGGCGTCGTCCAGGCCGCCGGTCATGGCGCTGGCCTCGTCCCAGACGCCCCAGGCGATGGAGGTGGCGGGCAGGCCGAGCCCGCTGCGGTGCTCGGCCAGGGCGTCGAGGAACGCGTTGGCCGCGGCGTAGTTCGCCTGTCCCGGCACGCCGAAGGCGGCCACGGCGGAGGAGAACAACACGAAGCGGTTCAGCGGCAGGCCCGCGGTCAGCTCGTGCAGATGCCAGGCCGCGTCGACCTTCGGCCGCAGCACGGCGGCCAGCGCGTCCGGGGTCAGCTCGGTGAGGGTGGCGTCGGCGAGCACGCCCGCCGTGTGCACCACGCCACGGAGCGGGCGGCCGGCGGGGACGGCGGCCAGCAGATCCGCCAGCGCGTCCCGGTCGGCGACGTCGCAGGCCGCAACGGTGACCTCCGCCCCGGCCGCGCGCAGGTCGCGGGCGAGCACGTCCGCACCCGGGGCGTCCGGTCCGGAGCGGCTCACCAGCAGCAGGTGCGGGGGCCGGGCCGAACCGGCCAGCCTGCGGGCGACGAGCGCCCCCAGCGTGCCCGTTCCGCCCGTGATGAGCACCGTCCCCCGGTCCGCCTCCGCCTCGTCCGAGCCGTCCTCTTCGCCCATCAGCGCCGCCGCCGGACCTGCCGGGCCGAGATCCTGCGCGACGAGTCTGGGGACCAGGACCACCCCGTCGCGTACGCGCACCTCGCGCTCGCCGTGGCCCGCGGCGAGCAGCGCCACCGGCGCCGGGCCGTCCACGACCGCGAGCGAGAACCGGCCGGGGTGTTCCGCGGCGGCGGTACGGACCAGGCCCCGGATCGCCGCGGAAGACAGATCCCGCCCGTCGACGACGACCGTCAGCAGGGCGGCGTCGGGCGCGGGATCGGCGAGCCACCGCCGCAGCAGGGACAGGACGGCGGTGGTCCGGGCGTGCGCCTCCTCCACCGGTCCCGCCGAGGGTCCGGAGGCGGACGGGGAGGCGCCGACCGGCGCGAGCACCGTAGCGGCCCCGGCCACGGCTCCGAGATCGGCGAGGACGTCCACGCCCGTGCCGTCGCCGAGATCCAGCAGGTCTCCGATCGGGCCGTACCCCTCCAGCACGGCGACGCGGCCCGGCGCCTGGCCGGGCTCGGCGAGGGGCTCCCAGGTCACGGTGTACGCCTCGGGGGTGGCGCGGCCGCCGGTGAGGTCGGCGCGCGACGCGGGCCGGAAGGCCAGTGACTCCACTCCCCCGATGACCCGTCCGCTCTCGTCGGCGAACAGGTACCGGAACCGGTGGCCGCCGAGCGGCTCGATCCGGGCCCGCAGCGTGCGCCCCGCCTCGCCGGTGAGGCGCAGGCCCTCGAACGCGAACGGCAGGAGCGGCGCTGCCGGGTCGGGGACGGCGAGACCGGCGAGCCCGGACACCACAGGGTGGAGCGCCGCGTCGAGCAGCGCCGGATGCGGCGCGAAGTCGTTCGTCCCCGCCGGAGAGTCCGCGTCGCCGGGAACGTTCACCTCGGCGTACACCGTGCCGCCGTCCCGCCAGGCGGCGGCGAGGCCCTGGAACGCCGGGCCGTAGTCGTACCCCAGCCGGTACAGGTGGGCGTAGACGTCCGACACGCCGACCACCTCGGCCCCGGGGGGCGGCCAGGGCAGGAGATCCTCATCGGGAAGCGCCACCGCCCGCCGGGACGTCTCGTCGGCCTCCGTGAGGACGCCGGAGGCGTGGCGGGTCCACGGCTCGTCGTCGCCGGTCCTGGCGTGCACGTCGATGCCGCGCCGCCCGTCCCCGTCGGGCGTCCCGACGAGCACCTGCACCTGCGCGGTACGGCCGGCGTCCAGGACGAGGGGAGCCTCGACGGTCAGTTCCCGCACCTCGAGACCGCCGGTGAGACGGCCCGCGTGCGCGGCCAGTTCGGCGAAGGCCGTCCCCGGCAGCAGTACGGCACCCAGGACCCTGTGGTCGGCGACCCAGCCCTGCGCGGCCGGGTCGATCTGCCCGGTCAGGACGGCGCCGCCGTCCGCGAGGGTGACCATCGCACCGAGGATCGGATGCCGGGCCGCGGCGAGGCCGAGCCTGGCCGCCTGGGCCGGCCCCGCGGAGGGCGTCAGCCAGTAACGCTCGCGTTCGAACCGGTAGGTCGGCAGGTCCACCGTCGTCGCCCCGCGAACCGGCCACGCGACGGAGGCCCCGGCGAGGTGGGCCACCGCCAGGGCCCGGCGGAACGCGTCCGCGCCGCCCTCGCCCCGCTTGAGGGTGCCCGTGGCGAGGCCGCTCACGCCCCGCGCGGCCAGGATCTCCTCCACGGCGACGGTGAGCACCGGGTGCGGGCTGATCTCGATGAACCTGCGGTGGCCGGTGCCGGCCAGCCCGCTGACGACGGCGTCGAAGCGGACGGTCTCCCGGAGGTTGCGGTACCAGTAGCCGGCGTCGAGCGTGGCCGTGTCGACCGCTTCACCGGTCACCGCCGAGTGGAACGCCACCTCGGCCGGCCGCGGCGTCAGCCCGGCGAACGTCTCGAGCAGTTCCTCGCGCAGGGGCTCGACGTACCGGGTGTGGGAGGCGTAGTCCACCGGGACCCGGCGGGCGCGCACGCCGTTGTCCTCGCACCAGGCGAGCAGTTCGGTCAGCGCGGCGGCGTCCCCCGCGACGACGGTGGAGTGCGGCCCGTTGTGCACGGCGACCTCGACGGCTCCGCCCCAGCGGGCCGCGAGCTCGGCCGCCTCCCCGGCGCCGAGCGCCACCGACACCATGCCGCCGTCTCCGGCGATGCGGGCGATGGCCCGGCTGCGCAACGTGACCAGCCGCGCCGCGTCGGCCAGGGACAGCGCGCCCGCGACGTACGCGGCGGCGATCTCGCCCTGGGAGTGCCCCGCCACGGCGTCCGGCCGCACACCCGCGGCACGCCACATCGCGGCCAGTGACACCATCACCGCGAACAGCACCGGCTGCACGACGTCGACCCGCTCCAGCGAGGGGGCGCCGGGGTCGCCGCGCAGCACGGCGTGCAACGACCAGTCGACGTGGGGGGCGAACGCCTCGGCGCAGGCGTCGATCTCGGCACGGAAGACCGGATCGGCGGCCAGCAGCGCGCGGGCCATCTCGGGCCACTGCGACCCCTGCCCGGGGAAGACGAAGACGGTGCGGCCGGTGATCCGCTCGCCGGTCACGGCCGCCTCGTGGACCTCTCCCCGGGCCAGCGCCCGCAGGGCGGCCTGGTGGTCGTCCAGGACGGCGGCACCGTGCGCCAGCCGTGCCCGAGCCACGAGTGTGGCGGCCACGTCGCGCAGGTCGAGCTCCGGGTGGTCGCGCAGGTGATCGGCGAGCGCCGCGGCCTGCCTGCGCAGCGCGGCGGCGTCGGTCCCCGACAGCAACAGCGGCGTTTCCGGCGGCCCGGCCTCGTCCCCGGCCCCAGTGCCGGGGCTGCCGGTGGTGAGGCTCGCGGTGCTGCGGCTCGAAGGGGGTTCGGATGTGCCGGTGCCGGATGTGCCGGTGTGTGCTGTGTCGTTG
>NZ_BOOF01000100.1 GCF_016863095.1 Microbispora siamensis | reverse complement strand
CCTCCGACCGGCGGTGGCGGCGGCTGCACCGCGACGCTGTCCGCCGGTCAGTCGTGGAGCGACCGGTACAACCTCAACGTCTCGGTCAGCGGCTCGAACAACTGGACCGTGACGATGAACGTGCCGTCTCCGGCGAAGATCATCGCCACCTGGAACATCAGCGCCAGCTACCCCAGTTCCCAGGTGCTGACCGCCAAGCCGAACGGCAGCGGCAACAACTGGGGTGTGACGATCCAGCACAACGGCAACTGGACCTGGCCCACGGTCTCCTGTAGCGCGAGCTGATTCCGCACAACCCGCAACACCGCACCCACGGCGCGGCGGCCTCCTGGCCGCCGCGCCACCCTGCTGCCGATCGTCGCGCTGCGGACCCGGCCGGGCCGGCAGCCGGGACGTTTACCGAGGCCAAAATACGCCGGATGGCGTCCGTTTCCTGTCTGTGGCGTCGTGGCCGCGCGCGAGGGAATTGATGAATTCCTTCATGCGACCCGGGTCGATGCCACTGAAATCCGGAGACAACGGCCCTGTTCCCGGGGATTGCGCTTCCGTCGAGATCGGCCAAGGCTCGGCCCCGCCTCGGTGCCTCCAGGGTCTGACACAGACGGGGCACCTGAGCGGCCGGGACATCCAGTTCTCTCAACCGCGGATGTGGCCATCACCCCATGCATGTGCTACGGTCTATCCAGTTGCAGTTGCGGTACCCATGAAACTTGTGTGCGCCTGGCGGGATGTGACCTTCAGGCGCATTTTGTTTTTCCGGCCATCTCCGGAGGGGCCTCATCCGGCGACGCGGAATCTGTGCAGTGCGGATTCCGGTTCGGTCCCTATTCAAGGAGATTCACCATGGCTGTCGGAATCGTGAAGTGGTTCAACGCGGAAAAGGGCTTCGGCTTCATCGAGCAGGAGGGTGGCGGCCCCGACGTCTTCGCCCACTACTCGAACATCGCCGCCCGGGGATACCGCGAGCTGCACGAGGGCCAGAAGGTGTCGTTCGACATCACCCAGGGCCAGAAGGGCCCCCAGGCCGAGAACATCGTTCTCGCCTGACCCAGGTCAGCATCGTGATTCGGGGTCCGCGCTCGACAAGCGCGGGCCCCGACTCATGTCGGGCAGACGCTCCGTCGTGCTGCAGCTCGTCGCTCCTGCGAGCGCTGCTGCCCGGTCTGGGCAGGTGAGCTTCTGCCGAGGTCGGATGAAGAATCAGGTCCTGGCCCCGAGGGAGGACGCCGGCGTGTGGGCGCCCGCCGACGTGCCGCCGGCGGAGCTGTACTCGCGCGACGCGCTTCCCCTACGTCGCATCTGTCTCAGAGTTTGTGCAGCTTCTTGTATGGGGTCATGATTCGTTCCTGCTGTGATCGGAAATCGACGATCACAGCCACCCCATCCTCTACTTCCACGACCACGCCGAGACCGTACCGATCATGGGTAACCTGGTCGTTCACACTGAACTGCTCGACAGGCGGGGCGGGAGGCGGGGGTTTGAAGGGACTGGTGGGCAGGTGACGGCGGGACGCGCCGCTGGCTGGCTTCATTCCCTCCAGTATGGGCTGCTCGCCGAGCCGCTTACAACCAACCTCGCGCCTTGAGAGGCTGTCTTCGTCCCATGCAACGGTCTGCTTCGGCGGCCTGTGGTGGCGGAGGAAGCTCACCGGCAGGTGCCGGCGAAGCGATCCAAACCTGCCTCGGCCTGCGGGGATGCGCTCGCCGGAGCGGTGGGCGGAACAGGAGATCGGCCGTCGCTCAGGGCCGCCAGGCGTCCTGGTAGTCGGTGTGCCAGTTGTAGGCGGACGCTTCCAGTTTCAGCAGGTGCTCCGCCTGGGCGTGCTCTTCGAGCGCCAGGTAGAGCTCGTTGACGAGCACCGACTCCAGGAAATCCACCCGGTCCCGCTTCGCGGCCAGGTCCCGCTCCGCTTTGTGCGGGTTGCGCTCCCCAGCGTCCGAGGCCCCGTTGGCCTGGTCAAGACCCTCGTTGATGCGGGCACGCAGGAACGCGATCAACCCCTGGAACACGGTTTCCGCCTGGTGTGCACGAGCCCGGCGCGCGTCGGCCACGATCTCGCGGTAGCGCGCGGCCAGGGCGGGCTCGTCCGTGCTCTTGAGGTCCGGCCGAGAGAATCGCCGCAGGAGTACTCCTCCGTCGATCGGCTCTTCGTCGTCGGCGGCCAGGGCGTCTCCGAGGAGTTCTGCCGCGAGCAGGGGGCGGTTGCGGACCAGCTCCAGGAGCGTCCCCCGATTGATCGTTGTCATGGCCAGGAGGTTACATGGAGTAGTCACGTGCGCGCCAAAGGTGGCTGACGTGGCCTGAGGTGGTTTCCTTCCCTCCGGTGGAAGCTCTCTTCAACCAAGTGGGTCTTGATGACACGATCACGGGTTCGTTTCGTTCGCCAGCCGGGCGCCGCGGACCACGTGGAGTCTGATTTGTAGACGCATCGACGGGGTTTCTGGAACGACGCACTCTCTATCGGAGTGTCCGTGATTTGCCTGTTGATGACATCGGTACGGCACGGCCGCCAATCGAAGGCGAGGAAGCGATGAGAGCTGAGACTTGGTGCGGTCGGCGGGAGATGAGCACCGTGACGACGAGGGGAGCGGTGATCGCGACCGGGAACGGTCACGCGTGCTCGGCGCCGATACCGGCGATGCGGTGGTTGGCATGTGGTTGGCACCCAGGCAGACCATCATCGCCCCACTCGAGAAAACGGTGAATTGCGCGAGAGCGAACGGTCTTGACAATCACCGCCGCTAATGTCTCGACTCGGATAAATTGCTGCGAACTGGCCTATGCCTGGCCTCGCGCTGCCAATAGTCTCGTCGCCCGTGAAACAGAGCATGATCGCGCTTGCGGCCGCGACGGCGGTGGCGCTCGTCCCGACCACCTCCGCCGCCGCCCGCCCCGTGAAGGACAAGACCCTCACGCAGAACGCCCTGTACAAGGCCGGAGCGCTGCCCACCACCGCGTGCCCGGAAAAGCCCATCAAGAAGCTCGACCCGAAATCGGCGAGCAGTTACCTCAACGGCGTCCTCGCCTGCCTCAACCGGACCTGGGCCAGGGAATTCAAGGCGGCGGGCCTGAAGTGGTCCACGCCCAAGGTCGTGTACGCCACCAAGGCGCCGGCGAGATTCTGCGGAGCGAAGTGGAAGGACTGGGGCACCTACTACTGTAAAGCCTCCCACACTATTGAGATTGTCCTCGCCAAGGACCTCCTGGAGGAGCCCGACGACCTCTTCCTGTTCTTCCTGATGACCTCGCTCTACGGCGAGCACGTGCAGAACCTTGGCGGCATCTCCCGCGCCGTGAACAAGCTTCCCTACGGCAGCAAGGCGGAGTTCGGCGAGCAGAACCGGCGGTATTACCTGCAGAACATCTGCCTCGCCAGCGCCTTCGTCGCGAGCGTCTGGAAGTCTCTCCGCCGTGGCCGCGAGGACTGGGACGACTTGCTCTTCTACATGCGTGACTGGGCGGACAAGAACACCGGAAGCAGGAAGTCGCTCACCTACTGGGCCGGGCAGGGCTTCGCGACCGGCGACCCCGGCGCCTGTAACACGTGGACCGCGCCGTCCGCCAAGGTGGCCTGAGACCCCGAAATGGCCCGGTTGACGGCCAGAATGCATCGGCCGTCGCCGTCGTCCAGGGGATCAGCCGCGGCGCGAGCCACTGGAAGGACACACTGAAGCCGGCCAGGAAGGCCGCCGCGAAGCTCGTCTCGGCCTACCCGCGGCACGCCTGAACGGGGTACGGCCGGGGAGGGAAGGCCTCCCCGGCCGTACGGTCATATCAGGGGGGTCACCGGCCGGGTCGCCGCAGAGGTGGCGGTGGCCTTCGCGTACGCCTTCGCCGACACGGTCACCCGTACGGCGACACGGGCGCCGCGGTCGTGGCCCGTGAGGAGATAAGTCCGCCCCGTGGCGCCCTTGACGGGGACGCCGTCGCGCAGCCACTGGTAGGTGACCTTCTCGGGCGACGGCGTCCACGTGCCGGGTGACGCCTTCAACGTGCGGCCGATCTTGGGCGTTCCGGTCACGGCCGGCGGCTCGGACGAGGCGAACGTCCCCGGCGCGACCGGCGCGGTTGCCGCCGACCGTGCCGACGTGGCCGTGAAGTACGGGTCGTCGACGGTCACCTCGACGAGCACGCTCTTGCCGAGATCTTCGACACCCGGCCGGTACGTGGACGCGGTGGCCCCGGAGACGGCCGTGCCGTCCACGTACCACTGGTAGGTGAAGCCCGCCACCTGCCGTGACCAGGTGCCGGGAGAGGCGGCGAGCTCGCCGCCGACCTTGGCGGACCCGCTGATCCCCGGCGGCGTGGTGTTGGACACCGGCGATCGCTGCGCGTCGTGCAGGTCCACGTCGGCGGCGCGGACGAAGACCTGGCGGTGGGCGTACCAGAGTTGGTAGTAGCGGTCCTGTCCTTTGAGGTCGGTGCGGTCGCCGGGGGCCGACCCGTCGAACGACACCGCCCGGTAGTAGTCGGTGACGACGTCGTCGTCGCTC
>NZ_BOOF01000099.1 GCF_016863095.1 Microbispora siamensis | reverse complement strand
CCCGGACGACGAGCACCCTGACGCGGCCGCGTCTGCGGCCTTTCCAATGAGCGGGGGCGTCCATCATGCGCACTTCCTCCTCGTGAAGGCTGGCGGGGGCCAGGCGGCGTACGACGCTCGCGGGGCGCGTCAGCGGGGGCGGTTCGCGGCCGCCGCAGGTCAGTGCCGTACGCCTCCGAAAGTATCGGAGCTTTATCGAAAGTATCGGACCGCACTTGTCAAGCTGTCAACGATTCCCGTAATGCCGCCGAAACCTTATGCTGGAAGAAATGCGCGTTGTCCCTGGTCGACCGTCGTCATCGGGCCAATGAACGACCGGGTGACGCATACGGAATCAAGGCCGAAGTCCTTGAAAGTTTCAGATTCTTATGAAGGCGTGCGTGCTGAATCGCGCCGCAACGTCCGTTGGTCAGGCGAAGAGTCGCGCGAGGTCCTCCAGCACGGCCACCGCCTCGGCGGCACGCTCGTACGGCACGAAGAGATGGTCGTGGTGGAAACCCGCGACGACGTTGCAGCTCAGGCCTGCGGCGGCGAGTTCCCGCGCGACGGCGGCGGTCAGGCCGACCGCCTCAAGCGCCGAGTGGACGCGCAGCGTGATCCAGCCCGCGACGTACTCGTACGCCAGCCCAGCGGCGTCGGCCTCCTGCTGCGGCAGGACCAGTGTCAGCCCCTCCTCCTCGGCGACCGTGACGACGGGACGAACGCCGGGAGGGATCGCGCCGTCGACGGTGGTGAACACATAGCGGCCCGGATTGAGCCGCGGCCGCATGGCGCTCAGCAGAATGCGCAGGTCGGTCTCGCCAGTCACACCGAGCACGGTACAAGCGGCCGCACGCCGCACCCCCCGTCCACCTGGTCATCGCCGCCTACGAGGCTCACCTCGTCCAAGGGCGATCCGCGCTCGCCGGCGGGCGCGGGCCGGCCGCACGGGAAACGACTGGTGGAATGTCACCGTGGACAGAGTGCTGATCGCGGGGATCTCCGGTGCGGGGAAGACGACGATGGCCAAGGCCCTGGAGCGGCGGCTCGGCCTCCCCCGTCACGAACTCGACGCGTTGCACCACGGGCCGGGCTGGACGAAGCGGCCGGAGTTCGAGTCCGACGTCGACGGCTTCTCGTCCGGGCCTCGGTGGGTGACGGAGGACCAGTACCACGGGTTCCTGCACGACCTGCTGTGGGAACGGGCGGACACCGTCATCTGGCTCGACCTCCCGCGCCGCACCGTGATGCACCGGGTCGTACGCCGCTCGCTCGCCCGCGCCGTGTCCAGGACGGAGTTGTGGAACGGCAACAAGGAGAGCGTCCGGGACTGGCTCGACCCCGGGCACCCCATCCGCTGGGCATGGTCGCAGCACGAGCGGAAGCGGGCGACCACGCTGGAGCGCATCGGCCGGCATCCGCACGTCACCGTCGTACGGCTGGGCACCGCGGGCGAGGCCCGGCGGTGGCTCGCCGGCGTCGGTGTTCCCGAGGACACCGGGCGACCGTGAGCGCCGGGAACGACGACGGGTGCCGGCTCTCATTCGACACGCTGTGCCGCGAAACGAGATGTTATCCATAACATTTTCGGCTTGCGATTCGGCTCGTAGACGGTGGGATGAGACGCCCGCGGGCGGCGGGTACGGCGGGCGTCCGCCGTTACTGTGAGCGATTCCGGCCCGCCCGTCAAGACCGGAAAAGGACCGAGCGGCGGCGCGTTGGCGTCGCTTGTGAAACTTTCACTCCCGTCCGTCCCACGCTCGTACGGCCGGCCCGATCCGGACGCCGCGGCGATGGGGAGGACGCTCTTCGATACCTCCTCACCAGGAGTGACTCAGGAACGATCGCCCTGGGCGCACGGCGGCCACTCGTCCGGAAGCCGACCCCGGACGAGACCCGAACGGCGCGAGCGAGCGTCCTCTTCGCGAATTCGGGCCTTGACGGCGACGGGTCAGACGCCAACACTGAGCGCACCGATCCCCGTGCATGACTGTGAGAGGCGGCGGCTCACAGCTGCGATTGTTAGCGCTAACAGAAACGACCGGAGACACCTCCCACCAGGAAGGCATGAAAGCCATCATGATTTCCCGATTACGGCATCTGAAGAGGACGGCGATGGCCGCGGGCGCGACGATCGCGCTCGCCGCGGGACTGCTGGCCGGCCTCTCCGCACCGTCGGAGGCCGCCACGCAGGGGCCGTGTGACATCTACGCGGCGGGCGCCACGCCGTGCGTGGCCGCGCACAGCACCACCCGCGCCCTGTACGCGAACTACAACGGCCCGCTCTACCAGGTGCGCCGCTCGTCGGACAACACCACCCGCGACATCGGCGTCCTGAGCGCCGGCGGCGTCGCCAACGCCGCCACACAGGACTCGTTCTGCGCGAACACCACCTGCCTGATCACGATCATTTACGACCAGTCCGGCCGTAACAACCGTCTCACCCAGGCGCCGCCCGGCGGGTTCTCCGGCCCGGCCGCGGGCGGCTACGACAACCTCGCGGTCGCGACCGCGGCACCGATCACGGTCGGCGGCCACAAGGCCTACGGCGTCTACGTGGCCCCCGGCACCGGCTACCGCAACAACGCCACCAACGGCGTCGCCAAGGGCGACCAGCCGGAAGGCATGTACGCCATCTTCGACGGCACCCACTACAACGGCGGCTGCTGCTTCGACTACGGCAACGCCGAGACCAACAGCCGCGACAACGGCAACGGCACGATGGAGGCCATCTACTTCGGCAACATCAAGGTCTGGGGCTACGGCGCCGGCAACGGTCCCTGGATCATGGCCGACCTGGAGAACGGCCTGTTCTCCGGCGTGAACCAGCACTACAACGCGGGCGACCCGAGCATCAGCCACCGGTTCCTGACCGCCATCATCAAGGGTGAGCCCAACCACTGGGCCATCCGCGGCGGCAACGCCCAGTCGGGCAGCCTGTCGACCTTCTACAACGGGGTGCGGCCCAACGTCGCGGGCTACAACCCGATGAAGAAGGAAGGGGCCATCATCCTCGGCATCGGCGGCGACAACAGCGTCGGCGCCAGGGGTACCTTCTACGAGGGCGTGATGACCTCTGGCTATCCGTCCGACGCCACCGAGAACGCCGTACAGGCCAACATCGTCGCCGCCGGGTACGCCACGTCGACGGGCGGCGTGCAGAACGGCACGCTCACCCCCGGCTCGGCCATCTCGCTGCGGGCGACCACGCCCGGCTACACCGACCGCTACATCCGGCACCAGAACGACAACGCCGTGACGTCGGTGATCACCTCGTCCAGCTCCACGCTGGACAAGAACGACGCCACCTGGATCGTGCGCAGCGGTCTGGCCAGCAGCTCGTGCGTGTCGTTCGAGTCGAGGAACTACCCCGGCGACTACCTGCGCCATCAGAACTACCAGCTCTACCGGCAGCGCGACGACGGCAGCTCGCTGTTCGCCGCAGACGCCACCTTCTGCCCGCAGACCGGCAAGAACGGCCAGGGCACGTCGTTCGCCTCCTACAACTTCCCGACCCGGTTCATCCGCCACTACAACAACACCGTCTACATCGCGAGCAACGGCGGCTCGAACGCCTTCGACAGCGCCACCGCATGGAACGACGACGTGAGCTGGGTCGTCTCCCAACCCTGGGCATGAGCCCTCCAGCATGAACGGAGCCGCCCCCCGGCCACGGGGGCGGCTTCCGCCTTCTGCGGCATGAGATCCCCGGGCGGAGCGCCCGGCAGGACCTGCGCCGCGTCCGCATCGTCGCGGTCGGCTGACCGTGTCCGCACGTAGCCGGCGCGACCGCGGCGACCGGTCCTGTTCAGCGACAACTCGATCACAACTCCGCCTGCCTACCTTCGGCGCCCCGCCGCGTAATCGGTGCCGCCTGGGGTGACGGGTGTCGTCTCGGTGAGCGACGCCACGGGCTGGATCTGGGACGGCAAGCCCAGCGTGAACGACTTCGTCAAGCCGGTGGCCGAATGGGGGTGGACCTACAAGGGGCAGTCCTTGTGCGTCTCCGGCGCGACCAGCGGAGCGACGTGCGGGCACGTGGTGGACGGCAAGTACACCGAGATCTGCGGCGAGGACATCTACGGGAACAACGAGTGCTACGACGACATGATCTCCGCCAAGCGGCCGCTCGGCAGCACGGTCGGCGGCGACAGCGGTGCACTGTTTCGACAAGGACCCCGTCTAACCGGCCGTTCCACGTCCGGTATGCGAGCGCCGATGTCCGCTTGACTGGTTCTGTCGGTTCACCTAACGATCTCGATGAGATTCGCCGGATTCTCTGGCAACCGGCCCCGCGCGGCGGTGTGATGACCCCTGTCCGATCTTCCCGACACCCCCACAGGGAAGGGGTCCACCTCCGTGAGACTCGCACTGCGCACCACCGCCGTCGCGGGCGCCGCTGCGGCGATGCTGCTCCCGGCCGCCCCGTCCTGGCCGGACTCGGCCGCGGACGGATCCGGCTCCCGGGTGTCCTGCACGGCGACGCTGTCGGCGCCGACACGGGAGGCGGCCTTCGGCGAGGCGGCCAAGGCGACGGGTGTGCCCGAGCCGTTGCTGAAGGCCGTGGCGTACATGCTGTCCCGGTGGGACGACCACCAGGGCAGGCCGAGCTCTGACGGCGGCTACGGCGTGTTCGACCTGAGCGACGGAGCGCCGGTGACGGGAGACGGGGCCGGCAAGGGCCGGGCGGCCGAATCG
>NZ_BOOF01000098.1 GCF_016863095.1 Microbispora siamensis | reverse complement strand
GACGGACCGACCACATCACCCTCGCCGTCGCCCACACCCCCGGCATCCCCGTCGCCCACACCCCCGGCTTCGCCGTCACCGTCGCCCAGCCCGACAAGCACGCCCACCCCGAACGGCGGGGCGTGCAGCGCGACCTACCGCACCACCAACACCTGGTCCGGCGGCTTCCAGGGCGAGGTCACGGTGACAGCCGGCAGCGCGCCCGTCAACGGCTGGACCGTCAAGTGGACCCTGAGCAACGGCCAGACCATCAGCCAGGTCTGGAACGGCACGCTCAGCACCACCGGCTCGGCCGTTTCGGTGAGCAACGCCTCCTACAACGGCTCACTCCAGCCGTCCGCCTCGACGACGTTCGGCTTCCTCGCCGGCGGCACCACGTCGGCGCCGTCCCTCACGTGCACCGCCGCCTGAGGACGATGCCCTCGATCGGAGGAATCTGGTGAACACGAGGAGAAGACTCGTCCGCCTCATCATGGCAGCGCTGGTGCCGCTGTCCGCGCTGTTCGCCGTGTCGTTTGCCTGGGCGGTCGCCGCGCAGGCGCCGGCGCAGGCCGCCACGTCGCTTCCGTGTGACCTCTACGCCGCGGGCGGGACGCCGTGCGCGGCGGCGCACAGCACCACCCGCGCGCTGTTCGCGTCCTACAACGGGCCGCTTTACCAGGTGCAGCGCGCGTCCGACCACAGCTACCGCGACATCGGGCTGCTGGAGGCGGGCGGGTACGCCGACGGGGCCGCCCAGGTCTCGTTCTGCGCGAACACCTCCTGCACGATCACGAAGATCTACGACCAGACCGCCAACCACAACGACCTGCCGATCTCGTGGGGCGGCTTCTGGAAGGGCCCCGGCCCCAACGGCTCCGACATCGGGGCGGACGCCATGGCCCTGCCGGTGACCGCCGGCGGGCACCAGGTGTTCGGGATCAAGAGCACCCAGGGCACCGGCTACCGGATCGACAACGCCAGGAACGTGCCGACGGGCAGCAAGCCCGAGGGCATCTACATGGTGACGTCGTCCAACTACGTGAACCAGTGGTGCTGCTTCGACTACGGCAGCGGTGAGAACTCCCACAACGACACCGGCAACGCCACCATGAACGCGATCTACTGGGGCACCGCCTGCTGGTTCGGCGGGTGCACCGGCAGCGGCCCGTGGGTGGAGGCCGACCTCGAGAACGGGATGTACCACACCAACACCGGCTCCAACAAGGATCCGAACAACTCCGGGGTGCACTACCCGTTCGTCAGCGCCTGGCTGAAGAACAACGGCACCACCAACTTCACCCTCAAGTACGGCAACGGCAACAGCGGCGGGCTCACCAGGACCTTCTCGGGCCCGCTGCCGAACGGCTACTCGCCCATGCGACTGGAGAGCTCGATCCTTCTGGGCACCGGCGGCGACAACAGCCCCACCGGCCAGGGGATGTTCTTCGAAGGCGCGGTCACCAACGGCTATCCGTCCGACGCCACCGAGGACGCCGTCCAGGCCAACATCACCTCCGTCGGCTATTCGATGTCGGGCGGCGGCACCCCGCAGCAGGGGGAGCAGGTCGTGGGCGGCCAGTCCGGCAGGTGCCTGGACGTCACCGGTGTCTCGCAGAACAACGGCGCCCAGGTGCAGCTGTGGGACTGCAACGGCCAGAACAACCAGCGCTGGACCTACACGTCCGGCAAGCAGTTGCAGGTCTACGGCACCAAGTGCCTGGACGCCTACGGGCAGGGCACAAGCAACGGCACCCAGGTGATCATCTGGGACTGCAACGGGCAGGCCAACCAGCAGTGGAACGTCAACTCCAACGGCACGATCAGCGGCGTGCAGTCGGGCCTGTGCCTGGACGCGAGCAACGCCGGCACCGCCAACGGCACGAAGATCATCCTCTGGGCCTGCAACGGCGGAGCCAACCAGCAGTGGAGCAGGCGCAGCTGACCCGGCGGTGACACGAGGACGCGCTGCCGCAGGGCGCGAGGGCCTGCGGCAGCGCCTCCCGCACGGCGGCAGCACGTCACGCGACCGTCGATACCCCGAGTCCCCGGCACCCGGCCGTGGGCGCCCCTGGTGGCGCCCGCTCTCGGCCGGTCTGTCGCCATGTCGATTTCGCCCTACCTCATCGAAAGGACCCCCATGAGCCGGCGAAGAGAAAGCACGGCGCGCGTCGCCATGAGTGTGGTGGTCGCGCTCCTGTCAGTCGCGATGTCCCTGGTGGCCGTCTCGGCGGCGCATGCGGCGGTCGGAATCACGATCAACGGTGGTTCCGGCGGCCGCACCTTCGACGGTGTCGGCGCGATCAGCGGCGGCGGAGGCAACAGCCGCCTGCTGGTCGACTACCCCGAGCCGCAGCGGTCGCAGATCCTCGACTACCTGTTCAAGCCCGGGTACGGCGCGTCGATGCAGATCCTCAAGGTCGAGATCGGCGGCGACACCAACTCCACCGACGGCGCCGAGCCGAGCCACCGGCACACCTCCGGCGACCTGGACTGCAACCGCGGCTACGAGTGGTGGCTGATGGAACAGGCCAAGGCCCGCAACCCCAACATCAAGCTGGTCGGTCTGGCCTGGGGCGCCCCGGGCTGGCTGGGTGGCGGCAACTTCTGGTCCCAGGACACCATCAACTACCTCGTCGACTGGCTCGGCTGCGCGAAGAACAGCCACGGGCTGACGATCGACTACCTGGGCGGCTGGAACGAGAAGGGCCGCGACCTGAACTGGTACGTCAACCTCAACACGGCGCTGGACTCCCGTGGCTTCGGCAACGTGAAGATCGTCGCGTCCGACGACTGGGGTTTCGGCGTCGCCGACGACGCGGCGAACAACGCCGCCTTCCGCAACGCGGTGGACGTGTTCGGGTCGCACTACGTTTGCGGCTACCGCGGCGCCCAGTCGAACTGCCCCAGTTCCACCACGGCGATCAACTCCGGCAAGGTCCTGTGGGCCAGCGAGAACGGCTCCGACGACTACAACGACGGTGCCAAGGCGCTGGCCAGGGGCATCAACCGGGACTACATCGACGGCAAGATGACCGCCTACATCAACTGGCCGGTCATCGCCGCGATCACCCCGAACCTGCCGTTCGCCACGATGGGCGTGGCGGTCGCGCCGCAGCCCTGGTCGGGGTACTACTCCATCGGCAAGAACGCCTGGGTCATGGGGCAGACCACGCAGTTCACCGCGCCCGGCTGGAAGTACCTGGACGCCTCCAGCGGCTACATCGGCGGCAACCGCAACAACGGCAGCTACGTCTCGCTGAAGTCCCCGAACAACTCCGACTACAGCACGATCATCGAGACGATGGACGCCACCGCCGCCCAGACGCTGAACTTCAGCGTGACCGGTGGGCTGTCCACCGGGCAGGTGCACGTGTGGGCGACCAACGTCAACTCCGGCAACTCCGCCGACTACATGGTGCACACCACCGACATCACGCCGTCGAACGGCGCCTTCTCCCTGACGGTCCAGCCGGGATACGTGTACTCGATCACCACCACGACGGGCCAGGGCAAGGGCACCGCCACCAGTCCCGCCCGGGGTTCGATGGCCCTGCCGTACTCCGACGACTTCGACTCCTACGCCGTGGGGCGTGAGGCCAAGTACCTGATGGACATGCAGGGCTCGTTCGAGGTCGTGGGCTGCGGCGGCGGGCGGTCCGGCCGATGCGTGCGCCAGATGGCCCCGCGCCAGCCGATCCTCTGGACCGGCGGCTCCCACCCGTACGCCCTGCTCGGCGACCTGGGCTGGAGCAACTACACCGTGTCCACCGACGTGCTGCTCGAACAGAGCGGCTACGCCGAGGTGATCGGCCGGGCCGGCGCCCAGCACTCCTTCGGCCCCGAGGGGCTGAACGCCTACTATCTGCGGGTCAGCGACAACGGCGCCTGGCAGATCATCCGCAACAACGTCGACAACGCGATGACGACGATCCGCAGCGGCACCGTCGCCGCGCTCGGGACCAACCGCTGGCACACCCTGGCCCTGACCTTCTCCGGCAGCACGATCACCGCGAGCATCGACGGGACGCAGGTGGCCTCGGTCACCGACGGCACCTGGGGCGCCGGCCAGATCGGCGTGGGCACCTCCACGACCGAGACGGCGCAGTTCGACAACCTGTCCATCACTCCGGGCCAGGGCGGCGGCAACCCCGGCAACGGCACCGTGCTGCGCGGCCTGGCCAGCGGCCGGTGCGTGGACGTGCCGAACCAGTCGCAGACCAACGGCACCCAGGTGGCGCTGTGGGACTGCAACGGCGGGGCGAACCAGCAGTGGACCTACACCTCGGGCAAGCAACTCCAGGTGTACGGCAACAAGTGCCTGGACGCCTCCGGGCAGGGAACGAGCAACGGCACACAGGTCGTCATCTGGGACTGCGGCGGCGGGGCCAACCAGCAGTGGAACCTCAATGCCGACGGCACCGTCACCGGTGTCCAGTCCGGGCTGTGCCTGGACGCCTACAGCGCCGGAACCGCCAACGGAACGAAGATCGTCTTGTGGGCCTGCAACGGCGGAAGCAACCAGCAGTGGAGCCGTAACTGACCTGACACGGCCGTGACCGAAGCAGAAGGAGGGGATGCGCGGCCCGGGATCCGGGCCGCGCATCCCCTCCTACTGTTGGAGGTACTACCAGGGAGCTAAGCGACGCTGCAGGTCACGCCGTTGAGCGTGAACGCGGTGGGTTTGCCGGCGTTGCCGGTGTGGGTGGCCTGGAAGCCGATCTCGGTGGAGGCTCCGGGGGCGAGCGAGGCGTTATAGCTCACGTTCGTCGCCGTGACCTGTCCGCTGGTGGGGGAGTAGGTGGCGTTCCACCCGTTGGTGATGGTCTGGCCGCCGGGGAGCGTGAAGGCCAGCGACCAGCCGTTCACGGCGGAGGAGCCGGTGTTGGTGATGGTGAGGTTCTCCGTCAGCCCGTTGTTCCAGGCGTTCACGGTGGCGCTGACCCGGCAGGGCCCCGAACCCGCAGTGGGCGACGGGGACGGCGACGGGGTGCTGCTCGGCGACGGACTGGGCGAGGGCGTGGGCGATGGGGTCGGTGACGCGCTCGGTGACGGTGTCGGCGAGGGGGACGGCGA
>NZ_BOOF01000097.1 GCF_016863095.1 Microbispora siamensis | reverse complement strand
CCGATGTGTCACGCCGTGGCATGTAATAGTCACGGTCGGTGACAAGGGGTCCAGGGGACCTCTTCCCGGGCGACCGGGATAGCCGGCCTCATTCATGCGGTGCCCCAGGGAGTCGTCATCGATGCCAGATGCGGCCGTATGTAACTGTCGAACCATTTGCACGGCCGCCCTTCCAGATCGCGCTGCACCGCCCACAGGGCATAGTCGGCCACTTCAATACCCCACGTGCTTTGTGCGTCCCACACGCAGAGCACGACATCTCGATCTGCCGACAAATCTCGGCAAACCTCGGCAAGCGCCTGCCGCGCGTTCATAACCCGTCGGTTCGTGGTGAGCGTGGCCACGATCACATACAGCGCATCGCCCGGCTTGCTGATAATCGGCAGCAAACCCCTGAAATGCGCATACCACGCCAGTTTATAAAGCCAATATGATCGTTCTCGCACCGACGGGTGAGCCCTGGCCTTACACAGGAAGGTTACGTCGAGTCGCGGACGTTGCCGCCCGACGAGGTCGAAGACTTCATCACGCGTCGCATGGGAGTCATCCTTCGCATGAAGACCTCTGGGCAGTCGGACGCCGCGCCTCTCCAGATCACAGCGCAACCGCAAGCCCTCCCAGACCTCCCGGCCATGCTCCCCACGAAAAATAGCGGTACCGAAGCCGAAATAGGCGCTCGCGCCGACCGTTCCAGCCATATCCATGTTGCAAGCCGGGATGGCTGCATGCCGGGATGGCGGTGGCACCGGAAGGCGATCTGCCTGCTTTGCCCTACTACGTCCGAGCGGAGCGCCCCGAATGCTAGCGTGATCATCGCCCATAGCCACGCATAAGGGGTGATCGATGATCCGACGAAAGCCTTTGAAGATCACTCGCTGGGTCACGGGCGGCATGACCGTCGCCACCGCTGCCGCCCTCACTTTGGTGTCCGCCGGGCCGGCGCAGGCCTATCCCAAGGGCTCGTGCGGGCAGTCGTACCGCAAGGTGGCCAGCTATCGGCTGACGCAGGGCGCCAAGGACGGGAAATCGTACGGCACCGTCACGCTGTACCAGAGCCCCACCGCGCACGCGAAGTGCGCCATCGCGCGGGTGGAGCCCTCCTACATCGGCAAGACGAGCTACCTGTACGTCGAGCTCTTCGTCGACACGAACCGGAACAAGAGGTACGACGGCCCGGACAAGGGGGCCGCCAGCGGCAGCGAGAAGTACAAGTGGTTCGCGGGCCCGGTGCACATCTACGGCGTCGACCACCGGTGCGTCCAGTTCGCCGGGGCGGTCAGGATCGGTTCCAAGCCCCTCGTCCGCGGCGGCACCCCGGCGGGCAAGTGGATGTACTGCGACTAGTCGTGAATGCCGCGTCTCTTCCCGGCGTCCTGGCGCCTCGCCCACCTTCCCGTACGCCTGGCGCACCCGGATGTCAGCCGGGGGTGACGGACGCCAGCCGGTCGGCCAGTCTCTGGAGGGTGGCGGCGATCTGGATGTTGGTCTGGTAGTCGTCGCCCATGCGGACGATCACTGTCCGCGTGGACGGTGACACCACCATGATCTGACCGTGCGCGCCCATCGCGGCGAGGTCGCGTCCGCCGTCGCCGCGGGGGAGGATCCACCAGCCGTTGCGGTATCCGACGCCGATGCCGGCGAAGGTGGTGACGGGCTCACGGTCGGCCGGGTCGAGGCTGCGATCCAGGAACGCCCCGGGCGCCACCTGGCGTCCGGCGACCTGTCCCCCGTCGAGCATGAGCTGGCCGATCCTGGCCAGGTCACGGGCGGTCACCACGAGACCGCTCTCGTGGTAGGGGAACCCGTGGTCGTCGACGCACCATTCGGCGGGATGCTCCGCGCCCAGGTCGTCCCACAGCCGTTGCAGCGGCTGCCGCGTGAGCAGCGTTCCGGTCAGCCGCCGGTACGCGAGGCCGACGAGGTTGGGCGCGTAGTCGTTGTAGGTGAACGGTCCCGGCGGGCTTGCGATCCTCGGCCGCCGCACGACGGTCCCGGCCAGGTCGGTCGCGTAGTAGACCGACGGATAGTCCCGATCGACCCACGGGAACGAGATGTCGTCCGAGAAGGCGATGCCCGAGCGCATGTCGATCAGGTCGCCCAGCCTGATGGCGGAGAACCGGGCGTCCCTGGCGCTCAGTTCGGGAACCGCCCGGGTGATCGGCAGGTCGAGGCCCCCGATCGTGCCGTCCGCGACAGCCCGCGCCACGAGCAACGAGATCACCGTCTTGGACACCGAGAACGCGGCGGCCGGGCGGTCCGGCGCCCCGCCGTTGCCGTACCACTCGCACACCAGCATGCCGTCGTGGATGACGACGATGCTCTGCGCGTTCTGAGTGGGCAGTGACCGGCGGATCGGGCAGTCGCCGGCCGCCCTCGGCCATGGCCGGGGCGCCGTGGCCGCGCGTACCGATGTGTGCTGTTTCCATTCGACGTCGGTGATGCTCGAGTCCTGCCGCGTCAGCACCCGCAGGACGTACCTGACGTCGCCCTCCGCCAGGATCAGGAGGAAGACCATGACGAACGCGACGACGGACAGCGGGAGGACCCAGACGGTGTGCCGCGGCACCCGGCGAAAGTACGGTCGCACAGGGTAAGTATACGATATATACATACATATCTTGGAGGTGCGGGTGCCACGCCCGAAAACGATCGACCGGACGGCGATCCTGGCTGCCGCGCTCGATGTCGCCGACGCCGACGGCGTGCCGGCGGTGAGCATGCATTCGATCGCCAAGCGGCTGGCGGTGACCCCGATGGCGCTCTACCGGCATGTCGCGAACAAGGCCGACCTGCTGGACGGCATCGTGGAGCTGCTGATGGCCGAGATCATGGCGGACGTGCCGGCGCCGGGCCCCGCCGCCGAGCGGGACGCATGGCTGGACGCGCTCATCCGCATCGCCGACCGTGCGCGGGCGGTGGCGTCCCGGCATCCGGCGGCGTTCACCCTGCTGCTGAGCAGGCCGGCGGCCTCCGCGGCCGCGCGCGAGGTCCGCGCGCACATCCACGACCTGCTCCGTCAGGCGGGCGTCGGCGGCGACCACGTCGAGCGGCTCGAACGCATCGTCACCACCACCGTGCTCGGCATGGCGGCCGGGCAGGCGTCGCAACGGTTCGCCCACCATCCGCCCGGCGTGCTCGACGAGGACGTCCGCGCCTTGGCCACGTTCGTGACGGCCGGCATCGAACCCTTCCGCACGCCAGCAGAGAAAGCGTGTCCATGACCGATCAGACGTCCTCGACCACGTCGCCGACCGTCTCGCCACCCTGCCGGGCGTACGCGCCGTGACCCTTTGGCGGCTCCCGCGCGCAGGGCTGCGCGGCGGCAAGCCTTTCATAGGCACATAGCCGAGCAGTTCGCGACCCAGGATGCGAGGCAGGCCTACCTGAACGCCTCGCTGGTACTGGTCGCGGAACATCGCGACCGCGGCATCGCCGGGCAGTCAGTCGCGCTGCTCGATTTCATCTCGCATCTTCACGAATTCCGCCGCAGCCTGGTCCCCGGACTTGAAGTACAGCAGCCACCACTCCGGCAAGGACAACAGGGGCGATCCTGCTGACGGTGCCCCTTTTCGTCGGAGGTTCCGGGTAGCCCGGCGGGTCGAATGGGGGTTGCGACACGGACTCTCCACGAGTGGCCAGGTGCGGGGTGCGGCAACCTTATCCTCGATCCACATGCCACTCATCCTGAACATAACCCGGCCGCTGGTCGCCCTCTGATCGGCGGGCTGGCCGGCCCGCCCTCAGCTCCGGGTCGAGGTCACGGGCGTCACGGTGCGTGATGCCTGCTCCCGCTCTCACAGGACGGGGTTTGCCCTGTTGGCGGCTGGGGAGGGGAGGACAGCACCGCCGACGGGCTGGTTTCGGACCGCCCGTTTCCGGTGCGGCCGTTGTCCGGTACGGCCCGCGGAGAGGAGAGACGATGACCGAGCCTCAGCAGCCGGAGCTCCGCCGATCGGGCGGGGGCGGCGCCAACGACGAGAACGCCGACGTCATCCCGGAATCGGCGAGCGCCGCGAAGTCCGGCGGGCACCCGCACGGCACCGACAAGGGGAACAAGGGCGGCGGCGAGGGCGGCGGCGTTCCGCCGGACCAGCGTCCTCCGCACCCCGCGTGACCATCGGGAAGAGACGCGACGGGCGTGACCGTGGAGGGGTGAGGTGAGCGGGATACCGACGATCAAGAGCCTCGACGAGCTGACCGAGCTCGTCGAGCACCGGCCCGGGCTGTACCTGCGCTATTCCAAGGGCCCCGACGCCGACGCCGGCAAGCCGAGCGTCGACTACGAGAGCCGTCTGGAGCTGCCCGGCCTGTCGGTGACGGTGCTCGACGCCGAGCGCTGGTGGACTCTCCCGCTGCGTGACTGGCTGGCCCGTCAGATCTGCAAGTACACGCACCTGGCCGAGAAGGACGAGGAGCGGCACGCGTGGGTGCTGGCCGGTCGAGTGGTGGCCCGCGGCCCCGACCACGAGCCGCTCATCGACCGGGTCGAGCCGGTCGCATGGCTCGACGACTCCGTGGTCGAGCAGGCGCGTGAGCACTACGAGAAGGTGTTCGACGCCGGCCGCGACTCCACCGGATGAGGCGCGGGCCCGGATGTCGGCACCGGATGGGGCTCAGGCCCGGGCCTCGATCCGCGTACGCGCCCGCAGCACCTCGCCGTAGACCGCGTGCACCCGGTGCACGAGTGTGTCCCAGTGCAGCTCGGCGACCCTGCGCCGGGCGTTGGCGGCCATCTCCTTGGCCTCCGCCGGGTCGTCGAGCAGCCGGCGGATGGCGGCGGCCAGCGCCTCGGGCCGCCCGGGCGGGACGAGCAGCCCGGTGACGCCGTCCTCGACCAGGTCGGGAATGCCGCCGACGCGGGTGGCGACGATCGGGTTGCCCGCGTGCATGGCCTCGATCAGCACCGTGCCGAGTTCCTCATAGCGGGAGGGGAGCACGAGCGGGTCTCCCCCGCCGAGCACGCCGGGGATCTCCTCCTGTGGGACGAACCCGCGCAGGTGAACCCGGGCGGCGACGCCCAGCCGCTCCGCGAGTTCCCGCAGCCGCCTGGCGCGCGGCCCGTCCCCCACCACCAGGAGGTCGACCGGTGGATCGCCGAGCAGCGCGAGCGCCCGCAGCAGGACGTCCACGCCCTTCTGCTCGTGGAGGCGGCCCACGTACAGCACGCGCGGCACGGGCACGCCGTCGAGCAGCGGACCCGGGCCGGCGGGCCGGGTGAACACCGGGGCTATCCCGGAGGGGATCACGTGGACGCGGCCCGCCGGGACGCCGTCGCCGACCAGCACGTCCCGCATCCGCGGGGTGAGCACGATCACCGCGTCGGCGCGGGCCGTGCCCCGCCGTTCCAGCGCTCCGCCGAGGTGCCGCAGCACCAGCGCCCGCGGCGTACGGCCGCTCACCGTGTGGCCGGGACTGCAGTGGACCGTGAGGACGAACGGCACCCGGGCGTGGCCGGCCGCCCGCAGGGCAAGCGGCACGACGGCCAGGTCCTCCCCCAGGTGGGCGTGGACCAGGTCGGCTCCCTCCGCGAGCCGGGACAGCAGCGGCCAGGCCGCCATCGCGTACATCTGCCGTCCCGCCGGGATCGGCAGGCCCAGCCGCACCAGCAGCCCGTGCCGTCCGAAGTCCTCCGTACGGGGGGCCGTGGGCGGGCGGGTGGTGACGATCGTCTGCCGCACGCCGAGCCGGTCGAGCGCCTCGCTGAGCCGCGCGCAGTGGTTCTGCATGCCCCCGACGGGATCGAACCGCACGCCCCTGCCCCGCAGCGCGGTCACGGGCGCGGCGAAGACGGAGCACAGGCGCAGTACGTGCACGGTGCGGATGTACCCCGAAGTCGTGATCGACACTGACACGTCGCCTATGAGGGCGCTCCGCGGAGATCGTCCGCCCGGTAGCCTTGCAGGCTGGTGCGCCCGCTCCGTCCGTAGCGGCGGTCACCGCTTTATATGCTTTCTTTTCCCAGTTCAGACGGCGATCGCGAGGGTGGACATGGTCGAGAGGGCAGGCACCGCGAAGCGTGCGCGATCAACACGCGCCGCCGGCGGCGACCCCGAACTGGATCTGCGGCAGCTCCTGGCCGGCCTCACCGCCGTACGGGACGGCGACTTCGGCACCCGGCTCCCCGAGGACGGAGACGGCCTGCTGACGGAGATCGCGACGGTCTTCAACGGGATGGTCGACCAGCTCTCCCTGTTCACCTCCGAGGTGACGCGCGTGGCGCGGGAGGTCGGCACCGAGGGCCAGCTCGGCGGGCAGGCCGAGGTTCCGGGGGTCTCCGGCACCTGGAAGGACCTCACCGACTCGGTGAACGCCATGGCGGG
>NZ_BOOF01000096.1 GCF_016863095.1 Microbispora siamensis | reverse complement strand
TCGGGCGACAGGATCGGCTGCGAAGGGGCGGGCGCCGCCGGCGCCGCGGCCGGCTCGGCCGAGCCGGGCACCAGGTTGGCCTTCGGCACCCGCTTGGGCAGACCCGAGGCGGTCGTGCCGTCCGAGGCGGGCTTCTCGGTGGCCGCCGCCGCGGCCTGCCACCCGGCGTCCATCGACGAGGTCTGCTGCCAGCCGGATCCGGTGTCGGTGGCGGGAGTGCGCCGGAACCAGGCGGACTCGACGGAGGCGAAGATCGGCAGATACTCCTCGGCGGGCGGGCCGGCCTGTGTCCCGCCCTGCGGGACCGGGGCGCCGTGTATCGGACCGGAGATCGAGATCGGCCCGGTCGACACCGGCGAAACCCCCGGGCCCAGGGGAACGGGCCCGGCCACCTTGGGCAGCGGGCCGGTGGCCGCCTCGTCCGGCACCGAGTCGAACCGGCGTCCGCGCAGCCGCGTGAGCGGGTCCTGCGCCGGAATCGGCGGGGAGATGGACGGAGGAGCCGACGAGGAGATCGACGGGGAGGGCCCGCCCCAGGACGACTGGCCGGGCTGGGAGTTCCATGCGGGGGCGAAGGCGCCCGAGTAGGACTGCTGCGCGTAGCCGGCCGGACGGCCCATCAGGGTCTCCGGCAGCAGGACCATCGCGGTCAGCCCTCCCCCGTCGTGCGGCCTGAGCTGCACCCGGATGCCGTTGCGCATGGCGAGGCGGCCGACCACGAACAGGCCCATGCGGCGGGACACCGACACGTCCACGACCGGCGGGTTCGCCAGCCTCCAGTTGGCCTGGGAGATCTCCTCCGCGGTCATCCCGATGCCGGAGTCGGTGACGGAGATCATCACGCCTCCGCCGTCGATCCGGTTGCCCGAAACGACCACCCGGGTGTCGCGGGCCGAGAACGACAGCGCGTTCTCCACCAGCTCCGCCATGAGGTGGATGACGTCGTTGACGGCCTGACCGGCGATCGAGACGTCCGAGGGGAAGTTCAGCACCACCCGCTCGTAGCCCTCGACCTCCGACAGCGAGGCCCGCAGGACGTCGGTGATCTCGACGGGCTGACTCCAGCGGCGCGCGGGCTCCTGCCCGGCGAGGACCAGGAGGTTCTCACTGTTGCGGCGCATGCGGGTCGCCAGGTGGTCGAGCTTGAACAGGTTCGCGAGCCGCTGCTCGTCCTGCTCGCCCTGCTCCAGCCCGTCGATCAGGGTGATCTGCCGCTCCACCAGCGTCTGCGTGCGCCGCGACAGGTTCACGAACATCGCGTTGATGTTGCCGCGCAGCCGGGCCTCGTCGCCCGCCAGCCGTACGGCCTCGCGGTGGACCTCGTCGAAGGCCCGCGCGACCTCGCCGATCTCGTCCGCCGACACGACCCCGATCGGCTGCACCTGCCGGGAGCCGGCGGAGTCGGACTCGCGCAGGCGCTGGACGAGGTCGGGCAGCCGGTGGCCGGCGATCTCCAGCGCCTCGCTGCGCAGCCGCCGCAGCGGCCGTACGACCGAGCGGGCCATGACCGAGGTGATGAGCAGGACCACCAGCAGGACGGCGGCGACCAGGATCACGTTGACCGCGGCGACCCTCTGGTCGGCCCCCTGGAACTCCACGCTGCGCGAGATCACCGAGCGGGCGAGCGCCAGGTTCACCTTGTGCATCTGGTCGCCGGTCTCGGTGATCGCGTCGAACCAGGTGTCCACCGCCTGGCCGCCGGGCTCGATGCGGCGCAGCGACAGGCCGTCCCGGGTGAGGCTCAGGGCGAGCGCGCGCAGGTATTCGGCCCGGTCGACCTTCTGGCCGGTGACGGTGTCGGAGAAGAGCTGACGCTGCGCGGGCGTGGCCTGCGCGAGGAACGCGTTGCGCTCGCTGACCTCGCGGGCTCGGGCGGCGGTGAACGCGTCGATCTCCGCGGTCTCGAACCGGTCCCGCACCAGCGCGGCGGTCATCAGCGCCCGCTGCTTGGAGATCTCCTCCTCGGCCCGCGCGAGCGAGGCCATCGACTTGAGGCCGGCGATGACGCCCTCGTCCACCGCGCCCTGCACGGTCTCGTCGTACAGCCGCAGCGCGTCGGCGGCGAACAGCGAGTACTTGTCGATCGCCGGCAGCGCGGGAAGCCTGCTCTGCAGGATCGTGCCGCGCAGCGCGGTCAGCTCGTCGAGACGGCCGCGCAGGCGGACGAGGTCGGCGCGGCCGATGTCGCCGAACGCGTCGCCCGCGGTCTCCGCCTTCGACCGCACGCGCTGCGCGGCCGCGTCGACCGCCGCCTGCTGCTCCCGGATCAGTGAGAGCATCGTGCCGCCGCGACGGTCCATCGCCACGTAGCGGGCCGTCAGGTCGCGCTCGAGCTGCAGCTCGTGGACGAAGTCGCCGATGCCGACGATCAGTTCGGCCACGTCCTGCACCCGCTGGTACTCGGCCGCGCTGCTGATCGAGGAGGCCACCCGCAGGCCGCCCAGCGTGACGGCGACGGCGGTCGGCACCAGGATCAGCGCCAGCAGCCGGGTGCGCAGCCGCCAGTTCTTCAGCGCCAGCGGGCTGCCGGTGTCGTGCCCGGGCGGCTGGGGCTGCTCCGGTTGTTCCCCCTGGTCCGCCGCGGGCGCCCCGGAGCCGGCCGACAGCGGGGGCGGCTTCCGTTCACTACGACGACCGCTCTCGACTGTTGCCGTCCTCACTGGTGCAACCTCACGCGGTTCTTCTAGATGGGATTCGGACCTATCACTCGGGATACCTCCCACAAGACATCGGCAATTGGAGCATAAGGCGACGAGATAGACCAACCTGTCGAATCATTTGGCACGTTCCAAGCGGCGAGACTTTCGTGCGACGATGCACGGGTAAAGCCTTTCCCGAGCATCCACCGGGCGGCGAACGGCATTTCCGAATGAGGTTCCGGACATGTATCGGTCCAAACCGCCACACCCCAGGTTACGGGGCATAGTGGATTTACTGACCAGTTTGGTGACATAGGACTCTTAATCCTGTTATCTCGGTTTAAGTCCAGCTACGCTTCTCGCCCGTCGCCCGGTGCCGCCATCTCCCGCCCGGGCGCCTTCACTTCCCCCACCTGAGGAGACTCCATGAGGCTGACGGGTCGCACGACCGTCATCGGCGTCATAGCAGCGTTGACACTCACCGCCTGTGGCGGTGCGGATACGGATACGACAGCGACCGGCAATAACGGACTGGAAAAAACCACCCTTAAAGTCGGTATTCTCCCCATCGCGGACGTCGCGGCGCTGTACATCGCGACGGAACGGGGTTTCTTCAAGGCCGAAGGGCTGACCGTAAAGCCCGAAATTGTGGCGAGCACTCAGGTCGCCATCCCGAAGCTGGTGAGCGGTTCGGTGGACATCACGCTCGGAAACTACTTCTCGGTGCTTTCGGCGCAGGAAGCGAAGATGGCGAACTTCCGCGTCCTTGCCGACACTTTCCAGGCCAAACCGGATGTCTTCGACATCGTGGTGAAGAAGGACTCACCGATCCAGTCGGTGAAGGACCTCAAGGGCAAGAAGATCTCGGTCGCGTCGTTCAACAGCATCGGCACGCTCGCCGTCGACTCGACCCTGCGGGCCAACGGGCTGTCCACCAAGGACGTGACGTACGTACCGGCCGCGTTCCCCGACGCGCCGGGCAAGCTGGCGTCGGGCCAGACGGACGCCGCCTGGCTCACCGAGCCGTTCCTGACCGGCGTGCAGAAGGACATGGGCGCCCGGAAGATCGCCGACACGATGACCGGCGCGATGGCGGACTTCCCGATCGCGGGCTGGACCACGACCGAGCCCACCCTGTCGAAATACCCGAAGACGATGGCCGCCTTCCAGCGCGCGATCGTGAAGGCGCAGCAGATCGCCGACTCCGACCGCAAGGCCGTGGAGAAGGTGTTGCCGACGTACACCAAGATCACTCCTGACGCGGCCTCGATCATCACGCTCGGCGCGTACCCGTCCACGCTGAACGCGACGCGCATCCAGCGGGTGGCCGACCTGATGCTGGAGTACGGCTACCTGAAGGCCAAGATGGACGTGAACCCGCTGCTGGTGCCGATGCCGCAATGATCCTCAGCAGAGTGGCCCGCGGCGCCGCCGGCGTCGCGGTCCTGCTCGTCGCCGCGGAGGTCGCCGGCCGCACCGGCCTCCTGGACACCCAGATCATGCCTCTCGCGTCCACGGTGCTCGCGGGGGCCGCGGGGCTCGCCGCCGACTCCGAATTCCTCCACGACGTCTCGGCCACCGTCGAGGTGTGGGCCGAGGGCCTCCTGCTCGCCACCCTCCTGGCCGTACCGGCCGGAGTGCTGCTGGGCAGCCTGCCGAGGGCGGAGACGGCGCTGCGGCCGGTCATCGAGTTCCTCCGGCCGATCCCCTCGGTCGCGCTGATCCCGCTGGTCGCGCTCATCGCGGCCGCCGACGGCACGATGAAGGTCACGGTCATCGTCTACGCCGCCTGCTGGCCGGTGCTCGTCAATACGATGTACGGCCTGCACGACGTGGACCCCGTCGCCAAGGACACGATGCGCGTCTTCGGCTTCGGCCGCCTGGCCGTGCTGCTGCGGGTGACGCTGCCGAGCGCCGCGCCGTTCGTCCTGACCGGCGTACGGCTGGCGGCCTCGGTCGCGCTGGTGGTGGCGATCAGCGCGGAACTGCTCGCCGGCGGCGAGGGCGGCATCGGCGTCTACATCGTCAGGGCCGGGTCCGGCTACCGGATCGACCTCATGCTCGCGGCCACGGTGTGGGCCGGGCTGATCGGCCTGGTCGTCAACGCGCTGCTCGTACGGGCCGAACGCGGCCTGTTCCGCTGGCACGCCGCACGCGCGGGGGTGACCCAGTGACGATGACCGTCGCGAACGGCGGCCGGTTGCGCGGGCTCGCCCTGCGGCTGTGGACGGTGCCCGTCGTCGTCGCCGTGTGGGAGGCCGCCGCCCGCGCGGCGGAGTCGGTCTACTTCCCGCCGCCGTCGGCGATCCTGGCCCGGCTGCGCGAGCTGTGGTTCTCCGGGCCCCCGGCCCGCCTGTTCCTCAGCGACGCCGCACTCGCCGACTTCCTGCCCAGCCTCGGCCGGATGTTCGGCGGCTGGGCGCTCGCCTGCCTGGGCGGGATCGCCCTCGGCGTGGCGATCGGCCGGTCGAAGACGCTGGCCGGCTACGTCGACCCGCTGATCGAGTTCGGGCGGGCGATCCCGCCGCCGACGCTCATCCCGCTGTTCGTCGTGCTGTTCAAGGCGGACGCGCGGATGCAGGTCGCCACCATCGTGTACGGCGTGGTCTGGCCGGTCCTGGTCAACTCGGTGGACGGCGCCCGCTACGTGGACCGCCTCCACATCGAGACGGCGCGGGTCTTCGGCCTGTCGCGGGCCGAGCGGCTCACCCGGGTGATCCTGCCCGCGGCGGCGCCGAAGATCTTCGCGGGGCTGCGGCTGAGCCTGTCGCTCGCGCTCATCCTGATGGTCGTCGCCGAGCTCGCGGGCAGCGCGACCAGCGGGATCGGCTACGAGCTGCTCTACACGCAGCAGAACTTCGACCTCCCGGGGATGTGGGGGACGATCGCGCTGCTCGGCGTCCTCGGCTTCCTCCTCAACTCGTCGTTCCTCGTCGTGGAACGGCGCACGCTGTCCTGGCACCGGCGTGCCGGGCGGACGAAGTGAGGTGACATCACCGTGCTCGACGTCGTCAACCTGACCCACACCTACGGCAGCGGCCCGGAGGCCCACCGGGCGCTCGGCGGGATCGACCTCAGTGTCCCGGAGGGCCAGCTCGTCTGCGTCGTCGGCCCGTCGGGCTGCGGGAAGTCGACCCTGCTGCGGTCGATCGCCGGGCTCGTACGGCCGACGGGCGGCGAGGTGCGCGTCAAGGGCCGGCCGGTCACCGCGACGCCGGACGACCTCGCCGTGGTCTTCCAGGACTACAGCAGGTCGCTGTTCCCCTGGATGTCGGTCCGCGACAACGTGGCGCTGCCGCTGCGGCGGCGCGGCCTCGACCGGGCGGCCCGCCGTACGGCGGCGGCCGAGGCGCTGGCGGCGGTGGGGCTGGAAAGCGCCGCGGCCAAGTATCCCTGGCAGCTGTCCGGCGGCATGCAGCAGCGGGTGGCCATCGCCCGGGCCCTCGCCTACCGTCCCTCGCTGCTGCTGATGGACGAGCCGTTCGGCTCCGTCGACGCCCAGACCCGCGAGGACCTGGAGGATCTCGTCCTCGCCGTACGCGGCCACCACCGCATGACGATCGTCCTGATCACCCACGACATCGACGAGAGCGTCTACGTCGGCGACCGGGTGGTGGTGCTGACCAGGGCGCCCGCCGTGGTCGCCGCCGACCTGCGGGTCGACCTGCCCGGTCCCCGCGACCAGATCGGGACCCGGGAGCTGCCCGCCTTCGTACACCTGCGGAGCGAGGTGAGCCGCCTGGTGCGCGGCAGACCCGAGTTCAGCATGACCCCTTCACAGATCGACAAGGAGTAGTGGACGTGACAGAACCCAGCAGCGTCGTGTGGGAGCTCCTGCGCGGGGCCTACCGGGCCGCGGCGCTCGGCGCGGTCGTCGACCTCGACTGCGCCGGCCACCTGAAGGACGGGCCGCTCACCGTCGAGGAGCTCGCCACCCGCTGCGGCGCGCACGCGCCGTCCCTGGCCCGCCTGCTGCGGACGTGCGCCGCCAGCGGGCTGTTCACCTCCGTCTCCCCCGGCACGTACGCGCTGACCGACGCGGGCCGGCTGCTGGTGGACGGGGTCCCCGGGTCGCTGCGCACGGCCGTCCAGACCAACACCACGCCCACGCTTTCGTACGGCATGCACAACCTGGCCACGACGGTGCGCCAGGGGCGGTCGGCGTTCGTCGAGAAGTACGGCGTGCTCTACGACCACCTGGGAACCGACCCCGAGCTGAACCGCATCTTCAACGACTTCATGACCCAGCGGTCGCAGCCGATGGCCGACGGGGTGGCCGCGAGCTACGACTTCTCGTCGGTCAAGACGCTGGTGGACGTGGGCGGCGGCCGGGGCCACATCCTGGCGACGGCGCTGCGGGCCAACCCGCACCTGCGCGGGGTGCTGGTGGAGCTGGCGCACGTGCTGCCGGACGCGCGGGCCGCCTTCGACGAGTGGGGGCTGTCGGAGCGGGTGGAGCTCGTCGAGGGCGACTTCTTCGCGTCCGTCCCCGCGGGTCACGACGCCTACCTGCTGGGCAGTGTGATCCACAACTGGGACGACGAGGACGCGACCCGGATCCTGCGGGTGGTCCGCGAGGCCATGAGCGACGACGGCCGGGTGCTGCTGGTGGAGATAGTCCTGCCGGACGACGACTCACCGCACTTCGGCAAGGACCTCGACATGCGGATGCTCGGCCTGTTCGGGCAGGGAAGGGAGCGCAGCAGGTCGGAGCACGACGCCCTGCTGCGGGCGGCCGGGCTGCGCCTGGTCGGTGCCTACGACCTGCCGTTCCACGCCACCCTCATCGAGGCGGTCCGCGTCTAGAGCGGTGACTCCCGAGCCGGGGGCCCGCCTCAGGCGCGCCCCCAGCCGGGTACGGCGACCCGCATGGTCAGCGCGTGTTCGACGAGGGTGATCAGGGTGCTCTTGACCGACTCGCGGTCACGGGCGTCGGTGCGGACGATCGGGATGTGCGGCGCCAACGTCATCGCCTCGCGCACCTCCTCCTCGGCGTGCGGGTACTGCCCGTCGAAGCCGTTGACGCCGACGACGAAGGGCAGTCGCGCCTCCTCGAAGTAGTCCACCGCCGGGAAACTGTCGGCAAGCCGCCGGGTGTCGACCAGCACC
>NZ_BOOF01000095.1 GCF_016863095.1 Microbispora siamensis | reverse complement strand
GTACAACGGTGTCCAGGTCACCGACGTGGCCGTCGACAAGGTCAAGAACTGGGTGGACAACCGAGTCTTCGAGACCTACGCCGCGGCGGACAAGGCCCGCAAGGACCTTGAGCTCAAGACCACCGGCTGGGCCGGCGACATCGTCCCGGTCAAGGACGACGTGCACTTCGCGGACAACAAGAAGGAGTCCTGGAAGAAGGACGTCCCTGCGACGGACGCCTGGTGCACCTACGCGGGCATCGCGGACCGCAACGCGCTTGACGCGCTGGTCCGCGGGGGCAGCACCGAGTGGACGAACCGGAGCCACACCGCTGGCATCGTCATCACCCGGATCGACCGCGAAGCGTACGCCGCTGGGGCCGGTAGCGTCGAGGCCGACAAGGTCTGGAAGGACGACTACGCGACCTACTACTTCAAGAAGGACAACGGCTTCTACAAGGCCACCTTCTGGGCGCTGTACGACCTGGACTTCAAGCTGCGTGGCCACATCGTGGACATCGCTCTGAAGGACGTCGGCACCCTCGGCAGCAACGTGGGTGGCCAGGGCCTGGCCTACAACCAGAAGATCGGGACCGGTG
>NZ_BOOF01000094.1 GCF_016863095.1 Microbispora siamensis | reverse complement strand
TCCGACGGTCTGACTGGACCACAGAAAAGGGCCCGGATGGCATGTCCATCCGGGCCCTTTTTCTATTTCTCGTCAACTTTCGCCGTATGCCGTAGGGGCGCGCTCAGGCGCCGCCCAGAACTCCCGCGCGAATCCGGTTCACGCCTGTACGGCACCGTCCACGCCGGCGACGGTGTAGGAGGTCACCTCCCGCAGCGGAACGCGACACCTTTGGCCCTTGGCCTTGTCGCCCAGATCTCCGCCGGCGGCCGCTGGGGAAATGCCCCAGACGCGCAGCCCGGCGCCGGCCGGCCGCCGCTTGAGCGGCGCATGTCGCCGTGTCCTCCAGCCCATTGCAGAGGGGATCGGCACCGACGCGGCGTCATCCCCGCACGCCCTCCACGTGCGCTCTCAGCTCCCTGCGCATCTGCCCTGGGCATCCTTTCCGCCACGCGCCCCGGTAGCGAGGGCTGCTTGGACGGGACTCGACCGCCCACCGGTTTCATCTATCCGATGTGATTTGCGTCACACAAGATCCTAAACCGTTCCATGACTCGGCGCGAGGAGGGCCGGAGAATGCCGTATTGATCAGCGGAAACACAGTCAACTACGAAAGATCGGGCGCCGAAGCGTCATTAGTGCCTCACGGACAGACCTCAGGAACCGCCTTACATACCCCTTATTCCTCCTATAGCTTTCTCCTCGTTCCTTCACTGACGCATGGGGCGCAAGTGACGTCCCACGACAGACCAGGGAGAAATCCATGAAGCGCACTCTCGCCCTCGGCGGGATCGCGGCGGGCCTGCTGGCCTCTGCCGCCATCGCCGCGCCGGCTCACGCCGCCGACGAGATCCCGGCCATCAACCTCGCGAACACGAACTTCGCCGCCAAGCAGGTGGCGGCGTTCTGGTACGGCGAGAACAAGGCCAACCTGATCAACGCCACGCCGTACAACGTCGAGACCACGATCCCCACCCGTCACGTCTCGACCGGTGGCGCTTCGGCCGACAGCAAGCCCGGCGTTGTCGGGTCCAGCGGCGACCAGAAGCCCGCCACGGCCACCCTGAAGAACATCAACCTGCCGAAGACCACCGGCAAGGTGTTCTTCATCGGCGGCGACGGCAAGCCCCACTGGTGCTCCGCGACCGCCGTCCAGAGCGGTTACAAGAACCTGGTGGCGACCGCCGGTCACTGCGTCTACGACACGGTGACCAACAAGGAGACCCTCGACAAGTGGGTGTTCATCCCCGGCTACTACCAGGGCAAGACCCCGTGGGGCATCTACGTCGGTAAGACCGCCTACACCCACTACGACTACGACGTGTACGAGGACGGCGACCGCGACTACGCGTTCGTCACCGTCTACAACGGCGTCCTGCCCACCAGCGTGTCGGTGGACAAGGTCAAGAACTGGGTCGACAACCGCGTCTTCGACACCCGCGCCGAGGCCGAGAAGGCCCGCAAGGACCTCGAGCTCAAGACCACCGGCTGGGCCGGCGAGATCGTCCCCGTCGTGGACTACAAGACTGTGGTCCGCAACCGGCACGACGAGTCGAAGAGGGAGTACGTCAACATCTTCGACTTCCTTCGGGCGCAGGAGGGCTGGGGTTACGAGAACCGGACCTTCGGCAACAGCCCGTCCCAGCAGGAGGTCGACGAGCTGGCGGCCAAGCTCAACCAGGCTCGTGGCGGCACGACGGACTTCAAGGTGTCCCGGGGTACCGGCGTCACCGTTACTCGTATCAGCCACGACGAGTTCTCCTCCGCCAAGTACGGCAACGACGAGTTCCGCGTCTCCGAGGACCTGAAGACCTTCTACTTCGCCTACAACAACGGCTGGTACAAGGTCACCCTCTGGGTGAACTACGACATCGACTACAAGCTGCGTGGCCACATCGTGGACATCGCGCTGAAGGACGTCGGCACCCTCGGCAGCAACGTGGGTGGCCAGGGCCTGGCCTACAACCAGAAGATCGGCACCGGGATCTTCGTCTTCGGTTACCCGAGCGGGTCGCACCCGGACGGCAACTACGCCTTCACCGGCAAGACCCTCAAGTGGGCCTACGGCAAGACCTTCAAGGCCGCCGCTCCCGCGATGAAGGCCGAGGAGCTCGTCGGGATCAAGTCCTCCTTCACCGGCGAGGGCTCGATCGGCTCGTCCTGGCTGTACCGCTACAGCAGCACCAAGCGTCTTGGTTACCTCAACGGTGTGACCATCGCGGTCTCCGACACCGACGGCAACAAGCGCATCGACACCAGCGTCTCCCCGTACTTCGACGGTGAGACCCTGGCCGTCTACCAGTACGCCGCAAAGTTCGCTTCCGGCAAGATCGTCTGAGAATCCCTCTGACGGTCTGACTGGACCACAGGAAAGGGCCCGGCCTCCAGCCGGGCCCTTTTCCTATATCGCGGGGTGGCTGTCAGGCATCGCTCCAGTAACAGCCCTTACGCCCCATGATCTCCTCCGATAACTTTATTCTCATCCTTTACTGACGCATGGGGCAAAAGTCACGCCCCACGCCAGACCTGGGAGAAAAAGTGAAGCGCACCCTCGCTCTTGGCGGCGTGGCGGCCGGCCTGCTGGCTTCCGCCGTCGTCGCCTCCCCCGCCCAGGCGGAGACGGTTCCGGCCAAGCCCCTGGCCGAGACCAACTTCGCCGCCAAGCAGGTGGCGGCGTTCTGGTACGGCCAGAAGATGGCCAACCTGATCAACGCCACGCCGTACAACGTCGAGACCAAGGTCTCCTCCAAGGTCATCGCCCACCTGCCCAAGGAGCCCGCCTCCTACAAGCCGGGCGTCGTCGGGTCCAGCGGCGACCAGAAGCCCACCGGCACCTCGAAGAACGTCAACCTGCCCCGGTCCTCCGGCAAGGTCTTCTTCGTCGGCGCCGACAACAAGCCGCACTGGTGCTCCGCCACCGCCATTCAGAGCGGGCACAAGAACCTCGTGGCCACTGCCGGTCACTGTGTCTTCAGCACAGTGAAGGAGAAGGACACGATGAGCAAGTGGGTCTTCGTCCCCGGCTACTACCAGGGCAAGACTCCGTGGGGCATCTACGTCGGCAAGACGGCCTTCACCCACTTCGACTACGAGGTCTACGCCGACGGCGACTTCGACTACGCGTTCGTGGCCGTCTACAACGGCGTCCAGGTCACCGACGTGAAGACCGACAGCGTCAAGAACTGGGTCGACAAGCGGGTCTTCAAGACCCTGGCCGAGGCCGAGAAGGTGCAGAAGGACGTCGAGACCAAGGAGACGGGCTGGGCCGGCAAGATCGTGCCGTTCGTGTCCAAGCCCGAGACGGTCGTCAGGGACAAGAAGAACAAGGAATACCAGCAGACGTGGATCGACGTCTGCACCTGGGCGCACTGGCAGAACCTCCAGGCGCCGGCTCTGACGGCTGAGAACAAGGCCCCCGCGACCAAGGACGCGGTGGAGATCCTCAACAAGGGCCGCGGGGAGACGACCGACTTCAAGACCGCGCCCGGCACCGGGATCAAGGTCACCCGCGTCTCGCTCACCGAGTACGACTCGGCCAAGGACGAGGTGAAGCTCGGCGACCTCGTGTTCCGCGTCTCCGAGGACGGGAAGAGCGTCTACTTCATCTACGACCACGGCTACTACAAGGTCAACTTCTGGGCGAAGTACGACCTGGACTACAAGCTGGTCGGCAAGATCGTGGACATCACGCTGAAGGACGTCGGCCGCCTCGGCGACAACGTCCCCGGCCAGGGCCTCGCGTACAACCAGAAGGTCGGCCAGCCGACCTACGTGTTCGGTTACCCGAGCGGGTCGCACCCGGACGGCAACTACGCCTTCACCGGCAAGACCCTCAAGTACAGCTACGGCAAGACCTTCCCCGCCGCGGCGCCGTCCATCAAGGGCGAGGCGCTTCAGGGCATCAAGTCCTCCTTCACCGGTGAGGGCGCGCTCGGCTCCGGCTGGCTGTTCAAGTACGACAACAGCAAGCGGTTCGGCTACCTCAACGGCGTGACCATCGGCGTCTCGGACACCGACGGCAACGATCGGTACGACACCAGCATCTCGCCGTACTTCGACGGCGAGACCCTGGGCGTCTACAAGGTCGCCGCGGCCGCCGCGTCCGGCAAGATCGTCTAAGCGATCGACCTCATGAGAAGGGCCCGGCAGTCCGCCGGGCCCTTCTCTCGTTTCCCGGCTCTCCGTGTCTTCCCACGTCACTCCGCGGGCTCGCCCTACGCTTTCACCCCGCCGGGAGTCGTCGTGCGGGCAAAATCAGACGTGATCACACCGTCGCACGGTTCCACCTCACGATTGTGATTTACATCACATTCATCACCTAAACGACCGGTGACTCAGTGTGATCACGGCATCTCTGAATCAGCATCTCATCAGCGAAAACACAGCAAACATTCAGGATCGGATCCGGCCCTGATCATCGCGGGTGCGTATGCGGAGCGATTCTCGGCGCTACTTTCCGCCTGACTCCTCCGATAGCTTTCTTACCGTCCCTTTACTGACGAGTGGGCGCATTTTGTGCCCCCGACAGATCGAGGAGAACACCCCTTGAAGCGCACCCTCACCCTCGGCGGCATCGCGGTCGGCCTGCTGGCCTCCGCGGTCGTCGCAACCCCCGCACACGCGGACTCCGTACCGCACGACACCCTGGCCGGCTCCAACTTCGCCGCCAAGCAGGTCGCCGCCTTCTGGTTCGGCGAGCGCATGGCCAACCTCCGCAACGCCAGGCCGTACAACGTGGAGACGCGAGTCTCGGCCAAGCACGTGTCGACCGGCGGGGCGTCCGCGGACAGCAAGCCCGGCGTCGTCGGCTCCAGCGGCGACAAGAAGGCGACCACCAGCACGAAGAACGTCAACCTGCCCCGCACCACGGGCAAGGTGTTCTTCATCGGCGCCGACCACAGGCCCCACTGGTGCACCGCGACCGCGGTCCAGTCGCACTACAAGAACCTGGTGGCGACCGCCGGCCATTGCGTGTACGACACCAAGAGCAACAAGGCGACCCTCGACAAGTGGGTCTTCGTCCCCGGCTACTACCAGGGCAAGACCCCGTGGGGCATCTACGTCGGCAAGACGGCGTACACCCACTACGACTACGACGTCTACGAGGACGGCGACCGCGACTACGCGTTCGTCACGGTCTACAACGGCGTCCTGCCCACCGGCGGCTCCAGCAAGAGCTACGCCCAGACGTACGAGACCTCCCGTGAGGCGAGGCGGGCCAAGGCCAGGCTCGACAAGGACAGCGCCTACTCGCACCTGCGCATCCGGCCCGTCCTCGACACCGACCACGTGGTCAAGGAGGGCACCCGCGAGTCGGAGAAGGTCTACGTCAAGCGGGACGAGTGGAAGAAGCTCAACCCCGAGGGCACTCCCGCGAACGGGCCCTTCAAGGAGGGCACCGGCGTCACGGACAAGGAGTACACCTCCAAGCCCGACGGCTGGGTCGAGGGCAAGGCGTCGGCCGACGGCAAGGCCTTCTACCTCAAGAAGGGCGACAAGTTCGTCGTCCGCACCTACTGGATCAACTACGACGTCGACTACCGCCTGACCGGCCGGACCCTGTCGATCGGCCTCAAGGACGTCGGCACCCTCGGCTCCAACGTCGGCGGACAGGGCCTGGCCTACAACCAGAAGATCGGCAGCGGAACCTTCGTGTTCGGCTACCCGAGCGGGTCGCACCCGGACGGCAACCACGCCTTCTCCGGCAACACCCTCAAGTGGTCGTACGGCAAGACGTTCAAGGCCAGCTCCCCCACCATCAACGCCCAGGAGCTCGTGGGGATCAAGTCGTCGTTCACCGGTGAGGGCGCGCTCGGCTCGGCGTGGCTGTACCGCTACAGCAACAAGAAGCGGCTCGGCTACCTGAACGGCGTGACCATCGGCGTCGCCGACCGCGATGGCAACCAGCGCTACGACACCAGCGTCTCCCCGTACTTCGACGGCGAGACCTACGGCGTGTACAAGGTCGCCGCCAACAACTGGTCCGGCAAGATCGTCTGATCCGCCACCACGTACGCGAAGGGGCCCGGCATCACGCCGGGCCCCTTTCCGTTTCTCCGCGCATCGGCGACCGCGGCGACGCTCTACTGCCCTTCGAGGCGCTCCGCCACCGTCATCCATTCGAGCTCGGCCGCCTCCTTCTGCGCGGCGATCTCGCGGAGCTCGGCGTCGAGCTTGGCGAGGCGCTCGAAGTCGCTCGCCGCCTCGGCCATCTCGGCGTGCAGCTTCACCTCCCGCTCACCGAACTTGTCGATCTGCCGTTCCAGCCGGTTGAGCTCCTTCTGCAGCTCCCGCAGCTCCTTGGCGGACGGCCCGGCCGCAGGCGCCGGCCGGTCGTCCTGGACGGCCCCCTCGGGAGCGCCTGCGGCGGAGGCCGCGCGGGCCGACAACGCGGCGCCCGACGCGCGGCGTTCCAGGTATTCGTCCACGCCGCCGGGAAGCATCGACAGCCTGCCGTCCCCCAGGAGCGCGACGCAGCGGTCGGCCACCCTCTCCAGGAAGTACCGGTCGTGGCTGACCACCACGAGCGTGCCCGGCCAGGCGTCGAGGAGGTCCTCCAGCTCGGTGAGCGTCTCGATGTCGAGGTCGTTGGTCGGCTCGTCGAGCAGCAACACGTTCGGCTCGTCCATGATCAGCCGGAGGAGCTGCAGTCGCCGCCGCTCGCCGCCCGACAGGTCGCCGACGACCTTCCACTGGGCCTCGCCCCGGAAGCCGAGGCGTTCGAGCAGCTGGGAGGCCGACCACTCCTTCTTGCCCACCTGGACGTACTTGCGGATCTCCTCGACCGTCTCCAGCACCCGCCGCGTGGGGTCCAGCTCGGCGAGCTCCTGCGACAGGTGCGCGAGCCGCACCGTCTTGCCGCGTACGACCCGGCCGGAGTCGGGCTCGACCGTGCCGGACAGCAGGCGCAGCACCGACGACTTGCCCGAGCCGTTCACGCCGATCAGGCCGATCCGGTCCCCCGGGCCGAACTGGTACGTGCAGTGGTCGAGCACCAGCGGACCTGCCCCCGGGCCGCCGGCGTGGAGCGTCACGTCCTCCAGGTCCGCGACGGTCTTGCCGAGCCGTGCCGAGGCGAAGTTGAGCAGCTCGACGGTCTCTCGCGGCGGCGGCTCGTTCGCGATCAGCGCCTCGGCCGCGTTGATCCGGAACTTGGGCTTGGAAGTCCGGGCCGGCGGTCCGCGCCGCAGCCACGCGATCTCCTTGCGCATGAGGTTCTGCCGGCGCTCCTCCGCGGCCTGCGCGATCCGCGCCCGCTCCGCCTTGGCCAGCACGTACGCCGCGTAACCGCCCTCGTATCGCTCGACGGAGCCGTCCACGACCTCCCACGTGCGGGTGGAGACCGCGTCGAGGAACCACCGGTCGTGGGTGACGACGAGCAGCGCGGACTTGCGCTGGACGAGATGCCCGGCGAGCCAGGCGATGGCCTCGATGTCGAGGTGGTTGGTGGGCTCGTCGAGGATCAGCAGGTCGTGCTCCTCGACCAGCAGCCGCGCCAGGGCCGTACGGCGCCGCTCACCGCCCGACAGCGCGCCCGCGGGAGCCGCGAGGTCGATGTCGGCGAGCAGGTTGGCGAGGATCTCCCTGATCGCGGCGTCGCCGGCCCACTCGTGCTCGGCCCGGCCGGCCAGGACGATGTCCTTCACGGCGGCGTCCGGGTCGAACTGGTCACGCTGGGAGAGCGTGCCGACCCGCAGCCCGCGGGTGTGGGTCACCCGGCCGCTGTCGGGCTTGAGCGTTCCGGCGATGATCGAAATCAGCGTGGTCTTGCCACCGCCGTTGCGGCCGACGACGCCGATCCGGTCGCCCTGCTCCAGCCCGAGAGAGACGTCGGCGAGCAGAGGCTTGGGCCCGAAGGCGTGGGAGACGGACTCCAGATTGACCAGATTCATCGCCCGTAAAGCTTATCCGGCCACGGTGGCCCCGGGGACGGGCCCGTGGGCGGTGACGACGGCCCGGCAGCCGTCCACGTCCTTGATCAGGCCGGCCAGCTCGTGCGCCCGCTCGGCCGACTCGGCGAGGAAGGCGCAGGTCGGGCCGGAGCCGGAGACGAGCGCGCCGAGCGCCCCGTGCGCACGACCCGCGGCGAGCGTGTCCGCGAGCGAGGGACGCAGCGCCAGCGCGGCGGGCTGGAGGTCGTTGGACAACGCCTGCCCGAGCGCCTTCGCGTCGCCCTCGCGCAGGGCGGCGAGCAGTGCCTCGCTCACCGCGGGCGTGGGCGCCGCCACCCCCGCCTCCTCGCGCAGCCGGTCGCACTCGCCGTACACCCTGGGGGTGGACAGGCCGCCGTCGGCGAGCGCGAAGACCCAGTGGAAGATCCCGGCGGTCTCCAGCGGGGCGAGCCGCTCGCCGCGTCCGGTGCCCACGGCGGTGCCGCCGAGCAGCGCGAACGGCACGTCGCTGCCGATGTCGGCGGCGATTTCCATCAGGTCCTCGACCGGCAGGCCGAGGCCCCACAGCTCGTTGCAGGCCACGAGGGCCGCGGCGGCGTCGGCGCTCCCCCCGGCCATGCCTCCGGCCACGGGGATCGACTTGCGGATCAGCAGGTCGGCCCGGTAGGAACGGCCCGCCCGGTCGGCCAGCGCCATGGCGGCCCGGACGGCGAGGTTGTCGTCGCTCACCGGAACCTCTCCGGTGTGGTCCCCCTCGACCCTGACCCTGAGCGGGGCGGCGGAGAGGTCCCCGTCGGCGGGCTCGGCGGCGGTGACCTCGTCGAACAGCGAGACCGCGTGGAAGACGTTCACCAGGTCGTGGTAGCCGTCCTCGCGCAGCGGGCCGACCGCGAGCTGAAGGTTGACCTTCGCCGGCACGCGCACCGTGATCGCGCTCATCGCCCGTTCACCGGCTCGTGCCGTCCTCGCGCGTGTCGTCCTGGTGCGTGTCGTCCTGGTTTCGGGCGACGGGCGGGGCCACGTCGTCTGTGCCTGACCATGAGATCCGAGCTTAGCGTCACACGCCCCTCGGAACATCTCGCGAGTTTCCCCTGATCAGCCGTGCCCGCGTATGCGAAAAGGGCCCGGCTGGAGGCCGGGCCCTTTCCTGTGGTCCAGTCAGAGCGTCAGA
>NZ_BOOF01000093.1 GCF_016863095.1 Microbispora siamensis | reverse complement strand
CCCGCAACACACCGACCCTGCCAACGAGCACTCCGAAGCCGCCGACCCCGAACCCACCGACAACCCCGGCCACGCCGACGCCGCTGACCCAAGCAAGGCTGAAGACGCCGGCGACTACACGACCAGCGACACCAGAGGCGCCGACCACCCCGGCGAGGCCGACAACATCGGCGGCCTCGGCGAGATGGGTGGCCCGGGTGACGTGGGCGGCACCGACGCCGCCTGCGATATCGAAGACACCGACCCCAGCGGCACCGAGCGGACGGATGTCACCGGTCCCGGCGTTGTGGCCCCTGGTGTTGCGCACCCTGGCGTTGTGAATCCTGATGACGCGGCTGGGCGTCTCGTCGGCCCTGCGTGGCTCGGCGGACGTGGTGACCAGCCTCCTGCCGGGTGCCCACAACCAACCGGCCCGCAGCCAACCGGCGCACAGCCGACGGAGCCGCAGCCGAAGGGCTCACAGTCGGGAGAGCCACAGCGAAGCGAGCCACAGCCGAGCGAGTCACAGTCGGTTGAGTGGCAGTCGCCCGATCCTCCTCCCGAGGACACCGCTGTGCATCACACCCACGCCGGGCATCGGCCTGCGGGGGACTGCCGGCATGGGCAGGGCACGCGTGAGGACCACGGCCACGGGCAGCGGGGGCACGGCGAGGGCGGATGCGGGTGCGGCCGCAATACACGGTGCTCGTCGGCAGCGCCGGGGACGCCGCGGACACCGGGAACCGCGCCGGGAGCGTCACCGGGGGCGCCGCCGGGCGTGCTGCCGGGGGCGTTGTTGGGGACGGCGCCGGGGTTGTTGCTGGCGACCGGGCAGATGCTGCCCGTCTCCAGCGTGCACCGCCTCGCCCGCACCAGCACCCTGGTGCGCCTGGTCATGGACGCCGACGGGCAGGTGCTGGACATGGGCCGCAAGGTCCGCCTGGCCACCCCCGCCCAACGACGCGCGATCTTCGCCCGCTACGCCACCTGCTGGATCGACGGCTGCCCCCTGCCGGCCACCATGTGCCAGATCGACCACGCCGACAACTGGAGCAGCGGCGGCCTGACGGACCTGAAACTGCTCGGCCCGGCCTGCCAGTTCCACAACCGCGACCGCTACCGCTACCGCCACCCCGACCGCTACACCCGCCGCAAGGAAGGCACCGACCGCTGGGCCTTCACCTACCACCCGACCCGCACGAGAGTCCGGAGCTACCGACATGAGCCCAGGCATGAACCCGGACACGAACCCGGACACGAACCGGGAACATGAGCCGGAGCCGCAGGCGGGGCGGAGGTTCCGGCATTGCGCCGGCATTGCACCGCGGCATTGCACCGGCCTTGCTGGTGCATGCCGGTGCTCGCGCGGGCCGCTCCGGCCGGGCTCCGGGATCAGGCCTCTTCCCAGGGGCCGACGTCGTCCTCCTTCCACTCCAGGCGGTCGACGACCCCGATCACGCCGTTGGTCCGTTCGACCATGCGCGTGAGCACCCGCGCCTGGGAGCGGCGCTCCAGGGCTCCGGTGAGCGTCACCACGCCTTCCGACACCGACACCTCGACGCCCGACAGGTCGGCCCACAGGCAGTTGCCGATGATGTCCTCGCGTACCTCGCGAGCGATGTCGGCGTCCGCGCGGGCGAGGACCTTGAGCAGGTCGTGGCGGCTGATGATGCCCACGAGCACGCCGTCGTCGTCCACGACGGGCAGGCGTTTGACACCGTGCTGGCTCATCTGCCGCGCTGCGCTGACCACGCTGGTGTAGGGCCGGGTGGTGACCGGGGGAGCGGACATGAGTTCGGCGGCGGTCACTCCACGGGCCCGCGCCTGGCTCCTGGCGGCCCCGTGCCCCATGGCCTCGCGCAGGCGGGCGCGTAGCGGCGGCCGGTAGCCCTCCCGGTAGAACTGCTCGCGGAACTCCTCCTTGCGCAGCAGGTCGGCCTCGGAGACCACGCCGACGACGTGGCCCTCGCCGTCGACGACGGGCACCGCGCTGACCTCGTGCGCGATGAGCACCTCGGCCACGTCCCTGAACGGCGTGCTGCCGTTGACGGAGGCGACCTCGCTCGTCATGACGTCCCGCACCTTCATGTGCATGATCGGCTCCTTCCCCGGGCCGTCTGCCGTTCCCAGTCCCATCGCACCGCCGTACGGGCCGGATGCGAAGGGACGGACGGCCCTTACGGCGGGGCCCTTCGCCATTCCTCGCCCGGGGACGGCGGATGGGGTGGCCGAAAGTCCCGGGTGGTCAGGACCTTCACCGCTGACCTCGAAAGACACGGAGAGGGACGCTGGCACTGAGAGATGGGAGGCGTCGTCATGACGGCGAAGGTGAAGGATGTCATGGGCAAGGTCGCCATCGCGGTGCCGATGGACGCGTCGTTCGCGGACCTTGTCGCCACCATGCAGCGGTTCAAGGTGGGCGCCGTCACGGTGATCGACGCCGACCGGCGCCCGGTCGGGGTGGTGTCGGAGGACGACATCCTGTTGAAGGAGATCGACCCGGGCGAGAGCGTGCTCGACGGTCCCCGCAGGCGTGAGGAGCACCGGAAGGCGACGGGCACGAAGGCCGGCCAGATCATGACGCGCCCCGCGATCACGGTCACCGGCGGCACGTCGGTGCGGGACGCGGCCCGGCTGATGCACCGCAACCGCATCAAGCAGCTGCCCGTGATCGACGCCATGACCGGCCGCATCGTGGGGACGGTCCACCAAGGCGATCTGCTGCGCGTGTTCGTCCGTCCCGCGGAGGACATCCTGGCCGACATCGAGGAGATCGCCGCCCGGCTGAACCTCGGCCCCGACGACCTCCGGATCACCGTCTCCGGAGGCGTGGTCGCGATCGACGGACAGGTGCCCCGCAGGTCGGACATCAAGCCGCTGCTGCATGCCGTACGCCGGGTCGAGGGCGTCGTCGAGGTGGACGCCGAGATCGCTTTCCTCGTGGACGACCTGCTCATCGCCCCGCCGTTGCTGTGACCGAGCCCCAGGGGGAGGAGATCGTGAACGCCCGGACCTCTGAAGGGATCGCGCAGGCGGCGAAGGCCGCGGTGGAGGCGGCCCTGTGGGCGCCGTCGATCCACAACACCCAGCCCTGGACGTTCGGCGTCTCGGGGGACGAGATCTGCCTGCGCGCCGACCCGGACAGGAAGCTGCGGGTCTCCGACCCCACCGGCCGCCAGATGACGATCAGTTGCGGCGCCGCGCTGTTCAACGTGCGGATCACGCTGCAGGCGCTCGGCTACGAGCCCGAGGTGCGGCGCTTCCCCGACCCGGAGCGCCCGCTGCTGCTGGCCACCGTACGTGTGCGGCCGGGGCGGGAGCCGGGCGAGCACACCCGCCTGCTGCACGCGGAGATCGAGCGTCGCCGTACCCACCGGTCCGGGTTCACCGCTCTGCCGGTGCCGGACCCCCTGATGGACGCGCTCGTGGCGGAGGCGGCGTCCGAGGACGGCCACCTGATGCCGATCGGATCCGACGCCGCCGCACGAGTGCTCGCCGCGCTCACCGGCGCGGCCCAGGACGTGCAGTCGCAGAACCGGTTGTTCGTCCTCGAACTCATGCGCTGGGCCCGGCCGCCCGGCAGCTCACGCCGCGACGGGGTGCCCGCGGCGGGTTATCCGACCGATCCCCGGCGTATGTACCCCCAGCACTTCGCGCAGCGGGACTACGCCCGGGGCCACGAGTGGGGGATGGCGCCGGACGAGCAGGTGTCCGCCTCGACGGGCCTCGTGGCGCTGCTCACCAGCGCGGGCGACGGCCGGGAGGACTGGCTGCGCGCGGGCGAGGCGCTGCAGCGGATGCTGCTGCACGCCTCCGCGTACGGCCTGAGCGTCGCCTTCCACACCCAGGCACTGGAGATGCCCGAGTTGCGGGAGTTCATCCGCAGGCATCTGTGCTCGGGGGAGCCCCCACAGATGATCATGCGGCTCGGATTCGTGATCGACGAGAGCCAGAGCGTCCGCCGCGCCGCCTCCGACGTCCTGGAATGAGCGCTCAGCGCCGGAACGGGTGAAGAGCGCCGCCGCAGCGGCTCTTGACGGGCCGCGTGCGAGCGTTAACATTGCCGACACATGAGCGGTGAGCGGTATGGCGCGGTCGCCCGGTGTGTGAACCCGGCCAGTCGAGCGATGTCGTCCAGCTTGCCCTTATCGGCCTTGACCAGCGACAACGACCTCTGACCCCGCCGACCGTCGCCCCTGTGACGGCCGGTCGGCCCGGACTCGCGACCGAACCGCGGCGAGCGATCGCCCTTGCCTCCAAGAAACCTTATGTTAGCGCTAACAACTCCAGCCCGTGGCCCGCCGCCGGATGACCCAGCTCAGACTCGCGAGAAATCGCACCACCAGACGCCGAGTCAACGATGAGGAGCCCCCCGAAATGACCACCTCCATCCACCGACGTGACGTGCTGCGCTGGGCCGCCCTGGCCGCCGCCACCCCACCCGCGCTCGCGCTGGCCTCCGTAACCGGGCCGGGAACGGCCCAGGCGGCCGTCGCCCGCACCGCGACGACGGCGAGCGCGGCCGGCGGCGACTTCCCGATTCCCTCCGGATGGCGCGTGCAGCCCTTCGCGAACGACAGGGTCAAACTCGGTGACTCCCTGTTCGCCACGAACCGCGACCGCATACTGAACTTCCTGCGGGCTTATCCGGCCGACCGCATGCTGTCCAACTTCCGGGCCAACGCGGGGCTGGACACTCTCGGCGCGCAGCCGCCCGGCGGCTGGGAGGACGCCACGGGCAACCTGCGGGGCCACTACGCCGGGCACTTCCTCAGTGCCCTGGCCCTGGCGTACGCGGGCACCGGCGACGAGTTCTACAAGAACAAGGTCGACTACATGGTCACCGCGCTGGGCCAGTGCCAGGACGCCCTGGCCGCCAAGGTCGGGCAGCCCGCGCCGCCCCCGGCTCCGGTCGCCCGGGTGGACGGGAAGTTCGGCACCGCGGTCAAGTTGAGCGGCCCCCAGTACGTGGCGCTGCCCTCGGGTGTCCTGAGCGGGCTCGGCGACTTCACGATCGCCCTGTGGGTGAACCCCACGGTGATCAGCACTTGGTCGAGGATCTTCGACTTCGGCACCGGCACCACCCGCAACATGTTCCTGGCCCTGAGCGCGGGATCGGCGCCGCGTTTCGCCATCACCACCAGCGGCAGCGGCGGCGAGCAGCGGATCAACGGCACCAGGCAGCTGGCCGCCAACGCGTGGAGCCACGTCGCGGTCACCCTGTCGGGCGGCACGGGAACGCTCTACGTCAACGGTGAGGCGGTCGGCACGAACACCGGCATGACCCTCAAGCCCTCCGACCTCGGCACGACCGGCAACAACTGGATCGGCAAGTCCCAGTACGGCGACCCGCTCATGAGCGGGGCCGTCGACGAGTTCCAGATCTACGACCGCGCGCTGAGCGCGTCGGAGGTCCAGGCCCTGACCACCAGCGCGGACGGCGGCCTGGGCGGCGGGAACGTGGCCTGGTACCGGTTCGAGGAGACCTCGGGCGAGACCGCGGCCGACTCATCCGGCAAGGGCCGCGACGCCCGCCTGATCTCCGAGGCGACCGGGGCCCCCGGGCCGAGCCACCCCGGGTTCCTCGCCGCCTACCCGGAGACGCAGTTCATCCTGCTGGAGCAGGGCGCGACCTACCCGACGATCTGGGCGCCCTACTACACCTGCCACATGATCATGCGCGGGCTGCTCGACGCGTACCAGCACGCCGGCAACCAGCAGGCCCGCGAGATCGTCCTGAAGATGGGCGACTGGGTCCACAGCCGGCTGTCCAAGCTCTCGCGGGAGCAGCTGGACAAGATGTGGACCACGTACATCGCGGGCGAGTACAACGCGATGAACGCGGTGATGGCCGACCTGCACGCGCTGACCGGCAAGCAGGAGTACCTTGAGACGGCCAAGTGCTTCGACAACACCGCGCTCAAGAACGCGACGATCGCGAACCAGGACACGCTTGACAGGAAGCACGCCAACCAGCACATCCCGCAGTTCATCGGTTATCTCTCGGTGTACGAGCAGACCGGCGATCGCGACTACCTGACCGCCGCCGTCAACTTCTGGGACATGGTCGTCCCGCACCGCACCTTCACCGACGGCGGCCTCTCCGGACCGAGCGACAACGGCGAGCTCTTCGGGGCGCGCGACGTCATCGTGGGCGCGCTGGGCGCCAACAACGCCGAGACGTGCGCGGTCTACAACATGCTCAAGCTGAGCAGGGGCCTGTTCTTCCACACCGGCGACCCGAAGTACATGCAGTACTACGAGCGGGGCCTCTACGGCCAGATCCTCGCCTCCCGGAGGAACGTCGACAGCACCACGGACCCGCTGCTGACCTACTTCATCCCGATGAGCCCCGGCTCGGTCAGGAGCTACGGCAACCTCGGCACCTGCTGCGGCGGCACCGGCCTGGAGAGCCTGACCAAGTTCCAGGACTCCGTCTACTTCAAGGCGGCGGACGGATCGGCGCTCTTCGTGAACCTCTACATGGCCTCCGAGCTGACCTGGCCGGAGAAGGGCTTCCGGATCAGGCAGTCGACGGACTACCCGGCCGACCCTTCGGGCACCGTGACGCTCAGGGTCGACGGGTCGGGCCCGCTGGACCTGAAGCTCCGGGTGCCCTACTGGGTCGAGAAGGGGTACACCGTACGGGTCAACGGGGTCGTGCAGCGCCTCGGTGACGCGCCGGAGGGGTACGTCACGGTCAGCCGGACCTGGAAGCCCGGCGACGAAGTCACGATCACGATGCCGTTCAGCCTGCGGGCGGAGAAGGCGCTGGACGCCCCGTCCATCCAGAGCCTCGCCTACGGCCCGGTGCCGATGGTCGCCCTGAGCGATGAGAAGAGCTACCGCGACTTCTCCTTCTACAAGGACCTCGGGCTGGACGGCGACCTGGCCAAGGCCATGGCGCCCGCGGCGCCGATGACCTTCACGACCCACGGGCTGTCGCTGGTGCCCTTCTACATCGGGGACACCAAGCACTACCACGCCTACTTCCGGAGGCGGGAGCCCGAGATCGTCTTCGGGAAGGTGGACTCCGGCGTGCCGAACCGGGCCAAGGACGACGGCACCACGTTCCTCGACGCCGTCTGGGAGCAGGCTCCGTTCGGCAACCGGGGCCGGTTCCAGTCGGCGGTCGCCCACGCCGCGGAGGAGTGGGTTGCCGCCGGCCTGCTGTCGCCCGCGGAGAAGGACAAGGTCGTGTCCTCCGCCGCCCGGGCGAAGCTGAGCTGAGGCCGTCCGGGCGGGCGTGGACGGGCCCGCCCGGGGAAGTGGGACCTCCTGTGCCCGACAGGAGGGGTGCCATGAGGTCGATCGCCCGCTGGGTCGTGTCGCGGTTACGCCGCTACCGGCCCGATCGCAACCCGCTGCGCCGCCGTTCCGATCTGATCGAGGCGGCGCTCGCGGCGGCGGCGCTGGCCGCCGTCCTGCTCTCCGCGTGGCCCGCGGCGCTGGCCGCTCGTACGCTGTACGACGGCGGCGTCGCGGCCGAGCGGGTCGGGCCGGGGGCACGGCAACTGGTCGAGGCCACCCTGGTCGAGGGCACTTCGATGGAGGAGGGCTCCGCCGTCCCGGTCAACGGCCGCGGTCTGCCCGTGGCGAGCCCGGCGCGGTGGACGCTCCCATCCGGCGAGGTCCGGGAGGGCATGGTCCCGGCGGCGCTCCTCCTGCGGGACGGCCCGGCGAACGCGCGGCTGTGGGTGGACGCCGCGGGCAGGCCGGTCGCGCCGCCGCCGCAGCGGGCCGAGACGATCACGAGGGCGGGGCTGGCCGCCTTCGGCGTCGTGGCGGGCGCCGCCGCCCTGGCCTGGGCCTGCTTCGCGCTCGCGCGTCACTGTCTGGACCGCAGGCGCTACCGCGAATGGGAGGCCGCCTGGGCGGCCGCCGACCAGAAGTGGCGCCGTCACCACATCTGAACCAGACTTTTGCCCCATGACGGAGAACGAGCCGCGGTCGCTGATCCCCAGCATGCGGTTGGACGATTTGCTGGCCGAGTTGCAGTCGCGTCTGGAGGCGGTGCTGGCCACCCGGGATCGGGTGCACGCGTTGCTGGAGGCGGTCGTCTCGATCGGCAGCGACCTCGACCTGGAGGTGGTGCTGCGGCGCATCGTGGAGACCGCCACGACGCTGGTCGACGCGACGTACGGCGCGATGGGAGTGATCGGGGAGGAGAACACGCTCGTCCAGTTCGTCCCGGTAGGGCTGACCGAGGAGGAGATCGCCAAGATCGAGCACTGGCCGCACGGGCTGGGCCTGCTCGGTCTGCTGATCAAGGAGCCGCAGACGTTGCGGCTGTCGGACATCTCCCAGCATCCCGAGTCGTACGGCTTCCCGCCCGGCCACCCGCCCATGGGCAGCTTCCTCGGCGTGCCGGTGCGCGTCCGCGACGAGGTGTTCGGCAACCTCTACCTCACCGAGAAGCGCGGCGGCGGGAACTTCGACGAGGACGACGAGGCGATCGTGGTCGCCCTGGCCACCGCCGCCGGAGTGGCGATCGAGAACGCCCGTCTGTACGAGGAGAGCCGCCGCCGAGAGACCTGGTTGCAGGCCTCGGCCGACATCACCACGCGTCTGCTGTCCGGCGCGGAACCGCAGGAGGTCCTCACGCTGATCGCCCGGCGCGCCCGCGAGATGGCCGACGCCGACGCCGTGGCGATCCTGCTGCCGCGCAAGGGCGCCGACACCCTGCAGGCGGCTCTCGAGGACGGCGAGCCGGGGACGCGCCCGGCCGGCGGCGATGTGCCCATCGAGGGCTCGCTGGCGGGCCGGGCGTTCCTGAGCGGCGAGCCCCTCATGCTGGACGACCCCGGCGACACCGGCGACACCGGCGACGTTGAGGCGGGGCCGGTGGCGGCCGTGCCGCTGGGCGCGGCCGGGGCCGTACGCGGGGTGCTCGCCCTGCTCAAACGCCCGGGACGGATGCCGTTCAGTCAGTCCGAGCTGCGGACGTTGCACGCGTTCGCCGGGCAGGCGGCCGTCGCGCTGGAGCTGGCCGAGACCCGAAGGGACGCCGAGCGGCTCGGCCTGCTCGAAGACCGCGACCGGATCGCCAAGGACCTGCACGACGTGGTCATCCAGCGGCTGTTCGCGGTGGCGATGACGCTGATGAGCGCCGTGCGGCTGGTCGAGCGGCCGGAGGCGTCCTCCCGGCTGCAGAGCGCGATCGACGAGCTGGACACCACCATCCGGCAGATCCGTTCGACCATCTTCGCCCTGCAGACCCCGCGCGAGGACGCCTCGCCCAGCCTGCGCGCCCAGGTCGTCGACCTGGTCGAGGGCGCCCGCGGTCACCTGGGCTTCATGCCGGGCCTGAGCCTGGAGGGCCGGCTCGACAACGACGTGCCCGCCGAGGTCGCGGAGCACCTGCTCGCCGTCCTGCGCGAGGCCCTGTCGAACCTCGTACGCCACGCCAAGGCCACCCGCGCCGACGTCGCCGTCCACGCCGGGGACGGGCGGCTGACCCTCGTGGTGGAGGACAACGGCGTCGGCATCCCGGCCGAGGGCCGCCGCAGCGGTCTGCGCAACCTCGCCGACCGGGCCGAACGGCTCGGCGGCGCCTTCACCCTCGGCTCCCCCGAGGCCGGCGGCACCCGCCTGGAGTGGAGCGTCCCGCTGGGCTGATCACTTCATGTTCTGCGAGATGTTGCAGGAGCGGCTGCCGGGGGCGCAGTAGGCACCCTGGCTGGTGATCTTCCCGGCGGAGGTGACGGCGGTCGACTGCGGGCCGCTCAGCAGCGAGGGCGTGTAGACCCCGTTGAGGTTCTGGATGTTCCTGCCGCGGCCCGACCTGTACTGCCTGGCGCTGGTCCGCCCGCCTCGGACCATCTGTTGACCGCGCGGGCCGGGCCGCGGCTTCGCCTTGGCCTTGGCCGCCGCAGCGGCCGCGGCCGCGTGCGGTTTGCGGCGCAGCGGAGCGGAGGCCGCGTCGGCCGATTCCGCGACGGCGAGGCCCGCCAGCGAGACGACGAGCGCGGCCACCGCAAGCCGCCGCGCCGCCGAGACGAGATCGGTTCGGATGACGTCCGCGCAGTGACGAGACACCTGGCAACCACCTGCCCATGCGCCAGCGGATATAAGCGACATAGGGCATATGCCCGTATTGCTGGGGTCCCGTCGGCGTCCTGGGGAACTCCGGCACGGATGATTACCCTGTCCGGCGGCCTGCCTTGAGGCGGGCGGCGAGCGCG
>NZ_BOOF01000092.1 GCF_016863095.1 Microbispora siamensis | reverse complement strand
GGCCGCGGGGCCGGCCAGGCCGGCGCCGGCGAGTGCGACGCCGAGCGCGGCTGCGGCGAGTAGCTGGGTAGTCCTGTTGATTTTCATGTGATCGCTCCATATATGGGGGGCGGGGCCGGCCGGCTGGTCGGCCGGCCGGCCCCGGGTTGTGCTAGGGCGGTGTCCTGGTCGTGCAGACCGTGGTCACCGCCGGTGCGGTCAGCTGCAGCTGGCCGCGGGGTAGGCCGCGTCGTAGGACGTGGTGACCTGCTTGCCGCCGATCGTCGCGGTTCCGGTCACGGTGGCCGTGCCCGCGGCGATCTGGGCGGTCCGGGTGTTGAAGGACTGGTAGGCCTGCTTGCCCGGGGCCACGTCGGTCACGGTCTTGTTGCCGAACGGGGTGTTCAGCGTGATCGTGGCCGGCACGTCGCCGTTGTTGACGGCCGTGACCGCCAGGTACGCCGTGGTGCCGATGCAGCGGGGAGCGGCGGTGACGGTCAGCTTGACCGTGGGCGTGGCCGGGGTGGAGATCGTCAGCGTGAGCGTCTTGACCTCCTCGACGTTGCCCGCCTTGTCCGTCGAGCGGTAGCGCAGCGTGTGCTGGCCGTCGCCGGTGACGGTGACCGGCGCGGTGTAGGCCGTCCAGTCGCCGCCGTCCAGCGCGTACTCGGTCTTGGCCACGCCGCTGCCGCCGGTCTCGTCGACGGCCTTCAGCGTGACCGTGACCGGACCGGTGAACGACCCGTTCTCCGGCTGCGCCGGGTCGGTCGTCGCCGTCGTCACCGGAGCGGTCTTGTCCTCACTTCCCGCCTTGATCAGCTTGAAGTAGTCGAACTTGACCGTCTTGGACGCGCCCTGGTTGGTGCCGATGGTGTAGACGCCGATCTTCGACGCGTTCGCCACGGCGCTGTTCTTCACCACGGCGGTCGTGCCGTTGGTGGCCAGGTCGGTCCAGGTGGTGCCGTTGGAGGAGTAGGAGCCGGTGAAGCTGTCTCCCACCTTCTTCAGGCGCAGCCAGTACGGGCCGGCGCCGAGGCCGTTGACCTGCGGCTGCGGGTTCTGCACGGTCCCGGCGACCTCGCTACGCAGCTCGATCGTCCGCGCCACCGTCGACCCTGCGGCGTTGGTGGTGAGGAAGTCGAACTTCACGTAGTTGTCGTCGTCGCCGTAGACGATCAGGCCGCCCTGCTGGTACTGCTCGCTGAGGGCCGAGCCGTCGACCTTGGTCTCCAGCGTCCAGTCACCGCTCGGCGCCTTCTGCAGGATGAAGTTCTTCGGCGCGCCGTTCGGCGTTCCGTAGATGTCACCCGTGGTGGTGTCGAGCTCGAGGTTGCCGCCGGTCACGCGGGCGGCCGTCGCGTCGTAGCGCACGATCGAGTTCCAGCGGCAGTTGTCCAGCGTGGTGCCGTTGAAGTCGTCGTCCGGCGTCGGCGGGGTCGCCTTGTCGTCCGGCGTGATCTGGAACCAGTCGAAGGCCGCGTCCACCACCGGGTGGTTGGCCCCGGCCAGCGAGATCAGGCCGATCTTCGGGTTGGAGATCCCGGCGAGCGGCTTGGTCTCCGGCATCGCGGTGAAGTTGGTGCCGTCCGACGAGTAGTGGGCGGTGATGTTGGTGCCGTCGCTGATGAACCGCACGTACACCGTGTCGGGGTAGGCGTCCCCGAGGTTGGCCGTGTTGCTCTGCGACACCTCGTTCGGAGCGCCCTTGTCCTCACGGATGAACTGGAAGATGCGGCTGGCGTGGTCGGAACCCGAGGTCGACCGCGCCTGGAGCACCATCTTGGCGTAGTTGTCGTCGTCGCCGTAGATGACCAGGCCCGCCTGCTGGTACGCGTCACGCGCGTTCAGCGTGAGCTTGGCGGTGGCGGTCCAGGCACCCGACGGCGCCGGCTGCACGACGATGTTCGGCGTGTTGTTGGTCGTCTGGTAGATGTCGGTGGCCGAGGTCGGGATGATCAGGCTGCCGTTGGCGACCCTGAGGTCCTGGTTCTCCCGGATGACCGACCAGCGGTCGCGGTCGAGCTGGTTGCCCAGGAAGTCGTCGGATCGGCCGCTGAAGCACACCGTGGCCGGCGCGTCCACCTTGATCTGCACCGTGGCGGTGCCGGCGGCGCCCTTGGCGTCGGTCACCGTCACCGTGGCGGTGTAGGTGCCCGGCGCGGTGTAGGTGTAGCTCGCGTTGGCCGTCGTCGGCTGCGGCGCGCCGTTCACCCCGAAGTCCCACTTGTAGGTGAGCGGGGTGTCACCGTCGGGGTCGCTGGCGGTGGTGGTGAAGTCGACCTTCAGCGGCGCGACGCCGGTGGTCGCGTTGGCCGCCACCGACACCGTCGGGCGCTGGTTCTCCGTCGCGCCCTTGCCGATGAAGTCGACCCAGTTGAAGTTGAGCAGGAAGGCGTCGTTGGCCGCGCTCGCCGGCTTGCGCACGACGAAGTACAGCGGGCCGCTCGTGACCGGCGCGTTGGTCAGGTTCAGCGTGACGTCCTTGAACGTCTGCCAGCCGCCCGTGCCCGCCACGTCGACGGAGCCGACCAGCGTCCCGTTCTCCGGGTTGCCCTGCCGGACCTGGATGGTCCCGCCGGTGGTGTTCGACGCGACGCGGAACCGGATCGCGGAGACGTTCGACAGGTTCACCGGGTCGAACGACCACCAGTCGCCGTCCTGGATGTTCCCGATGTTCTGGTTGCCGCCCGCGGTGTCGGTCGTGGTCTCGATCGTGACGCCCGCGGCGTCGGTGCCCTTGCCGTCGGCGACCCGGCCGGTCTGCGAGAAGTGCTCGGCCTGCTTGCGCTTGGGCTCCAGGATGACCTGGCCCCGCCCGGTCAGCGGCTTGGCACCACCGGCGCCACCGTCGGTGTAGCTGGCCTCGATCACGTAGAAGAGGTTGTCGTACTCGCCGTGGCCCGCCTGCTGGGTCTGCAGGGTGCCCTCACAGCCCTTGAGCTGGTCGAGCGGGTGGCCGTGGCTGTCGTGGCCGAGGATCGCCTGAATCTGAACCTTGTCGCAGTCGATCGTGCCGTCCTCGGGGTCGGTGACGGTGACCTTGAACTTCACCTGGTCGCCGAACTCGAAGAATGCGCCGTTCGGCGGGACGTCCACGGTGACGGTCGGACGGGTGTTGCCCGCGTTGATCGTCACACTCGCCTTGCCGGACAGGCCGTCGGCGTTCGTCACGGTGAGAACCGCGTTGTACTCGCCGGCCTTGGTGTAGGTGAAGGTGGGGCTGGCGTCGGTGGAGTCGGTCTTGCCGTCACCGTCGAGGTCCCACGCGTAGGTGATCGCCTTGCCGTCCGGGTCCCGCGAGCCCTCGCTGCTGAACTTGACGCTCAGCGGCACCGGGCCGTCGGTCTTGTCGGCGCTGGCGCGCGCTGTCGGGGGCCGGACGCCCTTGACGTAGTCGATGCGGTAGACGCCGGAGTCGGCGTTGTCGCCGCCGAAGCCCGAACCCCACTCGATCAGGTACAGCGCGCCGTCGGGACCGAACTTCATGTCCATCGGCTTGAGGAACTTCAGCGTGCTGAGGATCCGGTTCATCTCGACGAGCTTGGTGCCGTCCTCGTTGAGCTGGAACGACCACAGCGCGTTGTTGTTCCACTCACCGAAGATGGCCTTGCCGTCCCAGTACGCCGGCCACTTGGTCGTCGACTGGAGGTCGGCGTTGTAGCGGTAGACCGGGCCGCCCATCGGCGCGCCACCGGTCAGCTCGGGGAAGTTGTTGGGGTCGGAGGCGTAGTGGTACCAGACCGTGGCCGGGATCACCGGCGGCAGGTTGGTCAGACCGTCGTTGTTCGGCGAGTCGTTGACCGGAGCCGCGCAGTTGAACGCCGACCCCGACGTCTTGGTCGCGAAGTTGTAGTCGATGTAGGGGGAGTTGTTGCCGATGCAGTACGGCCAGCCGTAGTTGCCCGGCTTGGAGATGAGGTTCCACTCCACCGTGTTCTGCGGGCCGCGCGTGGCGCTGGCGGCGTTCGCGTCCGGGCCGTACTCACCCAGCATGACGTTGCCAGTCTTGGGGTCAAGCCCGATCCGGAACGGGTTACGGAAGCCCATGCCGTAGATCTCGGGCTTGGTCTTGGCCGTGCCCGGGGCGAACAGGTTGCCCGCCGGGATGGTGTAGGTGCCGTCCGGCTCGGGGTGGATCCGCAGCAGCTTGCCGCTCAGGCTGTTGGTGTTGCCCGCGGAGCGCTGGGCGTCCCAGTTGGCCCGGCCCGACTGCTCGTCGATCGGGGCGTAGCCGTCGGAGGCGAAGGGGTTGGTGTTGTCGCCCGTGCCCAGCCACAGGTTGCCGGTCTTGGGGTCGATCACCAGGCCGCCGCCGTGGTGGCAGCACTCGGCCCGCTGCACCGGAACGTCGAGGATCTTCTTCTCGCTCGCCAGATCCAGGGTGTCACCGGTGACCGTGAAGCGGCTCAGCCGGTCCACGTTCGCCGAGCCCGACGGCGAGTAGTACAGGTAGATCCACTTGTTGGTGTCGAACCCGGGGTCCAGCGCCATGCCGAGCAGACCGCTCTCGTTGGCGGTGAACACGTTCAGGTGCGCCGCCGTCACGGTGCCACCGCTCGGCTTGATGATCCGCACGTCGCCGAGCCGGTCGATGTAGAAGACCCGGCCGTCCTTGGCCACGTCCAGCATCATCGGGTTGGAGGTGTTGTCGTCGAGGGTGGTCTTCTCGAAGCTGCTGCTCTGCGACGCGGAGCAGTCGGCCTTCTCGGCGCCCGCGGCGGTCTTGATACCGCCGAGGAGCAGCTTGAGGAAGTTCGCCTCGCTGTAGTTCTCCTTCAGGTGGCCGAGACCGGTGTACCACGAGCGGCCACCGTCATAGTCCTGGCACCAGGTGTTGGGGTGGTCGGCGCCCATCGTGGCGCCGGAGTAGGACTTCTCGTCCATCGACGTCAGCACGTGGACCGTGCCACGCGGGTTCGTCTGGTAGTCGTACCACTCGTCGGTACGGGTCCAGGTCGTCGGCAGACCCTTGGTCGACGGGTGCGCCGGGTCCTCGACCTTGACCGTGGCCTGCTGGATCGCCGGGTGCTGCTTGAAGTAGGCACCGACGAGCTTGCCGTACCAGGACCAGTTGTAGCCGCTGTCGGCGGCGGCGTGGACGCCCACGAAGCCGCCGCCCTTCTGGATGTAGCGCTGGAAGGCGTCCTTCTGGTCCTGGGTGCCCAGCGGGTCACCGGTCGTGGACATGAAGACCACGGCCTGGTACTGCGCCAGGTTCTCGTCCGTGAACTTGGTGCTGTCCTCGGTCGTGTCGACCGCGAAGTTGTTCTCCTGGCCGAGCTTCTGCACGGCCGCGATGCCCTCGGGGATCGAGTCGTGCCGGAAGCCGGTGGTCTTGGAGAAGACGAGGACCTTGAAGTCGGGTGCCGCCGCGGCCGTGGTGGCCTCGGCGCTCGCGGGCGCCGCGAGGAGCGTGATGACGGGCGCGACGAGGGCCAGGGCCATCGTCGCAGCGGTTCGACGTCTCGGACGTCGTCCCTTTTCTGGCAGGGCCGTGTTGAACGGCCTGGCCCACGTTCGATGACGTGGTGACATGGAAGACCCTTCCTGACTGGGGGGAGGTCAGGCAAGGCGCGCGCCGCCGCGCTTGTTGCCGCTTACTTGCGTTGGATACCGGGGGTACTGGAGAGGTGCCGTCTCCAGGTCTGTGGGGCCGTCAGTAGGCTGACGGCCGGGGTAATGAATCCATGATCGTGGTCGGGTCGTCGATGATCTGGCTGACCACCATGCTCGCGGCGCCGCGGGACGCGGCGCCGAAGCCGAGCGTCGAGGCGACGAATCGGCACTGGGCCGCGGGGGCGGCCATCACGAGCCGCTGCAGCTCGTCCTGCGCGTGGGGCAGCAGCCACTCGGCCAGCGAGGCGAAGTAGCCCCCGATGACGATCACTCGCGGGTTGAACAGGTTGGCCACGATCGAGCCGCCGAGCCCGAGCCACTGGCCGACCTGCGCCACCGCCTGCATCATGCGCCGGTCGCCGGAGGCCAGGCCCCTGGCGATGTCGGCCACTCGTTCGCCGGGGTCGGGCACCGGCATGCCGGGCAGCCCGTACGCCTGCTCGGGCATGGCGGCGCGGACGAGCGCCGCCAGTCCGACCTTGGTCTCCCAGCAGCCGATGCGGCCGCAGCCGCACTGGTCGCCGTTCGGGTCGACCCGCAGGTGCCCGACCTCGCCGGAGAAGCCGTCCGCTCCGCGCAGGAGCTTGCCGCCGGAGATGATGCCGCCGCCGACGCCCACCTCACCGGTGAGGTAGACCATGTCGGGCGTCCCCGCGGCGACGCCCGAGGTGAACTCGGCCAGCGCCGCGAGGTTGGCGTCGTTGTCCACCCGCACCGGCACGCGCAGCGGGCCGAGCATGGCGGACAACTGGTCTGCCAGCGGCAGGTCCTGCCAGTAGAGGTTCGGCGCGAGCGTCACGACGCCGCGTGCCACGTCCACGAGGCCGGGGACGGCCACCGCGATGCCCGCGGGGACGGCGCCGGCCCGCGCCATCGCCTCCACGGACTCCTTGGCCACGAGCCCCAGCCTGCGCACCGCGCTGTCCGGGCGGCTGCCCATCGCGTCGAAGACCACCCGCCGCTCTACCAGGACCCGGCCGCTGAGGTCGGTGCCGTGGACCGCGATGTAGTCCACGTTGATCTCCATGCCCAGGGCGCCGACGTGCGCGCCATGCAGCGCCACCGCCCTTCTGGGGCGCCCGACGGCGCCCGCGTGCTCGACGCCGAGCTCCCGCACCAGCCGCCGTTCCAGCAGCTCCGCCATGAGGTTGGAGACGGTGGCCCGGTGCAACCCGGTCGCGTCCGCGATGTCGGCGCGCGACAAGGAGGTGTGGTCGCGCAGCTCACGCAGCACCAGCGAGAGGTTCGCCCGGCGCAGGGCGGCGGGGCCCGCCGGCGGAGGGCCTCCCGAGAGGCGGGTGAGGTGCTGCTCGTTCGACACCCGCCTCACCTGATCCTTTGTTTGTCTACGAGATCAATTAATCAGGGTTGTAACACGGAGGTGTCCGTCTGCGCACCCCTGGGTTCCGTAACGAGTTGGCATCGCTCCCTTTTTGCCCAGTTCAGGACTCATTCGTTATGTGGTTATTGGAACGTTACGCAACTTGCGACCGGTTTCCCCTTGTGTCTGCCGGAAGTCCCTGTCTTTAATTCGGCCAGCCATGCGAACTAATTGAGGAGCGGCGTGGAGCACAGCAGGGCCGACGGCCACAGGACCGACTCGCCGGGTCGCGGCGGGTCCGCGGGTGTTCCCGCGGACCAGGCCACCGTGCGTCGTTCCAACCTCGCTCTGGTTCTGCGGCACGTGAGTGCGTACGGCCCGTGCTCCCGGTCGGCCGTCGCGGTGGCGACCGGACTGAACAAGACGACCGTCACCAGCCTGGTGAGCGAGCTTCAGGCACGGGGGCTGGTCAAGGAGACCGGGCCGCAGCACGCCGGTTCCGTCGGACGCCCGAGCGTCGCGCTCGTCCTGGACGGTTCACGGATCGGCGCCCTGGGCGTGGAGGTCAACGTCGACTACATCGCCGCCTTCGCCACCGACCTGGCCGGCAGGGTGCTCGCCGACCGGCGCATCGGCTTCGACGCCATGGGCTCCAGCCCGGAACGCTCACTGGACGAGCTGGCCCTGATGGTCGAGAGGACCGTCGCCGACCTCGACCGGCTCGGGGTCGCGCTGGCCGGGATCACCGTGGCCGTCCCCGGCCTGATCGACACGAGCACCGGCACGGTGGTCGTCGCCCCGAACCTCGGCTGGCACGGGGTGGCGGTGGCCGAGCGGCTGTCCCAGGCCGACATCCGCGCGAGCATCCCCATCGCCGTGGACAACGACGCGAACCTCGCGGCGCTGGCCGAGTTCACCTCGGGCGTCGCCGCGGGGACGCCCGACCTGGTCTACCTCACCGGTGAGGTGGGCGTCGGCGGCGGCATCATCTCCGGCGGCCGGCTGCTGAGCGGAGCGGACGGCTTCGCCGGGGAGGTCGGCCACGTCATGGTCGACCCCTCCGGTGAGCGGTGCCGATGCGGCAGGATCGGCTGCTGGGAGACCAAGGTCGGACTGGCCGCGCTGGTGCGCATGGCCACGCCCGACCGCGCGTACGGCACAGGCGGGCAGGTCGTCCGCGACCCGGAGGAGCGGCTGGCCGAGATCGAGCAGCGGTGGGCCGAAGGAGACCCCCGCGTCGACGCGGCCCTCGCGAAGGTGGGCCGGTGGCTCGGCCGCGGGGCGGCCGTGCTGGTCAACCTCTTCAACCCGCGGGTGATCGTGCTGGGCGGCTACTTCGCCAAGCTCGCCGACCGGATCGTCCCCGCGGCCCGGGAGGAGATGGCCGGCCTGGGCATGACCGGCGCCGCCGACCGCTGCCGGTTCGTCGCCTCCAACCTCGGCTTCGGCGCCGCGTCGCGTGGAGCGGCCGGTGTCGTCGTCGAACGGGCACTGTCCGACCCCACAGCCATCGCCATCCGACATCCCAGCCACCGTGGCGCGTGAGGAGCCCCCGATGACCCGTCCGTCCCACTCGCGGTGGACCCGCCTGTCCGCCGCCCCGCTCCCGCCCGTCCCCGCCTGATCTGACCACTCCCGTCCACCCAGACGTCCCGTCCGCCTGACCGGCCTGTCCCGAGCCGCCGGCACTCCCGCCCATCCCGCGTGCCGCGGCGATGGCGCATGCCGTCAGGCGGACGGGATCACCACCCTGCCCGTCCTCCCTTCCCCTTCCCCCTCACCAAGTCCCCTTCCCCCCACCCAGAACGTCCCGCCCGCCTGATCGGTCGTCCGGAACCGCAGCGGCACCGTTGACGCCGACCTCGGCGCCGTCGCGGTGGTGCCAAACCGGCGCCGTCAGGCGGGCGGGGCCACGGCCGCATCCCCCGTCCCTCAGGAGGCCCTTGTGCCGCGGTCATCGTCCGACTCGGCGTCTCTTCTCCAAATGCGAGGAATCGTCAAACAGTTCCCCGGCGTACGCGCTCTGAACGGCGTCGACCTCGACGTCCGCGCGGGGGAGGTGCACTGCCTGCTCGGCCAGAACGGCGCCGGCAAGTCCACACTGATCAAGACTCTGGCCGGCGCCCACCAGCCCGACGAGGGGACCATCGTGTTCGACGGCACGGAGGTCCGCCTGGCGGGCCCGACGGCCGCGATCCGGCTCGGCATCTCCACCATCTACCAGGAGCTCGACCTGGTCGACGGCCTGAGCGTCGCCGAGAACGTGTTCCTCGGCCACGAGCCGGCCCGGCTCGGGTTCGTCAGCAGGGGAGAGGCCAACCGGATCACCCGCGAACTGCTGGCCGGGCTCGGGCACGGCGAGATCCGCCCGACGACCGAGGTGGGCCGGCTGTCGCCGGCCGCCAAGCAGGTGGTGAGCATGGCGCGGGCGCTCTCGTACGACACTCGGCTGATCGTCATGGACGAGCCGTCGGCGGCCCTGGCCCACGACGAGGTGACCAACCTGTTCCGGATCATCCGCGAACTGACCGCGCAGGGCGTGGCGGTGATCTACATCTCGCACCGGCTGGAGGAGATCCGGGAGATCGGCGACCGGGTGACGGTGCTGAAGGACGGCCGCACGGTCGCGGTCGGGCTGCCGGCCAAGGACACGCCCACCTCGCAGGTGGTCGCGCTGATGACCGGCCGCGAGGTCGAGCACGTCTTCCCGCCCCGGCCCCGCCCCGGTAGTCATGACGACCGTCCCGAGATCCTGCGCGTGGAGAAGCTCACCGTGCCCGGCCGCGTGACCGACGTGTCGTTCACCGTACGGGCCGGAGAGATCGTCGGGCTGGCCGGGCTCGTGGGGTCGGGCCGCTCGGAGATCATCGAGGCGATCTACGGAGCTCGCCGCGCGGACGGCCGCGTGGTCCTGAACGGCGCCCCGGTGCGCGGCGGCAGCCCCAGCCGCGCCGTACGGGCCGGCATGGGGCTGGCCCCCGAGGAGCGCAAGGCCCAGGCACTGCTGCTCGACCAGAGCGTCATGCGCAACATCTCCCTGAGCAGCCTCGACCGGTACGCCAGGTTCGGCTGGCTGAACCGCGGCCGCGAGGTGTCCGACGCCCGGCGCCAGGTCGAGGACCTCGACATCCGGCCGCCTCACCTGGACCGGCCGATCAAGAACCTCTCCGGCGGCAACCAGCAGAAGGCGGTGCTGGCGCGCTGGCTGATCAACGGCCGCAAGTTCCTGCTGCTCGACGAGCCGACCCGGGGGGTGGACGTCGGCGCCCGGGCGGAGCTGTACGCCGTCATCCGGAGGCTCGCCGACGAGGGGATCGGCGTGCTGCTGGTCTCCAGCGAGGTGCCCGAGGTGCTCGGCCTGGCGGACCGGGTGCTGGTCGTCCGTGAGGGGCGCGTGATCCACGAGAGCGATGCCCGGGACCTCGACGAACACCACGTCCTCGACATGATCATGGAAGGAAGGCCGGCGTGAGCGACTCTGTGACGCCCGCGGTGGAGGAACAGGCGACCCCCCGGGCACGATCCGGCGGATTCGCCTCTGGAACGATGACCGGCCGGCTGGGCGGGATCCCGCATCTGGGCC
>NZ_BOOF01000091.1 GCF_016863095.1 Microbispora siamensis | reverse complement strand
TGGTCGGGGCGACAGGATTTGAACCTGCGACTTCTTGCTCCCAAAGCAAGCGCGCTACCAAGCTGCGCCACGCCCCGTCTCGTCGGGTACGCGAGCGGTCCGAGACTCCGGTACGCTTACGCCCTGACGACCGGATGAAGTCTAGACCAGATGGACACCGGGCGCGCGCGGACGTAGCTCAATGGTAGAGCCCCAGTCTTCCAAACTGGCTACGCGGGTTCGATTCCCGTCGTCCGCTCTCAGTGCGAAAGGCCAGGTCACCCCGTACGGGGAGCCTGGCCTTTGTGATCTCTGGATGATGTTTCCGATGCCTTGATCACGATCCAGCGGGGCGTGCAGGTAAATCAGGGCCGCCCGAGTGGACAAGTGACCTCATGCGCGCCATCGGCTCCTTGAGGCTGGCACCGTTGGCAGGTGCCAGCGTCTTTCCCATGTGCCGCAGGTCGTGAATGTGGAGATCGGGAAACCGACCGCCGTACGGGTCTTGTTCCAGGTCCGACGGGCTGGAGCGCCGGAGGCGAGCGTCCTTGGGGCCGATGAAGACCCAGCCGCCCGCCGCTTTATCCGAGTAGCGCTCCACATGCTCGCGAAGCTGGGGGAGGAGTTCCGGAGGGGATGGCGACCATCCGACGACCGGCGAGCAACCTGGGTGTGCGTCGAGCAGCTTGCCGCCGTCAAGGGCGGCGCTGCGCGTCTCGCGGCCCTGCGCCCGGTCGGCGGCCGGGCGTGCGGCCTGGGGGCCGGTCCCGGCCGTCGGCAGCTCGGGCAGCTGCCTACCCCCATGCCTCACAAGTCACTTCGCCCAAGTCGGGAAGCTCTGGCCGACCGAACGTGTTCCCCGAAAACCACTCCAGTAGGAACTCGGTCGCCGTCAATCCAATCGCGGGACCCTGGTCATAGTGCCGAGGCCAGATGATCACCGGCCATGCATCCGGTTCGCCCTCAGTCAGCCAACCGATACAGTCACCGTTGTCGGTGCTTCCCCACTTCAAGAAGCCACCTGGCTCCGGCCAAGCCGCGAGCGGGTACCAGGACGGCCACTCCTTACGAAACTCCCGGTACTGATCCCCAACGTACCGAGCAGCGTCCGCGAAGGACTCGCCACCTGCAGCGCTACGCGGATCAGCAACCGCTAGCCACTCCCCGAAGTAGCAGCTCCCGTAACGGTTGACGAGCGCAACGAAATCGGCAGGGAGAGAATTACCGAGCTCAGCGAACACCGCTTCCCACGCCGCCTCCCCATATATGGGCTCGGTAGGAGGCGAGACCAGAGCCATAAGCTTATTCAAGGCATTATGCATCCGACAGGCATACACCTGACTGGCCGGGCCTGTACAGAACAGAAAGCCGAAGATCAGGCAGGGGAGAAGCGCGCGGGGCCGCGCCTACTTGCTGAGCAGCACCCAAACGGCTGACAGGCCAGCGTGTGCCGTTATCTGCCGCGTGATGACGTCCACAAGGTCATCGGCGACGTTTGCAGGGAGGTCCCCCTCGATGGACACCTGCCAGCCGACATCCTCGGCGGAGAAGGAGACGTCAGCGTCTCGCACCCGAATCCGATGATCGCCCCAGCCGTCCACGAGGGAAGCCTCCCACCCGTCAGGGGTGAGGACGCGCGCAAGATCTCGCGCGTGTATGGGGATCCATTCCGGCCCGTCCTCTGGCCTGATCAGATATGTACGAGTCTCCTGCATGATCCATACCGTGCCACAACGTGCCAGTCATAAGCGGGGAATCAGGGGGAGTCGAAGGTGTGAGCGGACACCCGGGAATGGCCCTTGACCAGCACCGAAGCAGGCCGAGCCGTGGTGATCCGAACTCTTCCAAACTGGCTACGGGGGTTCGATTCCCGTCGTCCGCGCTCAGTGCGAAGGCCCAGGTCGGGGAGTGCTCCCGACTCTGGGCCTTTATCTTTCTGTCTAGGCTTTGCGGGCGAGCAGGTGAATCTCTTTGAACTGCCGTCGGTCGGTGGGCTGGGGCTCGCGAACCATCCGAGCCACCTCGGGCAACCCGGACTCGCGCAGCATCGCGGCGAGGTGATCAGGCCACCACCGATAGGCCGGCGCGACTGCGTGATCGAAGACCTGCGTCTGGTGAGACGAATCATCGGTTGCCGAAAAGCCGATCAGAAGGTGGCCGCCAGGCGCCAGCACACGATGGAACTCCGCCAGGATGACGGGGAGTGCCTGCGGCGGAGTGTGGATGATGGACCAACGTGAGAGTACGCCGCCCAGCACGCCGTCAGCGATGTTCAACGCGGTCATCGAGCCCACGTCGAACCGCAGGCCCGGATAGGCCTGTCGAGCCAACTTGATCATCTCAGGAGAGGCGTCAACCCCGAACGCCGCCAGCCCCAATTCGTCTAGATAAGCGGTGACATAGCCAGGCCCACATCCCAGGTCCGCGACCCGACCGTCCCCACTCGCACTTACGACCTCGGCGAAGACCCCCAGGATCGCGCGGTCCAGGGGGCTGTCACGCAGCGAGTCGCGGAACAGTTGCGCATAGGTGGAGGCGGCAGCGTCGTAAGCCTCGCGGGTGAAATTGAGGGCATCGTGTTCGACCATGCGCGCGACAATAGTCCTGGCCGGAGGTGAGCCGGGAGAATCAGGATCTTCCCTCCCGCGAGTTCGCGGGAGCGGTCGCGGGATCGTCAGTCGCCGGTGCGGAAGAGGGCCCAGACGGCCTTGCCGCCCTCGTCCAGCGCGTCCCAGCCCCACGCCTGACTGTAGGTCTCGACGATGTAGAGGCCGCGTCCGTGCTCCGAGACGAAGTCGGGCTGCACGGGCGACGGGGCCTGGTCGCTCGGATCCGAGACGGCGAGCAGCACGTGCGGGGCGATGCGCAGAAGCGTCAGCGTTATCGGCCGGTCGCCGGCGCGGTTCGCGGGATACAGAGCGTAACGGACCGCGTTCGTCACCAGTTCGCTCACGACCAGTGCCGCGTCGTCGCTGAGTTCCGACAGGCCCCACTCTTGCAGGGTCGTCCGCGTGACGTCACGAGCGGTCTTGACGGAGTCGGCCTGCGGGGCCAGGGGGCACATCGTCGTATCGGACGCCCCTGCCACCCTCCGGAACCAGCCGAATCCCACGTCGCGGGTCAGCTGGCCGCCGGGTTTGGGCTCGTCCGACATGGTTGCCCGTACCTCCCGCTGGCCTGAATCGAGGACTGGTGCACATTTTGGCCCAATATGCACCTAGACATGATGGATCAGCGCCTCCTGCCGCTGCAAGACCCAAATGCACGTGCAATTGTCATGTGCAGACGCACACTGCGGTAGTGCTAACCGTCAGGGACACGTAGATCAGACCTTGTCATCGGGGCCCGAAGTGGTGACACTGTGTGGGCTGGGGGTGTCGTGCGGGTCGTCCCTTGGCGGCACACAGGGCCGAGGTGAGAGGGAGGCGCCGTGATACAGATCCAGGCTGGATCGGGTCCGACGGCTCTGCGCATCCTTCTCGGTTCTCAGCTCCGCAAGCTCCGTGAGAGCAAGGGCATCAGTCGTGACCAGGCCGGCCAGTGCATCCGGGCGTCCGAGTCGAAGATCAGCCGGATGGAGCTGGGCCGGGTCGGATTCAAGGAGCGCGACGTCGTCGACCTTCTCGCCCTCTATGGGGTGGAGGACGAGGAGACGCGCGATGTCGTGATGAACCTGGTCGAACGGGCCAACGAGCCCGGGTGGTGGCACAGGTTCAACGACCTGCTGCCCTCGTGGTTCCAGGCGTACGTCGGCCTGGAGGAGGCCGCCGAGCGCATCCGCACCTATGAGGTGCAGTTCGTCCCCGGCTTGCTGCAGACGAAGGAGTACGCGCGGGCCGTCATCATGGCCGGCGCGGTAGGCGCGGCGCCGGAGGAGATCGCCAGGCGGGTGGACCTGCGGCTGGAGCGCCAGCGCATCCTCGACGGAGAGAACAGCCCCAAGTTCTGGGCCGTGATCGACGAGGCCGCGCTGCGCCGCCCGATCGGCGGCGTCGAGGTCATGCGGGGTCAGATCCAGCACCTCATCGACCTGATGAACCAGCCCAACGTGACGATCCAGGTCATCCCGTTCAGCTACGGCGGACACGCCGCCGAGGGCGGTGCCTTCAGCATCCTGCGGTTCGCCGATCCCGACCTGCCCGACATCGTGTACGTCGAGCAGCTCGCCAGCGCGCTTTACCTGGACAAACGAGAAGAGGTCGACCGCTACAGCGAGGTAATGGAACGCCTCTGCGCGGTCAGCACCACCCCAACGGAGACGGTGGACCTGCTGCGGCAGATCATGGCCGACCTCTGAGCAGTCGCTACCGGGCCTCATCTGCTCTAGACTGCCCTTGGCGTTGGACACCCGCCACAGTCGAGCATGCCCGGACAGGTCGCGTGCAGGCGAGACGGTGATCCTGCGCCTCTCACGTGGGCGCGGCGCGCGTTACTGTGCCGCGGTTGCCGTGCACGACGTGCCCGCGATCACCAGATGCTGGATCAAGGAGACCACCCCGTGAAGACCGCTGTCGAGGAGCTCAGCCCTACCCGGGTCAAGCTCACCGTCGAGGTGCCGTTCAAGGAGCTCGAGCCGAGCCTGCAGGCCGCGTACAAGAAGGTCGCGCAGCAGGTGCGCGTGCCCGGCTTCCGTCCTGGCAAGGTGCCGGCCCGGATCATCGAGCAGCGCTTCGGCCGCGCGGTGGTTCTCGAGGAGACCCTGAACGACGCCCTGCCCAAGCTGTACGGCCAGGCCGTTGACGAGACCGAGGTCTTCCCGGTCAGCCAGCCGGAGATCGAGGTCACCAAGATCGAGGACGGCGAGCAGGTCGAGTTCACCGCCGAGGTGGACATCCGCCCCGCCTTCGACGTCCCCGACTACCAGGGCGCCGAGATCGTGGTCGACCCCGCCGAGGTGACCGACGAGGACATCACCGCCCAGCTCGAGGCCCTGCGCCAGCGCTTCGCGACGCTGACCGGCGTCGAGCGGCCGGCCCAGAACGGCGACTACGTCGTCATGGACCTGCGCGCCGAGATCGACGGCCGCAACCTCGACGAGCAGCAGGCCGCCGACGTGTCGTACGAGGTCGGCGCCGGCTCGGTCCTGCAGGGCCTGGACGACGCGCTGCAGGGCATGGCCGCCGGCGACGAGAAGACCTTCCGCACCACCCTCGTCGGCGGTGAGAACGCCGGCGAGGAGGCCGACGTGATCATCAACGTCAAGTCGGTCAAGGAGAAGGTGCTGCCCGAGCTGGACGACGAGTTCGCGCAGCTCGCCAGTGAGTTCGACACGCTCGACGAGCTCAAGGACAGCATCCGTGAGCAGGTTCGCCGCAACAAGCTGGTGGACCAGGTCGTGCAGAGCCGCGAGAAGGCCCTCGAGGCGCTGCTCGAGAGGATCGACATCCCGCTGCCCGAGAGCGCGCTCCAGGCGGAGATCGACGCGCGCAAGCACAACCTCGAGCACCAGGTCGCCGAGAGCGGCCTGAGCCGCGAGGCCTACCTCCGCCTGCAGCAGACCACCGAGGAGGAGCTGTTCGCCGAGTACGAGGCGACTGCGGCCAAGGCGCTGAAGTCCGGCTTCGTGCTCGACAAGATCGTCAAGGCGGAGGAGATCGGCGTCAGCGAGCAGGAGCTGACCGACTTCGTGGTGCGCCGCGCCATGCAGATGGGCGTCGCGCCGAACACGCTGGCCCAGCACCTCGCCGACAACAACCAGCTCCCGCTGGCGATGATGGAGATCGTGCGCGAGAAGGCCAAGACGCTCATCGGCGACGCGGCCAAGGTGACCGACACGGCTGGCAACGAGGTGGACATCAAGGCCATCTACGCCGAGCTCAACCCCGAGCAGGAGGCCGTGGGCGTGGAGGAGGCGGGCGCCGGGGAGCCCGCCGACGAGGCCAAGGAAGGCTGATTCCGTCGGCTCTCGCCTGATTTTCCGCCGCCGACCGGCCGGGAGGCCGGCCGGTGTGGCTTGGCGGTAACGGTGAAACCCCCGTCGCACTCGGGTGCGCCGGGGGTTTCCGGTTATATTCGGGCAAATCCCTGCAAATTTGTTTCTTACCGCGTGTCGGGGAGCAATCGTACGGCTGAGATCCGTACGTCCCTGCCCGCGCGGCCAGGGCGGTAAACACGGGCGATGCGGCGCGGCGTCCCGCCTCGGGCCGGGCATGCGCCGTCAGCGAACAGTACGGCGCACGGGCATGACCTGTCTGCGTCGCGCGTTAAGGTCACAAGCAAAGCCAATCGATTACGACGCATCGGAAGGTGACGCTGTGACCAGCCCGCCGACCTTCTTCCCGACCGGTGGTTCCGGCTTCGAGGCCCGGAGCCCGGAGGGTGGCCCCTCCCGCCTCGAGGACCAGCTCTACCAGCGCCTGCTGCGCGAGCGGATCGTGGTGCTCGGCACCCAGGTCAACGACGAGGTGGCCAACCGGCTGGCCGCTGAGCTCCTGCTCCTCGCCGCCGATGACCCGGACCGCGACATCTGGATGTACATCAACTCCCCCGGTGGCTCGGTGACCGCCGGCATGGCGATTTACGACATGATGGAGTACGTGCCGAACGACGTCTGCACGGTCGCCATGGGCTTGGCCGCCTCCATGGGGCAGTTCCTGCTCTGCGCCGGTGCCCGGGGCAAGCGGTACGCGCTCCCGCACGCCCGGATCATGATGCACCAGCCGTCGGGCGGCATCGGCGGCACCGCGGCCGACATCGCGATCCAGGCCGAGCAGATGCTCTACGTGAAGAAGACGCTCGCGGAGCGGATCGCTTTCCACACCGGCCAGCCGCTCGACCAGATCGAGCGCGACTCCGACCGGGACCGCTGGTTCACGGCCGAGGAGGCCAAGGACTACGGCTTCATCGACCACGTGGTGCGCAGCGCCCGCCAGGTGCCCTCCGAGGGCGCCGTCTCGTGACTGGAGCTTCCCAGATGAGTGAGCTGACCCGGCCGGGTGACATCAACGGCCGCTACGTCCTTCCCTCCTTCGTCGAGCGCACGTCGTACGGCGTCAAGGAGATGAACCCCTACAACAAGCTGTTCGAGGACCGCATCATCTTCCTCGGCGTCCAGATCGACGACGCTTCGGCGAACGACGTGATGGCGCAGCTGCTGACGCTGGAGTCGCTGGACCCGGACCGCGACATCAGCATGTACATCAACTCGCCGGGCGGCTCGTTCACCGCGATGACCGCGATCTACGACACCATGCAGTTCGTCCGGCCCGAGATCCAGACGGTCTGCCTTGGGCAGGCGGCCTCGGCCGCGGCGGTCCTGCTGGCCGGCGGCACGCCGGGCAAGCGGTTCGCCCTGCCCAACGCCCGTGTGCTGATCCACCAGCCCTACACCGAGGGCGGCGGCCAGGGCAGTGACATCGAGATCCAGGCTCGTGAGATCCTGCGGATGAGGTCGCTGCTCGAGGAGATCGTGGCGAAGCACTCGGGCAAGTCGGCCGACGAGGTCCGCAAGGACATCGAGCGTGACAAGATCCTCAGCGCCGAAGAGGCGAAGGCGTACGGGCTGGTGGACGACATCATCCCGTCGCGGAAGAAGCGCGCGGCGGCGGTCGCCGCTTCCTGAGGGAGTTGCCGCACCGGAACGGTGCCCATTTGGGCACGTTCCGGTGCGACTCACCGCTAGGGGGCTCACTGAGGGCCCGAGAGACGGTAACGTCGAAACCTGAGCGGGATGACGTTTTCGCACCGGATCGCGATCCCCGGATCATGGCCCAGGATCATGAGCCCGGATCGCGAGCAGGGTGCGGACGGAAGCGACCGCGGCGGCAGGGGCGGTCCCACGCAAAGGAGTATCTGGGGTGGCACGCATCGGCGACGGGGGAGACCTGCTGAAGTGCTCGTTCTGCGGCAAGAGCCAGAAGCAGGTCAAGAAGCTCATCGCCGGACCAGGCGTCTACATCTGCGATGAGTGCATCGATCTCTGCAACGAGATCATCGAGGAGGAGCTGTCCGAGTCCTCCGAGCTCAAGTGGGACAACCTCCCCAAGCCGCGCGAGATCTACGAGTTCCTCGACGCGTACGTCATCGGGCAGGACAAGGCGAAGAAGGCGCTGTCGGTGGCGGTCTACAACCACTACAAGCGCGTCCAGTCGGGGGAGCGGGGCCGTGACGACGGCCTGGAGCTGGCCAAGTCCAACATCCTGCTGCTCGGCCCCACAGGCTCGGGCAAGACCCTGCTCGCGCAGACCCTCGCCAAGATGCTCAACGTGCCGTTCGCCATCGCGGACGCGACCGCGCTGACCGAGGCCGGCTACGTCGGCGAGGACGTGGAGAACATCCTCCTCAAGCTGATCCAGGCCGCCGACTACGACGTCAAGAAGGCCGAGACCGGCATCATCTACATCGACGAGGTCGACAAGATCGCTCGGAAGAGTGAGAACCCGTCGATCACGCGGGACGTGTCGGGCGAGGGCGTGCAGCAGGCCCTGCTGAAGATCCTGGAGGGGACCACGGCGAGCGTGCCCCCGCAGGGCGGTCGCAAGCACCCCCACCAGGAGTTCATCCAGATCGACACCACCAACGTGCTGTTCATCTGCGGCGGTGCTTTCGCCGGCCTCGAGAAGATCATCGAGTCGAGGGTCGGCAGGAAGGGCATCGGCTTCAACGCGATCATCCACTCGAAGGAGGAGATGGACTCCTCCGACATCTTCTCCGACGTCATGCCGGAAGACCTCCTGAAGTTCGGCATGATCCCCGAGTTCGTCGGGCGGCTCCCGGTGATCACGTCGGTGCACAACCTCGACAGGGACGCGCTGATCCAGATCCTCACCGAGCCGCGCAACGCGCTCGTCAAGCAGTACCGGCGCCTGCTCGAACTGGACAACGTCGAGCTGGAGTTCTCCGACGACGCGCTGGAGGCCATCGCCGACCAGGCCATCCTGCGTGGCACCGGCGCCCGCGGGTTGCGCGCCATCATGGAGGAAGTGCTCCAGTCCGTGATGTACGAGGTGCCCTCCCGCCAGGACGTGGCCCGTGTCGTCATCACCCGCGAGGCCGTGCTGGAGCACGTGAATCCGACCCTGGTGCCACGCGACCAGCTGCAGGCCAAGCAGCAGCGGACCCCGAGGGAGAAGTCGGCCTGACGCGGGCCTTCGCCGGCACGCTATCCACAGGGCGTGCGGCGACGGCTCGGGCGGCGTCCGGACGTCCCTAGAATTGGGCACCGTGACTACGTCTGAGCTGCCCACCCAGTACGCCCCCGCCGATGTCGAGACCCGGAGCTACGAGCGCTGGGTATCGGCGGGCTACTTCACAGCGGACCCGGGCAGCGGGCGCGAGCCGTACAGCATCGTGCTTCCCCCGCCCAACGTGACCGGGTCGCTCCACGTGGGCCACGCCCTCGACCACTCGATCCAGGACGCGCTCACCCGGCGAGCCCGGATGCGGGGCATGGAGACACTGTGGCTCCCCGGCATGGACCACGCCGGCATCGCCACGCAGAACGTCGTGGAGCGCGAGATCGCCAAGGAAGGCCTGTCGCGCCACGACTTCGGCCGTGAGGCGTTCGTCGAGCGCGTCTGGCAGTGGAAGGAGGAGTCCGGCGGCCGGATCCTCGGCCAGATGAAGAAGCTCGGCGACGGCGTGGACTGGTCCCGCGAGCGCTTCACCATGGATGAGGGGCTCTCCCGGGCCGTCCAGACGATCTTCAAGAAGCTGTTCGACGACGGGCTCATCTACCGCGCCGAGCGGATCATCAACTGGTGCCCCCGCTGCCTGACCGCCCTGTCCGACATCGAGGTCGAGCACAGCGACGACGACGGCGAGCTCGTCTCGATCCGCTACGGCTCGGGCGACGAGGAGATCATCGTCGCCACCACCCGCGCCGAGACCATGCTGGGCGACACCGCGGTCGCCGTCCACCCCGCCGACGAGCGTTATGCGCACCTGGTCGGCAAGTATGTCGAGGTCCCGCTCACCGGGCGGCGCATTCCGATCGTCGCGGACGAGCACGTGGACCCCTCCTTCGGCACCGGCGCGGTGAAGGTCACCCCCGCGCACGACCCGAACGACTTCGAGATCGGGCGGCGCCACTCGCTGGAGTCGCTCGTCGTCATGGACGAGCGCGGCGTCATCACCGCCCACGGGCCCTTCCAGGGGCTCGACCGGTTCGAGGCGCGGCCCGCCGTGGTCGCCGCGCTGCGCGAGCAGGGCCGCATCGTCGCGGAGAAGCGTCCGTACGTGCACTCCGTCGGGCACTGCTCCCGCTGCAAGACCGTGGTCGAGCCGCGGCTGTCGCTGCAGTGGTTCGTCAACGTCACACCGCTGGCCAAGGCCGCCGGTGACGCGGTGCGTGACGGCCGGACCCGCATCCACCCGCCGGAGCTGGCCAAGCGCTACTTCGACTGGGTCGACGACATGCACGACTGGTGCATCTCGCGCCAGCTGTGGTGGGGACACCGGATCCCCGTCTGGTACGGCCCGGACGGTGACATGGTCTGCGTGGGGCCCGACGAGGAGCCGCCGGCGGGTTACGAGCAGGACCAGGACGTCCTCGACACGTGGTTCTCCTCCGGGCTCTGGCCGTTCTCCACGCTCGGCTGGCCGGACGCCACGCCCGATCTGGCCCGCTTCTATCCGACGACCGTGCTCGTCACCGGCTACGACATCCTGTTCTTCTGGGTCGCCCGGATGATGATGTTCGGGCTGTACGCGATGGACGGCCAGCCGCCGTTCCGCACCGTGGCGCTGCACGGCATGGTGCGCGACCAGTTCGGCAAGAAGATGTCGAAGTCGTTCGGCAACGTCGTCGACCCCCTCGACTGGATCGAGCGTTACGGGGCGGACGCCACGCGCTTCACGCTCCTGCGCGGTGCCAACCCCGGCTCCGACGTGGCGATCAGCGAGGACTGGGCGGCCGGATCCCGCAACTTCTGCAACAAGATCTGGAACGCCACCCGCTTCGCCTTGATGAACGGCGCCGTCTCCGACGGCCTGCCCGAAGACCTCACCGCGGCCGACCGGTGGATCCTGTCGCGCCTGCAGGAGGTCGTCACGAGTGTCGACGCGGCCTTCGAGGAGTTCGAGTTCGCCAAGGCCTCCGACGCCCTCTACCACTTCGCCTGGGACGAGGTCTTCGACTGGTACGTCGAACTGGCCAAGGTCCAGTTCGCCGAGGGCGGCGCGGTGGCCGAGAACACCAAGCGGGTGCTGGGGCATGTCCTCGACGCGCTGCTCCGGCTGCTCCACCCGCTCGTGCCGTTCGTGACGGAGGAGCTGTGGCGGGCTCTGACCGGTGGGGAGTCGATCGTGGTCGCTCCCTGGCCCTCGGCCGTGCCCGGACTGCTCGACCCCGAGGCCGAGCAGGAGATCGCGTCACTGCAGGACCTCGTGACGGAGGTGCGCAGGTTCCGCTCGGATCAGGGCCTGAAGCCCGGTCAGCGGGTGGCCGCGCGACTGTCCCTGTCCGGTACGGCTCTCGCCGCCCACGAGGGCGCGATCCGCGTCCTGCTGCGTCTGGACGATCCCGCGGACACGTTCAACCCGACAGCCCGGCTCACCGTCGGCACCGTGCTCGTGGAGATCGACACGGCCGGTGCCATCGACGTCGTGGCCGAGCGGAAGCGGCTGGAGAAGGACCTGGCGGCGGCACGCAAGGAGCAGGCGCAGGTCACGGCGAAGCTCGGCAACGAGCAGTTCATGTCCAAGGCGCCCGAGGACGTCGTGGCGAAGGTGCGCCGACGGGCCGAGCAGGCCGCCGAGGACATCTCTCGTCTCGAAGCCCAGCTCGCAGCCCTGCCGGCCTAGGTCGTCGTCCTGTGCGCCCTCGTCACGACGAGGGCGCACAGGCAACCGGAAGCTTTGTGGCGGGAGAGGTTTGAGGGCCCTGAAGACAGGGCAGGACCACAAAGTTGCCCAAGTTGTGCGCAGCCCCTCCGGACGGGTGCTAGTCTTTCTGCACGCGCTGAGGACCGGCGAGCCTGAACCCCCCTCCGGGGATCGGCTGCTAGGCTCTCAGTAACTCCTTCTCATCGGACCCGATCTCGGGATGCTTCGTCACGATTCGACGGGCTTTCGGGGATCA
>NZ_BOOF01000090.1 GCF_016863095.1 Microbispora siamensis | reverse complement strand
ACGCCGCAGACGCATCGAGAAACTGATCATCCTCAACGGCCGAGGCACACCCCTCGGAGCCTGAACACCCCAGCACACCGACGGGCCCCATCCCACCCGATCAGCGATATCCGGCGGAGGTGACGTTGGTCTGCACCGCGTTCTCTGTCGCGTCGGACGGGTAACCCGAGACGATGGCTCCCTCGTAGAAGGTGCCCTGGCTCAGGTTGGTGTTGGTGGCGCAGCAGTCGCCACCGCTGCCCAGGATGATCGCGCCCTGCTTCTTCATCGGGCTGTAGCCGGGGGGAAGCGCGCCGTCCCACATCGTGGTCATTCCGCCGGTCTGCGCGTTGCCGCCCTTGATGGCGAAGCGCGACGTCCCGTTGTTCTTCAGCATCGCCGTGACGAACTTGCTGGTGAACGCCCTCTGGTTGGGGTTCCACGACTGGCTGCCACCGGGGTAGAGGCCCCATTCGAGGTCGGCCTGGACCCAGGGACCGGTCCCCGAGCAGCCGCCGAACCAGCAGCTCGTGCCGAAGTAGATGGCGTCCATCGCGCCGGCCCCGTCGGCCTTCCTGGTCGTCTCGCTGTTGCCGTAGTCGAAGCAGCAGCCGCTGTTGACGTGGGTGCCGCTGGTCACCATGTACATGCCCTCGGGCGCGCTGCCCGTCGGCACGCCGGTCAGGTGACCGTCCCGCCAGTAGCTGTTGCCGGGCTTGATGTAGAGCGAGTACGCCTTGCTACCGCCGACCGTCAGCGACTCGGACGTCGCGGTCGCGGGGGTGTCCTTGCCGCCTGCCCCGCCGGGTCCCTGGTAGAGCATGTTGTTGCCGTGCCCGGACTGGTCGTAGATCACCGTTATGACGCAGGTGGTGCCGGCGCAGAAGGAGTCCTGCGCCGCCGCGTTGGCGGTGCCGCCCGCGGCCAGGACGCCGATGTCCCGGGTCGCGTTGTCGGAGGAGCGCCTGACCTGGTACAGGTTGCCGCTGTAGGAGTGGTAGAGCGCCCGCGTCGTGCTGTGCGCGGCCACGCAGGGCGTGCCGCCCACGGCGTAGATGTCACACGGCTTGCTCGCCACGGGTGTGGATGACGGGCTGGCCGAAGGACTCGGGGAGGGGCTCGCGGACGGACTCGATGAAGGGCTCGCGGACGGGCCGGTGACGCCACCTGTGCAGGCCGTGCCGTTGAGCGTGAAGCTCGCCGGCGCCGGGTTGGCGCCGTTCCAGGTGCCGTTGAAGCCGAAGGACGTGCTCGCGCCGGTGGCCAGTGTCCCGTTGTAGCCGGCGTCGGCGACCGTGACCTGTGCGCCCGACTGCGTCACCGAGCCGTTCCACAGTTGCGTGACCGTCTGCCCCGCGGAGAACGACCAGCTCAACCGCCACCCGTTGATCGGGTCACCGAGGTTGGTGATGCTCACGTTCGCGCCGAAGCCACCCGGCCACTGGTTCGTGACCGAGTAGTCCACCCGGCAGCCTGTCGCCGCGTGCGCGGCGGGCGCGGTCAGCGCACCGACCGTGCCGGCCACGGCGACGAGCCCGGTGGCAAGCCAGAGGCGCAGGCGAGGGACCTTCATTCGTACTCCCGGGGGGTTTGGTTTCACGTCTTCGTGCGGTCAGCGACAACAGCGGCGGCCCGGCGTTCTCGTGAGCAGCCGGAGGATCGTGCTGTTAGCGCTAACAATTCATGTGCGAGACCCGTCCTTCTCTGTCGGCGCATGTGATGGTGGTGGTGCGGCGGAGCAAATACGACCGGAGGGAGCCTCGTCAAGGTCCGGCTCTTCTCCGCGCCGGCCCCGGTCCGCCGGGGGCCTGTCCCACCTGCTCCCATCAGGGCGGGGTCCGGTCGCCTCGCGCGGTTCGGCCGGTGAAAGTTTCACGACAATGCGCTCGTAACGTTCTGAGCACTCCCGGCCGGCTCGCGGGCGGGGCAGATAGTCCAGGGTGGAGCTGCGGAAATTTTCGCCGATATGCCGCTCACCAGCGCAGGTCGGCAGGGATAAGGTCCCCTGCGCCTCAACGAAACAATTTCGAGACTCCCTTGACAGGTTTCGTTGCGGTTTCCACACTGAGTCCCGAAGCGGCCTCCTGCCGGGGTCGGTGGTGAGCGGCAGGGGTCCCCGGTCGCGACGCCGTGAGTGTCGCATCCGCAGACGGATCGGGCCGCCGATTCGCCGGGTCCGGCTCTCGCTCGCTCTCCCGAACCCGATGGAGCCGATGGAGCGCCGGCCGGCCTGCGTTCCCCGCAGCCGGCATCACCGCGTACGGCGGCATCGTCGCCGTCTCCCCCTGGAGTGTGAATGAGCACGTCCGCACGATTCCGCACCGCGTTCTTCGCCGCCGCGGCGGCCGGAATGGTTCTCGCGGCCGGTCCGGCCGGCAGCGCGTCCGCGGGCACCCTGCCGGGCGCGGCCCCGGCGGCCGCACTGCGCCTGGCCGCCTGGCCGTCCCCCACCGGTCAGCAGGCGGTCGGCGCCACGATCAACGTCTCAGGCACGCTCGACGGCGGCATGAAGCGCTACTACGGCACCGGCGCGCTCGGCAGCGGCAGCCAGAGCGAAAGTCAGCCCCCCATCTTCAAACTGGCAAACGGCGCGGTGCTGAAGAACGTCATCATCGGCGCGCCCGCGGCCGACGGCGTCCACTGCATGGGCACCTGCACCCTGCAGAACGTGTGGTGGGAGGACGTCGGCGAGGACGCGGCCACGTTCAAGGGCACCTCGTCGTCGCAGACGATGACCATCGACGGCGGCGGCGCCAAGGCCGCCAGCGACAAGGTCTTCCAGCACAACGGCCCCGGCACCATGTACATCAAGAACTTCCAGGTGCAGAACTTCGGCAAGCTCTACCGCTCCTGCGGCAACTGCTCGACCCAGTACAAGCGCGACGTCGTCATCCAGAACGTCACGGCGACCACCCCCGGCAAAGTCCTGGCCGGCATCAACACCAACTACGGCGACACCGCCCGCTTCTCCCAGATCACGATCGTGAACGACCCGAGCAGGAAGGTCGTCATCTGCGAGAAGTACAGGGGCGTGACCAGCGGCGAGCCGACGAAGATCGGCAGCGGTGCCGACGGCGCCAACTGCGTCTACTCGTCGTCCGCCATCACCTACCGATAGAGCCGGTGAAGTGGACCTGGCCGGGCGGCCAGCCCCACGGCCACCTGCACGAGTCCCTGATCCTTGGGCCCCTGATATCCGTACCGGTTCGGCGCGGCGGCCGGAGCGATCGGCCGCCGCGCCTGATCGGCTGATCCGCATTCCCCATGCATCCATAGCTCACCCAAGGAGAATCCTTGCGGAAGGTGGGAGCTCTACTCGCGGCCGGCATTCTCGCGGGCGTCCCGTTCGCCCTGCAGGACCCGGCCGGCGCCCTGGAGAACGGCGTGGCCCGCACGCCCCCCATGGGCTGGAACAGCTGGAACACGTTCGGCTGCGACATCAACGAGACCCTGATCAAGCAGATGGCCGACACCATCGTCAACTCGGGCCTGCGCGACCTTGGCTACAAGTACGTCGTGGTCGACGACTGCTGGTTCAACCCCACCCGCGACTCCGCGGGCAACCTCCAGGGCAATCCCTCGCGATTCCCCAGTGGGATGAAGGCGCTCGGCGACTACCTGCACGCGAGAGGGCTGAAGTTCGGCATCTACCAGGTGCCGGTGGACAAGACCTGCGCGCAGTACTTCGGCGGCTACCCGGGTGCGACGGGGAGCCAGGGGCACGAGGTCCAGGACGCCCGCCAGTTCGCCGCCTGGGGCGTGGACTACCTGAAGTACGACTGGTGCTCACCCAACGGCACCATCGACGACCAGGTCCGCACATTCGCGAAGATGCGTGACGCGCTGGCGGCGACCGGGCGGCCGATCGTCTACAGCATCAACCCCAACAGCATCCACGCGAAGACGGGGCCGCAGCGCGACTGGGGCGACGTCGCCAACATGTGGCGGACGACCGAGGACATCACCAACAAGTGGGACACCGGTCAGACCAACGGCTATCCGATGGGCATCCAGAACATCGTCAACGTCACCGTCCCACTCGCGTCGTACGCGAAACCGGGAGCGTTCAACGACCCGGACATGATGGAGGTCGGCCGGGGCGGCATGACCGACACCGAGATGCGCAGCCACTTCGCCCTCTGGGCGATGATGGCCGCACCCCTGATCGCCGGAAACGACCTGCGCACCATGGACTCGGCGACGGCGACCATCCTGAAGAACCAGAACCTGATCGCCGTCGACCAGGACCCGCTCGGCCTGCAGGCCCGCCAGATCAGCAACGACGGGACCCGCCGCGTGCTGGCCAAGAAGCTCGCCAACGGCGATGTCGCGGTCGCCCTGTTCAACCAGGGCGGCAGCACCACCACGATCAGCACCACCGCGTCCGCGATCGGGCTGTCCGGCGGTTCGTTCACCCTGCGCGACGTGTGGACGAACGCCGTCACCGGCAGCACCGGCACCATCTCGGCCGGCGTGCCGTCACACGGCACCGTCGTCTACCGGGTCAGCGGCGGCGTGACCCCGTCGCCGTCCCCCACCGCGTCACCCACCGCGTCACCCACGGTGTCGCCCACGGTGTCGCCCACGGTGTCGCCCACCGTGTCGCCCACGGTGTCGCCGAGTGCGCGGCCGGGCGGGTGTACGGCGACTTACCGGCTGGTCAACAACTGGGGCAGCGGTTTCCAGAGCGAGGTGACCGTCGCCAACACCGGGTCGTCCACGCTCGACGGCTGGACCGTGAAGATGACCCTGGCCGGCGGACAGACCGTCACGAGCCTGTGGAACGGCGTGAACACCGGCACCAGCGGCGCGATCACCGTCAAGAACGCCCCCTACAACGGCACCGTCGCCGGCAACGGGTCGACGACGTTCGGATTCACCGCCGAGGGCGACGGCTCGATCTCCCCCACCAGCGTGACCTGCACGAGCCCGTAGCCGAACGGAAGCCGAGCAGGAACTCGGGGGCTCACGGCGAACCATCGACATCTCAGAGATTGGGAAGACACTGTGCGACATGTCAGCTCTTCTCGCCGGCGGTTGAGGCTGCCGGCCATAGCCGTCGCCACGCTGTTGACGGCCGCTGCCGGTGTGGCCGGTACGCACGTCGCGTCGGCGGCCACGGCCGGATGCCAGGTCAGCTACACGATCACCAACCAGTGGCCGGGCGGCTTCGGCGCCAATGTGAGCGTTAACAACCTCGGGGACCCGATCAGCGACTGGAAGCTGACGTGGTCGTTCCCCGCGGGACAGACGATCACGCAGCTGTGGAACGGCACCTACACCCAGTCGGGCTCCCAGGTCACGGTGACCAACGTGTCCTACAACGGCAGCATCCCCAGCGGCGGCAGCACGAGCTTCGGGTTCAACGGAGCGTTCAACGGTTCCAACCCGGTGCCGACGAGCTTCGCCCTCAACGGCGTGACCTGCACCGGCGGCGTCACGTCGTCGCCCAGCGCCTCCCCCAGCGCCTCCCCCACCGTCTCGCCTTCCGCGTCTCCCTCGCCGCCGTCGTCCAGGCAGCCGTGTGACATCTACGCCTCGGGCGGCACCCCGTGCGTGGCCGCGCACAGCACCACCCGCGCTCTGTACGCGAACTACAACGGCCCGCTCTACCAGGTGCGCCGCTCCTCGGACAACACCACCCGCGACGTCGGCGTCCTGAGCCCGGGCGGAGCCGCCAACGCCGCCACGCAAGACTCCTTCTGCTCCGGCACCAGCTGTGTCATCACCAAGATCTACGACCAGTCCGGCCGGGGCAACCACCTCACGCAGGCGCCTCCCGGCGGGTTCTCCGGCCCGGCTCCGGGCGGCTACGACAACCTGGCGACCGCGACCAAGGCACCGACCACGGTGTACGGCCTCAAGGCCTACGGCGTCTACGTCGATCCCGGAGTCGGCTACCGCAACAACGCCACCAACGGCGTCGCCAAGGGCGACCAGCCGGAGGGGATGTACGCGGTCTTCGACGGCACGCACTACAACGGCGGCTGCTGCTTCGACTACGGCAACGCCGAGACCAACAGCCGCGACAACGGCAACGGCACGATGGAGGCCATCTACTTCGGCAACATCAAGGTCTGGGGCTACGGCACGGGCAACGGCCCCTGGGTCATGGCCGACCTGGAGAACGGCCTGTTCTCCGGCGTGAACCCGGGTTACAACGCCAACGACCCGAGCGTGAACTACCGATACCTGACCGCCATCATCAAGGGTGAGCCCAACCACTGGGCCATCCGGGCCGGCAACGCCCAGTCGGGCGGCCTGTCGACCTTCTACGACGGCAAGCGGCCCAACGCCTCGGGCTACAACCCCATGAAGAAGGAGGGGGCCATCATCCTCGGCATCGGCGGCGACAACAGCCACGGCTCCGCCGGCACGTTCTACGAGGGCGTGATGACGTCCGGCTACCCGACCGCCGCCACCGAGAACGAGGTGCAGGCGAACATCGTCGCCGCAGGATACAAGTAGACCGGCGAAACCACGACGGATCGGGCCGTCCCCGGGCAGAGCCCCGGGGACGGTGGCCGGAAAAATCTCGGAACTCTGGAGCCGGCGGATGTCGAGAATCCCCCGACGGCTCCGTCCCTGGGTCGGATCACGACAACGACCCTGGAGGGACGGCCATGCGAGCGGACGAGATCACCGAGATTCTGGACCGGCCGATCAGCCGAGAGCTGTTGGCACGCGACGTGACCCGGCTGGCGTACGTGGCCAAGGACGGCACGCCCCGGAACGTCCCGATCGCGTTCACCTGGAACGGTTCGGAGATCGTCATGTGCACCACGAAGAATGCCCCGAAGCTCCCGGCTCTGCGCGAGAACCCGATGGTCGCCCTGACGATCGACACCGAGGTGCACCCGCCCAAGATCCTGCTGATCCGCGGTCGGGCCGAGCTGGACGTCGTCGAGGGCATCCCGGACGAGTACCTCCAGATCAACGGCTCGTACGAGATGACGCCCGAGCAGCGGGTCGAGTGGGAGGCCGAGGTCCGCTCGCTCTACGACGGCATGGTCCGGATCGTGGTGACCCCGACGTGGGCGAAGCTGATCGACTTCGAGACGACCCTGCCGAGCGCGGTCGAAGAGCTGGTCCGGCAGCGGGCCGAGCGTGAGCGCGCCTGAACACGGTCCAGACCGTCCGGCGCGTTGACTTCATGGCCGGAACGAGGCCGCCTGTGGCACGGTGTGGGCGTGTCCGAACAGATCTCGCCGCTGATCCGCCGGGCCGGGTCCGGTGACGCCCAAGGCGTCGCCGAGGCGTTCCTCGCCGCCCGGGCCGAGATGACCTACCTGCCTCACCTGCACACCGACGAGGAGACCCGGGCGTGGATCGCCGGCGTCATGCTCCCCTCGTCGCAGGTGTGGGTCGCCGAGCTGCGCGGCCGGGTCGTGGGATTCGCCGCCCTGCGCGGCGACTGGCTGGACCACCTGTATCTCGCACCCGCCGCGCAGAACGGCGGTGTCGGGAGCGCGCTGCTCGGCCATGCCAAGAAGGCGCGCCCCCGCGGACTCGACCTGTACGTGTTCCAGCGGAACACGGGTGCCCGGCGTTTCTACGAGCGGCACGGCTTCACCCTCGTCGCGGAGGGCGACGGCAGCGCCAACGAGGAGAACCTGCCCGACGCCCACTACCGCTGGCGGCCCTGACCGTCCGCTCACCCCCGGGCTAGAGGAACCGCCACAGGTGGTCGTTCGCTCCGTTGTCGTCGGCGAGCACGACCTGGGCGCCCTGGGCGGTGGAGCCGCCGCTGACGCCGAGGACCCGGCCGCCGTTCGCGCACTGGATGCGGAAGCACCCGTTGGATCCGTACCGCAGCCGCCATCGGTGGTCGGCGGTGCCGTTGTCGGCCCACTGGAGCACCCGCGCGCCGGCGGCCGTGCTCGCGTTCTCCACGCCGAGCACCTTGCCGCTGTTGGAGTTGCGCAGGCGCAGGTAGCCGCCGGAGTCCACGACGGCGGTCCACAGATGGTCGGCGGTGCCGGTGTCGCCCCACTGGATCACCAGGCCGCCGTCCGAGGTGGACATGTTCTGCACGCCCAGCACCAGCCCGCTTGCCAGGTTCTGGATGCGCCGGGCTCCGTTCGGCACGAACCGCCACTGGTTGTCCGTGCTGCCGTTGTCGGGGTCCTGTACGGCCTGGGCCCCGCTCGCGGTCGAGCCGTTCAGGATGCCGAGCAGCTTGCCGCTGTTGACGTTGCGGATCTTGTGGGAGCCGTCGCCGGCATCGGTGATCGTCCAGCGGTGGTCGGCGGTGCCGTTGTCGGTCCACTGCAGGACGCGGGCGTTGTCGGCGGTGGACATGTTCTCCACCCCGAGCACCTTGCCGCTGTTGACGTTGCGGAGCCGTACGGCGGTGCCGTCCACGACCATCTCCCAGTCGTGGTCGGCGGTGCCGTTGTCGGTCCACTGCAGGGCGAGGCCGCCGTCGGCGGTGGACATGTTCTGGACGCCGAGGACGAGTCCGCTGGCCGCGTTCACCAGCCGGTAGCTCGCGGTCCCGCCTCCGCCACCGCCGCCGGTGTTCCAGTAGACGGTGTAGTTGTACCCGTGGGCGTCGTAGAACGGGCCGAGGTTGACCGACGACCCGTTGGCGGTGGCCGTGAACGCCAGCGCCGTGGTGCTGGTCCGGGTGATCGACCCGGTGTTCAGGGCCGGCAGCGCCGACAGAGCGGTGTTGCCGTAGTTCCCGGACAGCACCACCGGGCCGTACGTGATCGCCGCGACGTTCGGGTTGTCGTTGGCGGCCTTCGTGACCACGCGCATGGGCAGGCTCACGGTGACGGTGTCGCCGGAGGCCCAGTTGCGGGTGAGGGTCGCGTACGTCCCCGGGGTGGTGTCCACGTCCTGCTGGTCGCCGTTGACGCTGATCGTCGCTCCGGTGGCCCAGCCGGGGATGCGGACGCGCATCGACCACGACCCACCGGCGTTGCCGGTGACCTGCAGGGTGACCGTGTCACTCGCCGGATAGGACGTCGTCTGGGTGACGGTGATCCCCCGCTGGGTCCAGTTCAGGACCGACGGCGCGAACAGGTTCACGATCAGGGTGGTGCCGTTGTAGAAGTAGACGGAGTCCGTCAGCGCCGTGTTGACCTCCAGGCCGGTGCCCTGGCAGCACCAGAAGGAGTTGTAGTCGGTGCTGTAGGTGCCGCCGCCCCACGCCGGGCCCACGCCACGGCGGCCACCCGGTTTGAGCGGCGTGAAGTAGGTGACGTGCCCGTGGCCGTCCGCCGGGTTCTGCGCGCCGATGACGTGGTTGGTCAGCGCCTGCTCGTAGAAGTCGAAGTACGCCGCCCGGTTCGGGTCGAGCAGCCACAGCTCGCGGGTCAGCTTGAGCATGTTGTAGCTGTTGCAGTGCTCGCAGGTGTCGTTGGTGAGATACCCGGCGATCGCATTGGGGGCCCGGAAGTGCTCGGCCTGGCTGTTGCCGCCGATCGCGTAGGTGTGCGCGCCGACGGTGATGTTCCAGGCGTTGGCGGCGATGTCCCGGTAGCGGGTGGTGCCGGTCGCCTTGTACTCGCGGGCCGCGCCGATCCACTTGGGCACCTGGGTGTTGGCGTGCAGGCCGTTGAGCTGGTCCTGGTTGGCCGCGAGGGGGTTGAACACCGCCGCGTGGTCGAACCGCTGGGCCGCGGTCAGCCAGCGGGCGTCGCCGGTCTGCTGGTACAGGTCGGTCAGCACGGCGTTCATGCCGCCGAACTCGGTGCCCAGCATGGCCTGCATCTGGCTGCCGCTCAGCCTGCCGGTCCGCCAGTCCACCCAGCCGGCCAGCGCGAGCAGCACGTCACGGGCCTGGGTGCTGCCGATGAGGCGCCACACGTCGAGGAGACCGGCCATGGTCTTGTGGATGCAGTAGTACGGCACGTTGCCGTTGCTCAGCGTGCGGGCTTCAAGGGCGGTGAAGTCGGACTCGGGGAAGCCGGACAGATAGCCGGCGTTGAACCCGGCGGCCCCGTTGTTGGCCTGGCACCTGGCCATCTCGGCCACCATGCGGTTCGCCTTGTCCCGGCACGTCGTGTCCCCGAGCACGGCATAGGCCTGCGCCCACGCGCTGAGGAAATGCCCCTGCACATGGGTGCGGAACGGGAAGTCCGGCGCGTCCCAGCCGCCGTTGGCGGCGGCGCCGTTGGTGGACAGACGGTGGTTGGCCCGGAAGTTGTACAGCAACCGCTCGACGTCGACGAACCGCAGATACGACAGCGTCCGGTTCTGGTTGTCCAGCCAGCGACCCCCGGTCAGCCGCACCTGCCCGAGCTCGAACGGGTAGGCCGACACCCCGATGTCGGGCCGGGCCGGAGCAACCGCCGCCGCGGCCCCCCGCGCGCCCACCACCTGGTTGACCGCGGAAGCGGCGACCGCCACGCCGGCGGCCTGGAGCAGCCGGCGTCGGCTGAAGGATGAGGGCGACACATGGCCTCCATTTGTTAGCGCTAACAATCGTCCTTGCTCGCCGTCCGGCGTCGGATGACGTCGAACGAGGCGCGGGACACCCGCAGAATCCACGGCGCGGACCCCGTCGCGGGAGAGTGCGGTGGGCGGCGATTCCGCCGCCCACCGCCGCTCCGACAGGAGACCACCCGGGCTCAGTGTGGAAACCGTCACGAAAGGTGTCAAGACTGCGCCGGAAACTTTCGCCTGATCGCTCATCGGCCACACCCGCCTGCCTGGGACGATGAGAAACCCGGTCTCGGCAACGTTCCGGGAACGCCCGTCAGTGGCGGTCTCGGCTGAAATTTTCACCGCAGCCCTTTCCCCGGCGCGGCGACCGCGCCCCGTAAGCGCAGGCGGCGCGGCGTCCGGCGAAGCACGGCCGACGAGGCCCTCTTGACGGGATCGGCAGGGTCGTATTTGCTCCGCCGCACACCACCGACCGCCCGACAGGGGGAACGACTCGAGCAAGAAATGTTATCGATAACAGATCCTGGCCCGCCTCCGACGGCGGCGGGCCGGTCACGGGTAAGGAGTCAGATGCACAGGATCGTTCGATGGACGCTGGCGGCGGCGCTGGCCGCCGGGTCCCTGGTCGCGGCCGGAGGCATGACGTCGCCGGCCGCCGCGCTGGACAACGGGCTCGCCCGTACGCCCCAGATGGGGTGGAACGACTGGAACAGTTTCGGCTGCAACGTCAACGAGAACCTCGTGCGGCAGACCGCGGACGTGATGGTCTCCAGCGGCATGGCGGCGGCGGGCTACACGTACGTCAACATCGACGACTGTTGGTCGACCAAGAGCCGCAACGCGGCCGGGGACCTGGTGCCCGACCCGGCCAAGTTCCCGAGTGGCATGAAGGCGCTGGCCGACTACGTCCACTCCAAGGGACTGAAGCTCGGCATCTACTCCTCGGCGGGCACCACGACCTGCGCGGGCTATCCGGCCAGCCTGGGTTACGAGCGGCGGGACGCCGCCCTGTGGGCCTCCTGGGGGATCGACTACCTGAAGTACGACAACTGCGGCGACCACCAGGGCAAGAACGGGCAGCAGCGGTACACCGCGATGCGCGACGCGCTCGCCGCCACCGGGCGTCCGATCCTGTTCAGCCTGTGCAACTGGGGCCAGGAGAGCGTCTGGACCTGGGGCATGCCGACCGGCAACTCCTGGCGTACGACCGGCGACATCCAGGCGAACTGGAACTCGGTCATGGGGATCCTGGACCAGCAGGTCGGGCTCGAGGCGTACTCGGGACCGGGCGGCTGGAACGACCCCGACATGCTGGAGGTGGGCAACGGCTCGCTGACGGCGACCGAGGCCCGGGCGCACTTCAGCCTCTGGTCGCTGCTGAACGCGCCGCTCATCGCGGGCAACGACATCCGCTCGATGAGCGCCGAGACCCGCTCGATCCTGACCAACACCGAGGTCATCGCGGTCGACCAGGACTGGGGCGGCCGGCAGGGCACCAAGATCAGTGACAACGGCAACCTGGAGGTGTGGCGCAAGCCGATGTCCAACGGCTCGGTCGCCGTCGTGCTGCTCAACCGGGGCAGCGGCACGGCGACGGTGTCCACCACCGCCTCCGCCCTCGGCCTCGGCGCCGCGGCCTCCTACTCCGTACGCGACCTGTGGGCGCACACGACCTCCTCCTCGTCCGGGACGATCAGCGCCTCGGTGCCCGCGCACGGGGCCGCCATGTACGTCGTGAGCGGAGGGGGCCTGGTCACGCCGTCTCCCACGCCCACTCCCACTGGGACGAACGCGATCAAGGGTGTGGGGTCGGGCCGGTGCCTGGACGTCGCCGGCGCCTCGCAGGCCAACGGCACGCAGGTGCAGATCTGGGACTGCAACGGCCAGGCCAACCAGCAGTGGACGCCGACCGCCTCGGGTGAGCTGCGGGTCTACGGCAACAAGTGCCTGGACGTCAACAACCGCGGCACCGCGGACGGCACCAATGTGATCATCTGGGACTGCAACGGCCAGAGCAACCAGCAGTGGCGGCTCAACTCGGACGGCACCATCACCGCCGTCGGCGCGAACAAGTGCCTGGACGCCTACAACGCGGGCTCCGCCAACGGCACCAAGGTCATCATCTGGACCTGCAACGGCCAGGCCAACCAGCGCTGGACCCGGGTCTGACCATGCCACCGGCGCCGGGGCTCGCCCCACCGCCCCGGCGCCGGACGTCCCCGAGCTCCCTCGTGTCTGGAGATCCCATGTATCTCACCCGGCATCGGCGCCCGCTCACCGCTCTGCTGGCCGCCGCGTTCACCGTCCTCGGCGGGGTGGCCGCCGTGTCCGCGCACGCCGCCGCCGGTTGCACTCCCAGACCGCGCAGGTGAAGCTGTGGCGCAGGCGCTGTTCCCGGTGACGGCGCAGGCGGCTCAGACGCTCGGCGTGGACGCCGACCTGGTGGGCCCGGCTCGGCCTGGGCGACGAGATGCGCACCGCGCTGATCGCCAACGTCGGCAAGTATCGCCCAGGCCGGCACGTCGTACCTGATCCAGCGGGCCTCCGCGCCGACCACCTCGCTGCCCCACTGGCCCGAAGCCCCCGCCACCACGGCCAAGCACCTCGGCAGCCGCAGCATCGGACTCTGACCACAGACGCCGGCCGGACGCACGAGACGTCCGGCCGGCGTACCACCGGTGGTC
>NZ_BOOF01000089.1 GCF_016863095.1 Microbispora siamensis | reverse complement strand
TGGTCCGGAGGGGCCTCGCGATTTCGAACCTGCTGTCACACCTCACTGGCATGGGCCGCCAGGACGCGCCAGCCGTACTCGCCGGTGTGCACCCACGTGCGCGTGTAGCGCAGCCGACCGGCGAACGACTCGCCCGCGAGGGCGCCTTCGAGGGTGCCGAGGAAGCATGTGACTCCGGTCGTCCCCGAGACGACGACGGTGAGGTCCTCCTCGGCCACCTTCGTCATCACCTGCGTACGTGAGCGGTGGTTGTGGAGATCAAGCTGTTTGGCCTCCGTGTGCAGCCGGCCGTCCGGCGGCCCCGTGAAGACGAGCCGCTCGTCGAGCAGCCGGTCGAGCTCCTCCACGTCACCGATGAGCTGCGCCTTCTGCAGTCGCCGCTCGGCCTCGTACAGCTCGTCCACAAGAGTGCCTGTCATGGGAGTCCTCTCCGTCGTGGCGCGTCTTCGCCGACACAACGGTATTCCCGGCCGCTCCCGCTTTCAGCAGGTCACTTTTCGGTGCCCTGCTTGCTCCCGGGCGTGCAGTAGGGGCAGAACGGCTCGCGCTGGACGCAGACCTTGACCGCGTCGCTGTCGTTGGACGGGTCGAGGTCGAGCTCCTTGCCGCCGACGGTGGCGGTGTTGACCGTCTCCCCGACCGCGGTGGCCTTCGCACGGATGATCAGCGTGGCCGTCGCGCCACTGGCCAGCGTCCCCACGGTCCACGTTCCGTTGGCGTACGTGCCGGTCGAGCGCGTGGACGACAGGAAGGCGAGGTTGGCCGGCAGGGCGTCCTTGACGGCGACGCCGGTGGCGTCGTTGGGCCCGGCGTTGGCGATCGTGACGCGGTAGGTGACGGTCTCGCCCACGGTGACCTCGGTCTTGTCCGCGGACTTGACCACGCTCAGGTCGACGGCCGGGTTGACCTCGGTGACGGCGTCACCGCTGGTGGAGGTCAGCGGCTCGGGCTCGGGGCCGAGCCGGTTCTCGTAGGCGACCGCGCCGCTGTTGACGACCTGCTTGCCCGCGACCGACCTGCCGGCCTTGACCCGGAACTCCACGGTGGTGCCGTCCGGCAGGGTGGTGTCGTTGGCCAGCCGGCCCCCCGCCGTACCCGTGGCGCCGTCTCCCAGCCTGAAGGAGATCACACCGGTGGCCGCGTCGAACTCGGCCTGGTCGTCGCCGGCCTGGTCGGTCATGGCGCCGCTGCCCGGGCCGCCCACGACGCGGAGCGAGCCGGGCACGTAGGTGGTCCCGGCCGGGACCTTGTCGGTGAGCCGGACGTTCTGCGCCACGTCGCCGCCCTTGTTGACGGCGGTCAGCCGGTAGGTGATCTCGGCGCCGACGTTCACCGGCCCCTGCGGACTCGCGGTCTTGGTGACGACGACGCACGCCGGGGTGCCGAAGAAGATGTCGTCGAGGAAGTTGCCGACCGACGCGTTGCCTCCGGCCGCCGAGATGGAGCGGAAGGCGAACCTGGTGGTCGTCTGCCCGGCGGGCACGGTGTAGCTGCCGTGGTAGGTGCCCCACTTCCCGTTGCCGTCGGACATGGTCCCCTGCTGGGCGGGGCCCGAGGGAGCGCCGATGTCCAGCGCCATCTGGTCGGTGCCGAGACGCCCGCGGTGGGACAGCCGCCAGTACAGCTTCTGGCCCGGAGTGGTCGGACGGTCCTGGTAGAGGGTCGAGACCTGGTTGGCGTTGAGCTCCGCGAACTGCGCGCCCTCCGCCGCCGGGACGCCCATGCGGGGGCTCCAGACCTCGATCATGTGATCGGTGGCGGTCGTCCGCCAGCCCGGCACCGCGTTCGGATTGTTCTGCGAGGCGTCGGGGAACGAAGCCCACGTCCCGGCGACGACGGGCTTCTCGAAACCGCCGTTGACCAGCGCCACCTGCTCGGGACACGACGCGGGGTCCGGCGCCGCGGCCCGCTGCGCCGCCGTGGCCGCGACCTCGGTACGGGCGGACGCGGCGTCGGCAGGGATCGCTCCGGACAGCGTCAGGGGGACAGCCGCCGCCACCAGGGCGGCGACGGGGTAACACATCCTGCGGATGTGCCTCATCATGAACGTCCTCTCGTCGTGGCGATTCACCAGGCCGTATGACCGGCGCTGGCACCGCAGGGAAGATTCGCCCGACGGGGACGAGAGGTACGGCATGACACGTGCTGCCGTGCCAACAGTTGGCCGGATCTTGTTCTCTCCCGACCCTGCGCGAAGAAGATCTTGATCTAGGTCGAGGCGCTCGGCGGCCAGAACCGGACCAAGAACTGCTCTCGCGGATCCGCTCCGTCATCGGCCCGCGTGTACACCCGTACGTTCCACAGCCGCTCCGGCTCGCCGAGGGGCAGGAAGCCGTCGCACACGTCCGTGTACAGCTCCGCCGCGCAGACCTCTCCGGTCTCCGAGTGGAAGACGCAGGTGAGGACATCCGCCCACGCCTCGCGCTGATCCCCCGGCTCGTCGTCCCACACTTCGAGCGTGAGGCTCACCAGCGCATCCTCCGCCGAGAGGCTGAGCCGGCGGCGATCGGACGGATCGCAGGGGTCCCAGGAGAGCGACATATCCACGATGAAGAACGTCCCGTCGTGGACGTTCACCTCGCAGTCGCTACGCGAGATCAGGGGCATGAGCTCATGTCCTGTCCAGGTCCGGCCGGAACTCGTGCACCACCTCGATGACGCCGGAGATGTGCGCGTTGAACTCGTCCAGCTCCTCGGCGGGGACCCACAGCTCGAGAATCGTCTCCCCGCCGACCTGCCGGATCGGATAACGGGCCAGGAACTCTTCGGGCACGTGGAATCGGGTCACATAGCCGACCCCGTAGCGGGGCGCGTTCCAGTCGCGAGCGATTCTGATCGCGTAGTCCTCGTTGAGCACGGGATAGAAGATCGGCTGCTCGGGCAACCGCGGCGGCCACGCCCGCCACCCGGATCGCCGGACCAGTTCCAGCTCCTCCGGTCCGGTCGGCCGCCATAAGGTCGTCAACTCGCCCGACATGATCACCCCCTCCCGACGGCGCTGAGCAGCGCGTCGAGCGGCCGGGGCAGGGCGTCCCTGCCGATCGCCGCCTCGACGAGCAGCCGTGCGTAGCGAAGCTTGCGGCGTGAGCCACTGCTCAGGAACCGCCGCATCTGCGCTTCGGGCTCCCGGCCCCGCCAAACGGGCTGGCTCTGCAACGAGCGGAACGACCCGAGGTCGCCCTGCGAGTCGAAGAGCGCTTCGACCCCTGGGGCGCCCACGGCCCGGATCAGCTCGTCCTCCAGGTCCTTCACACAGACGTAGAACCCGAGGCGCTCCATGTCGACGCGCGTTCGGGGCGAGCCGACATTGTTCGCGACCATCGCGCGCCGGAAAATCTCCTCCTCGTGCAGGTCGCACAGACCGGCGAGACGCACCCGGGTGTCCGGCGGGCCCAATCCCGCCAGGAAGCGCCCGATCGCGTGCGCCCCGCCGATCGGCACGATCACGGCCCGCTCCGCCTCCAGATCCCGGCCGCGGCCCACCGCGGCGGTCTCCAGGGCGATCTGGTCGCTGGGGCCCTCGACGAGCACCACGGTCACGGCGTCGCCGACCTTCGCCAGGGCGCGTTCCATCGCCAGGATCGGGGCGGCAGGACCGCTCACATAGCCGTCGAGCGCCCTGCGGGCGAGCTCACGGCGTTGGGTGACGTCCATGGTGATCCCCGATCGGTTGTGCCGGCAGCATGCGCCATGGCCGCATCATGGGCGACGCACAAGGCGGCCGACAAGCGATTAACCAGGGCACGGCCGGCGATCGAATGAGACGTACGGACGGCGGGGACGGCTCAGCCGGCGGCGCGCACGACCTCCCGCGCCGCCCGGGCGAGCTTCTCGTCGTACGGCCGGCCCAGCTCGCGCGCGAGTTCGATGGTCCGGTTGAGCAGCGCCAGCGCCTCGTCATAGCGGCCCGCCGCGCGGCACGTCTCGGCGTAGGTGTGCAGGAAGTCGATCTCCAGCTGCACCTCGGCCAGCGGTTCCAGCAGCTCGAAGGCCCGCCGGTGGTGTTCGAGCGCCTCCTCGGGTGAGCCCGTGATCCGCAGCGCGACACCGAGATAGTTGTGGCACCACGCCTGGTTGTGCTGGAGCTTGTTCTGCTCGGACAGCTTCAACGCCTCATGCAGCGTTCGCAGCGACTCCGCCGGGTCGTCCGGCGCCAGCGCGAGACCGAGAGTGACCAGCCCGGTGATCTGTGCGGGCCCGTCCGCCAGTGCGACGGAGGCCCGGGCGAGTTCGACGGCTTCGCTGCGCCGCCCGAGATGAAGTGTCACCCATCCGTCGAAGGCCAGCGCCTGGGACTGCCCCATGGGGTGCCCGAGCTTCTCGAACAGCTTGCGTGCCCGCCGGAAGTGCGCCTGCGCCGCTTCGAGGTCGCCGAGATCCCGGCGTACGAAGCCGATGCGCAGCGCCAGGGCGGCCGCGATGTCGTCGTCCGGCCCTGACTGCTCGGCCAGTTCGTACGCGGACAGCGCCTCGTCGAGGCGTCCGGCGGCGGCACGGGCGTAGCCGAGGTCCGCGAGCAGCGAGGCCCGCTGCTGGTCGCGGCCGAGACGTGCCGCGGCGTCCGCGGCGGCTTCGAGCATGCGTGCCTGATCGTCGGTTCCGCGGTGCCGGAAGAACCAGACCCGCATGGCCTGCGGCAGCTCGGCCACCACCTCGTCCATGCCGAGCCGTACGGCGGCGTCGAAGCAGGCGACCAGGTTGACGTACTCGAGGTCGAACCAGGCCATGGCCTTCGCCGGATCCCCCGGCAAGGGTTCCTTGCGGTGCGGCGATGGCAGGGTCCGATCGTGGGCGACGGCCTGCTCCAAATAGTGCGTCAGGACCCGGCGCAGGGCGGCTTCGGCCCGTGGCTCCTCGTCGGCGGCGATGTCCGCCGCGTACTGCCGGATCAGATCGTGCATCCGGTAGCGCCCTGGCGAGGGCTCCTGGACCAGGTGGGCGTCGACCAGTTCCTCCAGCGCGGCACCGGCCCGGCCCGGCGGCATGTCGGTGAGCGCGCCCGCCACCGCCGCGTCGAAGTCGGCGCCCGGCAGCACACCCAGCAGCCGGAACATGCGGCGCTGGTCCGCGTCGAGCTGCTGCAGCGACATGCCGAAGGCGGAGTCGAAGCGGCTGGGGGTGGTGCGCAGCCGCTCGGCCAGCACGGCCACGGTCCAGCCCGGGCGGTGGCGAAGCCGCGCGCCCGCCATCCGTAGCGCCAGCGGGAGCCCGCCGCACTGCCGCAGCACCTGGCCGACCGCTTCCTCTTCGGTGAGCGCGAGCCCGGCCGCCCGGCCGAACAGGTGCACCGCGTCGTCGTCGGTCAGCGGCTCCAGGGACACCGGCGGCACTCCGTCCAGGCTGACCAGCCGGTGGCGGCTGGTGACCAGGACCGCGGACCTCCCCGCGCCGGGGAGCAGCGGGCGCACCTGCTCCGCGTCGACCGCGTTGTCGAGCACGACGAGAACCCGTCTGCGGGACAGCTCCGACCGCCAGAGCGCCGCGCGTTCTGCGGTGCCGGCCGGGGGATGCGTGACGTCCAGCGCGCCCAGCAGCCGGCCCAGCGCGGCGTGCGGCTCCAGTGGCTCCTGACCCGGGGTGAAGCCCTGCAGGTCGAGGTAGAGCCCGCCGTCCGGGTACGCGGGGACGAGGCGATGGGCCACGTGCACGGCCAGGCTGGTCTTGCCCACGCCCGCCATGCCGTCGATCGCGGCCGCGCCGGTGGTGCGCAGCAGCTCTTCGACCAGCACGGACTCCGCTTCCCTGCCGGTGAAGTCGAACAGGTCGGCCGGCAGGTCGTTGCGGCGCCGGACGGGCGCCGCGCCGGCTTCGGCCGCCTCGGCCCACAGCGCGCGCAGTGGCCGGGGATCGCGTCCCACGGCCCGGCACAGCGCCACGACGGCCTCCCACGGCGGCACGAGCTGGCCGGTCAGATACCTGGACAACGACGAGCTGCTCAGACCCGTCTGGCGGGCGAGCGCGCGCAGGCTGAGCCCGCTCAGCTCCTTGACCCGGGCGAGCTGAGCCACCAGTCGTTCCTGGGGGCTGGACACGTGCAACACCGTACCCGTCCCGGCCCACGCAGACGGATCGGCGATGCGTTTCCGCTGCTCAACCTGGTTCTCGGTGTCCCACGGTGTCCCACGGCCCAGGCGGGCCCCGGCACGCCGATGGTCGGATGGCTCCTGTCGGAAACACCCGCGACGAAGGAGAAGCGATGTCGACCGAGCGCATGCCGAACCCGGCGGTTTTGATCCCCGAGGCGATGGAGGCCCTGATGGCGGTCAACAAGGCCGTCGCGGGCGCCGGACTGGACGGCAAGCTGCTGGCGCTGAGCCACCTGCGGGCCAGCCAGATCAACGGCTGTGCTCCGTGTGTGGTCGGGGGCGTCCACCAGGCCCAGCGGCACGGGGTGACCGCGGACCAGGTGCACACCGTCGCCGCGTGGCGGGAGACGCCGTGGTTCAGCGAGGAGGAGCGCGCCGCGCTGGCCCTGACCGAGGCCGTGACCCGGCTCGCCGACCGGGCGGACCCGGTGCCGGACCAGGTGTGGGACCTGGCCGCCAAGCACTTCGACCAGAAGGAGCTGGCCGCACTGCTGCTCAACATCGCGATCACCAACGCCTTCAACCGGCTCAACGTGCCGACCCGCCAGCAGGCGGGCCAGTGGTGACACTGCTCCCGCCCACCACCAACCCAAGCCACACATCGCAGAAAGAGGACATCGTCATGTCGAACACCACGAAGACCACCACCGCCAAGGGCCAGAAGTACGACGGTTTCACCGAAGAAGAGCGCGACGCGATGAAGGAGCGTGCCAAGGAGCTGAAGAGCGTCCGGCGGGGCGCCAAGGCCGACACGGAGAGCGAGGTGCTCGCGAAGATCGCGGAGATGTCGGAGTCCGACCGGGTGATCGCCGAGCGGTTGCACGCCCTGATCAAGGCCACCGCGCCCGCCCTCACGCCGAAGCTGTGGTACGGGATGCCCGCGTACGCCCGCGACGGCAAGATGATCTGTTTCTTCCAGTCCGCGGCGAAGTTCAAGGCCCGCTACGCGACACTCGGCTTCAGCGACGAGGCGAACCTCGACGAAGGCGCGATGTGGCCGGCCTCGTACGCCTTGACCGAGATCACCGCCGACGTCGAAGCGAGGATCGGGGCGCTCCTGAGGCAGGCGCTGAGCTGAGGACCGGGCGCTCCTGGTCAGCGGAAGTCGTTCACGTGGTAGGTGGCCCACTCCGCGTAGGTGTACGGTGCCCGGCCGATGAGATTCCGTGCGGCGGGCGCCACCCGCGCCATCTCCCGGGCCTCGGCGCGCATCGCGAGCATCGAGTCGACGACTTCGGCCGGCATGCGGGTGAGCATCCCCGCGCGAGCCTCCTCGACCGAGAGCGCCTGGAATCGCAGGTCCCGGCCCAGCACCCTACCGATGATCCCTACCCGCTCCGGTTCGGTCAGCGCCTCCGGACCGGTCAGCAGGTAGGCCTCGCCCGCATGGCCATCGTCGAGCAGCGCGCGCACCGCGACGGCCGCGATGTCCCGCTCGTCGATCGGCGCGCCGGCCGCCCCGTCATCGAGGCCGTGCACCACGCCGGTGGCCTTGATCGAGGCCGCCCAGTGCAGGTCGTTGGCCATGAAGGCGCCTGGGCGCAGGATGGTCCACGGCAGCCCGGAGCCTGTCACCGCCGCTTCACATTCCTCATGCATGCGCCCGATCGGGTTCGGCGTCTCATAGGTCACGGCCGACGCGGACAGCAGGACCACACGCTGGAGACCGAAGCCCTTGGCCGCATCCAGGAAACCTGGCAGCCGACCGGGCATCGGGAACAGAAAGACCCGGTCTGTCCCCCGAAGCGCGGCGGGCAGGCTCTCCGGCTCGGCGAGATCGCCTCGAACGACCTCGACCGAGTCCGGCAGGCCGGCCCGCTCGGGCCGCCGGGTCATCGCCCGGACCTGCTCGCCCGCCTCGACCAGCTGTTCGACCACGTGGCGCCCGACGTTGCCGGTCGCTCCCGTCACGAGGATCATACGCACTCCATTCGGACTTCCGAATACTTCGGATGTACAAAGCTTTACACTACTCCCGTGACCGACCACGACCCGACCTCACCGACACACATGCCGAGCCCGGCCCAGATCCGCGAGGTCCTGACCCTTCTCCCGCTGCTGGCTGCGTACTTCCAGCGAGCGCGCCATGACATGTCGGCGGAGTTCTACGAGGCATTCCGCACCCACGGGCTCACCGCCCGGCACGGAGCGGTGCTCGGCCACCTGCTCGCCGACCGCTCGCTCAGCGTGACCGAGCTATCCCGGCGCATGGGCCTCTCCCTGTCCACCACGAGCGAACTCGTCGGCGACCTCAGCCGGGCGGGATGGGTCGAACGCCGGGAGGATCCGGCCGACCGCCGCCGCACCCTGGTGTCGATGATGGAAGAGCACAGGCCCGCGATGGAGGAGTTCGTGGCACGCCGGTCCGCGCCGCTGCTGCACGTGCTGGACGGCCTCTCCCCAAGGGACCGGCAGGGATTCGTCGCCGGACTGACCGCATGGGCACACGAGGTACGCGACTGGCAGGGCGCGGTGCCGTGAAGCGTCGATTCGGGACGAGCAGCTGATCGCGATGCTCGTCGGCCGCCCGCACGGTAGACCTGCAACTCGCAGTGATGATTCGCCCGTCGAACCGGACGACCTCCTGCTGCGGGTGCCGCGCAAGACCCGCCGCGCCTCCCGCTGCCCCTCCTGCGCCGAGACCCATCGCGCCGACGCCTACCAGCTCGTCTCGGCTGCTGTACGCGTTGCTGTTCGGCAACAAGAAAGGCCCTCCTGGGAGGGCCTTTGAGGTGGAGCCGCCTAAGGGAAATCGGACCCTTGACCCCTTCATTACGAGGTAACGGTGGCAGGTTTCCGAACTCGTCAGATGCGCTCTCTAGCTGCGGTGACTGACCACTGTTGTCCACCAGTGTCCAAGGCCGTTCGTCGGCGTTGTCACGCACTTGGTCACGCAGTGAGCCTTGCTGGTCTGCCAGCTCATCGCGCGGTACTCACTCGTCGTAGATCTGATCGTCCTGCTGGCTGACCTGCGGTGACTATCCAGCTCATACGCCAAGCTGGGCTTTCAGCGTTTGCCACTCCTCGTCGTTTCGCCTTGCTTCTCGCGTTCATGTGCCCTGAAGCTGTCCCCTTGTTCGCCCTGCCCGTGGAGAATCCGCAGCTCCCTTCTATACTCACCGGCATGCCGGTCGTTTCATTGTCGCGGGCCGCCGGCGCGGCGGCACTGGGCTGGCTCCTGGGGGCCGGGCTCTCGTTGGATTATGAGATTTCAGAGGCTGCCGGCGACCGTGAGTGCCTCGGCGTAGTTGGGAGGCTCTGTATAGGCGCGGGGCCTTACATCGGTTTTGCCATGGGTGTGGCCGGTGTCGTGCTCGCCTGCTGGATCGGGTTTGCGATTCTGAACGTACGGCCGCTGCGTACAACCGTCCCCGCCGGGATCGTTCTCATCATTTTTGTGACTTTCGCCTACCCTGCCGTGCCGTCACAGTTGATGGACCCGGCGCCCGCGGGGTTGCGCCCACTACCCCTGTACGCCCTGACGACGGCATTGGCGTTGGCCCTGCTGGGGGCTTTCAGCAGGCCCGGCAAAGCAACCCGGCATCCCTCATGAGCGTTGAGAGAGCCCTGCGGGGATGGCATCGCCTGGTCAAGGCCGCAGGTCAGAGGTATCAAGGTGGACGAGCCGGCCTGTAGGCCGGCTCGTCCAATTTCCGCGCACTCTCTACCTGCGGCGCATCGCTTCGCATGACAGGCGACCTGCGGTAACGCTTCCGTTCGCTGCCATCGCTTGACAGCGTTTTCCGAGCGCGTGTGCCCCCGATGTGCCCCCGCACGGCGGAGGCAGTGCCCAACTTAGACCTCTCGATCGGGCTTCCCGAGCAACGAGTGGTAGTCATATCCGAGCTCGTCAAGACGGGTGCGGACCCATTCAGTATGTGCGTCGTCTGCTCCCTGCAGAAGGAGTCTCAGGCTCTCACTGGCCCTTCGCTCCCGTTGCCGCTTGCTGCGCGAGCTAAGACTTCCGGGCAAGTTGTGGCATATGTCGGCGATCACTCGTATCTGCTCGTGGTAATCCTCCGGGCCGTCAATCCACTCCAGGAGCGTCGGATCGCGACGGTAACCCACGGTGCGGATCTCTATGAATGCCAAGCTCATCAGACCTATGACGGCCTCCTGCGCCGAAATTCGCATTCGAACCACCGGGTTCTCCCACGCTCGTGCGGACCCGCACATTATCCGCTGGCCTGATCTCTCGTCTGCCGTCGACCCATCGCGGAGCGACAGCGGGCCGGGGGCGGAGGGGCAAGCCCATGCCTCGCGTGTACCTGCTCCCGGTGACCTTCCGCGCGCGTGTCCTGCCGGCACGGCTGGGCTTGACCTGGAGGAGCCGGGCTGCTGGGCTTGCCCGGGTCGATGGCGGGCGGGCGATCAGGACTTCCACCCCAGCCAGCTACGGCGTGAGCTATGCGCGGCCCCTCGCGGATCCGGAGTGCCCCGGGGTTTGGGGCAGCGCCCCAAGGTCTTCCCTGCGTCTTTGAAAGAGATCTTCATCAGTGCCACCGTTTGCCGCCAGTTCGCCGACGTTGCGCCGCTTGCCGGCAGGGGTGCGCGACCGCCGAGGCGGGACGGATCGCATCTTCAATAAGTGATCGGGAACGGTAGTCACGCAGATAGACACGCAAAGGCCCTCCCGGGTGGTCCGGGAGGGCCTTTGAGGTGGAGCCGCCTAAGGGAATCGAACCCTTGACCCCTTCATTACGAGTGAAGTGCTCTGGCCGACTGAGCTAAGGCGGCACGCCGCGAGCGGCTTCGCACAGTCTACAGGGTCATCACGGTTCTCGTGCACCCGTCGCCGCCCGGGAGCGTCGCGGCCCTCCGAGCGTGCTCCCGGGAGCCACGTCATGTTCCGAGTAGGTCGGTAAAACTTCCCCAGCCACCGGCAGGGTCTCCCTTTACTCGATGACCAGTAGAAACAGGGCATCCCCGGCGCATCTGTCACAGGAAAAGCGCCCTGTACCGCCTGACGGCGCCTCCGAGCCGCCAGACATTCGACCTCATCCTTCGCGGCCGTTGTCAGCAGGTCGCCGCCCGCCCTCGGCAGGCGGCATGCTGGTCCTCGTCACGCAGGCGACGGCAGGGGAAACGACGGGTATGCGATCGGCCGGACAGAAAGCGAAGGTCACACCGCCTCGTACGCGGTACGGCGGCGGTCCTCCGAGCCGGCGAATGGCGGTCGCGGCACTGGCCGCATTGCTGCCGTTCACGGCGTGTTCCAGCCACGCCCCGGCCACCTCCGAGCAGCCGAGCGCAGGCGCCAAGGCGCAGCCGGCGGTCGAGGCGCCCACGGCCGAGCTGCGCCCGTTCTACGCGCAGCGGCCCACGTGGCGCGCGTGCGGCGACGGCTTCCAGTGCGCCAAGATCGAAGTGCCCCTCGACTACAAGAAGCCCTCCGGTGAGCGCATCCAGCTCAGCGTGATCCGCCTGCCGGCCACCGGCAAGCGCGCCGGCTCCCTGCTCATCAACCCCGGCGGGCCCGGAGGTTCGGGCATCCAGTACGCGCGGGCGGCCCGGTCCGTGGTCAGCGACAAGGTACGCGCCCAGTTCGACATCGTGGGGTTCGACCCGCGCGGCGTGGGCGAGTCGACTCCGGTCACGTGCATGACGGCCTCCCAGCTCGATGCGTACATCGGGATGGACTCGAGCCCGGACACGCCGGCGGAGGTCACGGCGCTCGACAAGGAGTCCAAGCTGTTCGCCGACAGCTGCGGAGCCAAGTCGGCCCGTCTGCTCCCCCACGTCGGCACGGCCGACGCGGCCAGGGACATGGACGTCCTGCGCGGCGTCCTCGGCGACCCCGGTCTCACCTATCTCGGCAAGTCGTACGGCACCTATCTGGGCGCGATGTACGCCGACCTGTTCCCCAAGCACGTGCGGGCACTCGTGCTCGACGGCGCGGTGGACCCGGCCGTGCCGTCGCTGAAGTCCAACGAGGTGCAGGCGAAGGGCTTCGAGGTCGCGCTGAAGGCGTTCGTCGAGGACTGCTTCCTCAACGGCTCCTGCCCCTTCAAGAGCCGTACGGTGGACGGCGCGATGAAGGAGGTCAGCGACCTGCTGGCGAAGGCCGACCGGCAGCCGCTGAAGAACGACCTCGGCGACGGCCGGGTGGTCAACGAGGCGTGGACGGTGATCGGCATCGCCACCCCGCTGTACGAGCGCGCGGCCTGGCCCCGGCTGCGAGAAGCCCTGAGCAAGGCGATGAACGAGGGCAACGGCACGGACCTGCTCCGGATGGCCGACCTGCTGGTCGACCGGCGGTCCGACGGCTCGTACTCGAACCAGACCGAGGCGAACATGGCCGTCAACTGCGTGGACCACCCGTACCCCAAGGCGCTCGACGCGTACCAGAAGGCCGCGGGCGAGGCCGCCAAGACCGCGCCGCACTTCGGGCCGTTCGTGATGTGGGGTTCGCTGCCCTGCGCCTACTGGCCCGCGAAGGCGGTCGGCACCGACAAGCCGCTCAAGGCCGTCGGCGCGCCGCCGATCCTCGTCGTCGGCACCCTGCGCGACCCCGCCACGCCGTACGAGTGGGCTCAGGGGCTCGCCTCGGAGCTGACTTCGGGTGTGCTCCTCGGGTACGACGGCGACGGGCACACGGCCTACCGCAGCGGCTCCACGTGTGTGGACAACGCGGTCGACGACTACCTGCTCGCCCTGCGCGCTCCCAAGAACGGCACCGTCTGCCCGAAGACGGGCTGAAAGGCGCGAACCACGTACGACACGGACCTGTCCCTGCGGCGCACGGAGGCCGTACGCAAGGAGTTCTCCGCGCCCGCGCCGCCGGGCAGGCGTCGAAGGTCACGCTCCTTCGGCAGGGTCGACCACGTACCCGTACGTTAACTCTCCAGAAGCTGAAAGTTTCACATTCGTCGAGGGTCGGCGTCCGCCTTCCGTGAGCCTCCGGAGCCCAGTTCAGTACAGGTGAGCCGCCCGGCTGCCGCAGGTCTCGGACGGGCCCGGCCCTTGACCACCCCTCGCACATGGGGTTGGCTCCGCCGCATGACCACCGGTCGTCACCGCGAAATGTTAGCGCTCACATTAACTTCATATGGGACGCGGACGGTGCGCGACCACCCCCTCAGGAGGCGCATGTGAGATCGCCGTTTTCACTGTCCAGGCGGGGACTCGCCTGGG
>NZ_BOOF01000088.1 GCF_016863095.1 Microbispora siamensis | reverse complement strand
GGGGATTCGAACCCCTGACTTCCTGCTTGCAAACGGGAGCCAGTCACGACGTAGAGAGCTTCTCGCCCTGCTCAAGTGGTAGTTGCTGGGGTGGCTGCGTTCATATGAGGCGGCGTTGCTGTATCCCGCTGCTGTACAGCACACCAGGCTGGCGAGCGCCGTCCGACGAGCCGCCAACTCCGCCGCCGCCCTCATACCGTTCGTCTCGCCCCCGGGCAGTGGCTGCGCTACGACTCATCGTGGTGGAAGACGTCGTGTAGCCAGTGATCGAAGTACCTGCGTACAGCCTCGCTGTCCCGAGGATTCAGGGCCAGCCATTCGCGGGCGGCCCGAACCATCTCGGCCTTAGCTAGATCTTCCTCGGCTGGCTTGAGCTCCATCCAGTCGGTGAGATCACCCCACAGGTTGTACATGCTGACCGCGTACTTGTACTCGCCAGTGGTGATGACCTCGATCGTGCTGCCCATGAATTGCAGCCCGACGTCGTAAGGGTCGTCCGTCCGCAGGAGCTGTCCCGCGAGCTCGCGGGTGTGCTCGAGATAGGCCAGCCAAACCTCGTCGTCTGAGCTGCTCACAGGCCGTGAATTATACGTCGCCGTTCCCGATCCCAAATCCTGGTGGACCGCTTCCTATCAGCAATGCTGAAACGTTCCTCGTCCTGCTTGCGTGGGTGCCTGACCTCTCCGGGCCGTCCATCGTCGTCCACAGGCGTCCACCATCGTCCGTGACCGTTGTCACGCAGCTTGTCACGCAGGCAAGGGAGAGGGCGCCCACCCGCCACGACTGGGAAGGAGGGCGGGGTCATGGGATTCTGCCTGTTCCGAGACGTATCCGGGAACGGTTCCATACCCGCCCTCCTTGAACCGCGGACCCATAAGGGGTGCTCTGACCGGCCCCAACGCGAGCAGGGTATCGACCTGCACCGACAGTAGGTGCAAGGCAGTCGGCCTGTAGGCCGGGTTCTAATTCTGCAGGCTCCCCACCTGCATCGAATCGCCCCACGCTACTAGCAACCTGCGAGAACGCTTCCGTTCGTTGTCATCGCTTGCCAGCACTTTCCGAAGCCGTGTGCCCCCAAAGTGCCCCGGCTCGTGGGGCAAACCGCACGCTCGAAGTCAGAACGGCACTTCGACTCCGGCATCACGCAAGTGCGCAAGCGCGAAAGAGAGGCACTGCCCTGCGCTGACCCCATCAGTCCGAATGCCTTGGCTCAGTGGGCCGCCGCTAACGGCGAACGTCCATGGAGGCAGTCCCTCAGCCAATCTTTCCGCGTCAACCCTGATCATGGCGTTTATGCCCTGCTCAGCTAACCATTCCAGGATGAGCAGCGCAGCATCTTCGATGCCGCTGTTCTGATCGACCTTTGGCCATCGCCCCTTATGCGCCGTCACGACAGGACCCTACCGACAGGCCAAGCAAATGAGCAGCCCGTATCCCGATCTCCCGTCTGCCGCCGACCCATCGCGAAGCGGTAGCGGGCCGCCTTTGGGCGCCACCCCTACTATGATCAGCGCGTGTTCGACCTGGGACCGTTACAGCTGATCCTGTTTCTCCTATTTCTTGCGGTCCTCGGGTGGGGAATCCGTGCATGGAGATCCAGGCGTGAGGTGGTGCAGGTTCATGTCGACCTGGGGCTCATCACGCCTATTGGAGTACAGGTCCGGGCACACGACCTGCTAGAGGCGGGCAAGTATGCGGATGCCGTCAAGCTGATCCGCGAGGAAAGCCAGGTGTCCCGAAGGGAAGCGGAGGACGTAGCGAAGGCTCTGCAAGTCGGTCAAGTGCTACCAGACTTCCCGATGCCCTGGGAAGGCGACCTGAGCACACGAGTTCGCAAGCTCGTCTCTTCTGGCCGCCGGAAGGAAGCTGTGTTCCTCGTGCGGAGTCACGAGAACATGAGCCAGTCGGAAGCCGAAGCCTTCGTTGATTCTCAACTGCAGGAGCCGGGGACCTAGCTCGACAAGGGCGGGCCGGTTCAGTCGTAGCGGTTGCTGTATTTCGCTGCTGTACGAGATCACAAAGGCCACTTCCTGATCATGGGAGGTGGCCTTTGACGTGGGGTGGAGCCTAGGGGATTGGAACCCCTGACTTCCTGCTTGCAAATCGGCATGATCACCAGGGACAACGGCCTCGACCTGGGCGAGAAGCAGCCCGCGAGTGACCGTGAGTACGCCCTGTCGACCGCCCGCAATGGCCCGCTAATGGCCCGGCCGTCGTGTCTTATCTCTGCCGAGCATCTTCAGGCGATGCCTGACGATGAAATCGTGCAACTTGGACCAAATTGCTACTCGGTGGCGTGCGGCCGCTGACACGAACTCGGATCTGTTCGACGCATGACTCTTATCGTCGCGGCTGCTGGTCAGCGTCGCGCTTCGTCGGCTGTGGCGCAGAGTCCTCCACGAAGCGAGGACGGCAAGCGAACCAGCCGGCGATCACCCCTGGGATGGCGGTCACAGCGAGCACCAGGAGCGGGATCGACCATGATCCGGTCGCCTCGCGCAGAAGGCCCAAACCGATCGGGCCGAAGCACGCCAGGCCATAGCCGATGCCTTGAACGAAGCCCGACACGGCAGAGGCCGTCTGCGGGCTCTTGGTTCGACGGTTGATGAGGGTCATGCAGAGCGGGAAGGTGCTCACCCCGATTCCCAGCGCGCACACCCACATCAGCGTGCCGTCGAGCGGGGACAGGAGCAGGCCCAGGTATCCCGCTACCAGGAAGATCGCGCACCCGACGACCACGATGAACGGGTTCATCATGCGCGTGGCCAGGTGTGGAACCACCAAGGCCGCGAGCATGCCCCATGCCGAGTAGAGCGCGACCATGGAGCCGCCCAGGGCCGCGCTGCCTCCTGCGTCGGTGAGCACTGCCGGGACCCAGGTGATGATCCCGTAGTTGGACAGCGACAACATCGCGAAGAGGGTCACCAGGCCCCAGACGGTTGATGATCGGCTGATCCTCGGTCCCGCATCGGTCGCCGTCACGGCCGCGGGCGCGTGGTGATCGGCGGGCAGCCTGACTGCCAGGACGAGCCAGACCACACCAGCCACAGCAGCTGGTCCCGCCCAGATACCTACCGAGAGCCGCCACGTCGCCGCTTCTGCTAGCGGGACCGCGAGGAGCGGGGCGATGAACTGGCCCGCCTGCATGAGGATCAGGTAAAGCGAGGTCCCCAGGGCCAGTCGATCGGCGAACCAGGCCTTCACCAACGGAACGATCACGACGTTCGCTGCTCCGATTCCGGCCAGTGCCAGCACGGTCGAAAGGACCAGCAACGAGGGCATTGGAGAGAAGGCGCGCATCAGGAGCGACAGAGCCGTCAGGCCCAGCGCCACAGTGGCCGTGCGCTCGAGTCCGAACTTCCTCGTCACCGCTGGGGCGAGAAACCCGAAGATGCCGAAGGACGCCGCCGGCACAGTGCCGAGCAGGCCGGACAGCGTCACTCCGAAGCCGAGATCGGATCCGATGATCTCCAGGAGCGGAGTGAACCCGGTCACGGCCGTTCGCAGGTTGACCGCTGTCAGGGCGATGGCGAACCCGGCCCACAAGGTCAGACGCCCTCGGTGCAACGGAACGAGCGATGAGGAGAGCGATGTCACGTTATACTCCAGTGTAAGGTCAGCAGATGATGGGATTATGGGATGAGTTATGAGGATTCTGGCACGCGCCAGCCGGTGCGTCGAGTGGGACTCATCGACCAGGCTGCCGAGCGCTTCCGCGAGGAGGTGACCTCTGGACGCTGGCCGGTCGGTGAGCGGATACCGACCGAGGCCGCACTGGTGTCGGAGTTCGGGATCGGCCGGAACACGGTGCGCGAGGCGGTGCAGTCGCTGGTACAGGCAGGCCTACTGCGCCGTGAGCAGGGCCGCGGCACCTTCGTCATCTCCAAATCCGAGCTGACAGGCACTCTTGAACGTCAGCTCGCCGGTGGCACCCGTCGCCACTACCTGGAACTACGCCTTGCCCTTGACAGCGCGGCAGCGTCACTGGCCGCGTTGAACCGCTCAGATGCCGACGTCGAACTGCTGCGCGAGCTGCGCGACCGCCGAGAAGCGAGCTGGTCGACCGATGATCCCGACCTGCGAGCGAGCGCGGACCTCGCCCTGCACCGCGCGATCGTGGCAGCGACGCACAACCCTCTTTACGTCAAGCTGTACTCCAGCATGCTCGACGTCTTCGCTGCCCACATGCGCGACGAGAAGAGCGAGGACGAGGACGCGGCACACCGCCACCACCACGAGCTGGTCGAGGCGATCGCGGACGGGGACGCCGACCGCGCTGCCACGAAGGTGGCTTCCATCTTCAAACCCTTCATGCGCTGAACCACGCAATTGCCTCCCCGCTCGGGCGAGGCGTCTCTGACGATGCCCCGCAACGCGAAGCAGAGTGGACGGACCCGGACCGTGGAAAGGTCCTGCTCGGCGACTACGCGCGGACCTGGATCAAAGAGCGGCCGGGCCTGCGGCCCAAGACGCTCGAGCTCTACACCTGGCTCCTTGAGCGACACATCGTTCCCGGCCTCGGCGAGGTGCCGGGCCGCAAGCTCACCACAGCGCTCATCCGCTCGTGGCGTGCCGCCCTCATAGACAAGGCGTACCGCCTGCTGCGGGCCGTGCTCATGACGGCTGTCGAAGAGGACAAGCTGCTCAGCCGGAACCCCTGCCGCTCAAGGCGCGGATGGGCCACGACAGCGACCGGGCCGCGCTCATCTACCAGCACGCCACGCGTGATGCTGATCGGAAGATCGCCGATGCACTGAGCGCGCGAGTCGAGGCGGAGCGCGATACTGGCAAGAGCTAATGGCACGTTAATGGCACGAACGCCGCTTCCCATGATCGGAGAAGCGGCGTTTTGAGTGGGTGGAGCCTAGGGGATTCGAACCCCTGACTTCCTGCTTGCAAATCGGCCTGATCATCAGGGGAAACGGCCGTGACCTGGACGAGGGACAGTCCGCGAGTGACCTTGAGTACCGCCTGTTGACCGCCCTTAATGGCCCGCTAATGGCCCGGCGACTCAGCCCCCCGCGGGGTGGTCAGGTCCCTACCTCAGCCACCTATGGACTGCATGCAGAGGTTCGCGATCAGCCCGGAGCCGGCCCTCCCCCGCCGCAGGCACAGTGCTGTAACGGATCTCAATGACTCGATACACCCCTTACTTGGGGTGCTATCCCTGGGAGGAGAAGATCTGCTGCAAATTTCGGAGGTCTTGTGTCCGAAGCGTTGTGGAGCAAGCTGATCGACATGGTTCCTCCCGTACTTTGGGTCAGCTTTGCCTTCGTGGTGTATCTGGGCTTACGGAAACCGCTCAAGGAAGCCATACCGCGGATGACGAGAATCGGGGCGTTAGGTGTCGTCGAGGTCGAGTTCACAAAGGTTGAGCGACTACTGACCAAGGCTGTCGAAAGCAGCGATCAGGAGAAGACTGGACCGCTGGTCAGTCGTGCGGATCGTCGGGCGGTCATCCGCAGGCTGGACCATGCGGCCATGTACCTCAAGGGCGGCCGGATACTTTGGGTAGATGATCTTCCAGAAGGTAATTCGTATCTAACCGCGCTGTTCAGGCAGTTGGGCATGGTGGTGGACGAGGTTACCTCGACAGACGAGGCGTTGGCCCGCCTCGATCGACACACGTATGACCTCGTGATCAGCGATATTCACAGAGGTGCGGATAGTCAAGCTGGGATCGAGATGCTTCATACCTTCCGGTCCAGAGGCATCAGACTGCCGGTCATAATCCATGCGGCACGGTTTGACCCCACGCTGGGCGTTGACCCCATGATCTTCGGCGGTACGAATCGCGTCGACGACGTTGTGCACTACGTGATCGATGTCATGGAACGAGTACAGCTGGGGGATGGCTGACGCTGTGCCAGTGCCCGAGTGGCGGACCTCGCGCGAGAACGGCCTGGGGGCTCGGGCCGCGCTGATCTACCAGCGCGCCAACGCACGACGCCGACCGGAAGACCACCGATGCCCTCAGAGCACGAGTCGAGGCGGAGCGCAATGCCGGCAAGAGCTAATGGCACGTTAATAGCACGAACGCCGCTTCCCATGATCGGAGAAACGGCGTTTTGGCTGGTGGAGCCTAGGGGATTCGAACCCCTGACTTCCTGCTTGCAAAGCAGGCGCTCTGCCAGCTGAGCTAAGGCCCCCTGACGGGTGCGAACTGCGCAAACGCAGATCCACAGGCCGCCGGTGCGTACACCGTAGCAACAGCCCGCACCCGAGCGCCACTCGATACCCCGCCGCGTCGCCCACGTGGCCGTGTGCCCGCCGGAGCAGACCCGCACGGGGAACCAAGCGGCGGTCAGGAGGCCGAGGTGGCCACCGGCGAGGCGCCGACCTCGTTGCCGAGGACGAGCCCGGGGAAGTCGGCGATGGAGTCGATGATGTGAGTGGCGCCGCCGCCGAGCAGACGGTCCTTGCTGTGGACGCCGGTGAGCACTCCGGCGACGATCGAGGCGCCCGCGCGCCGGCCGCACAGCATGTCGCTCTCGGAGTCGCCCGCCACGGCCACCTGCCGTACGTCGTCGACGCCGGAGCGCAGGACTGCGGTGAGCACCATGTCCGGGTACGGACGGCCGCGTCCGGCGTCCTCGGGACACAGTGCGAGGTCCAGCATGTCGACCCAGGTGAGGGTGCTCAGCACCCGTCCCAGGGTCGCGCGGCTGAAGCCGGTGATCAGGGCGATCTTCAGGCCCGCGTCGCGCAGCTTCGCGATGGCCTCGACGGTCCCCGGCAGGGGCACGAGACCGGTCCGTTCGATGGCTCCCTCGTAGGAGCGCTCGAAGGTCAGGTTCGCGGCCTGCGCCTGGGCCTCGTTGCCGGGGAAGATGCCCCGGAAGACCTCGATTTTGGGACATCCCCGGGACCTGTGCACATGCACCATGGCACGGGCATAGGCGCTGGTCCCGGGGACGATGCCCTGCGTGGCGATCGCCTCGGCGAACGCCCGTTCCACCATGTCGATGTCACCGATCGTGGTTCCGGCCAAGTCGAGACAGGCCAGCTTCACGGGGGTCATTCCCGTACCCTTGCCACGATCAAGCACCATCCCTGGTGGTCAGTTCTCGCTGCCGGTGGCCTCGGTCCACAGATCGAGCTCGGCACGGTCGGCCTGCACCTTGCGCCAGACCAGAAGCCCGCCGACGGCGACCAGAGCGAGAACAAGCAGCTTCTTCACGGTGTGACCCCACTTCTCGACGGTCTCACCTGCCGGGTGAGACAACGCCCGGTTCTACGGTTCCCTGCAGCCTAGCAAGGCTTCGGCGTCCGACCCGGATTGCCCGAAATTTCGGTGCACCAAAATCATGATTACGGCTCGCCCGCTTGGCCTGCCGTCCGACCCTGGCGGCAGGGCGGCGAGATCAGAAGTGCCCAGCTCACAGCGGCGCTAATCCTGCGGGCAGACGGAGTTCGGGGAGATGGGGAAGCCTGGTTTCGGTCAGGCGGTCCGTGCTCCGCTCTCAGCGGAAGTCAAATGTCGGTCAGGGAAGCGTCACGCTGAGGCGGATCGTCGTTCCCTCGGCCCCCGTACGCACGACGAGGTCGGCCAGGCGGTTCATGAGCCAGAGTCCACGTCCCCCGAAGTCGAACCGCGTCGCCGACTCCTCGCGCTCCAGCGCCTCGGCGGGAATGCCGGGACCTTTGTCGTTGATCTCAGCCACCAGTACCCCCGCCTCACGCCACATGGCGATTCCCCGCGGCGGGGAGCCATAGCGGACGGCGTTGGTGACCGCCTCGTGCACCGCGAGCACGAAGTCCTCCAGGGCCACGCCCTCGAGTCCGGCCTCCTGCGCCGACACCATGACGAGATGCCGCACCCTGGTGACCGAACTTCGGTCGAACTCCAGGCTGAGCAGGCTGCCCGCCAAGGTTCTCACCGCCCTCCTGCTTGCCCCACGGTGTGGTAGTACTCCATTTACCGCCCACGCGCACCTGACACGTATTTTCGGGTACGGGTTGCGCCACCGTCTCCTGCGGGCGTGCGGCAGCGGAGGTCGCGCACGTGACGCTAGCGCATCGTCACAGCTCCGTCATGAGCTGCTGCAGCATCCGCTTGGTCTCCGACGCCGGTCTGGCCTGGATGCACAGGCGTTCCATGACCGCGAGATAGCGGTCGATGTCCTCCCGTTTCTCCAGGTAGATCGCGCTGGTGAGCTGTTCGAGGTAGACGACGTCGGGCAGGCCTACCCCCGCGAAGCGCAGGATGCTGAACGGCCCTCCGGCAGCCGCGTGGCCGCCGGCGCTGAACGGGATGATTTGGAGCGTTACACGAGGCAGGTCGATCATCTCGAGCAGGTACTCGATCTGGGCCCGCATCACCTCGGCCCCACCCACCGGACGGCGCAGCACGGCCTCGTCGATCACGGCCCACAGAATGGGCGGATCCGGCCGGACCAGCACCTCCTGGCGGTCCATCCGCAGCCGGACGCGGCGCTCGACCTCCTCGTCCGGCGCGTCGGGATGGCCGAGCCGTACGACCGCCTCGGCGTACCCGGGGGCCTGTAGCAGCCCGGGCACGAACTGCACCTCGTAGCAGCGGATCGCGCTCGCGGCCTGCTCCAGGCCGACGTACGCCTCGAACCAGGAGGGCAGGACGTCGTCGTACTTGTGCCACCAGCCGGGGGCGTTGGCCTGGGCGACGAGCGAGAGCAGCGCCTCCCGCTCGCTCTCGTCGGTGACGCCGTACAGGGTGAGGAGGTCGGCGACGTCACGGCGGCGGAACCCGACGCGCCCGAGTTCCATCCGGCTGATCTTCGAATGGGAGGCGCGGATGGCGTGGCCGGCCTCCTCCAGGCGGATATGCCTGCTCTCACGGAGCCGTCGCAGTTGGGTGCCGAGCAGAATGCGCAGGACGGTGGGGCTGCGGCGTGATCGTGCCGCCAGGTCGAGCGGGTGAGGCACACCCTCCATAGGGGCCGCAGTCATATGGGGTCCTTTGAGGTGCACCGATGTTTACGCCACGTTCACGATACTCGCCAGGTCGGCCCGCGCAAGTGGCGCGATCATTTCTCCACTTCGCCGAGGAGGTCGTCGAATTCGCCCTCCTTGGCGGACCGGAGGAATGCGGTCATGTCCGCAAGAGGCACGATCAGCGCCGGTCCGGACGGGTGGCGGGAGTTGCGCAGGGCCACCCGGCCGTCGGGCAGCGCGGCGATCTCGACGCAGTTGCCGCTCGGATTGCTGTGCCGGCTCTTGCGCCAGGCCTGCCGACCCAGGTGAGATGAAGGCATTCCGTTGTAGATCATGGACACGGGGCGCCTCGTTTCGGAATCCGACCCCAACCGACAACATTCGTGCGTTTGCACGTGCATCTGTACTTGCACAGGAGCATCAATGGGAGCAGTATGACTTACTGAGTCATCCCGCCACATGGTCGACATCAACCTCATAAGGCTCTCAATGACTGGTTATCGGACAGACCGTGCTTCCCTCGCAGAAGCCGATAGCGTTGCCCGGGATCCGTGGCTGGGCACGCTTGAGCAGGTCTTTCCGGAAGGCAGGCGCTGGCCCTGGACCGGCGGCGAGGAGCCGTGCGGGATTCCCCAGGTGGCCGTGCACGAGTTCCACCGTGAGAGTCTCGCCGCGCGCACCGCGCGGCACTTCACCGCCGGGGTGCTGCGGACCTGGTCCATGGAGGACGTCGCCGACGACGCCGCGCTCGCGGTCTGCGAACTGGTCACCAACGCGCTGCGCCACGGCCTGCGACACCAGGCCATCCATCCCCTGCCGGTACGCCTGTTGATGTTTCGTTCGTCCCGCGCGCTGCTGTGCATGGTCACCGACCCCAGCAACGACGCGCCGGTGCTGCGCGAGCCCGACTACGTCGCGGAGACCGGGCGCGGTCTTCAGGTCGTCGCCGGGGTCAGCCGCATGTGGGGCTGGGCGCGGCTACGGCCCGTAGGCAAGGCCGTGTGGGCCGGATTCACGGCCGAGGCCGCCGTCTACCGCTGAGCCCGGCCCGGCAAAGAAGGCCCGAATCGCCGACACCCGCACGAATCCTCACTTCAGCTCGTATTGCACCGGTAGTATCGGTCATCAGGGCTGAACGGAGGATCATGCCGGGTTTCCCCCCGGTCGAGCCTGTGGGTTTCGACCCGTCCGTCCCGAACGAGGCCCGGGTCTACGACTACTGGCTCGGCGGGAAGGACAATTTCGCCGCGGACCGCGAGGCCGCGGAGGCCGCGCTGCTGATCGCGCCGGAGCTCCCCCTGATGTGCCGCGAGGGGCGCAAGTTCCTCCGCAGGACCGTACGGTTCCTGGCCGCCGCCGGGATCCGCCAGTTCGTCGACATCGGCTGCGGCCTGCCGACCCAGGGCAACGTGCACGAGATCGCACGGGAGTGCGCCCCCGACGCCCGCGTGGTCTACGTGGACAAGGACCCCGTCGTGGTGAACCACGGCCGGGCGCTGGTGGAGGAGAACGAGCGCGTCGCGGTGATCCAGGGCGACGTACGCGACCCCGATTCGATCCTCACACATCCTCGGCTGCGAGAGCTCGTGGACCTCGACGAGCCCGTGGGTGTCCTGCTCGTCTCGGTCCTGGCGGCGATCAACGACGACGACCTGACGATGGCGATCACCGCACGCCTGCGCGAGGCGATAGCGCCCGGCAGCTATATGGTCATCAGTCACGCGATCTCCGACATCCGGCCGGAGGTGACGGACAAGCTCGCCCTGCTGTTCGCCAACGAATGGGCGGCCAAGGACGACGGCCGCCTGCGGCTGCCCACCCGGGCCGAGATCCTGCCCCTGTTCGGCGATCTGGAAATGGTGGAGCCCGGCCTGGTCCAGGTGCCCGAATGGCGGCCGGAGCCCGGCGAACTGCGACCGCCGAAGGACATGGTCTGGTCGGTCGGCGGCGTCGGCCGCAAGCGGTGAGAAGCGCCCGATCGTGGATCTTCGTTGAATATTCACCGGACTAACCGTTGACAGATGCGCTGTCGGACGGCCACGCTCAGTGAGTATTTCCACTCCCAGCGAGGAGGTGGGACCGTGACGACGTTCACCGTGTCCTGCTCCGAAAATACGTGCTCAAGACGGGCGGACAGCGCTTCGCGTACCGGTTCGCCGCACCGGTGCGTCTCGTGAATCCGGCCGGCGGCCACTGCGGCGTTCTCTACACGGACACCTACCTCAGCGTCAGGTGGTCCCCCGCGGACTCCTCAGTGATCATCGAGGGCGAGGTCGACGTCTCGAACAGCGCCGCCCTGGCGACCGCGCTCGCCGAGGCGAGGAGCGAGGGCAGCGAGATCACCGTCGACACGGCGGCTCTGCGGTTCATCGACCTGGCGGGACTGCGGGCTCTGCTGGCTCCGGCGTCCCCCGCGGCGGGCGACGCCGTACGGCTGCGCAACGTGCCGCCCTACCTGCGCCGCCTCCTGGAGATGCTCGACGAGTGACGGCCCCGCCCGCCGGGCTCAGGCGAGCAGCCGCCGCGCCAGGGTCTCGATCCGGTCCCGCCATGCCTTCAGGGCCGCGGCGGCGTCGGGCAGGCCGGCCTCCGTGACGACCAGCCGGGCGCCGTGCCCGGTTCCCTGCGACAGTTCCCAGCGCACCCGCCTGCCCCGCTCGCCGGACTCCACGTACGCGGGAAGCCCGGCAGCGGGCTCCCTGACGGCCGTGACGATCCCCTCGCCGAGGCCGTCGGGCACCTGCTCACCGGGTGTCGCGGCCGGTGCGCCGGCCGCGGTCCAGACCTCCTCGACCGGCCGGGTGAGCTGCCGCTCGAAACGCACCCGCCAGCCGCCGTCCGCCTGCTCGTCCAGAAGCTCGGCCACGCCCTCGGCCAGCCCGAACGCCTCCACGTACGCCTCATGGAGGTGGGCGAAGTTCCCCTCGGGCCACTCGGCGGGTCGCCCTCCGGCGACCGCCTCCATGGCGTCGAGGCAGACCTGCCAGCCGGACGCGTAGCTCGCCGCGGCCGGCCGGTCGTGGAAGACCTGGGTGAAGACGAGCAGGCAGCCGCCCTCCTCGGGTAGCAGCTCGAAGCGCAGGAGGTTGTCGCCCTCGCGCGGCATCTCCCGCGGCGAGTGCTGGAGGAAGGCGAACAGGCGGGGCGGGTCGAGCTCGGTGATCTCGGCGTCCATCGTCATGCCGCCGCCGTCGAACGTGATCTTTCCGCCCACCCGCAGGTCCATCTCGACGACCGTGAACGGGAACCACTGGCCGAGCCGGTCGGGCTCGGTGACCGCCCGCCAGACCTTCTCCGGAGGGTGGGCCAGCCTGCGCTCCATGCGCAGCGACGGCCGCCCGTCGAACATGCCGAGCGTCGCGTTCACGGTGTCTCCTCTGAATGTTCGGGCATCGTGTCCAGGTGCCGTTCCAGCGCGTCGAAGCTCTCCGACCACAGCCGCCGGTAGGGCGTGAGCCAGGCGTCGATCTCGGCGAGCGGTTCGGGGCACAGTTCGTACCACCGGCGCTGGGCGTCCCGGCGCACACGGACCAGCCCGGCCTCCCGCAGCACCTTGAGGTGCTTGGAAGTGCCGGGCTGGGTCAGGCCGAGCCGCTCGGTGAGCTCCCCGACCAGACGGGGGCGTTCGAGCAGCAGGTCGAGGATGCGCCGCCTGGCGGGCTCGGCGAGTACGTCGAAGGTCGCTGACACGCCACCGAACATACCCGATCAGCTATATAGCCACAATCGCATATAGTCAGCTCGCGATCTCGTTCAGCTCCTTCAGCGCCGCCTCGTCCGGTCGCCACGCGGCGGCCGCGACGTTGGCCTTGATCTGCTCGGGCCGGGTCGCCCCCGCGATCACGGAGGAGACGGCCGGCTGCGCGAGCAGGCCGCCGATCGCGACGTCCAGCAGGGACACGCCCTGCCGCTCGGCGAACTCCCGCAGCCTCTCCACCACCTCGAACCGCGCGTCGGTCAGATACTGCGGCCGGCCCGCGAGGCGGGTGCCCGCCGGCGGCTCCTCCCCGCGCCGGTACTTGCCGGTGAGCAGGCCGTTGGCCAGCGGGAAGTACGGCAGCAGGCCGACGCCGTGGTGCAGCAGCGCCGGGACGAGCTCCTTCTCCACCCGCCGGTCGAGCAGGCTGTACTCGTTCTGCGCGCTCACGAAACGCTCGAAGCCGCCGGTGCGGGCGATCCAGTCCGCGTCGGTGACCTGCCACGACGCGAAGTTGGACGAGCCCACGTAGCGCACCTTGCCCTCCCGCACCAGGTCGGTCAGGACCGACAGGGTCTCCTCGATCGGCGTGGACGGATCGGGGAAGTGCAGCTGGTAGAGGTCGATCCAGTCGGTCTTGAGGCGGCGCAGCGACCGCTCGACTGCCAGGCGGACGTAGCGCCGCGAGGCTCGCGCGCCCCAGTCGGGCCCGTTGGCGCCGTTCACGTCCCCGCCGAACTTGGTGGCGATGACGACCTGGTCACGCCGCCCCTTCAACACCTCACCGAGCAGCGTCTCCGACTCGCCGTAGATGTCGGCGGTGTCGATCAACGTGACGCCGGCGTCGAGCGCCGCGTCGACCACGGCGCGCGTGGCGTCGAGGTCGATCCTGCGGCCGAAGTTGTTGCCGCCGAGGCCGAGAGCCGAGACGACGAGTCCCGAGTCGCCCAGCCGCCGGTAGGTCATTTCGGTCATGCCCCTGCATCCCTTCTTCACGGAGCACCTCCCTGCGGGGAGAGCTCTCCTCACCGTATTTCGGCCCTTTCCGGCAGCGGACGCCGGACCGTCCGCGAGAGGATGCCGGACATGACCTCCGTACGGCACAGCGTCAGGGCCATCCTGTTCGACGGCGACGACGTCGTCCTGTTCCGGCGCGTGCGGCCGGGGCGGGAGCCGTACTGGGTCACGCCGGGCGGCGGGGTGGAGCCCACCGACGCCACTCCCGAGGCGGCGCTGCGCCGCGAGCTCGACGAGGAGCTCGGGGCGACGGCGGGACCGGCGCTGCACGTGTTCACCCTCGCCGAGCCCGGCCGCCTGAGCACTGTCTTCGCCTGCCGTCTCGTGTCGCTCGACCTGTCGCGCCGCAGCGGCCCCGAGTTCCTCGAACCGGACATCGGCCTGCACGAGGTGCGGCGCGTACGCCCGGAGGACGTGCGCACGCTGAACATGGTCCCGCCCGAGCTGGGGGAGTTCGTCTCCGCGAACGCCGCGACCCTGCCCGCGCTGCTCGACTCCGCGACGTACGCCCCGGGCCGTTACCGGCCGGTCGTCGACGTGCATCTGGTGCTGACGGACGGCGAGAAGGTGCTGCTCGGCCGCCGCCAGGGCACCGGCTACGCCGACGGGGAGTGGCAGATCATGCCGTCCGGGCACCTGGAGGAGGGGGAGTCGGTGGTGGACACCGCAGTGCGGGAGGCCCGTGAGGAGCTCGGAGTCGAGGTGGACGGCTGCGAGGTGGTCCACGTGATGCACCACCGCAACGCGGGCGGGACGGCCCGCATCGGGATGTTCCTCGTGGCGCACTCCATCACCGGCACACCGGTCAACGCCGAGCCGCACAAGTGCGCCGAGCTCGCCTGGTTCCCGCTCGACCGGCTGCCCGAACCGACCGTGCCGTACGCGCGGGCGGGCATCGAGGCCGTGCGGCGGGCGCTCGCCCCGGCCCCGCCGGTTCCCACCGCGTCCGCCGGCGCCGCTTCCGGGCCGCCGGTCTTCTCCCTGCACGGATGGGACGTCCCGGGCTCCGCCGATCTGGCGGCCGAAGCCGTACGCGCCGGGTTCGAGGAGGTCACGGTCTGCCTGATCGGGTGGCTCGACGACGCGGTGCTCGTCCACTCCGACGACGAGACCGACCGCCTGCCCGCCACGGTCGTACGGCCGGGTGAGGGAGTGGAGGCGGCGCTGGCGCGGCTCGCCCCGGTGGGGGAGGTGACCTTCGCCGGTGCGGACGACTACGTCTCGGCCCGGGGACGCGTCGGACGCCGTCTCGCCTTCTCCGCCCGGCTGACGGAGGCGCCCGAGGGCATGGTCCCGCTCCCGCCCGGGTCGCCCGGGCGCCTGCCGTACGCCGAGGGGGTATTCGTCCGCCACGCCTCTTCGGGGCTTTTGTACGGCTTATCCGGCCGATAGCCTGATGCGGGGCGTGCCGGGAAGTCTGGTCGGCGAAGAGGTCTCCCGTACCCGGGGGACCGTACCGGCGACCGGAAGGCAGACGTGAGCGCAGCCGCACGTGGCAGGCAGGTGAGAGCATGCGTGCCCGGGATCTCGTAGTGCCGTTCCCCACCGTGGAGCTCGACTCCCCCGTAGCCGACGCCGCGCGCCTCATGGCCGAGCGCGAACTGCCCGGGCTGATCGTGCTGGACGAGCGCGGGTCGCCGGTGTCGATCCTGCCGGGCACGCAGGTGCTGCGCCTGGCCGTGCCCCGCTACTGCCAGGACGATCCCGCGCTGGCCCGGGTGATCGACGAGGCGCACGCCGACGCGTTCGTCCGCGCCCTGGGCGAGCGCACGGTCCGCCAGGCGATGCCGGAACGGCCGCGCGAGCTCCCAGTGACCGATCCCGACGCCACGCTCCTGGAGGTCGCCGCGCTGATGGCGCGCACCCGCAACCCCCTGGTCGCGGTGCTCGACGGCGGCCGTCTGCTGGGCGCGGTCACGCTTTCCGCGCTGCTCAAGCGGCTCGCATGACGGTGACCGCATGGGTGGCGGCGATCGTCTTCGTCGCCACGTACGTCCTCATCGCCAGCGAGAAGGTCCACCGGGTCAAGGCCGCCCTGGGCGGTGCCGCGGTCCTGCTGCTCGTCCACGCCACGGCTGCCGACTCCGCGTTCTTCTCCCAGGAGTCCGGCGTGGACTGGAACGTCGTCTTCCTGCTGCTGGGCATGATGATCATCGTCGGCGTGCTGCGGCAGACCGGCGTGTTCGAGTACCTGGCGATCTGGGCCGCGAAACGGGCCAGGGGACGGCCGTTCCGGCTCATGGCGCTGCTCCTCGTGATCACGGCCATGGCGTCGGCGCTGCTGGACAACGTCACGACCGTGCTGCTGATCGCGCCGGTCACGTTCCTCGTCTGCGAACGCCTCGCGCTGCCGGTCGCGCCGTTCCTGATCGCCGAGGCGATGGCGTCCAACATCGGTGGCACCGCGACCCTCGTCGGCGACCCGCCGAACATCATCATCGCCTCCCGCGCCGGGCTGACCTTCAACGACTTCCTCGTCCACCTCACGCCGCTGGTGATCGTGCTGACGGCAGTCTTCATCGGACTGTGCCGGCTGCTGTTCCGCAAGGCGTTCCGGTACGACCCCGAGCGGGCGGCCGAGATCATGCAACTGGACGAGCGGGCGGCGATCCAGGACAAGGTCATGCTCGTGCAGAGCCTGTCCGTGCTCGGCGTGGTCATCGCGGCGTTCGTGCTGCACCCGGTGCTGCACTACGAGCCGTCGGTCGTGGCGCTGCTCGGGGCCGGGCTGCTCGTGCTGGTCACCAAGATCACCACCGACGACGCGTTGCGCGAGGTGGAGTGGCCGACGCTGGTGTTCTTCGCCGGGCTGTTCGTGATGGTCGGCGCGCTCGTCGAGACCGGGGTCATCGGCCAGGTGTCCCGGGCCGCGGCGGAGGCGACGGCCGGACGGCCCGGTGTCACCGCCATGGTCCTGCTCTGGGCGTCGGCCGGGCTGTCCGCGATCGTGGACAACATTCCCTACGTCGCCACGATGAGCCCCATCGTGTCCGACCTCGCGCAGCACGTGCCCGGCGGCGACCACCACGTGCTGTGGTGGGCCCTCGCGCTCGGCGCGGACCTCGGCGGCAACGCCACCGCCATCGGCGCCTCCGCCAACGTCGTCATCCTCGGCATCGCCGAGCGCAACGGCGCGCGGATCAGCTTCTGGCAGTTCACCAAGTATGGCCTGGTGGTCGCCGTCGTCACGGTGGCCCTGTGCGTGCCGTACCTCTGGCTGCGCTACCTCCTGTAGGCCCGGCGGGCCCGCCGGAACCGGGCCCCGGACTTGACGCGGAAATACCCTAGGGGGGTACGGTGTTCACGTCGATGAGGAACGAGTTACGGGAGTGATCGTCATGACCAGCACCTACACCGTCACCGGCATGACCTGCGGCCACTGCGTCAGCTCGGTCAGCGAGGAGGTCGGCGCGGTCGCCGGTGTGACCGACGTCCGGGTGGACCTCGCCTCCGGCCTGTTGACGGTCGAGACCGACGGCGGCGTCGACGACGCGGCCATCGTGGCGGCCGTCCGGGAGGCCGGATACGACGTGGCGGGCGTCTCGTGAACACCCCCGCCCGGCTCGGCGCGTACGCCGCGGGCCTCGGCGTGATCTTCACGGCGGGCGACCTCGCGCCGGGCCGGGTCAGTAAGCTCGTGTTCACGGTGAGCAAGGACGGCAGGTCCGTCGGTGACCTGGTCACGACCCATGCGGGCGACCTGGCTTACCCGCACCCCGAGGAGGGCGCGAGCGGGCGAGCGACCTTCGCCGCGTCGGCGCCGGGCGGCGGGGACCACCTCACCTCCTGCCCCCGGACTCCAATCGTCGGCCGGCGGCACGACGCGAGAGGAAGGAGTGGTGATGTCGGCGAC
>NZ_BOOF01000087.1 GCF_016863095.1 Microbispora siamensis | reverse complement strand
GGGCCTGGTGGAGTCGGCGTAGCGCGGATGGTCGTTCCGGGCGACAGCCGCCGCTAAGCACCGGCCCGGCCGCCGTTGAGGCGCCAGGTCCCGGCGGGATGAATTCGGCCGGGAAGCGGTTCTTGTGGTGTCTACTTGCCAGCGCTGCCGGAACAGCCTCTCGCATTGCAGTCAGTGCCGCGGAGGTGACGTGTGCGATGCGGCGACGTCCGCGCTCGCCGAGCACGTCGCTGGAGAGTTCTCGTACTCGGCGGCGAGGCGGATCAGCTCTTCTAGCCGATCGTGCGCCCTGGTCAGGGCGTCGATCTTGACCCGGATACGGGCACGCTCGTCCGTGAGTCGGCGTGTCATCTGCGGGGTCGCGACGAGGGTGTCCAGGAACGGGAGGATCTGCAGGATCGCCTTACTGGTCAGACCGGCCGCGTAGAGGAGCTGGATGAACTTCACCCGCTCAACGGCAGACTCGGGGTACTGGCGGTGGCCGCTGGGGCTGCGGTCGGCGATGACGAGCCCCTGCTCTTCGTAGTACCTCAGCGCACGGACGCTGACTCCAGCACGTTCGGCCACCTTTCCGATGCGCATGGCACCTCCCGTGCAGTCCGGACTTGATCCTCACGTTGACGTGAGGATCTAGCGTACGTCTTATGAACATTCACGGAGCGACTGCGCTCGTCACCGGAGCCAACCGCGGCATCGGCCGCCACCTCGCCGCCCAACTCGTCGAGCGAGGCGCGAAGGTCTACGCGACCGCCCGTCGTCCCGAGTCCATCGATCTCGACGGCGTCGAGGTCCTCGCCCTGGACATCTCCGACCCGGACTCCGTCGCGGCCGCAGCCCGCGGAGCGGACGATGTGAACCTGCTGGTCAACAATGCCGGCATCGGAGGCGGCGCCCTGCTCGGTGACCTGCAGGCGGTCCGCGCTGCGCTGGACGTGAACTTCTGGGGCACGCTGTCGATGGCCCGTGCCTTCGCGCCGGTCCTCGCAGCGAACGGCGGGGGCGCGATCGTGAACATCGCCTCTTCGGCGTCCTGGTTCGTCTTCCCCGGCAGCAGCGCCTACGCGGTGTCGAAGGCGGCCGTCTGGAGCATGAGTAAAGCACTGCGCCAGGAACTGGCCGGTCAGGGCACGCTCGTCACCTCCGTGCATCTTGCGATGGCCGACACCGACATGACGAAGGGCTACGACATGCCCAAGATGGACCCCGCCGATGTCGCACGGATCACCCTCGACGGTGTCGAGGCCGAGGCGCTCGAGGTGGTCGTCGACGAGTTCACCGAAATGGTCAAGGCATCGCTGAGCAAGGACCCGCGGGAGTTCGACGAGCAGTTCCACCAGTTCCTGAACGCCTGACCGCAACCGATCCGCTCCCTACAGGGTGCGGAACGCACCCGGGCGCTGAGCGATGTGGCCGGAACCCTGCTGTCGCAGGCACCCGCCCCGCCGCGGGTGCGGACGGCGGCGTTCCGGATGCTCGCCACCCTGCCCGGCGTCAAGGCCGAGGGACGGCGGCCGACCCGATGGGCCGTACCGGAAGGGTGATCTCCCTAGGCCGTTGCCTTCAAATGTGATCTAGGTGTTGGATCATGACTTGGCGTGATTCGCCGGTACGAGTTGACGAACGGCACCTTCACCCGCATGCTGCAAGCTCTGCAAGCCAACGCCGACGCCCGCGGCGACTTCGACTGGCTGGTCGCGGTGGGCTCCACCATCGTGCGAGCCCTCGCCTGCAGCAGGTGCTGCAAGCGGTCCGTGTTCCCCGTCTCGGTCGCGGCCGGCCTCGCACCCGCCCGGACCATGTGGTGGCCGACAAGGGCTACAGTTCCCGCGCCATCCGCATCTACCTACGGCGACGCGGGATCAGCCACACCATCCCCGAGCGGGCCGACCAAGTCGCCGGCCGCGCCAGGCCGGGCAGCAGGGGCGGCCCCCCACCGGTCTTCGACCCTCAGATCTACAAACGACGCAACGTGGTCGAACGCTGCTTCAACCAGCTCAAACAGTTCCGCGCCCTGGCCACCCGCTACGACAAGACCGCAACCTCATACACCGCCGTGGTCACCATCGCAGCACTCCTGCTCTGGCTCTAGGCGACCACTATGAAGACAGGCCCTAGCGGGCCGTGAGAGTCCAGAGGTGGTCGGCGGTGCCGTTGTCCTCCCACTGGAGGACCTGGGCGCCGGAGGACTTGCTCATGCCGTTCACGCCGAGCAGCAGACCGCTGTTGTAGTTGCGGATCTTGTAGTGGCCGTTCCCGTCCGATATGAACGACCACAGGTGGTCGGCGGTGCCGCTGTCACCCCAGATCAGGGCGGTCCCGCCGTTGCTGGTGCTCATGTTGGTGATGCCGAGGACCAGCCCGCCGGCCCTGTTGACGATCTTGTAGAGGCCGGAGCCGGCGTCCACGAGGGTCCAGGTCTGGGTGTTGCTGGACGAGGGGGTGGCCTGGTCGACCAGGGTGCCCTGGGCGGTGCCCGAGTTCTGCGTGTCCAGGGCGAGGCCGCTGTTCACGTTCTTGATCTGGTAGGACCCGGCCAGCGAGGTGCCGGGGTTGCCGCTGCCGCTACCGGGGGTGACGACCAGGTGGTATCCGTAGGTGGCGTTCATCGCCGGGATGGGCACAGTGACGGAGCCGTTGACCACGGTGTAGTTGGACTCGGCCAGCGTGCTGGGCCCGGAGACGGCCACCGTACGCCCGGGCGAGGGGGTGTACTCGACCTTGACGTGGACGGTTCCGCCGAAGGAGCCGAGCCCGTTGATCGCCACGGCGCTGTCGCCGGAGCCGCCTCCGACGATGACGCTGAGCTGGTTGCCCGCGCTGTTCATCGCCGCGGCGCCGTCGATGCCGGTCTGCGCGGGCGGGGTGGTCGTCACCATGTTGCCGTTCATGTCGGCGTACCACTTGTAGAGCCAGTAGGCGCCGTTGGGGGAACCGCCCCGGCCGGTGAGCAGGTCTCCGAGTGTGCCGGACTGGTTCCAGAACGCGAGCTCGGCGTCGCGGATGCCCAGCCGCTCGAACTTCGCGATGTAACCGACCAGGGCACCGGGGACGCCGACCTCGGACGGGGCGGCGTACTCCTCGATGGCGATCGGACGCGGGCTGATGCCGTACTTCTTCTCGAGGTTGGTCACCGTGGCGACGTCACCGGCGATCTTCGACGACCTGATCAGTTCGTGCCAGGCGATGATGTCGGGGACGGTGTTGGTCGCGACCGCGTTCCTCAGGAAGTTGTCCATGTCGCTGATGTTGTCCGAGAAGCTCGGCCCCTGGATCGGGGTCGTGGGGTCCTTGGCCCGCACCTCACGGTAGGTCCTGGTCCAGAAGTCCTCGAAGGTGCCGTTGGACGAGTTCCAGGTGTTGTCCGACTCGTTCCACAGCTCGTAGGCGGCCAGGTTGACGCCTGACGCCTTGACCTGGGCGATCTGCTGGTCGACCAGGCTGAACCAGTTGCTCCAGCTGAACTGGTACGGCCAGCCCGCGTAGAGGTCGGACAGCCGGTTCACGAGCTTCGCGCCGGCCCTGGCCGCCTTCGGGGCGACGGTCAGGATGTCACCCGTCGGCTGCTGCTTGCCGCCCTGCGGCTTCTGGACGAAGGTGTTCGGCTTGATGGCCTGGACGAGGTTGTCCGCCGGGTTCGTCGCGTCGGCCAGGCCGTACAGCGAGCCGGTGGCCACATGCGTCACCGGGCGGAAGGGCTGGTTCGCGTTGACCACCAGGGTGGTCGAGGCACTCGCGGCGGCGTCGGCGGGAGCGGCGGCGAGGGTCGCGCCGGCTGCGGTGAGCGCGAGCGAGGTGAGCAGGGCAGCGGCCTGCCCGGCTCTGGGTCTGGTCGTCTTCACTGCGTCTCTCCTGAGGAGTGGTTGGGGGGTTGTCCGCGGAGCGGACCGCGGGGTCGTCGGCCGGCGACGAGGGGGGCTCGACGCCGGCCGCCAGGGCCGCGTACCGGCGGCCGGGTAGCCATGGCCTCGGTCCTCGACCGCCCCGGTCGCGGAGAGGCGGAAGATTCGCGGGACATGGGATTCCCCAGATCGGTGCCAGTGCGGCGGTCACGGCGACGCAGCGCACACAACCCGGTTTGGGCAACTGTGCGCAAAGGTTTTCCGAGCCGGAAACGTACGGTGAACTTGTCTGGCCGTCAAGGCTTTCGGGCAGTTGAGCTTTTTTCTGCACACGATTGCCCATGACGGAAACCGGTGGGACCAGCACCCCAGTGGACATGGAGGGCAAAGGATTGCGTGTGCCGGAGCCGGACCGTACGGTCACACGGACGAAGGCCATGCTCGGCGACGGCGCCGTGATCGTCGGCGTCGGTAGTAACTTTCATCGCCTCCGTCGGCGCCCGCCCGCCGCCGATCGCCCGTGACCAGGACCGATTCGTACGAGACGACCCTCTGGGCGAAACCGGCTTTACGCGAGTCGTTGACAGCCCCGCAGGCTTCGGCTGACACTTTCGCCGTCTTTCCGATAATTTCGCCCGCATGAAGGGCCTCGACCACTGTCGGTCCGGGTCGCACATCGCGACATGGTCCTCAGGCCGGCGACCGCGTGAGGAAGTACGTACATGAATCGCATTCCGATCCGGATGGGAAGCCGCGGGCGCGGCGGTGTGCGGCTGTTGATCGGCCGTGTCTGTGCCGTGGTGCTGGCCGCGGCCGTGGCGCTGCTGCCCGGCGTCGCCCACGCGGCCGTGACGACGAATCAGACGGGCACCAACAACGGCTACTTCTATTCGTTCTGGACCGACAGCCAGGGCACGGTCTCCATGGAGTTGGGGTCCGGCGGGAACTACAGCACCTCCTGGCGCAACACCGGCAACTTCGTCGCCGGCAAGGGCTGGAGCACCGGCGGGCGCAGGACCGTGACCTACTCGGGCAGCTTCAATCCGTCCGGCAACGCCTACCTGTCGCTGTACGGGTGGACGCGGAACCCGCTGGTGGAGTACTACATCGTCGACAACTGGGGCACCTACCGGCCGACGGGCACGTACAAGGGCACCGTCACCACCGACGGCGGCACCTACGACATCTACGAGACGACGCGCTACAACGCCCCCTCGATCGACGGCAACCAGACCTTCAACCAGTACTGGAGCGTCCGGCAGCAGAAGAGGACCGGCGGCACCATCACGGTCGGCAACCACTTCGACGCCTGGGCCCGTTACGGCATGAACCTGGGCAGCCACGACTACCAGATCCTCGCCACCGAGGGATACCAGAGCAGCGGCAGTTCCAACATCACCATCGGCGGCACGACCGATCCTTCGCCCTCGGTCTCGCCCTCCCCCCGCCCCTCGCCCTCGGTCTCGCCCTCCTCGCCGGGAGGCGCCGGGGCGTGCCGCGTGTCCTACTCGAAGAACGAGTGGAGCAACGGCTTCACCGCCGACGTGACCATCACCAACACCGGCAGCGGCACGATCAACGGCTGGACGCTGGCCTGGTCCTTCCCGGGGGGCCAGCAGATCACCAACTCCTGGAACGCGACGGTGAGCCAGAGCGGCTCGTCGGTGACCGCGCGCAACGTGTCCTACAACGGCTCGTTGGCGCCCGGCGCCACCACCTCGTTCGGCTTCCAGGGCACCTACTCCGGCGGCAACCCCAACCCCTCGGCCTTCAGCCTCAACGGCTCGGCCTGCACCACCGGCTGACCGGCACGACCGTATGTCACAGCGCGGCGACGCGCGAACGGGGAGCGGGCGCCGTCGGGCCCCGCTCCCTCGGCGCACCGGCCGGCGTCCGCTCCCGGTGACGTTCACCGCCGTGGCCCTGGCCTGCTCGCTCGTCCTGGGGCGACGGCGGCGGGACGATCAACACCGCAACCACCTACGATCCCGACCTGTACAGAGTGATCATTTCGGAGCCCGGGGCCGAGTTCTCCGCACGCCTCGAACTCAAGGCCCTCTAGGAGAGCAGCTGGTTGATCTTGTCGCGAGCCACTGTGGCGAGGACGCCCGCCTTGTGCGGCTGGCCGCGCAGGAACGCCTCGGTGAAGTGCTTGGCCTGCTCGTACTTGACCTTGCCCGGCATCGGCGGCTCGTTGGGATTGACGTCGCAGTCCACCAGGGCCGGCCCGTCGTGCGCCAGGGCCTCACGGATCGCGCCCGGCAGGTCCTTCGGGTCCTTGATCTTCGCGCCGTACGCCCCGCACGCGCGGGCCCAGGCGGAGAAGTCGGCCTCGGGCTGCCGGTGCCGCACGGCGTACTCGGGGTAGCCGAGGATGATCTGCTCCCACAGGATCTGCCCGTAGCTGTTGTTGTTGTTGATCACGACCTTGATGGGCAGGTCGTGCCGTACGGCGGTGAGGAAGTCGGCCATGAGCATGGCGAAGCCGCCGTCGCCCACGAAGGCGATCACCTGACGGCCGGGGAAGGCGTGCTGCATCCCGATGGCGTACGGCAGGCCCGGGGCCATCGTGGCGAGGTTGCCCGACAGGTAGAACTCCCGCCCGCCGCGGATCGTCCAGTGCCGCGCGGCCCACGTCGCGATGGTGCCGGAGTCGCAGGTCAGGATGGCGTCGCCGGAGGCCGCCTCGTCGACGCAGGCCATGAGGTACTGCGGCGCGATGGGGTCGCGCGAGGGGTCCTGCAGCGCCTTCATCTCCTCCCGCCAGGCGTCCATCTTGCGCTGGTACTTCTCCAGGAACGACCGGTCCTTCGCCGGTTCGAGCATGGGCAGCAGCGCCTGGAGAGCGAGCCTGGCGTCGGCCGCGACCGGGGCCTCGGTGGGCCGGCGGATGCCGAGCAGGGTGGGATCGGCGTCGATCTGCACCACCCGGGCCTGCCCGTCCGGCGGCAGGTACTTCGCGTAGGGGAAGGACGTGCCGACCATGAGCAGCGTGTCGCACTCCTCCATGAGCTCCTCGCTCGGCGCGGTGCCGAGCAGGCCGAGCCCGCCGGTGGTGAGCGGGTGGTCGTCGGGCACCACGAACTTGCCGGGGAGGGTCTTCACGATCGGGCTGGCCAGCTTCTCGGCGACCGCCAGCACCTCCTCGCGGGCGTGCCGGGCGCCGACGCCGACGAGCATGGCGATCCGCTCGCCCTGCCGCAGCACCTCGGCCGCCCTGGTCAGGTCCTCCTCCACCGGCCGCAGCGGCGGGAGAGCGCAGGTCGGCAGGCTGGCGGGCGGGCTGCCGGGCCCCACGTGCCGGTAGGGGTCCTCGCTCGCGGGCGTCACCTGGATGTCGTTGGGGAAGGTCAGGTGCGACACCGTCCGCTTGGCCAGCGCGTTGCGCACCGCGAGGTCCACCACGCCGGGCATCTGCTGCGGATTGGTGACCATCAGGTTGTAGGCGGCCAGGTCCTGGTAGAGGCGGTCGAGGTGGACCTCCTGCTGGTAGTGGGTCCCCAGCACCGAGGTCTCCTGCATGCCGGTCAGGGCCAGCACGGGCACGTGGTCGAGCTTGGCGTCGTACAGGCCGTTCAGCAGGTGGATGGCGCCCGGCCCCGACGTCGCGGCGCACACCCCGAGCCGCCCGGTCGCCTTCGCGTAGCCGGTCGCCATGAACGCGGCCGCCTCCTCGTGGTGCACCAGGATGAACCGCAGCTTCTCCCGGTGCCTGCGGAAGCCCTCCATCAGGCCGTTGATCCCGTCACCGGGGAGCCCGAAGATCGTGTCGACCCCCCACTCCACCAGCCGCCGGGCCAGGCTCTCACCCACGATCTCGGTCATGTCCGCCTCCGATTGAGATCAGCCGTACGGGCGCCCGGGCGCCCGCGGCCCTCACCGTGTCGCGCTCCGGCGGCCGCGGCGCCAGCCGAGGACGTACGCGGTGGCGAGGCCGGCGGCGACGGCGAGCGGCTTGGGGGACGACATCGCGGACTTCAGCTGTTTCACGCCGCCCTTCGGGTCGGCCACGGCACCCGCGACGCTGCCGATCGCCGACGCCAGTCTGTCGCCCGCGCTCTTCACCGCGTTGCTCTGCACGTTCATGATCGACTCCGGCATCGAACGGCTCGCTCGGCTCGCCCGAGGGGCCCTTCCCGCCCCCGGTACACGTAAACGACGCCGCAGGTCACGGCGGCTTTGTGTGCGGCAGACCGGCATATCGCAGGCCCCCATGCGCCGCAGCGCGCGGGTGCAGCCCGGCGTCATCTGCGACCGGCTCAGGGACGCCGCCGCGCCGTACGGCCTGACCTTCGGCCCGGACTCCGCGACCCACGACCACGCGACGATCGGCGGCATTGGTCGGCAACAACTCCTGCGGCACCCATTCGGCGACGGCCGGCAAGACGTCTCGGCCTGATCAAGTGGGAGCAGATGGTGTTCCTCGACAACCCCGAGTACGGCGTCAACCTCGCCCCGATCGACTTAGTCAGGTTCGCCGAGGACCGCAACCGCATCGCCCTGCAGATGGTCAAGGACATGCTGGACGAGTCGAGCTTCGCGGCCAGCCCGGCGCACGCCGTGCTCCGCAGGGTCGGCCAGGCCGCGGCCACGCTGGTGGGCAGGCTCCGCGACCGCGCCAGGGGCGAGCACCCCGAGTAGTGGGCCGCGGCTCCGCCTTACCCTGGATGACGGTGCAGCAGGAGCATGGCGGCGTCGTCGGGGAAGGGGCCGCCGGCGTGGCGCAGCAGGTCGGCGCGCAGTTCGTCGAGGGCCGCCTGCGGATCGGCGCCGCGCAGCAGGTGCGCCCGCTCCCGGAGCGGGTAGAAGCGGCCCTGCCGGTCGCGGGCCTCGATCACGCCGTCGGTGTAGAAGAGGATCTGGTCGCCGTCCCCGAACGGCACCCGGTGCGGCTTCGGGCGCGGCGAGCCGAGCGTGCCGAGCCCGAGCGGGAGCGCCTCCTCCTGCGGTTCCGCGAAGTGGACGCCGCCGTCGCGCCGCAGCACGAGAGGCGCGGGGTGGCCGCAGTTGAGCAGGGAGATCTCTCCGTCGTGGACCTCCGCGAATATGGCGGTGACGAACTTCTCGCCGCTCAGGTGCCGGGCCAGGCTGGTCTCCACGCGTTCGACCACCCCGGGGAGTTCGGACTGGTCGTAGGCGGCCTCGCGGAAGGCGCCGAGGACCCACGCGGCGGTCTCGACCGCCTCCAGACCCTTGCCCTGCACGTCGCCGATGAGGATCCGTACGCCCTCGGGGGTGGTGACCACCTCGTAGAGGTCACCGCCGATCTGGGCCTCCGCTGCGGCGGAGGTGTAGGAGAGCGCCACCCGCAGGTCGCCGGCGCGGCGGGGGACCGGGCGCAGGAGCACCCGCTGGGCCGCCTCGGCGACCAGGCGGACGTTGGCGAGTTCGCGCTCCCGCCGGTTCCGCAGCCTGCTGGCCATCATGCTCGCGGCGGTGACGCCGATGATCGCCGCGATCGTGAGGTTGTTCTGCGGCTTGCCGAGGAGATCGTCGTAGACGGCGAGGGGAATGCATATGGCCAGGGCCAGCGCCCCCACCATGGCCGTGCGGCGCACGCCCCCCGCGACCGAGGCGAAGGCCGGGCCCAGGGTGAGGAGCGGCAGGAAGCCCACGCCCGGTTCGGTGCTCAGGTCGATGACGACGACCAGGAGAATCGCGATGAACGGCAACGCACGCAGGATGCTCTGGGAATTCATCGCGACTCCATAGCCGGCCCCCACGTCAGCACGAGATTCCTTTCCCGATGGCTTTACTTCTTCCCGCGTAGTGAACGGGGCACTCCCCATTGTCCGCGACGGATGCCGCCATTTCGGGCCGGTCGGTTAAGTCGCAGCGCGCCCCATCTGATCACTACGAGTAGTGACGTTACTCGAATTCGTGACGCGGTGGCCGGTAAAGCCGGACATCCGGCCTTCCCCCCACGCCGTCACGGCAGCTCCGCGAAGCGTTCGACCTGGTCCGTACGGCCGGACACGATGATGACGTCGCCGTAGCCGAGTTCGGTCTCGGCGGTGGCGTAGGTGAACTCCTCGCCCGGCCGCTTGACCGCCACCACCGTCACCCCGAACTTGCGGCGCAGGCTGGACTCGCCGAGGGGGACTCCGACGTATTCCTTGGGCGGGAGGGTCTTGACCAGGGCGAAGTTCTCGTCGACCTCCATGTAGTCGAGCATCCGCCCGCTGACCAGGTGGGCCACGCGCTCGCCCATGTCGTGCTCGGGGAAGACCACGTGCTGGACGCCGATCCGGCTGAGGATGCGGCCGTGCTGCCGGCTGACGGCCTTGGCCCAGATGTCGTCGATCTCCATCTCCACCAGCAGCGACGAGGTGAGGATGCTCGCCTCCAGGTCGCTGCCGATGGCGCACACCGCGCGGTAGAAGTCCGGCAGGCCGAGCTGGCGCAACGCCTCGGGGTCGGTGGCGTCGGCGGTGGCGATGTGGGTGATCTGGCCCGCGAGGCTCTGCACCACCTTGGGGCGGTGGTCGATGGCGAGCACCTCCGTGCCGCGGCGCACCAGTTCCAGGGCGAGCGCGGTGCCGAAGCGGCCGAGACCGATCACCGCCACCGGGTCGTTTCTCATGTCAGCCAACGATGACGTCCTCCTCCGGTAATTCATAGCGGCGGGTGCGCTCCTTGAGCGCCAGTGCGGAGCCCAGCGTGAGCGGGCCGATCCGGCCGATGAACATCAGCAGCGTGAGCAGCACCTGTGCGACGGGGGAGACGACGGAGGCGACGCCGACGGACAGTCCGGTCGTGCCGAAGGCGGAGACGACCTCGAAGAGCACCCGGTCGAGGGAGTGCGGCGTCAGCACCAGCAGGACGTAGGTGAAGAGCGCGACGAGGCCCACACTCAGGACGGTGAGCGAGACCGCCTGCCGCTGCGCCGCTTCGGTGAGGCGGCGGTGGCCGATGTTCACCCGGCTCTCGCCGCGCAGCTCAGCCCAGACGATGAACGTGAGCAGGCCCAGCGTGGTGACCTTGATGCCGCCGGCGGTGCCCGCGCTGCCGCCGCCGACGAACATCAGCAGCTCGGTGATCAGCCAGCTGGAGGGATGCATCTGCGTGATGTCGAGGCTGTTGAATCCGGCGCTGCGCGGCATGACGGCGGTGAAGAACGCGGCGAGCAGCTTGCCCTGGCCGTCCATGGGCCCGAGCGTGCGGGGGTTCGTCCACTCCGTGACGAGGAAGACCAGAGTGCCGCCGGCCAGCAGGACGGTGGTGACCGTGAGCGTGATGCGGGTCAGCAGCGACCAGCGTCCGGGGCGGCGCCAGGAGCGGCGCAGCTCGAACACCACGGGGTAGCCGAGCCCGCCAACGATCACCGCCGTCGCGACGGTCAGGCAGACCCAGGGATCGGCGGCGAACCTGACCAGGCTGTCGGGCCACAGCGCGAAACCGGCGTTGTTGAACGACGAGACCGCGTGGAACAGGCCCAGGTACAGGCCGCGCCCGACGGGCTCGCCGTACCCGAGCACGAACCTGAGCGTGAGAACGGTTCCCACGACGGCCTCGCAGGTCAGGTTGAACACCACGACCTTGCCCACCACGCGCCGCAGGTCGCTGCCGTTGAGCACCTTGGTCTCGGCCTGGGCCGACAGCCGGGCGCGCAGGCCCAGCCTGCGGGAGACGAGCAGGGTGAAGACCGTCGCCAGGGTCATGATGCCGAGGCCGCCCACCTGGATCAGGACGGCGATGACCACCTCGCCGAACGCCGACCAGTGCGTGGCCGTGTCGACGACGGTCAGCCCGTTCACGCACACCGCCGACGTCGCGGTGAACAGGGCGGTAAGCCAGTCCGCGGGCTTCCCCGAGCTCGTGGCGAGCGGGCTGGACAGCAGGGCCGTCCCCAGGAGGACCGTCACCCCGAACACTGTCGTGATGACCTGCGCCGGCTGGTGGAAACGCGCCACCAGGGCCCAGAACAGCCTCATGCCGGTCGCTCCGGGCAGTGCGGCGGGACCGAGGCGACGAACTGCCGGGCGGCGGCGACGCCGGAGCCGGGCACGACGAGCTTGTGGGCGACCGAGGCGAAGCCCTTGGGCCCGATCCCCTGGCGGGCCGTCTGCGATACCACCGAGAACCTCCGACGTGCGGGCAACGGGACGACGTCGCCGACCCGACTTCCCGGCACACCGCGGCCTACCGTAACAGCACATTTCCCACCAGGCACATCTGCCCGGGTCAGTCTTCGGCCGGAACCGACAGACCGGCCCTGAACGTGGTCGCGTGCCTGTCCGTATCGCCGGCGGACCGCTCCTCGCGCCGTCGCGCGGCGGCCGAGGCCAGCGAGGCCAGGACGATCAGCATCGCGACGACCCCGATGAAGCCGACGGCGAACGACAGCTTGTCAGCTGCGCGACGCCGCCGATCATGGGCGGGCCGATGAGGAAGCCCGAGTAGGCGATGCTCGTGACGAACCCGATCTCCCGCTCGCCGCCGGTGCCGTCGCTCCGCCGGCTGACCGCGCCGGCGAGGTCGAGCACGATCGGGAACACCAGCCCGACACCCCCGCCGGCCATCGCGTACCCGGCGTAGGTGAGCCAGGCGACCGGCACGATCGCGGCCGTCAGCAGGCCGATCCCGGCGAACAGCGATCCGGTGACCACAATCCCGAACGGGCCGAAGCGGCGCTGGATCCGCTCACCGAGCAACCGGACCATCGCCATCGCGACGGAGAAGACGGAGAACACGAGCGCCCCGGTTCCCTCGGACATGCCTCGCTCGCGAACCGCGAACAACGCCGACCAGTCGCCGTTCGAGCCCTCGACGATGGCGGACACGAACGCGATGCTGCCGAGCAGCCAGAGCACCGGGCGGCGCAGCATACGGCGGTCGGGTCCGCCGCGCTCCTCGGCGCCGGTCGCGGGCTCCTCGCGCGGCACGAAGCGGATCACGCCGACGGTGACGGCCAGCGAGGCGACGGTCACCACGGCGAAGTACGGGAGCAGGCCGACGCCGTGCCCGGCGGCGAACGCGGCGCCCAGCGAGCCGGCCAGCCCGCCGAAGCTGAATCCGGCGTGGAAGACCGGCATCAGCGGCCGGTCGACGCGGCGGATGACGGTCACGGCGGCGACGTTCATCGACACGTCGAACACGCCGAAGGACGCGCCGATCCACACCAGGACGAGGCCGAGTTGCAGCGGCGTCGTGACGAGCGCGAGGACGGGCAGCGCGCACGCGGCGCTGACGGCCGACGCGAACACGATGGCGGGGGCGCCGAAGCGGGCGCACAACCGGCCAGCGAACGACGCGGCCACGGTCAGGCCGACGCTGGCGCCGAGCAGGACGATGCCGAGCACCCCGGGTTCCGCGTGGATCTTCCCGGCGAGCGTCGGTATGCGCGGCGCCCACGAGCCGGCGATGACGCCGTTGAGCACGAACACGATGAACACGATGAACACGGAAACCCGCTGCGAGCGCACGCGGTCTCCTCCTTCCTCTGCTTTCGAGCCATGCCGGAGCGCTCCGGCGACCCTGACGCGCTGCCGCCGAGCGCCGCGCCGCGGCACTCGGCGAGGAGAGTGCCGTGCCGGCGACCACGGGACGAGCGTCGCGAGTTCGCTCACCGGGGTGGTCTCGGCGAGCTTGGGCGCCAGGTCGACGCGGTCCAGAGCCACCTGACGGTCGTGGCCGTCCGGGCCGGTGAAGTAGCGGGGATCGACGAGGGGCGGGGCCAGCGGGTCCAGTGACCGGGCTCGCACAGTGCCGCTGGATCGGGGTGTCAACACGAACACGTTCAGCGCGACCGTGAGCGGGCCGACGAAGCGGCCGTGCTCGTCCTCGCCGGCGCCGGCCGTCGGCACGATGTGCACGTCCCAGTACTCGTCGGCGGCCATGCCCGAGCGGACCTTGAGCACGGTCTGAGCCATGTACACGTGGAGGTCCGGCAGCACGAGCGCATCCGCCGGGGTGAGCGAGAGGTCGACCTTGGGGTGGTCGATCAGGTTCGACCCCACCCCGGCCGGCGGCAGCACCACCGGCGCGCCCAGCTCGCGCAGCACCCGCTCGGGTCCGATGCCGCTGCGCATCAGCAGTGGCGGGCTGCCGTAGGCACAGCGTCGTGACCACGGCGTCCAGCGCGGCGAGCTCGGCGTCGAACGCCCGCCACACCGCCGCGCAGCAGTTCGGAGACTCCTCCGCCCGTGGCCGTCGCGTTCACGTGTACGATCAGGGGCTTTTCGGTGCCGGGTTCGATCTCACAGACCGGTGTCAGCATCGCGGTGCCTTTCGAGCATTGGCGCACGCCACCTCGTCGGGCGAATGTGCGTCCTCCCGGGCATGATCAATGAGCGCGATCTACCAAAGCCGGTTGCCCGTGGACCGGGACCATAAACTCGGCCGGCCGGTTACTCATCGCGTACGAAACGGGCGGGCGGCGAGGCGTTCAGGCGGCCGCGTCCGCCGCGCGCGCAGCTCCCGGGGGAGCGCCAGGGCGACGCCGGCCAGAGCCTCCTCCAACTGGGTGGCATCGCTGACACCGACGATCGGCGCCCCCGCGGGGACGCCTCCGGTCGGCCAGGCGAGCACCAGGTGCGTAAGCGGCGGAGGCAGTCCTCGACCGCCGATTCGATCGCCGAGGCCGACAGTCCCTCCCGCTCGTCCGGATCCTCGCCGCCGACAGGCTGGGCGCCCGCCTTGCGGGAATTCCGGGTGAGCCGCCGCTGCCCGGATATCGAGCACTTAAAGCCGCTGACACAAAAGCTGCGCCGGCGGGATATGCCGCCGGAATTTCGGTCAGCCGGTGGTTACGGCGAATGGGCCGCCGGCGCCGAAAACGAGGCGGGCGAAGTTCTCGCCGATGCGGCGGTGTCCCGCGGGGTCGGGGTGCACCGCGTCGGGCAGCGGGAGTTCCGCGTAGTCCGCCTCGCCGTACAGTTCGCGGCCGTCGAGGTAGTGCAGGTTCGGGTCGTCGACCGCCCGCTGCCCGACGATCCGGGCGAGTTCGCCGCGGATGACGTTGAGCGTCAGACGCCCGGCGGCGCGTTCGGCAGGGTCGCCCGTGGCCTTGAACCGCACGGTCCCGCTGTCGAAGTCGGGCGCCAGCGGGCCGGGGGTGTCCTCCTGGACCGGGCACAGGATGGGGGACACGACCAGCAGCGGCGTGGCCGGATGCCCGTCGCGGATGGTGTCGAGGAAGCCGTGGACCGCGGGGGTGAAGGCGCGCAGGCGCATCACGTCGCCGTTGACGATGTTGATGCCGATCTTCACGCTGATCAGGTCGGCGGGGGCGTCCCGCATCGCGCGGGCGGTGAACGGGTCGAGCAGCGCGCTGCCGCCGAACCCCAGATTGACCAGCTCCACTCCGCCCCGCGCGGCGGCCAGGGCCGGCCAGATGGCGGTCGGGTGGGCGGCGTTCGAGCCGTGGCTGATGGAGCTGCCGTGGTGCAGCCACACTCTGCGCCCGCTGTCCGGTGCCGGCTCGATCGGGGCGTCGGTGCGCAAGGCGATCAGCTCGGTGATCTCGGTATGAGGGAGCCAGATCTCGACGGTCTTGTCACCCGCGGGCAGATCGGTGAACCGGGCGGTGCCGGGAGGTCCTTCGCGCAGTTCGACGGACTGGGTGACCATGTCGATCGTGCGGACGTTGCCGCCGGTCACGGTGGCCTGGGCGGTGAGTCGGCCGTCGACGAGCAGGTCGTACACGCCGTCCGCCGGGGCCGGAAGACCCCGGTAGGCCCTCGTGGTGCGCAGCGTGTCCAGCTCGACGGCGGTGGCCCTGGTGCGGAACGCCAGCCGTACGCCGGACGGCTGGGCCTCGGCGATGGTCAGTTGTTCGTCGGGGATCTGCCGGCGAGCCCGGGCGGGCAGCCGGTGCGGCAGCAGGCCGTGTGGCGTGCGTTCCACGTCGAGGACGCCGCGCAGGATGTCCGGGGTGACGGGGGTGGTGATCCAGTCGTGCTCGGTGCTCATCGCCTCAGCCTGTTGATCGGGATGTTCACGGTGGTCCGATACGTCGGGGCAAGCCCCTGGTGGTCAGGGTGTGGCCCGGTTACGCAGCAGGGCGTCGAGGGAGTCCACGATCCACGACCAGGATTCCTCCGGGTCGACGGCGGTGTGGCTGAAGCCTCCGCTCATCTCCAGGCTGACGTAGCCGTGGAAGACGCTGCCCAGCATCCGGACCGCGTGTGTCTGGTCCGGCTCCGCGAGGTCGTAGCCGCGCAGGATCGCCCGCGTCATCTGCGCGTGCCTGACACCGGCGCTGGCGGCCGCCGTCTCGGGGTCGAGCCTGAGCCGGGCGGCGGCGTAGCGGCCGGGATGCTCCCGGGCGTAGTCACGGTAGGCGGCCGCGAAGGCGGCCAGGGCGTCCCTGCCGGCGCGTCCGGCCAGCGCGTCCGCGACCCGGTCGGCGAGTTCCTCCAGAGCGAACAGCGCGATCCCGGTCCTGAGGTCCTGGGAGCTCTTCAGATGTGAGTACAGGCTCGCCACCTTGACGCCGAACCGCCGGGCCAGCGCCGAGATCGTCACCTGGTCGAAGCCGACCTCGTCGGCCAGTTCCGCCCCCGCCCTGATCAGGCGTTCCGTCGTCAGCCCTGCCCGTGCCATCGCCCTCTCCCTGATTCGCCTGAACTCATTATGGATTTGCCTAATAGTTTTAGGCAAATCGCGATGGCTTCCGCAGGGACGTACGGGGCACTTGAATATCATGTCTTCCGATATATTCTGGAGGCGTGACAGCACGGGCGATGACGGAACCGGCGTTCCTCGTTCTCACCGCACTCGTCGACGAGCCGCGGCACGGCTACGGCATCGCGCAGGAGGTCGAGCGGCTCTCCGGAGGGCGCGTTCAACTCAAGATCGGCACCCTGTACGGCGTGCTGGACCGGCTCGCGGCCGACGGGTGCGTGGAGGCGGACCGCGAAGAGGTGCGGCAGGGACGGCTGCGCCGCTACTACCGGCTGACCGACGAGGGGGCGCGGGCGCTGGAGGAGGAGGCCGTACGGCTGGCCGACAACGCGCGCCGGGCCGTCGAGCGGCTGCGGCTCAGGCAGGCGGGAGGGCCGGCATGAGCGAGCGAATCGGTAGAGGGAGCGTGCTCGAGGAGCGCTACCGGCGGTGGCTGCGGCTGCTGCCGGCGCCCTATCGGGCGGAGCGCGAGGAGGAGATGGTCTCGGCCTTCATGGAGGGCGCCCAACGCGGGCGGGCCGGACACGACGACCAGCGCCCGCGCCTCCTGGAGATCGCCAGTGTGGCCGCGCTCGCGCTGCGGCTGCGGCTGGGCGGTCCGGGGTCAACGCCCGGGTCATCCCTGTGCGGCGAGGCGGTCCGCCGGGCCGCCCTGCTGGGCCTCGTCTTCTGGACGATGGTCGGCGGCCTGTACGCCGGGCAGGCGGTGCTGACGTACGGCATCCCCGTGGACGCTCTCCCTGACGGTGTCATGGGCATCGGCGATCCCGAGTCGCCCGAGCGCGTGCGACTCGTGCTGGCCGACCTGGTGCCCCTGCTGTGGGCGGTCGCTCTCGGCGCGCTCGTCCATGGCCGTCCCCGCACGGCCAAGGCGGCGGCCACCGCCGCCCTGGTCGTGCCGTACGTGCTGGTGCCACCGCTCGTCAGTTGGCAGGTGGACGCGGTGCGCTGGGCCTGCTCGGTCCTGCCGGCCGTGGTCACGGTGCTGGCGCTGGCGATCGGGTTCCACCGCGACGCGCCGCCGCCCCGCCTGCCCGCGCGGCGGGCCCTGCTCCTGCTCGCGCTCCCGATCGCCGCTGGCGTCCTGCTCAGCGTGGTCGTCGGTGTGCTCGGGGCGATGGTGCGAGCGGGGACCGTCCCGGCGCGGCCCCTCATGTCCGCCTGGATGTGGGTCGACACGCCGGGCCTCACGTGCGTGTCGCTGCTGGCGGTCACGGTGTGGTGCCTGGCCCGGCCCGGGGCGCCGGTGAAGCCCGCCGCGCCCGTGGCACTGGCGGCGGCGATCCTGACCGTGCCCGCCGTGCTCGCCCGGGTGGGCACGATGCCCTGGGGCGCGACCGGCGTGATCGGCCTCAACGCGACCCTGCAACTGGCCGTGCTCCTGGCGATCGGGATCACCCTCGCCCTCATCGGCGTACGGGCGCTGCGGGCTGAGGACGGGAGCCTCACCGAGGTGCCTGGGCAGCCCGGATAACGCTCCCGCCTAACGGTGGGACCTCGCGTGCCGGTGGTGATAGCGCCATCGCGGCTTGTCGTGGCGCACGGGCTTCGCGGACCGGACCGGCGAGGTGGCCGCCGACGTGGCGACGCCCGGCTCGTAGTCGCGGGCCGACGCCGTCACCCGTACGGACAGCCGGGCGCCGCGGTCGCGGCTCTTGAGGTGGTAGGTCCGCCCGGTCGCGCCCCTTACCTCGGCACCGTCGCGCAGCCACTGGTACCGGATCCGCGTGGGCGACGGCGTCCAGGCGCCGGGAAAGGCGGTCAGCGTGCGGCCGACCTTCGGGACGCCGCGCACGACCGGGGGCGTGGTGTTGGACACCGGCGATCGCTGCGCGTCGTGCAGGTCGACGTCGGCGGCGCGGACGAAGACCTGGCGGTGGGCGTACCAGAGTTGGTAGTAGCGGTCCTGTCCTTTGAGGTCGGTGCGGTCGCCGGGGGCGGATCCGTTGAATGTGGTCGCGCGGTAGTAGTCGGTGGCGACGTCGTCGTCGCTG
>NZ_BOOF01000086.1 GCF_016863095.1 Microbispora siamensis | reverse complement strand
CTCGGGGTGGTGGTGGCGCTCGTGTCGCCTCACGGCGCTGTCGTGCCGTGTGAGAGTGGCCGCGCGATCACAGCGAAGGCCGGGGGCGGCCCCGGGAGTCCGGGGTCAGCCCTTCAGATCCCGGACCCGCTCCGACGGGGGTGCGTCGACCACGCAGGTCCCCCAGTCCGAGAAGGTCGTCTCGGTCCGTGTCTTGGCGGACAGGACGTAACGGACCGGTCGCCCGCTCAGGTCCACCCACAGCTCGTAGTCGGCGGAGGGGCCGAGATCGCCGGCGATGCGGGCACGGAGCCGTGCCTGCGCGGCCGGGTCGCCTGCCCGCACCTTGGCGTACTCCTCCTCGGTCCGCTGGTCGAGCGGCATCGGGTTGGTGTAGGCGATGTAGGCCGGGAGATTCAGGCGTTGGACAGCTCGGCGCACGTCGATGTGGACGGTGTAGTGAATCGTGTGGTTGCGGGTGCCGCTCTCGATGGTCGCAACCGTGAGGCGGCCCGTCTTGATCAGGAGCGCGTGTGCGCGGTGGCCGTCGATCAGGTTGGTGGCCATCATCGCGAGTGTCCCGATGCCGAGCAGGTTGTACGGCTCGTAGTAGTCGGTGACCTTGTCGAAGGACTTCCCGGGAGCGACCTCGGCTCCGATCGGCATCTGGAAGTAGGTGGCGTCCCGCGTCCTGATGAGACGGCCGCTGAAGCCGTCTCCGAGGTCCGCCGACAGGTCGGTCGGCGAGCCGGTCCCGGCACCGCACGAGATGAGCGTGACGCTGATCCCACCGGAGCGCAGCACGCGCTTCACTGCGGGGTGCGTGGCCAGATAGTCGCCGACCAGCGTCGCGATCGCGGAGACGGACCTTATGGGCGGCAGGGTGGCGGTGGACCCGGCCGTCAGCGGGCCGACCATGATGACCAGGAGGATGGCCAGGAGCAGTCGGCGTACATGCAGGCTCTGCACGTCCGATCATGGTGCCGTGCGGATGTGCAGAGCCTGCGAACCGATCTGTGCATGTTTCGCGCACGTTCCTAACGGGCCTCCAGGGTGAACGTCGTGGTGAGGACCCGGCCCTGGGCGTCGCGGAACTGGGCCCACAGGCGGTACAGGCCGGGGTGGGGGAACCGGGCGTGCAGGCCGAGTTCGGGCCCGAAGGTCTGGCCCGGCAGGGCGAAGACGGGGCGGCCCTGGTCGTCCTCGGCCTCCGCGTGCTCGTGGGCGAACCCCTTGCCGTCGATCGGCATGATCACCACGTGGCCGGCGGCGGCCAGGTAGGGGCGCAGGCCGGTGACTGGCCTGCCGGTCGCGGCGTCGGCGAAGCGGAAGGTGAGGTCGCTCCTGCCGCCTGCCTCGGCCTCGCCCGTGAGGGTGACCCGGAGGCCGCCGACGACCTGCTCTCGGGAGGACGGCGACGCCTTTTCCGCACCGGTGGAAGAGCTGGAAGAGCTGGTGAAACCGTCCGGGCGACCGACCGTGATCTCCTGATGGTCGAGGACGTCGGTCATCTCCCCGCGCCGCCGGAACTCGGCGTTGACGAGGTAGCGGCCGGCGGTGGGGAAGGTCAGCCGGACGGAGAACTCGCCGGGCCGGCCCGTGGGCTCGGGGTGGACGTGGGCGAAGGTGCCCAGGTCCGCCCGGGTGGCGATGAAGTGCATCCACGCCTCGTGGCTGCGTACGACGTCGTCGACGGGAAGGCCGGTCGAGGGGTCGGTCAGGCGGATGCGTACGGTGGCGGGGACGCCCGGGGTGACGTCATGGGGGACCTGGATGTCCATCCGGACGCCGGCGTCCTCGGCGGGCACGGGTTCGGTCTCGGCGGTCATCATCACGCTCATGGCCGGGCGCATCGGCATGCCGGTGTTCTCCACCCAGGCGAGCACGCCGTTCATCCCTCGCTGGGCCGCCTCCGTACGGCTGAGCGCGGTGAACCCGGCGCCCACGGCCACGGCGAGGCAGGCGATGCCGGCGAGATAGCCCCAGTCGGCGAGCCGGGACACTCCGGAGCCGGGCCGGAACCGGCGCAGGCGCAGCGCGTTGGTGACGACGCTGACCGAGCTCATCGCCATCGCGGCGGCGGCGAGGGAGGGGTCGAGGAGCACGCCGTTGAAGGGGTACAGCACACCGGCGGCGACCGGGATCAGCAGCACGTTGTACGCGAACGCCCAGGCGAGTCCCTGCTTGATCGTCCTCACGGTACGCCTGGACAGGTCGATGGCCGAGACGATGCCGCGCAGGTCGCCGCCCACGAGGGTGATGTCGGAGGCCGCGATGGCGACGTCGGTCCCGGTGCCGATGGCGATGCCGAGATCGGCCGTGGCCAGCGCCGGGGCGTCGTTGATCCCGTCGCCGACCATGGCGACGACCGCGCCGTTCTCGCGCAGGGCGGCCACGCGGGCCGCTTTGTCCTCGGGCCGTACGTCGGCGATGACGCGATCGATGCCGACCTGCCGGGCGACGACGTCGGCGGTGGCCTGGTTGTCGCCGGTCAGCATCCACACCTCCAGGCCGAGCGCGCGCAGCCGGTCGACGGCCTCGCGGGACTCGGGCCGGATCGTGTCGGCCACGCCGATCAGCCCGGCGAGGCGGCCGTCGAGGGCGACGTACACGGGGGTCGCTCCCTCGGCCGCGGCCTCGGCGGCCACCTGCTCCAGCTCGCCGACGCTCACGTCATGGCGGCGCATGAGTGCGCTGTTTCCGATGAGCACGGCCCTGCCGCCCACCTGGGCCGCCACGCCGTGGCCGGGTATGGCGTCGAACCGCTCCACCTCGGGCAGGCGGAGGCCGCGGTTCCAGGCGTGCGTGACGATCGCGTCGCCGAGGGGGTGTTCCGAGCCCCTCTCGGCCCCGGCGGCGTACGCGAGCAGCTCGTCGGCGTCCCCGCCCGCGACGGTGACGAGGCGGGTCACATCCGGACGGCCCCGGGTGATCGTGCCGGTCTTGTCCAGGACGACCGTGGTGAGGCGGCGGGCCTGTTCGAGCGCGTCTCCGCCGGAGATCAGGATGCCCAGTTCGGCGGCCTTCCCGGTGCCCACCATGATCGCCGTGGGGGTGGCGAGGCCGAGCGCACAGGGGCAGGCGATGATCAGTACGGCGATGGCGGTGCCGATGCCCAGCGTGAGCCGTCCCTGGTCGGGCCCGAAGACCGCCCAGACGACGAAGGTGAGCGCCGCGACGCCGATGACGGCGGGCACGAACCACCCGGACACCATGTCGGCCAGGCGCTGCAGGGGCGCCTTCGACCCCTGCGCCCGCTCGACCAGCCGGACGATCTGCGCCAGCGTCGTGTCCTGACCGACGGCGGTGGCCCGCATCACCACCGAGCCGGTCCGGTTGATCGTGGAACCGATCAGCGGGTCGCCCTCGCCCCTGCGCACCGGCATGCTCTCACCCGTGATCATGCTCTCGTCCACGGTGGAGACACCGACGGTCACGACGCCGTCCACGGGGATCTTCTCGCCCGGGCGCACCCGGACGAGGTCGCCGACGGCGACGTCCTCGACCGGAACCTCGACCTCGGTGTCCCCGCGCAGCACGCGGGCCGTCTTCGGCCGCAGCCCGAGCAGTTCCCCGATGGCGGAGGTGGTCCGCTTCCTGGCCCTCGCCTCCATCCACCGCCCCATGAGGACGAGTGCGATGACGACGACGGAGATCTCGAAGTACACGTGCAGCGGCAGCCCAAGCCGCTCCGCCGCGGCCGGCCACAGCGTGACGAACGCGCTGTAGCCGTACGCCACCGTCGTGCCCATGGCGACGAGCGTGTGCATGTTGACCGCGCCGTGCCGGGCCGCGGCCCAGGCGGCGCGGTAGAAGGGACGGCCCGCCCAGAACTGCGCGACCGTCGCGACGACCAGCAGCAGCGGCATCAGCCAGTCCATCGCGTCGATGGGCAGCGGCAGGTACATCAGCACCATCATCGACAGCCCGGCCGCGAGGGTGACCTGCCAGGTGCGCTTGAGCCGGGCGACCTCCCGGTCCGGTTCCGGCTCCGGTCCCGGCTCGGGTTCCGGCTCCGGTTCGGGTTCGGGTTCGGGAATCTCCGCGGTATACCCGGCCCGTACGACCGACTCGGCGAGCGTCGCGACGGTGACGCGGGCGGGATCGTAGGTGACGGTGGCGACCTCGGTGGCGAGGTTCACCTCGGCCGCCGTCACGCCGTCCACCCGGGTGAGGGCCTTCTCCACCCTGCGTACGCAGGACGCGCAGGTCATGCCGCCGATGTCCAGCGTGCACATGCTCGTCGCGACCGTCATCGCTCCACCTCCTGATCCAAGGTCTTCGAGGCGACGGTCGCGCGCGGCGCTTTCCCGCCGCTGCCCACTCCCTGTCCGCCTGGCGAAACCGACGACAGGGGCCGGACAGCGGCGCCCGGCACGGTGATTCCACCTCTGAACGTGAAGGAGCCAGGATGAACCAGCTCGTGCTGTCCGTGCCCGCCATCAGTTGCGGCCACTGCGTCAAGGCGATCGCCGAGTCCGTCGGCGAGGTGCCCGGCGTCGGCTCGGTGGCCGTCGACTTCACCGCCAAGACCGTGGTGGTCACCGGCTCGGCCGACCCGGCCGCCGTGCGTGCGGCCATCGCCGAGGCCGGCTACGAGGCCGCCGAATGACGTACGACACTTTGATCGTCGGAGGCGGCCAGGCCGGGCTTGCGCTGGGATACCACCTGCGCCTCGCCGGTCTGAGGTTCGCCATCCTCGACGCGCACCGGCGGGTGGGTGACGCGTGGCGCCACCGGTGGGACTCGCTCACGCTGTTCACGCCGCGCCGGTACGACGGCCTGCCCGGCCTGCGGTTCCCTGGCGACCCGGACGGCCATCCGGGCAAGGACGAGGTCGCCGACTACCTGGAGGCGTACGCGGAGCGGTTCGCCCTCCCGGTGCATCTCGGCTCCCATGTCACGTCCGTACGGCCGGAAGGGGAGAGGTTCCTGGTCGAGACCTTGGCCCGCATGTATACGGCGGCGCGGGTCGTGGTCGCGGCGGGGGCGTTCCACACGCCGCGGACGCCCGCCTTCACGTCCGGCCTGGACCCGCACGTCACCCAGCTGCACAGCAGCCGTTATCTCCGGCCCGAGCAGCTTCCCATGGGGGAGATCCTGGTCGTCGGCGCGGGCAACACCGGCGTTCAGATCGCCGAGGAGCTGGCCGGCACCGGACGGCGCGTCTGGCTGTCGGTCTCGTCGATGGGCCGGGTGCTGCCCCAGCGGATGCTGGGCCGTGACCTGTTCTGGTGGTTCTCCCACCTGGGCTTCATGGACATCCGCGGCGACAGCCGGATCGGACGCCGCGTCAGGAGCCGTGAGCTGATCATCGGGACCGACGTGAAGCGGCTGCTGCGGCGGGTGGAGCGGGTGGACCGCGCCGTGGACGCCGAGGGGCGGGACGTCGTCCTCGCGGACGGCCGTCGCGTGCGCCCCGACGGCGTCGTGTGGGCGACCGGATTCCGCCCGCACTACCCCTGGCTGCACGTGCCGGTGCTCGACGAGCAGGGGGCGCCGGTGCACCGCGAGGGCGTGACGAACTGGCCGGGGCTGTACTTCCTCGGCCTGCCCTGGCAGCGCGCCCGCGGCTCGTCCGTACTGGGGTGGGTGGGCCGGGACGCGCACACCCTGGCCGACCGGCTCAGCGCCACCGCGATCGATCCCGGCAAAACGCTCATCGCCCCTTAATATTGGGCAGTCCCGGCGGAGCCTGGGTGACGAGGAGTGACATGCCGAACACGGCCGTGACGTTCGCGGTTCTCGGGCCCACCGAGGTGCGGGGACCCGGCGGCTCCGCGACGGCGCTGCCGCCGTCCGTGCGGGCGCTGCTGGCCCGGCTGGCCCTGTCATGCGGGCGCGTGGTGCCGGTGGACGGCCTGACGGACGCCCTGTGGGGCGACGAGGGCGACGACCTGCCGGCCGACGCGGCGAACGCCCTGCAGATCCGGGTGTCCAAGCTGCGCCGCGCCCTCGCCGCCGCAGGGCTCGGCGCGGACGTCCTGGTCACGCAGGCCCCGGGATATCGGCTGGCCGTGCCCCCGGACGCCGTCGACGCGCACGTGTTCGAGCGGCTGCTCGTACGGGCGCGGGAGGAGACGGCCGCCGGGAACGTCACCGCCGCCCTGGGCTGCCTGGACGAGGCGCTGCGGCTGTGGCGGGGGCCCGCGCTGGCCGACGTCGGCCAGACGACGTGGGCGACGACGGAGAGCACCCGGCTGGAGGAGCTGCGACTGGGCGCGGTCGAGGACCGGTTCGAGCTCCTGCTGGAGTCCGGCGGGCACAACGAGGCGGTCGCCGACATCGAACGCCTGGTGGCGCGCCACCCGCTGCGGGAGCGGCTGCACCGCCTGCTGATGCTCGCGCTGTATCGCGGCGGGCGGCAGGCGGAGGCGCTGGCCGCCTACCAGGCGCTGCGCCGTGGTCTCGCCGACGAGCTCGGCATCGACCCGTCGCCGGAGCTCCAGGCGCTCGCCGAGGCCATCCTCCGCCAGCAGGTCCCGTCCGCCGCCCAACCGGCCCCTGCCCCGAAGAGCACCGACCGGCTGCCACAGCGGCTGCCACAGCGGCTGACCTCGGTGATCGGCCGCCAGGACGACGTGACGGCGGCGCTGGAGCGGCTCGCGGAGGCGCGGGTGGTGACGCTGACCGGCCCGGGCGGCATGGGCAAGACGACGCTCGCGTTCGAGATCGCCCGCAGGGTGAACGGGGCGCTGGCCGACCGCGTGCTGCTGGTCCGCCTGGCCGCACTCGAGCCCGGGACGGACGTCGCCGACGCGTTCGCCGCCGAGCTGGGCGTGCCGCCGCAGGGCACTGCGGGGGCGGACACGGGGGCCGACACGGCGGCCGACGCGGTCGAGGAGCACCTGCGCGACGGCCGCACGCTGCTCGTGGTCGACAACTGCGAGCACCTGGTGGACGACGTGGCCGCCCTCGTGGAGCGGCTGGCCGCGGCCTGCCCGCGGCTGCGCGTGCTGGCCACCAGCAGGGAGGCGCTCGCGATCCCCGGCGAGGTGCAGATCGCGGTCGGTCCGCTGGACGTCACCCAGGACGACGGGCCCGCCGTGCGGCTCTTCGCTGAGCGGGCCCGTGCCGTACGGCCCTCGTTCACGCTCGACGAGGAGACGGCCCCCGTGGTGGCGTCCATCTGCCGCCGGCTCGACGGCATGCCGCTCGCCATCGAGCTGGCCGCCGCGCGGGTGAAGGCGCTGTCTCCGGCCGACATCGAGGCCCGGCTGGCGGACCGGTTCTCGCTGCTGACGGCGGGACCGCGCACCGGCGAGGCGCGTCACCGCACGCTGCGCGCCACCCTCGACTGGAGCCACGACCTGCTGCCGGAGGCCGAGCGGCGGCTGCTGCGCCGCCTCGCGGTGTTCCGCGGCGGCTGGACCCCGGCCGCCGCCGAGGAGGTGTGTGCCTTCGGCGGCGTCGGCAGGGGAGAGGTGCTCGACCTGCTGTTCCGGCTGGTCGACCGGTCGCTCGTGGTGCCGGAACCGGCCACCGGGCGCTTCCGGCTGCTCGTCACCGTACGCGACTACGCGTGGGCCCGGCTGGAGGAGGCCGGGGAGGTCGCCGAGTGCCGCGACCGCCACCTCGCCTACTACGCGCGCCTGGCCGAAGAGGACGGCATGCGCGTCCGCGATCTCGCCGTCTTCACCCGGCTCTACGACGAGCACGACAACTTCCGCGCCGCCGTGGACCACGCCCTTGAGAGCGGCGACGTCGAGAGCGGCTTCCGGCTGGCCTGCGCGCTCGTGATGTTCTGGAACTACGGTGTGCGCTACGAGGGCACCCGGGCGCTGACCGCGCTGCTGGAGACCGGCGGCGGGTCAGCCGCCGCACGGGCCCGCGCGCTGCAGGGCATCGGGCTCCTGCACGTCTACTACCCGACCCCGCGCTCGGTCGCCGCCACCGAGGAGAGCCTCGCGGTGTTCGAGGAGATCGGCGACGTACGCAACGCCGCGATCTCCCGGCTGGTGATGGCCTGGGCCGGCCAGTACGGCGGGGACCCCGGGCACCACCGTGCCCTGATCGAGCGGAGCAGGCGCGAGCTGGGCGACTCCGACGACGGCTGGTGGCTGGGCATGACGGAGTATCTGGAGGCGCTGCTGGCCCTGCGCCTGGGCGACTTCGAGGACGCGGTCGTCCGGTGGCGGCGCGCCCTCGACCTCGCCAGGGCCGTCGGCGACCGCATCATCGGCAGCGCGATCCTCGCGCATCTCGGCATCGCCCTGCGCGAGTCCGGGCGGCGGGAGGAGGCCCTGGCCGTCCTGCGCGAGTCCGTGGACGAGGTGCGCGGCCGCAACTCGCTCCACGGGCTGACCTTCGCCCTCGTGCACACGGCCCACACCCGGCTGGACGTGGACGAGGGCGACGACGTCACGGCGCTGCTCGCCGAGGCGGACGACGTCGCACGGCGGGCGCGCAACCCCCGCTGCCAGGCATGGGCGGCGTGGGGGCGGGCCCGGATGGCCCGCGTACGCGGGGACGCCGGCTCCGCCGTCCGCGAGTGCCGCGACGCGCTGGCGCTGCTGAAGGAGGGCGAGTTCCCCTGGGCCAGGGCCCGCCTGTGGTCGTTCCTGGCCGGCTGCGCCGAAGAGGCGGGACTGCCGGACGAGGCCGCGCACGCCCGGAAGACGGCCGCCGCGCTCACGGGCTGAGCGGCCCGCCGCGCCGGTGTTCGCACCGGTCGCCCGAGAAACCGGCCGCCGCCAGCGCCGCCCGCAGTTCGGAGTCCAGCTTCGCCGGGTCCACCCCGCCGCGTACGCGCAGCAGACCCCAGGCGGCGTCGACCTCGAACGCGGTGACACCGGGCACGTCGCGCACGTGCCTGCTCAGCAGGCGCACGCATCTGCGGCACAGCAGGGCCGGCACGCACACGGTCAGCCACTCGGGGGTCTGGTCTGCCATGCCGTCCAGCGTGCCGCCCCGCTCTGGCGGCCCGCTGTCCGTCCGCTGTCCGGCACCGCCCAAGGTGAGCAAGACCGCGACCAGTGCGCCGACAGTCGTGGCCGTGATGCTCGCCCCATGACCCTCACTGAAACACCCCCGCGTACCGACGTCGCCGCGCTCGCCCGCGACGTCGTGAAGATCTACGGCCGCGGCGACACCGCCGTCCGGGCCCTCGACGGCGCCACCCTGTCGATCCCCGCCGGGCGGTTCACCGCCGTGATGGGACCCTCGGGGTCCGGCAAGTCCACCCTGATGCACGTCCTGGCCGGGCTCGACACGGTGGACGAGGGGCAGGTGCTCATCGGCGACACCGACCTCCGCCGGCTCAGCGAGCGGCAGCGCACGCTGCTGCGCCGCGAGCACGTGGGCTTCGTCTTCCAGAGCTTCAACCTGCTCCCCACGCTGACCGCCGCCGAGAACATCGTGCTGCCGCTGACCCTCGCCGGGCGGCGGGCCGACCAGACGTGGATCGACGAGATCGTCGCGATGCTCGGGCTGGGCGACCGGCTGCGGCACCGTCCCGCCGAGTTGTCCGGCGGGCAGCAGCAGCGGGTCGCCGTGGCCCGAGCGCTGGCCGCCCGCCCGCGCATCGTCTTCGCCGACGAGCCGACCGGCAACCTCGACTCCCGGGCGGGGGAGGCGCTGCTCGGCTTCCTCCGCCACGCCGCCCGCGAGCTGGGCCAGACCATCGTGATGGTCACCCACGACGCCAACGCCGCGGCGTACGCCGACCAGGTGGTCCATTTCGCCGACGGCCGCGTGGCCGGCCTCACGCGCAACGAGGAGAAGTGACCGCGATGTGGCACCTGATCGTCCGCAACACCGTCGCCCGCCGGGGCAGGCTGGCGCTGACGCTGCTCGCCGTCCTGCTCGGCGTCACCTTCGTCACCGGCAGCCTGGTGCTCACCGACACCTCCCAGCGGCTGCTCGACGACCAGTTCCGTACGGCCACCGCGGGGGTGGACCTGACCGTCCGCGACGCCGCCGCGTTCGACTCGGCGATGGGCGTGGAGGTCGAGCGCGACCCGCTGCCTCCCGAGGTCGTGGACCGCGTCCGCGCGGTGCCGGGCGTGGCCGCCGCCACCCCCGTCGTACGGGGTCAGGGGCTGCTCGGCGTCGCCGGGAAGACCATCGTCCCGGCGGGCCCGTCGCTACTGCTGTCCTGGGAGCCCGGGCCGGTCGGCGCGTTCACCCTGCGCGCCGGGCGTGCTCCGGTCGCCGGGGACGAGGTCGTGGTGGACGCCGCGACCGCCCGCCTGCACCGCATCGGCCTCGGCGCCGAGGTCACCGTGAGGGCCGAGCGTACGGAACGGCTCCGCGTGGTGGGGCTGGCCGGGTTCGGGCCGGCGGAGGGCCTGCCGAACACCACCGTCGCCCTGGTCGCCCTGCCCGCCGCGCAGCGGCTGCTCGCGCTGGACCGGAACGCCTCGGAGATCGCCGTCGTCGCCGCGGACGGCGCCGACGCCCAACGGCTGCGCACCGCGGTGTCGGCCGCGCTCGGGTCCGGATACGAGGTCTCCTCCAGCCGGGACGTCGCCGCCTCCAGCGCGGCCGCGGCCAAGACGCAGATCTCCTACCTGCAGGTGATGCTGTTCGCCCTGGCGGCGGCGGCCCTGCTCGTCGGCGCGTTCCTCATCGCCAACACCTTCTCGATCGTCGTCACCCAGCGCACGCGCGAGCTGGCCGTCCTACGGGCGGCCGGGGCCACCGGCGGCCAGGTGATGCGCTCGGTGCTCGGCGAGGCCCTGCTGGTGGGGCTGGCCGCCTCCGCGGCGGGCGCGGGCCTCGGCGTCGCCTGCGCGGCGGGGCTGCGCGACCTCGCCGGCGCCTTCGGGATGACGCTGCCCGGCGGCGGGCTCGTCGTCGCGCCCCGGACCCTGGTCGTCGCGTTCGCGGTCGGCGTCGGCGTCACGGTCCTGTCGGCGCTCGGCCCGGCCCGCCGCGCCGCCTCGGTGGCGCCGGTGGAGGCGATGCGGCGCGCGTCGGCCGACGGCGTCACCGGGCGGGGCACAGGGCGGGCCGGCTGGGGCCGCACCGTCGCCGGGGCGGTTCTCACCGCGCTCGGCGTGGCCGGGCTGTCGATCGTCCTGGCCGGGCCGGGGTCGGTCGTCGTGCTCGGCGAGGCGGCGGTGAGCACCGTCGTGGGGCTGGCCCTGCTCGGGCCGGCGGTCTCCCCGGGTCTGGTCCGGCTGCTCGGGCGGCCACTCGGCGCGGCCGGCGTCCCCGGACGGCTGGCGCGCGAGTCGGCGGCGCGGGCGCCCCGGCGCACCTCCGCGACCGCCCTGGCCCTGGCCTTCGGCCTCGCGCTCATCAGCTTCACGACCGTGCTGGGCACCTCGATCAAGGACTCGACCGCGCGGTCGTACACCGAGGTGATCACCGCCGACTACGTGGTGGAGAGCGCCCGCAACGAGATGCTGGGCGGGCTGCCCGCGCACGCCTACCACCACGTCAGCGAGTTGCCGCAGGTCGCGGTGGCCTCCCGGCTGCGCTACGGCCACTGGAAGGACGGCCGGTCGACCGAGGCGCTCACCGCGGTCGACCCGGTCACGCTGCCTCGCGTCACCTCGCTCCACATGGTCGCCGGACGCCTGGACGCCGTCGCGGGCGGCGGGGTCGTCCTGGCCGCGAACGTCGCCAGGGAGCGGCACCTCAAGGTCGGCGACACCCTGGCGATGACGTTCTCCCGCACCGGGACCCGGCGCCTTCCGGTGGTCGGCCTGCTGCGCGACCGGGACGCCCAGGCGCTGTCGACCGGCTACGTCATCTCGCTGGACACCTTCGAGCGGAACTACCGTGAGCACGTCGACGCGAGCGTCTTCGTCAAGGTGGCCGACGGAGTGCGCGACGCGGACGCGAGGAAGGCCATCGAACGGGCCCTCGGCGACGCCCCGACCGCACAGGTGCGCGACCAGGCGGCGGCCGTCGCCGGTCGGAACGCGATGATCGACCAGGTCCTGGGGCTGGTGACCGCGCTGCTGATGCTCACCGTCCTGATCGCGCTGATGGGCATCACCAACACGCTCGCCCTGTCCATCATCGAGCGGACCAGGGAGCTCGGGCTGCTGCGGGCGGTCGGCATGACCGGCACCCAGATGCGCTGGATGATCCGTGGCGAGGCGGTCCTCGTCGCGGCGCTGGCGATCGTCGCCGGGATCGGCCTGGGCGTCGCCTTCGCCGCGGGCACGGTCACCGCGCTGGGCCGCACCACCGAGGCCACGCTCACGCTGCCGGTCGGTCCGCTCCTGCTGGTCGTCGCCGTGGCCGCCGTCGCCGGTCTGCTGGCCGGGCTGCTGCCGGCCCGCCGCGCGGCCAGGCTCGACGTGCTCACCGCCATCGCCACCACCTGATTGGAGACCACTGTGAACGACAGTCCCGTGACGATCCGCCGCGCCGGTCCCGAGGACGCCGCCGCCGCACTGACCCTGCTGCGTGAGCTCGCCGCGCACCAGGACCAGCTCAGGCACGTGGCGGTGTCCGAGGAGCGGATGCGCGAACTGCTGTGCCGCGAGGACGTCATCGTCCTGCTCGCCGAGCGCGGCGGCTGGCCGATCGGCTTCGTGTCCGTCGTCCGTCACCTCAACATCTGGGCCGGGCGCGACATCCTCGCCCTGGACGACCTGTTCGTACGGCCGGAGGCCCGTGACGGCGGAGTCGGCCGCCTGCTGATGACCGGGGTGGCCGGGATCGCGGCGGCCGAGGGGATGGTCGTGCGGTGGGAGGTGCTGAAGGACAACGAGGGCGCCCAGCGCTTCTACACCCGCCTCGGGGCGACCCTGTCCACGAAGATCATCGCCGCCTGGCCGCCCGGCGCGTACGCGGCACACGTGGGCGGAACCGCGTAGCGCAAAGAAGGGATCAGCAACGGCACAGCACATCGCACCTCGGGAGAAGAGGGGCGAAGCGAGGGGTATGAGCCGGATGCGTCGCTTGTGTCCCCAAGCGGACGTGTCCGGAGGCGAATGACAGGCAGGTGTGGATCGGATGGGCGACAACAGGAGTTCCCGCGTCGTGGCGGTGTCTGCCCGGCGTCTGGCCGTCCTCGTGGCGATCCTCGTCGGGCTGACGGACGTGGTGGTGGCGCCACAGGCGCTCGCGGCGCCGAGTTTCCAGGACGGCCGCGTGGCGAACTCCGATCCCGGTCATGGTGCCGAGGCCGCTCATGGTGCCGAGACCGCTGCTCATGGTGCCGAGGCCGTTCCCGGCGGCGGCAAGGGCAAGAAGGGCAAGGCCAAGAAGGGGAAGAAGGGCAAGGAGAAGAAGGGCAAGGAGAAGAAGGGCAAGGGCCACGGTCATGGCGGCGCCCGCATTGACGCCCGTCTCGCCGGTTTCGGGGGTGGTCTCGGCGGCGGGTTCGGTGACGACGGCGGGGGCACGCAGCACACGGCCGGTATCAACACCGCCAATGCGCCTACGATCAGCAGTCCGCCCTTTCAGCTCAACACGGGCAAGCGCAACGTGAACGCTCCCGCGGGCAACAGCGCCGTCGATTTCGCCGGCACTCAACAGGTGTCGAGTGTCAGCGTCTTCACCGACTCCCTCAGCGGCAACTGCACGAACGGGATCAAGAACTGCTCGATCAACCAGACCCTGGAGGCCGAGGAAAGCAGAGGCAGCGGCAGGGGGCACTGACACGAGACGGGCGTCTCCCTCACGGAAGACGCCCGTTTTCAGTGCCCGAGGATCAGAGCTCGCCGCTCTCGATCGCCTGCTTGAGGGCCGCCTGCAACTGCTGGTGCGAGGCGGTGCCGTTCGTGGCGACGAAGTCGATCAGCGAGGAGTCCGCCTCGAAGGTGAGGTTCTCCGTGACCCGGGTCTTCCCGCCGGGCAGCGGCGTGAAGTCGATCTTCTGGTGCGTGACCACGTTGGGCTGCGACCAGCTGTCGGTCTCGTAGTAGAACCCGTCCGCGTGGAGGCGCTGCTGCGCGTGGGTCTTGCTGACCACGATCGTGCCCTCGTACGGGATCTCCTCGATCGCCGTGAGGTTGCGGTAGAGCGCGGGGGGCGTCCGCCACTCCTTGTGCGTGACGACCCGCTTCAGGAACGGGTTCTTGCCGATGTGGTTGTTGAAGTCGGAGTACTTGTAGAAGGTCGACGGCATCGGTGCGTCGATGTCGACGGAGATGCTGTTCGTGACCCGGCTCCGGCCCGAGCCGGGCGCGGGCGGGGTGGTGTCGGTGAAGTGGTAGGTGTCCCAGGCGGTCTGCCACTCCTGGGCGATCTCGGCGTCGCTCTCGGTCGTGCCGCCGGTGGTGTCGGCGTTCGCGGGAGCGGACAGGGCGGCGAGGACGAAGGCGGCGGCGAACATCGGGGCCGCGGCCACTCGCAGAGTCTTTCTCACGTGTACCTCGAAAGGAGGAGAAATGGTACGAGTGATCTTCTACCGCAACCGCAACCTGGTACAGAAGGGCCTATACCGAATCAGTCATTCAGACATGGTCGGCGCAGCAGGGGGTGGGGTTCGGGACCTCGGCCGGGGCGATGCGTCCGCCAGGCGCCGGCATGGCGAGCAGGGTCATCAGCCCGTCCCGCCAGACCGGGCGTACGTGGTCGTTGGTCACCAGGACCACGTCGTCGGCCGGAGGCTCCGGCTGGGCGAGCACGAGGACCCGGTCGATCGCCGTGCGGGCCAGCAGGTCGCCGACGGTGAGCGTGCCCGGCAGGTCGTCGCGGCCGGGGAACAGCACCACGCGCCCGCCGTCGCGGGCCGCGTGCTCCGCCGCCGCCAGCGCCGCGCCCTCCGCCGTCAGGACCCCCTCGGGGAGTAGGGCCGGGTCGAGGCGGGCAGGGTCGAGGTGGGCCGTGCCGGGCAGGGCCAGGGAGCAGGCGACGTGCGGCAGTTCGCCGCTGCGGACGAAATGGGTGCAGCCGACCACCCCGGCCGGCGAGCCGAGCACCTTCTCCACCACCTGGTGGAGAAGGTGCTCGGCCCCCGCGACCGTACGGGATCCGTCGTCGAAACCCAGGATCATCGGCGCGGCACGATCCAGATCGGGTTGCTGTAGAACCACAGGTCCTTCCAGGGGTCCGCGTCGCCGGGCACGTCCATGGCCGGGCCGTGCGGGTCCACCGACGCGCCGAGCAGGCCGGGGGCGACACGGTTGCCGTCGGTGCCGCGCAGCCGCACGTAGACGGGGTGGTCGACGGCCCCCACCTGGTAGGTGAAGGTGACGGTGCCGGTGTTCTTCCCGACCTCGTACGACTGGACGACCTTGGTGTTCGGGGTGGTGAACACGTCCTTGTCGGAGGCCGGGCCGGTCACGTCGCCCTGGATGACGTCCACGCGGGCCAGGGTGGGGATGAACTGCGCCCAGTTGGGCCGGTTCGCCAGAGTGATCTGGATGGCCACCTCGACCTGGGCGCCCTGGCGGACGTACAGGGTGTCGCCGAGCGTGACGCCGCTGTTGCCGCGCGCCCGAGCGCGGACGACGAGGCCGCTGATCAGGCCGCCGTGGTCCACCCAGATGCGGCCCTGGCGGATGCCGTCCATGACCGAGCCGTAGGAGAACCCGGTCGCGCCGACGTGGGTGCGGCTGTAGTAGCCGGGCCAGAAGTCGCCGTTGGACAGGTTGTGCACGCCGTTGTAGATCGGGTCCTCGTATCGGCCGTTGGCGTTGAAGTCGCTGTTCGGCCCGCGGTCGCTGGTGTCGGCGTAGATCGTGTGCGAGTCGGAGTTGGCGGTGATCCACCAGGGCTTGCCCTCGGCGAGCAGGCTGTCCCACAGGCCGCCGACGGTCGCGGTCATCCAGTCGAAGCCGCCGAAGGTCCGGTAGCTCTCCGCCGGGTAGCCGGGGAAGGAGTCGGCGCTCGGGCTGTTGTCGTAGTAGCCGCGGCCGGAGCCGGCTCCGTTGGGCTTGGGGATGCCGGCGGCCTGGTGGCCCGGCGCGCCCTCCATGCCGACCGCGATCCCCGGCGCGGTGTCGCGCCAGGCGCGGATCTCGTGCGGCGAGTCGATGCCCTTGCGCGCGGGGTGGTTGGCCAGGAACAGCGCGTCGGGGATGCGGCGGCGCTTGACGGCGTCGGCCAGGAAGTTGAGGCCCGCGATGGCGAGGGCCTCGTTCTGCGGGGTGCTCGCCGTGGCGTTCTTCACCGAGCCGTCGAAGGAGTTCTCGAACTCCTTCAGCGTCGCGACCTCGCCGCGTCCCGGTGCGACGAACACCGTGCCGTGCTCGGCGGCGGGGATGTTCCACTCCAGGCCCTGGAAGACGAGGGTGTCCTTGACCACGTCGCGAGCCGCGACGATGTCGGGGTTGACCTTCTCCACGCCGATCTTGGCGTGCGTCGTGCTCCCGTGGTCGGTGATGACCATCCAGTCGAGCCCGTACGCGTTGGCGTGCCGCACCTGGTCGATGACCCGGTACATCCCGTCGGAACTGTACTGGGTGTGGATGTGGTGGTCGCCCGCGAGCCACAGGAAGCCGTCCTTCGGCTCGCGCTCGCCGCGACCGGTCACGGTGCTCGCCGCGGCGGCCTGGCCGGGGGCGCCCAGCACGCCCGCCGCGGTGAGACCGGCGCCGAGCAGCCCGGCCCGCCGGAACATCTGGCGGCGGGAGAGCTGGTCCGGCGACAGTTCCTCGTCCGCGACCGTCATGTCCACGACGGGGCCGGGGTCGGAGTGCCCGTGGTCGTGGTCATGCGTGTGGGGATGGGGGTGGGGGTGTACGTGCCCCTCGCTCATGTGGTGCCCTTTCGCGTCCCGCCGGAAAGCCGGCTCCGGCTACGAAAGGCACCTTTGCGAGACCGGCTGAACCGTGCGTGAACTCCGGGAGCCGTGCAGGGGGCCACGGATTTACGGGTGATCCTAAAGTGCCGATACCACCTTTTCGGATGCGCCACGCGGAAGGTTCACGTCGGCCGCGGCCCGCACGACGGGGCGTGATCGGCCATCGTTGGATGCATGAGCACAACGAACATGCGGGTCAAGGGCTTCGACCATCTGGTGCTGACCGTGGAGGACGTCGAGCGGTCGCTGGCGTTCTACTGCGACGTCCTCGGCCTGGAGCCGGTGCGGGTCGACGAGTGGAGGGCCGGCAAGGCGCCGTTCCCCTCGGTGCGGGTGTCGCCGGACACGATCATCGACTTGTTGCGCGGCTCTCGCGGCGAGCCGAACGTCGACCACTTCTGCCTGGTCGTCGAGCCGCTGGACTGGCAGGAGGTCGTCGACTCCGGCGCCCTGACCGTCATCGACGGACCCGGCCCCCGGTTCGGGGCGCGCGGCGTCGCCACCTCGGTCTACGTGAAGGACCCCGACGGCAACGTCATCGAACTGCGCTGGTATCCGCAGGACAAGGAGGAGTGACGGTTCACCCCGCACTGGCGCGGCGCCGGGGCCCGGGTCGTCCGAGCGCGGTAGATCCGGGTGAGGATGGTCGGAAGAAGGGCTGGTGCCGATGGCCGGGGTGGACAGGCGGGCCGACCTGGTGCTGGAGGGCGGCGGGGTCAAGGGTATGGCCCTGGTCGGGGCGCTGCACGAACTGCACGCGGCCGGCTACCGGTTCGGGCGGGCCGCCGGCACCCGGGTCGCCGGGACCTCCGCGGGGGCGGTGGTGGGAGCGCTGGCCGCGGCCGGGATGCCGCCGGAGCGCATGCGCGAGCTCCTGTTCGGCGTCGACTACCGCATGTTCAGGGACGCGTCCGCCGTGGAACGCGTCCCACTGGTCGGCAGGGGCTTCTCGCTGCTGTCCCTGCTGTTCGAACGGGGTGTGTTCGAGGGCGACCACCTGCGGGAGTGGCTGGGGAACGAGCTGGCCGACCTGGGCGTCGAGACGTTCGACGACCTGGCGCTCGACGACCCGGCGCCCTGGATGGGCGAGGACCAGCGCTACAGCCTGGTGGTGACGGCCACGGACGTCACCCTGGGCCGGCTGGTGCGCCTGCCGTGGGACTACCGGAGCGTCTACGGCGTGGCGGATCCGGGCAGGCAGCGGGTGGCCGATGCCGTCCGCGCCTCGATGTCGATCCCCTTCTTCTTCGAGCCCGTCACGATCACCGATTCCGGCACCGGGCTGGTGTCGACCCTGGTGGACGGCGGCGTGCTGTCCAACTTCCCCATCGACACGCTCGACCGGCAGGACGGGGAGCAGCCGCGCTGGCCCACGTTCGGGGTCAAGCTGCTCCCCGCGTTCCGGGAGGACACGCTCAGGCTGCCGCTCGTCGGGGCTCCCCACCTGCCCGCCCTGCGGCTGCTGACGTCCCTGGTCGGGACCGCGATCGTCGGCCACGACCAGACGTACCTGAACCAGCCCTGGGTCAGGGCCCGCACCATCCAGGTCGACACCGAGGGCGTGGGAGTCGTCGACTTCGACCTCGACGAACGGCAGAAGCAGCACCTCTACCGCAACGGCCGGACGGCCGCGGCGGCCTTCCTGTCCACCTGGGACTGGGACGACTACCGCGCCCGCTTCCGCCCGAAAAGCAGTGGCAGGGTGGCGACGGCAGGCGGTTCACTTGCCCGATGATCGTGATCTCGGCCGCCTCCGGCGCGCTCGGCCGCCTCGTCATCGACCATCTGCGCACCCGTACGGAGGTGGTGGCCGCGGTGCGCGATCCCGGCCGCGCGCCCGAGGGCGTGCCGACGCGGCGCGGTGACTACGACGACCCGGCGAGTCTGCGCGAGGCGTTCGACGGGGCCGCCCGCCTCCTCCTGATCTCCTCTCCTGAGCTCGACACCACCCGCAGGATCGGGCAGCACCTCAACGCGGTGACCGCCGCGAAGGAGGCCGGCGTCGGCGCGGTCGTCTTCACCAGCTTCCTTGGGGCCGGCACCGGCGCGACCGGCATGACGGAGGCCTACCACGCCACCGAGCAGGCCATACTCCGCAGCGGCCTGCCGTACACGTTCCTGCGCCACCCCTTCTACAGCGACGCGTTCGTCCCGCGGGTCGTCGAGGGTGAGATCACCAGCAGCACCGGCGGGCGCGGCCTGAACACGGCCTTCCGGTCGGATCTCGCCGAGGCGGCGGTCAACGTGCTGACCGGCGAGGGACATCTGGGCCGGGCGTACGACTTCACCGGACCTCTGTGGAGCTATCCCGAGGTGGCCGAGGCGTTTGGCGTGCCCTACCGCGAGGTGCCCGACGCCGGGCCGGGCCCGATGAGCTGGATCAACGCGCAGATCCGCGCGGGGATGCTCGAACAGCGGACCGACGACCTCGAACGGGTGCTCGGCCGGCCCGCCGAGACGGTCGTCTCACGTGCTCTGGCAGGTAAGTAGGGCCGAACAATCCAGCTTTCTTGACAATTAATTTTATCGGAGGCTACCGTGGGGACCACGACGGAGCCGACGACGGCGTCGGCAGACACAGAGGAGAGCGCCATGCGCATCGTGGTCACCGAGTTCATGAGCCTGGACGGCGTCGTGCAGGCGCCGGGCGGTCCCGAGGAGGACAGGGACGGCGGCTTCGCGCACGGCGGCTGGTCGCACCCGTTCTTCGACCCGGAGGTCGTCGGCGGCGCCTTCGACGAGACGGTGAGCAAGGCGGAGGGGCTGCTCTACGGCCGCCGCACCTGGCAGAACATGGCCGCCGCGTGGCCTGCGCGGGCCGGTGACCCGTTCGCCGACCGGTTGAACGCGATGCCGAAGTACGTGGTGTCGGAGACCCTGAGCGACGACGAGCTGACCTGGAACACCACGCGAATCCCCGGCGACGAGGCCGTCGCCCGCATCCGCGAACTGCGGGACACGGGCGACGGCGATCTGGTCGTCATGGGGAGCCCGAGCCTCGTGCGCGCCCTCCTGCACGAGGGCCTGGTCGACGAACTCCGGTTGATCGTCATGCCGGTGATCCTCGGCGGCGGTAAGACGATCTTCCCGGCCGACGGCCTGCGGCAGAGGTTCGAACTGGTCTCCACGGCCACCGGCGGCACCGGCGTGCAGGTGAACACCTACCGCCGGGCCGCCGAGTAGCGCGCGGGAGTT
>NZ_BOOF01000085.1 GCF_016863095.1 Microbispora siamensis | reverse complement strand
TTGCAGGTGCCGGTCGGCGTCACCGACGGAGACGGGCTCGGGCCGCCTCCGGAGATGCTCCACTTCTGGTTGGTCTGCCCGTTGCAGGACCACAGTTGGACGGCGGTCCCGTTGGCCGTGCCCATGCCGGTCACGTCCAGGCACAGACCCGACTGCGCCCCCCTGATGGAGCCGTCGGCGTTCTGCTGCCACTTCTGGTTGGCCTGGCCGTTGCAGGACCAGATGACGACCTTCGTGCCGTTTGAGGTCCCCTGGCCGTAGGCGTCCACGCACCGCGTGCCGCCGAACGTGCGCAACTCACCCGCGGAGGTGAATTCGAACGCCTGGTTCGCCTGACCGCTGCAGTCCCAGATCTGCAGGCTCGTGCCCAGCGCGTCGGTGTTGCCCGCCACATCCAGACACCGCCCCGACGCCGCACTCACCAGCGGCGCCACCGCCGCCGACGCCGGCATCGACCACGTCACAGCGGCCGCCATCACCGTCGTCAGCACCGTGGCCAGCGTCGCCACGAGGCGCACGCGGACACCGGCCGGCGAACGACGCCGACCGCTCCTCACACGAATGGGGGGTGAATCCATTGTTTCGTTCTCCTTGGGGGTGAAGGCGTGGCGAAATGGGCCACACCAGGGAAAACCGCAGTGGTCTCACGGGGCCGGGCAGGGAGTCGGCCGGTCGGGACGCATCCCCGAACTCTGCCGCCAGGAGGTTGGCAGGCTCGCGAATCGTTTCCGTACGGCCGGTCGTTCGTCGTCGTACGTGTGCGGGGCTCGAGACCCGCCGCATCCTTTTGAGACCTCGCCCCGGCAGGGGCGATGAAAAAGGTCGATGGTGGACGCGGTGACGAGTCCGCCCCATCACCCGGCGCGCCACCGTACAGATCACGCCGTTCGAGGGGCGAAAGCGCGGTTGCGCCGATCGCCGGCCGGGCCGCAGGGGGCCGTCACCACGAATGTGTTATCGCTAACATTATGTCGGCAACTCGGGTTCCTCTCCCTCGGCTACTTTCGGGGTGATGGTGCAGCGGAGCAGATGCGACCGGGCGAGCCCGCGTCAGGAATTCGGTCCCTCCCGATGTCGGCCACGCCTTCATGCCGCCAAGGTCGCGCGCGGCCGCGGACCGCCTCCGATCATGGCGACCCTCCTTCCCCAGGCCACGCGCGTGTTAGCGCTCACATTTCAGGGACGCGAGGAGCCGCGTCCACAGGTGTCGATGCCGGTGGTAATGGCGGATCAAACTAGGACTCACCTGGTTGCGTCAAGAGGAAGATCGAGAGGTCCGGTGGCACTTCACCCTTCAGGAACGCACCCATCTGGCAATACCGGCCCGGCCCGCACCGCGTGCGAGACCGCTGGTGATGAAACTTTCAACCGAGTGCCCGCCGGCTTCCGGGCGAGGTCTGGTGGACCTGGGTCGCGGAAGGCTCGGGTGGTGTCAGCTCGCCGACAGAGGAGCCGCCGGGCGTCGCGTAGCCGGCGGTTGGCGAGACGCCGCGACACGATGGCGTGGTTTGTGGTTCAGCGGTCGGGTGTCGGCCGGCGGCGCACAGGAACGGTGCGATGGATTTGATCGGAGCGTCGGAATCCTCGGCCGGTTTCTCTCATGAACGTTCCACTTATTCGGCGCGCGGAATTGTCGGTTGCCGTGGCTAGTCTCTGCTCGTCCTTGTCGTCATCGACAGATGGGAAGACTGTGGGATTACCCAGTAGGGCTGTGCGTCGAATGGGAGGGCTGGCAGGCGTCGCGGTCCTGGCGTCCGGTGCTTTCGTTCCCGCCGCGCAAGCCGCACCCCAGCGATCCTTTTCCGGTACGGCTTCCGCCCCACTCGCATCGGCCGAAAATCCGGTGCGGAAACTCACCCTCTCATTCGAGCGAACCACTGCGACGAAGTGCCCGTTGACTTTCAAGGTCTACGGGACCTTCGAAGGACTTCCTCCGGGCCTGCAACTCATCCAATACCGCATCGTCGGCACCGAGCAATGGAAGAGTGTCAAATCCCCCATCAATCACAACGGCAGCTTCACCGCCCTGCTCGCCACGCTCGACTGGGACTGGGATCCCGAGACACCGACATCAGGTCAGACGTCAGTCCAAATCGAGCTCAGGCAGCCCGACGGTCTCACGTCCGACACGCTCTACTACTTCGAGTGCGGCATGGCCGACGCAGATGACACCTTCGGCGAGACCTCCGAGCCCATCGTTCGGACGCCCAGCGGAGGCCCGTTGGCCGAACTGGTCGCCGATGCCAACCTCGACGCAGTTCAGGCGCGGTCGGGCGCGGAGGCCGCCCTGGTCAGCAGGTACGGATTCCACCTGGACCTCGACGCGGGCCCGGTCACCTACGAGGAGGTGTTCGCGACGCTTCCGGCCGGGTTCGCGGTGGACGTGTGGGCGATCACCGGCGCCGCGCTGAAATCCGTCCTCGCCCACCCGAATGCGCAGGGCTGGGTGCTCACGCCGTCGTCCTCGCTCCGCTACACGTTGGAGGGCGGCGCTGTCACCGAGATGACGTTGAACGGCGTTCCGGTAGCCGACGACCAGGTCATCAAAATCGCGGCCAACTACATCCTGGTGGGCGGCTACGAAGGTTTCCCCCGATGGCCCGGAGTCACCAGCGTCTATCGCGGTGGCCCTGACGACAGAGGGGCCCTGGCCACCTATCTGGCGAAGAACTCGCCGGTCAGCGCGCCGGCCGGCGACCGGGTCACCGTCCGATGAGCATCACGTGAACGAGCTGATCACCGGGTGGAACCCGTTCCGCCCGGCGATCAGTGAACCTGAGCCGGTTGGGTGATCGGAGCGGCCGGGGCCCGAGCGCAGGTTCTTGGCCTAACGGTCCGAGTCGTGAATGACGGCCCACTTGTCACCGCGCTTGAAGTAGAGCATCTCCGTATCGATGTAGAGGGTGGGGGATGCCTTGCGGTCGTTGCGAATCCACAGCCTGCCGACCCGTGACGTGGCGAGATCAAAGATCACTGAGGCCTTCCGTCCCTGTTTGTCGACCTGAGTCATGGTGACGAAGCGGTCGGCCACGAGTGACCGGGGGCTGTCGCCCGGCAGGTCCAGAACCCGGCTGCCGTCGCGGCGGATCGCCTGGTCGCCGGTGAGGCACCAGGTCACATCGCACCGCGCCTGCGCTGGATCGTCGAGCCGCTCTCCGGTGCTCAGGTTGAGCAGATTCGTCATGGCTGCCGGGCCATCGGCGGAACGCCCCGCCCAGGGCCAGGAGAAGAGACGCAGCCCCTCCGTGCCCGGGACGAACGACGGTTCGCCGCCCGCCACCGGAACCTGGTTGACGCCCCCCGACTTGGTGGACGACCAGAAGATCCTGCCGTCTCCGACGGCCAGGTCCACACCGTGGATGATGTCCCCGTTCACCTTGTCCACATCCAGCTCGGCCGGGAACGAGACCACCGTGCGGGGAGTGCCCCCGGTCACCGGAATCGTCATGATGTGGATGTCCCGGTCCACGTACTTGAACCAGGCGATCACGCCTTCGCCCACCGCCAGCGAGTCCACCGGCGCGATGGGATGGTCGATGGTGGCCAGGCGCTGAAAGGTCTGCGAATCCAGGCGATAAGCCCACAATTCAGGCGCAGGATCGTAGCCCTTCTTCGACACGTACCCGAGCATGGTGCGTGAATCGATGAACAGCTTCGGCGTGAAGGCCTCCCCGTTGGGGACCTTCCGAGGGACCTCCGCGATCACCGAAGGCAGCACCTGTTCCAGCGGCGGCGCGATCTCCTGCACGATCCGCGGTTCGCGAATGTGCGGCGCAGGCTTGGCCGTGACGGCGGGCGGCGACCCGGGAGCCCGCCATGTCACGGCCGACACCGCCCAGATCACCAGACAGGTGGCCATCGCGGTCGCCAACACCAGGCCACGGCGCGTGCGCCGGGTCTTCCCCGCGGTCACCTGGCGCAGCAGATCCGGCGGCAGGGCCGGAATCCGTGCCTCCGCACGGGCGAACGTACGGCGCAGCGCCTCTTCGACGTCGTTCATCGCAGGCTCCTCAGGGGGTTGACGGTGTCACGCAGTTTGCCGAGAGCGCGGGATGCCTGACTTCGTACGGTTCCGGGAGAAATGCCGAGGATCTCGGCGATCTCGGCATCCGATCGGTCCTCGTAGTAGCGCAGGACCAGTACGGCACGCTGTCTCTTGGGCAGTTTGGCCAGTTCGCCCCAGAGGTCCAGCGGTGGCTCCGCCACCGGTTGCGGCTGTTCGGGCACCTCCCATGCCAGATGTTCGCGCCTGCGCCGTCTCCAGACGGAGATGTGCAGCCGGGTGATCGTGGTTCTCACGTAGCTCTCCGGATTGTGCTTGTGCTGCACGCGTGTCCATGAGCTGCGCAGCCGTACCATCGCCTCTTGAACGAGGTCGGCGGCGTCGTGCGGATTGCCGGTGAGCATGTAGGCGTAGCGGAACAACGCATCGATCCGATCGGTGGCGAAGTCCGCGAAATCCGGCGCGTCATCCACGGGCGGGAATCCTCTCGTTCATCCCGGCTGAGACGCACCAGAACCCCGAAATGTTGCATCATCTGGAATCCGCTGAAAACAACAGGGGCAGGCCGGTGCGCCGGGGAAGGGCGACAGATCGGCCAGCATGAGGCGGATACGCCGCGCCTGGCGAGCGGAGGCGAATCCAACGCCGTCATCGTGATAGTGCTACGGCGGCCTGATGATCCGCCTGTTTGGCGAGGACACACCCGAGCGCTTCCAGGGGCCTCGGCGGTCGCCCTCACGCAGCCGCCGGCGCCGACCTCGGCCTAGCTGATCCGCCAGGCCGTACGAGGGTCTCCTCCCCTGCCGTGCTCACTGCTCCGAACTCGTCAGGCCCAGCTTGACATCGGTTCCGCCGAGGCCGCAGTAGCCGTTCGGCACCTCGAAAAGGCGTTGCTGGTGGTGGTCCGCTGGGGCGATAACAGCGCCTACACGCGTACGAGACGACCCTCCTTGCCGCAGAGCTCGCTCATGTCGTCCTTGTCTCCGGGACGGAGCAGTGATCAGCGTTCGGGGCCGCGGATGCCCTCGAGCACAAGCGTGACGTACCTGCGCCAGGCACCGGCGCCGGTCATGTTGGCCATGGCACCACGGGTGATCAGGACGAAGTCATCGGCACGAAAGTCTTCACGGAGGCGGCCGGCGTCGACGGCGCGCCGCACGATGCGTTCCGTGATCTCCGAGAAATCCGTCTTCTCGGCGGCGATGTCGTTCCAGCTCGGCTCCTCCGGGCCGAGGAGCGCGAAGCGGAATGCGGCGTCGGCCTCGGCGGACTCCAGATAGCCGTAGAGCAGCGTCTCGAACGCCACCCAGGGATCCTGGGCCTCGTCGGCGGCGCGGGCGAGGTCGGTTATCGCCTCGAACCGGCGGCCGATGATCGCCGCGAGTAGCGCTCGCTTGTCGGCGAAGTGCCGGTAGAGGGTGCCGACTCCCAAGCCGGCACGCTCAGCGATCTCGTCCATCTGCACGGCGTCGCCTCGCTGGGCGAACAGTTCGGCGGCGGCATCGAGGACGGCCTCGCGGTTGCGCCGGGCGTCGGCGCGCAGCGAGCGTTCGGGAGCGGTCATGGTCACTCCACCTTAGTTGACGATGCGCGGGCGCCGTCTCTATATTCGGAACCGGAGTTCATGTTCATGTTAGAGGAGATCTGATGATCGTCGTCACCACACCGACAGGACAGATCGGCAGCCGGCTGGTCCGTCAATTGCTTCACCAGGGCGAGGAGGTCCGGGTCATCGTTCGTGACGCCTCGCGTCTGGATGACACGGTTCGCCAGCGGGTCGAGACCATCGATGGCTCCCACGACGATCCGGCCGTGCTCGACAAGGCTCTGCCCGGAGCCGAAGCGCTGTTCTGGCTCGTCCCGCCGAATCCGCAGGCGCCGAGCGCCGAGGAGCACTATCTCGGTTTCGCCCGGGCGGGCGCCGCTGCCGTCGCCCGCCACGGTGTCGGTCACGTCGTCGGGGTCTCCAGCGCCGGCCACGGCTGGCCGACCCCAGCGGGCGTCCTCTCGGCGGCCTTCGCGATGGACGCCGAACTCTGCACGTCCGGTGCGGCGTATCGGGCGTTGTCCATGCCCTTCTACATGGAGAACCTCCTCGGGCAACTCGATGCGATCCGCAGGGGCGCGTTCTACCTGACCTGTGCAGGTGACCTGCCGCTGGCGTTGATCGCGACGCGGGACATCGCCGGCACCGCCGCCAACCTGCTCACCGATCTGTCCTGGACCGGGCAGGAGAACCTCCCCGTGTTCGGCCCTGACCGACTGACCCCTGACGGCATGGCCGAGGTGATCAGCCAGGAACTCGGGCGTCCGGTCACCTACCGTCGCATGAGCGTGGACGACTACGCGTCACTCCTCCGCTCCCGAGGCGCCGGCGACCAGGCAGTCAAGGACGTGACCGAGGCGTTCGCCGCACAGGACCACGGCATCTACGACGCGGACTGGGCGACCGCCACGCCCACATCAACGGACTTCCGCACCTGGTGCAGGGAAGTACTCAAGCCCGCCATGGACGCTCGGGCATCCTGACACGAGCGAGACTTGAGGCGCACTGATCGCACTCAAGAAATCGGCGTAAGAGTGCGATCGGGCCCGGCAACGGCGACGGACCGTTCGCCGCACTGAAGAAGCCGTCAGCCCAGTCGGGCACCCGAGGCCGCAGTAGCCGTTAGGCGCCTTGAAGAGGTATTGCTGGTGGTAGCGGTTCTCCTCGGGCGACAATTCGCGGCCGAGTTCGGTTGAGAGGTCTTGCTCGGATGTCTCTGGAGGACCCTCGGGCGTACGTCCTCGGATCTTCTTTCAGCAGGCCTCCGAGGGCAAGACCGCCAAGAACCGCCTGCATCTGGACGTACGCGTCGCACCCGGCCTGCACGGCGACGAGCGGATGGCCGCCCTCGAAGCGGAGTGCGAGCGCCTCGTCGGTTTCGGCGCCACCCGCTTGCGCCGCGACGAGCCGGCGCCTCCTCCCAGCGCGGGCTACATCGTGATGGCCGATCCGGAGGAAAACGAGTTCTGCTCGGACTGAACGACGGGGAACTTCACCCCGGTGAGGTCTTCGGAGACGGCCCACAGCCGCTGCTGGAGCGCTATCTCGTACGACTCCGGGCTGGAGGTGACCAGCCGGGGGTGGCCCATGAGCTCGAAGCGTCCGCCGGGACCGTAGTACTGGCCGCCGAGCACGGCGGGGTCGGTGGCGGCGCGCAGGGTCGGCAACGCGCCCATGGCCGGCGTCTGGGTGATCAGCGGCGCGAGCCAGGTGAGCGGAAGCCGGATGGCCGCGGGGGTGTTGCGGGCGAGCTCGGTGCTGGAGACGCCGGGGTGCGCGGCCACCGCGACGGTGGTGCCGTGCGTGGCGAGCCGGCGCTGCAGCTCGTACGTGAACATCAGGTTGGCCAGCTTGGACTGACCATAGGCGGCGACCCGGCTGTACGACCGCTCCCACTGCAGGTCGTCGAAGTGGATCGCGGCCCGGATGCGGTGGCCGGTGCTGCTGACCGTGACCACGCGCGAGCCGGGCACCGGCAGCATCAGGTCCAGCAGCAGCCCGGTGAGCGCGAAGTGGCCGAGGTGGTTGGTGCCGAACTGCATCTCGAAGCCGTCCCGGGTGGTCTGCTTCGGGGTGTACATGACGCCGGCATTGTTGATCAGCAGGTCGAGCCTGTCGAGCCGGGACCGCAGCGCCGCCGCCGCGGTCCGGATGGAGTCGAGCGAGGTCAGGTCCAGTGCCTGCACGGTCACGTCGCCGGTCATGCGGGCCGCGGCCTGCTCGCCCTTCTCGACGTTGCGTACGGCGAGCACCACTGACGCTCCACGCTCGGCGAGCGCCTTGGCGGTCTCGTACCCCAGTCCGGTGTTGGCACCGGTCACCACGGCCACCCGCCCGCGTTGGTCCGGAATGTTCGCCGTCGTCCACTTCTCGCTCATGCGAGGCTCCTAGGTAACGTACCGAAGGTATCTTGCGCCCACGACGCTAAGGTACTCCCGGTACGTTGTCAACGTACCGGAGGTACTTAAATTAGACTGGCGGGCGTGGCTTTCCAGCGGGCGCGAACCGAAGAGCAGCGGGAGATCCGCCGACGGGCGATCCTCGACATGGCGTCGGCGATGCTCGACGAGATGCCCGTGGCCGCGGTCACCCTCAACGAGCTCAGCCGCCGGGTCGGCCTGGCGAAGCCGAACGTGCTACGCTACTTCGAGTCTCGCGAGGCGGTGCTGCTGGAACTGCTGGACCGATTCCTGCAGGAGTGGCTGACGGAACTGGCGGGCGAGTTGGCCGCCGGCATCGACGAGAATCTCCCCATGGCGGAGCGAGCGGAAGCGGTGGCAGAGATCCTCAGCCGCTCACTCTCCAGCCGAGCGGTGCTGTGCGACCTCTTCGGCGCCCAGGGCAGCGTCCTGGAACACAACGTCTCCGTCGAGGTCGTAGCACGCTACAAGCGCGCCTCCCTGGACCGCCTGACAACCATGTCCGCCCTGATCCAGAACTACCTGCCGGAGCTGGGCGAGAACGCAACACTGTTCAGCCTGCAAACCATGGTCATGGCCGGCGCGCTGTCGGCGTACAGCGCACCCCCACCCAGCCTGCAGGCGGCCTACCAGGCCGAGCCCGACCTCGCCCGCTTCCACTTGGAGCTGAAGGACTCCTTGAAGCTGGCCCTGACCGCAACCCTTCTGGGTGTGCTACCCCGCCACTGACCTGCCTTGCACTGGACAGGTCATGGAGCCTCGATCCTCGGTCGGAACCAGGCCCGTCGGGCAGGCGGGCGGCCCACCCGGATGGGTCACCTAGCTTGACGTTGGTGCCGCCGATGCCGCAGTAGCCGTTGGGCACCTTGAACAAATATCGCTGGTGGTAGATCTATCGTTCAGGCAATAATTCCTGGCGAACATTCCCCATGAGGCGTCCCGCCCAGACGAACGAGGGTGGCCGCGCCTCTGCAGCGGCCACCCTAGCTCACGTGCGGACTCACCACGGCAGCGAGCCGTAGACCGACCGGCTCACCAGTCGACGATTGACCACCGCTGCTGCGAACCTCCGTTGTAGTCCCAGAGCTGGATCTTCCCGCCGTCGCGGATCTCCTGCGCCTTGGCGTCCAGCACGAGGGTCCGTCCCGCGGGCGAGGCGCCGTTCTTCAGGTAGTACTGCGAGAAGGGAATCCACCGCTGCTGGGCACCTCCGTTGTAGTCCCAGAGCTGCACCGTGCCTCCGTTGCCTATGGTCTGCAGCTTGGCGTCCAGCACGAGTGTCCGTCCCGTGGGCGAGGCGCGGTTCTTCAAGTACTGCCCGTTGTAGATGGCCCACTGCTGCTGGTTGCCGGCATTACAGGACCACAGCTGGACGGTGCCGCCGTTGCCGATGGTCTGCAGTTTGGCATCGAGGCAGTACTGCAGCGTCGAACCGGAGTGCGTGAAAATCAGGTACCACGTTTCGGCCGCCGTCGTCTCGACCGGTACGGCGTGCATGCCGAGGCTCTCCGCCAGCGCGACGATCCCCTTGTCTTCCGAGGGGCGCGCCTCGGCACCGGCCGTTCCGGTCATACCGAGCAGTGCGAGAATCACCGTGAGGTAGACCGTTAACCTTTTTTTCACCAGTTCTTCTCCCTTTGAAAGAGCAGCGCCGTATGCCAGGAGTGCAATGGGCGGCCAAGACACCGAGCGCGGCCGCTTGTCCGGCTTGAACAAGCCCTTTTCCGATAGCTCCGGCGATGCGGCCCGGCCGGGTCAGCAGACCCGGGCGCTGCGGATCCGGTTGTCCCAGTTGCCGCCGATGGAAGCCGAGTCCAGCGCCAGGTTGGCGCGGTAGCCGTAGGCGTGCTGATAGCCCAGCAGACCGGTGCCGTTCGAGTTGGCCCACAGCGTGGAGACCGTCCCGGACGGCCGGTGGTTGACCAGCGAGGACGCCCGGCCCGCGAACCAGCTGTCGATCGGGATGTCCGGGCACGCGTTCACCTGCGCGACGGCGATGTTGTACTGAGTACCGGTGAAACCGGCATTGTCGAACAGGCACAGGTAGGGGTAAGGGCAGTCGGAGGCCGCCATCGTGCCCGCCTTCACGGCGGGGCTCTGGTCGACCACGCGTACGGACACGGTGACGCCCGGCGCGAGCGACACCTCGGACGGACCGATCCGCTTGGCGTCGGGGTCCGACTGGAGGATCCGCTGGACGGCCGCCTCCGTGGTCGCCGGCGCATCGTCCGTCCGCGCCTGCGCGTACGCCGCGCTCGGCGCCATCAGGGCCAGGGTGGTGAACGCCGCTGCGGCGATTCCCGTCATCGCTTTTCTCATGTGCGTGTCCCCTCGTGTCGGCGTTCGGGAAATATCCCGTGCCCACGACTTTCACATTCGGCATACGATTCAGACAGGCTGATCACCGGCGGTTGACCGGTGGTTTGGCGGAGCAACATAAACGGCCCGCATGAAGGCGTCGGGGGGGTTATGTTCGGCGAACTGGTGCGTGCCCATCGCACCAAGGCCATGCTCACGCAAGAGGAATTGGCCGCGCAGGCCGGTGTGAGCGTCCGCCATCTCCGTGAGATCGAGGCCGGCCGGGTCACCGCGCCCCGGGCCAGCACGGTGCGATTACTCGCCGACGCATTGGGGTTGTCCGATTCCGAGCGCGCGGAATTCCAGCGGATCGCACGCACCGGCCCGGCCGAGGCGGGCATGACGACGGACGCCGCTCCGGCGCCGCCCGGCCCGAGGACCATCCCCGCTCCGCAGATCCGGCCCGCGCAACTTCCCGCCCAGGTCACCGGCTTCGCCGGACGCGTGCATCAGTTGCGTGACCTCGACGGTGCACCGAACCCCGTCGTTCTCGTGGTCGGGGAGGCCGGGGTCGGCAAGACCACTCTGGTGATCCGCTGGGCGCACGCCGCGGCCGGGAGCTATCCGGACGGGCAGTTGTACGTGAATCTTCGCGGCTTCGATCCGACCCGATCACCGGTGGACCCGACCGATGTCCTGCACAGCTTCCTCGGAGCGCTGGGCGTGGCCGCCTCGCGGATTCCGAACGACCGGGACAGCCGGGCCGCGCTGTACCGCAGCCTCCTGGCGGACCGGCGGATGCTCATCGTGCTGGACAACGCCGCCGGCACTGACCAGGTGCGGCCCCTCCTGCCCGGTAACTCGGCCTGCCGCGTGCTGATCACCAGCCGCGACCGCCTGACCGGGCTCGTCGTCAGCGACGCCGCGTACATGCTCACCGTTCCGCCGTTGGACATCGAAGAGGCGCGCGAACTGCTCGGCCTGCGTCTGGGGTCGCGCCGGGTCGAGGCGGAGTCCGCCGACTTCGACCGTCTCATCGACCGATGCCAGCACCTGCCCATCGCGCTGGCACTGGTCGCCGCCCGGCTGGCAGCTCAGCCCACGGTCACCGTCCACGCGCTGGCCGCGCAGATAGACGCCGCGGTCCCGTCGCAAGTGCTCGACAGCCTCGCCGTCGGCGACACGACCACTGATATCCGTGCCGTCTTCTCCTGGTCGTACCAGAAGCTCAGCGACGGGGCGGCGCGGCTCTTCCGGCTGCTCGCCGTGCACCCGGGCCCGGACATCTCGGTCGAGGCGGCGGCGAGCCTGGCCGCCGTCGAACCGGCCCGCCTTCGTCCCCTGCTCGACGAGATCACCCGTAACCATCTGGTCCACGAGCATCGGCCGGGCCGGTACGAGTTCCACGACCTGCTGCGCGCGTACGCCATCGAACTCGCCCACTCGCAGGACGCACCCGAGGAATGGGACGAGGCTCTGCGCCGCGTTCTCGATCATTACATCCACGCGGCCGGTGCGGGCGCCCGACTACTGTTCCCCCACCGCGACGAGGTTACCGTCCCGACGGGCAGACCCGGGGTGGTACGGGTCGCCCCGGCCGGACGAAGCGCGGCGCTGGCCTGGTTCACCGCCGAGCACCAGGTGCTGCTCAATATGCTGGACGTCACCGTCGAGCAGGGCTTCGACGCCTACGTCGCGCCGTTGGCCTGGGCCTTCGTACCGTTCGCCAATCTGCGCGGGCACTGGCACGACGAGCTGCGCGGCCACCGCGGCGCTCTCGCTGTCGCCGAGCGGCGGAAGGATCTGGCCGGTCAGGGCCGCAGCCACCTGGCCATGGCCGCCGTCTACACACGGATCGGGGAGACGGGACCGGCCGAACGGCACTACCAGCTGGCACTGGACATCTTTGAGCGAATCGGAGATCTGGTGGGCGGCGGCCACGTGCACAGCAACCTCGCCCGCATCCGCGAGGTCGAGACACGGCACGAGGCGGCCCTGCGCCACTCCCAGGAGGCTCTGCGCCTCTACACCAAGGCCGATCACCCTCGTTTTCGTGCCCGGGCACTGAGCGGCGTCGGCTGGTATCAGGTGGCCGTCGGCGACTACACCGCGGCGTTGGGGTTCTGCACGGAGGCGCTCACGTCACTGCGCGAGATCGGCGACCGCGACGGCGAGGCTGCCACCCTGGACACGCTCGGGTACGCCCACAGCCACCTCGGCGATCATGACAGGGCGATCACCTGCTACGAGGACGCCCGGCGACTGCACCACGAGGATGGCGACCGCTACAACGAGGCGCTGGTCCTCTCCCATCTCGGCGACAGCTACCTTGCGCTCGGCCGATCCCAGGACACCGCGTGGGCGTGGAACACCGCCCTGACGATCCTGACGGACCTCGGCCACCCCGACGCCCGCAGCATCCAATGCCGCTTGGAGACCCTTGCCCAAAGCGTCCACCGCGACCTGGGCGATGTGGGGGACGATACTACGTCCACCTAGCGGGGAACGACGCCGCGCCTATGTACCAGGGCGACCGACTTTCGTGCGCGCGTGGCGGTGCGCGCCGGACCCTCCGAAGGCAGGCCAGGATTCAGCTAGCCCCCCAGATCTACGCGTCGCCAGCGGTCAGGGCGACGGGGCAGGAGGCACCGGTGCCGCCGATGCCGCAGTAGCCGTTTTGCACCTTGAACAAATATTGCTGGTGGTAGCTCTCCACTTCAGGCAATAAATCCCAAGCCTCGCGCCCGTGCCGTTTGACCAATAGGTCACTACTCAGAGCCGCTCGGGCAGCAGAATGAGTGCACCGGTGTGCTGCGGACGGACAACGGTGAAGTGGCGGCGGTCGAGCGTTGCCACTTCCGTGACGCCGAGTCGCTCAGCAATGGCAATCACAGAGGCATCAACCGCCCCGAGCGGGAGACTTGCGTACGTCTCCACCAGGTCGCTCATACGCTGCAGATCACGTTCTGTGAGATCCACCAAGGTCAGACCTGCTCCGAAGGAGCACAGAAACGCTGCCTCCGCTTTGCTCCCCTGCCGCTTCTCGACAAGTTGGCACACCTCCGTAACCACGGTGGTGGGGACGAGCAAGGGCCCTGGGTGGGTCCGCAGAAGTCGGGCGCAGGCCTGATGATGGCGGTCCCGGACGTTAACGGCCGCAACCAACGGACCCGAGTCGATGACGATCACAAAGAGTGATTGTCCTCTGCACGGAGAATCTCCTCCGAGCGTTCCGCGAAATCCGGCTCCGCCTCAAGCAAGCCTATGAACGGCAGGTCGCGTACGACAGGCGGCTCTTCAAGCTGATCGCGGACGAGCCTGAGCACAGGAGCCACCTTCTCCTCTGGCAGCTGATCAACCAGGTGGTGGAGTTCCTCGCGCATCACGCTCATGTATCGAGTGTAATCAGCGGGACCGCCCCGGACAGCCGCGCAATCGGCAGCTGATCGCAACACGCTGAGAGCGGCTGCGCCTGCCCGGGGCAGCCCGGGCTCCGGGCCAGCTGGTTCCTGCAAGATCAAGCATCGCCGGCGGTCAAGCCCACGGGGCAGGAGACGCCGGTGCCGCCAATACCGCAGTAGCCGTTCGGCACCTTGAAAAGGTATTGCTGGTGGTAGCGGCAGACCTCGGCGTCCATCATGACCGGTACCTCACCTATCCTCACCAGGAGGAGTCCGACGGAGCGATCACCGCGTGATCCTCTGCGACACGGGACCCCTCGTCGCGGCATTCAACAGGGCGGACAAGGATCACGCCCGCTGTGTCCGGTTTCTGGCGCAGAATTGAGCCAGACTCGTTGTGCCGTCGCTCGCGGTGACAGAGATCTGTCATCTACTCTCCGATCCGGTCCGTCGCGGCAGCCCCGCTCTCGCGGCCGAGTTCTGCGCTGCCATCGCCGACGACGAACTCCGCGTGATCGAGGGAGACGCCTCACGACTATCGGCGAATGTCCGAGCTGCTCGCGGCCTACGCCTCGCTCCGCCTCCAGGCTGTGGACGCCTGCGTGATAGCCCTTGCCGAGCGCTTCGACCTTCGCCAGGTCGCCACGCTGGATCAGCGCGACTATCTTGTCGTTGCCCCTCGTCATCTTCCCAAGGGGCAACGACTCACGATCCTGCCCGGCCACTGATCAGCTCTCAGGGGAAAAGGTCAGTACGGCCAGCCAGGGACGTTCAGCCGGACGCGGTAGAGGCCGAAGTTGCCGGTGTTCCCGCCGCGGGATGGTGTGCCCGAGGTGATGTACAGCGTCCGGCCGTCCGGGCCGCCGAAGGCGACGTTGGTGGTGTTCAGTCCGGCGGCGATCGTGCCGAGCTGTACGCCGGACGGCGCGTACACGTGGACCTTGCCATCGTTGAAAGAGGCCTGGTAGAGGTTGCCGGCACAGTCGATGGTCGCGCCGTCCGAGCCGGTCAGGGACGCGAAGTCGGCGCGGGGGCCGACGCTGCCGTCGGGGTTGACGGGCCACTTGTAGATTCGGCCCGTGCCGTTGCCGCCGACGTAGAGCGTCTTGCCGTCGGGGGAGAGCACGATGCCATTCGGCTGCCGGATGGTGTCGTCGATCAGCGAGACGACGCCGTTTTTGACCCGGAACACGCCGGTGCGGCCGGACATCTGGTCGGGCCGGTTGGCGCGCTGGAAGTCGGGGTCAGTGAAGTAGACGGTGCCGTCGGCGCCGACGGTGAGGTCATTGGGTGAGTTGAAGGCACGGCCTTGGTAGGAGGAGGCGACCACGCCGCGCGTCAGGTCGGGCAGGCTGAAGGAGGAAATGCTGCGCTGGTCGTGGGTCGCGGCCAGCAGGGTGCCGCCGTCCCGGCTGAGGGCCAGGCCGTTGCTGCCGGCGTCGGGGATGAGGGTCTGGAAGGTGTTCGGCTCGCTGTACCGCAGAACGTCCGATGGCTGGACGCCTTCTGGCCCGGTGCCGTCGCGCATGAGCGACAGCAGCAGGGTCTGGGTGGTGGGGTCCCAGACCGGGCCTTCCAGGAAGTTGAACCCGTCCCGGATCTTGGTGGCGGTCACCGACGATGCCGGCAGCGGGTTGGGGTAGGTCGTGCCTGGCGTGCACGGTCCGACCCCGGGGCGCGGCGTGCCCGGCGTGGTGGTGACGGTCGGCGTGGGTGTCGGGGTCGGCGTCGGCGTCGGAGTGGCTGTGACCGTGGGGGTGGGGGTGGGGGTGAGGGTCACGGGGCCGCTGCACATGGCACCGTTGAGCCAGAAGGTGGTGGGTACGGGGTTGGCGCCGGTGAGATTCGCGGTGAACGCCATGCCACTGGCCGTGGCGTTGGTGGCGATGGAGCCGTTGTAGGACATGCTGGTAGCGGTCACGTGCGCGCCTGACTGCGTCCAGGCGGCGTTCCAGCCGGACGCGATTCTCTGGCCGGAGTCGGGGAAGTCGAATTCCAGCTTCCAGCTGCTGATCGGATCGCCGAGGTTGGTGATGGCCACGTCGCCTTGGAAACCGCCGCTCCATTGGTTGACGATTTTGTAGGTCACCTTGCATGCGGCGGCGGCCGCAGCCGGCGTCGTCACCGTTGCGACTCCACCGGCGGCTACCAGCGCGGCCAGTCCGGTGGCCGCGACGGTGGCGAGACTCCGTCTCATCAGGAAGTCCTTTCGCGAACGACGACGGGCGACTGCCGCCCGTGTCAGGGTGCCGACCGGGGGCCGGGAGGCCACCGGCACGCACGCGGCGCACCGCTGGCCCCGCGTCCCGAAATTAAGCGACTAAGTGGGCGGTCGCGATCGGTCGCCCGGTGCGGCGTTCGCCATGCGAGACGCGGTGTGCTCACCTTTGTTGCGGTGGCCGGTCGTGCACCACGCCGGTGGCCGCCTCGGCCTGGGTGAACGCGACCGTCCGCTCATCCGGCGAGCCGATCGGCGGCCGAAAGGAGCCCAGACCACGGCGCTGAAACGTTCAGTCCGCGTCGAACGCGCCGGGCGTGCATCGGGGGAACATGCAGCGGTCCGGCCTTGTAGTGGAGGTTCTCGCCGAAAACGACTCTGGCCCTCGGTTGGCACCGGGTTAGCCGGGCAACCGAGGGCCAGGATCAGGCGGTTACCACAGGTCAGGTTTCGTCGATGGTCAGGCCGACGGGGCAGGAGACACCGGTGCCGCCGAGGCCGCAGCAGCCGTTGGGCACCTTGGAGCAGGTCTGACACAGGCCCAACCAACAGCGTTCTCGAAGAGCCAGCGGCTTGCGTTACGCAGCCGACGGCGCGCTTACGGACAGTAGGAGCTACCTCACGGCCTGATGCCTTCGGGAAATCCGGTCCATCGTAGGTCGGGCGGAAGGTGGCTCATGTCGTTGAACATCACGATCGTGGGCGGTAGGCCGTTGCGGTACTCGATGACCGTCAGTGCGGTGTTGGCGCTGTTCAACCCGAGCCACCTGGATGGCGGCGCGTCCAGTGCGTGCCGCACCAGCCACGCGATCGGGTAGGCGTGCGTCACCAGGACCTCGTGTGTGTCGGACTGGACCCCTTCGGGGACCTTCGCGAACCGGGCGACCAGGGCCTCGGCGAGCCTCCGGCCGGAGGCTGCCTCGGCGTCGTCGTAGCCGTCGAAGAAACCGGCCCAGGACGGGGTCGTTTCGGCCGGGCTGGGAACGTAGGGCACGTGGTCGACGAGTTCGGCGGCCTCGGTTACGGGCACGTTCTCCGGTAGATGACGCGCGAGTTCATGCGCGCTTGCCACCGCACGCGGTAGCGGAGAGTGCAGCACCGCGTCGACCGGCACACCGGCGAGCCGTTCGCCCAGCAGGCCTGCCTGCCGACGCCCGATATCGGTGAGTTCCCCAAACGCGTCGGCTGCGCCGTGGCGTGCAAGGTAGAGGCGTCGAGTTGTCATGCGTAGTTAGGGGCGGGAGTCCGCGCGGACCCTTTTCCCGTCTCCTTTCAGTCGGTACGTGTGGGTTCGGCGGCGGGGTGCTCGGAGGGCGTCGACTTGGCGGTGCGCGGTCAGACGGTGCGTTCATCATCAGCGGACGAGGCGGGGGCTGTGCCGTTGTTGCTGCCGGCACTGTTGCTGAGTCGGCGGCGGGCGATTCCGGCAATGGCCTGGGCCAGGGACGGACGTGATCGATTACGCGTTTGTCGCCGTGACGGTGCCGGTGGTGCCGTCGATGGTGATGACGGTGTCATCGCGGAGCCTACTCGTCGCGTTCGGGATGCCGAGGACGGCGGGGATGCCGTGCTCTCGAGCGACGATCGCGGCGTGGGAGAGCACGCCTCCGGTTTCGGTGACGACGCCGGCGGCGATGCGTAGCAGCGGCGTCCAAGCAGGGTCGGTGAAGGGGCACACGAGGATGTCACCTGGGCGCACGCGCGCGAAGTCGCCGAAACCACGAACGATCCTGGCGGTGCCGGTCACGGTGCCGTGACTGCCTGGCATTCCGGCGAGCCTGGCGGCTGTGATGCCGGAGGCGCCGCAAGGAGGTGCCGGTGGCGGGGGTGCGGCGGTGACCGGCCGTGATTGCAGAACCCACGTGCGGCCGTCGGCGATCGCCCACTCGATGTCCTGCGGTCCACCGAGTACAGCAGCAATCTGTTTGCCCAGCTCGGCCAGCTTCCTGGCAGTCGCGTCGTCGACCGTCGGCTGGTTCCGGGTAGCGGTGGGCACATCGCGGGTGACGAGCCGCGTGCCGCGCCGGTCAAGGCGCTTGCGTTTGTCCGCGACGGTGCGGGTGACTGACCCGTCCTCGGAAACGCGGTAGGCGTCAGGGGTGACCTTGCCCTCGACGATGCTGGGGCCGAGGCCCCAGGACGCTTCGATCCGGGTCGCCTCATCCGGGGCGGCAGGCGTGAACATGACCCCGGATATCTCGGCGTCCATATGGCGTTGGACGATAACGGCCATCGAAAGCTCGTCGGACGGCCGATCGTCGCGGCCGGAGGCGGCCCGGTAGGCGATGGCACGCGGGGAGAACAGCGAGGCCCAGCAGGCACGTACGGCCTTGGCGACCTCACTGACTCCGTGTACGGCGAGGAAGCTCTCGTGCTGACCAGCCGCCGATGCCTGACCGGTGTCTTCCTTCGCCGCCGATGACCTCACCGCCACGGGCGGATCGCCCAGCTCGTCGAGCGCGCGTCCCAGCGCGTCGATCACGGCGGCGTGGACCGGGCGGGCCTCGACCGCCTGCCGCGCCGCATCGACATCGTCCGATTCGCCGGCGAACCGCCCGAGGTCCAGGTCACGGACAGCGGCGAGGTAGGCGGCGAACGGGACGACGAAGCCGTCAGGAACCGGCAGACCCGCGCGGAGCAACGCGCCGAGTGCGCCAGCCTTGCTCCCGCAGGTGTCGACGACAGCCTCCATGAGGGGTACGACCACGCCGCTCCACCCTTCAACAGAAAGTTGAAAACAATTTGTTGATTGTGCATTATGAGACCTATGCACCGCAAGGACGACATCGCTCACAGCGTGCACGCCGACCACGTCCAGGCTCAGCGTGAGCGGGACGCACGTGAACGTCTTCTGGACCTGGGCGCGGACGAGCTCGCCGCCCGCCCGTGGCGCCCCTCACCCGCCCCGCCATCTGCGGTCGACCTCGTGCAGTTCGCCGTCTGGCGCAACGCCGGCCTGGATCCGGAAGACATCCTGAGCGCGCTCGCCCTCCTGCCCGCCGCACGAGCCGAGGTCGAAGGACTCGAGTCCGCCCTGCTGTTCATCGCCCGGAGCGCAGGTCTGACCTGGGCGCAGATGGCGCACGTGATGGGGTTCAACTCCCCTCAGGCGTGCCAGCAGCACTACACCCGCCTGGCGGCACGACAGGACACCGGCTCATGACGCGCGACTCTCCGCCCGGCCTCCTGGTCCTGCACGCCGTGCGCGTCACCGGGTTCGCGGACACCCCGATAATCGCCCGTCGGTATGGGCTCGGTGTGGCTACGGCAGAAGAGGTGCTACGCGACGCCGAGACACGTGGCTGGGTTGAGCACACCGCCTTCGCCGGCACCGGAGGCTGGTCGTTGACCGAATCGGGCCGGGCCGAGAACGAGCGCCAGCTCGCGGCCGAGCTCACCCGCGTCGGCGCCGCCGACGAGGTTCGGGACGTCTACCGCAAGTTCCTTCCCCTGAACGCTCTCCTGCTGCAAGCCTGCACCGACTGGCAACTCCGGCCCACCGCCGGCGATCGGCTCGCCGTCAACGACCACTCCGATCCCGCCTGGGACGCCGGAGTGCTCCATGAGCTCGCCTGCATCGACCGGGCGCTCACGCCACTCGCAGACCGGCTCGGTCGTGTCCTCACGCGGTTCCGCGGATATGACACGCGATTCGCCACAGCCCTGGTGCGCGCCCGAGCCGGGGAGAGCGCCTGGGTCGACCGCACCGACGTGGACTCCTGCCATCGCGTCTGGTTCGAGCTCCACGAGGACCTCATCGCCACGCTCGGCCTCGATCGGCACCAGGAACCTTGACCCGTTCGCGTCCGACGAAGGCGTACGGCGCCGCACTGTGCCCGAAAGGGTTGTAGATCCCCAACAGCGGACCGGTCAGAAGAGAGGCGTGTGCAGGGCAGTGCAACCCTGCAGCATCTACTCGTCAGAAGAGCTCTTCAGGGTCCGTCGGACACTATGCCAAAGGGTCACCTGCATTGACACCGGTGCCGCAATAGCCGTTCGGCACCTTGAAAAGGTATTGCTGGTGGTAGTCGTATCGCTGGGGCAATAATTCAGCACCTACACCCGCACGAGGCGGACTGCCTTTCCGCAGAGCTTGCTCATGTCGTCCTCGTCCGAGGTGAGGACGATGACGGGCCGGGTGGAGCGAAGAGCCGTGGCGGCCACGACGGCATCGATCGCGTACTTGTGGCCGCGAAGACCGCTCTCACGGAGCAGATCCAGCGCGTGGACGGAGACCTCCTCGGTCACCGGCTCGACACGCAGCCGGGACAGATGCCAGCGCAACCGGTCGTTTGTCACCCGGCCGTCGAAGGCCTCGATAGGCGTCAACGCACTGATAACAACGCGGAAGTCGTTGTTCTGCGCCTCTCGGACGATCGCCGTGACTCGCTGGTCGGCTGCGCACCACTTCGAGAGTCCCTCGGAGTCCAGGATGACCGTCCCCGCACTCAGCTTGCTTCGTGCGCGTGCCATCCACGCTCCTCCTGTAGCTCCGGAGCGGACTTCACGCTACGGAACAGCTGCTCGGCCTCGTCCCGCAGATGCTGCGGGATGGGACCGCACTCGTTCTCGTTCGCCTGCAGGGCCTCCTCCAGCAGGTCCCGCTCGATCTGCCGCTCCACAGCGGCGTCGACGTACGCGGAGAACCCGCGCGCGCCGACGCGCTCCTTGATGGCACGGATGTTGCCGGCCCGCAAGGAGACGCTCACCTTGGCAGCGGGCCCTTCCCCCGGCGGGAAGGCGTGTTCAGGCGTACTCATGACGCCAGTTTACTACTTCGAGTAGTAAACCACCGGTACCGGAACACGAAACCTCCGAGCAGCGCGACGCCGCTCGGAGGTCTCACAATGCCGCTACTCGCCGCTGGAGGTCGCCAGGCCGACGGGGCAGCTCACACCGGTGCCGCCGATCCCGCAGTAGCCGTTCGGCACCTTGAAAAGGTACTGCTGGTGGTAGCGATTCACCTCAGGCAATAAGTTCTCCCTCACCGCCCTCTGTGACTTCTCACTGGCCGCGGGCAGGTCGGCGCCTACACTCGACAGTATGGACTTGGACAACGAAGGCCGGGCCGACATCGAGGAGCCCCTCGACGCGCCCGCGCTTCCACGGCATCTCGCCGCGCTTGTCGGCGCGCTACAAGGGCCGGCAGACCTCGGCGTCCACCATGACCGGTACCTCGCCTATCCTCACCACGAGGAGTCCGACGGAGCGATCACCGCGTGATCCTCTGCGACACGGGACCCCTCGTCGCGGCATTCAACAGGGCGGACAAGGATCACGCCCGATGCGTCCGGTTTCTCGCTCAAAACTGGACCAGACTCGTCGTGCCCTCGCTCGCGGTGACAGAGATCTGTCACCTGCTCTCCGATCCGGCGCGTCGCGGCAGCCCCACTCTCGCCGCGGAATTCTGCGCCGCCATCGCCGACGACGAACTCCGCGTGATCGAGGCGACGCCCCACGACTACCGGCGGATGTCTGAACTACTCTCGGCCTACGCCTCGCTCCGCCTCCAGGCCGTCGACGCCTGCGTTATAGCCCTGGCCGAACGCTTCGACCTTCGCCAAGTCGCCACGCTGGATCAGCGCGACTACCTCGTCGTTGCCCCTCGTCACCTTCCCAAGGGGCAACGACTCACGATCCTCCCAGAGAACTAGCCAACTTGGGCTGCGGATCGGGCCGGCGAGACCCACACGGAGACTGCCTCATGGACAGGAGCAGGGGACGGGGCGGAGCCCGCCCTTCATCCAAGCGCAGGCCCAGAGCGGGATCGAAGCCCCTTCCCCTGCGATAGGAATCTGACTGTGAAGGCTTGACGGGAAGGCATAGGACCCCGGAGCGATAGGAGGTCCTGTAAGCACCCTCCTGACGGAGGCCCCCATCGCTAGCCGGTCTCACCGACCCAGCGCTGCTACAAGGGTTATCAGCCATCCATGCCAATATCCTACTTTGAGCTGCTGAAACAGGTTATCTGCTAGTTTCGTCAAGACGTTATCAGTGAGTACCGTGGAGTACGCGGCTGCTGCAAGCGTTGGGCCCACCTATGGTGTCCGATAATCACCAGGGCACTAGAAACGGGGTAACGCGGTGCAGCGCCAGCAACAACCACCAGATCGCTTCGTTTCGCGTGCCGAGCTCGCCACGCTAGCTGGCGTGCGGCGTCCAACCATCACGACCTGGGCAAAGCGCCACCGGGACTTCCCTCAGCCAATCAGCTTTGACAAGCAGGAGTACTTCAGCCTCGCCGAGGCCCTTAAGTGGCTGAACGGGCGCATGATCGCCGAGAAGGATCGGCGAGCTGGCGAGCCGCCCGGATTCACCTACGGCGCACGTGTGCAACATGCGATCTCAATCGCTCAGCCGAGCGTGTGGCACACGGTTCAGTGCCCATCGTCATGCCCAGGCACCTACAGCAGGGATTGATCGTCGCCAATGACGCAGATAGGACGACCCTGGAGACGGCGGAGCGCTTGACCAGGTTCCGCCTACAGGTAGACGACATCCTCTGCGTGCGATCAGGCGCCATGGGGCAGTCGGCGATCGTTCGGGAGCAGCAGGAAGGATGGCTCTTCGGGGGGAACCTGCATCGATTGCGTCTTCTCAAGGCCGACATCGTGGATCCGCACTACCTGTTGACCTTCCTGAACCTGCCATTGGCTATGAACTGGATTCGTCGCCGGTCCAGAGCGACCGTCATCCCTTTCATCAATGCTCGCGACCTCGGTCAACTCATCGTCACCGTTCCTCCCCTCGATGAACAGCGGCAGATCAGATCGGCGCTCAACACGCTCGACGAACAGGCTGCGATCCACGAGCAATTCACGCGCGCAGTCATACGGGCGCGTACGGCAC
>NZ_BOOF01000084.1 GCF_016863095.1 Microbispora siamensis | reverse complement strand
TCCGTTCCGGGCGGAGAGCCTGGGCGGGGTGATGCACCGCGTGCTGTCGGCCGATCCCGACCTGTCGGTGCTGCCCGAGTCGCTTCGGCCGCTGGTCGGCGCGGCCCTCGTCAAGGAGCCGGCGGCCCGGCCGTCCGCCCGGGACCTGCTGATGGCGCTGATCAGCGGGGGTTCCCGGGTGGACACGGCGCGGCTGCTGGCGGAGGGCAGCCGGGCGGCGCGGGCGGTGCACGCGGAGGGCGATCGCGACCCCGCGCTGGGCGCGCTCGCCGAGGACGCGTACGACGCGCTCGGCCCCGCGGAGCGTGACCTCGTGCCGCAGATCTTCCTCCGGCTGGTCGCGGTGGGCCCGGAGGGGGAGCTGACCACCCGCCGGGCGGCCGAGGATGAGCTGCCGCCCGGGTCCGGTGAGGTGCTGCGGGTGTTCGCCTATGTGCTGACGCGCACCGGCGGTGAGGTGGGCCTGGCCCGCCCGGCGCTGCTGCGTGCCTGGCCCAGGCTGCGGGCCTGGCTGAGCGACGAGTGGGACGGCCTGCCGGTTCACGCGGAGATCCGCCTGCGGGCCCGGCAGTGGGCCGCGGCCGGTCGCCGTCCCGGCGACCTGCTCCAAGGCAGCCGCCTGGACACGGCCGTCGGCTGGGCGGCCACCGGACGCCGCCGTCTCGCCCTCAACGCGCTGGAACGCGACTTCCTCGACGCGTCCGCCGCGCTGACCCGCCGCCGGGCCCACCGCCGCCGCCTGCTCACCGCAACCCTGGCCGTACTGCTCGCGCTCTCGCTGACGGGCGGCGGCCTCGTGGCCTACCAGGGCAGCCGGATCGCCGAGCAACGCGACCAGATCTCCGCGCAACGCGACCGGGCCAACGGCCGGGAGGCGGCGCTGCGCGCCGGGACGCTGCGGACCACCGACCCCACCGCCGCCATGCTGCTGAGCGTCGCGGCCTGGCGCCTCGACGGCGGCTCCGAGGCCCGCTCCAGCCTGATGGCCGCGTACGAGCAGCCGGAGGTCGCCGCCTTCCGCCCGCCGGGCGGCGGGCTGCGGGCGCTGAGCCGGGACGGGCGTACGGTCGTCACGGTCTCGGACGACGAGATCCGCCTGTACGACGTGCGGAACCGGCGTCTGGTGCGGCGGATCCCGCTGCCCGGCCCGCGCTCGGAGCCCCTGCTCGGCGTGGCGCTCAGCCCGAGCGGCCGGTCCGTCGCGATGATCACCACGGCCAGGGCGATGGTGTGGGATCTGGAGACCGGCAGGATTCGCGCTCAACTCGCCGTTCCCGGCGCGCGGTCCGACGGGGGGATCGAGTTCGCGGACGACGAGTCGAAGGTCGTCGTGCTTGAGGACCTGAACGGCTTCGTCTGGGATCTCGCGAACGGCCGGACGTACGGCCGGACGCACGGACGGGCGGAGGGGAGCGGCTGGCCCGGCGACCTGCCGGCCGTGCCGCGCTCGGGACGGGTCGCCGCGCTGCTGGACCCGCTGACCGGCACGCTGGACGTGCGGCGGATGCCCGGGCAGGACCGCGATCCGAGATTCTGGGGAGTCTGCCCCGGGAAGCTGGGGGCCGTCGCCTTCAGCCGGGACGGCGCGCTGATGGCCTGCGGGGGCCGGCAGATCACCCTCGTCTCGGCCGCGACGGGGCGGCGGGTCACCGAGGCGGGGGACGACTGGCCCTGGGCCGAGAGCGGGGCCAACGAGCCCGCCAACGCCATCGACGCCGGCCTGAGGTTCAGCGCGGACGGGCGCTACCTTGCGGGGTTCGCCGACCGGTCCATCAGGGTCTGGCGGGTGCGCGACCACCGGCAGGTGTTCGGCTACCGGGCCGAGGACGACGTGGTGGACGTCCGCCTCGACCCCGACGGGCACACCCTGCGCTACCTCCTGGAGGAGGCCGTGGTCAGCGTGGACATCCGGCCGCGGGCCGGGTTGGTCCGCCCGCCGGGCCGGTTCTTCCGCGCGTCGCTGAGCCCCGACGGCCGCTGGATGGCGACGGAACCGGAGGAGTCCGGCCCCCTGCGGCTGTGGGACGTGTCCCGCCGGAGACCGGCCGGGTCGCTGCCGGGAACGGCCGGCTGGGGAGACCCGGTCTTCGACCGTACGAGCCGGACCATGGTGATCAGCGACGTCACCCTCGACCGGCTGCGGGCCTGGGACGTCGCCGGGCGCAGACCGCTGTGGGACTACCGGGTGCCGCGCGGCCTGATGGTGGACGGCCACGCCTTCAGCCCGGACGGCGCGCTCTTCGCGGCCACGCTCACGCGGGCGGGCAACGGCTCCAGGACGCGGGGAGACCGCCTGCTCGAGTGGGACGCGCGCAGCGGCCGCCTGGTCAGGGACGTCCCGCTCGACCGGCAGACCGGCAGCATCGCCTTCGGGGCCGGTGGGCGGACGATCGTCTGCGGCGACGGGCGGATCCTGGACGCGGTCACCGGGCGGCAGCGGGGAGGCGCGTTCATGCCCTCGCAGTCCTTCGCGGTCAGCCTCGCCGGCGACAGGATCGCCGTCGGCGGCATGACGGGCCGGATCTTTCTCTGGGACGCCAAGGGTCCGTCCCCGGTGCCGCCGGCGCTGCACGGGACGATGGAGCAGATCGACGCGCTGGCCTTCTCCCCCCGGGGAGACGTCCTCGCCACGGTGAGCGAGGGCGGGACCGTGCAGTTGTGGGACGTGCGCGCCGGGCGGCGGCTGGGCGGGGCCGTCCCGCTGCTCGCCGACCTCGGCCTGAGCTTGGCGTTCAGCGCCGACGGCACGCGCCTGTACGTCGCCGACCAGAGCGGGGAGCTGTTCGAGATACCCGTGGACGGGGAGCTCGTGGCGCGGCAGGTGTGCGCGCGGGCCGGACGGACCCTGACCGGGCAGGAATGGGCCCGCTACCTGCCAGGGACGCCCTACCGGGACGTGTGCTGATCGCCCAGTGAGCATTTCGGCCGGTTCTGTGGGTATTTCAGGCTATGTAAGAGCTGTTGGGGGGGGCGGGAGGGGCGGCAATGGAGTCTCGCGAGCGGTTCGTGTTCCAGCGGATGGCGGCACAACTCAAACGGGAGGCGGCGCTGCTGACAGGGGATCGGCTGATGGCGGCGGAGGCACGCGGTGAGGAGGCCGAGGCCGACCTGTGCCTCACCTGGTACGCGATCATGGACACCACCCGCGAGATCCGCCTGCTCTACGGAGTGCCGGGATGAGGGATCATCACGGTGGGTGCGCGGGCGATACTGAGGTGGTGACCGCGTCTTCCGCCTTCCCGGCGCCGCTGTTCCACCTGCGCCTCATCGAGGACGCGCGGCCCGTCCTCGACCGGTACGGCCTGCTGCTCGCCGGCGGCTACGCGCTGCTGGCGCACGGCTGTACCTCGCGTCCCGTCGACGACCTCACCTTCGCCACCGGCGGCGAGGCCCCGCTGGCGGAGATCGGCGCGGCGCTGGTGGAGGCGTTCGGAAGCACCGGCCTGTCGGCCGAGGTGTGCGAGGCCGGGCCCCGCATCGGCCGCGTCGTCGTCGGCGACGAGATCACCGGCCAGTCGTGCGAGATCGCCCTGCTCCGCGAGCCGCTGCGCGACCGCCCCGCCGACATCGGCCCCTGCCGGGTGCTCGGCCTGGACGACGCCGTGGGCCTCAAGGTCCGCGCCCTGCAGGACCGGGGCCTGCCGCGCGACTTCGCCGACGTGGCCTCGGTGTCCGGTCTGTACTCCTTCCGCCTGCTCGAACAGCTCGGCGCGCGCTACGACGACGAGTGGCGGGTGGAGGACCTGGTCGAGCGGCTGGAGACCGTCGACCTGCTGGCCGACGAGGCGTTCGGCGGCCTGGACGAGGAGGGCGTCGCCGCCGTGCGCCGCTTCGCGTACGCCTGGGCGGAGGACATCAAGCTGCGCCGCGTCGACGACGGCGACGCCGATTTCGACCTCGACGTCCCCGACGTGGACTGACCAGGACGCGGAAATCCCCGCGCGCACCGGCGTTTCCGGTGATTTAGGGTCTCCGGAAGATCGCACGCCGGGTTCGCGCGAGGGGGGCTCCATGGGGATGGAGGGCGACGGCCCTGACGACGGCCGGCCCGCGCCGCGGCCGAAGGCGCCCCTGGGGGAACGCGCCTCCTGGCGGCTGCTGCTCGACCAGGTGCGCCCCCACCGGCGGGTGCTCCTGCTGGGCGGCCTGCTCAGCCTCGTCGGCAGCCTTGCCGGGCTCGCCATGCCGGTCATGGCCAAGCGGGTGATCGACGCGTTCGGCGCGGGCGGCGCGCTGGCGGGCCCGGTCATCGGGCTGTCGGCCGCGGTCCTGGCCGGCGCGCTGATCTCGGCGGCCGGGCGGTTCCTGCTGGAGCGGATGGGCGAGACGATCGTGCTCGACTCGCGCCGCGGCCTGGTGGACCGCATCCTGCGGCTCACGGTCTCCGACGTGGACCGGCTCAAGCCCGGAGACCTGCTGTCGCGGGTCAGCTCCGACACCACCCTGCTGCGGGCCGTGTGCACGGACGCGCTCGCGTCCCTGGTCGGGGCGGTCTTCATGTTCCTCGGCGCCGCGGTGATGATGGCGATCATGGACGGCCTGCTGCTCGGGGTGACGCTCGCCGTCGTGGGCCTGGTCGCCCTCATGGGCGTGGCCATCGCTCCGCGCATCCGGCGGGCCTCGCTCCAGGCGCAGGTGGCGCTCGGCGAGATGAGCTCGGTGCTCGACCGCGCCCTCCAGGCGTTCCGTACGGTCAAGGCCAGCGGCGCGGAGGCGCGGGAGACCGCGGTGGTGGGCGCGGCGGCCGTCGAGGCGCGCGACCGGGGCGTGGCCGCCGCCGCGTGGACCTCGCTGGCCGGGATCGGCGCCTGGATGTCGGTCCAGCTCGCGTTCCTCGCGGTGCTGGGGGTGGGCGGCGCGCGGGTCGCGTCGGGGGAGATGGAGATCTCCGCCCTGATCGCCTTCCTGCTGTACCTGTTCTATCTGGTCTCCCCGATCGGTCAGATCATCCAGAGCCTCACCCAGATCCAGAACGGCCTGGCCGCGGTGACCCGGATCCAGGAGATCACCACGCTGCGCACCGAGCCCGCCGCCGAACCCGTCGTACGGGCGGGCGGCGAGCCCGTGGGGGTGACCTTCTCCGGGGTCGTCTTCCGCTACGGCGACGACCGGCCGGTGGTCCACCACGACGTGACGTTCGAGGTGCCGGCCGGCGGCATGACCGCGCTGGTCGGCCCCTCGGGGGCGGGCAAGTCGACGGTGTTCGGCCTCATCGAGCGGTTCTACGAGCCGCAGGAGGGGACGATCACGGTCGGCGGGCGGGACATCCGCGACTGGCCGCTCGGCGAGCTGCGGGCCATGCTCGGGTACGTCGAGCAGGACGCGCCCGTGCTCGCGGGCACGTTGCGGGAGAACCTCGTCTTCGGCGCACCCGGGACGACCGACGAGGAGATCGCCCGAGCCCTCGCCCGTACGCGGCTCGACGACCTGGTCGAGCGGCTGCCGGAGGGACTGGAGACGCCCGTCGGCCATCGCGGCATCCTGCTGTCGGGCGGCGAGCGGCAGCGGGTGGCCATCGCCAGGGCGCTGCTGCGCAGGCCCAGGCTGCTGCTGCTCGACGAGGCGACCTCCCAGCTCGACGCGGTCAACGAGATGCGGCTGCGGGAGGTGGTGGCGGAGGTGGCGCGCGAGACGACGGTCCTGGTGATCGCCCACCGCCTGTCCACCGTGACCGGGGCCGACCGGATCGTGGTGATGGAGGCCGGCCGTGTGCGCGCCTGGGGCACCCACGACGAGCTGGTCGCGGCCGACGAGCTCTACCGCGAGCTCGCCGCCACGCAGTTCCTCGTCTCGTCCTGACCGGCGGGCCCGCGATCTCCGCAGACGCCGATGGCGAAGCCGTGAGCAGCCCTTACACCGGGCCACAGCTTCTTTCGACCGGGAACCGGGAACGTCGCTGGTGCGTAACCTCTCCTTCACCACCGCCCGGTTGCCGGAGCCAACGCGCGTGCGGGCGCGTCCGGTGACCCGGGCCGGAGGCGGGGCGCCCGGCCGGTCAGGCCGGGCGTCCCGCCGCTCACCTCTCACGTGATCGATCTTGCTGTGGCAGTCAGTCGGCGAGGTGGCGCATGGAGCGGACCGACCAGGCCAGGGCGGGCACCGCCAGCACCGCCATCAGGACGAAAGCGAGCGCCACGTGGCCGCCTGCGAGGTGGCCGGCGAACAGCGCCCGCCCGGCCTCGACCGCGTGGTAGAGCGGGTTGACCTGGGCCACGGTCCGCATCCACGGCGGGGCCAGTGACATCGGCAGCAGGATGCCGGTGAACAGGATCAGCGGCAGCGCGAAGAACTGCAGGATCTGCGACATGCCGTTCTCGTCCCGTACGGCCAGGGCCAGGCCGTACGAAAGGCCGGAGGCGAATAGGCCGGTCAGGGCCATGAGCAGGAGCATCAGGGCGACACCCGGCAGGCTGGGCCGCATGCCCATGAGCAGCGCCACCACGATGATCAGCACGGCCTGCGCGACCAGCACGATCATGTCGCGCAGCGTCCGGCCCAGGACGATGGCCGGGCGGCTCGCCGGGCTCGCGGCGAGCCGTTCGAGCACCCCGGTGCGGATCTCGGCGATCATGCCGAAGCCGACGAACAGCGAGCCGAACAGCGCGATCATCACCATCACGCCGGGGGTGAACATGGCGAGCGTCCGCTCGTCCGGCACACCGGGCATGGTGTTGGCCAGCAGCGGGGCGAACAGCAGCAGGTAGAGGACGGGCTGGAGAAGGCCGAACAGCGGCCAGACCGGGTTGCGCGCGGTGTTGCGCAACTCGTAGGCCAGGAACAGGCCGGTGTGTTTCAGCATGGTTCCGCCTTTCTGGGGGAGGGCTCAGGCGGCGTCGCGGAGCGAGCGGCCGGTCTTGCGCAGGAAGACGTCGTCGAGCGTGGCCCGGTCGAGCGCGACCGACTCCAGGGCCAGGCCGTGCTCGGTGAGCGTGGCCAGCAGGTGCGGCAGCGCCCGCTCGCCGTCGTCCAGGTAGACGCGCAGCAGGTCGCCGTCGGCCCTGACCTCCCGCGCGTACGGCAGGCCGTCCAGCACCCCGGCCGCCTCACCCGTGCCGGACACCCGCAGGGACACGACGTCGCCGGCGATCTCGCGTTTGAGCTCGGCGGGTGTCCCGGCCGCGACGACGAGCCCCTGGTCGACGATGACCAGGCGGTCGCACAGCGCGTCGGCCTCGTCCAGGTAGTGGGTGCTGAGCAGGACGCTCGTCCCGCCGTCGCGCAGCGCCCTGATCTGGTCCCACAGGTTGGCCCGGTTCTGCGGGTCGAGGCCGGTCGTCGGCTCGTCGAGGAACAGCAGCGGCGGCCGGTGGACCAGGCCGAGCGCGATCGCGACACGCCGCTTCTGGCCGCCCGACAACGTGCGGGCCGGGCGGTCGGCCAGGCCCGCCAGGTCGAACGCCGCGAGCACCTCGCCGGTGCGGGCGGCGGCCTCGGCCGCCGTCAGGCCGTTGACCCGCGCGGCGAGCAGGAGGCCGGCCCTGGCCGTGTTGTTCTCGTCCACGCCACCGGCCTGGCCGACGTACCCGATGCGGCGCCGCACCTGCTCGGGGGAGGCCAGCAGGTCGTGCCCGGCCACCGTCGCGGTGCCGCCCGTGGGCGCGACCAGCGTCGCAAGCATGCGGATCGTCGTGGTCTTCCCGGCGCCGTTGGGGCCGAGCACGCCGAAGATCTCGCCCTCGGCGACGTCGAGGTCGATCCCCCGCACGGCCTCCACCGGCTCGGCCGCCCGCCTGCCACGCGGGCGGTAGGTCTTGCGTAATCCTCGCGCTTCAATGATCATTTCGGCTCCTCGCCGGTCAGGGGATGTCGTCGCGCTCGATCCGTTCGACGGCCTGCTCCAGCCACTCCAGCTGGGCGCGGTATTCGGCCGCGCTCAGCTCCAGGCACTCGTCCACGTGCCGCGGGGCGTCCGCCGCGCGCTTGGCGTTGCGGGCCCGCTCGAAGCTCGCGAGCCCCAGGCGCAGCCGCTCGGTCCGCTCCCGTACGACCGCGAGCAGGTCGGCCTTCGGCAGCCGGTCCATGAACGTCAGCGCGACCTGGAACGGGTCGACGATCGGCATGATCTCCGACCAGTGCTCGCGCAGCCGCCGGTCGAACTCGGCCCGTCCCTCGGGCGTGATGGCGTAGACCGTGCGCCCGCGCGCGCCGCCGCCGGGGGATCCGCCGTCGCCGACCACCTCCAGCAGGCCTTCCTGGGCCATCTTCCCCAGCGCGTGGTAGATCGAGCCGAAGGCGATGTTGGCCCAGTGCTGGGCGCCCCACAGTTCAAGCGTCTTGCGCACCTCGTATCCGTGCAGCGGCCCGTCCAGCAGCACGCCCAGGATCATCACACGCGTCGATGTCATATACAAATTTTTATATAAATTTGAGTATGGTGGTCAACCGGGAACGACGATCACGAGACACCGCGCCCGCGGCGGTGAGGTGCGCGCAAGATCCACCGGACGGCCTATCGTGAGGTCCATGCGACCCACGGCTCTGATCACCGGCGCCTCGCGGGGCGTGGGGGCGGCGATCGCCCGTGCCCTCGCTCCCACCTACGAACTCTTCCTGGGCGGCCGGGACGGCACCGCGCTCGACGCGTTGTGCGCCGAGCTGCCGGCGGCCCGCCCCTGGGCGGTGGAGCTCACCGAGCTCACCCCCGCCGACGTGGAGGGGATCGACCGGCTCGACCTGCTGGTCCACAGCGCGGGCGTCGCCAGTGTCGGGCCACTCGCCGACACCCCTTCCGGCGAGTGGCGGCGGCTGATGGAGGTCAACGTCATCGCGGTCGCCGAGCTGACCCGGCTGCTGCTGCCCGCGCTGCGGGCGGCCCGCGGGCACGTCGTGCTGATCAACTCGGGCTCCGGGCAGCGGGCCAACGCCAATTGGGGCGCCTACGCCGCGAGCAAGTTCGCCCTGCGCGCGTTCGGCGACACGCTGCGCGAGGAGGAGCACCCGAACGGCGTCCGGGTCACCGCGATCTTCCCCGGACGGGTGGGCACGGACATGCAAAGAGGCATCCGCGCCCAGGAGGGAGGGCCGTACGAGCCGGGAAGATATCTGGAGCCGGAATCGGTGGCGCGGGCCGTGCTGGCCGCGCTGACGGCCACGCCCGACGCCCACGTCACCGAGATCACCGTACGGCCCGCCGCGGGACCGACCCGCTGACGGCCGGACGAGGCACGGGGGACGGACGTTCACTACAGTGGCATCACCGCCACGCCGCCCACCTGGAGGACCGGTGCACGTGACTTACTGGTGCGAGATGGCGTGGCTGCCGCCCGGCGAGGTCGTCGAGAGCGTGGTCGTCGGCGTCGAGGGCCGCCGCATCGTGGAAATCAGGCCCGAGGCGCCGCCGCCCCCGGGAGCCGTACGGCTGGCCGGGCTCACCCTGCCCGGCCTGGCCAACTGCCATTCGCACGCCTTCCACCGCGCGCTGCGCGGCCACACCCAGACCGGGCGCGGCAGCTTCTGGACCTGGCGCGAGCGGATGTACGCGGTCGCCCAGGCGCTCGACCCCGACCGCTACCTCGCCCTGGCCACGGCGACCTACGCCGAGATGGCGCTCGCCGGGATCACCACCGTGGCCGAGTTCCACTACCTGCACCACGGCCCCGGGGGCAGGCCGTACGCGGACCCGAACGCGATGGGCCACGTGCTGGTCGAGGCGGCCAGGCGGGCCGGGCTGCGCATCACCCTGCTCGACACCTGCTACCTGACCGGCGGCATCGGCGACGCCCTCGCCGGCACCCAGCTGCGCTTCGGCGACGGGGACGCCGAGCGCTGGGCGGCCAGGGCCGACGACCTCGCCCGGGCGCACGAGGGCGAGGAGGACGTGGAGATCGGCGCGGCCATCCACTCCGTGCGCGCGGTGCCCCCCGAGCAGATGCACGTCGTCGTCGACTTCGCCCACCGGCACACCGGGCCGCTGCACGTTCACGTCTCGGAGCAGCGGGCCGAGAACGAGGCGTGCGTCGAGGCCTACTCGGCCACGCCCGTGCAGGTGCTGCACGACCACGGTGCGCTGGGGCCGCGCTCGACCGCGGTCCACGCCACCCACCTGTCCGACGTGGACGTGGCGCTGCTCGGCGGCTCCACCACCCACGTGTGCATGTGTCCCACCACCGAACGCGACCTCGCCGACGGCGTCGGCCCCGCCCGCAGGCTCCTGGAGGCCGGATCGCCCGTCACGCTCGGCACCGACAGCCAGGCCGTGATCGACCTGTTCGAGGAGGCCAGGGCGGTGGAGCTGGACGAGCGGCTGGTCACGGGCGAGCGCGGGCACTGGCCCGCCGCGCAGCTCCTGCACGCCGCGACCGCCGCCGGGCAGGCGTCGCTTGGCTTCCCCGACGCGGGGTGCCTGGTGCCCGGGGCCTGGGCCGACCTCGTCTCCGTCCGGCTCGACTCGGTCCGTACGGCCGGCGCGACCAAGGCGTCGGCGGTGGAGTCCGTGGTGTTCGCCGCCACCGCCGCGGACGTGTACTCGGTGGTCGCCGGCGGGCGGCGGATCGTGGAGGACGGGCGGCACGTGCTCGGCGACATCGGCGCGTTGCTGCGCGAGGCGCTCGCCCCGCTGCAGCGGTGAGGTTTGCGCCGTTCACGGGGTGGCGAGGATCAGGAGACGTGGGGCCCAGCGGCATGACATCAGTCGTTTTCACGGGGATCGGACTGCTTTACACGGCGGACCCCGAGCGGGAGGAGATCGAGGACGCCGCGCTGGTCGCGGAGAACGGCGTGGTCCGGTGGATCGGCCGCTCGGCCGACGCCCCGCCCGCCGACGAGCGGGTCGACGTGGAGGGGCGCGCCGTCATCCCGGGATTCGTGGACAGCCACGCGCACCTGGTGTTCGCCGGCGACCGCACCGAGGAGTTCGCCGCGCGGATGGCCGGACGGCCCTACACCGCGGGCGGTATCCGCTCGACCGTCGCCGCCACCCGCCGGGCCACCATCCCCGAGCTGGTGACCACGACCGCGCTGCTGGTCTCGGAGATGACCATGCAGGGCACGACGACGTTCGAGATCAAGAGCGGCTATGGCCTCACCGTGGAGGACGAGCGCCGCAGCCTGGAGATCGCCTGCCAGTTCACCGAGGAGACCACGTTCCTCGGGGCGCACGTCGTCCCGCCGGACACGACCGCCGACGACTACGTCCGGCTCGTGACCGGCCCCATGCTGGAGGCGTGCGCGCCGTACGCCAAGTGGGCGGACGTGTTCTGCGAGCGCGGCGCGTTCGGCGAGGAGCACAGCAGGGAGGTGCTCGCGGCGGGCCGCAAGGCCGGGTTGCAGCTCAGGGTCCACGCCAACCAGCTCGGACCGGGGCCGGGCGTGCGGCTGGCCTGCGAGATGGGGGCGGCCTCGGCCGACCACTGCACCCATCTCACCGACGCCGACGTGGACGCGCTCGCCGCCGGCGGGGTCGTCGCCACCCTGCTGCCGGGCGCGGAGTTCTCCACCAGATCGCCCTATCCGGACGCGCGGCGGCTGCTCGACGCGGGCGTCGCGGTGGCCCTGGCGACCGACTGCAACCCGGGCTCCTCGTTCACCACCTCGATGCCGTTCTGCGTCGCGCTGGCCGTACGCGAGATGGGCATGACGCCGCTGGAGGCCGTGCGGGCGGCCACCCGCGGCGGCGCGCGGGCGCTGCGGCGCACCGACGTGGGCACGCTGTCCGCGGGCTCCCACGCGGACCTCGTCATCCTGGAGGCGCCGTCGTACGTCCACCTCGCGTACCGGCCGGGAGTGCCGCTCGTGGCGCAGGTGTGGCGGAGGGGGCGCCGCCTCGTTTAGGCCCCCGCAACCTGGGTAATCGGCTTTTTTCCTGGCCTCGCATCCTCCTTGGGGAGGAAAACGAAACCATTCCAGGGTCGTATTCATTTGGGGAATCTTTGCCATGGACCGGCCGTTGACCGGGTCAGGAGCAGGAAGCCGGGGGCCGTGCCGACGGGGCGGACACGTCCGGCTCACCGGCTCACATATTGCTATATCGCGGCGGCGGAACGAGGTGCCATCGGATGGCGACGGGGAATCGGACGCAGGAACAGCACGTCTCTGACCGGGATCTGCTGGGGACGTATCTGGCCGAGATCGGCCGTGTCCCGTTGCTGACCGCGGAGCAGGAGGTCGAGCTGGCCAAGCGCATCGAGGCGGGGCTGTTCGCCGAGCAGTTGCTCGACGGCGGGCGGCCCGAGCCGAAGATCGCGGACGCGACCGACGAGGAGCTGGAGCGCATCGCGATCTCCGGGCGGCGGGCGAAGGACGAGTTCATCCAGGCCAACCTGCGTCTCGTGGTCGCGGTCGCGAGGAAGTACTCCGGACGGGGGATGCCGCTGATCGACCTGGTGCAGGAGGGCAACCTCGGGCTGGTCCGGGCCGTGGAGAAGTTCGACTACCGCCGGGGGTACAAGTTCTCGACCTACGCCACCTGGTGGATCCGGCAGTCGGTGGGCCGCTCGATCCACGAGCAGGCGCGGCCGGTGCGGCTGCCCACCCACGCGGGCGAGCAGATGACGCGGCTCATGCGGGTGCGCAGGGACATGCTGGCGGAGTTCGACGCCGAGCCGACCGACGCCGACCTCGCCGAGGTGCTCGACCTGCCGATCGAGCGGGTGCAGGAGCTGCGCCGCTGGGCCTCCGACCCGGTCTCGCTGCAGCTCGGCGTGGGCGACGAGGACGAGACCGAGCTCGGTGACATGATCGCCGACGAGACCTGGGCGGACCCCGAGCAGCAGGCCATGGCCACGCTGGAGAAGGAGCGCCTGGAGCAGTGGCTGACCGGCCTTGAGGGTCAGATCCGCGAGATGCTGCGCTGGCGGTACGGCCTGGTGGACGGCCGCGAGCACACCCTCACCGAGGTGGGGGAGCGCTACGGCATCGGCCGTGACCGCGCCCGGCGCATCGAGCGCGACGCGCTGGTGCGGCTGCGCAAGATGGCCAGCGCCGCGTAACCGGCGCTCCCAGCGGTGGCCGGTGACCCGGCCGTGACGACGCGCACTCCTTTGGGGTGCGCGTTTTGTCGTTCCAAGCACGTCCGAAACCGGCCCGAAACACGGTGGTGGCGAGTTTCACACATGTGAAACACACATGGTCGTGGGCTGAAACGGCGGAAGAACACGCTGTCGCCAACGTCAGTGCGCCAGCCGGCCGATGGTGACCCCGAGCGAAGCACTGAGGGAGTGATAACCGGCCACACGCCAAATGTAAGGAGGGCCGCGTCGGTGAAGATCGATACCGGCACCACCGCCTGGATGATCACAGCCACCGCTCTGGTGCTGCTGATGACCCCCGGGCTCGCGTTCTTCTACGGGGGCATGACCAGGGCGAAGAGCGTCCTGAACATGATGATGATGTCGTTCGTCAGCATCATCACCGTCACCATCGCCTGGGTGCTGTACGGCCACTCGCTGGCCTTTGACGCCTTCGGCGACGGGGACAACTGGGTGAACAAGCTCATCGGCGGCGGGGACGCCCTGGGTCTGCAGAGCCTCATCGACACGGCCACCAAGGACGACGGCACCGGTATGCCGAGCCTGGTGTTCTCGGCCTTCCAGCTCACCTTCGCCATCATCACCGTGGCCCTCATCAGCGGCGCCATCGCCGACCGGGCGAAGTTCGGTGCGTGGGTCGTCTTCGGCCTCGCCTGGGCGACGCTCGTCTACTTCCCCGTGGCCCACTGGGTGTGGGGCGGCGGCTGGCTGGCCGGCCTCGGCATCGAGGACTTCGCCGGAGGCACGGTCGTCCACGTGAACGCGGGCGCCGCCGGTCTCGCGCTCGCGCTGGTGCTCGGCAAGCGGACCGGGTGGCGCAAGGACCCGATGCGGCCGCACAACCTGACCCTGGTGCTGCTCGGCGTGGGCCTCCTGTGGTTCGGCTGGTTCGGCTTCAACGCGGGCTCCGAGCTCGCCGTCGACGGCACGGCCGGTCTCGCGTTCATGAACACCCAGGTCGCCACGGCCGCCGCCGCCGGCGCCTGGATCCTCGTGGAGAAGCTGCGCGACGGCCACTCCACCACCCTCGGCGTCGCCTCGGGCGCGGTCGCCGGCCTCGTCGCCATCACCCCCGCCTGTGGTTTCGTCGACCCGTGGGCGGCGCTCGTGCTCGGCCTCATCGCCGGCGCGGTCTGCGCGTACGCGGTGGGCCTGAAGTACCGCCTCGGCTTCGACGACTCGCTCGACGTGGTCGGCGTGCACCTGGTGGGCGGCGCGATCGGCGCGGTCTCGCTCGGCATCATCGCCCGCTACCCCTTCGCGGACGGCCAGAACGAGGGCCTCATCTACGGCGGCCCGATCTCCCAGCTCGGCGTGCAGGCCCTCGGCCCTGTCGCGGTCGGCCTCTACTCCTTCATCATGGCGTACGTGATCGGGAAGGTCATCGACAAGACGATGGGCTTCCGGATCGACCAGGAGAACGAGGTCACCGGCATCGACATCACCACCCACGCCGAGACCGGGTACGACCTCGGCACCGTCCACTCCTCGGGAGTGGCCTCCCTCAACGGGCCCGTGCCCGCGCCTGCGAAGAAGGTCGACGCATGAAACTCATCACCGCAGTCATCAAGCCGTTCAAGCTGGACGACGTGAAGGCCGCCCTGGAGCAGTTCGGCATCAAGGGCATGACGGTCTCGGAGGCCAGCGGCTACGGCCGCCAGCGCGGCCACACCGAGGTCTACCGCGGCGCCGAGTACCAGGTCGACCTGGTGCCCAAGGTCCGGGTCGAGGTCCTCGCCGAGGAGGACGACGCCGAGGACGTCATCGACGTCATCGTCAAGGCGGCCCAGACCGGCAAGATCGGCGACGGCAAGGTCTGGTCGGTCCCCGTGGACACGGTCGTCCGGGTCCGCACCGGGGAGCGCGGGCCGGAGGCGCTGTAACCGGATGATGAGAGGGGAAGCGCGCTCGTTCGCCGGGGCCCGCAAGGACAGGGCCGCGGACATCGACAGATGGCTCACCGATCTGTTCCGCACGGCGGCCACCCGGCCGTACGCGCGGGAGGGGGGATCGGGAGGGAAGGGCGGCTTCCCCGACGAGAGCGGCCCCGCCGCCTCTCCGGGGACCGGCCCCACTGGAATCGGGCATAGCGGGGTGGGCCCCAGCGGGATCAGCGGGGTCGCCCTGGTCGCGGTCGGCAGCCTGGGGCGGGGCGAGCTCGCCCCGGGCAGCGACCTCGACCTGGTCCTGCTGCACAACGGCCGCGACGACGTGGCGAGGATCGCCGACCGCATCTGGTACCCCATCTGGGACTCCGGGATCGGCCTCGACCACTCGGTCCGTACGGTGGACGAGGCGGTGAAGGTCGCCAGGGAGGACCTCAAGGCCGTGCTGGGCCTGATCCAGGCGCGGCACGTGGTGGGGGACCCCGAGCTGACCAGGGCCGTGCGGGAGGCCGTGCTCGCCGAGTGGCGGGCGGACTCCCGGCGCAGGCTGGCCGAGCTGCGCGCGTCGGCGGACAAGCGCGCCGAGTCCGGCGGCGAGCTGGCCTTCCTGCTCGAACCCGATCTCAAGGACGCCAGGGGCGGGCTGCGCGACGTGCAGGCGATGCAGGCCGTGGCCGCCGCCTGGGTCGCCTCGGCCCCCGGTCCACGGGTGCGCGAGGCGTACGAGCTGCTGCTGGACATCAGGCACGGGCTGCACCTCGTCACGGCGCGGGGCACCGACCGCCTGGTGCTTCAGGAGCAGGACGCGGTCGCCGGCACGCTGGGCCTGCTGGACGCCGAGGCGCTGATGCGCCGCCTGGCCGAGGCGGGCCGGACCATCTCCCATGCCTTCGACGCCACCTGGCGGACGGTGGACCGGCTGCTCACCGGCCCCGCCCCCCGGGGCCGCAGGCCGCTCGCCGACGGTGTCGTGGAGCACGGCGGCGAGGTCGTGCTGGCCCGCGGCGCCAACCCGCGCACCGACCCCACGCTCGTGCTGCGCGCGGCCGCGGCCGCCGCCGAGGCCGGGCTGCCGCTCGCGCCCGCGACGGTCTCCGCGCTCGCCGCCCAGTCGCCGCCGCTGCCCGTGCCGTGGCCTCCGGAGGCGCGCGGCGCGCTGGTCGCCCTGCTCGGCGCGGGGCGCGCGGCCGTACCGGTCTGGGAGGAGCTCGACCAGGCCGGGGTGCTCGTGAAGCTCATCCCCGACTGGGAGCGCGTACGGCACCGCCCCCAGCGCAACCCGGTCCACCGCTACACGGTCGACCGGCACCTCATCGAGACCGCCGCCGGGGCCGCGGCCTTCACCCGCGAGGTGTCCCGCCCCGACCTGCTGCTGATCTCGGCGCTCCTGCACGACGTCGGCAAGGGCTGGCCTGGCGACCACTCCACCACGGGCGAGGTCGTCGCCAGGGACATCGGCACCCGGATGGGCCTGCCCCCGGCCGACGTGGAGATCCTCGCGACCGTGGTGCGGCACCATCTGCTGCTGCCGGAGACCGCCACCCGGCGGGACCTGGACGACCCGGTCACCATCTCCCGGGTCGCCGACGCCGTCGGGTCCAGGGAGGTGCTCGAACTGCTGTCGGCGCTCGCGGTGGCCGACGGCAACGCCACCGGCCCTGCCGCGTGGAACTCCTGGAAGGCGTCCCTGGTCTCCGACCTGGTCCGGCGGGTGCGGTCGGTGCTGTCCGGCACGCCGCCGGCGCCCGCGCCGGCCCTTTCCCCCGAGCAGGCGGCGCTCGCCCGGCACGGCGGCGGCGCGGTGCGTGTGAACGGGAGCGCGGTCACCGTGGTCGCACCCGACCGGCCGGGTCTGCTGTGGCGGGCGGCCGGGGTGCTCGCGGCGCACCGCATGGCGGTCCGCTCCGCCTCCGCCGCGTCCGCCGGGTCGACGGCCGTCATCGAGTTCGTCGTCGTGCCCGAGTACGGCACGCCGCCCGATCCCGCGACGCTGGAGGCCGATCTGCGCCTCGTCCTGGCCGGACGGCTCGACATCGAGCAGCGCCTGGCCCGGCGGGCGAGGTCGATGCGCCCGTCCAGGGTGCCGGTCGCGCCGCCCCGGGTCACCCTGGTGGACGACGCGTCGCTCACCGCGAGCGTGGTGGAGGTGCGGGCGCACGATCGACCGGGACTCCTGTGGCGGATCGGCCGGGCGTTCGGCGAGTGCGGTCTTGACGTACGAGCCGCGCGTGTGGAGACTCTGGGCGCAGAAGCGGTGGATGTCTTCTATGTGGCGGATCGCACAGGCCGTCCCATCCTCGATGAGCAGCAGCGAATCCAGGTGCGAGAGCACGTGCTCGCGGCCCTCAGATGAGGGGTAACGATCCTCACCTCTTGGTAACAATTGGGGTGCTGCGGCAGGGGTAGGGCCGCTCGCCGTCGTGACCTTGTGGTCGAATTGTCCCCGCTTATACAGCTGTGTCACTTCATGCTGTCCAGACGCGTGAAGGCAGGCCGAACGATGGCGGGGCCGGTGAGCATGGAGCAGTCGAATACCGATAACCGCAGGCGGCGGAGTCGTCTCTCGCCGCGCAACTGGCGAGTGCCCACACGCTTGACCGCGCTGATCGTCGCTCCGACGCTCGTGGCCGTGCTCCTCGCCGGCGTGCGCGTCGTGGGCTCGATGGACAGCCTGACGGCCTACCAGCGGACCAGGTCGGCGGCGGAGTACTCGGTGCACCTGCGGGATCTGGCCGAGCAACTGGCTCTCGAACGCGACCTGTCCGTCTGGGGCGGCACCGGCGGCCGCAAGTTCAACATCGACGGGGAGACCGAGGTGACCCGCGCCCAGCAGCGCGCGGCGGTCGACCCGCTGATTCAGCAGGTGAAGGCCGACCTCAAGAACATCAACGAGGACTACGGCACGCGGGCGGTGGAGCAGGCGCAGCAGCTCACGAGCCGCATCTCCAGCCTCGCCGGCATCCGCAAGAACGGCGCGCCGGAGGACTACAGCGCCCTGATCGCCAACGTCCTGCGCCTGCACGACGAGCTGGGCAACAACGACGACAACGCCGCGATCGTGGGCAACCTCCGCGCCCTCAGCGCTCTCGCCCACGCCAAGGAGGAGGCGGCGCTGCAGCGGGCCACCCTCACCCGTGAGCTGCTGGAGCGCAACCAGACCTTCACGACGTTCGAGCTGCAGGACTTCCTGGCCTCCCAGTCGCGCCAGCAGAGCTACCTGGCGACGTTCTACACCGAGGCGCCGGCCGCCGAGGCGAGCCGCCTGGTCACCCTCCTCGGCGACAAGGACGTGGTCAACAGCGAGCTGACCAAGTCGTGGGCGCTCACGCTCGGCCTGCAGAACCAGTCCCTCAGCCGCTACCGGGGCAGGGACAGGACGGCCCAGCAGTGGTTCCAGGACAGCACGAAGGCGATCGAGCAGATGGCGGCCGTCGAGGGCCGCGTGTCCGAGCTGGTGCAGAACCGGGCCCGTGACCTGCAGTCGGCCGAGCAGCGCAACGCCCTCATCGCCGGCGGCCTGATCCTCGCACTCCTCGTGCTCGTGCTCGCCACGACCGTGCTCATCGCGCGGTCGATGGTCCGGCCGCTGCGCCGCCTGCGGGCCGAGGCGCTCGACATCGCCGGGCGGAGGCTGCCGGACATCGTGCGGCAGATGCGCGAGTCCGAGGACCCCGAGCGCGAGTCCCACGTGCAGCCGATCGCCGTCGACAGCACCGACGAGATCGGCGAGGTGGCGCAGGCCTTCGACGAGGTCCACACGCAGGCCGTGCGCCTGGCCGCGGAGGAGTCCCGCCTGCGCGCCAACGTCAACGCGATGTTCGTGAACCTTTCACGCCGTACGCAGACGCTGGTGGAGCGGCAGATCTCGCTGATCGACGGCCTGGAGCGGGGCGAGGAGGACGGCCGGCGCCTGGCCGACCTGTTCAAGCTGGACCACCTGGCCACGCGCATGCGCCGCAACAGTGAGAACCTCCTGGTCCTCGCCGGTCACGAGCCGCCGCGCAAGCGGAGCCAGCCCGCCCGGCTGGTCGACGTGGTCCGCGCCTCGCTGTCGGAGGTCGAGGACTACGAGCGGGTCGTCGTCCGGATCCCCCGCACGATCGCGATCGCCGGGCACGCCGCCAACGACGTCGTCCACCTGCTGGCCGAGCTGGTCGAGAACGCCATCGCCTTCTCGCCGCGCAACACCAAGGTCGTCGTCTCCAGCAGCCCCGTCGAGGGCGGCGCCGTGATGCTCGGCGTCACCGACGCGGGCATCGGCATGTCGCCGGAGGAGCTGGCGGAGATCAACCGGCGTCTCGCCGAGCCGCCCACGATCGACGTCTCGGTGTCCCGCCGGATGGGCCTGTTCGTGGTCGGCCGCCTCGCGCTGCGCCACGGCATCCGGGTGCAGCTGCGCCGGGGCGACGGCGCGGGCGTCATCGCGATGGTGCTGTTCCCCGCCCAGCTCGTCTCCAACGCCGACCAGCCCGTCATGACGCGTCCCTCCGTCCCCGCCGGGCAGACGGCGGCCGGACTGCCGACCCGGCAGGCGTTCGCCGGGCCGGACCCGCTCGGCTCCGCGCCCGGGGGCGGTTCGTTCGAGCCCTGGAACTCCGGCAGCGGCGCGGCTGGCGGCGGCATCGGGTCCCGCAGGTCCCCGGTGACCGGCGAAAACGGACCCGGCGGGAGCGTGCCCAGTGGGAACGGGCCCAGTGGGAACGGGTTCAGCGGAGTCGGGGCCGGTGGCAACGGTGCGGGCGGGTTCAGCGCGTTCGGCGCGCCGACGGCGGACGCGCCGCCCGCGCCCGCGGAGAACACGTACGGGGAAAGCGCGTTCGCCGAGCACTCGGGGCCGCACTCGGTGCCGGGGCTGCCCAGGAGGGGGCCGGACGGCGACACCCGCCGCCCGGCGTTCGGCGAGCAGTCCGAGTCGTCGTGGCCACCGGCGCCCGCCGGGCCCCCGGCGTTCCCGCAGAGTGGATCACAGAGCGGACCACAAAGCGGACCACAGAGCGGTGACGACCGCTCGGAGCACTCGTGGCCGTCGCTGCCCACCGGGCCCACGGCGTTCTCCCCGTCGAGCACCGGGCCGACGGGACTCCCGCAGCGGGGCACGTCCACCGGGCCGACCGCGTTCCCGCAGCCGGGTTCCCCGTCGAGCACCGGGCCGACGGCGTTCTCGCCGTCCAGCACCGGGCCGAGCGCGTTCTCGCCGTCCAGCACCGGACCGGCCGGGGTGGGGAGCACACCGGCGTCCGCCGGGGGCTCCAGGGCCTTCGCGGCCGAGGAGCCGACGTCGTCGACCGGGCCGCTGCCGTCGGTGGAGGAGTCGCCGCTGGAGCAGGGCGAGGAGTTCCTGCCGATCTTCGCCTCGGTCGAGTCGGCGTGGTTCCGGCGTCCCTCCGACACCGGCCCGCAGGCCGCGCCCGCGGCGCGGACCGGCGCGGAGGAGGACGCGGAGAAGGCCGGAGACAAGCCCGGCGAGAGCACCGGGGAGATCCCGAGGGTGCCCGGTTCCGCCCCCGCCCCGCAGGCGCAGGGCGGGAACCCCGGCGGGTGGCGATCTCGGGCCGACAGCGGCTTCCAGGCCGCGGCGAGTGCCCGGGACCCCCTGCTGGGCGGTGTGACCGCGGCGGGCTTGCCGAAGCGCACGCCGAAGGCCAACCTGGTGCCCGGCTCGGTGGGTGCGGACGCCCCCGCCGCCGCCCCGCGCCCCCCGGTCTCGGCCGAGGCGGTGCGCAACCGCCTGTCCAGCTTCCAGCAGGGTGTTAGGCGAGGCCGGGCCCAGACGGCCGGAGGTCTCGCCGAAGGGTCGGGTAAAGAGGAGGAGGGCTCGTGACTGAGCTGAGCGTGGAAGCACGCAGGTTCGACTGGCTGATCACCGAGTTCGTCGGCAGCACGCCTGGCGTGGCGCACGCGGTGGTGGTGTCGTCGGACGGCCTGCGGCTGGCCCAATCGGACGGCTTTCCGGCTGACCGCGCCGACCAGCTCGCGGCGGTCGCCGCCGGCCTGCTCAGCCTCACCGTCGGCGCCTCGCGGGTGTTCGAGGGGGGCGCGGTGACGCAGACCGTCGTCGAGATGCAGCGGGGACTGCTGCTCGTGATGGCGATCAGCGACGGCTCCTGCCTGGCCGTACTCGCCTCACCGGACTGCGACATGGGCCTGGTGGCCTACCAGATGACCCTGCTCGTCGAACGGGCAGGTCAGGTGCTCACTCCGGCGCTGCGCGCCGAGCTGCAGACGTCGCGGCGATGATCAGGGGAGAGGGCCGTGCGTGATCGTGACGGGACAGAGGACGAGCCTCTGTTCCGTCCGTACGCCGTCACCGGTGGCCGATCCGAGCCGCGTTACCACATGGCGATGGAAACCCTCGTATCATCGGTGACCTTGAAGAGCAATGATTATTCCCTGCTCAGCCCAGAGCAGGAATCGATCATGATGCTATGTCGTTCCGTACGATCGGTCGCGGAGATCTCGGCACTGCTCCGAGTCCCGCTAGGCGTGGCCCGTGTGCTCATCGCCGACATGGCCGACGAGGGTCTGGTCCGCCTGCACATGCCGCAGCTGAGCCAGGGACAGCCAGACCTCAACCTGCTCGAAAGGGTGCTCAGTGGACTACGCAGGCTCTAGCCGTGGTCTTACCTCGACGAAGATCGTCGTGGCGGGTGGGTTCGGCGTCGGGAAGACGACCTTCGTCGGTGCCGTCTCCGAGATCCTGCCGCTGACGACCGAGGCCGTGATGACCGACGCCAGTGCGGGCATCGACGACCTGGGGCTCACGCCGAACAAGACGACCACGACGGTCGCCATGGACTTCGGCCGGCTCTCGCTCGACCAGGACCTCATCCTCTACCTGTTCGGCACGCCGGGTCAGCACCGCTTCTGGTTCATGTGGGACGACCTCGTCCGCGGCGCCATCGGTGCGGTCGTGCTCGTCGACAGCCGCAGGCTCGCCGACTGCTTCCCGGCCATCGACTACTTCGAGGAGGCCCAGCTTCCCTTCCTCGTCGCGATGAACGGCTGGGAGGGGCAGTTCCTCCACTCGGAAGAGGAGGTCCGTGAGGCGCTGTCGCTGCCTCCGCACGTCCCGATCGTCCGTACGGACGCGCGCTCGCGGGAAGCCGTCAAGTCCACGCTCATCAGCCTGGTCGAGTACGTGCTGACCGTGCGCGCCGCCTATGGAGGCCGGGCCTACTGAGGGCCGGGCCTGTGAATTCCCGGCCGTTCGGAATCGCCGGACGGCCGGGCTGCCGGCGGCTCGACGGCGGCGCCCGGTGCCGCGTCGGGCCGGCCGAAGAGGGCCCGCCTCCGCAGCGCCAATGTGTGGAAATCTGCTCAAGCCTGGGCGTACTGCCAATATGGGGCAACCCCATGATCTATGCTGATGTCCACTCTGAAAGCTCCTATCCCATTTGACTGCTGCTCGCAGGTTCAGGGATGAATCCAAAGGAAGTTGAGGCCATGCCTCAAAACCGGCATATCCGACACCTGTCTCCAGTTCTGGCCGCCGGTCTCGCTCTGACGCTCGCCGGTTGCTCTGGCGGCACAGGGGCGACCGAGGCGGCCCCCATAGCGGCGGCGGCCACGCTCGACCCCAACGCCGACCTCAGCAAGCAGAACCTGACCATCACCATCTGGGACGGATACAGCCCGAAGGACCTGCCGCAGCGGGTGAAGGCGAAGCTCGGCTTCGACCTCAAGGTGACGCTCCACGACACCAACGAGGACGCGCTGGCCAAGATCCACGGCAGCGCCGGCAAAGACATCGACGTCGCCTTCGTGTCGGGGCAGTACGCGCAGGCGCTCAACGAGGCCGGTCTGCTCGAGCCTCTTCACCCCGAGCTCATCCCGAACCTGGCCAACCTCTACCCCGAGGCGGCCAACCTCTCCTACGACAAGGGCAACAAGTTCTCGGTGCCGTACACGTGGGGGACGACCGGGCTGTGCTACCGCGAGGACCTGGTGAAGACCCCGCCGACGAGCTGGAAGGACCTGCTCAGTCCGCCCCCCGCGCTGCGCGGGAAGGTCACGATGATGACCACGGAGCGCTGGCTCGCCCTGCCGGCGCTCAAGTACCTCCACTACTCCATCAACACCTCCGACGACGATCAGCTCAAGAAGGCCAAGGACCTGCTGGTCAAGGCGAAGAAGAACCTGCTGGGCTACGACGACACCACGTTCGGCGACCGGCTCAAGTCCGGCGAGGCCGCCATCG
>NZ_BOOF01000083.1 GCF_016863095.1 Microbispora siamensis | reverse complement strand
GGGGACGGGCACGACCGCGACGAACCCTAATTCGTCCTACGCGTCGGTGTCGGTGCCGTCGGGAAAGTTGACCGATGGCTGGCTGGTGCGCTGGCGAGTCCGCGGTGTGAATACCACCGGTCTGACGGGCCCGTGGTCGGAGTGGCAGACCACGAGAATCGCTGTTAACAATCCAGCCGGGACCGGCCTTGGCGTGGTGCCAGGCACCAAGACCGGCGACACCTACTGGGTTCTGGCCTCGACGACGCCGTGGCTGTATACGAAGGTAACCGCCGCGGCAGGTGCGGCCTCCTACCTCAGCGCGGAGATCGAGCACGATCCATCGATGCCAGACCAGGGCGCCGGCCTGATCTGGTCGGGCACTGGAACCACCTCGTATGCGTCCGGGTCGAACGCCTGGGTGCAGGTACCCGCTGGAAAGCTCACCGACGGCTGGCGGGTGCGCTGGCGGGTTCGCGGTGTGACGACAACCGGTGTTATCGGGTCCTGGTCCGAATGGCAGACCGCCACAGTGAGCGTCACCAAACCCGCCGTCGCCGCGCTGGGAATGACGCCCGGAACGGCGGGAGCGTCGTCCTGGACGACCGGGGCGCTCACCCCATGGCTGTTCGCGACCGTGACCGACCCGCAGGGACGCGATTCATACCTCGGGGTGGAGGTCGAGCACGACCCGGAGGCGACCGAGCAGGGATCGGGGCAGATCTGGGCAGGGACCGGCACCACCGCGTACCCTTCCGGTTCGAAGGCCTGGACAGTCATTCCGGAAGGCAAGCTTTCCGACGGGTGGCGGATTCGCTGGCGAGTGCGTGGCGTCACCACAAGCGGGGTGAACGGTCCATGGTCGGAATGGCAGTCAGCGACAGTCTCGGCGCTCCCCTTCCAGACCTTCTACCCCGCGGACAACTCACAAGTCGGCACGTTGCGGCCAACGCTGTCCGCGCACGCGCAGTCGCCGGTTGAGGCCAAGGTTGTCTACTGGTTCCAGATCTGCTCCGGGACGAAGGACCACTGGACGTGGTGTGAGAGTTCCGAGGAGTGGACGAAGGAGGGGACGTTCGACGTCCCGGCGGACAAGCTGCAGTGGGGCAAGACCTACTGGTGGTATGCCAAGGCGGCCACGAGCGCCGCGACCGTGACCTCCTCGTGGAGGACCTTCACCACCGCACCGCAACAGGGCACCGTCAATTCCCTGCTGGCGGCCGGGACCGGGGGTCGTGAGTTTAACCATGTCAACGGCAACTACACCCGGTCGGTCACCGACCTGTCCGTCGCCGCCCCCGGCCTTCCGTTAACCGTGACTCGTACCTACAACAGCCTCGACCCACGCTCTGACGGCGCGTTCGGTTCCGGCTGGTCTTCTCGGTGGGATATGCGGGTCCAGGACGAGGGTCAAGCGCTCAGCTATCCCTCGATGGTCGGGCACTGGCGGCTGGGCGACCTGCTGGGCAGCGTGTACGCCGCCGACGCCTCCGGTCGCAAGTTCAACGCCGCGCTATCCGCCGCTACCTCCCTGGTTACCGGGAAGATCGGCGGTGCCATCGCCAAGTCCGGCGGCGCTGTGGCCACCGCGCCCGGCCCCGTACTGCGCACCGACGACAGCTACACGATCGCGTCCTGGCTGAAGCTGGACGACAGGTCAGGCGCCTACCAGGTGGCCCAGCAGAACGGTGCCAACCGGACGCCGTACTACCTGGGCGTCGATCAGGCGACCGGGCAGCTCATGTTCGCCACATACGCCTCCGACACCGCCGGTTCCCCCCGGACGCAGGTGCTGTCCGGCGTGGACGCCCCGGTCGGCAGGTGGTTCCACGTCGCCGGGGTGTACGACAAGGCCGCCGGCTCCATAGCCCTCTACCTCGACGGCACGCTGATGAAAACCGTCACCGGCGTCCCAGCTGGCTGGAACGCAGCTGGCACGACGGTGCTTGGCAGCGACATCAAGGGCGCCATCGACGACATCCGGATGTTCCAGAAGGCTCTGTCACTCGCCGAGATCCAGGAACTGGCCGGCATGACGAAGATCACACCGCCCGCCACGGTGCTGGTCACCTACCCCGACGGCAGCCAGCAGCGCTTCGCGTCCAAGGGCGACGGCACCTACGCCTCTCCGCCGGGGACCTTTGCGACCCTGGTCAGCCTGGACGACGGCGGCTGGCGTCTGATGGACCGGTCGGCCGTCTCCTACTGGTTCGACACCTCAGGGCGGCTGACGAGAGTCAGCGACAAACGCGACAACAGCCAGAACCTGGTGTACGGCACCGACGGCAAACTGCAGAAGGTCACCGCTACCGGAGGCCGCTCGCTCACCTTCGCCTGGACCGGCGCTCACGTGACCAGCGTCGCCACCGACCCCGTCGACGGAACGCCCATCACCTGGAGCTATCAGTACGACGGCGACAAGCTGATCAAGGCATGCCCCCCGGCCTCCAGCGGCGCCTGCATCACCTACACCTACACCGACGCCTCCCGCTACCGCAGTGTCGTCCTCGACACCGGGCCCACCGGCTACTGGCGCCTCGGCGGAACCGCGACTGCTCTGAACAGCAAGGTGCCCAGCTCCGCCGGTATCGACCTCGGTGAAAGCGACGGCAAGATCAAGGGCACCACGGCCAATGCCACCGCGGGTGCCGCCGGCGCCCTGGCCGGCTCGCCGGACACCGCCATGACCTTCGCCGGGACCTCCGGATCGGCCTACGTGTCGCTGCCCGAAGCGACGGTCAGCGGACTGGGTGGCAGCGTTTCGGTGGAAGCCTGGTTCAAGACCACCGGCTCGGGCACGATCCTCGGCTACCAGAGCTCGTCGGATAGCTCGCCACTGGCGTCCGCGCCTGGCATTTACGTCGGCACGGACGGAAAACTACGCGGTCAGTTCTCCACCGGCACCCCCGTGCCGATCACCTCCGCCCGCACAGTCAACGACGGCGTTTGGCACCATGTGGTCCTGTCCGCCTCGGTGAATTTCCAGACCCTGTTCCTAGACGGGCAGCCGGTCGGCGGGCTCGCGGGCAAGATCACACACACAGGCACCGCCACAATGTGGGACACCCGCATCGGCGCCGGCTTCGGCTCCCCGGACTGGCCCTCCACGACGTCATCAGCCACGACCTTCCCGTTCGCCGGCAGCATCGACGAGGTTGCGGTCTACGACAAGCCCCTTGGGCTCGCCACCGTCCGCACCCACTACGCCGCACGGTTGGCCCAGCCGCTGCTGACCAAGGAGACCCAGCTGTCCGGCCGTGTGCACGCCGAGAACACCTACTCCGCCGATGGCGGCCGGTTGAAAACGCACACCGACCACGACGGCGGCACCTGGGCCCTGTCGGACCTGACCTACAACAAGGACTCCAGCACCCAGACCTCCGCCACGGTCACGGTCACTGACCCGCACAACGGCACACTGACCTACGTCACCGACGCCCTGCGCGGTTACCGGGCCATCTCCACCACCGATCAACTCGGCAAGACCACCCGGTACGCCTACGACACCGGTGGATACCCCGCCAAGATTACTGATCCGAACGGTAACGCGACGGAGCTGTCCTACAACGCGCGCGGCAACTTGATCGGCAAGAAAACCTGCAGGGCGGTCGACGCCTGCTCCACCAGCTACTACGCCTACTACCTGAACGTCGACAACCCCTTCGACCCGCGCAACGACAAGGTGACCGAGAACCGGGACGGCCGGTCCTCCGGCCCGAGCGACGACACCTACCGTTCAAAAATCAGCTACACCCCGTTCGGTGAAATCGCCGCGATGACCACCCCGGCCACCGCCGACTTTCCCAACGGACGGACGACGACCTTCTCCTACACAGACGGCACCGAGGCCGCCGTCGGCGGAGGGCAGGTACCGGGCGGTCTGCTCAAGTCCGTCGATGGCCCCACCGATGACCAGCTCACCTACCGTTACAGGGCAGATGGAGAAGTAGCCGAAAGCGAGGCTCCGAGCGGGCTGATCACCAGGTACTCCTATGACGCCCTGGGCCGCACATCCTCTGTCAGCACGGTCTCGGACGCTCACCCCGACGGCGTGACCACAAGCTACGCCTACGATGCGCTCAGTAGAGTAACCAAGATCACTGGTCCCGGTGTCGCCAATGAGATCACGTCGGTGACTCATACCGCTGAGGTACGGGTCGCCTACGACGTGGACGGCAACCGCACCTCCTATACCCTCGCCGACCTCACGGGCGGTGATCCCGACCGGACCACGACCTATACCTACGACGCCTACGGGCGGACAGAAACAGTCACCGGGCCGGAAGGCGGGGTCGCCCGGTACGCCTACGACCACACGGGCGCGTTGGTGTCCTACACCTCCCCGAGCGGTGCGGTCACGCACTATGCCTACACGCCACGGGGAGAACTCGCCTCGACCACCCTCAAGGGCTGGACCGGTAGTCCCCTCGACCCGCAGCCCGCCACCGACGTGGTCATGTCGTCCTACGCCTACGACCCTGCCGGCAGGCTTGCCTCCGAGACCGACGCCATGGGCCGAACGACCCGCTACACCTACTGGAAGGACAACGGCCTCGCCGAGGAGATCGCTGGGGACGCCCGTCTCAACGGCTCCGCAACGGCCCGGGACGTGGTTGTGGCTTCCTACACCTACGACTGGGCGAACAATCTGGTACGGCTGGTAACCGGCGGTGGCCAGACCCGGACGGACTACCTGTACGACGCCGCGAACCGACTGACGTCGGTGACACTCGACCCGACGGGGCTCGCGCGCAAGGCCAGCTACAGCTACGACGCCGTCGGCAACGTCACCGCAACCGCCTACAGCGCCGCCGACACCTCCCGCACCGAAACCGTCTCCTTCGACTACGACAACAGCAAGCGGCTGACCAAGGAAACGGTGAAAAACGGATCTAACGATCTCGTCACCACCTGGACCTACGACGACCGCGGGCTTGTCACCGAGCTGACCACACCGCGGGGCAACCTCCCCGACGCCAACCGAGCCGACTACACCACCCTGTACCGCTACGACGCGGTCGGGCAGCTCGTCGAACTGAAGGACCCCGCCGTCGCCGTCGAACGAGCCGGCGGTACACCGGCCACCCAACGTCCCGTCACCCGCTACGGCTACAACACAGCAGGTGAACAGACACACACGGTCGATCCGGAAGGCCGGGGTGCTACCGCCGTCTACGACCGCTCCGGTCGTGTCACCTCACTCACCGCCTCCTCCTACACCCCTCCCGGTGGAACGGCGCTGATTCCCAAGACTTTGTTCGGATATGACGCTGCGGGCCGCTTGACCAGCCTCACGGACCCACGTGGCAATACCACAAACATGGTCTATGACGCGCTGGACCGCATGGTGCGTGTCACCGACCCGCCTGCCGCTTCCGGCGCCGCACGAGGAAACTGGGACTACACCTACACCCTCGACGACGAGCTTCTCTCAGCCACTGACCCGACCGGCGCACGCCGCGAAGCAACCTACGACGATCTTGGCCGGCAGATCACTGCCTCGATTCTCGAACGCAAACCCACTACCGCGACGCTCACCTCCATCGCAACCTATGACGATGCGGGCAACCTCCTGACAGAAAAGCGGCCGGCCGGCGACGTCACCAGCGTGACTCGCAACCCACTCGGTGAGATCACCGAACTGACCGATCCACTGGGTCACAAGAGCACGTTCGCCTACGACCTGCTCGGCCGCCAGGTCAAGGTGACCGACCCCCTAGGCAACGCCACCAGCGTGGCCTACGACCATGCGGGGCGGGCCACCACGGTGAAGGATCTGGACGCTAATGGCAACGAATTGCGCGCCCGTACCTTCGATTACGACGCCGACGGCAACCTGATTAGCCGTACCGACGCAGAAGGCCACACCATCACCGCCGCCTTCGACGCGCTGGGCCGTCTCACGCGGATGATCGAACCCGTCTCGGCCGCTGACTCCATCACCACCTCGTTCGGCTACGACGCCAACGGCGCGAAGACCCGCTACACCGATGGACGCGGCAACTCGACCATCACCACCTACAACACCCTCGGCCTCGTCGAATCGGTCGTCGAGCCGGCGACCACCCAGCACCCCGCGCTGGCCGACCGCACCTGGACCACGACCTACGACGCGGCCGGCAACCCGGTGTCCGAACTGCAGCCGGGCGGCGTCCGCATCACCAGGACCTTCGACAACCTCGACCGGCTGACACAACAGAGCGGAACCGGCGCCGAAGCCGCCACCCAGGCGAAAACCTTCGGATACGACCTGGCCGGACGCACTACCTCAGCCGGAGACCTCGCCTTCACCCTCAACGACCGCAGTCAACTGCTCAAGACAACCAAGGCGGGGGCGGACCAGGCCGCCTTCGGATATGACGCCAACGGGCGGCTCACCCAGCGCGAGGACGCCGCCGGAACCGCCACGTTCACCTGGGACGGCAAGGACCGCCTGACGACCACCCAGGACCCGCTGACCGGCGTCACCATCACCTACGACTACGACAACGCCGACCGCCTCACCTCCATGAGACATGGGAACGGAGGACCTGACCGCACCTTCGGCTACGACGCCCTGAACCGCCTCACCAGCGACACCCTCAAGAGTGGATCCGGGACCGAACTGGCCTCCATCACCTACGGGTACGACAAGGAAGACCGGCTCACATCCAAGACCACAACCGGCACCGCGGGCGCAGGCACCAATGCCTACCACTACGACTATGCCGGGCGCCTGACTTCGTGGACCGACCCGGCCGGCGCCACCACTGAGTACGGCTGGGACGCCGCCGGCAACCGCATCAAAGCCGGCAACGACACCTTCACCTACGACGAGCGCAACCGACTGACTTCCGGGGCCGGAACCAACTACACATACACAGCACGCGGAACCCTGGCAACCGAAACCAAGGACGGCCTCACTAAGCAATACAGCTTCGACGCCTTCGACCGGCTGATCAGCGACGGGGACGTCAGCTACACCTACGACGCCCTCGATCGCATCACCACCCGCACCAGGCAAGGCACCACCAGCAACTTCCTCTACGCCGACACCGGCAACGATCTCGTCGCCGTCACCGACAGCGCTGGCATTAAGCAGGAGACCTACAGCCGCGGCGCGTACGGTGAAGTCATCTCGGCCAAGACAGGCACCGGCTCCGCCCAGTTCCTCATGGCCGACCAGCACGGCGACATCGTCGGCAGCTTCGCCGCCGGTGCCACCGGCCTCACCGGCTCCACCGCCTACGACCCCTTCGGCAAGGTCACCGCCAAGACTGGCGAACAGCCCCAACTCGGCTACCAAAGCGAATGGACCGACCCCGACACCGGCAAAGTCAACATGCACGCCCGCTGGTACCAGCCAGCAATCGGCGGCTTCACCAGCCGGGACACCTGGGCACTAGTTCCTATCCCCTCCGCCCAAGGCAACCGCTACGCCTACGGCAACGCCGACCCTTTAGGAAACGTCGACCCCAGCGGTCACAGCTCCTCCCCTGTGTGTCTCCATTGGGTCTCACTAATCGGTGGCGGAGCCTACTGCGCGAAATGGGGCAGTATTGGTGGTGGCGGTAGCACCCTTCACGGTCAAACGTCTGCAGACGACAGGTTGCAAGGAATGACCTGCAGGCTCATGGGGGGATGCAAGCCAAAGCAAGTAAGCACTCGAACCGAATGCCAGGAATTCCCGAGGGCCTGCGCCGCCAAAAAGGGCGGATATGGAAGTATCGGCGAATACGAGCAAGCAGGCCAGAAGGGTAAGGGGAAGAAGGGGAAGAGCGGTTCCCAGGCGGGCAATAGCGGGCACACCGGTGGGAAGGGAACCTCTGGTTCAGGGGGATCCAGCGGAGGTAACCGTCCCCGCAGCGGAGGTAGCCGTCCCAGCAGTACCCGCCCGAGTAGCCAAACGCCTTCGCGACCTGCAAAAACAGAGCCACGTCGCGCACCGACTCCAGTAAAAAAGAGTTGCAAGACGTGCTTCATTGAACCAACCCCTGCAGCCTCAGACGACTACACGTACGGGGTCTGCACCATCATGCCCCAAGACCAGTGCGGGCCTGCGGTCGTGGTGAACGTGGACCCCCACCCCACCAGCAGCGCCGGCGGCGGCACCACCAACAGCGTCAGTACTCCGGGTAGCAGGGGCGGCGGCAGCCAGGGCACTGGAACCATCTGGTTGCGATGCGACGACGGAACGATGGTGGAGGCAGGGGAGCCTTGCCCCGAGAGCCCTGAGGGTCCGCCGCTAGGAACCGGTCCGGTAGACCCCGAAGCCATCGCAATGTGCACCAGCCACATCCAAGACGGTTCCTGCTCCGCCGGCGACTACGATCATGCATGCTTCTACATGAGCGACGGCCCATGCTCCGGCGTAGTGGCCGACGTCGATCCCGGCCCCGGCGACATCCCGATCATCGAGACCCCCATTAACGTCGACGGCCCCGGCTCGTACGACGAATGCCCTCAGACCCTCCTAGCTACCTGCGGTGTCGAAACCGTCCTAGACTCTGACGGTGAGGGTGATGACGAAGACTATCTCTACAGGGGGATTCCTGCCGGTCATCCCAAGTACCCGGAGGCATCGCAGGGAGAAGCCGTTCCTCATGGAGGTGACGCAACCCCGGCTCAACACAATGGTGGGAATACCAATAGTATCTATACGTCATGGACAACGGACTATGAAGATGTGGCTTTAGATGCAGCAGAAGAACTGGGCCCAGGTGGACTTGTGCTCCGCGTCCCTAGGTCCTCGATACCAGGCGGAAGAATAGTGGAGTCTCCTGACATCTATGGGGAAAGTGAGGTCCTGATCACGGGCAGAGTTACAGGTGCAGAAATTAGTCGAGATCGAGGCCCATGGATAAGACCATAATAAATGATGCGCTGATTCGAGCCATAGATAGCGGCTTGCTGGGTGAAGAGATACTGGACCTGCTTGGTTCCGACTTCGAAGTGGGCGCAGGAAACCACGGCGTGTCGGTCGAATCTCTCTGGCATACCTATAGGCGGCGCCTCGCTAGATTCACGCCCGACACATTTGAGTATGCTGAAATTGCAAGGCTACTCGATGTCTTGCGACAGAAGAATGGTCAACTGCAGTTAGTGCCGATTCTTAAAGGCGGCGAAGTCAGAACGCTTCTTCTAATGGATGATACCGGGAAGGTACTTTATTGGTCCAGAATGTGGACCTTCTAATGCCGTTCTATCCATATTGTTGCCGATAGGTTGTATCTGGCGGGTCGCTGTACAGAGCGGTTGGCCGGCTTTTCGGTTTGTTCTCAGGCATGGTCGTAGGTATTTTGTTGCGATCGCAGCCGTCGAGGATACAGAGGGCGGCTTGCGGGGAAGCATCTCCACATGAGCGATGGTGTCCCCGAGTGGCGTGGACGACGGCCCAGCGGTGTTGATGACACGACGATCAATGCTTTGGGCAAGCTAGCCGATGCTATGGGCATGGTTCAGCGAGCACGCGGCCATCTGTACGCCTTCCACCAACTGACTGGAGGCGCACACGAGCGGCTGAGCGAGGCCATCAAGCTGCTACAGGCGGCAGGTCACGATGCTCAAGCCGAAACTCTGTCCACGGAACTACTCGGCCTAGACGTGCTGCCTGGTAGGTGGACGTTCCAGGTCGTGGAGGAATACGACGATGGCTATTACCGATGCTTTGTCGAGCTGGAACAGAGAATGAGAGACGAGCTAGCCAGCGGCCGGCGGAACATCCTTGAGGCCGAGCTGAAGGAACGGAACCAGGGCTGATCCCTCCTACACCTGAGGCAACTCAGACGAGGTTGTGCCGAGGCGTCTGCGGTCCACGCCATCCAAGCATGGCCTCCGTCATGCGTACCGCAATCACGGTATCCCTGACATCGTGCACCCGCAGAATACGCGCACCCTGCAATATGCATACGACGTTCGCGACGATCGTTCCTTCTTTTCTCTGACCTTGCGGCAGGTCGAGAGTTTCTCCAATGAAGTCCTTGTTGGAAACTGCCACAAGAGTCGGATAACCGATCGATGTGATCTCGCGAAGACGCCTCGTCAGTTCGAGTGAATGGTATGTGTTCTTGTTAAGGTCATGCCCGGGATCGATGATGATGCGACTAGCGGGAATTCCCTTGTTGAGCGCGTATAGGGCCCTTTGGCGAAGGAAGTCAGCGACTTCCGTCACAACATCCTGATAGCTTGGACGAAAGACCATCTTATTCGGCCCTCCCAAGCTGTGTGTGACGATCACGTGTGCGCCGGCCTCTGCCGCTGCCTCCGCGATACCAGGTTCGCGGAGGCCATTGGTGTCGTTCAGCACATCCGCACCCGCTTCAAATGCCGCTTTGGCAACCTCGGTCCGGTGCGTATCTACTGAGATGACAGCGTCGGTTCCTCCTCTGATCGCTGCGATCAGAGGTACAACACGATCAATCTCCTCGGCAACGCTCAGCTCCGGCTGCGCAGCACTGAAAGCAAGTCCGCCGACGTCAACCCAGTCCGCTCCCTCTTCGACGGACTTAAGTGCTGCCTCTACAGCGCGGGACAGCTCAAAAGTTCGGCCCTGGTCGTGGAAGGAGTTGGGCGTTCTGTTCACGATAGCCATCACAGCTACCTGACGGCTGAAATCGAACTGCCGTGCCCCGATTTGTCGGATAGGCTCAATGATGTCCGGGAAGAAGATATTACTTGCTTCGTGCTCCATGACGCTCTTTTCTCCGGAAGCCCGTTACCACTCGAAGGAGAACAAAGAAGACTAGTGACCCAACGATCACCATAGCCATTGAAATGATTCGCTCATTGAAGGTACTCGACTTGAATACCACTACCCCAGATCCTATCAGGAACCCTGCCAGGGTCACGAACAGCCCCAGGATCTCGACAATCTTAAGTAGCGAGTCCGAAACGACGCGCTGTGCAGTTTCGATTCTATTTGTCAATGCAGCGGAGGCGTCTTCGATTCTCTTCTCCGCACGCTCGACGACTTCTGCGCTGATCGACGCCGCTAAAGAATCAGCATGTCGTTGCAACTGCATACTGAGGATTATCGACTCACGCTCGCGCACATAGTCTTGATGGACAGCATTGTTGCCGATGCCGAGCATATGAATCGCGTGATCAATCTCCTGTAGCGCTTGCTCATACTTTTTCAGCTTGCGCAGCGCTGAGGCTCTCCTGAAGAACACATTCTCATCAATCTCCCCCTTGGCCATCATCTGGCCTGACAGCTCCAGCATCTTCTCTGCTTGCCCTTCGACGTGATAGGCAAGCCACATGCCGGCAAGGCATACATGACGAGTACGCCTGTCCGCATCAGGAGCGTTGATTGCTCTCTCATACAGGTCAAGGCCGTGAGGGAGTCGCAGCCCGAGAGCCGCAAAGGCAACGAAGCTCAGGATAAGAGCGTCATTATCGAACTCGCTAAGCCAGTGTTGGGAGACATCCCGCAGCGAATCAAATTTAAAATCAAACCTAAGCCGCTGACCCAAAGCATAAGAGCGTACAAGCCGGAACAACTCGTAGTATTCTCCGGCTGAGCTAGGGACTGGCGCAGTATCGGAAGGGAGGCGTTCTCCTCGATCCCTGCTGATCCAAGCTAAATCGGTAACTATCGAGCGAACTTCATGAATCGTTAGCCCGTGGTTAGCGGCGCGACGCGCGAGGTCATCAATCCACTCTAGGGAGTCATCCCCTACTCGTTCAGCGAGGTGATCCCTAATCAGCGAGGATCGCTGGTTTCTCGGAGCATCAAGCAAGAGACGATCGATATCGTCCATAGAGGCTCCGGATGCCTCCACCGAAATCGTTTCATCGGTGGATGATTCCTCTTCTAAAGGAATCCGTTCCTCATCCGGCGAAGAATCGGAATCATTTGTCTCGACTGCGGAATTGTCTGGCATGTCGCTCTGCTGACTCTCTCGCTCAGTCATCAGCTCAGCCTACCCGAGCATGCGCATCGTAACGTGAGCGAGACTCCTGCTCCTTCCCATCGACACGGCGCTTGGACTATCCACCCGACTCCCATACAGGCGGCCATACTGAACCGATGACGATAGATGCGGCACTGGTCGCGAGGATGTTCGACCTCGGTGAGGTCTGCTCGTCACCGCTGGTTCTTCCCGGCAGCGGTCCTGCGAGTACGTGGAAGCTGCACACGACAACCGGACAGTGGGTGGTCAAGATGCTGCGGCCATCTAAGCGCTGGGAGTTCGAGGCCATGCAACAGGCCGGAGACCTTGAGAGGGCGGCTCTTTCTGCAGGTGTCCTCACCCCTCCGCCGGTTGAGGCGTGCGGTATCTCCCCGGGCTACTGGCTGGCCATGCCGGAAGGACCGGACTACATCCGGGTCAGTCAATGGCTGGAAGGCACCCAGCCGGAGATCCCGGCGAATGAGGACTTGGCCACCTGGCTAGGACGGATCGTGGCGGCTATGGCCACGGTATCCCTGCCCGGCTCCCTCAATGAGGGGCTAGGTTATCCCCTCTATCCCCTCGGTGACTGGCATGTGTGGCTGGACAAAGCCGAAGCAATGGAGATCGTCACTGCGAAGCAGCGCGCTCAACTCCTGGCGGCCGTGGCGGACGGTACGCAGCTCGTCGAAGCGGGACTTGCCACGAACCCGTCTTTCCAGCTCTGCCACCGGGACATCAACCACCGGAACATCCTGCTCACTGCTCGGGGACCCGTGCTCATCGACTTCGACCACTCAGGGCCAGAGGTGCCGTGGTGGGAGCTGGTGCACTTCGCGCTGCTGCTGGCCTGTCGCAGCCTCGGGGATGACGAGCCTGATCCTCGCCTAGTGAAGGCGGCTGTGTCAGCCTTCGCCAAGAACGGCGGTGAGGTGGGAACGGTTGACGAGATCGCTTTCGTGGGCCTGATACGCGGCATGATGGAGTGGCCTGCGTGCAGGCTCATGACGCTTCTCGACAATGCTGATCCAGCCTCGCCGACGTGGACTGACGCTGTCGCCCAGGTGCACGAAGCCGCGGAGCTCCTTCCGGTGATGGTGCGCTCTGTCGAACGATGGACCGCGCTTCTTCGCTGAGAGAGCCATGAATGGGCGGCTGTCCTGAATAGCGACAGTTGCCGAATTCAGCTTGTAGGGGATCAAGGCGGCGGCGCGTGCCGCGCCGCCGCAGCGGCCCATCGTCGCGGCACCCGTCCGGGCATGCGGCCTGGGGGCCGGTCCCGGCCGAGGCCGCACTCGGACCGCCCACCGCGTCACAACCGCGCCGTACCGAACGCACCCACCGACGATGGGCCCGCGCCACCGCCCAGCTTGCAAAGCGTGCGGCGGCGGGGCCGGCGGAACTCGCTTCGCTCGCCCTTCGGGTGCCTTCGGCATTCCGCCGTCCCCGCCCAACCGGGCAAGGAGCCTCAGACATGAAAACGCCCTTCCAGGTTCGACACCCCGATCAGAGGGTGTCTGCGCTGGAAGGGCCGAGGAGACCTGAGATCAGTCTCGCGAAGAGGATGTCACCTCCCTCCGACGGATGAGGTGCCACCATCTCTTCTTCGCGGGTCCATCGCTGCTTACAGCGACTTCTCCGCTGTCCTCCTTTGAGGAGGAATCCGAATCACGATAGGTCAGCTCAAGCTCACCAAGGTACTTGCTCTTCCATTTCAGGCTTTCAACACGGTTTGCGTGGCCCGAGGCCATAAGCCCACGGACCCCCAGGAACGCCACCGCGAGGACAGCTACTGGAATGATGAGCCAGACGAAGAGGCTGCTGACCGTGTTACCGATCGCAGCCCACACCTTTGGCTAGCTGACCTTACGAAGGCTCGGAGACATCCAGATCTCCCCTTCCATTCTCGCTCCGGTCGTCTGTACTAGCCCTCGTTAAGCAGAAGGGGTTGAGTAGCCCTGTCATGCTCCTGGGGGACATATCGGGCTACCCCCTACGCTTCCTACGATCTCCACCGGGACCATGGGAGTGGTGCGTATGAGCCCTGGCCTCTTACGCAGAAGGCTGTACTCACACGTCCGGCTCGACTCACGAGTGAGCCACCCGCAAGCCAGATCGAGTGAAATAAGCCTAGCTGACGATCGCCTGGTGCGCCCATGTTTGCTCCGTAACCAGCCGAGCAGCAGGAGCAGCATCGCGAACGCTATGAGGTGACGCGGTATGGCTGAACTGCCTTGCCTCCGGCGGGGAGCTCCGGCTCCGGGAGCGGCCCGCTCACGTTGCCGAAAGACCGTAACGGGCTGAGGTGGAAGGCCGGTCGTCCCGCCAGCCGTCGCCCCTGGGCAAGCCGAGCAGACCGGGGGTCAGGGCGCAAGGTCGTTCGTCCGGTTGGGCGCTCCACCTTGCGCCCTGACCCCCGGCCCGCTTGCCCTGAAAGCGGGGCGACGGCAGACGGGACAACCGGACAGGAGCGAGCTATGTGGGTTATAGCTTGACAGTCGGCTGCCCGACCTCGACATGACCCACTTGACGCCCCTTCCGGATTCCCGGAGAGGCTACCTGCCGCCCACCACACCGGGCACGCCATTTTTCCGCCAAGCCGAGGAAGGTGACGACGCGTACGCCGAAGGGGGCGGTGATCGGCTCCACGGCCGTCGTCGAGGTGGACGTCGCGAAGGACCTGCCTTCTCTCGCCCCGCACCCCTCCCATGTCAAGGTGCCCTGCTGATGGTTCGCCCCGCCTCGTACGGGAAGCATGCGGCGGGGACGCGAGAGGAGGCGGGCGATGCCACGCGGGGAGCCTTCGGTGGCCGCTTCGGGCGAGTGGCGGGACGAGGACGGCGTACGCAAGCCCGCGGGTGAGGCGCACGCCTGGTGGCCCGGCACGAACCAGACCGTGTGCGGGCTCGCGCTCAGCCGGTCGCGGCTGTACCGGTTCCACCACGTGCCGTGGCCGGACGCGTTCCCGGAGTCGGGCGGGGCGGCCGACGAGGTGCGGAGGGTGTGCCCCCGCTGCCGGGCGGCGACGGGGAAGGGCCAGGGCCGGCTCTGGCAGCGCACCTCGCCCCGGCCCTGAGATCCGCTCCTGAGATCCGGCCCCGAGATCTGGTGCCCGATCTTTTCCACAGTCCCGGAATCTCTTGACCTGGTGGCGAATCACCCAGAAATAGCCTGGCATTTCAGGGGATTTCCAAGTCAAAGGGACGGGATATGGCGACAGATCCGATCCTCGACTGCCCGCTCGACCAGGTCCCGGAGGGCCCGGAGTTCATCCAGGCCGCCATGCGGTGGCATTTCAGCCCCGAGACCGGCTCGCCGTACTGGCTGGAACGGGCGAAGACGCTCGGCTTCGACCCGCGTGAGGACGTGCGCACCTTCGAGGACCTGCGCCGGTTCCCCAACGTGGCCAACGAGCTGCGCGACATCCGGGTGGAGGACCTGATCCCCCGGGGGTACGGCCCGGACGCGGACGTGATCGGAGTGTACGAGAGCGGGGGCACGACCGGGCCGCCCAAGCGCGTCGTGCTGCTGCGGGACTGGGTGGAACGGCTGATGCACCGCACCGAGCAGGACCTTCAGGCCAAGGGCTACCCGGAGAGCGGCCACTGGCTGTCGCTCGGGCCGACCGGGCCGCACGTCTTCGGCGAACTGGTCCGCTGGCAGGCCGCGCGGCGGGGCGGCATCCGGTTCACCGTCGACATGGACCCCCGGTGGGTGAAGCGGTGCATCGCCGAGGGCCGCGGCGACGAGGCCGAGCGCTACGCCGAGCACCTGATCGACCAGAGCACCTACATCCTGGAGACGCAGGACGTGCGGGTCCTGGTGACCACGCCGCCGCTGCTGACCCGGCTGGCCCGCAGGAACGCGCTCGTCGACCTGATCAACTCGAAGATCGCCGCGATCAGCTGGGGCGGCGCGCACATGGATCCCGACACTCGCTATCTGCTCCGCACCGAGGTCTTCCCGAACGTCAAGATCTACGGCACGTACGGCAGCACGATGATCCTCGGCGGGCTGGGCGAGCGTGTAGCGCCGCCGGAGGAGGACCTCGTCGTCTTCGACACGTTCTCGCCCTACATCACGTTCTCGGTGGTGGACCAGGAGACCGGGGAGGCCGTCCGGTACGGCGACCGCGGCCAGGTGGTGATGCACCACGTCAGCAAGAGCTTCCTGCTGCCCAACAACCTCGAACGCGACCAGGCCACCCGCGTGGCGCCGCCGCCGGGGCAGATGGGCGACTCCGTCGCCGACGTCGGCCCGCTCCCCACCTTCGAGAACGAAACGGTCATCGAGGGGGTGTACTGATGGACGAGCTGATCCGGCTCGACGCGCTGGGCGCCGGCGGGCCGTACCACAGCCGCAGCCGGCTGACGATCACGGAGCTGACCGGTACGCCGGTCGCCGAGCTGAGCCTGGTGCCGCGGCTGTTCGTCCAGCGGACGATGGCGGCCCTGCGCGAGGCGCGGACCCTGCCGGCCCACGAGCGGGCGACGGCCCTCGCCCGGGCGGGACGGCTCTTCGCGACCGGCGTGGTGGACGGCATCTCGGCGGAGGAGTACCAGCACATCGTCAGCCGCGTCTCGGGGATGCCGATCACCGTGGTCCGCTCGGCGACCGCGGGCATCGGCCGGCGCGCCGGAGAGGCGTACCGCACCACCCGGTACGCCCGTCCGGAGGGGGCGGTGGACGACTGGCGCGACCCGCTCACCCGCAACGGCCAGGCGGTCTGGACGCGGCGCGGCGACGTCTTCGCCGTGCACGCCGCGGGCAACCACCCGGGCGTGCACACGTTGTGGCTGGAGGCCCTGGCGCTCGGCTACCGGGTCGCGGTGCGCCCCTCGCGGCGCGAGCCGTTCACCCCGCACCGCCTGATCACGGCGCTGCGGGAGTCGGGGTTCGGCGACGACCAGGTGGTGCTCCTGCCGACCGACTACGCGGTGGCCGACGACATCATCCGCGACGCGGACCTCGCCATGGTGTACGGCGGCGAGGAGGTCGTGAACAAGTACGGCAACGACGTCAGGGTGCTGCCGCAGGGCCCGGGACGGTCCAAGATCCTGCTCACCGGGCACGACTGGGAGTCCCACCTCGGCACGATCGTGGACTCGGTCAGCGCCTTCGGCGGGACGGCCTGCGTGAACACCACCGCCGTCTTCGTGGAGGGCGATCCCGCACCGGTGGCCGAGGCCGTCGCGGAACGGCTCTCGGCGATCCCGAGTCTGCCGCCGGAGGACGAGGGCGCGGTGCTGCCCGTCCAGCCGGTCGCGGACGCGCACGCGATCGAGAAGTACCTGCTCGACCACGTGAACGGCGCGACGCCCGTGCTCGGCGGCGACGGCGTGGTGGACGACCTGGGCGACGGCAGCGGGGTCCTGCGACCGGCCGTCTTCCTGGTGGACCGGCCGGACGCGCCCCAGACGGGCATCGAGCTGTCGTTCCCCTGTGCGTGGTTCGCGCCCTGGAGCCGCGCGGACGGCATCGAGCCGCTGCGGAACACGCTCGTGCTGACCGCCGTCACGGATGACGACGGGCTGGTCGACCGCCTGGTGGAGGACCCGTCGATCAGGAACGTCTACCTGGGGGACACTCCCACGTACCTGATGCCGCCGTGGGTTCCGCACGACGCCTACCTCGGTGAGTTCCTCATGCGTACGAAAGGCGTCATACGCACTTAACCAACTGAAAAAGGCCCAGTAGATTCTGGGCCATGCGCGGGACAAGACGCCGGCGGCGCCGCCTGCTGTGGACGCTCGCCGTCGTCGTGGTGCTCGCGGTGGCCGCCGTCGGCGGCGCGGGCTGGTACTACTCCGGTCTGGTCATCGACCCCGTCCACACCTCCGGCTATCCCCTGGAGGTGACGGCCGTCAGCGGCGACCAGGTCACGATCAAGGGCGGCGCCGACACGGACGCCCCCGGCACGTACGGCCTGACCTGGGCGGACGGCAACGCGCTGCTGGGAAAGGTGATCGCGACCGGGGCCGGCACGGTGACCAGGAAGGTCACCGAGGTCGTCCACGGCGAGCTGCGGCCCGGTGTGCACGCCTACCTCGACCGCTGGCTGTGGGGCCACGCGACCCCGGCCGCCGCCGGCGTGCCGTACACGGACGTGAAGATCCCCTCGCCGCTCGGCGACTTTCCCGGCTGGCGGACCGAGGGCACCTCGACGACGTGGGTGATCGCCGTACACGGCCGCAACGGCGGCCCGGCGGAGGCCCTGCGCGTGCTGCCGGTTCTCCACAGCCTGGGGATGCCGGTGCTGGGCATCACCTACCGCAACGACGAGGACGCCCCGGCGAGCCCGGACGGCACGTTCCACCTCGGCGCCACGGAGTGGCAGGACGTGGCCGCCGCCATCACGTACGCCAGAAGCCAGGGCGCGACCGGGATCGTGCTGTACGGCTGGTCGATGGGCGGGGGCATCGTGCCGATGACCGTACGCAACCTGCCCGGCGAGCCGATCAAGGCCATGATCCTCGACAGCCCGGTCATCGACTGGCGGGCGCCGATCGCCCTCGGGGCCGAGCAGATGGGCGTGCCCGGCTTCCTCGTGTCGGTGGGCGAATGGGTCATCGAGCGGCGCACCGGCGTGTCGTTCGACGACATCGACCACCTGCGGCACGCGCGCGAGTTCAGGATCCCCACGCTGGTCTTCGTGGACGACGACGACGCGACCGTGCCGATCGGCCCGGCGCTGCGGTTCGCCGAGGCCCGCCCCGATATCGTCAGGCTCGTACGGACGAGCGGAGGCGGGCACACGGGCTCCTGGAACGCCGACCCCGGGCGTTACGAGCGGGAGTTGAAGGAGTTCCTCACGTCGATCAGCTCGGGATGACGACGGTCATCGAGCTGCCGACCAGGGTGAAACCGAGCCGTTCGTACACGCGTCTGGCCGGGTTGCCCTCGGACACGGCCAGGCCGAGCCGCTCCCAACCGCCTGCCGCGGCCCTGTCCCGTACGGCCGCCAGCATGCGCGTGCCGAGGCCGGAGGGCGTGCGGGCGGGGTGGCGGAAGACCTCGACCACCCAGGGCCGGCCGTGGAAGAGGGTGACCATCACGCCGCCGGCCACCACGTCGTCCCGGTCCACGGCGAGCAGGCTGCAGGGCAGCACCTCCCCGGTCACCTGTCCCTTCAGCACCGGAATGAGCAGGTCGCGCAGCGCGGTGGCGTCGTCCACGTTCCGGTGGTCGGGGTGACCCGGCGGATAGGCCGCTCGCCACGCCGCGAACACCTCCTCAGGAGACCGGTCGCAGGGCGCGAACCGGAAGCCCTCGGGCGCCCCGGCCTCGGCGGGCGGCGCCGTACGCAGCTCACAGGTCATCTCGTGGGCGTGCCGCATCACGCGGGCGCCGCGCGCGACCAGCGCCTCGCCCAGGTCCACCGGCCCCGCCAGCGCCCAGCCCGGCAGCTTCGCCATGATCGCGTCGACCGCGCCCGGACCCATGACCTCGACCAGGTCGGCGCACGGCAGTCCGTACCGTTCGTCCTCGACATAACTGAAGGCAGGGGCGCCGTCGGCCCCGGCCAGAATCACTCGCTCCACAGGAGGGAGGCTTCCGCAGCCCGCAACGGCGGGCAACACGTTTTGACGTCCCGTCCCGCCCCCGCGTCCGGCTGCCGAACCTCGCCTCCGCCGGGCCCTGCCGCTACCGCGTCCGCGTCTACCTTGGGGAAACAGGAGGAGGCGATGACGTACGAGTCCGCCGGCCCGGTCGAGGAGCACCTGGTCCTCGTCTTCCCCGGCACGTCCGGAAAGACCTTCTTCCTCCGGCATTGAGCGGTGGTCGAGCAGCGGGTGCCGGAGATCGGCTCGGAAAAAGGTGGCGTGGCCCGGGAACAACGAGTGCGGACACGTGGTTGGATGAAGCGTGGCCGGTGTGCAGGTGTCCCCGGGCCTCACCTAATTTGCCTTCGCGGACTACCGTTCGGCTGGAGCCGCGTTGTGCCTTTCGCCGAGAGGCGACCCGGCACCGGCACCACACGTGCGGGACCCCGGCAGGAGATCCTCCTGCCGGGGTCCTGGCGTCTGTCCTGAGACTCTCCTGGACTGAACCGTTCACCCCCGCGACCGGCCGACCCGTGCAGATATCACCTGTCTTACCCTTTGCATCCACTTTTGTCGGTGACGGGTGACAAGATGCGTCCGTGCCTGATTTGGATCCCCAGTCGATCGCCTCCTACTGGGACGCGGAGGCAGACACCTTCGACGACGAAGCCGACCACGGGCTTCGCGACCTCCGGGTGCGCGCGGCCTGGGCGGGACGGCTGCGGACCTGGATGCCGCGGCCTCCCACCGACGTCCTCGACCTGGGCTGCGGCACCGGTTCGCTGACGCTGCTGCTGGCCGAGCAGGGACACCGGCCGGTGGGCGTGGACCTGTCCCCCAGGATGGCCGAGGCGGCCCAGCGAAAGCTCGCCGCGGCGGGCTTCACCGCGCCCGTCCTCACCGGCGACGCGAGCGACCCGCCGGCCGCCGCAGGAACCTCCTTCGACGTCGTCCTGGCCCGGCACCTGCTGTGGACCCTGCCCGCGCCGGAACGCGCGTTGCGCACCTGGATGAGCCTGCTGCGCCCGCACGGCCGGCTGATCCTCATCGAGGGCAACTGGCAGGCCTCCGGGGACGGCCCGCCGTACGTGCCGGGCGCGGGCTCCCTGCCCTGGCTCGGCGGGGTGAGCGCCGAGCCTCTCGTCGAGGTGCTGCGGCCGTACGCGGCGGACGTGCGGGTGGAGCCGCTGACCGACCCCGTGCTGTGGGGCAAGCCCATTCACGACGAGCGGTACGCCGTCATCGCCCACCGCTGAGGTGCATATTCCGGAAAACACACAATGCCGAAGTCGTAAACGTCTCGGCAATTAGTCGAAGCGCATTGTCCGCGGAATGCCGGGGCAAAACGGAGCCCGGTCATCGACGCCGTCATCGCAGCCACGCCCATTGGTACACATGAAATGCCACAGCGAACGGCCCGGGAGGGGTCAACTCGCCTGGACGGGCTCCCGCCGCGTGTGACAACGATTGAGATACACCCGATCGCTGATCGGAGAGGAGTATCTCTATGCACGGCACTCGATTCTCATTACTGCTGGGTCCGGCAGTCCTGTCCGCCGTCACGCTCTGGCCGGCCATCGCATCGGCCTCCACCGCCGCCCACCCGTCCGGCCTCGCCGCCGCGCTCAGCGCGCCGCGGGCCGAGGAGCCGGGCACCAGCCTCGGCGAACAGTCCGAGGAGGCGGCCCAGCAGAGCGCACGCGCGTACGAGGAGGAGAGCGGGTACGGGCGGGAGAGCGCCCAGGAAGGTTCATCGAGCGAGGAGTCGAGCGGCCAGTCCGGGAGCAACCTCGCCTACCACCACTCGCGGGCCTCACTGCGCGAGTCGTCGCTGAGCGAATCGTCACTGCGCTCGTCGTCACTGCGCGAGTCGTCGCTGCGCTCGTCGTTGCTGCGCTCGTCGCTCCGCGAGCAGTCGTCGTACAGCCGTCCGATCAGCTACACGCGGACGATCACCTACCGGCGGCCGGTCACGCAGACGCGTATGGTGACCGAGAGCCGTCCGGTCACGTTCACCCGGCAGGTCACCTTCCAGCGCCCGGTCACCGAAACGCGGCTGGTCACCCGGATGCGTCCGGTCACAGAAACGCGTCAGGTGTCCTTCCAGCGCCCCGTGACCTACACGCGCATGGTCACCGAGAGCCGGCCGGTCACCCGCCAGGTGACCTACCAGCGGCCCATCACCCAGACCCGGTACGTCACCGAGTCGCGTCCGGTGACGCGGTACGTCACCTACCAGCGTCCCGTGGTGACCTACGTCACCGAGAGCCGTCCGGTCACCCGCCAGGTGACCTACCAGCGGCCCGTCACCGAGACGCGGTACGTCACCGAGAGCCGTCCGGTGACCGAGCAGGTCACCTTCCGGCGCCCGGTCACGGAGACGCGGTTCGTCACGGAAAGCCGTCCGGTCAGCTACACCCGGATGGTGCCGGAGACTCACGAGGTGCGGTCCACTCACTTCGTCAGCGAGAGCCGTCCGGTCAGCTACACGCGCATGATGACCTACCAGCGCCCGGTCAGCGAGACGCGGTACGTCACCGAGTCACGGCAGATCACCAGCTACAGCCGGCCCATGATGCACTCCTCCAGCGAGGACTGCGACCCGTGAGCCGACGGGAAGCGAGGTCCTGACATCCAGTAGGGCCATGAGGGGCACGGGCGTTCCCGCCCGTGCCCCTCTCGGCGTCCGTACGCGCTCAACGTCCCCTGTCCGGGAAGGCGCATTGTCTATGGACCTCCGCCGGCCGGGTCAGGTTGTCCCTCAGGCACCCTTCGTCGACGACGTTGGACACCCCGGGCAGGTCGCTCGCCGCCCTGGCCACGGCCAGGTGGTCGGCGCCGGGGGCGAGTTTCAGGCGGAAGGACTCCGGCATGTCCTCGACCGTGGCCGCCTTCAGCAGCAGGGGGTTCGTCTCGCTTCTGCGGAAGTTCTCGAACGCCGTCCGCCGGTCCTCGAACACGATGGTCTGCACATCGGGGCGGGCCCGGAGAGATCGCCTGATGTTCTCCCGCTCCCAGGCGGTGACCGCGCCGCCTCTGCAGCGTGGGAAGGGGGAGTGATCCGTACAGAGGTAGACCGAGACGTCGGCGGACGAGGCCGCGGCACCGCTCAGCGACGTCACGGCGAGGCCGACCTCCCGGGGGTCCGGAGACGACTCCGCGAGCCGTGCCACGCCCACGATCGTGCCGGTCACCGCGAGCGCCGCCGCGGCGATCGCGAGGCCGCGCGGCCGGGGGCGGCGTGGCGCGGGCAGCGCGTGGTCGAGGCCGTCGTCCGGCACCGTACGCGCGCGGGCCGCCATGGCGTCACGGAGCCGATCCTCGATGGTGCTCATTCGTCCTCTCCCAGTTCGCGGAGGAGTCTGGCCAGGGCCCTTGCGGTCGTGGATCTGACGGTGCTCTGCCCCACCCCCATGACCAGGGCGATCTCGGAATCCGCCAGGTCGAGGTAGTAACGCAGCACCAGCGCCTCCCGCTGGCGCCGGGGCAGCCGGGCCAGCGCCAGCAGCACCTGCCTGCGGGATTCGCCTATCAGGACGGCGGTCTCCGCCGAGTCGGCGAGGTCGGTGACCCGCTGCGTCCTGCGCAGCATGACCGCACGGCGGCGCAGCACCGACCGCGACCCGTTGAGCACACAGGTCCGCAGGTAGGCGAGCGTCAGATCCGAGGGCCGCCGCCGGCCGTGCAGCCGGGCGAAGACGTCCTGCACCACGTCCTCCGCCGTCTCCAGGTCGCCGACGAGCAGCACCGCGAGCCGCACCGGCCGACCCGGTGCTCGCGGTACAGGCCCGCCAGATCGGCCTCGGGAGGCGGTACGGGCGGCGCGAGCGCCGTCAGCCGTAGGGATTCACGATCCATGCAGTGTGAACGCGCACCCCTGCCGATCCGCTGCTCGCGTCTTTCCGGCCCGGTACGTGCGAAGGCCCCTCCGGGTGG
>NZ_BOOF01000082.1 GCF_016863095.1 Microbispora siamensis | reverse complement strand
AACCCCGGGCGCCCGGCACCTCCCGACGACCGTCTGATGCGGCGACGAGGGAGTCGGCAGCGGACGCTTTCAGGGGACCGTTCGGCGAGATGGCGTGAGACGCCTGCGGGGTGTCGTCCTGGTCGGGCGCCTGTTCGACGATGACGTGGGCGTTGGTGCCGCTGATCCCGAACGACGAAACGCCCGCACGTCTCGGGCGGCCGGTCTCCGGCCAGGGCACGGGCTCGGTCAGCAGCGACAGGCCCGCCGACCAGTCCACGTACGGCGACGCCTCGTCGGCGTGCAGCGTCTTCGGCAGCACGCCGTGCCTCATGGCCAGCACCATCTTCATGACGCCGGCGACCCCTGCCGCGGCCTGGGTGTGGCCGATGTTCGATTTCAGCGAGCCGAGCCACAGCGGCCGGTCGGCGGGCCGGTCCTGGCCGTATGTCGCCAGCAGCGCCCGCGCCTCGACGGGGTCGCCGAGCCTCGTGCCCGTGCCGTGCGCCTCCAGCGCGTCCACATCCGAAGGACCTAGCCCGGCGTCCTTCAGCGCCTGGCGGATCACCCGCTGCTGCGACAGCCCGTTGGGCGCGGTGAGGCCGTTGGAAGCGCCGTCCTGGTTGACGGCGGTGCCGCGGATCACGGCCAGCACCGGGTGGCCGTTTCTGCGCGCGTCCGACAGGCGTTCGACCAGCAGCAGGCCGACGCCCTCGGCCCAGCCGGTGCCGTCCGCGGCGGCGGAGAACGCCTTGCACCGCCCGTCAGGAGCCAGCCCGCCCTGCCGGGAGAACTCGGTGAACATGCCGGGTGACGACATCACCGTCACCCCGCCCGCCAGGGCCAGGTCCGACTCGCCCGACCGCAGCGACCGTACGGCGAGGTGCAGCGCGACCAGCGACGACGAGCAGGCCGTGTCCACCGTCACGGCAGGCCCTTCGAGCCCGAAGGTGTAGGCGATCCGCCCGGAGGCGACGCTGGTCGCCGTGCCCGTGAGGGCGTAGCCCTCGGATCCTTCGGCCGTCTCGTGCAACCGGGGGCCGTAGTCCTGGGGCATCATGCCGACGAACACGCCGGTGCGGGTCCCGGCCAGCGACCGTGGCACGACACCGGCCCGTTCGAAGGTCTCCCACGCCACCTCCAGCAGGAGACGCTGCTGGGGGTCCATGGCCGCCGCCTCGCGGGGACTGATGCCGAAGAACTCCGCGTCGAAGCGGTCGGCGTCGTGCAGGAAGCCGCCCTCACCGGTCACGGAGGTGCCCGGCCGCGCCGCGGCGGGGTCGTGCAGCGCCTCCACGTCCCAGCCCCGGTTGGCGGGGAAGGCGGTGACGGCGTCGGCGCCGTCGAGGACGAGTTCCCAGAGTTTCTCCGGGCTGTCGGCTCCGGGGTACCGCCCGGCCATGGCGACCACCGCGATCGGCTCGTCGGCCGTCCGCTCCCCGGACACCGGTGCGGGAGGCGCCGAGGGGGCGGTCGTCCCGCCCCCGGACAGGGCGATCAGGTGGCGGGCCAGCGCGAGGGGCGAGGGGTGCTCGAAGGTGACGGTCGCGGGAACCGTCAGGCCGGTGGCCGTGGCCAGGGCGTCCCGCAGCTCCACCACGCCCAGTGAGTCGAGCCCCAGGTCCTTGAAGGAGAGGTCCGGTGCGACGCTCCGCGCGTCCGCGTGCCCCAGGACGGCCGCCGTGGCGGACAGGACGAGATCGAGCGACGCCTGCTCGCTCCTCGCGACCTCCGGCTCCCGGGATGCCTCCTGCCGGCTCTGTGTCTCCGGTCGGCTGTGCGTCTCCTGCCGGATTTCTACCGGCGTGGCGGCCGTGTCGATCCAGTGCCGGCGACGCTGGAAGGGGTAGGTGGGCAGCGGGACGCGCCGCGCGCCCGGCCGTACGGCACGGCTCCAGTCGACGTGCGCGCCGTTGACGTGGAGCGTGCCGAGCGCCCGGAGGAACTCGCCCAGGTCGCCCCTGTCGCGGCGTAGCGTTCCGGTGACCACCCGTCCGAGGTCCGGCGCGGCGGCGGCGTCCAGGGTCTCCCTGACCCCCGGAACCAGGATCGGGTGCGGGCTGGCCTCCACGAACACCGTGTGCCCGTCACGCAGCGCGGCCGTGACGGCCTCGTCGAACCGCACCGTGTGGCGCAGGTTGCGATACCAGTAGTCCGCGTCCAGCTCCGCGGTGTCGAGCCGCCCGCCGGTCAGCCCGGAGTAGAAGGCCACGCTGCTCGGCCGAGCCGGGTGCCCCGGCAGGCAGGCCAGCAGCCGGTCCCGTACGGCTTCCGCGTGTGCCGAGTGCGAGGCGTAGTCGATCCGCACCCGCCGCACCGCGACACCCTCGGCCTCGTATCGGGCGATCAGCTCGTCCAGCGCGTCCGCGTCACCGGAGACGACCGTGACCGAGGGGCCGTTGACGGCGCCGATCTCCAGGCGTCCCGCCCATTCGGCCACGCGCGCCTCGACCACGGGACGCGGCAGCGGGACCGAGGCCATCCCGCCGCGGCCCGATATCGCGGCGAGCGCCTGGCTGCGCAGGACCACGATCGCGGCGGCGTCCTCCAGCGACAGTGCGCCCGCGACGTGCGCGGCGGCGATCTCCCCCTGGGAGTGGCCGATGACCGCGTCGGGACGGACGCCGAAGTGCTCCCACAGCCGGGCCAGCGCCACCATGACGGCGAACAACGCGGGCTGCACGACGTCCACCCGCTCGAACGACGCCGCGCCCGGCAGGTTCCACAGCACGTCCCGGGGCGACCAGTCCACGTGGGGCTGGAGGGCCTCGGCGACCTCGGTCAGGTGCCGGGCGAAGACGGGAGAGGCGTCGGCCAGGCCCCTGCTCATGCCTGCCCACTGGCTGCCCTGGCCGGGGAAGACCAGCACGGTGCCGCCGAGGTCGCGCGCCCTGCCCTGCACCGCCCCGGACGCCAGGTCGCCCGCGCCGAACGCGCGCAGCCGGTTCCGCAGGTCCTGGTGGTCCGTGCCCACCACGACCGCCCGGTGTTCGAACGCGGTGCGGCCGGTGGCCAGCGACAGCGCGATGTCGGACAGGTCCGCGTCGAGGGCGGCCGAGCTGCTCAGCCGGGCGGCCTGCTCGCGCAGCGCGGCCGGGTCGCGAGCCGTCAGCACGAGGGGGACGACCTCCTGGCCGCTCCCGCCGGGGCCGGCGTCCTCGCCGTCCCGGGCCGGCCCGGCACCGGTGGCGACCTCTTCCCGAGCCGTCCGCCGCGACGTACGGCGCGGTGCTCCCGGCTCGGGGGCCGCGGGTCGCGGCGGCGGCTCGGCGAGGACGACGTGGCAGTTCGCTCCGCCCACGCCGAACGAGCTGACCCCGGCGACCAGCGGCGCGTCCGGGCGCGGCCAGGGGGAGAGTTCGGTGGCGACCCGCAGGTTGAGGGCGTCGAGGTCGATGCCGGGGTTCGGCGTCTCGTAGTTCAGGCTGGCCGGAACCTCCCGGTGGTGGATGCTGAGCACGGCCTTGAGCAGCCCGACGATGCCGGCCGCTCCCTCCAGGTGGCCGACGTTCGTCTTCGCCGACCCGACCAGGAGCGGCCGCGTCGCTGGCCGGGCCGCGCCGAGCGCGGCGCCGAGGGCTGCCGCCTCGATCGGGTCGCCGACCCTGGTGCCGGTGCCGTGCAGCTCGACGACCTGTACGGCGGCAGGATCGACGCCCGCCCTTTCCACGGCCAGCCGTACGACCCGCTCCTGGGCGGCGGCGTCGGGAACGGTGAGGCCGGGGGTCGCGCCATCGTTGTTGACCGCGCTGCCCAGGATGACCGCGTAGACGTGGTCCTCGTCGGCCAGCGCCTGCCGCAGCGGCTTCAGCACGACGATCCCGCCGCCCTCCCCACGCGCGTAGCCGTTGGCCCGGGCGTCGAAGGTGAAGCACCGCCCGTCGGGGGACAGGCCGCCGAACCGCTCGGCGGTCGCCGTGCTCTCCGGGACGAGGTTGAGGTTCACCCCGCCCGCGAGCGCGACGGCCGCCTCGCCCGAGCGCAGGCTCTCGCAGGCCAGATGCACCGCCACCAGCGCGGACGACTGCGCGGTGTCGACGGTGAGGCTCGGCCCGCGCAGGTCCAGCGCGTACGAGACGCGGTTGGCCAGGATGCCGCGGGTGAGCCCGGCGAGCGTGTGGCGGGTGATGGCCGCCTCTCCTTGCTGGTAGACGAGCGTGGCATAGTCGGCGGCCATCGCCCCGATGACCACGCTCGCCGGCGTGCCCCCGAGGTCGCCGGGCCGGATGCCGGCGTCCTCCAGCGCCTCCCAGGCGAGCTCCAGCGTCAGTCGCTGCTGGGGGTCCATCGCCGCCGCCTCCTTCGGCGAGACGCCGAAGAACCCCGCGTCGAACTCGTCGACCCGGTCCAGGAAACCGCCCCGCAGGCCGGCGAGCCGGGGGTCGCCCGCCAGGCGGCTCTCCGGGGGCGGGCCGACCGCGTCGCGCCCGGCGCGCAGCAGGTCCCACAGGTCTCGCGGGTGCGGTGCTCCCGGCAGCCGGCAGGCGAGCCCGACCACCGCGACCGCGTTCTCGCCGTAGCCGACCGCCTCGTCCATGGTGAACATCCGTCCCCTCGCGTCGTGCCCGTGCTTCTCGTCGTGCTTGTCGTCGTGCTTGTCGTGGTATTTCGCTGCTTCAGGCCTCGCGCCTTCTCGCCCGCGCGAACACGCGACCGGTCCGGCCGCATTCACCGCTTTCCCGCCTCGTGCAAGGCGGTACGGCCCGGGCTGTCCCATTCCACGGCCGAAACGGAAAAGGAAACAGCCCGGTCCGCCCGCAGGGAGGCCTTTCCGAAGAACGTGCGTGAGCAGCGGCGGCGCGGTTTCGCCGTGCCCGCGCTTCTCGTTCCGGAGCCCGCGGCTCCGGCCCGGCCAACCTAATCGACATTTGCATGAATTTCGTGCGATAGTCAACTGTGACGCCCATCACGGCATATCGGGCCATTTATAAGGATTTCTTTCTGTATTTCCATCGGAAATCGTAATTGGACCCCGGTGGCGCGGCCCGCCTACCGTTTCCGGAGAAACGCGAGCGCACGCACATCGATGGGGGTAGATCCATGACCGTTGCCGAGGCGGTGGCGGCGCAGGAGAGCCGCGACGTCCGCAAGCCCGTGGCCCGGCTCGGCCGCCTGCTCGACGCGGACTCGATGACGCCGCTGCACGCGGAGGACGGGAGCGGCGTGCTCGCGGTCACCGGGCGTGTCCACGGCTCCCCGGTGGTCGCCTTCTGCACCGACGCGACGGTCATGGGCGGGGCGCTGGGGCTGGCCGGGGCCCGGCACATCGTCGCCGCCGTGGACGAGGCGCTGCGGCGCCGGGTGCCGGTGATCGGCGTGTGGCACTGCGGCGGGGCCCGTCTCGCCGACGGCGTGGAGTCGATGCACGGCGCCGGCCTGGTCTTCGAGGCGAACATCCGCGCCTCGGGCCGGGTGCCGCAGATCTCCGTCATCGTGGGCCCGGCGGCGGGCGCGGCGGCGTACGGACCGGCGCTCACCGACCTGATCGTCATGTCCGACCTGGGCCGGGTGTTCGTCACCGGCCCCGACGTGGTCCGCAGCGTGACGGGCGAGGAGATCGACATGGAGGGGCTCGGCGGCGCCGACGCGCACGGCCGCCGCTCCGGCGTGGTGCATGTGGTCGCCGGGGACGAGGACGACGCCTACCGGCGCACCCGCGCCCTCACCGGCCTGCTGGCCGACACCGGCGGGTACGCCCTGGACGGCCTGGCCGACGACCGCGACCCGGCCGCCCTGCTGCCCGAGTCGGCCCGCCGCGCGTACGACATCCGTCCGGTGATCCGCGCGCTGCTCGACCACGGCGAGGACGGTGCCGCGTTCGTCGAGATCCAGGCCCGCTGGGCGCCGAACATCGTCGTCGGGCTCGGCCGCCTCGCCGGGCACACGGTCGGCGTCGTGGCGAACAACCCGCTCCGCAAGGGCGGCTGCCTCGACGCCCTGTCGGCGGAGAAGGCCGCCCGGTTCGTCCGGATGTGCGATGCCCACGGCGTTCCACTGGTCGTGCTGGCGGACGTCCCCGGCTACCTCCCGGGAGTCGGCCAGGAGTGGGGCGGCGTGGTCCGCCGGGGGGCGAAGCTGCTGCACGCCTTCGCGGAGGCGACCGTGCCCCGGGTGACGGTGGTCGTCCGCAAGTCCTACGGCGGCGCGTACATCGCCATGAACTCCCGCTCGCTCGGGGCCACCGCCGTCTTCGCGTGGCCGGGCGCGGAGGTGGCGGTCATGGGGGCCGAGGCGGCAGTGGGGATCCTGCACCGCCGGCGCCTCGCCGCGGCCGCCTCCGCGGAGGACAGGGAGCGGCTGCGCGCCGAGCTGGTGCGGGAACACGAGGAGATGTCCGGCGGCGTCCGCCGGGCACTCGACCTCCGGGTCGTGGACGAGGTGATCGACCCGCGGACGACCCGGCGGCGGCTCGCCGAGGCCCTCGCCGCGGCACCGGCCACGCGGGGAGCGCACAACAACATCCCGCTCTGACCCCGCCCGGTTCCATAGAGCCGCTGCCCGGCACTGTTCGGCAGAGAACCGGGGTGGCATGGAGGCGCGTGAGCGCCCCCTGGGTGCGGCAGCGATCGGGGCCGCTCACGATTCTCCCAGGCTGACCTCCTACCCTGACCGGATGTTCGTCGATGCTGTGGAAACGAGCCGGAGCGGTGTCAGGGAGGAGGCCTTACCAGCGCCCGCGCGGCCGCAGCCGCCGTCCCCGGGGCCGCGTCAGGGATGGCTGGACGCGTTGCGCGGCATGGCCGCGCTCGTCGTGGTGTTCGAGCACTCCCTGGACGCACTGTTTCCCGAGGTGCGGGCGGGCGCCGGCCCGTGGTTCGACTTCGGCCAGTACGGCGTGCTCGTGTTCTTCCTCGTCAGCGGCTACGTGGTGCCGGTCTCCCTGGAGCGGCGCGGCAGCGTCGGCGGGTTCTGGATTAACCGGGTCTTCCGCCTGTATCCCCTGTGGCTCGTCGCCGCGGCGGCCGGGACGGTGTTCGGCGCCGAAGGCGTGTACTCGGCGCTGCCGGATCAGCTGGCCGACAATCCGGGCATCTCGGTCCTGGCGCACCTGACGATGCTGCAGGACTTCCTTCAGGTGGTCAGCGTCGTCAACGTGTTCTGGACGCTGTCGTACGAGATGGTCTTCTACCTGCTCGTGACGGCGATGTTCGTGGCGGGCGTGCACCGCGCGAGCGCCACGGGCATGCTCGCCTTCGCCGTGGCGGCTCTCACCGTGGGCGGGCTGCTTCCGGCGGGCGCGCTGTCGCGTGGCGCCGGCACCGCCCAGGTCGTGGTGATCACGGCGGTCGTGTTGCTCGCGGCGGCCGCGTCGCTGGCATGCCGCGGGCGGCTGCGCGTGTGCGGCACCGCCGCCGCGGCCGTGCTGGCTCTCGTGCTGCTCGGCGTCAACAGCCGGATCGGGGCGTGGCAGAGCCTCGCCATCCTCGCGACGATGTTCGCCGGCACCGTGCTCTACCGGCTCGATCGGGGACAACTGCGCTGGAAGAGGAGCGGATGGGCGCTGGCGTGCGTGCCGGTCGCGTCCATCGCCGCCGCGTGGGCCTTCGGTCCCGGCTGGGGCATGCCCGACGACCAGGCGCTGGCGTTCACCCGGGGATGGTCCACGGCCGTCGCCGCGGCATGGGCCACCTTCCTGGCCGCCCGCCTGCTGCGGCACCGGCCGATGCCCCGCGTCCTCGTGTGGCTCGGCCTGATCAGCTACTCCGTCTACCTGCTGCATCCCCTCGCCGTGCAGGTGCTCCGGCGGCTGACGATGGACCCTGGCCGGTTCTCCCTCGCCGAACGCCTGGCCATGGCCGTCCTGCTGCTCGCGGTGGTGCTCGTCTGCTCCGCGGTGACCTACCGGGCCGTCGAGCGCCCGGCCCAGTCCCTGGGCCGGCACCTGTCCCGCAGAGCACGCTCCCGGGCCTTCACGACACAGACTCTTACGACACAGACCCTTCCGGCAGAGACGTTCGCGGCGGACCGGGCCGGTGTCAGGCCGCCGGGACGGCCTCCCCGGCGACGTCGGCCTCGGCCCTCGCCGTCACCCGCCGCCGTACGGCCAGGCCGAAGCACGCGACCGCCAGGCTGAAGACGCCGGCCACGACGAACGGCCCGGCGGGGCGCCACGCGTCGAACAGCGCCCCGCCGAGTGCCGAGATGATCATTACCCCGGCCGCGCCGCAGAGCGTGTGGACGCCGAACGCCGAGCCCCGTACGGCCGCGGGCGCCTGCTGCGCGAGCAGCGGGCCCGCCGTGGTGATGGCGGCGATCTCGCCCACGCCGATCAGCACGGCGACCAGCATCATGCCGGGGCCGAGGGGATCGAAGACGAGCAACGTCGACAGGTAGGCGAGGGCGGCGACGACCTGCGCCAGGACGACCAGGTCCTGGCGCCGCATCCGGTCGCCCAGCCAGCCGAACACCGGCGCGCACAGCAACGCGACCATCTGCGAGATGCCCACCACGGCGCCCGCCTTGGCCAGCGCCTCCGCACCGGACAGCCCGCCGTGCTCGGTCCCGTAGTTCTTGATCCACAACGACATGAAGGCGACCACGATGGCGAGGTCGGCCCGCGCCACGAACGACGCCGCGTACGAGAGAGCCACTCCCGGGTCGCGGACGAGCGCCACGCCCTCGCGCACCAGCCGGACCAGCGGCACGCGCTCGGCGGCGACCGGCCGCACCGGCGACAGCGTCAGCCACAGCAGGCCCGCCGTGACCAGGATGCCCGCGGCGATCAGCAGGAACGCCGTGCGGGCCGCCTGCACCGGCTCCATCCCGCCCGCCTCCAGCGTCTGCGGCAGCCGCACCAGGACCAGCACCGCGACCAGCGCGCCGAGGCCGCCGAAGAAGCCGACGAGCCCGTACGACGCCCCGCGCGACCGGCTGCGCACGTAGTCGATCGCGATGGTCGACAGCATCGCGTTGATCGCCGCGACGCCGAGGCCGAACACCACCCGCAGCGCCGCCAGCACGGCCGTGTTGGCCGCGAACGGGAACAGCGCGGTGCCGGCGGCGCACAGCACCAGGCCGGAGACCACGATCACCCTGCGCCCGAAGCGGTCGGCCAGCGCGCCGTACCACGCGAGGCTCGCGACCATGGCGAGTTCTGCTGCCGTGTTCAGCAGGCCGACGACCGTGCCCTGCCGTGATTCGGGCAGCCCCAGGATCGTGGTGAGGACGTGCGGCTGGGCCGACGGCAGGAAGGAGATCACCGCCGTGCCGACGGTCGCCAGCGCCAGCAGGGCCCACATGTTGGCACGGGTGACGCCGTCGGCGAGGTACGCGCCCAGCACTCGACGCAGGGGTGTCATGGAACGATCATGACATCCTTCAGCCGTGATCTTCGGGAAATGTCACGTTCCTCTACGGATGCGCTGCTTCGCGCGCTACGGGCTAAGATCGCCCACGTCGGCGATGATCAGGGGAGGCGTCATGGATCCGGCGGCGATGGGGCCCGGCTTCGACCCGAACGTGCCCAACGCGGCGCGGATGTACGACTACTTCCTCGGGGGCAAGGACAACTTCCCCGCCGACCGGGCGGCCGCCGAGCAGGTGCTGCGGCACGTGCCGGAGATCCCCCTGGGGATCAGGGAGAACCGGGAGTTCCTCGTCCGCGCCGTGCGGTTCCTCGCCGGCCAGGGCATCCGGCAGTTCCTCGACATCGGCGCCGGCCTGCCCACCCAGCGCAACGTCCACCAGGTGGCGGCCGAGCACGCGCCCGGCGCGAGGACGGTGTACGTCGACAACGACCCGCAGGTGCTCGCGCACGCCCGCGCGCTGCTCCAGGACAGCCCGCAGGTGCGGGTGGTGGAGGGCGACCTGCGGCGGCCGGAGGAGATCCTCACCCATCCGGAGGTGCGGAGCCACCTGGACCTCGACCGGCCGGTCGCCGTGCTGCTGCTCGCGATCGTCCACTTCCTGCCCGACTCCGACGAGCCCCGCCGCCTGATCAAGGAGATCCGCGAGGCGCTCGCGCCCGGCAGCTACGTCGCCATCTCGCACGTCGCGGTGGACGAGCGCCCGGAGCGGGCGCCCGCCGTCGAGCAGATCTACCAGGGCGCGTCCGCGCAGTTCGTGGCCCGGCAGTCGGACGAGATCACGCCGTTCTTCGAGGGGCTCGACCTGGTCGAGCCCGGCGTGGTCAACCTGCACCAGTGGCGGCCCGAGCACGAGGTGTTCGACCCGCGCCTGCTGGCGGTCAAGAACTACTTCCTGTGCGGGGTCGGCCGCGTCTCCTGACGCGCCGCGGCGGCCGAGGGCGCGAGCGTGCCCGCGCCCAGCAGGACCGCCAGCAGCAGTACGGTGACCAGCACGAACGAGGCGGGCAGCCCGGCCAGCGTGGCGATACCGCCGATGGCGCTCGGCGCCACGAAGCCCGACGCGTAGCTCACCGTGGCCGCGCCCGCGACGCCCTCGCTCGGTGAGGGCCCGGCGTTGCCCGCCGCCGCGAACACCAGCGGGATGACCACCGCGATCCCCACGCCGATCAGCATGAACCCGGCGGTCGCCGGCACCGGGGTCCGGGAGACCACGACGAGCAGCCCGCCGAGCGCCGCCAGCGCCGCGCCGCCGCGTACGGTCGCGACCGGCCCCAGCCGCCGCACCACCGCGTCGCCGCACAACCGGCCCGCGGCCATCATGCAGGCGAAGGCCGTGTACGCCGCGGCGCCCACGGCCTGGGACGAGCCCGCGACCTGCCGGAGGTAGACCGCGCACCAGTCCTGGGCGGCGGCCTCGCCGAACACCGAGCAGAAGCCCACCAGCCCGATGAGCAGCACTCCACGCGGCGGGAGCACGAAGTGGGGCGGGGCCGGCTCGTCCTCGCCCGCCCGCACGTCGAGCAGCAGCGGGCCCACGGCCAGGGCAACGAGGAACAGCACGACCGCCGTCGCGCCCAGGTGGAGCCGGGCGTCGAGACCCGCGCTCGCGGCCAGCGTGCCCACCGCGCCGCCCGCGAGCGTCCCCACGCTCCACATGCCGTGCAGCCCGGACATGATCGAACGGCCGAGCCGCTGCTCGACCACCACCCCCTGGGCGTTCATCGCGACGTCGCCGATGCCGGCCACCGCGCCGTACAGCATGAGCGACGCGCACAGCAGGGGCAGGTTCGGCGCCAGCGGGGGCAGGACGAGGATCAGGCACCACAGGCCGATCGAGACGCGGGTGACGGCCCGCCCGCCGAACCGGTGCGTGAGGCGTCCCGCCGTCGGCATCGCGAGGATGGAGCCGACCGCGGGCGCGAGCAGGGCGAGCCCGAGCTGGCCGGGCCCGGCTCCGACGTGATCTTGGATCCAGGGGATGCGGGAGGCGAAGCCGCCGGTCACCGCGCCGTGCAGGGCGAAGGTGACCGACACCGCGAATCTGGCCCGTCTCAGCTCCCGAAGATCCACGATCACACGGTATGCCCCGAGTCAGGCCTGAGGCGACCACACGAGCAGGCCCAGGCACATCTCGTCGCTGGTTCCCTCGCCCCAGACCACGTAGCGGGGCGGCGATCCGCGCAGCGCGGGGAGCATGGAGCGCAGCCCAGCGTCGTGCGTGCAGGTCACCCTGAGCGTGTCGCCGGCCTTGATCTCCAGCGGCTGGGCCAGCGGGCGGATCGCCTGGTCGTCGAAGTTGTACGCGGGAATGTCGAGCAGAGTCCTCGCATCCGGCTTGCCCGGGTTGAGGTCGACTCGGATGGAGCGGCCGAGCAGGTGCATGTGCCCGGCGACGGCGTACAGCGTCGCGTCATCCCGGACGGGCATGTCGCAGTGCTGTGTCGGGCCCGGCCGGGGAGGCTCACCCTGCCCGCACATCCGGGCCAGGCCGTCGACCATATGGCGCGCCTGCTCGCCGAACCGGTGGGTCACGTCCTCGACGGCCGCCTTCCGGTCGCACAACGGCCCCGACTCCTTGGCCGTGCAGGGCAGTTCGATCGGCCCCGCGATCAGCCCCGTCTCCAGAGGGGCCAGGCCGCTCGCGCCATCGGCGAGCCGCAGCCGGATGCCGGACCTGTCCGTGCCACCGGCGCCGCCCAGCAGGTTGTAGTGGATCTGCAGCACCATCTGGCTGCCCGCGGGGAGGGGATACCCGACCTTCTGCCGCAGCAGGGTCTCGTCGGCCCCGGGCGCCCAGTGCCCGACCCACGCGCCGTTCTCGATCCCGGCGTCGCCGAAGCAGGTCCAGCCCTCGCCCGGCGTCGCGGCGTCCGTCCTGCGCGCCGCCTCCGCCTCCTTGGGGCCGACCCTGAAGATGATCGCGTGGTGCACGATGTCGGTGTTCTGCGGCAGGAACTGGCTGCCGGTCAGGAACGCGGTGTCCGTGAGCCCGGGATCGACCAGGAAGCAGCGGTACTCGTCGGTGCCGCCGGAGGGCGCCGTGGGCCGGTAGGGCTCGGGGATCGTCAGCGTCATGAACCGTTCGCCCGGCCGCAGCGGCGCCGCCGGCGGCGGCTGGGCCGCGGCGTGGCCCGCGTGAACGGCGTGGCCGGTATGCGCGGCGGGTGCGCCCGGGGCGCCGGAAGTGCGCCCGGGTGCCGCGTCGCCGCACGACGCGACGAGAAGGACGGCGGCGAGCGCGACCGCGGCGCCGCCCGCCCAGCGGGTGAACCGTGCCTTTCCTTCCATGGAGCCTCCTGCTCCTCGGGGACCCTTTCCACGCTTCCTTGCCGGGGTGGTCACGTCGACCTACTTCGGATGTAAACCTCTGCTCCGACCCTGGTAGGACACGGGTACGCCATGCGGGCCGAGGGAAGTAGCGCGCCGCGTGCCGGGGGCGGCGTTCGGGGTAAGGGCGGAAAGACCATAGGGTCGTCCCGTGCACATTCGCCCCGCCACAGGCCGGGACCAGGAGCAGGACCAGGAGCAGGACATGGTCGTGAACGAGATTGACGAAGGACCCGGATTCGCCGATCTGGCGCTGGGCCCCGAGCTCCTCAAGGCCCTGTCCGGTCTCGGCTACGAGGAGCCCACGCCGATCCAGCGGGAGGCCATCCCGCCGTTGCTGGAGGGCCGCGACCTCCTCGGCCAGGCCGCGACCGGCACGGGCAAGACGGCCGCGTTCGCCCTGCCCATGCTCCAGCGGCTGCACGGCGGCCACCCGGCGGCGATGGAGGCCGGCGGCGGGGAGCCCGCGGGGCTGGTGCTCGTGCCCACCCGCGAGCTGGCCGTGCAGGTGTCGGAGGCCATGCACCGCTACGGCCGCGACCTCGGCACGCGGGTGCTGCCCATCTACGGCGGCCAGCCGATCGGGCGGCAGTTGCGGGCGCTGGAGCGCGGCGTGGACGTCGTCGTCGCGACCCCGGGCCGTGCCCTCGACCACATCGGCAGGGGCACCCTGCCGCTGAAGGGCCTGCGCATGATCGTCCTCGACGAGGCCGACGAGATGCTCGACATGGGCTTCGCCGACGACATCGAGGCGATCCTCCAGGACACCCCGGAGGACCGGCAGACCGTGCTGTTCTCCGCGACCATGCCGCCGCGCATCGACGGGATCGCCCGCCGCCACCTGCGCGAGCCGGTGCGGATCAGGATCGAGCGGGAGGCGCCCGCCGCCGGCGAGGCCCCGCTCATCCGGCAGAGCGCCTACATCGTGTCGCGGGCGTACAAGCCGGCGGCGCTGGGCCGGGTGCTCGACGTGGAGTCCCCCACCGCGGCGATCGTCTTCTGCCGCACCCGTGAGGAGGTCGACAGCCTCACCGAGACCATGAACGGCCGTGGCTACCGCGCCGAGGCCCTGCACGGCGGCATGGGCCAGGAGCAGCGCGACCGGGTCATGGGCCGGCTGCGCAGCGGGACCGCCGACCTGCTCGTCGCGACCGACGTGGCCGCCCGCGGCCTCGACATCGAGCAGCTCACCCACGTCATCAACTACGACGTGCCGTCCGCGCCCGAGTCGTACGTGCACCGCATCGGCCGGGTGGGCCGGGCCGGGCGCGAGGGCGTCGCGATCACGCTCGCCGAGCCGCGCGAGCACCGCATGCTGAAGACCATCGAGCGCGTCACCCGCAGCAAGATCGCGGTCGAGAAGGTGCCGACGGTCGCGGACCTGCGCGCCCGGCGGCTGGAGCTGACCAGGGCCGCCCTGCAGGAGAGCCTGATGGAGGACGGCGACCTCGACCGCTTCCGGGTGGTGGTCGAGACGCTCGCCGACGAGTTCGACCTGGTCGACATCGCGCTCGCGGCGGTCAAGCTCGCCCACGAGTCCACCGGCGCCGCCGCCGACGAGGAGGAGATCCCCGAGGTCGCGCCGCGCCCGCAGCGGCCCGAGCGCGGGCCGCGCGACGACAGGTTCGGCCGCGACGACCGGCGCGGGCGGCGCGGAGGCGGCGCGATGAGCCGCGTCTTCGTCGGCGCGGGCCGCAGCGCGGGCGTGCGTCCCCAGGACATCGTCGGCGCGATCACCGGGGAGACCCGGGTCAGCGGGCGCGAGATCGGGGCGATCGAGATCGCCGACCGGTTCACCCTGGTCGAGATCCCGGACGGCGCCGTGGACGAGGTGGTCGCGGCGCTGCGCCGCACCACGATCAAGGGCAAAAAGCCGATCGTGCGCAGGGACCGCGACGGCGCCCCCCGCGGCCGCCGCTGACCCCCCTGCCGTGCCGGGCGCCCGCCGGTTCTTCTATCGGGCGCCCACGGACCTCCCGGGGCGGGCGGCCGCGGCGGTCCTGCGCCGCGCCGCGCGCCAGCGGGCGAGCAGCAGCGTGAGCAGGACCGCGAGGACGGCGACGGTCACGCCGGTGCCGAGCAGCGTCCCCAGCCGCTGGTCGGCCGCCCGGTCCGGCGCCCACGGCAGCCCGAGCGCCGCGTACCACTCCGGGGCCTGCGGCGGCCCCGCCAGCACCACCAGGGCCGTCCACGCGCGTACGGCGATCGCCCCGGCGAGCATCCAGGCGCGGACCTGCGGCCGGATCGCGCGCGGGAGCGGGTCCACGCCGGCGGCCACCGCGAGGAACAGCACGGCGGTGACCGTCACCACCGCCTGCGCGGCCAGCCGCAGGGCGAGGCTCGGCTGGGCGTATCCGAACAGACCGGTCAGGTACAGCACCGGATACGGCAGCGCGTACAGGGCCAGGGCCGTCACCGGATGGGACAGCGCCCGGCCGGCCGGACCGCCGCCGGGATCCGCGTCCGGACGGGCCCGCCGCCACAGCGTCAGCGGCGCGCCGTAGACGAGCAGAACGGGGCCCACGGCGCCGAGCAGCGCGTACTGCGCCGCGTGCGCGGAGAACAGCGCGGGCGCGTACGCCGCAACGCCTCCCGAGGTGGCGTAGGCGAGCACGGCCAGACCGGCCAGCCAGGAGGCGGTCCGCCAGACCGGCCACCCCCCGCCGTCCTTCGAAGCGCGCGACAGCCGCCGTACGCCGGACAGGTACGCGGCCGCGGCGGCGGCCAGCAGGAGCAGCGCGATCGGGTCGGGCCGCACCTCGGTGACGAGCGCGCCCCGGGTGAGGGGAGGCAGGGCGTATCCCAGGGCGTCGTGCTGGTGCACCGCCGTCCCCGTGGGCGGCGGGGGTGTGCGTCCCAGCGCCACGGCCAGGCCCAGCGTGCCGGCCATCACCGCGATCTCGCCGCAGGCGAGGCGGAGGAACGGCGCGCGGGCTCCGCCGGACTCCATCGCCCCGATGGTCCTACGCCGGTGCCGCCACCCGAACCAGCCGAGCACGGCCAGCGCGGCGATCTTGGCCAGCACGAGCTGGCCGTACCTCGACTGCCAGAGCAGGGGCACCGAGCCGAGCCTCACCCAGGCGTTGAGTGCGCCGGACGCCCCGACCGCGGCGAAGCAGCCCAGCGCGAGCGTGCTGAAGCGGCGCACGGCGACGGTGAGCCCGGGCGCGGCGCGCAGGTGCGCCACGAGGGCGTACAGGCCGCCGGTCCACAGCGCGACGGCCGCGACGTGTGCCATCAGGCTGAGGACGGCGAGGTTGTGGTCGGCGGCCGAGGCGGAGTGGCCCACGTACGCCGGGGGCAGCACCGCGAGGAGCGCCACCGCGAGCAGCACCGGCCGTAGGAGCGGGCCGTGCGGCAGGAGTGATCCGGCGGCGATCGCCAGGGCCGCGAGCGTCACCGTCAGGAACGCCTGCCCCTGCGGGATGTGGAAGAGGAATGCGGACAGCGCGCCGGAGCGCAGCGCGTCCCCCGGGGGCAGGCCGAGGAAGTCCGACAGCGTCAGGACCTCGGTGACCGCCGCGCTCGCCGCCCAGCCGAGCGCCCATGCCCCGGCCGCCCGTACGACGACCCGGCCGCTCGCGGGGGCCAGCACGACGGCCGCCAGCAGGACCCCGACCGTGGCGGCGGCGCAGACGTCGTGGACGAGGCGCACGACCGGCAGGCCCCAGGTGGTCAGGGCACCGGGGGAGGGCAGCCCCTGGATCGCCGGTTGCGGTCTGCCGCCGCCGAACCACAGGGCGAGCGCCAGTACGGCGAACGCCGTCGCGGCGACGGCGGGGGCGACCACGCCGCGGTGGCGCTGGGGAGTTGTCATCGTCGGCGTCCTCGGCTCGGCACCGTTGATCGCTTGCGAGTATGACCGAAGGACCGCCCTCGGGGGAGCCCCCGCGGGAGGATCGGCCGCCACCTCGGCGTCCGGATGAAAGGTGCAACGGCCCCTTACCGGGGCCGATGCCGACATGTTCTCTTTCCTTCCGTCAGGTGGGAGCCGCGGTGGGGGAGATGCCAGTGCGATCGCGCTGTCTCGCGGGGGCCGGACGCGAGACGGCGCGGGTCGCGGAACGTTCAGGTCTTCCTTCAGGTGGTTCTCCCGGCGTTGTGAACGCTAACAATTCGACGGCGGAGATGTTCTCCTTCCGAGAGTCGTCCGAGGCGGTGGTGGGGCGGAGCAAATACGACGCGGTGAACACTGTCAATAGCCCGGGTCAGGGCTGCCTCCCGGATTCCGCCCGTCAAGGCGCCCACGCACCTCCTGGGTGGCGGACCACGCTGAAAGTTTCACCGGCGGGCGCACGCGGTGAGGCCGCGGTTCGCCGGACACCTGGGGCCGCGCGTCGGGGAAAGCCTGCTCGAACCGATTCGCTCGACGGCCTTGACACGTCTCACGATCGTTTCGACACTGAGTTTCGCGTTCGGTTTCTTCCTGCCGGGGTCGGTGGTGAGCGGCGGGGGCTCGCGGTGGCCGCACCTATCGAGGGCTCTACCAAAGGAGAAACGAATGCGACTATGCAGGCCTGCCCGGCGACGGTCCCCCGGGGACACCGTGGGTGGCCGTTCCCCCCGCGTCCGGCTACGGCGGCTGGTCGCCGCCGTACACCTCGCGATCGTGACGATGGTGCCGGTGGGGTGGGCGGCCGCGGACGGCGCCGCGGCCGCCACGACGAGAACGGTCGCCGGCGCGGCCGTGGCGGCGGTGACGACTCCGCCGATGGGCTGGGCGTCGTGGAACACCTTCGCGGCCCAGATCAACTACAACGTGATCAAAGCCCAGGCGGACGCGATGGTGTCCTCGGGGATGAAGGACGCCGGCTACGAGTACGTCAACATCGACGAGGGCTGGTGGCAGGGAACGCGTGACGCGTCCGGCAACATCACCGTCGACACGGCGGAGTGGCCGGGCGGGATGAAGGCGATCGCCGACTACATCCACAGCAAGGGTCTGAAGGCGGGCATCTACACCGACGCCGGTCGGAACGGGTGCGGCTACTACTACCCGACCGGCCGTCCGGCCGCGCCGAACACCGGCAGCGAGGGCCACTACGACCAGGACTTCCTGCAGTTCTCCCGGTGGGGCTTCGACTTCGTGAAGGTCGACTGGTGCGGAGGCAGTGCCGAGGGACTCAACCCTCGCACCGCCTACCAGGCGATCAGCGACGCGATAGACCGGGCCACGGCACAGACCGGGCGGCCGATGGTGCTGTCGGTGTGCGACTGGGGCGTCCAGAGCCCCTGGGACTGGGCGCCGGGCATGTCCACCATGTGGCGGACCAGCGGCGACATCATCTACTGGGGACAGACCGCGTCGATGGACCGGATGCTGGCCAACTTCGACTCCGCCCAGCATCCCGCCGCCCAGAGCCCGGGGCACTACAACGACCCTGACATGCTCGTCGTCGGGATGAACGGTTTCTCGGCCGCGCAGAACCGTACGCACCTGGGCCTGTGGGCGATCTCGGGAGCGCCGCTGCTGGCGGGGAACAACCTCGCCACGATGAGCGCGGAGACCAGGGCGATCCTGACCAACCGGGAGGTGCTGGCGGTCGACCAGGACCCCCTCGGGCGGCAGGGGGTGAAGGTGGCCGAGGACCTGAGCGGCCGCCAGGTGTACGCCAAGGTGTTGTCGGGGACCGGCCGGCGCGCGGTGCTCCTGCTGAACCGGACCACCTCGCCCGCCGCCATCACCGCCCGCTGGTCCGACCTCGGCCTCACCGGGCCGGCGAGCGTACGGAACCTGTGGGCGGGGACCGACGCCGGGACGTTCGACGGTAGCTACACCATGACCGTGCCCGCCCGCGAAGCAGTCCTCCTCACCGTCACGGGGAGCGGCACCACTCCGTCCGCCAGTCCTTCGCCCACTTCCGGCACCACGAGTGCGATCAAGGGCGTGGGGTCGGGCCGGTGCCTGGACGTCGCGGGCGCCTCGCAGGCCAACGGCGCCCAGGTGCAGATCTGGGACTGCAACGGCCAGGCCAACCAGCGGTGGACGCCGACCGCCTCGGGTGAGCTGCGGGTCTACGGCAACAAGTGCCTGGACGTCAACAACCGCGGCACCGCGGACGGCACCAACGTGGTCATCTGGGACTGCAACGGCCAGAGCAACCAGCAGTGGCGGTTCAACGCCGACGGCACCATCACCGCCGTCGGCGCGAACAAGTGCCTGGACGCCTACAACAACGGCACCGCCAACGGCACCAAGGTCGTCATCTGGACCTGCAACGGCCAGGCCAACCAGCGCTGGACCCGCGCCTGACCTCTCCGCGCATGCCCTTCGCCGGGACGGCCACGATCCCGTCCCGGCGAAGGTCGCGGGCGGCGGCGGCAGGCCGTGGCGCAGCGCGCCCCGTTCGTGGCTGTGCCGCCATGAAATGAAGATCGGCGACGGACCAGCCGAGATCGCCCGGGTGTGAGACAATCCCGGCGTCATGCGCGCCACGCTCTCCTTCAGGCTCGCGCGGTCGGCCGCCTTCGCGGCCGTCTGCGTGCTCCTCGCCGTCGGCGCGCACCGCTTCGCCGGCGGAGGCGGGCCGACGCCCGCCGCGCTCCTCACGGGGGCGCTCACGGTGACGGCCGGCGCGGCCGTCGCGGCGGGCCGGGAACGGTCGCCTCAGGCGATCGTCGGCCTGCTGATCGGCGCCCAGGCGTTCCTGCACTGTCTCCTCGACGTCACGGGGTCCGCCGCGGCGTCGCACCCCACCTGGCACGGCGGCCTGAGCACGCAGATCGGCATGCTCACCGCCCACCTCACCGCGGCGCTGCTCACCGGGTGGTGGCTGTCGCGCGGCGAGGAGGCCCTGTGGTCCGTGCTGCGCGCGATCGGCGCCGGGGCGGTCCGCTGCCTGCGGGCGGTGGCCGTGCTGGTGCGTGCGCTGCTGGCGCTGCGGGCAGCGGACCTCGCGGGCGCCGGACGCCCTCGCCGGCGTGCGGTGCCACGCTCCGAGCGCGCCCCGCGCGCCGCGGGCGTGCTGCGGCACGCGGTCGTCCGCCGCGGGCCACCGGTTCTTCCCGTCCTCTGAGCTTCACGCGCGAGCGGCGCGTATCTCCCCTTGGGACCTGCCTGTGCCCATGGGGCCGCGCTCGCGCGCCTCCGTAATCTCGCAGACGACTGGAGAACCCCCATGACCTCGTATGTTCGTCGTGCGGCCACCGTCGCCGCCGGTGCCCTCGCGCTCACCGTCGGCCTCGCCGTACCCGCCCTCGCCCACGTCACCGTCAACCCCGGCACCGCCGTGCAGGGCTCCTGGACGAAGATCGCCTTCCGGGTCCCCAACGAGCGTGACAACGCCTCGACCACCAAGGTGGAGGTCGAGTTCCCCACCGACCACCCGCTGCCGTTCGTCTCGGTCCGCCCGGTCCCCGGCTGGGACGTCAAGCTCACCCGGGGCAAGCTGCCCAAGCCCGTCGTGTCGGACGACGGCGACAAGATCACCGAGTCGGTGCTGAAGATCACCTGGTCCGGCGGGAAGATCGAGTCCGGCCAGTTCCAGGAGTTCGAGGCCTCGGTCGGCCCGCTGCCGAAGAACGTGGACGCGCTCGAGTTCCCCACTGCGCAGACCTACTCCAACGGTGAGGTGGTCAAGTGGGCGGACGCGCCGAAGGCCGACGGGTCCGAGGCCGAACACCCCGCGCCGACGCTCAAGCTCGTCGCCGCGGAGGAGGGGGAGGGCGACCAGCACGGCGCCGCCTCCGCCTCGCCTGCTGCCGCCGCCCCCACGGTGGCGGCCGCGGCGAGTGATGACGACGATCAGGAGGGCGGGAACACCACCACGGCCCTGGTGCTCGGCGGCCTCGGCCTCGTCGCCGGCCTGGTCGGGGCCGGGGCAGGCATCACCGCCCTGCGCCGTTCGCGCGGCTGAGCCGCCCTGCCACCATCGGGAGTCCCTTCCGGATCGCGCGGCCCGGACCCCGTCACGGGATCCGGGCCGCGCCCGCTGGGAGGTACGGCCGTCAGGACAGGAGGGTCTCCCCGATCCAGCCGTCCGGGGAACACCCGGGCGGTACGGCGAAGACGGCCGACCCGATGGGGGTGATCCACTGGTTCAGCAGGTCCACCTCCGCGAGCCGCTGCTGGATCGGGACGAACTGCCGTGCCACGTCGGCCTGGTAGGACGCGAACAGCAGTCCGGCGTCCGGCCGTCCCTCCGGGCTCAGGCCGTCCTCGTAGTTGTAGGCCCGGCGCAGGATGCGCATGCCCGGGTCGGCCACCCGGGCCCGGCGGATGTGCGCGTACTCGGAGATCACCGGCAGGCCCGACGCACCGAGCGCGGCGAAGTCGGGCTCGTCGGTCTCGGCCCGGCCGGTCAGCGGCGCACCGGTGTCCAGCCGCCGCCCGACGCTGAACTCCTTGGCCGCCCGGTCCGCGGCGTCCCACTTCTCCAGGTCCATCCGGATGCGGCGGAGCACCAGCGTCGTGCCGCCGCGCAGCCACCCGTCGCGCACCCACACGGCCCGCTCGAAGTCCGCCGACCCCGGCCGGGGGTTGACGGTGCCGTCGAGCTGGCCCATCAGGTTGCGCTGGGTCGCCCCCGGCGCGCGCACCTGCGGGCTCTGCCGGAACCCGTGCTGGGTCCAGCGCACGGTCGCGAAGGACCGGGCGTCCCTGACGAGCACGCGCAGCGCGTGCGCCAGCGTGACGCGGTCGTCCGCGCACACCTGGACCAGCAGGTCGCCGCCGCTCCAGCGGGGCTGGAGGGCGTCGACCTTGAACGCCGGCAGCGGCCGTGGCGCCAGATGCCCGGCCCCCGCCGCCTCGAACAGCCCGGCGCCGAACCCGAAGGTCACGGTGAGCCGCGCGGGCAGCAGCGCCAGTTCGGCGTCGGTGTCGGCGAGGGCGGGCTCGCCCCGGGTCAGCCGCCGCGCGTCGTCGGTGAGCAGCCGCATCAGGCGCGCGAGCGCCGCACGCCCGGTCCCCGGCCGGAGGTCGAACCCGGCGAACACCGCGAACGTCTGCGGAGACGTCGCGACGCCCGCCTGATGGGCGCCGTGGAAGGGTTCGACGGCGTCGCCGCCCGGGAGGGGCGCGGGCCCGGCCGACGCGCGCCCTGCCGCGTCGGGTACGGCGGAGGCCGGGGCGCAGGCCGCCGCCGCGGCGGCCACGGCCCCTCCCGCGAGCAGGCCGCGCCGGGTCAGCCGCCGTCCCGCCGGGTATCCGCGCTCACTCATGAGGGGCGTAGGACTCGTTGGCGCCGGCGAAGTCCTTGGCCACGGCGGTGAAGGACACCGTCCTGCCGTCCTTCAGGGTGAGCGTGAAGGGCACCTCGGCACCGGGCTCGACGGGCGTGCGCACGTCCATGAGCATGATGTGGTCGCCGCCGGGCTGGAGCACGTGCCTGCCGCCGGCGGGGATCACGAACCCGCCCTGCTTGCGGCGCATCGTCGTGGTGCCGCCGTCTCCGACGACCTCGTGCAGTTCGACCGACGGGGAGACGGGCGTGCTCGCCGCGACGACGGTCACCTCCTCGCCGGTCGTGTTGACGAGCGTGGCGAAGGCGGCGCTCATGCCGGAGCGGGCCGTCTTCACCCACGGGTCGCCGATCGACAGCGGGGCGGTCGGCGAGGCGGCGGTGGCGGTGCCGGCCACAGTGTTGTTCGCGGTGTCGGCCACGGTGTTGTTCGCGGTGCCGGACGGCGCCGCACAGGCCGCGGCGGCCAGGAGAGCGGCCAGCGCCGCCGGAAGCATGCGGTTAACGGTCGTGATGGTCATGCGGAAGCCTTCTCTCGGTCGTCCGGCGGGCATGCGGGCGGCGTTCCCGGGCATGCGAGGCAGACCCCACGGGCCGTCCCCCGCGGTGCGGGGGCAGCGCGGCGTGACCGGTCGCAAGGCTCGAGATCGGGGCATGCGCGGGCATGCTCCGCCGGAAAAGATCATTGACAACGCGCCCGGGCCGTACGCGGCCGGGAGCGAGGTGAGGAGCGCCGTCTCAGGCGGACGGCTGGAGAAGGCGGGGCGGCGGGCCGCGCCGGGTGACACAGTGACGCGGCGCGACAGAGCGCGGCAGGCGCGGCTCGTCCGGATGCGGAGATGCCGGCGGAGTGAACACCGGTGGCGCCGGATCGGCCGCGATCCGCGTGAGCCGTACGGCGAGCCGCCGCAGCAGCGCCCACAGGGCGGCCTCGCCCCTGGCGAGCCACAGCGCCGTCAGCACCACCGCCCAGCCGTGGCCGAGCAGCATTCCGAAGCCCGGCCCGGCGTGCGCGTGCCCGGCCATGACATGCCCGGCGATCACGTGCCAGGGGGACGATGCCGGGGACGACAGGGCGAACAGCGCGTGCAGCGCGACCTGCAGGGCCGCGAGCAGGGGCAGGATCGCGCGCAGCGTCCGTTCCCGGCCGGACAGGGGCAGCGCGGCGGCGAACACCGCCGGCAGGCCAAGCGCCAGCGCGCCGGGGGTGACCACGCCGCCGCTGAACAGGTGCGCCACCACGCCCAGGCCGAGGCACACCGCGGTGAAGGCGGCGGCTCTGGCGAGGCGAAGGGGCGATGTCACCGGCATGGCACAGCCAATATCGCATGCCGCGTGCCCGGTCCCCGTTCCGGGACGCCGTGTCGCGGAGCCCCGGCGTTCCATCGCGGGAGATCCGCCACATGCCTGTCGAAGCGGTCGTCGGCGTCGTTTGTCGTGCCGCCGTGGTCGGTTGCGCCGGAGAGACCGTGCGAGCGCGTGACGGCTGATCGGAGAGCGAGCCGGGTCAGGATGCTGTTTCGTTTGTCGGAACAATGGTCTAATATCCGGAATGTGATCGGCATCGAGGAACGTGCGTCGCGCGCCGGTGTCCCCGTGCCCCGCAGGGTGCCCTCCACCCCGTCCCGACCCCGAAAGAAGAAGCGTTGTACCTCATGCGCATCGGCGCCCCCGGCGCCGAGAAGCCGGTCGTCCGCGTCGACGACACCCGCTACGTCGACGTCTCGGACCTGACCGCCGACTTCGACGAGAAGTTCTTCGCCGCCGGCGGCACCGCCATGCTCGCCGGGCCGGTCGCCGAGCGGATCGCCGCCGGGCAGACCGGCGAGTTCGCCGGTGAGCGGATCGGCGCGCCGATCGCCCGGCCGCACCAGATCCTGTGCATCGGCCTGAACTACAGCGACCACGCCGCCGAGACCGGGCAGGCCGTGCCCGACGAGCCGATCCTGTTCACCAAGTCGCCCAACACTCTCGTCGGCCCGGACGACGACGTGCGCATCCCGCGCGGGTCCACCAAGACCGACTGGGAGGTCGAGCTGGGCATCGTCATCGGCAAGCGCACGTCCTACCTGGACGCGGTGGAGGACGCCGCCGATGTGATCGCCGGCTACTGCGTGGTCAACGACGTCAGCGAGCGCGCCTTCCAGATGGAGCGCGGCGGCCAGTGGGTCAAGGGCAAGTCCGCCGAGACCTTCAACCCGGCCGGGCCGTGGCTGGTCACCCCCGACGAGATCGCCGACGTCAACGACCTGGACATGTGGCTGGACGTCAACGGCGTGCGGCGGCAGACCGGCAACACCAAGACGATGATCTTCGACCCCTACTTCATCGTCCACCACCTGAGCCAGTTCATGGTGCTGGAACCGGGAGACCTGATCAACACCGGCACTCCGCCCGGCGTCGGCATGGGCCACGACCCGCAGATCTGGCTGCGGCCGGGTGACGTGATGGAGCTCGGCATCGCCGGCCTCGGCACCCAGCGGCAGCACGTCGTGGGCCCGCGCTGAGAGGCGCATCCCCGCAGGCCCCGGCCGCTACGGCCCGGGGCCCGAAGCCGCGCGACGCCCCCCGCCTGGCACCCGCCCCTGCCGCCGGACACCCGGAGAACGGTGAACAATCATGAGCCCTATCCACGTGGATCCCCC
>NZ_BOOF01000081.1 GCF_016863095.1 Microbispora siamensis | reverse complement strand
CCGACGGGCGCGAAAGGGTTCTGCCCTTGGCCGGGCCTGCGCGGGCGGTGGCCCGCCGTACGGGTGAACGGTCAGCGGGTGAGAAGGGCGCGCAGAGCCCCGGCGACACCGGCCGGGTCCTCCTCGGCCATGAAATGCCCGCATTTGACCGTCGTGTGCACCAGGTCGGGGGCCCAGGCGCCCCACAGCGCCACGGCGTCGTACCCGAGGGCGGCCCCCCAGTCCTGCTGGAGCACGGTCACCGGCATCCGCAGCCGGTTCCCGGCCTCCCGGTCCGCGCGGTCGTGGTCCACGTCGATCCCCGCCGACGCGCGGTAGTCCGCCACGATCGACGGCACCGCCGTACGGCAGGCGTCCAGGTAGGCGGCGCGCACGTCGGCGGGGATCGCCCCATGGTCGACGGTCCAGACGTCGAGGAAGTGGCCGAAGAAGGCGTCCGCGCTCGCGCCGATCATCTGCTCGGGCAGGCCGGGCGGCTGGGCCATCAGGTACAGGTGGAATCCGACGGCGGCCCCGGCGCCGTGCATCACCTCCCACATGTCCAGCGTGGGCAGCACGTCGAGGCAGGCCAGGTGGCTGATCGCCGCCGGGTGGTCGAGCCCGGCGCGGAAGGCGACCAGCGCGCCTCGGTCATGTCCGGCCAGCGCGAACCGCTCATGTCCCAGCGCGCGGGCCAGGGCGACGATGTCGGCGGCCATCGTGCGCTTGGAATAGGTCTCGCGACCGGCCTCGGCCGGCTTGTCGCTGGCGCCGTAGCCGCGCAGGTCGGGACAGATCACGGTGTGGTCGGCGGTCAGGTCGGCGGCGACGTGCCGCCACATCAGGTGGGTCTGGGGGAAGCCGTGCAGCAGCACGACCGGGCTCCCCGACCCGGCGACGGCCGCGTTCAGCGACACACCGTCGGCGACCGGCACGCGGAGGTAGTCGAAACCGGGAAGTACAGGCGCCATCACGCGCCCCCTTTCTGTAGTGCGGGATCAGATGCCTCCAGGCTGCCGGGCGTGAATGAGCATCCGATCAGCGCGCTACCGTGGCAGTTGCGTTGGCAGTTGCTTTGACCTGGGGGTACGCACGGAAAGGGGCCGCAGGGTGGGGATCGCGTTCGGAGTGCTGGGGCCGGTGACGGCCTGGGACGGCACCGGCGGCGCGATCGCCCTGAAGGGGCCGCGGCACCGCGCGGTGCTGGCCCGGCTGATCGTCGCGCGCGGCCGCGTCGTCCCGGTCACCCGCCTGATCGACGATCTGTGGGACGAACCGCCGGCGGGCGCGGTCGGGGCCGTGCGGACGTTCGTGGCGGCGCTGCGCCGGGCGCTGGAACCCGACCGGCCGCCCCGCACTCCCGCACGGCTGCTCGTCACCGAGGGACCGGGGTACGCGCTGCGGGCCGGCGCCGACGCGGTGGACGCCTGGCGCTTCGAACACGCCGTGGCCGCCGCCACCGCGCTGCCGCCCGAAGACGGACTCGGACGGCTGGAGGAGGCGCTGGGGTGGTGGCGCGGCCCCGCCTACGCGGAGTTCGCCGACCAGGACTGGGCCCGCGCCGAGCGCTCCCGACTGGCCGAGCTCCGGCTGCACGCGGTCGAGCGCCGGGCGGAGATGCGCCTGGCCCTGGGACGGGCGGCCGAGGCGGTGCCCGACCTGGACGCGCACGCGGCCGGGCACCCCTGGCGGGAGGAGGCCTGGCGGCTGCTCGCGCTCGCGCTGTACCGCAGCGGGCGGCAGGGCGACGCGCTCGCCGTGCTGCGCCGGGCGCGGGCGCTGCTGGTGGACGAGCTGGGCGTGGATCCGGGCCCGGGCCTGCGCCGGCTGGAGGCCGACATCCTGCGCCAGGCCGATCATCTCGACTCCTCCGTGCACGGCGTGGCCGAACGCGTGTGGGCCCAGGCCACCGCCGCCTACGACCGCACGGTCGCCTCCGGGGCGCGGGCCCGCCTGGAGTCGACGGCAGGACTGCTGCGCGACCTCGCCGTGACCGGAGGCGGCGGCCTGCGGGCGGCGCGCGAGCACCGCGTGGCCGCGATCGAGGCGGCCGAGGAACTCGGCGACGCGGAGCTGACCGCCCGGGTGATCGGCGCCTTCGACGTCCCCGCCATCTGGACCCGGTCCGACGACCCCGGACAGGCGGCGCGGATCGTCGCGGCGGCCGGGCGCACGCTGACCGCGCTGGCCGCCGATAACGAGGCCGGTCACGAGGCGACCGGTCACGAGGCGGCCCGGGCCCGCCTGCTGGCCACGATCGCGCTGGAGTCGCGCGGCGACCGCTCCGGCCACGGGCTGCGGGCGGCGCGGCGGGCCGAGGAGATCGCCCGCCGCCTGAACGACCCCGCGCTGCTGGCGTTCGCGCTGAGCGGCCTGTTCATGCAGACCTTCCACCGCACGGGCCTGGCCGCCCGCCGCGACGAGATCGGTGCCGAACTGGTGGATCTGTCCGCCCGGCACGGCCTGGTCACCTTCGAGGTGCTCGGGCACCTCATCCGGATGCAGGCCCGGTCGGCGCTCGCGGACTTCACGGCCGCCGACGCCCACGCCGCCGCCGCCGAACGCCTGGCCGTACGGCACGAGCGGCCCCTGGTGGGCGTGTTCACCGCGTGGTATCGGGCGCTGCGCCTGGACGCGACCGGGCGGGCGCCGGTGGAGGAGACCGAGGCCGCCTACCGGAGCGCCGCCGCCCGGCTGGACGGCGCCGGCATGCCCGGTATGGAGCGCGGGCTGCTGCCGCTCGCGTTGCTGTGCCTGCGCCTGCGGCACGGGCAGCCCCCGCCGGACGTGGAACATGCCGACTGGGGGCCGTACGCACCGTGGGCCCGGCCTCTGGTGCTGCTGGCGCGTGACCGCCGTGCCGAAGCGGCGGCGGCGCTGCGCGCGCTCCCCGAGCCACCCCGCGACCTGCTGACGGAGGCCCTGTGGTGCCTCGCCGCCCGGGCGGCGCGCACGCTCGGCGACCGCACGACGATGGAGCGCGCCCGCGCCGCGCTGCTGCCCGCGGCGGGCGAACTGGCCGGGGCGGGCAGCGGCGTGCTGACGCTCGGCCCGGTCGCCGCGCACCTGGACGACCTCACCGCCGCCCTCGGTCACGGGGCGAGCCGGTCGTGAGCCTGCTTTCTTCTTGCGGAATCGTCGGTCAGCAGGGCTGGAGGGAGGGGAAACGGCCCGCGAAGAAGGCGGCTGGAGGCACCCCCATCAGGGTGCGGAACTCGGCGGCCATGTGGGACTGGTCGTAGAAGCCGGCGGTCGCGGCGAGCTGCGCCCAGCGCGCGGTGTGGGCCCTGCCGCGGGCGAGCACCCGGCGCACGCGTTCGATGCGCTCGACGCGCTTGGGCGGCATGCCGATGCCGTCGCGGACGAGATCACGCAGATGACGCTCGCTGACGGCGAGTCGCCGGGCGATGGCGGCGATGGGCTCGCGCTGGTGCCCGGCCTGGTCGCGCAGGGCTTGCGCGGTTGCGCGTACCAGCTCGCCGCGGGCCAGGTCCGCGTTGGACCGGGCGCTGATCCGGGCCGGCAACGCCGCCTGAAGGCGCCGCAGGACGCGCCCCACGTCGTCTCCCGTCCCGGTCGGCGCGGCGGTCAGCCCCGCTGCGCCGTCCCACAGCTCCTCGAGGTCGACGACCCGGTCGACCAGCTCGGTCATCGGGACTCCGAGCAGGAGCCGGGCGGCGCCGGGTCGCAGCCTCATCCTGAGGCAGAGCGGGAAGTCCTTGCCCACATGGTAGGAGGCGCGGGTGCGCGGGCCGACCACCAGCAACGCGCTGCGCCGCGCCGATGTCGTCCGGAAGACCAGCGAGATGTCGGCGTCGGGAACGTGGACGAGCGGCGTCCGCCCAGCCGGCCCACAGGCCCTCAGAGATGTGATCTCGCTGACCAGCCACCGCAACGGGACCGGCACGGTCATCGGGACTTCGAGGGGCATGGCCTCACGTTACCCAGCGGCGTTCGGCACGCCGACCGTGCCGAAAGTTCCTATGGATCACGGCACCTGCGCTGCCACGGTGGTGACCATGATCCTCGTGACAGGTGCGACGGGCACCATCGGCAGTGAGACGGTCCGGTTGCTGGCGGCCATGGGTGAGCGGGTGCGGGCGATGACCAGGGACCCGGCGGCGATCACGCCGCAACCGGGCGTGGAGGTCGTGCGGGGCGACTTCGGCGAGCCCGGTTCCCTGGCGCGGGCGGCGGACAAGGCGGAGGCGCTTTTCCTGCTCAGCGCCCCGGGGCCGCGGCTGGTCGAGCATGATGAGGCGATGCTGGCCGCCGCGTGTGCCGCCGGTGTCGGCAAGGTGGTGAAGGTGTCGGCCATCGGCACGGGCCAGAACACCGAGGCCAGGGTCGGGGACTGGCACCTGCCGGGAGAGCGGGCCGTACAGGCGAGCGGCCTGCGCTGGACGATACTGCGCCCCTCCAGCTTCGCCTCCAACGCCCTGCGCTGGGCCGGTCACATCCGTCGTGGAGAGCCCATCCCGAATACGACGGGGACCGGCAGGCAAGGCGTCGTCGACCCTCGTGACATCGCCGAAGTCGCCGTGCGGGCGCTGACGTCCGACGATCACGCGGGCGGCGTCCTCACGCTGACCGGGCCGGAACTGCTGAGCGTCCCCGACCAGGCCGCGATCCTGGGCGAGACCATCGGACTCCGCATCCCGGCCATCGACGTGCCGCTGGAGGTCTACAAGAAGCAGATGCTCGCCGCCGGCGTCGATCCCGCCTTCGCCGAGATCGCGGTCAACGGCTCCGCACTGGTCGCACGTGACGGCAACGCCACGATCACCGAGGATGTGGAACGCGTGCTCGGCCGTCCGCCCCGTACGTTCTCCACCTGGGCATACGATCACCGCGCCGCGTTCGCCTGAATCCCGGGAAGACGGCCGGGCTTCCGGCGTGTGCCGGCGGGCCGGAGGCTATGCGCGCCGGCGGCGAGGCCGCGGGCGGCGGGCGGGGGCCCTGACGGCGACCGGGTCGGGGCGGGCCGCCGGGCCCGACCAGTGCGCCGGACGGGTGAGGGCCGGGGGCAGCTTCGTGGCGTCGTCTCCCCTGGCCGCGTTCACCTGGGCCTGGGTGAGGAAGACGCTCCCCGTGAGGTCGGCGCCGCCCAGGTCGGCCCCGCGCAGGTCCGCCCCGATGAGGTCGGCGCCGCGCAGGTCGGCCCCGCGAAGATCGGCGCCGATGAGGTAGGCGCCCCTCAGGTTGGCTCCGCGCAGGTCGGCCTTCCTGAGCCGGGCGCCGATGAGGTCGGCTCCCCTGCGGTCGGCGGCACGGCCCCCGGCCGACGCCCGCACCAGCTCGCTCGTCCGCAGAAGCAGCACGTTGACCTTCTCGCGGTGGGCGGCGACGTCCACGCCCAGCAGCTCGTCGGGGGTGCCCATGGTCAGGCGTTCGGTCTCCTCGAACGCGCCGCGCAGGTCGGCGTGGATCGGGCGGGTCACCGGCAGGGACATCGCCTCGTCCAGGTACCACAGCAGCTCGTGCAGGTGCCGCACGACGGGGAAGACCTCGAACATCCGCGCCGCGGTCCGCGGTTCGTCGCGCCAGCTGCGCCCGAAGGTGACCTGCGAGACCTTCTGCCCCGCGCCGAAACAGTCGTAGACGGTGCAGCCGGGAAAGCCGCTGTCCCGCAGACGCGCGTGGATGCCGCAGCGGAAGTCGTCCTGGAGGTTGGGGCACGGCCGCCCGGCGTCCTTGCTGATCGCGAAGTCGGCCGAGGCGGCGAAGGGCAGCGCGACGCAGCACAGCCCGAAGCAGTTCGCGCAGTCGGCCCGCAGGTCGGCTCGTCCGCCGGGGCCTGAGCCGGTCGTGGCGTCCGTGCGGGCGTCCCCGTGGTCGTGCGTGTCGGGCAACGTGCCTGCTCTCCTCGTGTCCGGTGGGCGCCGCCGGGCCGCTCGCCGTCCCGGCGCCCAGCTAGAACGTATCCCACCGCACGAGCGCCGGGCGCCCGGCCTTCGCCGAGGGGCGGCGGCTCACGCGTGCGCACTCCCGTCACCGGATCGATCTTCAGCGGAAGCGGTGAGGCGGCGGACCATCCGGACGAGCCCGGCGCGCCGCGCGGCCGGGCTGTCGTCGCCGGCGCCGGCCATGATCATGCGTACGACCTGGGGAGCGGTGAACCACCAGGTCGCCAGCGCGTACACCGCGTAGACCAGGTGTGCGGGCTCGACCTCGGCCGTGAGAAGGCCGTTCTCCCGCGCGGCGGCGAAGGCGGCGACCTTGCCGGCGTAGTGGGCGGCCCGCTCGTCCTCTGCGGCCACCCCCGTCCGGCCGTCCTCCAGCCCCTCCCAGGCGAGCAGGCGCAGGAAATGCGGGTGGGCGCAGTGGTAGTCGAACACGCGCCCGGCGTACTCGCCCAGGTCGGCCATCTGCTCGGCGGTCAGGGGGACGGCGCCCGCCACTCTGGCCAGCTCGGCCTCCAGGACGGCGGTGAACAGCTGCCGCTTCCCGCCGAAGTACTGGTAGATGCGCTCCTTGTTCACCCCCGCACGCGCGGCGACGCGGTCCACCCGCGCGCCCTGCGGGCCGTGCTCGGCGAACTCCTCGACTGCCGCCTCCAGCAGCAGCCGTCTCGTCCTGGCGGTGTCCCATGCCATGACCGGCAGCCTACACAACTCCAACTCATCAGTTGGATTTATCCGGCACCCGTGCCATACTCCAACTGATCAGTTGGAGATTTGCCGGCCGGCCTCGCTCCACCCCACCACGACAGATGGGAAACGGCATGACCGCCACATCCCCGACCACCCGCGAGGTCGTCGACGCCTTCTTCGCCCGCTTCGCCGCCGGTGACCTGCCGGGGCTGCTCGACCTGTTCGCCGACCGTGTGGACTTCCTCGTCCCGGGCGACCCGAAGGTGCCCTGGACGGGGGCGCGCTGCGGCAGGGACGAGATCGCCGAGTTCTTCACGCTGCTCGGCACCGAGCTCACTCCCGAGGAGTTCACGATCGACACCACCCTCGTCGAGGGCGGGCACGCGGTGACGACCGGCCGCAGCCGCTTCTGCGTGCTGTCGACCGGCAGGTCGTTCCTCAACGAGTTCGCCCTGCACTTCACCGTCGCCGACGGCAAGATCACCGGTTATCGCATGCATGAGGACAGCCACGCGATCAGCGAGGCGTACGCGGCCTGACCCGTGCCGGGCCGGCAGGTCCGGCCGCGGGCGATCATCCGGTGTTCCCCGTCCGGCGGCCGGCCCGTGAGGTGGCCGCCGGACGAGGGGGGACACGGTCACACGGCCACGTGACCGCCGTCCACGTGAAGGTCGTCCCGTGGATGAAGCTCGCCCGCGGCGAGGCCAGGACCACGATGGCCTCGGCGATGGACGGATGGCGGGCCTGCACGCGGGTGCCGGGGTGGGCCACGGCGAGCTGCTCCAGCGCCGGTCCGAGCAGGTCGGGCGGCAGCTCAAGGGGGATCCCCACCCGCAGGACCCCGCCGTCCCCGCTCGTGTACGCGGCCATCGTCCGCAGTGCCCGGTCGTACCGGGCGAGTACGGCGCGCGCCTCGGCGAGCAGCGTCATCCCCGCCTCGGTGGGCCGCGCTCCGGCGCTGCTGCGGACCAGCAGTTTCACCCCCAGCCGGCGCTCCAGCATGCCGACGGTCTGAGACAGCGCGGGCTGACTGATGTGCAGCCGACGCGCCGCGGCCGACATGCCCCCCCTCCTCGGCCACCACGACGTACGCCCGCAGTTCCCGCAACTCCATGCCGCCATGGCATCGCACCTGGCGGGAGCGGCGCGGCGCGAGACCCGACGTCAGGGCCGGGCGGATCACGGGCGGCGACCCGGCGACAGCGGCAGCCGCAGGACGAAGCACGCTCCGCCCCATACGGACTCCTCGACGTGGAGGCTGCCGTCGTGGGCGGAGGCGATGCCGCGAGCGACCGGCCAGGCCGAGGCCGGCGCCTCCCCGGTCCCGGCTGCGGGCGGCGTCCAACCGCGCGAAGCGGTGAAAGATCCGCTCGCGGTCGGCCAGGGCGATGCCCTCTCCGTCGTCGGCGACCGTCAACTCGGCGCCGTCCCCCGCGCGGCGCAGGCCGATCCGTATCGTGCGGGCGGCGTGCCGCCGGGCGTTGTCGAGCAGGTTGCCGAGCACCCGGATGATCTGCTCGGGATCACCCTCGACGGTCACTGCGGGGTCGAGCCGGAGACGGATGTCGTGCCCGTCCATCCGCCGGGCGGCCTCGGCCCGGACCAGCGCCGTGAGGTTCACCCGCTCCGCTCTGCAGGGGGCGGTCCCCAGCCGGGTCAGCAGGAGCAGGTCGGTGACGATGCCCTGCACCCGGTCGAGGTCGTGCAACGTGTGGCCGAGGAGGTCGTCCAGATCGGTCTCGTCCGGGTGCAGCTGCGCCTCCTCCAACCGCGTGCGCAGTGCGGCGATGGGGGTGCACAGCTCGTGCGAGGCGTCGGCGGCGAACTGACGCTGCCGTTCCCGGGCGCGTTCGGCGCGATCGTCGGCCTCGCGCAGCCGTTCCAACGTCCTGTTGACGGCCCGGGCGAGCCGGGCGATCTCCTCGCCTCCGCCTGTCTCGCAGACCCGGGGGCTCGCTTCCCCGAGGTTGATCGCGTCCAGTTCGAGACGGAGGGACGCCACCGCGCGCAGTGACCTGTCGCCCGCTCGCCGGGCCTTCACGGCCGCCGGGACCACGATCAGGAGGGCGTCGGCGACCCGCCCGGCGCGGATCCTGCGTAGGCGGCCGGCGAGTGCCCGTATGTGCCCGTTGCCGCCGCGAAAGGTCACTGTCATGACCGCGCTCCTGCTCACCACTGGTCGTACTGTCGGGGAGACGAGTTCGCGGCCCGCGGATGCGGGCCGTCGAGCGCGGTGTCGCCCGGCGTGGTGTCGGCCCTTACCCGCACCGGCGCGGTCGCGGCCGCGCCGGGCGGCCGCCGGGTGGTCGCGGCGAAGGACTGGACGATTTCGTCCAGTTTGTGGTGGTATGTCGGAGTTGTCAAGGTGTGCCTCCGGTATGGCTCCGGCGGGGCTCCCACGCCCGAAGGTGGGGTTGTCACATGGCCGTTCGAGGGCCGAGGAAGGATTCTCCGCGGCTCACCGCGCGCGGCGCGGCCACTCGCGAGCGCATCGTCGCGACCGCCGCGGACCTCATGTTCCGGCAGGGGGTCACGGCGACGACCCTCGACCAGGTGGTGGACGCCTGTGGCATCAGCAAGTCGCAGCTCTATCACTACTTCCCGGACAAGGAAGCGCTGATCACCGAGGTGATCGCGATGCGGGAGCACCGCATGGTCTCCTTCCATAAGCCGCAGCTCGACCAGGTGCGCTCGATGCGGGATCTCGAGAGGTGGCGCGACTCGCTGGTGACGGGCCACCGGGAGAGCGACGAGCCCTACAGATGTCCCATCGGCGCGCTGGCCAATGAGCTCTCCTGTCGCTGCGACGACGCCCGCCAGTCCCTGGCGGCCGTTTTCCGCAAATGGCAGGGACTGCTGGCGGACGGCCTCGCCCGGATGCGGGAAAGCGGCGAACTCGACCCCGGCGCGGACCCCGGGGAACTCGCCGTCGCCGTCATCGCCGCCTTGCAGGGCGGCTACCTGCTCGCCGAAACCATGCAGGACGAACGGCCCTTCGCGGTCGCCCTCGACATGGCACTGGACCACGTGAAAGCCCACGTCAGGACCCCTGTCGCCAATTTGACACGATCGGACAACTAACCGCAAAGTGGACGAAATCGTCCAATTTGCCCGTGATGGTGGTCCACCGGGTGCGGCAGGAGAATGGTGAGGCCGATGCCGTCTCTGCGCTCGATGCAGGCGCGCTACACGACAGCGGCGACGATGCTGTTGCTCCTGCTCACGGTCCTGGGCGGCGTGAGCCTTGACCTGGCGATCCGATACAGGGTCGAGGACCAGGTGTTCTTCGACGCCGAGCAGGTCGCCGCCCAATGGAGCGCGCAGGTGCGCGGCGGCCTCCTGCCGCACTCCGCCCCCGCCCCCACCTCCACCTCCGGCACCGTCGACCTGGTCCAGCTGGTGGACGCGCGCGGCAGGGTCATGGCCGCCAGCCCGGACGCGACGGGGCGGCTGCGGCTGAGCACGCTCCGGCCCCCGCCCGACGACCGGCTCCAACGGCGTGTCGAGTGCCGCCCGGGCGAGCGGTGCGTCCTGCTCATGGCCAACCGGGTGTCGACGGCCCCCGACGCCCCCGTCGTCTACGCCGGAACGGTCGAGCCGCCCCTGATCGCGACACACCGCCTCGAATACCTCATCGCGGGCGCCGCGCTCCTCATCGTCTTGCTGGGCGGCCGCCTTATGTGGTGGATCACGGGCCGGGCACTGTGCCCGGCGGAGCAGCAGTACCGGCTCGCCTCCGTCACCTCCCACGAACTCAGGACACCGATCGCCGGGCTGCGCGTGCAACTGGAGGAAGCACTGCTCCACCCCGATCACGTCGACCCCCGCGACACCATCCGGGGGGCGCTGTCGGCCACCGGCCGCCTGGAGGCGATCGTGCAGGACCTGCTGACGATGACCAGGCTACGCGGCGGCCAGCCGGCGCCGTACGAACCGATCGACCTCGCCGCGCTGGTCACCGAAGAGGTGGACGCGCACTCCGGCGGCACACCGGTGGAGCTCTACACGGCCGGGGACGTGTGGGTGCACGGCTCAGGGATCCAGCTGATCCGGCTGGTGGGCAACCTGCTGAGCAACGCGCGACGGCATGCGGCGACCGCCGTCACGGTCTGCGTCGGATCCGCCGACGGCCGGGCGGTCCTCGCAGTGACCGATGACGGGAACGGCATCGCGCCCGCCGACCGTGAGCGAGTCTTCGAGCGATTCACCCGCCTGGACGAGGGGCGGCGCCGGGACGCCGGTGGCACCGGACTCGGACTTGCCATCTCCCGCGACATCGCCCGCGCGCACCGGGGAACACTGCGGATCGAGGACTCCCCCCGGGGGGCGCGGTTCGTCCTCCGGCTGCCACTCCTCGACCGGAACACGATCGGCAGGCGCCATCTCACCCGCACCGGTCGGACGACCGCAGGCCGGACCGCTGACGACCGGTGACCACGGCGGGCGCCACCACGTCGCCCTGGCATCACGCCGCTCACCGGGTCGTCCCTGCCCGCGGCGGGGCGCGGCGCTCCCGGGGAGGTGCCGTCGGAAAAATCTTGAAGAAAATCCGGGAGGCGTGTCGATCCGGGGGCGTCCCGTTCGAGGAGTGGGTGAGTGGCCGGTGAGGGACCGGCCGGACCTGAGGAGAACCACCCGTGACCACCGCCACCGCTCACGCCGGCACCGCCGCCCGCACCTGCGGCCGCGAGACCAGTGTCACCCGCAGCCTGCTTGGGTACGGCGTGATCGCCGGCCCGGTCTACGTCGGGGTGTCGCTGACCGAGGCCCTGACCCGGGACGGATTCGACCTGACCCGGCACGCCTGGAGCCTGCTCGCCAACGGCGACCTCGGCTGGATCCACATCGCGAACTTCGTGCTGGCCGGGGCGATGACCATCGCCTTCGCCGCGGGCCTGCGCCGCGCCCACGGCCGTGGCTGGGCCCCCCGCCTGCTGGCGGCGTACGGCCTCAGCCTGCTGGCGGCCGGGGCCTTCCGGGCCGACCCGGCCCAGGGCTTTCCCCGGGGCGTGCCGGCAGGCGAGGTGAGCTGGCACGGCATCGCGCACCTGGCCTCCGGCGGCGTCGGGTTCGCCTGCCTGGTCGCGGCCTGCTTCGTGCTCGCCCGCCGCTTCGCCCGGCGCGGGCAGGCGGCCTGGGCGTGGAGTTCGCGGGCGACCGGCGCGCTGTTCGCGGCCGGGTTCCTGGCCGTTGCCTCGGGGGCGGGCGCGGCCTGGGCCAACCTCGCCTTCACCGGCGCCGTGGTGCTCGGCTGGGCCTGGATCAGCGCCCTGGCCGTGCACGCGTACCGGAACGCCTGACCCGTCCCGCGTTCACCTGATAGATCTTGTCTGAGAGGAGACGACCGATGCGTTACATGGTTCTGCTCAGGGCCGCCCAGCCCGACACCCCGCCGCCCGCCGACCTCATGGAGGCCATCGCCAAGCTCGGCCAGGAGGCGACCGTCGCCGGGGCGCTGCTGGACACCGCCGGGCTGGCCCCCAGCGCGTCCGCGGCGAGGGTGCGCATGGCCGAGGGCAGACTCAGCGTGACCGACGGCCCGTTCACCGAGTCCAAGGAACTGATCAGCTACGCCCTGTACGACGTGCGGTCGAAGGAGGAGGCGGTCGAGTGGGCCGCGCGCTTCATGCGCCTGCACCGTGACCTGTGGGAGGGCTGGGAGGGCGAGGCCGAGGTGGTCAAGGTGCTCGGCCCCGAAGATTTCGCCCCGCCGGCCTGAGCATCCCCGACCTGAGTATCCCCGACCTGGGCACCCCTGACCCGAACACCGCTGACCGGAGCACCCTGACCCGAGTGTCCCGGCCTGAGCACCTGTGAGCTGAGCACTCCGATGACCGGTAGCGAGGCGCTGCTCGCGGCGCACCGCGCGATCGAGGCGGTCTGGCGGATCGAGTCCGCCAGACTCGTCGCGGCGCTGGCCCGCCTCGTCGACGACGTCGGCCTGGCCGAGGAACTCGCCCAGGACGCGCTGCTCATCGCGCTGGAGCAGTGGCCGGAGGCGGGCGTGCCGGACAACCCCGGCGCCTGGCTCATGGCCACCGCCAAGCACCGCGCGATCGACCACCTGCGGCGGCGCAGCCGCTACGAGCGCAAGCTCCAGGAGATCGGCCGCGACATCGAGAGCAGGCCGCAGCCGGACCCTGACGCCGGCATGGACGACCACATCCGCGACGACATGCTGCGGCTCGTCTTCACCGCCTGCCATCCCGCGCTGACCACCGAGGCGCGCGTCGCGCTCACACTGCGCCTGCTCGGCGGCCTGACCACCGGGGAGATCGCCCGGGCGTTCCTGGCCACCGAGCCGGCGGTGGCACAGCGGATCGTCCGCGCCAAGCGCACCCTGGCCGACAAAGGGGTCAGATTCGAGATGCCGGCCCCGGACGACCTGGCCGAGCGGCTGTCCTCGGTGCTGGAGGTCGTCTACCTGATCTTCAACGAGGGCTACTCGGCCACGGCGGGCGCCGACTGGACCCGCCCCGACCTCTGCCACGAGGCGCTGCGCCTGGGCCGTCTCCTGACGGGCCTGCTCCCCCGCGAACCGGAGGTGCACGGCCTGGCCGCGCTGATGGAACTGCAGGCGTCCCGCCTGCGCGCCCGCACCGGACCGGACGGCGCGCCGGTCCTGCTCGCCGACCAGGACCGGCGCCTGTGGGACAGGCTGCTGATCCGCCGGGGGCTGGAGGCGTTGGAGCGGGCCGAGTCGCTCGGCGGCGCCTTCGGCCCGTACGCCCTGCAGGCGGCCATCGCCGCCTGCCACGCCCGGAGCGCCCGTCCCGAGGACACCGACTGGGAACGCGTCGCCGCCCTCTACCGGGTGCTCGCCCACGTCGCCCCCTCCCCCGTGGTCGAGCTGAACCGCGCCGTCGCGGTCGCGATGGCCGGCGACCCCGCACGCGGGCTGGAGATCGCCGACGCCGTCGCCGGCGACAAGGCCCTGCGCGGCTACCCCCAGCTGCCCGCCGTACGCGGCGACCTGCTGGCCCGGCTGGGCCGTACGGACGAGGCGCGGCGGGAGTTCGAACGGGCGGCGGCCCTGACCGGAAACGAGCGGGAGCGGGCCCTGTTCCTGTCCCGCGCCGCCAGCTGCGGGTAGCCGGCCCCCCTGCCCGATGACCCCTTCCCCCTGCGGGAGCGATTGACAAAGACAGTTTTTACGTACAACATTGTTTTTGCGATGAGAGACGTCCTGTACCTGGAGCAGATCGAGCAGGCCGAGGCACTGCTCAAACCGCAGCGCATCGAGGTGCTGCGGCAACTGGCCGTGCCGCGCACGTGCACGGAAGTGGCGGCGGTGCTCGACCAGACGCCGCAGCGGGTCTACTACCACGTCAAACGCCTGGTCGAGGCGGGCCTGGTCGACCAGGTCTCCGAGCGGCGGGTGCGCGGCATCACCGAGGGCATCTACCAGGCGAGCGCCCGCTCCTACTGGCTGTCGCCGGGCCTGGTGGGCCGCATCGGCGGGCTGCGCCGGCGGCAGGACGAGCTCAGCCTGGGCTACCTGCTCGACCTCATGGAAGAGGTGCAGGCCGACATCGCGGCCCTCGACCGGACGGCGCCGGAGTTGCCGTCCATCGGCGTGTCCGGCGAGGTGCGCGTGCCTCCGGAACGACGCCAGCAGTTCCTGGCCGACCTGCGCACCGCGCTGCAGGACCTGTTCACGCGCTACGGCGGCGACGAAGGCGACGCCTTCAAGCTCGCCGTGGCGTGCTATCCCCACTACCCCCCGGGAGACGACCGTGAGTGAACCGATGATCGTCCGAGTCCGCCTGGCGGCTCCGCTGAAGGAGGTGCGCCACGCGCTGACCGACCCCGCCGCGATGCGGGTGTGGCTGGCCGAGCACGCCGAGGCGGACCTGCCCGGCCGCTACGCGTTCTGGGGCCGCCGCACCCCCGAGGGCGACGCTCCCCACCAGCGCCCGCTGCACGCCGACGACCACACGCTGCGCTTCGCCTGGCTGCTGGACGGCGTGGAGACGACCACCGAGATCACACTGGAGGAGGAGACCCCGGACACGACCGTCCTGACCCTGTCGCAGAGCCACTTCGACTTCCAGGACGCCATCACCGGGGCCAGCATCCGGGGCGTGCTGCAGACCTTCTGGTCGCTGGCGCTGTCCAACCTGGCCGACCACGTCGAGGGGCGCGAGATCGGCCCCCAGCCCGACTACACCTCGGCCGACTTCCGGGGCGAAATGGTCGTCGACGCGCCGGTCGAGCAGGTCTACGACTCCCTGGTCGACTCGGACAAGGCGAGCGACTGGTTCGGCTACCCCATCGGCATCGAGCCGTACGTCGGCGGGCGCTTCGCCATGGGCGGACTGGACGCCGACCCACACCCCGCGAAGATCATCGACCTGGTCCCCGGCAAGACAATGTCGGCCGACTGGGGACCGGGGGGCGTCGTCACCTGGGAACTGGAGGACAGCGGCGGCAAGACCCGCCTGACGTTCGTCCAGAGCGGCTTCGACACCGGCAACCCGCCGTACGCGGGCTGGACCGGATGGCTCAGCGGCCTGGCCGCGCTGCGCCGTTACCATGAGGTCCCCGGCGGCCACCGGATCTGGCTCCCCGCCGAGCCGGCGGCCTAGCCCCCGCGCCCACGACCAGGCGGAGTGTGATCGGTCATGACGGTGACCCGGGAAGTGCTCGCCTACTACGAGCAGGACAAGGAGGACGGCAGGCTCCGTACGGGCCGGGGCCGGCTGGAGCTGTGGCGGACGCAGGACGTGCTGCGCCGGGCACTGCCGTCACCGCCCGCCCGGGTGCTCGACGTCGGCGGCGGCACCGGAGTGCACGCCGAATGGCTGGTCGCCGACGGCTACGAGGTGGAACTGCTGGACCCGATCCCGCTCCACGTCGAGCGGGCCGCGACCCTGCCGGGTGTGACCGCCCGGCAGGGCGACGCACGCGACCTGCCCCTGCCGGACGCGAGCGCGGACGCGGTCCTGCTGCTCGGCCCGCTCTACCACCTGGCCGACCGCGCCGACCGGGTCACCGCCCTGACCGAGGCGCGCCGCGTGGTGCGCCCCGGAGGACTGGTGGCCGCCGCCACCATCAACCGCTACGCGGCCGTGCACGACATGGTCTACCTGGGGGTCTACGAGCAGGAAGCACACCGCCGGGCCGCGAGCGCGGCCATGAAGGACGGCGTCCTGCTGGGTCCCGTGCAGGGTTTCTCCGCCTACCTACACGACCCCGACGAGGTGCCCGGGGAGTTCGCCGACGCGGGGCTCCCCGGCGCCGAGCGGTACGGCCTGGAGGGCGCCTTCTGGCTGTACGGCGACGTGAACGACTGGCTCGACGACCCCGAACGCCGCCGGCTCATGCTCGACGCCCAGCGCACGCTGGAACGCGTGCCGTCGCTTCTCGGGGTCAGCGGCCACATGCTCACCCTCGCCCGCCGGCCCGCGTAGGCTCCTGCTTCGCCTTCGGGCGGGCGCGCAGATGGGCGCGCTCGCCCTGCTGGCCGAACAGGCTGAGGAACTCGACCGCGTCGGCGTCGGCGGCGCCGAACCAGTGCGGCAGCCGGGTGTCGAACTCGGCCGCCTCGCCCGGTGACAGCACCAGATCCTGCTCGCCGAGGACCACCCGCAGCCGCCCGTTCAGCACGTAGAGCCACTCGTACCCCTCGTGGGTCTTCGGCTCCGGCTGCCTCCTGGCGCTGCCCGCCGGAATCACCAGCTTGTACGCCTGGATGCCCCCGGCCCGGCGGGTCAACGGCAGCATCGTCATGCCGAAGCGGACGACCGGCCGCAGGTGAATGCGCGGATCCCCGGTCGGCGGGGCGTCGACGAGCTCGTCCAGCGTGACCCCATGGGCCCTGGCCAGGGGCAGCAGCAGTTCGAGGGTCGGACGGCGGGCACCCGACTCCAGCCGCGACAGCGTGCTCACCGAGATGCCGGTCGCCGCCGACAGGTCGGCCAGGGTCGTCTCGCGCTGCCGGCGCAGCGCGCGCAGCCGGGGCCCGACCGAGACGAGCGCGTGTTCGAGGTCGTCGTCCACGGCGTCAGCTTGCCATACCCGCAACGACACGTGCCAAGACGGCCGAAATGAGACCTCCGTCCATTATTGGTAGGTTCCTGGGCAAGTATTGGCTTATCAGGACGGAGGAGCGGCGCCGTGGATGTCGAGCAGACGGTGTTGCCGGGGATCGGATTGCGGCACGAGTTCACCACCCGCTCGGGACGGCGCATCGGGGTCGTCTCCCACCGCACCGGGCGGCGCGACCTGGTGATCTACGATCCCGACGATCCCGACAGGGCCTGCGAGACAGTGAAACTCAACGACGAGGAGGCGGACGCGCTCGTCGAGCTGCTCGGCGCCCCTCGCATCGTCCAGCGACTCAACGCCCTGCACCGCGAGGTCGAGGGACTGGTCAGCGTCCAGCTGCCGATCTCGCCGGGCTCCCCCTACGCCGGCCGGCCCATGGGCGAGGCACAGGTCCGCACCCGCACCGGAGCCTCCATCGTGGCCGTCGTTCGCGCCGGGCACGTGTTCGCCAGCCCCGCCCCCGACTTCCTCCTCACCGGGGACGACATCGTGGTCGTGGTGGGCAGCGAGGACAGCACCGCCGCCGTCGCCGACATCTTCGCCAGCGGCTGAGGGCAGCGCGTGCACAATACCGCGATACTCTTCCTGGAATTCGGCGCCGTCGTCCTCGGACTCGGCATCCTCGGAGCACTGGCGCTGCGCGTCGGCATCTCCCCCATCCCTCTCTACCTCATCGCGGGCCTGGCCTTCGGCACCGGTGGCATCCTCCCGCTGGCCACCAGCGAGGACTTCATTGCCACCGGCGCCGAATTAGGCGTCATCCTGCTGCTGCTCACCCTCGGCCTGGAATACAACGCCGACGAGCTGGTGACCAGCCTCAAGGGCAACGCCCGCGCGGGCCTGGTCGACCTCGTGCTCAACGCAGCACCCGGCGCCATCTGCGCGCTGCTCCTCGGCTGGGGACCGGTCGCCGCCGTCGCCATGGCCGGCGTCACCTACGCCACCTCCTCCGGCATCACCGCCAAGGTCCTTTCCGACCTGGGCTGGATCGGCAACCGGGAGACCCCGGTGGTGCTGTCGCTGCTGGTGTTCGAGGACCTCACGATGGCGGTCTACCTGCCGGTCCTGACCGCCATGCTGGCGGGCCTGAGCCTGGTCGCCGGGGCGGTCACGGTGGCCATCGCGCTCGCCGCGGTGAGCGTGGTCCTGCTGGTCGCGCTGCGCTTCGGCCGCTACATCGAGGCGTTCGTCGCCAGCCCCAACTCCGAGGTGCTCGTGCTCAAGGTGGTCGGGCTGGCGCTGCTGGTCGCCGGGCTGGCCCAGCAGCTGCAGGTCTCGGCCGCGGTCGGGGCGTTCCTCGTCGGGATCGCGCTGTCGGGCGAGCTGGCCGAGGACGCCCAGGCGCTGCTCGCGCCGCTGCGCGACCTGTTCGCCGCGGTCTTCTTCGTGTTCTTCGGCCTGCAGACCGACCCCACCAAGATCCTCCCCGCCGCCGGTCTGGCCGCGGGCCTGGCCCTCGTGACGATGATCACCAAACTGCTGACCGGCGTGTACGCCGCCCGCCGCGCCGGCATCGCGCGTGCCGGACGGGTCCGCGCGGGCATCGCGCTCATCCCCCGCGGTGAGTTCAACATCGTCATCGCCGGGCTGGCGGTGGCCGCCGGCGCCCACCCCGACCTGGGTGCGCTGGCGGCGGCGTACGTCCTGATCCTGGCGGCCTTCGGTCCCCTGGCGGCCCGCCTGGTCCAGCCGCTCCTCACGCGGATAGCCGCCCGCGCCTGAGGGCCGTCGCTCTCCTTCCCCCCGTGTCACCGGCCTGCCCCGCATCGCGGCGGCGGGCCGGTGCTCTTTTCACGCCCGTACGGCGCGGCCGGCCACCGGCCGGGAACGGCGTTCCGGACGCCAGGTGGACACGAGGGCGGCGGCGAGGAGGAGTTCGGCGATGTCGCCGCCGTAGTACATGATCTCCGCGCCGCCCTGCACCTCGGGAACGGGCGCGTGGACGTCCACCCAGAATCCGCCGTACATCAGCTGTGCGACGACCGCGTGCACGGCGATGGCGCAGCCGAGGTAGACCAGGCGGGCCCGCACGCCCGGCCGGGCGGGCGCGGGGTCGGGACCGGCGATGACGTGCGCGAACAGGCACCCCGACAGCAGGAAGTGCGCGTGCAGCAGCCAGTGCCCGGCGGGCCGGGCGGTGACGGCGTCGTAGAGCGGGGTGAAGTACAGCACCACGAGGCTGCCGGTGGACAGCAGCAAGGCGGTCGCCGGATGGGTCAGCAGCCGGCCGGGACGGCTGTGCACGACGGCGCTCAGCCGCCGCGCGCCGCCGACGGGCAGGGTCCGCAGCAGCAGGGTGACCGGGGCCCCCAGCACCAGGGCGAGCGGGGCGTACATGCCGATGAGCATGTGCTGGACCATGTGGCCGCGGAAATCGGCGTGGGCGAAGGACGCGACGGGCGGCAGGAGCGCCGCGGCCGACAGGACGACCCCGGTGGCGAAGCCCGCCGTACGCCACCGGCTCCAGCCCGCGACCGGGTTGCGGCGGCGCGCCCGCCTGGCCAGGTGCAGATACACGAGCAGGGCGAGGACCGCCAGCAGCACGCCGGACAACCCCGCGAAGTGCGCGCCGTGGTCCGTCATGCCGTGATCCATGCCGTGTCCCGTCACGCCGGGGTCCATCGTGCGTGGTCCGTCATGCGGGGGTCTCGGCGGGGTCGAAGGACCGCCCGCTGCGCGCGAGCAGGTAGCCCCCGGCGAGCAGCAGCGCGCCCAGGACGAGGAAACCGATGTCCCACCAGAGCTGGTGGGGACCGCCGCGGACGTGATGGATGGCCAGGATGTGGTGGTCCAGGACGCCTTCGACGAGGTTGAAGATCCCCCAGCCGGCCAGGATCCAGCCCCACAGCACCCGCGAGGTCCACACCCTGCGCCGGTTGCGGGTGACCCTGGAGTACAGGATCGCGAGGCCGACGAGCACCGCGAGCCAGCACACGGCGTGGAAGACGCCGTCCCACACCGTGTTCATCTCCAGCCCGGAGACGGTGCGGGGGTTGTAGTACTTCACCCCGATGCGGTCGCTGTTGGTGCCGCTCAGCATGTGATGCCACTGCAGGAGCTGGTGCAGCAGGATGCCGTCGACGAACCCGCCGAGTCCCACCCCGAGCACGATGCCCGGCAGCCGCAGACTGGCCGGCGTCGCATCGGCCCGGGCCTCGCCCGCGGTGGTCGCCATCACCCCTGCCTCCGTCCCCTCCGCCGCCGCTGTGCGGATCTCCGCCACGGCAGGTTCCCCGGACGAGATGGTGTAGTCACGCAGGCACGCGCGGAGCCGCCGCGGGCCTACCGACTCTTTATGGAGCGGCTGTGGTCGTCCCCGTACATCCGGCCTGGTGCTTACGTGTTTGACACGTTCTTTGCGGCGTTGGTAGGAATCTTGCCAGCGCCGCAGTGCACCCGGCAAAGAGACCGCCGAGGGCATGGAGGCGCCGAAACCATGGAAACGAACTTTGGTGAGATCCGACGATCGCCTGACGGCGTTCGGCAACCAGTTGATCGAAGTACACCTCTGGCTCCGCGAGGAGCTGGCAGGGCTGCGTGAAGGCGTCGACGCCTATTTCGCCGGCGGCGCGCGACCACGCGAACTGCGTGCCCATTGTCTGACCTTCTGCTCGGCGCTGACCCGGCATCACACCGGCGAGGACGACGTCGCGTTCCCCGAAGTCGCCGGGCGGTTCCCCGAACTGAGCCCGGTGCTGGAGGAGCTGCGCCGTGACCACCGGCTGGTGGAGGACTCCCTGCGGCGGCTCGAGGCGCTCGTCGCCGGGCTGGACGAGGAGACGGACCCCGCCGAAGTCCGGCGCGAGATGGACGGCCTGGCGGCGCTGATGGAGACGCACTTCGTCTACGAGGAGAAGCGCATCCTTGCGGCGCTCAACGCGTTGAACGTGCCGGGCTGGGACCGTTCCCCGCCCGCGTTCCTGCTTGCCGACGACGCGGAGCGCTGACCGGCTCCGCACCGTTCATCCGGCGGTGCGGGCGGCGACGAACGCCTCGATGCCGTCGAGCACGCGCTGCAGGCCGAACTCGAAGGCCTGGTCGGGGTCGTAGGCCGCGTTGTACGCCTCGCCCGCGGCCGCGCCCACCCGGGCGGCCACCGGGTGACGCCGGGGGTCGAACACCCTGGCCAGGTAGGGCGCGTGGGCGTACCACCACTGCTCGTCGGTGACGCCCGTGTCCCCCGGCGCCTGCGCCGCCTCCACCGCGCCCCGCGCCGCGCCGCTCACGTAGCCGTTCAGCAGCGTGACGACCGAGTCCATCTCGAGGTCGTCCAGGCCGATGCCGTCGACCGCCCGCAACTCGTAGTCGTACTTGGCGATGAGGTTGGGGCCCAGCGGGGGCCGGGTGAGCGACGACACCTGCAGCATCCACGGGTGCCGCCGGTAGAGCGCCAGGTTCTCCCGCGCGATCAGCTCCAGCCTGCCCCGCCAGCCGCCCGGCACGTCCTCGGGGGCGGGCAGCTCGCCGTACGCGGTGTCGAGCATGACGTCGATCAGCTCGGCCTTGCCCGGGACGTAGGTGTACAGGGACATCGTCCCCACCCCGAGCTGCTCGGCGACCTTGCGCATGGACAGCGCGGCCAGGCCCTCGGCGTCGGCGACCTCGATCGCCGCGCGCACGATCCGATCGACCCCGAGATCCGGCTTGCCCTTGCGCCCGGTCCGCTCACCCGTGCGCCACAGCAGGGCCAGACTCCGCGCCGGGTCTCCCTGCGAGCTGTACTCCGTCATCGCCTGCGAATTCTATGCGCACCCCAGTTCCGTATGCTGTACGGTACGCCGTACTGAACCGCACGGAGGAGCCACCATGACACACGTGGTCGTGGCCGAAGGGCTGCGCAAGCGATACGGGGACACCCCCGCCCTCGACGGGGTCGACCTGGCCGTCGGCGAGGGCACGGTGCACGGCCTGCTCGGGCCGAACGGCGCAGGCAAGACCACCGCCGTCCGGATACTCACCACGCTGCTGCGCCCCGACGGCGGCACGGCCCGCGTCGCCGGCTTCGACGTCGTACGGCAGGCCGCCGACGTACGCCGCAGCATCGGCCTGGTCGGCCAGCACGCCGCACTCGACGAGGTCCTCAGCGGCAGGCAGAACCTCGTCATGTTCGGCCGCCTCCACCACCTGCGCCCCGCCGCGGCCCGTGCCCGGGCCGACGAGCTGCTCACCCGGTTCGGCCTCGCCGGCGCCGGGACCAAACCCGTCGGGCAGTACTCCGGCGGCATGCGCCGCCGCCTCGACCTGGCGGTCGGCATGATCTGTTCCCCGCCGGTGCTGTTCCTCGACGAGCCCACCACCGGCCTGGACCCGCGCGGCCGCACCGAGGTGTGGGACGCCGTACGCGGCCTCGTCGCCGCTGGCACCACCGTGCTCCTCACCACCCAATACCTGGAGGAGGCCGACCAGCTCGCCTCCCGTGTCTCGGTCGTCGACGCCGGCCGCGTCGTCGCCGAGGGCAGCCCCGACGAGCTGAAATCCGCGCTCGGCGGCGACCGCCTCGACGTCGTCGTGCGCCACACCGCCGACCTGCCCGCCGCCGCCGCGATCGCCGCCCGGGTGGCGGGCGCCCCGGGCGATGCCCCGGGTGATGTGTCCGTCGACGTGGACGCCGACTCCCGCCGCGTCAGCGCACCCGTACGCGACCGGTCCGCCGCGCTCCCCGAGGTCCTGCGCGCGCTCGACGCCGCCGGCATCGCCGTGGCGGACATCGCCGTACGACGGCCCACCCTGGACGAGGTCTTCCTCCACCTGACCGGCCACCCGACCGGCACGAGAAGGGGAGCCGCCGCATGACCGTCACCGCACCCGAGATCCCCCGCACCGCGGCCGCGCGGCTGCGCTGGGCCCTGGCCGACGGCTGGACCGTCACCCTGCGCGACCTCGGCCACTGGGTCCGCAAACCCGGCCAGGTCGTGGCGGGCCTGCTGTTCCCCGTCATGATCGTGCTGATGTTCGGCTACCTGTTCGGCGGCGGCATGACCGTACCGGGCGGCGGCGACTACCGCGAATTCCTCATGCCCGGCATGTACGCCATGACCATGCTCTTCGGCATCGAGGCCACCTTCACCGCCGTCGCCCGCGACGCCGCCAAGGGCGTCACCGACCGCTTCCGCTCCCTGCCCATCGCCTCCTCGGCCGTCGTCCTCGGCCGCAGCGTCGCCGACATGCTCAACACCGTCCTGGGCCTCCTCGTCATGATCGCCTGCGGCCTGGCCGTCGGCTGGCGCTGGCACGAGGGCCCCGCCCGCGCCGCCCTCGCCGTCGGGCTGCTGTTGCTGCTGCGCTTCGCGTTCCTGTGGGTCGGCATCTACCTCGGGCTGACCCTCAACGGCCCGGAAGCCGTCATGGCCGTCCAGGTCCTCGTCTGGCCCGTCGGCTTCCTGTCCAGCGCCTTCGCCTGGACCGGCACCATGCCCGGCTGGCTCGCCGCCGTCGCCGAGTGGAACCCCCTGTCGGCCACCATGGCAGCCACCCGCGACCTGTTCGGCAACCCCGGGGCGGGCGGCACCACCTGGATCGCCGAGCACGCCGCGGTCATGGCCCTGGTCTGGCCGCTGCTGCTCATCGCGGTCTTCTTCCCGCTGTCGGTGCGCCGCTACCGCCGCCTCGACCACTGACACCCAGGACCGGTGCGCTAGCGTGATCGCCATGCCGCGCCGATGGATGCTGCCGATCCTCTTCCTGGCCGTCGGGCTCGCCGCGGCGGCCCGTCAGGTCACCCAGGGGTTGCCGGGCGCCGCCGTCACGCTGCTCCTGATCTTCCTACTGGCCGCCGCCGTACTGTCTCCCCTGGTGTTCCCGAGGTCCGTCAGCTCGGCGGAGGCGCTGCGCCGCAGCGAGGCCGACGGCCGCCCGATCGTCTACTGGCGCCCCGGCTGCCGCTACTGCCTGCGCCTGCGCACGCGGCTCGGCCGCCACGCCCACCGGATGCACTGGGTCGACATCTGGCGCGACCCGGACGGCGCCGCGGCGGTCCGGGCCGCCACCGGCGGCGACGAGACGGTGCCGACCGTGGTCGTGGCGGGCAGGCCGCACGTCAACCCCGACCCTCGATGGGTGCGCGCCCAACTGCCCTGACAGACCTCAGCGACTGCTCCGGACGCGGAACGTACGGTGCTTCCGTTCTCGTCGAGGGTTTTGTCGGTGCACCTAAATGATCTTGTAACAATCGAGCGCCTTTACAATGTAGATTCATAGTAGGATCGAGGCGATGAACACCCCCGCCGTCCCCGAGCGGAACACCCCCGCACGGCCCGAGCGCGACCCCTACCGGGTGTATCTCGACGCGCTGCAGAGCCCCGAGTCCAAGCGCACGATGAAGGGCTGCCTCGACCGCATCGCCCGCCTCATCACCGGCGACCCGGCGGCGACCGGCGCCGGTCAGCCCTGGGAACTGCTCCGCTACGAGCACACCATCCGCCTGCGCACGCTGATGCGGGAGCAGGGCTGGTCGCCCGCCCACGTCAACAAACACCTGGTCGCCCTGCGCCGTGTGCTGAAGGAGGCATGGCGGCTGGGCCTGATGAGCGGCGAGGACTACCAGCGGGCCGCCGACCTGCCCGCCTACAAGCACACCCGCGTCCCGGCGGGACGGCACGTCGAGGCCGAGGCGCTGGCGGCCGCGCTCGAAGTGTGCGACGGCGACCACTCCCCCGCCGGCCGCCGTGACGGCGCGATGCTGGCGGCGCTCTACTCCACCGGCTGCCGCCGCGCCGAGATCGCCGGGCTCACCCTGGCCGACTTCGATCCCCACGCGCGCTCCCTGCGGGTGCGCGGCAAGGGCGACAAGGAACGACTGGTCTACCTGACCGCGGAGGCCGTCGAACGCCTCGACCTCTGGCTCGCCGTACGCGGCCGGGCGACGGGCCCCCTGTTCTGTCCCATCAACAAGGGCGGGCGGCTGCGGCCGGCCCACATGACCGGCCAGGCCATCGCCGACATCGTCTCCCGGCGCCTGGCCGCCGCCGGGGCCTCCCCCCGTACGCCGCACGACTTCCGCCGCACGTTCATCGGCGAACTGCTCGACGCCGGCGTCGACCTCGCCACCACCCAGGCCCTGGTGGGCCACGCCTCCCCCGCCACCACCGCCCGCTACGACCGGCGGCCCGAGCGGCGCCGCCGCGAGGCCGTGGACCGGCTCCGCGTCCCCGGCGCCACCCGCTGACCGGGTCTGTGGTTACTCAAATG
>NZ_BOOF01000080.1 GCF_016863095.1 Microbispora siamensis | reverse complement strand
TGTCCCCGCTACCAAGAGTCAGAGGCCCGGTCTCCGGAAACGGAGACCGGGCCTCTGGTCGTTCGCGGGCCGCCCTGTCGCCGGCGAGCCCGCCACGTTCACCGTCACCCGCTCCGGTGGCGAGGTCGCGGTCTCCTCCTCCCTCGCCTCCGGTTGGACGTACGAACTCGCCTGACTCCACAAACGATTTGGCACTTGTCTCCGGTGGCGGGTAAGCTTCAAACACAACGACGCGGGGTGGAGCAGTTCGGTAGCTCGCTGGGCTCATAACCCAGAGGTCGCAGGTTCAAATCCTGTCCCCGCTACCAAGAGTCGAAGGCCCGGCCTCCGGAAACGGAGACCGGGCCTTCGGTCGTCCACGGGTCCGGTACGGGAACATCCGTCGCGCCTTGCGGCAGGAGTAGCGCATGATCACGTTGGATCGCCTGGTCAACGTGCTGGGCGCGTACGGCGTGCGGCTGTGCGGGCGGCCCGAGCGGCGCTCGGCGCGGCTGCGCAGCGTGGCGATGCCGGACGCCACCGACGGCCGGGTCACCGGCGACGTGCTCGTGGCCGTGGGAGCCGGGTCGGTGACCGAGGCGGTGCGGTGGGCGGTCGCGGCGCAGGCCACCGTGGTCCTGGTGCGGGCGGGAGCCGAGACCGCCCGCGAGGCGGCCGTGGCCGGCGAGAGCCACGACGTGTCGGTGATGCTGGTCGACCCCGCCGTCTCGTGGAGCCACCTCGTCGGGGTGGTCTACGGACTGGTACTGGAAGGGCGGGAGACCGAGTCGGGGCGAGGGCCCACGGACCTGTTCGCGCTGGCCGACAGCCTGGCCGACACCGTCGGCGGCGCTGTGACCATCGAGGACCCGCTCTCGCGGGTGCTCGCGTACTCCCGCTCCCAGCAGGCGGGCGACCCGGCCCGGCTGGAGACGATCCTGGTGCGGCAGGTGCCGGAGCGGCTGCGGGAGATGTTCCGGGCGCGTGGGGTGTTCGCCCGCCTGGCGGCGACGGACGAGCCGATCTTCGTCGAGCCGGACCCGTCGCACGGCATGACCGGGCGGATGGTGGTGGCGGTGCGGGCCGGCCGCGAGCTGCTCGGGTCCGTATGGGTGACGTGCGGCAGCCCCCTGACCGGCACCCGGCACACCGCGCTGGCGAACGGCGCGCGCACCGTGGCGCTGCACCTGCTGCGCTCCCGGGCGAGCGCGGACCTGGAACGGCAGGTGGAGTCCGACCTGGTCGTCCGGCTGCTGGAGGGCACCGCCGACGCCGCGACCGTGGTCAGCCGCCTGGGGCTGTCCGCGCCGGAGATGCGGGTGGTGGCCGTGCGCACGCACACCTCCGAGGAGCCGCACGCCATGCTCCTGCTGGCCTTCGAGCGGGCCACCACCGGTTTCGGCTGGTCCAGGCCCGGGAGGAGCACGCTGCTCGGCGACACGCTCTACACGATCCTGCCGGACGCGGGGGCGGCGGCGGCCCGGGAATGGGTGGCCAACCTTGGCGCCGGGCTGCCGTCGCGGGTGCGCGTCGCGGCCGGAATCGGCGCGGCGGCCCAGGCGGCGGAGCTGCCGGCGAGCCGCCGGGAGGCGGAGGAGTGTCTGGCGCTGCACGAAAGGGGCGCCTCTCACGCCGTGCCGCCCAGCGGGCCGCCCGCGTACGACGAGTCCTGGGACGACATCCTGCTGCAGCGGTTGCGCGCCGCGGCGCGCGCGGGTCGCGTCCCCGCACGCGGACCGGTGAGCGCGCTGCGCCGGCACGACGCCCTCCACGACACCCACTACGTGGCGACGTTACGGGCGTGGCTGGAGGCCCAGGGCGATCTCGCGGTCGCCGCCGAACGGCTCGGCGTGCACGCCAACACCGTCCGCAACCGCCTGCGCAGGATGAGCGAGGTGACCTCACTGAACCTGGACGACCCGCGCAAGCGCCTCGCCATGGTCATCACTCTGGCCGCCGAGGACGAATAAGCGGTTGTCCGAAATCCACAACAAGGGCCCGCTGATTGTGCGGCCGCTACAACGGTGCGCGGCGCCGAGCGGGCGATGCTGACCGGGTAAAGCAGTCGCCTGGTGTGGAGGTTGGGGCATGTCCGAGCGCGTTGACGACTGGCCGCGGTCGGTCATCGTGGTGGGCGCGGGGATCGTGGGCCTGTCCACCGCGTGGTTCCTGCAGGAACGCGGTGTGGAGGTCACCGTGGTCGACCGCCGGGGCGTGGCGGCCGGCGCGTCCTGGGGCAACGCGGGCTGGATCGCGCCCGGCCTGGCCATCCCGCTGAACGAGCCCTCCGTGCTGCGTTACGGCCTGCGCTCGCTGCTCAACCCGGCCGCGCCGCTGCACGTCCCGGCGACCGTCGATCCGGGACTGTGGGCGTTCCTGACCCGCTTCGCCGCCAACTGCCGGTGGTCGTCGTGGACCCGGGCCGTGCGGGCCAACCTGCCGCTCAACGAGGAGTGCATCGAGGCGTACGAGGTGCTCGCCGGCAACGGCGTGGCCGCCCCCGTCGAGGACGCGCCGATCACCGCGGGGTTCCGTACGCCGCGCCAGGCCGAGGGCCTGCTCCGCGAACTGCGCCGGATGGCCGAGGCCGGGCAGCCGGTCGACCACACCGCGCTGGACGCGCGGCGACTGGCCGAGGCCGTGCCGCTCGCCTCGGAGGCCCTCACCGCGGGCGTGCGGATCGACGGGCAGCGCTACATCGATCCTGGCCGCTTCGTCCACGCCCTGGGCGAGGCCGTCGTCGCCCGGGGCGCCACGGTCGAGAAGCACGAGGTCGCCGACGTGCGCACGGACACCAAGAAGGTCGTCGTGATGGCCGGGGACGGCGCCGCCCTGTCCGCCGACGCCGTGGTGCTGGCCACCGGCGCCTGGCTGTCCCGGCTGGCCGGCCGCTGGGGCGTACGCGTCCCCGTACAGGCCGGCCGCGGCTACTCGTTCACCGTGCCGGTGGACCACCCCGTCCCCGGCCCGATCTACCTGCCGGACGTGCGGGTGGCGTGCACGCCCTACCAGGGCGGGCTGCGCGTCGCGGGCACGATGGAGTTCCGGGACCCGGACGCCCCGGCCGTCGAGGCCCGGCTGAAGGCGATCATCGCCTCGGCCCGCCCCCTGCTGCGGGGGGTGCGCTGGGAGGAACGCACCGACGTCTGGGTCGGCCCCCGGCCGGTCACGCCGGACGGGCGGCCCCTGATCGGCGCGACCGACGCCCCGGGGATCTACGTGGCCGGCGGGCACGGCATGTGGGGCCTGGCCCACGGCCCGGCCACCGGACGGCTCCTCGCCGAGCAGATCACCACCGGCAAGCAGCCCGCCGCGCTGCGGGAGTTCGACCCGCTGCGCTGAGCGCCGCCTTTCCGGCCCTGCCGCCGGGGCACTCCGGTGAGCGCGTCCTCAGGTTCCCGGCGCACACGCCGGAAGCTCCGGCGCGGGGCCGCCGATGTACCGCTCCCAATCCGCTTGGGAGAGCGTCCGGCCGGCGACCTGACACGCCGTACGGATCCATGAATCTTCTGAGATGGGGAACTCGCGGAACTCGGTCTGATTTCCATCCGCTGGTTCCGTCACCATGACAAGCGTCAGGCCGTCTGGAGTGAAGGCCATGCCCGTCTTTCGGTAAGGTGATTCCTCGGACAGTTGGACGACGCCCAACATGCTTCCCGAGTCGATGTCGGTGATTACGGCCGTGGAATCAGAACGCCGGCGTATCACGAGATTCTTGCCGTTGGAGACGACTTCTCCGATGTAACGATCGTCCCCCGGGAGCGAACGGATAATCCTGCGGGCTTCGGAATCCCGCACTTCCAGACGGTCGTCGATGTACTGGATCAAGGTGCGATCGCCGGCATAGGCCACTCGCCAAGCGCCTTCGGATATTTTCCTGACTGTTCCGCGCCGCAGGTCTATGAAGAATGCTTCATTCTTGTCTTCGGGTTCGACTCCGACGATGATCGCCGCGGTCATCGTCCGGCCGTTCATGGCGACGCTGAGGGGGCAACTTCGGAGGTTCAAGGTAGGCACTGTCCGCAGGATGCTTCCCGTGGAGATGTCGCGGACCAGTATCCGGCCGGACGTGTGGAACTCTATGATATTTCTGGCCTCGTTCGACCATGCCATGTGGCATACGGGATCGTCCGGCGACGGCCAGCGGGCGATCGGGTCGGGATCGTCGGGTGTTCGAATCTCGATGGTTTCGTCCACCTCGTTGAACAACAACAACTTCCGGCCATCGGGGCTCCACAGCGGAGCCGTCCCGCCACCCGGAATGACGAAGGGCTGATCAGGCGAACCCAGGTTCTTCAGCGCCACCGACCCTCCGGTGCCGCTCACCACGGCGGCCTGTCGCCCGTCCGGCCTGATCGCGATCGAAGGCGCCCGGCAGCCGTTGCATGCTCCATCGACCGTGACCTGTCCATGCACCCGGAACAATGATGATTTGTCGAGATCCCACAGGGTGAGCCGATCGTCGGAGGCCGAGACCAGACGACTGTCGCCGTCTCCGAGGAAAAGCACGATTCCGTCGTTCACGGACCCGTTGCCGGTCAAGGCGATGGGCGGCTGGGGTGGGGATCCTTTCCCGGTTCGAGTGGCGGCGACATAGATGGTGCTGGTGTCGGCGACGGCCAGCCGCGTTCCGTTCCGGCTGATCGCGAGCGCGTTCGGGCTGCTGCCCTCGACCAGAGCGGTGCGATCGGGGTGGTCAAACCGGTCGGGATCGGCATTCGCACGTGCGGCCCAGAGGGGAACGGTGGTTTCCCCGTTGGTGTAGCTGATGAACGTGCCGTCCGGTGAGAGCCCTGACGCCAGGTTGTAGATCCCGAACCCCAACGAACCGGATGCCTTCGTCGTCAGCTCGGGCAGGGTGCGCCGCTCCCAGTATCCGTAGGCGAGATCGAGCAGCACTACTTCAGACGAACTGGGAAACGCGATTCGGTCCGGGGCCTGTTGCGTGTTCTTCGTCAACCATCGGTTGGAATCGGCGGCCATGACGCTCAGAAACGCCGCATCGATGGTTTCGCCCTCCTGGGCGACGACCGCAAGTTCGCCGTCGGGTGATACACCGACGGACACGGAGGTGCCGCCCCGCGGCGGCAGGGGAAGCGGTTCTGCGGACCGCCCGGATCGCCACCGAGTGATCGTCTTGCCGTCGGTGGCGATGATCTGATCGCCCGAGCCGTCAACGCCGACACTCCTGACCCGCCCGGCGAGCCGGGCCACGACCTTCCGATCGCGAGCCTCGACATCCCACCGCAGAACCTCACCCTCCTGAGTACCCGCCACGATCACGTTTCCGTCCCCGGACGCGGCGATCGTCGTCACATACCCGGTCGCGTACAGGTATCGCATCAGGTGAGGGGTGGCCGTGCGCGAGTGGAACAGCGCGGCGCGAGTCTGCGGGTTCTGGTCCAGGCGGTACGCCTGGACAGCGAGGAGCTGGGCGACATCGGCGCGAGTGCTCAGCAAGGATTCCGAAACGGCTGCCGCCTGCCGAGCCGTGGCGATCCGCTCGCGTTCGTGTGCCCTGTTGTTCTGGTCGACCGCGAACACGGCTGCCGTGCTGGCGGCCAGGGCGAGCACGGCGAGGATGGCGACGGCTCCGGTGCGCAGGCGTTGGGTACGCCGCCGCAGCCGGGTGGACGCGGCCAGAAACGCTCGCGCGGTGGTGGTGAGGACATGATGCGATGGGGTGGTGGCCCAGGCCCGTGTGGTCTCCAGGTGGGCCCCTCGGTACAGCAGGGAGGGATCACGGCCCTTGCGTTCCCACTCGGTTGCCGCTTCTTCCAGCTTCTGATGGGTCAGGTGGCCGACGCGGTCGTCGTTGATCCAATCGCGTAACCGGGGCCAGCCGTGCAGGAGCGCCTCGTGGGTGATCTCGACAGAGTCCTGGTTGCGGGTGAGCAGGCGACCTTGGGTGAAGGCGTCCACGACCACTGTGGCCGAGTCGCGGTCGACGCCCGAGCTGAGGAGATCGTTGCGGGTCACGCGGCGCCGTGTGTCTTCGACGCCGTCGCCGATGGCGACCAGGCGCAGGAACAGGGCCCGGGCGGTCTGCCGATCCGCCGAGTCCAACCCGGTGAAGATGCGTTCGGCGGTGGTCGCCACGGCTTGCTGGATGCCCCCGGTGACCCGGTAGCCGTCCACGGTCAGCCGGTGGCCGTGCCGCTGCTGCCAGGTGGTGCGCAGCGCGTGGGCCAGCAGCGGGAGACGCCCGGCCTCGTATCCGTCGCCGGTGCCGGCCCCCATGTCGCTGAGCAGGAGTTCGACCAGCCCCGGCTCGACGTCCAGCCCCACGTCCCTGGCCGGGTACAAGATCGCCTCGCGCAGTTCGTCCTGCGACATCGGCCCGACGAACACCTGCCCGTCCTGCAACGCGGCCCGTAGCGGGGGGTAGCCGGCGCACGGGGTGTAGAAGTCCGAGCGCAAACCGCAGACGACCAGCGCGACAGGAGGGGTTCCATCAGGGCCGGGGGCGGCCAGGTGGGTGATCAGATCGACGAAGCGGTGCCGTTCGGGCTCGTCCGCGCACTGCGTGAACAGTTCTTCCAACTGATCGACGACCACGACCATGCGTGCCCCGACAGCGTCCTGACCAGCGGCCCGGGTCCGCAGTGCCTGGCGCAGCATCCGCGCGCACAGGTCCGGGTCCGCCGCGGTCACCTGACCCGCCTGCTCCAGCCCGAGGCCGGCACATGCCTCCAGGTTCGTCGTCAACGCCGCCATCGGCTGGGCCGTGGGCGTGAACGACAACCGAGGCCAGTGCCTCGACCCGGGAAGGGCGCCGTCCTCCAGCGCGGGCATCAAACCGGCTCGCAGCAGCGATGACTTGCCCGCCCCTGAGGGAGCTACCACCATCAGCGGGCCGCCGCGCCGTGCATGCTCATCCAGCCGCTCTGTCAGCTCCGCCAGCAGCCGGTCCCGGCCGAAGAACCAGCGGGCCTGCTCGGGCCCGAACGCGGCCAACCCCGGATAGGGGCAGTGGTCGATAACCTCGCCTGTCTGGGCTTTTCGCCGGTGCCGGACTCCGTCCTGATAGTAGAAGTGCTGGTCCCGGCCTGCTTGGTAAACCCGGCCCGCGCCGGAAACCTCGGCGTGGAAATCGGGACCGGCGTGCTCGTGGTCCGCCGGACGCCGGGACGGCCGGGTCATTTCTCGTCGATGTGCTGGTCTCGGCCCGCTTGGAACACGCGCCCGTGCCCGTATGCCCTGGCCGTCATGGTGATGTCGCGGACCTGGGACTGTTCGGCCGCGGGCAGCAACGGAGCCAGCTCCTGGTCCAGGATCCGGCGCAGCTCGTCACCCAGTCGCGGGTCGGCGGCCAGCAGTCGCCGCAGCTTGCGCTGCCAGTCGTCGACCAGGCCCTGCTCGGCCTGCCGATCGCCCGCTTGACGTGCGATGACCATCTCCGCACGCGTCTCCTCCAGTTCGGCTTCGACCGCCGGCACCCGCTCGGGATGCACCCGCCGCCACAGTGCGACCACCGCCTCGCGGGCCTGCTGCCAGCCTTCGGTCGTCATCGCGGTCACCATCGCGGTCGCCGCGGCGAGCACCAGCGGGTCCATCCTCGCCCTCCCACAGGCACGAATCCGGTCACCGAATTCCACCGTACCCAATTACGGCGTCATGCAAATGGGAGAATGCGAGAATTGATTCGTGATAAATCCCAGAAATTTATGATATTTCTCAATTCGGTCGCGGGCGCTCGTGCGACACCCGGAACGTCTACCGGGCGCGGGCGGCGACATGAGCGGCCGGACCAGCCCGCCCGTCCGGGAGCCTTCGGCCGGCCGTCGGCGGGGCCGAGCTGACCGCCCTGCACCAGGAAGGCACCCCGGATTGTCGTGATACGACAACAAATGCCGCATCGATGGTCGTTGGCGACATTGAGGCGGAACCGTCCGGTGGTGAAGGCTCCCCGCATGCAGGCCCGCATCACACTGGAGGACGTCGCCGCGCTGGCTCGCGGCTGTGCCGTGCTCGGCACCGGCGGCGGCGGGGACGTCCGCCCCGGCGCCATCGCCGCCCGGCGCGCGATACGCGAGCACGGCGAGGTGCCGCTGGTCACCCTGGACGAGTTGCCCGGCGACGCCCTCGTGCTGCCGCTGTCGGGGATCGGCGCCCCCACTGTCAGCAACGAGATGGTCCACGGCACGGACGAGCCGGTCAGGATCGCCGAGGAGATCGAACGGATCTTCGGCCGGCCGCCCGCCGCCGTCATGTCCTCGGAGATCGGCGGCGGCAACGGCGTCGCCCCGGTGGCATGGGCGGCCAGGCTCGGGCTGCCGCTGCTCGACGCCGACGCGATGGGCCGGGCCTTCCCCGAGGTCCAGATGGTCTCGATGTACGTGGCCGGGATCCCGGCCAACCTCGTGGTGATGTCCGACGTCGTCGGCAACGTTGTGACGATCCGGCCGATCGACGGACTGTGGTCGGAGCAGATCGCGCGGGCCGTCTGCGTGGCCGCGGGGTCGAGCGCCCTGATGGCCGACTACGTGCTGACCGCGCGGGAGTGCGCGGGCGCGGTGATCGAGGGCACGGTGACCCGGGCGATCGCGGTCGGCCGGGCGACCGAGGGCGCCGCCGACCCGCTGGCCGCCCTGACCGCCGAGCTCGGCGCGGTACGGCTGATCACCGGCAAGCTGGCCGACCTGGAGCGCAGGACCACCGGAGGGTTCGCCCGGGGCACGGCGACGATCGAGGGCACCGGCGACGACCGGGGCAGGACCCTCACCCTGGAGATCCAGAACGAGAACCTCGTCGCCGTCGAGGACGGCCGGGTCAGGGCCATGGTGCCCGACCTGATCACGGTGGTCGACAGCCAGACGGCGACGGCGATCCAGACCGAGGGGCTGCGCTACGGCCAGCGGGTGACCGTGCTGGCCTGGCCCTGCGACCCCCTGTGGCGTACGCCGAAGGGCCTGGAGACGGCGGGCCCGCGGGCGTTCGGCTACGACATGGACTACCTGCCGGTGGAGAAGATCGCATGAGCGAGCGCAGCGAGCGAATCAGTAAACACAGCGTATTGTGCGAATGCACCTCCGAGCCGCAAGGCGAGGAGGTGGCATGAGTAATACCTTGCGGGTCGGCATCGACGTGGGCGGCACCAACACCGACGCGGTGGTGCTGGACGACGACGACCGGGTCCTCGCCACCGCCAAGCGGCCCACCAGCCCCGACGTGACCGAGGGCCTGCGCGCGGCGCTCGACGCGGTCCTCGCGGAGCTGCCCGAGCCGGGCCTGGACAAGCACGTGAAGCGGGTGATGCTCGGCACCACCCACGCGACCAACGCCATCCTGGAGCGGCGCGCGCTCGGCCGGGTGGCCGTGCTGCGGCTCGGCGCCCCGGCGACCACGTCCGTGCCGCCGCTCAGCGAGTGGCCCGACGACCTGCGCGACACCGTCGCGGCGGGCACCGCGATCGTGCGCGGCGGGCACTTCGTGGACGGGCGCGAGATCGCGCCTCTCGACGTGGACGCGGTCAGGAAGTTCGTGGCGACCACGCCCGCCGACGCGGTCGCCGTCACCGGCGTGTTCAGCCCGGCGAGCGCCGACCAGGAGAACCGGGTCGCCGAGATCATCCGCGCCGAGATCGGCGACGTGCCGGTGAGCCTCAGCCACGAGATCGGCTCGCTCGGCCTGCTGGAGCGCGAGAACGCGACCGTGCTCAACGCCGCCCTGTACGGCGTGGCCCGCGACGTCACCGCCGCACTGCGCGGGGCCCTGGAGGCGAGGGGCCTGGAGGTCGAGACGTACTTCGCGCAGAACGACGGCACGTTGATGGCCGTCGACTACGCGGCCCGCTACCCGGTGCTGACCATCGGCTCGGGGCCGGCCAACTCGCTGCGTGGCGCGGCGTACCTGTCGGGCGTGACGGACGCGATCGTGGCCGACGTCGGCGGCACCTCGACCGACCTCGGCGTGCTCGTGGGCGGCTTCCCCCGGGAGTCGGCCGCGGCGGTCGAGATCGGCGGGGTCACGACCAACTTCCGGATGCCCGACATCCTGTCCATCGCGCTCGGCGGCGGCACGATCGTCGGGGCGGAGCCGCGCTCGGTCGGCTACCGGATCGGCACGGAGGCGCTGGTCTTCGGCGGCACCACCCCCACCATGACCGATGCCGCGGTGGCGGCCGGGCGGGGGACGGTCGGCACCCGTCCCGTCCCCGAGGAGTGGTACGAGCGCCTGGCCGGGGCCGTACGGGCGGCCGACGAGGCCGTCGCGGACGCGGTGGACCGGGTCGCGCTCGGGCGGGCCGACCGGCCGCTCGTCGCGGTCGGCGGCGGCGCGTTCCTGCTGGCCGATCACGTGCCCGGGGCACGTGAGGTCATCCGCCCGGCGCACGCGGAGGTGGCCAACGCCGTGGGCGCGGCCATCGCCCTCGCCAGCGGCAGGCTCGAAACGATCGTGCCCGCTTCTGGGGGCGGGAGCTCCAGGGCTAGATTGATCGACAACGCCAAGGAGGAGGCGGCCGCGCGGGCCGTCGCCGCCGGGGCCGACCCCGCAACCGTTCAGATCGTCGAGCTCAGCGAGATCCCTCTCAGCTACCTTCCTGAGCCCGCGGTGCGCCTGCACGTCAAGGCCGCCGGCCCCCTCGCCCGGCAGGCCGGATAGGAAAGGAACTCCCTCACATGCGCTGGCACAAGCGTCTTCTCGCCGCGGGAGCCGTGACCGCCGTGACGGTCACCGCCGCGGCCTGCTCGGGCGGGCAGGTCCGCGGCGCCGCCGACTCCACCTCGCAGCCCGGCTCCTCGGCCGGCGCGGCCGGAGGCTCGGCCGACAGCACGTTCGTGTACGTCCCCAACCTGGACGTCGTCACCGACTGGGACCCCGCGAGCTCGTATTCCAACGAGATCATCGCGATGGAGAACATCTACGAGTCGCTGACCCGCTACAACCCGCAGACGAAGAAGGCCGAGCCCCGCCTGGCGTCCTCGTGGACCTCCTCCTCGGACGGCAAGAAGTGGACGTTCACCCTGCGCCAGGGCGCGACGTTCCACACGGGCAAGCCGGTGGACGCCGCCGCGGCCAAGGCGGCGATCGAGCGCACGATCAAGGAGGGGCAGGGGGCGGCCTACATCTGGGGCGCGGTCGACAAGATCGAGGCCAAGGACGCCACGACGCTGGAGTTCACGCTCAAGTACCCCGCCCCGCTCGACCTGGTCGCCTCGGCCGGCTACGCGTCGTACATCTACGACACCACGGCCGCCTCCGGCGACCTGAAGAAGTGGTTCGGCGAGGGCCATGACGCGGGCTCCGGGCCGTACACGATCGAGAGCTGGCAGAAGGGCAAGGAGACCGAGCTCACGCTCAAGGCGTTCGACGGCTACTGGGGTGGCTGGGACGGCCAGCACTACAAGAAGATCGCCTTCCGGGTCACGCCCGAGCTGACCACCGCCTGGCAGCTGCTGCAGCGCGGCGAGGTGTCGTTCATCCAGCGGCTCAACTCGCAGCTGTTCGCCCAGGCGGGGGGCACGGACACGGTGCAGACCTCGCAGACGCCGTCCTTCCAGAACCTGCTCGTGCTGTTCAACACGGCCGGCGGCCCGCTCAAGGACGTGAAGCTGCGCCAGGCCCTGCAGAAGGCGATCGACTACGACGGCCTCGTGGCGGCGATGAAGGGCTCGGGCGTGGCCGCCAGCGGCCTGGTCCCCGAGGGCCTGCTCGGCAACATCCCCGGCATGACGCCCAAGCAGGACCTCGCGGGCGCCGAGGCGCTGCTCAAGGAGGCCGGGTACGGCCCCGGCGGCAAGCAGCTCGACCTGACGCTGACCTACGCCCAGGGGGACTCCGACCAGGAACTGCTGGTCACGCTGCTCTCCTCGGCGCTCGACAAGCTCAACGTGAAGCTGTCGGCCAAGCCGCTGCAGTGGACCACGCAGTGGGACCAGGGCAAGGCGAAGGACCCGTCGAAGCGCCAGGACATTTTCATCATGTACTGGTTCCCCGACTACGCCGACGCCTACTCGTGGTTCGTCAACGTCTTCCACGGTGAGAAGAACGTGCAGTTCAACCTCTCCTACCTGAAGGACGCGGCGATCGACAAGGAGATCGACGAGCTGCCCGCGCTCACCGCGACCGACAAGGCCGCGGCGGAGAAGGCGTACGCCGACCTCCAGAACAAGATCATTAACGAGCAGGCGGCGGTGGCCGTGCCGTACGTGCAGAACTACCAGCGGGCCTACGCCAAGTCGGTCCAGGGGTATGTGGACAACCCGGCCTACCCCAACGTGGTGTTCGTCTACGACCTGAAGCCCGGCGCCTGATCATGCCGAGGTACCTGATCCGCCGGCTCGGCCAGGCCGTCCTGGTCGTGGCCGGCGTGATCGTCCTCACGTTCGCCGTCATGCGCCTGGTGCCCGGCGACCCGGCCGTGGCGTACGCCGGGCCGAAGGCGACGGCGGCCGAGCTCGCCGAGGCCCGGCGGCGGTTCGGCCTGGACGACCCGCTGCCGGTGCAGTTGTGGAACTACGTGCGCGACCTGCTGGGCGGCGACTGGGGGACCAGCCTGCACACCCGGCAGCCCGTGCGCGACGACCTCTTCCAGGCGTTCCCCGCCTCCCTCGAACTCGTGGGCGCGGCGCTGATCATCGCGCTGGTCGCAGGCATCCCGCTGGGGATCGCCGCCGCCCGCTACAAGGGCCGCCTGCCCGACCTGTCGGTGCGGCTGTCGTCGATGCTGGCCGTGTCGGTGCCGGTGTTCTGGCTGGCGCTGGCCCTGCAGACGGTCTTCGCCAGCGGGCTCGGCTGGTTCCCCGTCGCCGGGGAGTACGACGCCTCGCTCGACCGGACCAGCCCGCTGCACCTCTACACCAACATCACGGCCGTGGACGCGCTGATCACCGGCAACTGGCCGATCCTCACGAGCACGCTGTCGCACCTGGTGCTGCCCGCCCTGGTGATCGCGGCGTACCCGGCCGGGGTGGTGGCCCAGATGACCAGGGCCGCCCTCATCGAGGAGTCGTCACGCGACCATGCCCGGCTCGAGCGCGCGCTCGGCTTCGGGGAGACCGCGGTGCTCACCCGGTTCGCCCTGCGGCCCGCGCTGAACCCGGTGCTGTCGCTGATCGCGCTCGTCTTCGCGTACTCGATCGTGAACGGCTTCCTCGTGGAGGCCGTGTTCAACTGGCCGGGCCTCGGACGGTACGCCGCCGACTCGATCCGCTCGCTCGACACCCCCGCCATCGCCGGGGTCACGCTGCTGGTCGCCGTGCTGTACGTCATCGCCAACCTCGCCGTGGACCTCCTCCAGGGCGTGGTCGACCCGAGGGTGAGGGCCCGGTGACGGCCCCCGCTCTGCCCGTGTTCCGCCGTACGCCGCTGCGGCGCCTGGCCGGAGTGGACCGCCTCGCGGTGGCGGGGGCCGTGCTGCTGGGCATCGTCGTGCTCGCGGCGCTGCTCGCGCCGTGGATCGCCCCCTACCCGGAGGACGGCGGCTCGGCCACGCACCCCCTGGAGGCGCTGCTGCCGCCGAGCGGCGCCCACTGGTTCGGCACCGACCAGGTCGGCCGCGACGTGCTCAGCCGGGTCCTGTTCGGTGCCCGCACCTCGCTGCTGATCGCCGTCGCGGTGCTGGCCGTCAGCGGCGTGGCCGGCGTCATCCTGGGCGTGGTCGCCGGGTACGCCGGCGGCTGGGCCCGTGACGTGATCATGCGGGTGACCGACATCTTCCTCGCCTTCCCCGCGCTGCTGCTGTCGCTGGCGCTCGCCGTGGTGCTCCAGCCCAGCGTGACCACGGTGATCGTGGCGATCGCGGTCACCTGGTGGCCGTGGTACGCCCGGCTCACGGCGTCGGTCGCCTCGTCCGTGGCCACCCGGGGCTTCGTCGACTCCGCGCGCTGCCTGGGCGTGCCCGCCCCGCTCATCGTGCTGCGGCACGTGCTGCCGAACTCGCTCACGCCGGTGCTGGTCCAGTTGTCGCTGGACGGCGGCGGGGTCATCCTCACCGCCGCCGCGCTGTCGTACCTCGGGCTGGGCGCCCACGAGCCGACCTCCGAGTGGGGGCTGATGGTCCAGCAGGGCCAGTCGCTTTTCACCACCGACTGGTGGGTGGTGACCTTCCCCGGCCTCGCCATCCTGGTCACCGCGTTCTCGTTCAACGTGCTGGGCGAGGGGCTGAGGGCGAGGCTGTCGCGATGAGTTTGATCAGCGTGAGGGACCTCGTCGTGAGGATCGGCGACCGGGTGATCGCGTCGGTCCCCGAACTCGACGTGGCCGCGGGGGAGTGCGTGGCGATCGTCGGCGAGAGCGGATCGGGGAAGACGACCACCCTGCTCAGCACGCTCGGCCTCGTCCACGGCGCCGACGTCTCCGGCCGGATCACCGTCGGCGACGTGGACGTGCTCACGGCGAGCCCGGCGCGGCTGCGGGACATCCGCGGGTCGCGGGCCGCCCTGGTGATGCAGAGCCCGCAGGCCGCGCTCAACCCCACCATGCGCCTGGGCACGCTCATGCGCCGCGCGCTCGCCCGCCACGGCGTCAAGGGCGCGGACGCGCGGGAGCGGGCCGAGGAGGGCGTCCGCGCGGTGCTGCTCGACCCGGAGATCCTGCGCCGCTACCCCCACCAGGTGTCCGGCGGCCAGGCCCAGCGGTTCGCCATCGCGCTCGCCCTGGCGCTCGGCGCGCAGGTCGTGCTGGCCGACGAACCGACCAGCGCGCTCGACGTGACCGTGCAGGCCGAGGTGGTCGCGGTGCTGCGGCGGCTGCGCGACGAGCGCGGTCTCGCCGTGCTGCTGGTCTCCCACGACCTCGCGCTGGTCTCCACGATCGCCGACCGGGTCGTGGTCATGCGCGACGGCGCCGTGGTGGAGAGCGGGCCGGCCGCCGAGGTGTTCACCCGGCCGCGCGACCCCTACACCCGTGAGCTGATCGCCGCGGTGCCCGCACTGCCTGACGCTGGGCCCGCGCTACCCGACGCTGGGCCCGCACTGCCAGAACGCGCGGAGGGGTCATGACTTTGCTCGCCGCCGAGGGGGTCACCCTCGCCTACGGCACGACGGCGGTGGTCCACGACGTGAGCCTCGCCGTGGACGAGGGCGGAGTGGGCCTGATCGGGGAGAGCGGCTCGGGCAAGACCACGCTCGCCCGCGCCCTGCTCGGCCTCATGCGCCCGCGATCCGGCGTCGTCCGGTACGGCGCCGGCGACCTGGCCGGGCTCGGCAGGGCCGGGCGGGCCGAGTTCCGCCGGGCCGTGCAGCCGGTCTTCCAGGACGGCAGCGAGGCGCTCGACCCCCGCATGACGGCCGGGGCGTCGATCACCGAGGCCTTGACCACCCATCACCGCATGTCCAGGGCCGAGCGGCGGGACCGGGTCGCCGCGCTCCTCGCCGACGTGGGGCTCGACCCCGCGCTCGCCGCCCGCAGGCCGCACGAGATGTCCGGCGGCCAGCGGCAGCGGGTGGCCATCGCCCGCGCCCTGGCCGTGGAGCCGCGCCTGCTGGTGCTCGACGAGCCCACGAGCGCGCTCGACGTCACGGTGCAGGCCAGGATCCTCGACCTGCTGGAGAGGCTGGCCGCCGAACACGGGCTCGGCTACCTGCTCATCACGCACAACCTCGGCGTCGTGGGGCGGCTGTGCCGTACGTCGTCGGTGCTGTTCGCCGGGCGGGTCGTCGAGTCGGGCCCGACCATGGAACTGCTCACCCGCCCGGCTCACCCGTACACCCGGGCGCTGCGCGACGCGGTGCCGCGCCTGGGCGGCGAGCCGCCGCGCGCGGCCGGGCGGACCGAGGCGGCCGCGGCGGCGACGGGGTGCCCGTTCCGGCTTCGCTGCCCTCTCGCGGTGGACCGATGCCGGGAGGAGACGCCGCAGGCGCGTGAGGTCGAGGGGCGTAAGGTGGCATGTCACCGTGCGGAGGAGGTGCTGACCACCCTGGCCTCCTCGGCTCCCCGCGATCCCCGTGACGAAGGTGAGACCCCCGATGCGCCGCGTCAGTGACCTGCTCAGGACGCCCGCGGGCCGCAGGCTGACGCTCGTCGCCGGGCCCTGGGACGCCCGGGAGGTCGGCAGCGTCGTCCTCGTCGACGAGATGCGCGAGCTGGCCTCGGCGGCCCCCGGCGCGCTGGCGATCCTGTCCCGCCACGCCATGCGGTCGTGCGACGTGCTCGACGCGCTGCGCCTGGCCGGCCGCGGCGGCCTGGCCGGGATCGTGCTGCCCGGCCCCTCGGGCACCTCGCCGGAGATGGTGGAGCTGGCCAGGCGGGAGGGGGTCGCGCTGCTCGCCGGCGCCTCCGATCACTCGCTGTCGGACACCGTGCTCGGCCTCAGCGCGGCCGTACGCGCCGACCCCGGGCTGCTGCTGCGCCGTACGCGCGAGGCCATCGAGGGCCTCGGCGCTATGGAGGGCGCGGGCGAGGACGACATCCTGCGCGCGGCGTCCGCCTCCGTCGGGGTCGCGTACGTGGTCGCCGACCTGGCCGACCCGGCGGCCAACGCGACCGTGATCCGGGTCGGCGGCCGGCCGGACGGCTACGTGTGCTGGGAGGGCGAGGACCCGGCGGCGGCCATCGTGGCCCAGGTCGTCGCGACCACGCTCGGCCGGGTGCGGGCGGCCGCGCGGGAGGCGGAGGCGGCCCGCGAGCGCGCGCTGCTGGCCCTGCTCGGCGCCAAGGACACCCGCGTCGCCGCCCGCCGCGCCCGGCACGAGGGCGTGCCCGTGGACGGCTGGCACGTGGCGGTCTTCCTGCGCGACCCCGGCGGCGGCGCGGCCCCCGGGGCGGCGGATCCGGTGCTCCGCGAGGCGCGCGGGACCGCCGCGGCGCTGCCCGGCGCACTGCGCCTCACAGATACGGGCCTCACAGATACGGACCTCACAGATACGGACCTCACAGATACGGGCGGCGGGACGGCCGAGCTGTCCGCGCCGCCGCTGGTCACCCGGTGGCAGGACGGCGTGCTCGTGCTCCTCACCGCCGACGAACGGATGACTCTCGGCGTCGGCCTGCCGTACTCGCCGCGAGCACAGAGGACATCAGCACAGTGGACGTCGGTCATGGGCGTCGGGGTCGGCACCTGCCAGGCGGGGCCGGACGGGCTGCGCCGTACGGCGTCGCAGGCGCGCGCGGCCGCCGCACGCGCCACGGCCGGGGAGGTCGTGCGGTTCGACCGGCTCGGGGTCCACGCGCTCCTCGCGGAGTTGAGCGGCAGCGAGAGCGCGCTGGTCGCCGCCAGGGACATGCTCGCCTCACTGGAACGCCTCGGAGCGCTCAGCGCCCACGCGGTGCCCACGCTGAAGGCCTACCTGGACAGCTGGGGCTCCCGCACCAGGGCGGCCGAGCTGCTCAGCCTGCATCCCAACGCGGTGGCCCACCGGATAAGGCGCATCGCCGAGGCGCTCGACGCCGACCTGTCCGACCCGCAGACCCGCTTCGCGCTCCAGCTCGCCTGCCACGTCGTGCTCGACCACGACTGTCTCCCGGGGACAACAACGCCGATCTCGTCGTCGTGAGGGCACATCGACGCGGTGCGCGGCCGGATCTACGTTGCCAGGCATGACAACGGTCATCGGAGTGGACGTCGGCGGCACCTTCACCGACCTCGTCCTGCACGACGCCGCGACCGGCGAGATCAGGGTCGCCAAACAGCCCACCACGCCGTCCGCGCCGGAACGCGGGGTCCTCGCCGCGGTCGACGCGGCCGTGCCACAAGATCTGCTCGCCCGCTGCCGCCACTTCGTGCACGGCACGACCGTGGGCCTGAACGCGCTGCTCGAAAGGCGGGGCGCGACCGTCGGGCTGATCACTACGGCCGGGTTCCGCGACGTGCTGGAGATCCGCAGGGGCGACCGCGACGACCCATACGACCTGTTCTGGACCCCGCCGCCGCCGCTCGTGCCCCGGCGGCTGCGCCTGGAGGTGACCGAACGGGTGGCCGCCGACGGCTCGGTCGTACGTGACCTGGAGCCGGAGGACGTGCGGCGGGCCGCCGAGGTGTTCGCCGCCGAGGGCGTGGACGCCGTCGCGATCGTGCTGGTGAACTCCTACGCCAACCCGGCGCACGAGGCGCGGGCGGCCGAGCTGCTGAGGCAGGCCGGGTTCGCCGGGCCGGTCTCGCTGTCGCACGAGGTCTCGGGTGAGTACCGGGAGTACGAGCGCACCTGCACCACGGTCGTGGACGCCTTCGTCCGCCACCGCATGGGTCCCTATCTGCACAACCTCGACCGCGAGCTGAGGGCGAGGGGCTTCGCGGGCGAGCTGCTCGTGACCCGGTCCGGCGGCGGCGCGCTGGCGCTGGCCGAGGCCGCGGCCCGGCCGTTCGAGACGATCCTGTCCGGTCCCGTGGCCGGGGCCGCCGCCACCGCCCGACTGGCCGCCTCGCTCGGGCTCGGCACGGCAGTGGCCGCCGACGTGGGCGGCACCAGCTTCGACACCGCGCTCATCGAGGACGGCCGGCTCCCGCTGCTCTACCAGGGCGAGGTCGTCGGCCTGCCGCTGCAGAGCCCTTGGGTGGACGTGCGGTCGGTGGGCGCCGGCGGCGGCTCGGTGGCGTACGCGGACGCGGGCGGCCTGCTGCGGGTCGGCCCGCGCAGCGCGGGCGCCGACCCCGGGCCCGCCTGCTACCAGCGCGGCGGGACCGAGCCCACGGTGACCGACGCCGCCCTGCACCTCGGCATGATCCCCCGCGGGCACATCTCGGGCGGCATCGAACTGTCCGAGGACACGGCGGCCCGCGTGCTGGCGCCGCTGGCGGGCCCGACCGGCATCGACGGCGTGGACGCGGTCGCGGTGGGCGTGGTCAGGATCGCCGCCGCGCACATGGCCCAGGCCGTGCGCGGCGTGACCGTGGAGCGGGGCGTGGACCCGCGCGGCGCGGCCGTCGTCGCCTTCGGCGGCGCCGGGCCGGTGTTCGGCTGCCTGCTCGCCGACGAGCTCGACGTGGACACCGTGGTCGTGCCGCCCAACGCGGGCAACTTCTCCGCCGTCGGCCTGGTGCAGGCCGACATCGTGCGGTCGGCCGCCCGCACGATGGTGCGTCCCCTGGACGACGAGGCGCTGCCGCTGGTCGAGCGGGTGACCGAGACGCTGTTCGAACGGCTGGCGCAGCCCGGAGCCGTACGCGAGGTGGACCTCGACCTGCGCCACCGGGGCCAGGAGCACACGCTGACGATCCCGGTGCGGCTGGGCGAGGACGACCCGGCGGCCGTGTCCGCCCGCTTCTCCGAGGCCTACCACCGGGCCTTCGGCCACACCCTGCCCGACCCGCTGGAGATCGTCACCGTACGGGCGACGAGCAGGGTGGTCCTCGACGCGGACCGGCCGATGGTGCCGGCCCCGCCGTCGGGCGAGGGCGGGCGGGGGACGACGCGGCTGTGGTCGTTCCGCCGGGGCGCCTGGACCGAGGCCCCGGTCGTACGGCGGGAGGACCTGGACGGCGTGGCCGAGGGCCCGCTGCTGGTGGTGGAGCCGACCGCGACCACCTACGTGGACGCCGGCTTCGCGGTGGAGGCGCACGAGAGCGGCTGTCTCATGATCACACGGAAGGACCGCCCATGACCATCGTCCGCACCCGATACGCGGAGGTGCACCCGGGGCTGGGCGACGGAGCCGACCCGATCACCACCGAGATCATCCGGCAGGGCCTCAACGCGGCCGCCGACCAGATGAAGCAGTCGCTGATCCGCACCGCGTTCTCGCCGATCATCTACGAGGCGCTGGACTTCGCCGTCGCCTTCTACGACGCCGACATGTGCATGCTGGCGCAGGCCCCGACGCTGCCGGCGTTCATGGGCACCCTCGGCTTCTGCGTCAGGGAGGCCGTGGAGGGCGTCGGCGGTCCCCCCGCGCTCAGCCCCGGCGACGTGATCCTCTACAACGACCCGTACGGCACCGGCTCCCACCCCCAGGACGCGGCGATGGTGGTGCCGATCTTCCACGAGGACACGCTGGTCGCGTACTCCGCCATCAAGGCCCACTGGCTCGACATCGGCGGCAAGGATCCGTACTGCACGGACACGGTCGACGTCCACCAGGAGGGCACGATCTTCCCCGGCGTCAAGCTGTACGACGCCGGGCGGCTGGTCAGCGACGTCTACCGGATGATCCTGGCCAACAGCCGCATGCCGGAGATGGTCATCGGCGACATCAACGCGATGGTGGCCGGGGCGCGGACCGGGGCGGAGGCCCTCGGCGCGCTGGTGCGGCGGCACGGGCTGGACACCTTCCGCCGCTGCGTCGCCCGCATGTACGCCCACGGCGAGGCGCTGGTGCGCGGCTGGTTCGAGCGGCTGCCCGACGGCGTCTACCAGGCGTCCAGCGTCATCGACTCCGACGGCGTGAACGGCACGCCGATCCCGTTCGGCGTCCGGGTCGTCGTGGACGGCTCGTCGGTGACCGTCGACCTGACCGACTGCCCGGACCAGGTCGGCGGGCCGGTCAACTGCCCGCTGCCGTCCACCGTGGCGGCCGTCCGGATCGCGGTGTCCTTCCTCGCGGGGGCCGGCGAGCAGCCCAACGAGGGCCACTTCCGCCCGCTTGAGCTGGTCACCCGGCTCGGCTCGCTGTTCCACCCCGTACGGCCGGCGCCCTGCTTCATGTACGGCATCCCCTCCGACCACGCCATCGAGCTGATCATCAGGGCGCTTGCCGAGGCCGTGCCTGGATCGGTGCCGGCCGCCAGCGGCGGGGACATCAACGCCCTGGTGTGGTGGGGCAACCGCGAGGCGACCGGCGAGCCGTGGGCCGACGGCGCGCCGCACCCGGTGGGCCAGGGCGCCTCACCGTCGGGCGACGGCGCGAGCGCGCTCATGTACATCTCGGAGTCGGCCACCCGCTTCACCCCCGCCGAGGTGTGGGAGGCGCGCAACCCCTGGCGGATCGAGCGGCTCGCCCTGGCCGAGGACTCCGGCGGACCCGGCCGTCACCGCGGCGGCCTGGGGCTCGACCTGTCCTTCCGCATCCTGGAGGACCAGTACCTCACCGCGGGCCTGGCCAGGACCGCGCTGGCCCCCTGGGGCCTGGAGGGCGGCCTCCCGGGCCGGCCCAACCGGCTCACGGTGGAGTATCCCGACGGGCACGCCGAGGACTTCTCGCTGAAGACGCGGATCTTCCTGCCCAAGGGCGCGGTCGTGCACCTGCGCACCGGCTCTGGAGGCGGGTACGGCCCGCCCGAGGAGCGCGACCCCGAGGCCGTGCGCGCCGACCTGCGGGAGGGGTACATCACCCCCGAGCACGCCGCACGGCACTACCCGCACGCGCTCTGACCGAGAGGGTCACAGCGCGCGCAGGCCGCTGATCACCTCGGTCAGGATGCCGGGGGTGGGGAAGCGCGCGACGTTGGCGGGTGGGCGCACCTGCACGAGACCCTGCTCGTGGAGGTCGCCCACCAGCACCCGTACGACGCCGAGCGGCAGGTCGATCGCCGCGGCGATGTCCGCCAGGGACGCCGGGCGGGCGCACAGGCTGAGGATCATCCACTGCTCGGGGCCGAGGCTCACCGGCGTGGGCCCGCCGGTCGCGGTGACGATGGCGACGAGGTCGATCTCCTGGCTGGAGGGCCGCACGCGTCCGCGGGTCAGGGCGTAGGCCGGGACGATGGGCCCGGCCTCCTCGTCCAGCCACTGGTCCTGCATGCGTTCCGTCACTTTCGGTCCTCCTCGCCGGTGTTCTCGATCTCCTGCGGCCCCCGTTGCAGCGAGGCGAGGATGATGTCCTCCGGGGTGACCTCTCCCGCGGCGAGACGGGCGAGATCGGGATCCTTGGGGCCAACCATGAGCGCGGATGGGATCAGCACGATGGCGGTCGTTCCTCCGTAGGGCGAGGGCCGTAGGGTCACGCGGATGTCCCGCCGCGCGGCCAGGCGCGCGACGACGAACAGCCCCATGCGGTCGGTGTCCGCGATGTCGAACTCCGGCGGGTTGGCCAGACGCTCGTTCAGCTCGGCGAGCCGCTCCTTGGTCATGCCGAGCCCGCGGTCCTCGATCTCGACCGCGAAGCCCGTGCCGACGAGTTCGCCGCGCACCGACACGGTGGTGTGCGGCGGCGAGAAGATCGTGGCGTTCTCGACCAGTTCGGCGATGAGGTGGATGACGTCGGCCACCGCGGCGCCGTCGAGCCCGTGGTCCTCCATCGGCAGCACGTTCACCCGGGCGTAGTCCTCCACCTCGGCCGCGGCCCCGCGTACGACGTCGTACATCGGGACGGGCTTGCGCCAGGCGCGGCCGGGGGCGTTGCCGGACAGGATGATCAGGCCCTCGGCGTGGCGGCGCATGCGGGTCGTCAGGTGGTCGAGCCGGAACAGCTCCTCCAGCATGTCCGGGTCGGTCGTGTGGCGCTGCATGCCGTGGAGCTGGGTCCGCTGCCGGTGCAGCAGCGTCTGGCTGCGCCGTGCCAGGTTGAGGAAGACCTGGCTGACACCCCGCTGCAGGCGGGCCTGCCCGATGGCGGCCTCCACCGCGGTCTCCTGGACGGTGGAGAAGGCCCGCCCCACGTCCTGGATCTCGGCGGTCCCGCCCGCGGTCTGGAGCGGGGGAGCCTCGGTGGCCACGTCGACGTCGTCGCCTCGCTTGAGCTTGACCAGCACGCCCGGCAGCCGCTTGTTCGCGAGGTCGAGCGCGGCCTGCCGCAGGTCGGCCAGCTCGCGGGCGAGGCGTCCGCCGACCCGCAGCGAGATCAGGATCGAGGCGATGACCGCGAGGAGACCGAAGCCTCCGGCCAGCACGGCCCGCCGCAGGATCGAGTCGGCGATCGGCGCGGCGCGCTCGGCGAGCAGGGCCGCCGCCTCGGTCTGCGCCTTCTGGAACGACTCGGCCAGGTCGTCGGAGGTCGACTGCCATACCCGCTGCGTACGCGCCGAGAGCTTGGGCGCGGCGATGATCTGCTCTTCCTGCAGCCGCAGCCGCTGGTAAAGCGGGGTGGTGATGAGGTTGACGTGGAGCTGCCGCAGGCCTGCGTCCAGCTCGGGCAGCGCCTGGTCGATGAGGAACCGGCGGTTGCCCACGAGCTGGGTGAACAGCTTGCGCTCCTCGTCGGTGAGGCCGCCGGACGCCCCGGCGGCCGCCTCCAGCGCCTGCTCCCGGGTGAGCAGCTCCTTGGCGTACCCGAGCGAGATCACCACACGCGACTGCTGGTAGATCGGGATGTCGTCGATCAGCGCCAGGCTGTAGTGCATGCGGTAGATCGAGTCGCTGACCAGGTTGTAGGTCTCGATGGCGTACAGCCGCTCCGACAGCCCCTCGTCGATCTCCGCCCGGATCTCGTCGATCCGGCTGAGCCCCGCCAGCATCTCGTCGACCTGCGTGCGCATGGCCGGAGTGGTGGCCGAGCGGGAGGCGCTGGACAGGGCCAGCGTGCGGACCTTCTCCCTGGTCTTGTCGGTGTGCTGGCGCTGCAGGACCATGGCGTCGCGGTCGGCCTTCCGGTGCGAACCGAGGTATCGGGCCGTGGTCAGGCGCTCGCTCTGCAAGTCGACGATCAGGGAGTCGGCGGGCCGCCGCAGCGTGGACCACAGCGTGTTGTACGTACGAAGACTCAGGCTCTCGCCGATGGTGACGCCGGCGGTGACCGCCCACAGGGCGACCAGCGAGAAGAGCGGTACGAGCAGCAGGCCGATGAGCCGGGACCTGATCGGCCGGTCACGCCTGCGCGGACTCATGGCACCTCGCCCAGTGAGGGACAAGCCTCACATAAAACCTTTTTGCGACAGGGATAGAGACTAGCAGTGAGGCGGGTGGGATGAGGGGACCTGTGATCGATTAGCGGGAAATATCATGTCCAATCGTGATCTTGCAGTAGCGTCGATCATGGTGGACACGGAAAGGACCCGCACGCATGCGCCGTTTACTCGTGCTGGGAGTGATGGCCGTGCTGGCCCTCGCGGGATGCGGCGGGGGTGAGGTCCAGGAGATCTCCGCCGCGAACCTTCCCTCGACGAAGGACTCGACCTTCGTCTACCTGCATCATCTCGACATCGTCACCGACTGGGACCCGGCGAGCTCGTATTCCAACGAGGTCGTCGCGATGGAGAACATCTACGACTCGCTGACGATGTACAACCCCAGGACGCGGCGGGCGGCGCCGCGCCTGGCCGAGCGCTGGCAGACGTCCTCCGACGGCAAGGTCTGGACGTTCACCCTGCGGTCCGGCGTGGTCTTCCACACCGGACGACCATTGGACGCCGCCGCGGTCAAGGCGTCCATCGAGCGCACCAAGCGGATGGGCGCCGGCGCGGCCTACATCTGGGACCCCGTGCAGCAGATCACGGTCAAGGACCCGCTGACGGTGGAGTTCCGGCTCAAGTACGCCGCCCCGCTCGACCTGGTCGCCTCCGCCGACTACGCGGCGTACATCTACGACACGCAGGCGGCCGGATCGGGCGACCTCAAGAAGTGGTTCCAGGCCGGCCGGGACGCCGGCTCCGGGCCGTACACCGTGGCGAGCTGGAAGAAGGGCCGCGAGAAGGAACTTGTGCTGCGGGCCTTCGACCGCTACTGGGGCGGCTGGGAGGGCCCGCACTACCGGAATATCGAGTTCCGCGTCACCCCCAACCCGGACCGGGCGTACCGGCTGCTGCTGCGCGGCGAGGCGAGCTACGTGCAGCGGCTGAACCCCGAACTGTTCCGGCGGGCCCGCGCGACCGCGGGTGTGCGCACCCTCCAGGTGCCGTCGTTCCAGAACATGCTCGTGCTGTTCAACACCGCCTCAGGCCCGCTGGCGGACGTACGGCTGCGCAAGGCGGTGCAGAAGGCGATCGACTACGACGGCCTGATCACCGGGCTCAAGGGGGCCGGGGCGCCCGCCTCCGGTCTGGTGCCCGAGGGCCTGCTCGGGCACACGCCCGGCCTCACCCAGAAGCAGGACCTGAGCGGGGCCACCGCGCTGCTGAACGAGGCGGGGTACGGCCCGGGCGGCAACCCCCTGCGCCTGACGCTGACCTACGCACAGGGGGACGACGACGAGGAACTGCTCGTACGCAGGCTCAAGAGCGCGCTCGCCGAGCTGAACGTCCAGCTCGACGCCAAGGCGATGCAGTGGAACGACCAGTGGAACCAGGGCAAGTCGGCCGACCCGGCCAAGCGCCAGGACATCCTCGTCATGTACTGGTGGCCCGACTACGCCGACGCGTACTCGTGGTTCCTCAACGTCTTCCACAGCGCCGAGCCGGTGTCCTTCAACCTCACCTACCTCAAGGACAGGGACGTCGACGCGAAGATCGATCGTCTGCCGTCACTGGTGACGAACGACCGTCCCGCCGCCGAGAGGGCGTACGCCGAGCTCCAGAGGAACCTCATCGAGGAGCAGGCCGTGGTGGCGGTGCCCTGGGTGTCCAACTACCAGCGGGCCTACCTGGGCAACGTTCAGGGGTACACCGACAACCCGGCCTACCCCAACGTCGTCTTCGTGCACGACCTCATCCCCGGCGGCTGAGCCGCTCAGCCCCGCAGACTGCGGCTGACTCCGCCGCAGCGGGGGCTGCGGGGAGTGCGGGACCGCCGGGGAACCACGGGCTCGTCGAGGTGGGCGAGCATGGACTGCGCCGCCACAGCGTCCGACAAGATCCGCTGTGCCTGCTCTCCGTCGGGAAGCTGCCCGTGCTCGGCCAGCTCGTGCTGGAGGAAGGTGAGCGCCTCCGGGTGGCCGGCGGAGTCCGCGGCCACGGTGGCGCGCGCCGCCGTCAGCAGGGCGAGATAGTGCGAGCGCAGGATCGCCTCACGCATACGCAACTGCTCCAGGTCGTCGAGCAGGGAGTGCGCGAGCTCGAGCAACTCGCCCGTGCGCGGCGGCTCGGCGGTGATGTGGGCACGGATGTCGTCGAACTCCGACCGCATGATGATGGCCACCTCCAGCGACGAAAGTCCGGGCGGCCGGGTTGGCGCCGTACGGGGACTTCCGCATCGTCTTCGTAGCGCGGGGCGATTGCGAGCGGCTTGACGTTCGGTTGCGTGGGAAGACGACGGCCACGTGGAGCCGTCGCGGAGCGCGGGGACGACGGCCACTTACGGCGTTCGTCCCTCACGTCGTGCCTCCCCGATCATCCGTGCCATGCCGGCTGTCCGCCGCGGCGCTAAGTAGATGCCTGAGAGCCGGATCTGGTTGTCCCCGCTTGCCCGCCCGTTTTGCCGCGTACGGGAGGCGGGACATGCTCCCGGTCACGACCTGCGGGAACAGTCGCCGCGGGCTGGTGTGTTGGACAACCGGACGCCCGGGGCAGGGCCGCCCCGGCGGGGAATAGCCCGCGCCGTGGGGGCGTTGTTCTCGAACCGGGTCATGGCGGTGCCGGA
>NZ_BOOF01000079.1 GCF_016863095.1 Microbispora siamensis | reverse complement strand
AAACAAGACACCGACCGCTGGGCCTTCACCTACCACCCGGCCCACATAAGAGCCCGGCGGCTGCGAATTTAGATGCGGTCAGGCCGAATGCGGCCGATCACTTCAGCGGGTGGCGCGTGGGCCGCTTCAGAGCCAGTCGCCATTCTGGCCGACGGCGAGCAGGCGGTTCATGGTCTCCGGGGACCAGGTGCGGTCCGGCACCCGGTGGACGGCCCGGGACCTGCGCTGGGAGTCCAGGTCGGGGAAGAGGGCGAGCGAGACCTGCCGCGCGGCGTCGACCACGAGCGGAGCCACCTTCTCCAGCGGCGTGCGGGCGTCGCCCACCAGGGAGATGCTGGCCACCGGCCCCTCGTGGCCGCGCACGGCCGCGGCGACGCAGGAGATGTCGGGGAAGCACTCCCCCCGCTCGAAGGCAAGCCCGCGCCGCTGCCGGATCCGGTTGAGCTCCTGGTGCAGGGTGCCGATGTCGCCGATCGTCCGGTTGGTCAGGCGGCTGATATGCCCGTCGATGAGCGCCTCGACCTGCTCGGGCTCCAGCCACGCGAGGATCGCCTTGCCGAGCGCGGTGCAGTGGGCCGGGGCCCGGCCGCCGACGCGGGAGGGCACCGACAGGGCGAACCGGCCGCCGACCTTGTCGAGGTAGAACACTTCGGCGCCGTCGAGCACGGCGAGGTGGACGACCATCCCGGTCCTGATCTGCAGGTTGTGCAGCAGCGGCGCGGCGGCCTCCCGGATCTCGCCGTGGCTGCCGTCCCGGCCGCCGAGCCCGAGCGCCCGCTTGCCCAGGCTGTAACCGAACGACGTGTGATCCAGCCAGTTCAGCCGTACGAGCTGGTCGAGGATGCGATGAGCCGTCGAGCGCGGGAGGTGCGTGCAGCGGGCCACGTCCTCGAGCGTGAGACGGGTGGAGCGACCGGTGAACGCGTCCATGATCAGCGTCATCCGTTCGACCATCGACGGCGGCAGCTCTCGTCGAGCGGGCGCCGTCGCCTCGTGCTCGGCACGGAGAGCGGTCATCACACCTCCCAAAACTGAAATGAATTCTTGCCTCGGAATGTAGCAACGCATCACGCCCCTGGGAAGAGGGGAAGAGACATCCCGTTCTGCTGCCTCGTGTCCGGTTCCGGTCAGCGGGACGAGCGGCGGCCGGGGTGTCGGCCTCCACTAGAAAGATTTCTGCGAAGCATGTTCCTGATGTGGAGGTACGCCGGTGCGGATCGGCATCGTCAGTCCTGTCGTGGTCCGGTTGCCCGGGATCCACTCCGAGTGGGAACGCGAGGCCGGCGTGGACGACCTGGCCCGGATCGCGGAGACCGCCGACCGGCTGGGCTACCACCACCTCACCTGCAGTGAGCACGTGGCCGTCCCGGCCGGCATCGCCGCCGAGCGCGGCGCCGTCTACTGGGATCCGCTGGCGACCTTCGGCTACCTCGCGGCGCGCACCCGGCGCATCCGGCTGGTCACGCAGGTGCTGGTGCTGGGCTACCACCACCCCCTCGCCATCGCCAAGCGGTACGGCACGCTCGACCGCGTCAGCGGCGGGCGGCTCACACTGGGCCTCGGCGTGGGCAGCCTCAAGGAGGAGTTCGACCTGCTCGGCGTGCCGTTCGAGGGCCGGGGGGCGCGGGCCGACGAGGCGATCGCGGCGCTGCGCGCCGCGCTGTCGCAGCGGGAGCCGGAGTTCCACGGCGAGTTCTACGACTTCTCCGGGTTCGTGGTGGAGCCGCACGCCGTACAGCCCCGGGTGCCGCTGTGGATCGGCGGACGCACTCCGCGCTCGCTGCGCCGCGCCGCGACGTACGGCGACGGGTGGGTGCCGTTCGGACTGCCCCTGGAGACGCTCGCGTCGATGGTCCGCGAGGCGGACGACCTGCCGGACTCCTTCGACGTCGTGCTGGCGGCGGGCCGGCCGGTGGATCCCCAGGCAGCCCCGGACGCCGCGCGGCGCGCGCTGGAGCGGGTGCGCGACGCAGGCGCGACCGTCGCCGGCGTCACCGTCGCCGCGACCTCGGCGGACCACTACCGGGAGCAGTTGGAGGCGCTGCGCGACCTCGCCTCCGCGATGGGCGTGGACTTCGGGAGGACCGATGGCTGACACGACGACGACCGGGACCGACATCGAACGGCGGCTGGCCCGCCTGGAGGAACGCACCGGCGCGCTGGAGGACGAGCGGGAGGTGACCCGGCTCATCCTGTCGTACGGCCCGCTGGTGGACAGCGGCAGCGCGGACGCCGTGGCCGGGCTGTGGGACGCGGACGGCGTGTACGACGTGGACGAACTACTCATGCGCGGGCGGGCCCAGATCGCGGCCATGGTGCGCTCGGACGCCCACCAGGGCTGGATCGCGGGCGGCTGCGCGCATTTCGTCGGCCCGCCGCACGTGACCGTCACGGGCGACGACGCGACGGCGGTCTCCTACTCGCTGATGGTCACCCACGGGGACGGGGGCTTCGCGCTCCGCCGGGCGACGGCCAACCACTGGACGCTGCGCCGCACGGACAGCGGCTGGCGGATCGTCACCCGCACCGCCCGGGTGCTCGACGGCCGCCCCGAGTCCCCCGCCCTGCTCGCGAGCGGCGTCTCCACTCCTGTTCCGAACGGAGAGCGGGTATGACGGACGACGACCGGCGGCACATCGTCGAGCGGCTCGCCGCCTTCGCCGCAGCGCTCGACCGGCGCGACTGGGAGGCGGTCGCGGCCGCCTTCACCCCGGACGCCACCGGCTACCGCCGCACGGGCCGGGTGGAAATCGTCGCCACGATCCGGGCGCACCTCGGCGGCTGTGGCCCCTCCCAGCACCTGCTGGGCAACCACCGCGTCGAGATCGACGGCGACCGCGCCAGGTCGCTGACGTACGCGCGGGTGTACCACCAGGGCGCCGGGGCGTACGAGGGCCGCTTCTACGAGTGCTTCGGTGAGTACGACGACCGCTGGGAGCGCACGTCCGAGGGCTGGCTGATCGCCTCCCGGGTGTTCGGCATGACGATGGCGGTCGGCGATTTCGGAGTCCTCCAGCCCGGCTGAGCCCTCAGGGGCGGTCGGGCATGTTGGTCCAGCCCTTGCCGTCGGCCCGGCCGTACCAGCCGGAGGCGGCGAGCGTGCCGCCGTCCACCGGGATGGTGTGACCGGTGACGAACCGCGCCTCGTCGGAGGCGAGGAACTCCACGACGGCGGCGTAGTCGTCGGGCTCGCCGAACCGGCCGAGCGGCACCCACAGCGGGATCAGCCCGGGGTCGCGCCCGCGCAGCATCGCGCTCGCCGGGGTCTGCTCCGTGTCGGCCAGGTCGGGCGCGATCGCGTTGACCCGCACGCCATAACGGCCGACCTCCACGGCGAGGCTCTTGGTGAAGGCCGACACCCCCGCGTTGTACGCGGAGTAGACGGCATGGCCGGGGATGCCGCGGAAGGCCTCCACGGTGGAGTTGTTCACCACGCAGCCGGAGCCCTGCTCGACCATCACCGGAAGGATGGCGTGGGTCAGCGTGAACACGTGCCGCAGGTTCAGCTCGTACAGCCGCTGCCAGTGCGCGGGAGTGCTGCGCAGGAACGTCCTGGACGCCGGGCGGAAGTCGCCCACGTTGTTGACCAGCACGTCCACCCGGCCGCCGCCCGCGTCGAGCGCGGCGTCCCGTACGCGGTCGGCCGTCTCCTCGTCGCTCGCGTCGCCGATCACCGTGACGCAGCGCCCGCCGGCGGCCTCGATGGCGCGGCGGGTCTCCTCGGCCGCCTCGGCGTCGATGTCGTTGAGCACCACCAGGTCGCCCCGGCGGGCGAGCCTGCGGCTGACCGCGCCGCCGATGCCCAGCGCGCCCCCGGTGACCACAGAAACAGTCATCGCTCCCCCTCCCGGCCGCGTACGCGCCGCACCGGCCTGGTCTCGATCCAGTCGATCCGCACCTCGCGGCGGGTGATGCGCCAGGCGCCGTCGTGCCGCCGGTAGGTGTCGGCGTACCGCAGGTGCCACACCAGGTCGGACGGCGCGCCGTCGCGTACGGACAGGTGGTGGGCCACGCAGGCCACCGCGCCCGTGGCGGTGCCGGGCTCCGGCCCGGGCTCGAAGACCTGCCCGGCGAGCGCGTGGAAGGTCATCATGAGGCTCTCCAGCGCGGTCATCGCGGCGGCGATCTCCTCGTGGCCCGTGCGGGCGAGAACCGGGCCGAGCGCGCGCGGCGGGTCCGGCAGCACGAGCACCCCGTCAGGGGCGAACAGGCCGGTCAGTCGCGCGAAGTCGCGCTCGTCGGCGTACAACGCGTAGCGCCCCACGAGGTCGGTCAGCGCGGCGGCGTCGGCCGCCGTCACGCCGTTCATCTCGCCTCCAGCCCGAGGCGGGCGGCGCAGGCGGACAGTTCCTCCGTGGCCGCCGCGAGGTCGGCCGTGGGGGTGGGTGACAGCAGGATCCGGTTCGCTCCCAGCGCGGCCAGCGAGGCGGCCTTCTCCGGGGTGATGCGGGAGACCATGTGCCCGAGGGTGAGCTCCAGCGCCTCGGGGTCGCGGCCGCACGCCTCCGCCTCGGCGCGCATCACGCCGAGCAGCCGGCGCAGGTCGTCTCCCACGACGCCCAGCGGCTGGAAGCCGTCCCCCAGGCGTCCGGCGCGGCGGGCCGCCGCGACGCTGTGCCCGCCGATGTGGAGGGGCACCGCGCCGCGGACCGGCTTGGGATAGGTCATCGCGCCGTCGAAGTCGAAGAACTCGCCGTGGTGGCCGACCCCGTCCGGGCCGCCGCCCGCCCACAGCGCGCGCAGCACGCGGATCTGCTCGTCGGCCCGGCGGCCACGAGTGGCGAAGTCGGCGCCGCAGGCCTCGATCTCCTCCTTCATCCAGCCCATGCCCACGCAGACCCGCAGGCGGCCCCGGGACAGCGCGTCCACGGTCGCCAGGCGCTTGGCCAGCACGACCGGATGATGGTTGGGCAGCACCAGGACGCCGGTGGCCAGCCCGATCTCGCTCGTACGGCCGGCCAGGAAGGCGAGCAGGTCGAGCGGGTCCGGGATGTCGCAGTCGTCCGGCAGTTCCATCCGGCCCGAGCTGTCGTACGGATAGACGCTGGAGTAGCGGCTCATCACCACCGTGTGCTCGACCACCACGACGGACTCGAACCCGCACGCCTCGGCATGCCGGGCGAAACCGGCGATCCACTCGGGGTCGGCGGTCGTGTTCGCCGCCACGGGGGCCAGCACGGCGTATTTCATCGCTCCGCTCACGCGGGGACGCTATCGGCGCGGCCCGGGGCCGGATCGGACCGCTCCCGATGACCGGGACGTGCCCCCCCACCCGCGCCGTGACCTGTTCGTTACCTTGATAGCCTGCCTGCTCCGTAGGCCATCGGAGCGGATCGGGGACCTGATGGGGGAAAGACGGCGGCTGCGTCTCAACGCGCCGCTGGACACGGCCGGGATCGTCCTCGCCGCCACCTTCTTCTCCCTGTCCCTCACGCCGTCGCTGCTGCCCCGTCCCTGGACGCTGCAGGGGATCATCGCAGGCGTGCTCACCGCCACCGGATATCTGGTGGGAGTGAGCGTCAGCGCGCTCGTACGCCCGGCCGCGGCATGGCTCCCGGCGAGGTGGCGCGCGGCGTGGAACCGCAAGGGACGGCGGCGGGTCCGGCGCCTGGTCGCGACATTCGGCTGCGGTCTCGGCGCCGCCTCACTGGTCCTGGGCGTGCGCGCGCAGCGGGACATCTACGTGCTGATGGGCCTGGACCCGCCGGAGCGGCTCGGCTACCTGGGCGTCCCGCTGATCGCGGCGGCCCTGTTCCTGGCCCTGCTGGCCGCCGCCCGTGCGCTGCGGATCGCGGCGCGGGCGCTGGGCCGCTTCCTCGGGCGGTGGTTCCCCGCGACGGCCGCGCAGTTCGCCGCGGGGCTCGGGGTGGGCGTGCTGGCCGTCTTCCTGACCGACGGGATCCTCACCGAGGCCCTGCTGAAGGGCGCCGACCGCAGCTTCGCCGCGATCAACACCGAGACCGCCCCCGGCATCACCCCGCCGGCGGCGGCCACGCTGTCGGGCAGCCCCTCCTCGCTGGTCTCCTGGGCGTCGCTCGGCCTGGAGGGCCGCGCCTTCGTCGCGGACGCGCCTGCCGTTGGCGAGCTGAGCCGCTTCAGCGGGCGGCCCGCCGTCGCCCCGATCCGCGTCTACGCGGGGCTCGACTCCGCCGCGACCACACGCGAAAGGGCCGCCCTGGCCGTACGGGAACTGGAGCGGACCGGCGCGTTCGGCCGCGACGTGCTCTGCGTGATCACGACGACCGGCACCGGCTGGGTGGATCCGCAGGCGGCCGCCGCCCTGGAGTTCATGTACGGCGGCGACACCGCGCTGGTCTCCATGCAGTACTCCTACCTGCCGAGCTGGCTTTCGTTCCTCGTGGACCGCGAGCGGGCGAGGGCGGCCGGGCGCGAGCTGTTCGACCAGGTGTACGCCCGCTGGTCGGCGCTGCCCGCCGGTCACCGGCCCAAGCTGCTGGTCTTCGGGGAGAGCCTGGGGGCGTTCGGCGCGGAGTCGGCGTTCGGCGGCGACCGGGACCTGCGCGAGCGCACCGACGGCGCGCTGTTCGTCGGGCCGCCGGACAGCAGCGCGCTGTGGCGGCGGCTGGTCGACGGCCGCGACGCGGGCAGCAGGGAGGCGCTGCCCGTCTACCGGGGCGGCGAGACCGTGCGCTTCGCCAACCGCCCCTCCGACCTGGACGCGCCCGCGTCACCGTGGAACGCGCCGCGGGTCGTCTACCTCCAGCATCCCTCCGACCCGATCGTGTGGTGGACGCCCCGGCTCGTCCTCACCCGGCCCGACTGGCTGGAGGAGCGGCGCGGCGACGACGTGCTGCCCTGGATCCGGTGGTATCCGTTCGTGACGTTCTGGCAGATCACCGCCGACCTGGTGTTCTCCCTCGACGCGCCGCCGGGGCACGGCCACGACTACGACGGCGAGGTGATCGCCGCGTGGGCGCGCATCGCGCCGCCGGACGGGTGGGACGACGCGCGGACCGCGGCGCTGACCACGCTGCTCGCGCAGCATGCTGCGGGTTCAGGCATGCAGTGAGTCGAGCCAGCCGATCAGCCGGGTCCCCTCGCGCGTCATGATCTGGGGGTCGCGCAGGGCGTTGGCCAGCAGCGACATGCCCTGGTAGGCGCCCACCAGGGTCAGGGCGAGGCCGTCGGGCTCGGGCAGGCAGAGCTCGCGGAACTGCTGCTCGACCCAGTCGAGCAGCAGCCTGATGACCTTGCCCGCCTCCGTGTCCAGGCCGCCCTCGTCACGTTTGTCCAGCTCGGCGGCGAGGGTGCCGGTCGGGCAGCCGTACCGGGCCGCGAGGTCGCGCTGGCCGACCCACGTCTCCACGAGGCCCTTGAGCCGCTCCCGGGGGTCCGGCAGCCGCTCCAGCCGTTCGGTGAGATCCCGCAGGTGGCGAGCGTGCTCGGCCAGCGCGGCGGCGACGAGCTCGTCCTTGGTCTTGAAGTAGTAGTAGACGTTGCCCACCGGGACGTCGGCGGCGCGGGCGATGTCGGCGATGGTGGTGCGTTCTGCGCCCTGCTGGTGCACCACCTGCGCGGCGGCGGCCATGAGCCGCTGCCGCTTGGCGCTCGCGGCCCTCACCCGGGCACTCGTCGAGTCAGTCACCTGACTAACTATAGGAGGGCCGGACCCGCGGCCGTACACCGCCGGGCCCGGCCCGATTCTCACCAGTTCGCCGGCAGCCCGGGGGTGGTGGGCGGCAGGGGGTGGTTCTTCGGGTGGATGACGTACACGATCCCGCCGCTTCCGGTGCTGCGCAGCCAGACGTTCTCGAAGTTGGCCCGCGGGTAGACGTGGCGGACCGCGTCGTTGTCCGGCGAGGCGGGGTCGTTGGCGATCACGTCACCGTTGGCGGTGAAGCCGATGATGACCATGAGGTGGCCGTTGGTGCTGTATCCGGCGCCGGGCAGTTCCTCGGCCTTGAACGACTGCGAGGTGACGACCGGGATGCCGGCCCGGATCAGCCGCTCGAGCTCGGTCAGCGAGCGGAGCCGGGTGACGAACCCCTCGAGACCGTACCGTCCCGCGTACGCCGCGTTGAACGGCCAGTTGCCCGCCCCCTCGTACGCGTAGTCGTAGGTGTACCGGGCGGCGTAGTCGACCTCGGGGTTGGGGTCCGAGGGGTCGACCCAGGCGGTGTCCTGCTTGCTGGGCCACTTGCCCCAGTAGCCGAGGACCATGGTGGTCGAGGTCGGGCTGCACCACGCCTCTCCCCCGCCGTCCCACTCGGGGTAGTGGCCCTCGTGGACGTTCTGCGAGCGGCGGGGCACCGGCAGTTCGACGCCCCAGGCGATGCCGCCGGGGCTGACCGGGACGGTCGCCCGGACGGGCACCGCGGAGGCCATCGCGCCGAGCGCGCGCACGACCGGGGTCACGGCCGAGCCCGGAGCCCGGTACAGCGTGACGCGCAGCTGGTAGGAGGTGATCGCCTTGCCCGCCGCGGCCACGAACGTGTCGACCGAGACGGTGCCGTCGGCGTCCCGCTGCCCGGACAGCGACGTGCGCCGGATGTCCTCGTCGCCGTACGCCCAGCGGCCGAGCACGTACCACTTCGTCTGCCCGGCGGCGTGGCGGCCGCGCATCTCGACCTGCAGCCAGCTCCCGGCGGGCACGTCGGCGTTCCAGGAGGCCACCAGCTCGGTGGCGGCGAACCCGATGGGCCGCTCGGGGCCGGTCCACCGGGCGTACTCCCAGGTCTTCGTGCCGAGCGCGTCGGTGTAGGAGATCGTGCCCACGGGGGCGGCGAAGGACAGGGTGTTGCCCGCCTTCACGCCCTCCCGCAGACCGGGGCCGAAGTGGGCCCGCTGGTAGACGACGTCGACGGCGGACGGCGGGGGTTTGGTCACGGCCTCGGCGGCCGCGGAGGTGACGGTGAGGGATGAGGTCGTCAGGAGGGCGGACAGGAACACGGACAGGAACACGCCCGGCATGCGCATAGCTCACCTCGGGTCTCGTCGGCGCCCTCGACGGTAGAGACCGCGGCCCGTCCGGCACATCGGCAGGAATACGTATCCGCTACCGGGGTTCGCGGGGCAGGCCGAGCACGCGCTCGCTGATGATGTTGCGCTGGATCTCGTTGGAACCCGCGTAGATGGTGTCGGACCGGGAGAACAGGTAGAGCCGCTGCTCGTCGCTCAGGTCGTACGGCGGGCCGTCGGCGATCATCCCGGCCGCGCCGAGCACGTCCATGGCCAGCTCGCCGAGCTCGCGGTGCCACACGCCCCACACCAGCTTGGAGATGGACGACTCCGGGCCGGGCGCGCCCGCCGCGATGCCGGCCATCGTGCGTACGGCGTTGAGCCGCATGACCTCCAGGCCGATCCAGGAGCGGACGAGCCGGTCGCGCAGCAGGGGGTCGTCCACGGCGCCCGTCCTGCGGGCCAGCGCGATGATCGCCTCCAGTTCGCGGCGGAAGCCCACCTGCTGGCCGAGCGTGGCCACGCCGCGCTCGAAGCCCAGCGTCGCCATGGCGATCTTCCAGCCGTCGCCGGGCGCGCCCACGATGTTGGCGGCGTCCGTCACCGCGCCGTCGAAGAACACCTCGTTGAACTCGCTCGTCCCGGTCATCTGGACGATGGGCCGGATCTCCACCCCCTCCTGCCGCATGGGCACGAGCAGGTAGGACAGGCCGTGGTGGCGCGCCGAGCCCGGCTGGGTGCGGCAGACCACGAAGCACCAGTCGGCCTCCATGGCCAGGGAGGTCCACACCTTCTGGCCGGTGACCCGCCAGCGGTCGCCGTCCGGCTCGGCGCGGGTCTGCACGTTGGCCAGGTCGGAGCCGGCGTTCGGCTCGGAGTAGCCCTGGCACCACAGCTCCCGGGCGGCCACGATCGGCGGCAGGAAGCGGGCGCGCTGCTCGTCGGTGCCGAACGCGATGATCGTCGGGCCGAGCAGGTTCTCGCCGATGTGGCCGACCCGGGCGGGCGCGCCGGCCAGCGCGTACTCTTCGTGGAAGACGACCTGCTCCTCGACGCTCGCCCCCCGCCCGCCGTACTGCTCGGGCCAGCCCAGACAGGTCCAGCCGGCCTCGGCCATGTGCCGCTCCCAGGCCAGCCGTACGTCGAACGCCTCGTGCTCGCGGCCGGGCCCGCCCAGCCCCCTGGCGCCGGCGAACCCGCCCGACAGGTTGTCCTCCAGCCAGGCCCGTACCTCTGCCCTGAACGTCTCGCTCCTGTTCACATCTGGCACTCTACCAAACAGTTGTTAGAATGAAGGCTATGTTCACCACCGAGGAGCAGGAGGAGCTGCGGCGCACCGTCCGCGCCCTGCTCGAGCGCAACCCCCCGGCCCGCCCCGCGCCCGACGCGACGCCGGAGTACGACGAGACCGTCTGGCGGCTGCTCGCCGACCAGGTGGGCGCCTTCGGCCTGGCCGTACCCGAGGAGCACGGCGGGGCGGGCTTCTCGTACGCCGAGACCCACGTGGTGTGCGAGGAACTGGGCCGCACGCTCGCCGCGGTGCCCTACCTGGGCTCGGCCGTCCTCGCCGCCGGCGCGCTGCTGGCGAGCGGCGCGACCGGCGACCTGCCCGGCATCGCCGACGGCACCCGCGTCGGCACGCTGGCCTGGGCCGAGAGCGGGACATGGGACCCGGCGGCGATCCGCGCCCGCGTGGCGGACGGACGGCTGACGGGCGTCAAGGAGCACGTGCTCGACGGCGCGCGCGCCGACCTGTTCGTCGTGCCCGCCGCCACCCCGGAGGGCGGTCTCGGTCTGTACGCCGTCGAAGCCGGCGCTTCGGGCCTTCGGGTCGAGCCGCTGGTCACGCTGGACCGGACCAGGCCGCAGGCACGCGTGGTCTTCGACGGCGCCCCGGCGCGGCTCCTGACCGCCGACGGGCACCGCGTGCTGGAGCGCCTGCTCGCCGTGGCCGCGACCGCGCTGAGCGCCGAACAGCTCGGCGGCGCGTCGCGCTGCCTGGAGATCACGCTGGAGTACGTGAAGACCAGGGAGCAGTTCGGCCGTCCGATCGGCTCGTTCCAGGCGGTCAAGCACCGCCTGGCCGACCTGTACGTGCTGGTCGAGTCGGCCAGGTCGGTCAGCTACGACGCGGCCCGCGCGCTCGCCGAGGACGCCGCCGACCTGCCGGTGCGGGCCGCGGCGGCGCAGGCGTACTGCGCCGAGGCGTTCTCCACCGTGGCGGCCGAGACCATCCAGTTGCACGGCGGCATCGGCTTCACGTGGGAGCACGAGGCGCATCTGTACTTCAAGCGAGCCCACTCGGCGGCCAAGCTGTTCGGCGACGCCGCCTGGCATCGGGCCCGCCTCGCCCCCGCCGTACTGGGCGGCTGACGGGCCGGCCGTATCAGCTCCAGCAGTCCGGTTTGTCAGAGCCGCTGGATGATCGCGCCGGTGGCCAGCGCGCCGCCGGCGCAGACGGCGACCATCGCCGTCTCCTGGTCGCGCCGCTCCAGTTCGGCGATCGCGGCGGCGATCAGGCGGATGCCGGTCGCCCCGACAGGGTGACCGATCGCGATCGCGCCGCCGTTGACGTTGAGCCGGTCCGGATCGACGCCGTGGACCTGCGCGAACGACATGGGGACCGAGGCGAACGCCTCGTTGACCTCGAACAGGTCGATGTCGGCGATCTTCATGCCGGTGCGGGCGAGCAGCCTCTCCGCCGCCCTGACCGGGCCGTCGAGCAGGAACTCGGGCTCCGCGCCGACCAGGCACTGGGCCACGATGCGGGCGCGCGGGCGAATCCCGAGCTCAAGGGCCCGCTCCTCGTGCATCAGCACGGCCGCGCTCGCGCCGTCGGAGATCTGCGAGGCGGTGCCCGCCGTATGGAGGCCGCCCTCCAGGATCGGCTTGAGACCGGCCAGCGCCTCCATGCTGGTCTCGCGCAGCCCCTGGTCCCTCGTGACGGTCGCGGGCCCGTCGTCGCCGGGCACCGTCACCGGGATGATCTGCCCGTCGAACCTGCCCTCCGCCCACGCCCGCCCGGCCCGCTCCTGGGAACGGAGGCCGAAGGCGTCGATTCCCTCGCGGGAGAAGCCCCGGCGGCGGGCGATCCGGTCGGCGGCCACGTACTGGGCGGGCATGTCGCGGTCCCAGGACTCGGGCCGGGGCCTGCCGACACCCTCGCCGACGTTGGCCATCAGCGGCACCCGGGACATCACCTCGATGCCGCAGGCCATGCCGACGTCGATCACCCCGGCCGCGATCTGTGCGGCGATCAGGTGCACCACCTGCTGGGCCGACCCGCACTGGCTGTCGATGGTGGTGGCCCCGGTCTCCTCCGGCAGGCCCGCGTGCAGCCAGGCCGTACGGGTGACGCTGCCGGACTGCTCCCCCGCCTGGGTGACGCAGCCGCCGATGACCTGCTCGACCAGGTGGGGGTCGAGGCCGAGGCGCTCCAGCGTCCCGCGCTGCGCCACGCCGAGCAACTCGGCCGCGTGCAGCCCGGAAAGCCATCCGCCCCGGCGCCCGAACGGCGTCCGCGCGGCATCGACGATGACCGGAGTTCCCATGCGCTTCTCCCGTTCTCGTTTCGGCGTGTCGGTATGTCGGGGTGTCGGCGTCATGGTGACCCCCGCCCCGCGCTGGGCGGAGCGCGGTCCCAGTCAGCGGAACAAGGGGGACGATCCCGGCCGATTACCCGACGAGCCACACGAAACCTCTTTGGTCACATAAGTCGGGGCGCTTTGCTGATATTTTGCGAACTTTCGCCCGAAAAGACCGAATAGTCATGGCACGCTGATTCGCATGTTCGCTCGGAAACTTTCTCTTGGTGTCTCCATGGCCGCCTTTGCCCTGGTCACGGGGGTGGCGTCGCCAAGTCTCGCCCCTCCCGCCCTGGCCGCCTCCGGCCTGACCCAGGACCTTTCCGCGCACGCGTACGCGGCGCCGCACGTGCATGGGCGGGCCGTCTATCTCCTGGACGCCACGACCGGACAGGAACTGCTGGACAAGCGCGCCGGTGAGCGCATGCCGGTCGCCAGCCTGACCAAGATCATGACCGCGTACATCGTCCTGCGCGAGGCGAACCTCGACGACGAGGTCACGATCAAGCGCGAGGACGTCGAGTACGCCTGGGACAACGACGGATCGACGGCCGACCTCGAGCCCGGCGACACCCTGCCGGTCCGCGAACTGCTGTACGCCCTGCTCCTCCCCTCGGGCGCGGACGCGGCGCACGCCCTCGCTCGCGTGTACGGCCCCGGCGTGCCCGGATTCGTGGACAAGATGAACGCCACCGCGCGCGAACTCGGATTGAACGACACCCTGTACGTGAACGCCGACGGGCTCCCGACGTCCCACGGCGACGGCTACTCCACCGCTCGCGACCAGGCCAGGCTCGCGGAGATCGCGCTGCGGAACCCGGTCTTCAAGAAGGTCACCTCGACCAGCGAGCACTCGACCGAGGACGGCCGGTACGACTGGTACAACACCAACCACATGCTCGGCCTGCCGGGCGCGATCGGCGTGAAGACCGGCTCCACGAACGCCGCCGGGTTCTGCCTGGCGTTCGCGGCCGACCGGGACGGCCGCCGGCTGATCGGGATCATCCTCGGCGAGGACGTCGCCAGCCGCCGCTGGGACACCGCCGAGACGCTGCTCGACTGGGCGACCGACCGCTGAGCCCGCGTACGCGGCGTACGGCGAGGGGGCCCGCGCAATACCCCGGCAGGCCAGAAAACAGGTCCTTCCCGGATCGGTCAAACCCGGTTAGGTTCCCGATCAGTGTCCATCGGGGGGCCTGACCACTGGACCGTTTCGGACCGTCATTGGACCCGAAGGAGAGCCCAATGCGCGCCTCGCTCGGCATGCGGGCCGCCGTCGCCACCGCGGCGTCCGCCCTCGTGCTTCCCCTCCTGCCGGCCGCGCCGGCGAACGCCGACCCCGACCCCGCCGCCATCGCGCAGACGGTGGTCGCGTCGGCGGTGAAGAAACACCTGCGCAAGCTGCAGGACATCGCGAACGCCAACGGCGGCACCCGCGCCGCCGGCACCCCCGGTTTCGCGGCCTCCCGCGACTACGTCGCCGGTGTGCTCAAGAAGGCCGGCTACACGGTGACCCTGCAGGAGTTCGACTTCCCGTTCTTCAAGGAGAACTCCACCGCGGTCCTGCAGCGGACCGCGCCCTCCCCCAAGACGTACGCGGCCACCCCGCCGGACGGCAGCAGCGTCGGCGACTTCGCCACGATGACCTACTCCGGCTCGGGAGACGTCACAGCGCCCGTCCGGAACGTCGACCTCATGCTTCCCCCCGGCCCCACGCCGAGCTCGTCGACCTCCGGCTGCGAGGCCGCCGACTTCGCCGGCTTCCCGGCGGGCGCCGTCGCGCTGGTGCAGCGCGGCACCTGCACCTTCCAGGTGAAGGCCGAGAACGCGCAGGCCGCGGGCGCGTCCGCGGTGATCATCATGAACGAGGGCCAGCCGGGGCGCACCGACACCCTGCAGGGCACGCTGGGCGAGCCCACCGTGCACATCCCTGCCGTGGGCGTGAGCTTCGCGGTCGGCCAGGAACTGTCCGCCGCCGGGACGTCCGTACGGGTGAAGACGGACACCACCAGCGAGATCCGCAAGACCCACAACGTCATCGCCGACTCCCGGTGGGGTGACCCCAACAAGGTGGTGCAGCTCGGGGCGCACCTGGACAGCGTGCTGGCGGGGCCCGGCATCAACGACAACGGCTCCGGCAGCGCCGCGATCCTGGAGGTCGCGACCGCGTTCGGCAAGATCCCGACCAGGAACAGGCTGCGCTTCTCCTTCTGGAGCGCGGAGGAGCTGGGCCTGCTCGGCTCCGAGCACTACGTCGCGAGCCTGTCCCCCGCCGACCTGGCGAAGATCAAGCTGTACCTGAACTTCGACATGGTCGCCTCGCCGAACTACGCCCTCAAGATCTACGACGGTGACGACTCCGACGCCACCGGCGCCGGTCCCGGCCCCGCGGGCTCCGACGAGATCGAGAAGCTCTTCGAGAAGTACTTCGACACGCTCCGTCAGGGCCACAACGGCACCGACTTCGACGGACGGTCGGACTACGGGCCGTTCATCGAGGCCGGGATCCCGGCCGGTGGGACGTTCACCGGCGCCGAGGGCGTCAAGACGCCCGAGGAGCAGGCGTTGTTCGGCGGCACCGCCGGCCAGGCGTACGACTCCTGCTACCACCAGGCCTGCGACACCATCGCCAACATCAACGACAAGGCGCTCGCGCTGAACACCGGCGCGATCGCCACCGCCGCGGCCGTCTACGCCTTCAGCCGCGACCTGCCCGGTCCGGACAACCGCACCACCGCGGCCGCCGCGCGCACCGCCGCGGCCCACGTGGGCGAGGCGCACGGCGCGCCCGCCCAGTGAATCCCATGCGGTAGCCGTACGCACGGGCCCCGCCGGACGACGTCCGGCGGGGCCTGCCTGCGTGGTCGTCAGCGCGTAAAGTTCACGTCGCTGCAGAAGAAGAACGTCTGGTCCATGTGCGAGGCCTGCCAGATCGTGTAAACCACGGCCCGGCCGCGTTGCCGCCGACGTCGGTCGCCTTCCACGCGCCGTGGAAGTCGCTGCCCCAGCGCAGCCGGCAGCCGTAGTTGCGGGAGGCCGGGTCGACGACCGAGCCGTGGGCGGAGGCGGCCGGGAATGCCGTGCACGTTTCATTCACTCGCGGTCGCGCGAGGCCTGCTGCCCCTGCTCCGACTTGGCCAGGAACGGCGAGCGGCCGAGGATGACGATGCCCACAACGAGCGCCACCAGCCCGCCGACCTCTCCCGCGAGAGCCGGGGGATCGACACGCAGGCGCTCGCCGAAGATCACGACCCCCAGGACGATCCCGATGATCGGCTCCGTCGCGGTGGTGGCGGGCAGCGAGATCCGCAGCGGCGCGGCATCGAACGCGCTCTGGTTGAGCAGGATGCCGGTCGCCGCGATCACGGGCAGCAGGTAGGGCTCCCACGAGGTGAACAGCGCCACCGGTCCCCCTGCCAGGATCAGCAGGGAACCGCGGGTCAGCGCGTCCTGAAGGCCGTACAACGCCCCCGCCGCGGCGGCGAGCAGCATCGCCTTGGTCTGCAGGGGTGACCGCAGCGCCACCGCGACCATGCCCGCGGCCACCCCCGTCACGGCCAGCACGGCGATCCACACCACGGAGCCCGACGCCGGCATCCCTCCCCCGTGGGGACGCCCGGCCAGGAGGAAGGCGGCGACGCCACCGCTGACCAGCACCGCGCCCAGCCACTCCGCCGCACCCAGGCGCTCCTGGTAGAACAGGGCCGCCGCGGTGAGGGCGAAGATGAGGTTGGTCGCCAGGAGCGGCTCCACGGAGGCCACGTCGGCACGCCGCAGGGCCAGCGCGCCGAGGACCTGCCCGCCGACCATCGTGGCGATGCCGGCCAGCCACACCGGCTTGCGTGCCAGGTCGAACAGCAGGCGCACGTGCAGCATCTCGCCCAGCGGTTCGGTGTACGCGACGTGCTGCTGCGCGACCCAGCCCAGGCCGAGGAGGGCGGCGGCCGCCAGGCCGAGAACCACCGTGACGATCACGGCGGCACGCCGCCCCCCGGAGCCCTCGGCATCATGATCGGTCACTCCCCTCGACTGCCGGGTCTCCCATGTATTCCGCCCATCCCCCGCGACGGCGGCCTCATGCTGGCGACATGTTTTCGGCGATCCTCCAAGTCGAGGCCCCCCACGGGAGCAGCGGCCGCGTGATCACGCGAGGCGACGCCTGCCAGGCGGTCATCCCGCCCTCACCTGACCGTAGGCTCGGACGGTGGCGATCAGACCATTCGACGCGGTGCTGTGCGACTTCGACGGCGTACTCAAATTTCAGGATCTCGAGCAGCAGGCGGAGATCGAGCGGGCGTACGGGGTGGAACCGGGGACTGTCGCCCGGGTGACCGGCGAGTCGGCCCTGGTGGTCCCGGCCCTGACCGGGCTGGTGACCCGCGAGGAGTGGCTGGCCTCGGCCGTTCCCGTCCTCGCCGGGCTGGTTGGCTCGGCCGCGCGGGCGAGCGCGCTGACCGCCGACTGGGTGGCCGCCCGCACCTGGGCGGACGAGGAGGTGCTCGCGCTGCTCATGCGGGCGCGCGCCCGCGTCCCCGTCGTGCTCGTCAGCAACGCCACCTCGGAACTGGCCGCCCACCTGCGCGAGCTGGAGCTTCACGACGCCTTCGACCACGTCGTGAGCAGTTACGACGTGGGCGTGGCCAAGCCCGACCGGAGGATCTTCGAGATCGCCGCCCGGCACGCGGGCGTGCCGCCGGAGCGCTGCCTGTTCGTCGACGACCGGGCCGAGAACGTCGACGCGGCGCGGGTGCTCGGCATGACCGGGGTCGTCTACCGCGCCCCGGCGGACCTGGCGAGCGCGCTGCTCCCGCTGTTCGAGGAGGTTTCCTGATGACGTTGCGACGGGTGCTGGCCTTCGTGGACCGGCCACGCGAACGGTTCGAGGAGGCCGCGGCGTTCTGGACCGCCGTCACCGGCACGCGCCTGTCCCCCCGCCGGGGCGACGACGGGGAGTTCGCCACGCTGCTACCCGAGTCCGGCGACGCCTGCGTGAAGCTCCAGGCGGTGGGCGGCGGTGGCGGCGCCCATCTCGATCTGGAGGTGGACGACGTCCGGACCGCCGTGGCCGAGGCGGTGGCGCTCGGCGCCGACGTCGCCGCCGATCACGGCGACTGGGCCGTGCTGCGCTCCCCCGAGGGCAGGGCGTTCTGCCTGGTGTCGTGGGAGGGGGCGGCGCGGCGGCCGCCCGTGTTCGCCGGCACCCGCCTCGACCAGGTCTGCCTCGACATCGCGCCCGGCGCGTACGAGGAGGAGGTCGCGTTCTGGGCGGCGCTGACCGGGTGGCCCCCGCGCCGGGGGTCGCTGCCCGAGTTCACGGTGCTGGCGATGCCGGGGATGCCGGTGCGGATCCTCCTGCAGCGGCTCGGCGAGGGTCCAGGCCGGTCGGCCCATGTCGACCTGGCCTGCGCCGACACCGAGGCCGCTCGCGTACTGCACGAGCGGCACGGCGCGGCGTTCGTGGCGCGGGGGCGGCACTGGATCGTCATGCGCGACCCGGCCGGCGGAATCTACTGCCTCACCGAGCGGGATCCGGAGACCGGCGCGCTGCTCTCCTGAGGGTCAGGCGGCGGGGCGCAGGTGCCGCAGCGCGGTGGCGAGCCGGGCCAGTTCGGCCACCATCGTGTCCGCCGCCGTGTTCATCACGTCGTTGGGCTGCAGCCGGCCCTCCTCGTCGAGGAGCTGGGCGACGAAGGGGATGGAGACCGCCTCGAAGACCGGCACCATCTTCAGCGTGGTGACGACCTGCTTGAGCATCTGCACCGCCCGCGTGCCCGCCGAGACGCCACCGTAGCTGACGAAGCCGACCGGCTTGTACTGCCACTCGTGGTGCAGGTAGTCGATGGCGTTCTTGAGCACGGCGTTGAAGCCGTAGTTGTACTCCGGGGTGACGAACACGAACGCGTCGCCGCGTTCGATGGTCGCGCTCCACTCCTTGGTGTGCTGGTGGACGTACTGCCGGAGCCGGGGGTGGTTGGGCTCGTCCATGAACGGCAGGTTCACCTCGGCCAGGTCGACGAGCTCGACCTCGAAGGCGTCCTGGGCCACCGCGCGCTCGTGGAACCACTCCGCGACCGGCAGCCCTGTCCGGCCCGGGCGGGTGCTCGCGATGACGATCTGCAGAACCGGCTTAGCCACAATTCCCCCAAAACAGTCATAGGCGGATATAACGCGCCTAACAGTACGCTGCGATCGGTAAGAACACCGACGGGGGTGCGCGGCTTCCCACGCGCCGCTCATCCTGCCCGGACGACTTCAGCGGGCGAGGTGGCGGCTGATGACGAGGCGCTGGATCTGGTTGGTGCCCTCGAAGATCTGCATGATCTTCGCCTCGCGCATGTAACGCTCGACGCGGAACTCGCGCGTGTAGCCGTACCCGCCGAAGACCTGGACCGCGTCGGTGGTGACCCGCATCGCGGTGTCGGTCGCGACCAGCTTGGCGACGCTGGCCTGCCTGCTGTACGGCAGGCCGGCGTCGCGGCGGCGGGCCGCGTCGAGGTACGTCGCCCGGGCGCAGTCCACACCCGCGGCCATGTCGGCGAGCAGGAAGCCGAGCCCCTGATGGTCGATGATCTTCTTGCCGAACGCCTCGCGCTCCTTGGCGTACGCGACGGCCTCGTCGAGCGCGGCCTGGGCGAGGCCGACGGCGCAGGCGGCGATGCCCAGCCTGCCGGAGTCGAGCGCGCCGAAGGCGATGGGCAGGCCCTGGCCCTCCGCGCCGATGAGGCGGTCGGCGTCGATCAGCACGCCGTCCCAGTGGGCCGTCGTGGTGGGGATGGCGTGCAGGCCCATCTTCTCCTCCGGGCGGCCGAAGGTCAGGCCCTCGGCGGCGCCCGGGGCGAGGAAGCAGGAGACGCCGCGCGGGCCGGAGTCCGTGCGGGCGAACAGCGCGTAGAAGTCCGCCCGGCCGCCGTGGGTGATCCACGCCTTGGTGCCGGTGATCCGGTAGCCACCCTCGGTCTTCTCGGCCTTGCAACTCAGCGCCGCGGCGTCCGACCCGGCCTGGGGCTCCGACAGGCTGTAGCCGCCGATCAGCCGCCCGGCCAGCATGTCCGACAGCCAGCGCTCCCGCTGCTCCGGCGTGCCGTACACGGCCAGGGGCAGGCACGCCAGGGTGTGCACGCTGACCGCGACCGCGACGGCGGCCCACCGCGCGGCCAGCTCCTCGATCACCTGGAGATACACCTCGTACGGCTGGCCGCCCCCGCCGTACTCCTCCGGGTAGGGCAGGCCGAGCAGCCCGGCGGCGCCGAGCGTGGCGAACAGCCCCTCGGGGTAGGTCTCGGCGCGCTCGTGCTCGTCGACGCGGCGGGCGAGTTCCTTGTCGGCGATCTCACGGGTCAGCTCGATGAGGTCCCGGGCGTCCGGGCCGGGCAGCAGACGGTCGACGGTCACGGTGACTCCTGGAGGACGGGCTCGTTCAGCTCGGCGAGAAGGGTGGCGGCGCGGTCGCGGAACTCCGCGACACGGGCGAGCTTGATGTCCTCGTACCCCCGGATCAGGTCCGGCAGGGCGGCGATCTCGACGACGGCCGCGACGGTCGCCGGGGTGAGCCGGCCGAGCGCGCGACTCACCAGCTCGCGGTACTCCACGACCAGCGTACGCTCCACCCGGCGGACGGCGGCGTGCCCGAACACGTCGAACGCGGTGCCGCGCAGCACACGGGCGGCCCGCAGCCCGCGGAACACGACGCCGGCCGACCGGCGCAGCCTGATCTTGCGCTTCAGGCCCATCGCGCGCAGCAGCGGCGGGTGCAGCAGCACCGACACGGCGGCGCCGGGGCCGAACTCCCGCTCACGCCGGGCCCGCTCCACCGGGTCGAGGTGCAGCCGGGCGACCTCGTACTCGTCCTTGTACGCCATGAGCTTGTGCAGCCCCCGGGCGTACGCGAGCCCGATGCGCACGCCGGCCTCCTCCCCCGCCCGTTCTGCGGCCAGCGCGGCCACCCGGCGCACGTCCCGTTCGTACGAGCGGGCGTAGGCCGCGTTCTGGTAGCCGGTCAGGTCGGCGACGCGCACGGCCAGCGTCTCCTCCAGCTCGCCGGTCGCGCCGGTGTCGACCGGCACCGGGGCCGGCGGAGCCACCGGCTGCGGGATCGCGGCCCGGAACACGGCCTCGCGGTCGATCACTGCGGCGCGCCCCCAGCGGAAGGCCATGAGGTTCTGCTCCACGGCCGCCTTGTTGAGGCGGATGGCCTGCTCGATCGCGTCCGCCGAGATCGGGATGCAGCCGTGCTGGTAGGCCGCGCCGACGAGCACGAGGTTGGCGGGCATGTGGTCGCCGAACAACGCCTCGGACAGCGCTCCGGCGTCCAGGTGGAGCCCGGCCTCGGGCACGGTGGCCGCCGCGATGCGGGCGACCGCGTCCTCAGGCCCGGGGAGCGCGGCACGGCCGGTCACCATGGCGGCCGTCGGCACGATCGCGGTGTTCACGACGGCGACCGTACGCCCGGGCGAGGCGACGGCGAGGGTGTCGTCCGCGGCGGCGCCGAGCACGTCGAAGCCGAGGAGGACGTCGGCGGTGCCGCGGGCGGCGCGCACCGAGCCGGTGATCGGCTGCGGGGAGATCCGCACGTCGCTGACGACGGGACCGCCCTTCTGCGCCAGTCCTGTCTGCTCCAGGCCGGCGGCGTGCAGGCCGTCGAGGTGGGCGGCCATCTGCAGGATCTGCGAGACGGTCACCACCCCGGTGCCGCCGATGCCGGGCATCCGCAGCAGCACCGAGCGCTCCGGGAACCGCGCCACGGGCTCGGTCAGCGCCACCGGCGGCTCGGGCACCGTACGCGGGGGCTGCGGGCGAGGCTCGACGAGCAGGAACGACGGGCAGTCGCCCTTGAGGCAGCTCAGGTCGGAGTTGCACGACGCCTGGTGGATGCGGGTCTTGCGGCCGAACTCGGTCTCCACCGGCTGCACGGACAGGCAGGTGGACACGTCCCCGCAGTCGCCGCAGCCCTCGCACACGCGCTCGTTGATCACCACTCTGGCCGGCGCGGCGGGCAGCTTGCCGCGCTTGCGCAGCCGTCGCTCCTCGGCCGCGCAGCGGTCGTCGTGGATCAGCACGGTCACCCCGTCGACCGCGGCGAGCTCCTTCTCCACGGCCGGGAGGTCGTCGCGGTGCCGTACGGACGCGATCGGCGCAAGCCGGACGCCCCGGTAGGTCTCCGGCTCCGGCGTGGTGACCACGACCCGGCGCACCCCCTCGGCGGCCAGCCACCGCGTCAGCGCCGGGACGTCGAGGCGGCCCTCGGCGCGCTGCCCGCCGGTCATCGCCACGGCGTCGTTGTAGAGCAGCTTGTACGTCATCGAGACGCCGGCCGCGACGGCGGCGCGCACGGCCAGCGAGCCGGAGTGGTGGAAGGTGCCGTCGCCGAGGTTCTGGGTGAAGTGGCGGTCGGAGGTGAAGGGGGCCAGGCCGAACCACTGGGCGCCCTCGCCCCCCATCTGCGTCATGCCGACCCGCCTGCCGCGTCCGTTCCCGTCCAAGGCGATCATGGCATGGCAGCCGATGCCCGCGCCCACCAACGTGTCGTCGGAGGCGCGCGTGGAGGCGTTGTGCGGGCAGCCCGAGCAGAAGTACGGCGTGCGGGCGGCGACCAGCGGGAGCATGCGGCGCTTCCCCCGGCCGGAGGACGGGGCGGGCGACAGGATGGCCGCCTGCCGGGGGAGCCGGTCCGGGCCGAGGCAGGTGGCGAGGGCCCCGGCCACGTCCTCGGCGCCGAGCGTGCCGCGCGCCGTGAGGAGTTCCCGGCCGATGACGTCCGGGCGCTGCCCGGTGTCGTACAACGCCTGCTTGAGGTGCCCCTCCAGGAACGGCACCTTGTCCTCGACCACGAGCACCCGGTCGAGCCCGGCGGTCATGGCGGCGAGGTCGTCGTACGCGAGCGGGAACGGCATGGCGAGCCGGATGAGCCGCAGGCCGAGGTGGTCCATCGCGGCCTCGTCCAGGCCGAGGTCGGCCAGGGCGCGCAGGACCACGGCGTAGGAGGTGCCGGACGCGAGCACGCCCGTCGTGGCCCGCGGCGCGTCGTGGGTGACCCGGTTGAGGCCGTGCGCCCGGGCGTACTCGCGGGCCAGGCCGAGCCTGCGGGTGAGCATGTCGTGCTCGGCCTCGAGCGAGGCAGGGCCGACCAGGGTGGGCGGCGCCCCGCGGTCGGCGCGGTCCGGCACCGGGATGCCCTCCCGCAGCGGGCCGACGTCGACGGTGGCGGAGGCGTCGGCGACGTCGGCGACGATCTTCAGGCCTGCCCAAAGGCCGGTGGCCCGCGACAGCGCCACCGCGTGCAGCCCGAGTTCGACGACCTCCGCCACGGAGCCGGGGGCGAGCAGCGGCATCGACAGGCTCTGGCACATCGGCTCGCAGGAGCTGGGCACGGTCGACGACTTGCTGCCCGGGTCGTCGCCGATCCAGGCCACCGCCCCGCCGAGCGGCGCGGTGCCGGCGAGGTTGCCGTGCCGGATCGCGTCGGCGGCCCGGTCGAGGCCCGGGTTCTTCCCGTACCAGAACCCGGTCACTCCCTCGTGCCGGCGGCCCGGAACCTGGGCGAGAAGCTGGGTGCCCGCGACCGCCGTGGCCGCGAGCTCCTCGTTGAGGCCGGGCCGGGCCACCACGCCGGCCTCCTTGAGGAACCGCGCGGCCCTCGCCATCTCCAGGTCGACGCCGGCGAGCGGTGAGCCGGGGTATCCGGAGACGAAGACCCGCGTGTCCAGGCCACGCTCGGCGTCGAGGCGGCGCTGCTCCAGGGTCAGCCGTACGAGGGCCTGGATGCCCGAGATCAGCACGGTGCCGTGCTCGGCCGCGTACTTGTCGTCGAGCGAGACGGGAGGCGTGGACACGGGCGTACCTCCTGAGTTGGGGGGTGACCCACAGCACACCAACATCCGGGGCGCACGCGCAAGCATCACGCGAGAAACGATCGAAAAGACGCAAGAATAAGGAAAAGTACGCCTCGGACGCTACTGTTTCTTGCGCCGACACCGTTTGGAGAGGGAGCGTGCCATGGCGGAGATCGACGACATCGACCACCGGCTGCTGCGCCTGCTGCGCGAGGACGGGCGCAGGACCTTCTCCGAGATGGCCGCCGAGATCGGCCTGTCGGTGGCCGCGGTGAAGCGGCGGGTCGACCGCCTGCGCGAGATCGGCGTCATCACGGGCTTCACGGTCAGGATCGACTACGCCAAGCTCGGCTGGGGCATCGAGGCGTTCACCGAACTGCGCTATCCCGGCACGACCCCGGTCGGCAAGATCGTCCGTACCGCCACGGACGTGCCGGAGGTGCAGGAGGTGTTCACCATCGCCGGCGACCCGGACGCGCTCATCCACGTCCGGGTCCGCGACCTCGGCCACCTCCAGCAGGTCATCGACCGGCTGCGTCGCGCCGGCGACGTGACCGGCACCAAGACCCTGCTCGTGCTCGGCTCGTGGACCCGCGACGTCGGGCCCGTGGAGGACCTCAGTCGTCGTCCTCCCGCGCGCTGAGGCCGGTGGCGTTCAGGAAGTCGACCAGCGGGCCGTCGGCGAGTTTGCCCGTCTGGTGCGCCCTCCGGAGCTTGATGAGCAGGTCGCCGACGCGCCGCGCGGCCTTGTCTCCCCTGTCCCCGCCCCGGCCTCTGTACAGGTCCCTGGCCGTCTTCCTGATCGCCTCGTGGGCCTCGCGGGCCAGCTTCGGCTCGATGCCGCCCCGGCTCTCCTGCTCCTGCACGGCGCGGTCGAAGGCCGCCAGCCACTCCTGGTAGCTCCGGTAGACGCGGCGCGTGGACGGCGTGGGAGACGCCCTGGGGAACGGTGTCCTGGACAGCCGGGGCGACGGACTGGGCGAGACCTTCCTCGGCGGGGTGGGTGACGTCGCGGCACGGGTGGCCGACGGCGACTGGGCCGCGACCGCGGGTTCCGCCTGCCCGCCGCCGTCGGACAGCGCCGCCACCCCGATCGTGACCGCGGCGAGCCCCGCCACCGCGGCACCGAGCCGGATGAGCGTGCGCCGCTCGGGCGACAACCCCGCCGTACGGCCGGCCGGGACGCCCGGCGGCGGGGCGTCGAGCAGCGGGGTGTCGAGCAGGGCCGTGTCGCCCGCACGCGCGCCGCCGGTGTAGGACGCCTGCGGCGGGGGCGGCACCGGTGTCACGGCCGTCCGGGTGGGCTCCCCCGCGGAGAGGGCGACGGCCGCCAGGACCCGGCGCGCGACCTCCGCGTCGGCGGGGCGGGCGGCCGGGTCCTTGGCCAGCAACGCCATGATCAGGCGCTCCAGCTCGGCGGGGATGTCGGGGCGGTGCCTGCCGGGCGGCACCGGGGCCTGGTGGATGTGCTGATACACCAGCTCCGGGGCCGATCCGGTGAACGGCGGGTGCCCGCACAGCAGCTCGTAGCAGACGCACCCCAGTGCGTAGAGATCGCAGGCGGACCCGCCGCCCCTGCCGTCGATCTGCTCGGGAGCCAGGTAGGCGGCGGTGCCGACGACGGTGCCCACCATGGTGAGCCGTGCCGCCTCGCTCGCCACCTGGGCGACGCCGAAGTCGACCACCTTGAGCACGCCGCTCGCGGTGAGGTGCAGGTTGGCCGGTTTGACGTCCCGGTGCACGACCCCGGCGCGGTGCGCGGCGTCCAGGCCCGCGGCGGCCTGGCTCATGAGGCCGCAGGCCTCCGCCACGCCGTACCGGCCCCGGTCGAGCAGCTCCGCGGCCAGGCTGCGGCCGGTGAGCAGCTCCATCACCAGGTAAGGGCGCGCGTCCTGCTCGCCCACGTCGAGCACGGTCACCACGTTCGGGTGGACGACGCGGGCGGCGGCGCGGGCCTCGCGGGCGAAGCGCTCCCGCGAGGCGACCCCGGCGACCTGCGGCGCGAGGATCTTCACCGCCACGGGACGGTGGCCCCGCAGGTCGCGACCCCGCCAGACCTCGCCCATCCCGCCCTGGCCGATCAGCTCCTCCAGCTCGTAACGACCGCCGAGCGTGGACGGCACCACGTCCCGCACCCCCTCATGGCCACTCGTACCGATGATCGGGAGCCAACCTATCCTCTCGGGCAGGCCGGGCGAGAACGGCCGGATCGGCGGAACTCGTACACGGCGGCGGTGTGCCGTTGGCTATGCCGGGCTATGCACGCGTCTGCGCTCGTGTTGACTCTGCCGTCTCCGCTGTCCGCGTCCGCCGTTCGTGTCGCCGTTCGTGGGCGGCGGCGAGGATGAGGTAGGCGCCGGCCGTCCAGGTGTAGGCGCGGTCGCGCAGCCCCTCGCCGGTGCGCGCGTCGAAGTTCTCGGCGAAGCCGGACCGCTCGCACAGCCTCCGGAAGCGGGCGCTGATCTCGTCGGCCAGCCCGGCGTGGCCGGCGCGGCGCAGGCCGTCCTCGATGAGGACGGTCGAGGGGGCCCAGATCGGTCCCCGCCAGTAGCCGTCGTCCTGGTAGTGCTCCGACGCGGGGTGCTCGGTGGCGGGTCCGAACGCGGTCAGGTGCGCGGCGATGCGTGCGGCGAGCGCCGTGTGCACCGGCCCCGGGAGCTCGTCGCCGAGCACGATGGGCATGAGGTCGAGCAGGCTGGAGCTGGACCAGGTGCGCCCCGAGTGCGCGCCGCGGGCGACGAACCGGTCCCCCGTCCACAGCTCGGCGAGCAGCGCGTCGCGCATCCGGTCGGCGGCGCCGGACCAGCGGGCCGCCGCGGCGGGGTCCGGGGCCCGGCGGGACAGTTCGCGCATCTGCAGGACGAGGAAGGCGGCCAGGTCGGCGGTCTCGACGACCCGTTCGGGGTCGAAGGTGGTGGCGTTGTCCCAGCCGCTGTCGTTGCCGTGCTGGTAGTGCGGCAGCTCACGGCCGGGGACGCGCCGCGCCGTGAGCCAGAAGGTCGTCCAGCGTTCCAGCAGCCGGTAGACCTCCTCCGGCTCGGCCGCCGGTGGAAGGCGGCGCAGGGCCCAGCCGTGGATGGGCGGCTTGACGAAGTTGTAGAGGATCTCGGAGTGGGTGACGGAGTCGGGCAGCGCGCCGGCGTCGTCCTGATGGTCGAAGGGCAGCCGGAACTGGTCCCAGGCCAGGCCGGGCAGGCCGTCGGCGAGGGCGATGGCGTTGAAGCAGTGGTCCCAGCTCCACACCTTGTCCATCCAGTGCTTGGACATCAGCACGGCGGGCCGGGTGACGAACCCGGCCGGGCGTACGGTCGCCGACCACAGGACGTAGGCGGCCAGCTCGGCCGCGGGCGTACGGTCGCTGCGCCAGGGCGCGACCGCCGCGGTGAACGCGTCGAACTGGGCCCGCGCCGCCTCGGCCACCTGTTCGAAGGCGGCCGTGCCCGTGTAGGGGGCGCGAGCCGTCTCGTACTCCTCGACGGCGACCTCCCACTCGCCGCTCAGGACGACGCCCCGTTCGGCGGCGCCGAGCGCCTGGACGCCCCGCGCCTCGGCCTGCCCGGCGAGCACCGTGACCCGATAGCGGCGCCCGGTCTGGTAGACGGTGAAGACGAACGATCCGTCCGCCGGATCCTGGTAGAAGTACGGGCCGCTGAACGGGGTCAGGACGGGGTCGGCGGCCAGGAGGCTCAGTCCGAGGCCACGGCCGCGCAGCCGTACCGTGTCGGCGTTCTCGTAGGCGAGGTCGATCCGGTCGCCGGCGCGGCTCCAGGTGAGCCGGTGGGGGGTGGCGGTGACGTCGCTCTCGGCGGACGGCGCCAGCCGCAGGATCGGATGCATGCCGGTCTGGTGGGAGACCAGATGCACGTCCCGGGCGTAGGTGTTCTCGGCGACCACCGGCGAGAAGCCGAACCACGAGCCGCGGTAGCTGAACGGGATTTCCCGCAGGGAGAACACCGGGCCTGAAGCGGCGACGGTCATGAAGAGGGGGTCCCTTCTCGAAGAGGTTCAGTCCTTGACGGCGCCGGCCGTGACGCCTGCGGCGACGTAGCGCTGGGCGACGATGAGCAGAACGGTGGCGGGGATGGAGGCGACCACGGCGGTGGCCATGATGGCGTTCCACTCCTGGTTGTTGTTGCCGATGTAGTGGTAGATGCCGAGCGTGATCGGCTGGCGGGCGCCGCCCTGGTCGAGGGTGGAGGCGAAGACGAAGTCCGACCAGGCCCACAGGAACGCGAACAGCGACACCGTGATGATCGAATTACGGGAGACCGGCAGCACGATCGAGACGAACGTACGCGTCACCCCGGCCCCGTCCACCCGGGCCGCCTGCAGCAGCTCCTCGGGAATGCCGGACATGAACGTGGTGAGGATCAGCACGGCGAACGGCACCGCGAGGGTGGAGTCGGCCACGATCAGCCCGGGGACGGTGTTGAGCACGCCGGTGGTGAGGAAGATGGCGTAGAAGCCCATCGCCATGATGATCCCGGGGATCATCTGGGCGATCAGCAGTACGAAGCTCAGCACGCCGCCGCCGCGCGGGCGCAGCTTGGCCAGCGAGTACGCGGCCGGCGCCGCGACCAGGAGGGTCAGCACGACGGTGCCCAGCCCGACGACCAGGCTCACCCCCAGGTAGGGCAGCTGCCGCTCCAGCACCGCCCGGTAGCCGTCCAGCGTGCCGTGGACCGGGAACCAGTACGGCGGCGACTTGCGCATGTCCTGGTCCCGCGTGAACGACACGTTGACCATCCAGTAGACCGGGAACAGCATCACGGCCGTCAGCGCCAGGCCCACGGCGGTGTTGAGCCGCCTCATGCCGCGGCCTGCCGTCGCTGCACGCGGATGTAGACGAGTCCGAAGGCCAGCGCCATGAGGATCAGCAGGTTGCCGACCGCCGCGCCGGGGCCGAAGGAGGGCACGAGGTTGCCGAAGCCGAGCCGGTAGGACCAGGTGGCGAACGTGCCGGAGGAGCCGCTCGGCCCGCCCTTGGTCATGATCCAGATGATGTCGAACACCTTGAGGGTGTAGACCAGCCCCAGCAGGACGGTGATCGCCGAGACCGGCCGCAGCAGCGGGAACGTCACCCGCCAGAACCGCTGCCAGCCGCCGGCCCCGTCCAGCGCCGCGGCCTCGTACACGGCCGAGGGGATCGCCTGCAGGCCGCTGTAGAGCACGACCAGGTTGAACGGGATGCCGATCCAGATGTTGGCGATGGTCACCGACCACAGCGACCAGTCGGGTGAGGTCAGCCAGTTCACCGGGCCGAGGCCGACCCAGCTCAGGGCGGCGTTGACCACGCCGGAGTCGCTGTTGAGCATCCACGACCACGTCGAGGCGGACACGATCAGCGGCAGCAGCCACGGCACCAGGAACAGCGCGCGCAACGTCGCC
>NZ_BOOF01000078.1 GCF_016863095.1 Microbispora siamensis | reverse complement strand
TCCTCGCCGTTCCCTGCAAGAGTATGACGACTGATCGAGACGGCCCTTGGCGAGGGGTCCGACGGCGTGCGATCAGTACGACACATCTGAACGGTTCAGGCGAGATGGCCGGCATGAGTGGGCGCGGCGGCAGGCGTCGCCGCGCAGGTCAGTGAGATATTCAGCCGGTCAGGACACCCAGAATCAACCCGCGCGTGAGCCGGTTCACCGGCGGACCTCACGCCCGGCGCCCCGGGCAAGCTCCAGCACCTCCTCGGCGCTGAAGCGGCACTGGTCTCCCTGCACGGTCATGGCCAAGGAGGCCATCGCCGTCCCCCGGCGGAGCGCGTCTTCGGGGGAACCGTCGAGCACGCCCCACAGCATGCCTGCCGCGAAGGCGTCCCCGGCGCCGATCCGATCGACTGCGACGGTGGGCAGTGCGGGGGCGGCGAAGGACTCGCCGTCCCACCGTGCGACGGCGCCGCCGGCCCCGGCCGTCACCACGACGCGGCCGACTCCCAACCTCTTCGCCAGATCGTCCGCCAGCGCCGGGGGATCGCCGGCCAGGCCGAAGAGATCGCGCGCGTCCTCGGCCCGGCAGATCAACACGTCGATGTCGGATGCCACCTCGGCGGTGAACGAGGCGGCCTCCTCCGGTGAGGACAGCGCCGCCCGATAGTTGACGTCGTAGACGACCAGAGCGCCACGGCTGCGCCCCTCCCGCGCCGTTCGCAGCACGAGCGCGTCCGACCCCGGCGCCAGAGCGGCGGTGATGCCGGTCAGGTGGATGATCCGAGCCTCGCACACGGCAGCCCAGTCGAGATGGTCGGCGTGGAGCGAGCCGAACGCGGTGCCGGCCCGGTCGTAGAGGACGCTCGTCGGGCGCGGCGGGGAGCCGATCTCGGCGAAGTAGAGTCCGAGGCGCTCGTCGGCCGTCCACCGCACGGTGTCGAGGACGACGCCGGCGCTCGCCAGTGAGTCCGCGACCCGGCGCCCGAGGACCGTGTCGGGCAGCGCCGACGTCCAGCGAGCGGACACGCCGACCGATGCCAGGGCGACGGCGACGTTCGCCTCGGCGCCGCCGACGTGCACGCGCAACTGGGCGCAGTCGCGCAGCCGTTCGCCCGTCGGGGGCGACAGCCGCAGCACGGCCTCACCCAGCGTGGAGACCTCGACGCGACGGCTGCTCGCAGGGCCTTCGCTCCGTTGCTCACTCATGCCCGGGAAATCACCCCTCTTGACTCAGGCCCGTTGCGCCGCTTTCATCATACCTATTATGTGTTACGTCACATGCACCAAGGGAGCCAGGGACAAGTGAGACAAGGCCATTTGGCATCCCTCGTGGGAAGCATCTCCCTCGTGGCCACCGGGGTCGTCGTGGCCGGCGCCACGCCGGCGCTCGCCGTGCCGCCGCATCCCGGCCGGACCACGATCGTCGTCTCGCCGAACGGCGACGATCACAATCAGGGCACGCCGGGCAAGCCGCTGCGTACGCTGCCGGCGGCGCAGGCGATGGCACGCGCGTCGGCGCGCGCGGGCAGCGCCGTGACGGTCGAGCTGAGGGACGGGACCTACCGGCTCGACAAGCCGCTGCGCTTCACCGCGGAGGACTCGGGCACCAGCGCCAAGCCGGTGACCTGGACCGCCGCTAAGGGGGCGCACCCGATCATCTCGGGCGGCGGGGCCGTGACCGGCTGGACGTCGTACGACGCCGGAAAGAACATCTTCGTCGCCTCGGTGCCCAAGGGGCAGGACAGCCGCCAGCTCTACAAGAACGACGCGGCGGTGCCGCGGGCGGCGATCAAGATCGCTCGCAGCGATGTGACGATCACCGAATCCGGCATGGAGATCAAGAATCCCGCGCTGAACTACCTCGCGACGCTGCCGGACCAGAGCCGCATCGAGGTCGAGAGCCAGGGCTCCTTCACCGATCGGTACGCCCCCGTGAAGAGCATCAGCGGCACGACGATCACCATGCAGCAGCCCGCGTGGCAGAACAACAACTGGGGCTACGACACCCTGGCACGCCCGTTCGCGGGCGGTCAGCTGCTGCTCGAGAACTCCTACGCGTTCCTGCAGGAGGGGCAGTGGTACCTCGACCCCTCCGCCGGCAAGCTGTACTACCGTGCCGCCGCCGGTGAGGACCCGAACGGCGCGTCGTTCGTGCTGCCCTCCCTCGAGTCGCTCGTGCAGATCGCGGGCAGCTACGCGGAACCGGTGCACGATCTGACCTTCTCGGGCATCCAGTTCTCGCACTCGACCTGGCTGTCCCCCGGCTCGTCGATCGGCTATGCCGACCAGCAGAACGGCGCCTTCATCGCGAAGACCGTCCCGCAGCCGGCCGACTACCTCACCAACTGCCAGTCGGGCTGCAAACTGTTCGAGGGCGCGCGCAACGGCTGGAACCAGATGCCGGCGGCGGTCCAGGTGGCCGCGGCCACCCGCGTGAAGTTCACGGACGACACCTTCGCCCACCTCGGGCAGGTGGGCCTCGGCATCGGCCTGGACGCCAACGCCAACGGAGCCGGGATCGGGCTCGGGGTCACCGAGACGACGGTCCACCACAACCTGTTCACCGACCTCGGTGGCGCGGGGGTCGTCGTGGGCGGCGTGCAGCCGGACGCCCACCACCCGAGCAATCCGGCGATGACCCTGCGCGACATCACGATCGACAACAACTTCGTGACCGACGTCGCGAAGGACTACAAGGAGATGTCGGGCATCCTGTCCACCTACGTGGACCACGCCGTGATCAGCCACAACGAGGTCTCGAACCTCGCCTACGACGGGATCGACACCGGCTGGGGCTGGGGCGCGAACGACGTGGGCGGCAGCCAGGACTACAAGAACCGGGGCCTGTACGACTTCCAGCCGATCTACACCACGCCGACGACGCTCAGGAACACCGAGGTGACCGGCAACCTGATCCACGGTGTGAAGAAGGTCTTCCACGACGGCGGGAGCCTGTACAACCTGTCGGCCAACCCCGGCGCCGTGTTCAGCGGCAACTACATCTACGACACCAGGCGCACGGTGGGTCTCTACCTGGACGAGGGATCGCGCTACGTGACGATGAAGAACAACGTGGTCCAGGACTGCGGAGTGTGGGTGTTCACGAACTCCTACGGGACGATCAACAACACCAGCGACAACGTGCTCCAGCACAACTGGTACAACTCCGGCGTCACCCAGACGCCGAACACCACCGAGCACAACAACCAGCTGATCGACAACGTCCAGGTGTCGGGCACGGCCTGGCCCGAGGACGCGCAGCGGGTGATCGAGCAGGCCGGCATCGAGCCGCACCTGCGGACCTTCCCGGGGGTCTCGCAGTAGCCGCCGGACGACGATGAGGCGGGGAAGCCGGACGGCTTCCCCGCCTCTCACGTCGTGGCGACGCGCTATCTCGCCAGCCACCCGCCGTCCACCGGGATGACCGCGCCGCAGACGTAGTCGGACGCCGCCGAGCTGAGGAAGACCGTCACTCCCGCGATGTCGTCGCCGCGGCCCCAGCGTCCGGCCGGAATCCGCTCCAGGATCGACCGCGACCGTTCGGGGTCGTCGCGGAGCGCCGCCGTGTTGTCGGTCGCGATGTAGCCGGGCGCGATGGCGTTGACGTTCACGCCACGCGGGGCCCACTCGTTGGCGAGAGCTCGGGTGAGGCCGGCGATCCCCGACTTCGCGGCGGTGTAGCCGGGCACGTTGATCCCGCCCTGGAAGCTCAGCATGCTCGCCGTGAACACGATCTTGCCGCCGCCCCGCTCCAGCATCGGACGTGCGACCAGCTGCGTGAGGGCGAACTGGCTCGACAGGTCGATCTCGATCACCCGATCCCACCATGAGAGCGGATGCTCCGCCGCGGGGGCCCGTTCGATCGTGCCCGCGTTGTTGATCAAGATGTCGGGGGCCCGTTCCGCGAGCTCGGCGCCCAGCGCCAGGACGGCGTCGCGATCCGCGAAGTCGACCGCCCGGCTCTCGAAGGACCGGCCGAGCCCGCGGATCGACTCCGCGATCTCGTCGTCGGCCCGTGACCGAGCGCTCACACCGATGATGTCCGCACCGGCGGCGGCGAGGGCCTCGGCCATGGCGCGGCCGATGCCCCGGCGGGCGCCGGTGACGACGGCGAGACGGCCGTGGAGGTCGAACAGGCCACTCATGCCCTGGCCTCCCCTGCGACGTCCACCAGGATCTTCATGGCCCGGCCCGCCGAGAGGTCGTCGAACGCGGAGGCGATCTCCTCGATCGGGACGACGCCGGAGACGAGGGACTCCGCGGGGATCAGCCCCCTGCCGAGCAGGTCGACGGCACGCTCGAAGTCCGACCGCTGGTACACCCGGGCGCCCAGCAGCCGGAGCTCGCGCCAGAACACGCGCTGCAGGTCCAGCTCGCGAGGGGCGGAGTGGATGGCCACCACGACGATCGTCCCGCGCACCTTCGCCAGCGCGGTGGCGGAGCGGGCCGCGGCTGCGGCTCCCGACACCTCGAACACCACGTCGGCGCCGACGCCGTCCGTCCAGCGCTCGACCTCGGCGACCATGTCGGCGGAGGAGGGGTCGATCACCTCGATGCCGAGCTCGGCGACGCGGCTCCTGCGCGAGGCGTCGACCTCGGCGACCATGACGTGGGCGCCCGCGTTCCGCGCCACGACGGCGATGAGCACCCCGATGGGGCCGCCCCCGAGTACGACGGCGTGGTCGCCGACCTGGAGGCCGGAGCGCCGGACGTCGTGTACCGCGACGGCGACGGGCTCGACCAGCGCCGCCGTACGCAGGTCGAGGCCGGGGGGGAGCGGTACGGCGATCGAGGCCGGGACGTTCCACCGTTGCTGGAGACCTCCGGGGGAGTCGATGCCGACGAAGACGAGGTTCTGGCAGATGTGCTGGTGACCGGCGAGGCAGGCGGGGCAGGTGCCGTCCCACACCAGCGGCATGACGGTCAGGGGGTCGCCGACCTTCCAGCCCTCCACGCCCGCGCCGATCGCCGCCACCGTGCCCGACGTCTCATGACCGAACACGAGAGGCGTCCGCACCCTGGCGTCCATGTCGCCGTGCACGATGTGGAGGTCGGTTCCGCACAGCCCGCAGTAGGCGACGGCGACCTGGATCTCGCCGGGACCGGGCGGCGCGACGTCCACGGGCACGGTCGCGAGGCGACCCCCGCCCATGTATGCAGCACCCTTCATCGGGTGTCCTCACTCTCTGCGGTGGTTGAACCGCTTGCACACGTCATACGTATGCTCTATTTTCATCACACCGCGCGAGTCGTCAATGTGGGGACAGAGACAAAAGGACATCAAATGGTGCTTAACAGGCATGTCGGATGTGCCGAGCGGCGGATGCGCATGATGGGCGGGGTGGGTGCTCTCGCCATCGTCCTCACGCTGGCCGGCTGCGGCGGCAATGGCGGTTCTTCGGTCGGCTCCTACGGCTTTCCGCAGGTGACGCAGGACGACAAGGCCGCGATCACGGTGTGGGTGGACGCCGACCGCTCGGGCGCGGCCGACGCCTTCAAGAAGGCCAACCCCGACGTGAAGGTCAACGTCGTCACGTATGACGGCTCCGCGAACGGCTCGAACTCGTTCCGCACGAAGGTGCAGCTGTTCGACCGAGCGGGCAGCGGCTGGCCCGATGTGGTGTTCTCGACGCAGAACAACGACGCGGCGTGGGCGAGCCAGAAGAGCAACGGCAAGCAGGCGTTCGCGGCCGTGCTCAACAGCGGGCTCGTTCCGAAGAGCACGCTCGACGGCTTCACGCAGGGTGCGCTGGCGCCGTGCACGGTCGAGGGCAAGGTCTACTGCCTCCGCAACGACCTGGCGCAGGTGGCGCTCTGGTACAACAAGGACCTGCTCGACAAGTTCGGCTACAGCCTCCCCACCACCTGGGAGGAGTACCAGGCGCTCGGCGAGAAGGTGGCCAAGGAGCACCCCGGCTACATCGTCGGCGCCGTCGGAGACTCCTTCGCCCCGGAGATCTACTTCTGGAGCGGCAAGTGCCAGGCGAACGGCATCACCGGTCCCACGTCGGTCACGGTCAACACCGAGAGCACGGAGTGCAAGCGCGTCGCGTCGATGCTCGACGTTCTGATCAAGAACGGCACCGTCCCCAACCTGAGCGTCTTCACTCCGGAGTTCGTGAAGAAGTACACCGGCAAGGTGCTCCTGATGCCGGGCCCGGCCTGGTACGCGGGCGCCATCTTCAACAACCCGCAGTCGCTCAACGTCCCCGCGGGCCGGCTCGGCGTCGCGGCACCGCTGGCCTGGCAGGGTGACAGCCCCGCGACGGGCAACGTCGGGGGCGGCACCTGGTTCGTCAGCAGCCACTCGAAGAACCTCAAGGCGGCCGAGAAGTTCGTCGAGTTCGTCACGACGGCCGACGACTACCAGGTGAACCTGGCTCCCGGATACCCGGCCTACGCGTCGGCCGCGGAGAAGTGGGTCAAGAAGCAGGAGTCGAGCGGCTACTACGCCACCGACCTCCAGGCGTTGATCAAGGCGGGGTCGCAGATCTGGACCGGGTGGGGCTCCGGGGTCTTCAGCCAGGAGGCGATCTGGGCCAAGACGATCACCCCTGCGATCGCCGACGGCAAGAACCTGGTCGATCTCCTTCCCGAGTGGGGGACCGCGATCAAGAACCAGGCCCAGGTCAACGGCTACACGGTCAAGTGACATGACGGTTACCGATGAGGCCGCCCGGTCTGCGGTGATCCCGCCCGGGCGGCCGGCCGGCCGGAGCGACGGTGGCGAGCGGAGCGCGATGAGCTACGCCTTCATCGCCCTGTACGCGGTGCTGACGGTCGCGTTCGGCATCCTTCCGGCCCTCTACTCCCTCTACCTCGCGTTCACCGACGGCGACGGCGGCTTCGCGGGCATCGCCAACTTCACCAAGGTCATGAGCGACTTCCGCTTCCTGCCCGCCGTCGGGCACGTCGCGCTCTACCTGGTGATCTGGCTGGTGGCCCTGGTGGTACTGGTCTCCTTCCTGGCCATCGTGGTCCACGCGGTCCGCGTGCGCTGGCTCAGCCGGACGCTCCGGTTCGTCTTCTACCTGCCGGGCGCCCTCGCGGGCGCGTCGAGCGTGCTGCTGTGGCTGTTCGTGCTCGACCCGACCGCCAGCCCGGTCGGCGGCCTGCTGCGTCTGATGGGTTTCTCCAGTTTCGTGCAGGTCATCGTGCCGGCGAACCTGCCCCCGGTCTTCGCCGTCATCGCGTTCTGGACCGGCGCGGGCGGCTGGATCGTCATCATGTACGGCGCGCTCAACAACATCAGCGCCGACGTGATCGAGGCCGCGCGCATCGACGGCGCCGGCACGGTGCAGATCGCCTGGCACATCCAGCTGCCGATGCTGCGCAAGTGGATCTCGTACATGGGCATCATGTCGCTCGCCGCCGGCACGCAGCTGTTCGTCGAGCCGCAACTGCTCTCGCAGGCGAGCAACGCGATCGTGCCCAACGACTACTCGCTGAACCAGCTCGCGTACCAGTACGCGTTCCAGCAGAACGATTTCAACGGAGCGGCGGCCATCTCCCTGCTGCTGCTCGTCGTCGCCCTCGCGCTGTCGGCCGTCTTCGTGACGCGCGGCGGCCTGTTCGAGAGGGGCTGAGCTCATGACGACAGTGGACGCCGGCCGCGCAGTGGCGCGACGGAAAAGCGTCAGCGGCTGGAGCGGCCGGACGATCGTCGCGGTCGTGGTCGCGATCTTCGTGCTGTTCTTCGTCATCCCGATCGTCTGGCTGCTGCTGGCGACGACGAAGTCGGCGCACGGGCTCATCGTCGAGAACCCGTTCCGGCCCGGCGCCATCGGAGACCTGGCCGCCAACTGGGAGCAGCTGTTCGGCTTCCAGGACGGCGCGGTGACCGCGTGGGTGGGCAACTCGGCGCTGTACGCCCTGGGTGCGCTCGTCATCACGCTCGTCGCGAGCATCCCGGCGGGTTACGCGATGGCTTTGACCGAGTTCCGCTTCCGGCGGCTGCTCCTGGTGCTGACGCTGATCGTCATGCTGATCCCGAACACCGCGCTGGTGCTGCCGATCTTCCTCGAGCTGAACGTGGTTGGGTTGATCGGCAGCCCGCTGTCGGTGATCCTGCCGATGTCGTTCTTCCCCTTCGGCGTGTACCTCACCTACATCTACTTCTCCACCAGCGTCCCGCGTGACCTGCTCGCGGCGGCGCGCCTGGACGGATGCGGCGAGTTCCAGGTGTTCACGAGGGTCGCGCTGCCACTGGCCGCGCCGATCGTCGCCCTGGTCGCGTTCTTCAGCTTCGTCCAGAACTGGAACAACTTCTTCCTGCCCTTCGTGATGCTGCCGTCGAGCGAGGGCTACCCCATCCAGGTCGGCCTGACCTCCCTGCTCGCCTCGACCCCGGCGTTCAACCCGAGCTCTGCCGGCACCCAGTCCGTGCAGTTGCCCACGCTCGCGCTCGCGACCGTCATCTCGGTGCTGCCGGTGCTGATCGTCTTCCTTTTCGCACAGCGCTTCCTGGTCGCGGGCATGACGGCCGGGGGCACCAAGGAGTGAGTCGAATTCCTGTCACAAAGGAGCAATCGTGAAGGTCACCGGCTATCGCAGCCTGACCACTGCGCACGACTGGGGCCGGCCGATCGGCGACGCCAACGGCGTCATGCCCGAGCCGCGCACGGATGTGCACGTGCTGATCCTCGAGACCGACAGCGGCGTCGAGGGTGTCGGGCTCGGAGCGCACGGCGACATCGACCGCGTCTTCGGCGCCGTCGAGGGCGAGGACCCGCGGGCCGTCTCCGCGCTCTATGACCGGATGATCGACCGGGTCTTCAAGACGGGCCACTCCGGCGCGACGTTCGGCGCGATCGGCGCGATCGACATGGCGCTCTGGGATCTCAAGGCGAAGGCGGCCGGCGAGCCGCTCTGGCGCACTCTCGGCGGACGCGACCGGTTCGTTCCGGGCTACGCCTCCGGGCTGGACATCGCACTCGACGACGACGCCCTCGTACGCCTCTACGAGCGCTTCGCGGACCGGGGCTTCAGCGCCGCCAAGCTCAAGGGCGGCCGGAGCCTCGAGCACGATCTGCGCCGGCTGAAGGCGCTGCGGGAGGTCCTCGGACGCAACTCGGCCCAGCCCGCCCTCATGTTCGACGCCAACGAGTCGTGGAACCGCTCGCAGGCCGTGCGATACATCGCGGCCCTGGAGCGGTCGGTGGACCTCACCTGGGTCGAGGAGCCGGTGCGGAGATGGGACGCGGCCGGGCTCGCCGCGGTCCGGCGGGGCATCCGCGCCGGCGTGGCGACCGGAGAGAACCTCACCGGCCTCGATCAGTACCGGCCGCTCCTGGACGCCGACGCCGTCGACATCGTCCAGGTGGGCAACGTGTGGGGCATCACGCACTTCCTGCGGGTGGCCGCGGTGGCGCACAGCCGGGACCTGCCCGTGAGCCCGGTGGCCTACCACGCCAACCCGGTCGCGCACGCCGCCACGGCGGTGCCGAACCACCTGGCCTTCGAGGTCCAGGACCTGTCGGCGCCCATCGGACTCGACGTCGACCAGGAGTTCGAGGACGGCGGGATCGTCCTCGGCGACGAGCCGGGCCTGGGCATCCGGGTGGACGAGGATCACATCAACGCCGTGCGAGCCGCCGATCCGCCGGCCGCGATCGCGGGGCCGCATGTCCGCCCCACGCGAGCGGGCCTGCGCCTCGTCCCGGATTCCCACTGGGACGACCGCATCGGCGCGCCCGCGGGAGAGCGGGTGGGGTCATGAGCGAGCGAATGGACAAGTACACCGAGCGGCGCCGCGTCGAGCGTCACGCCCTCGTCGTCGGCGTCCGGCCCGAGCGCAGGGAGGAGTACCTCGAACTGCATCGCAACGTCTGGCCGCAGGTCGAGCAGACCTTGCGCGACGCCAACGTCACGAACTACTCGATCTTCATCGTCGGCGACACCCTGTTCGCCTACTACGAGTATGTCGGCGAGGATCACGCGGCCGACATGGCCCGCATCGCAGAGGACCCGGTGACGCGCGAGTGGTGGACGCGCACCGACCCCTGCCAGGTGCGGATCGTCGAAGAAAGAGATCCCGGAGCGCTGTGGCAGCCGCTCGACGAGATCTGGCACCTGTCGTGACCGGCGTGATCGACGCACACGTCCATCTCTGGAACCGGGCCACCGACCCCCAGCCGTGGATCGACCCCACGACGATGGCGGCCATCGATCGCGACTTCACGCCCGGCGACCTCGAGCGGATGCTCGATTCGGCGGGCGTGGACGCCGCGGTCGTCGTGCAGGCGAGCAACAGCGCCGCCGAGACGCGGCGGCTGCTGGCGCACCCGAGCCCGCGCATCGCCGGTGTGGTCGGCTGGACCGACCTCACCGCCGACGTCGCGGCGCAACTCGACGGGCTCGATCCCGCGGCGCGCCGGAGGCTGGTGGGAATCCGGCACCTGGTCCACATCGACCCCGACCCCGACTGGCTCGCGCGACCCGACGTGGGAAGGGCGCTTGAGCAGCTGGGCGCACGCGACCTCGGCTTCGACCTGGTCGTTCGATGGTGGCAGCTGCCGCTGGCCGCGACCGTCGTGGCCGCGCACCCCGGTGTCCGCTTCGTCGTGGACCACCTCGGCGGGATCGCCGAGTCGGACGACGAGGCCGGCTGGGAGGCCGGCCTGCGCGAGCTCGCCGGCCGGCCGAACACCTTCGCGAAGATCTCCGGGCTGGCCGGACTCGTGAACGGCGGCGACGGAGCCCGCCTCCGCCGCGTGGTCGACGTGGCGCTCGACGCGTTCGGCCCGGAGCGGCTCATGTACGGGTCCGACTGGCCGCTGGCCGAGCTGGGGGCCGGTGCGGTCGCGTGGCGGCGCGCGGTGGACGAGCTCATCGGCGAGCTGAGCCCGGCGGAGCGGCAGTCGATCATGTCTGGCGCCGCGTCGGTCCTCTACGGGCTGGGCGGATGACGGCCTCGATCGCGGATCTGCTGAACCGAGGCCGGTCGGGGCGCGGCGTCATCGGGCTCGGCGGATCACCGCTCGGCAACTTCGCCCGGTCTGTGAGCGACGACGAGGCCGCCCGGACCGTCCGCCGGGCGTGGGATCGCGGTATCCGCTACTTCGACACGGCGCCGCACTATGGTCTCGGGCTCTCCGAACGCCGCATCGGAGCCGAATTGCGCCGCCGCCCTCGCGACGAGTTCGTGCTTTCCACCAAGGTCGGTCGCCTGATCGTGCCCAATCCCCGGCCTCGGGAATGGGATGACGACGGGTTCGCCGTTCCCGGCGACCTCACGCGGCGGTGGGACTTCTCGGCGACGGGTGTCGAACGCTCGCTCCGGGAGAGCCTGACGCGTCTCGGACTCGAGTCGGTCGACATCCTGTACCTGCACGATCCCGACCAGGCGTGGAAGAGCGCGGCGCGGGAGGGGCTCGCGTCGCTGGCGCGGCTGAAGGCCGCCGGCGTCGTGAAGGCCATCGGCGTCGGGACCAACTCCACCGCCGGGCTCGCCGCGATCATCGAGGAGGGGCTCGTCGATGTGATCATGCTGGCCAACCGCTATTCGCTGCTCGACCACAGCGCACTCGACTCGGTGCTCACACCGGCCCGTCGCTTCGGTGTCGCCGTGGTCGCCGTCGGTGTCTTCGCCACCGGCCTGCTCTCCACCGCCCGGCCCGCACCCGGCTCGACGTACGAGTACCGTGCCCCCGGCGCCGACGCGCTCGGGCGCGCGGAGCGCATCGCGTCTGTCTGCGCAGATCACGGTGTCGAACTGCCCGCCGCCGCGCTGGCCTTTCCGCTGCTGCACCCCGCGGTCTCCGCGATCGCCGTCGGCATGCGCTCACCGCGAGAGGTGGACGAGAACCTCCGGCGGTTCGAGACCGACATCCCCGAGGGGCTCTGGCACGACCTGATCGCCGAAGGACTGATCCCGGCCGAGGCCGTGCCGACGCGCGAACCCTGATGCACTGGCCCCTGCAAGCACCCGCGGGTGGCGGGTGAGGTTCCCCCCGCCACGGTGGCGCCGGCCGCGGCGGGGGCCCTCTCAGGAGCCGGCTTCCTGGCCCATCGCTCCGTGTACGCGGGGGCGGCGCCTGGCCCATGAGCCCACTATGTGGACGCGCATCGCGGCCGCGGCGCCCTGGGAGTCGCCCTGAAGGATCATGGACTCGATCTGCCGGTGCTCGGCGAGCGACTGGAGGAGTTCCTCCCTGTTCGGGTCGCCGTTGTACTGACTCGACAGCCGTGCCTTGGCATGGATGCCATGAATGATCGCATGACCGAGGCGATTGCCGGAGGCAAGCATGATCATTTCGTGGAAGGCGACGTCCTCCCTGCCGTAGCGCTCCGGGTCGTGCAGGGTCTCCGCGAGGACGTTCGCCTGCCTTTTCAGCGCCTCGGCCTGAGCCGGTGTGATCACGCGCGCGCACTGCGCCGCCATGTCGCATTCGAGCGCCACCCGGACGTTGACGAGGTCGTCGAGGATGGACAGGTCGCTGTCGTGCCGGATCTGCGCCTCGAGGACGAGGGGGTCCAGCAGGTTCCAGCCGATGGGCTCCAGGACCCGGGTCCCCCGGCCCGGAGTGGCCTTGACCAGGCCCTTCGCCTCCAGAAGCTTGATCGACTCGCGCACCACCGTACGGGAGACGCCGAACTCCTGGCACAACTCGGGCTCTGTCGGGAGCACGCTGTCCACGGGGTAGGCCCCCGACACGATACGGTCGACGAGATACGTGACCACGGTGTCGCCCAGGCGGCGGGGCCGTCGGTGTGCGGGCGGCTCCAGTGGGCCGCGGGAGGCGCTCGCGGTCAGGCCGGGTTGAGAGAACGCGGCAGTCACTGGGCCTCCAGGAGGATCATCACAGGTGAGAGTATAACTCCTCTGCTCATATGTAATTCATATGATGAATTTGCGTGTCGCTGACAAGGGGAGAGCCGGCCCGCCGAGGGCGGACCGGCTCCGGATTTCGGGCGTCAGATCGGTGTCAGACGCGGGTCCACTTCTGGTTGTTCTGGCCGTTGCACGTCCAGATCAGCACCTTGGTGCCGTTGGCGGTGCCGCCGCCGTTGACGTCCAGGCATTTGTTCGCGCCGACGGCGGTGATGGTGCCGTCGGTGTTGAGGCGCCACTTCTGGTTGTTCTGGCCGTTGCAGTCCCAGATGATCACGCTGGCGCCGTCGGCCGTGCTCCCGCCGTTGACGTCGAGGCACTTGTTGCCGTAGACGCGCAGTTCACCGGCGCTGGTGGAGGTCCACTGCTGGTTGGCCTGGCCGTTGCAGTCCCAGATCTGCGCCTGCGCGCCGTTGGCCTGCGAGGCGCCGTTGACGTCCAGGCACCGCCCGGAGCCCACACCCTTGAGTGCGCTGGTGCTGCCCGACGGCGACGACGGGGACGGCGACGGGGACGGGGACGGGGATGTGGACGGCGAGGGGGAGGGCGAGGGGGACCCGCCTGCCTGTCCGACCCCCTTGCCGACGAAGGTGAACGAGTCGACGTCGAACGCGTTCGCCGAGGGCGCCTTGAACACGACGTAGAGATTGCGGGTGCCACCGGGGTCGGTGACCCGCACCGCCGGAAGGGACACGTAGGTGTTCCATCCCCCGGTCGCCGGAACGGCGCTGGAGGCGATGAGCGTCCCGGTCGGCGAGTCGGCGTGCAGTTCGATGGACGCCCCGGTGCTGGACGGCGCCGAGACACGGAAGGACACCGAGTCGATTCCGGACAGGTTGATCGGCGTGAAGGAGATCCAGTCGTTGTTGGAGATGTCGCCGACGCGCCTGCCGCCCTCGGCCCCGGGCTCGTCGACGACCCGGATGCCGGACGAGCCGGTGAAGTGCTCGGCCTGCTTGTGCTTGGGCTGCAGGGTGATGCCGGCGCTGCCCTTCAGACCGCCCTTGTCGGTGTAGTCCGCGCCCAGGACGTAGTAGACGTTGGAGGCCTCGTCATGGCCGGAGGCCGTGGTCGCGACCGTCCCGGAGCAACCGGTGTACTGGCCGGTGTCGTGCGCGTGCTGGTCGTGGCCGAGCGCGGTGAACACATTGACCTTGGTGCAGTCGACGGTGCCGTCCTCGGGGTCGGTGACGTTCACCGTGTAGGACACCCGGTCGCCGAAGTCGATGAACCCGCCGTCCGGCGGAGCCGAGAAGACGACCTTGGGACGGGTGTTGCCGACGACGATGGGCAGCGTGACACTGCCCGTCTTCCCGCTCGCATCCCGTACGGTCAGCCTGGCGTTGTAGGTGCCGTTGGCGTTGTAGGTGTGGGACGGGTTGGCGCTGGTGGAGGTCCCGCCGTCGCCGAAGTCCCAGCTGTAGGTGATCGCGTCGCCGTCGGGGTCGGACGAGCCGGCCGAGGAGAACGCCACCGTCAGCGGCGCGTTGCCCGAGTCGGGGTCGGCGCTCGCCTTGGCGACGGGAGCGCGGTTCCCGACCACGTAGTCGATCCGGTAGATGCTGTCATCGGTGTTCTCGTGGCCGAAGCCGTTGCCCCAGTCGGCCATGTACAGGGCGCCGTCAGGGCCGAACTTCATGTCGATCGGCGCGTGCGGGGCGATGTTCGCCACGAACGGGTTGATCTTCAGGAGGTTGCCCGAGGAGTCGAGGCGCATCTCCTTGACGAAGTTGCGGCTCCATTCGTACAAGAACGTCGCGCCGTCGAAGTACTCCGGGAACTTGCGGTCAGAGGCGCTGGCCGCGTCGTAGCGGTAGAACGGGCCACCCATCGGGGCCGCGCCGCCGCAGCAGTTGATTTCGGGGAACTCGGCCGAGGCGTGGTAGTTGTACCACACGGTCGCGGGCTTGGCCGCCGGCAGGTTGGTCAGGCCGGTGTTGTTGGGCGAGTCGTTGACCGGCGCCGAGCAGTTGAACTTCGCCCCCGAGGTGTTGGTGGCGAAGTTGAAGTCGTTGAACGGCGTGTTGTTGCCGGTGCAGTACGGCCAGCCGTAGAACCCGGGCTGCTTGATCAGGTTCCACTCGACCGTGCCCTCGGGGCCGCGGTTGGGGTTGGCGCTGCCCGCGTCCGGCCCGTAGTCGCCCACGGAGATCCAGCCGGTGACCTTGTCGACCGAGAAGCGGAACGCGTTGCGGAAGCCCATGGCGTAGATCTCGGGCCGCGTCTTGGCCGTGCCCGGCGCGAACAGGTTGCCGGACGGGATCGTGTAGGTGCCGTCGGGCTCGGGGTGGATGCGCAGGATCTTGCCGCGCAGGTCGTTGGTGTTGGCCGCGGACCGCTGGGCGTCGTAGTGCTCCCGGCCCGGCCGCTCATCGATCGGGGCGTAGCCGCTGGAGGCGTTGGGGTTCGTGTCGTCGCCCGGGGCGATGTAGAGGTTGCCGCCCGGGCCGAACGCGATGTAGCCGCCGGTGTGGCCCGGCTCGTCGACGTTGCGGAACGCCGGAACCTCGATGATCTTCTTCTCGCTGCTCAGGTCGAGGCTGGTGCCGTTGAAGGTGAACCGGGAGACCCTGTTCACCTCGCCGCCGTTCAACGGCGAGTAGTTGATGTAGATCCAGCCGTTGTTGGCGAAGTTCGGGTCGAGCGCGATCCCGATGCCGCCGTCCTCGCCGCCGTCGTACACGGACAGGGTGCCGATGACGCGCGTGCTGCCGCCGCCCGCGGGGATCAGGTTGACCTTGCCGGAGCGCGAGATGTAGAAGACCCTGCCGTCGGCGGCCACGTCCAGCTCCATCGGCTGGTCCGGCGCGCCGTCGAGGGTCACCTTCTGGAAGCGGGCCGAGATCGTGCCGCCGCAGTCGCCCGGCTCCGCGCCCGCCGCCCACTTCACCGCGCCCAGCAGGTGCTGCTTGAACAGCGGTTCGGAGTAGGAGGACGCGTTGTGGCCCATCGCGGTGGCCCACACCCGGCCGCCCTCCGGGTTGTGGCACCAGGAGATCGGGTGGTCGGCGCCCATCTTGTTCGCGCCCGCGTCGTAGGTCGTCTCGTCCGCGGTCACCAGCACGTGCACCGAGCCGCGCATGTTCTTGTCGAAGTTGTACCACTCCTCGGTACGGGTCCACCGGTCCGGCAGGCCCTTGGTCGAGGGGTGGACCTTGTCGGCGACCTTGGCGGTGCCCTGCACGATCGACGAGTGCTGCGTCATGTGCGCGCCGGCCAGCACGGTCTGGTCCCACCAGGGGAACTGCGACTCGATGTTCATGTCGACGGCGTTGTGGATCGCCACGACGCCGCGGCCGCTGCGCACGTAGGCCTGCATGGCCTGACGCTGCGCGTCGGTGTCCCACACCATGCCCGACGTCTGGAGCATGATCACCGCGTCGTAGTTGTTGAGGTTCGACGTGGTGAAGACGGAGGAGTCCTCGCTCCGATCGAGCTGGAAGTTGTTGTCGGCCGCCAGCTGCTGGAACATCGCGATACCGGCGGGGATGGAATCGTGCCGGTAGGCGCCGCTCGCGGTCTTGCTGAACAGCAGCACCTTGAACTGCGGAGCGGCCGCGTGCGCGACCAGCGGCACCGCGGACAGCAAGAGCCCTAACAAGGCCGCGGCCAGGGCGGGGAGCAGGCGTGATCTTCGCATGAGAATTCTCCTGGGGGGGTTTACCGGGTAACGGTCGGAGCCGAAGAGCGCGAAGGCGTGAGCCCTCTCGGCTCAGGGGGAGGGTCGGGTGGTCAGGTCGAGGGTGCGGAGGAAGGCGAGGCCTTCGGTGGCGAGGGCGTCCTGGCTGGGGGCGAGGGGACGCCAGACTGATGCGGCAGTGGCGATGGTCTTGTTGTCGGCGGTGAAGGACTCGATCACGAGCGGGCCGCCGTAGTTCACGTCGCGGACGGCCGCGGCGAAGCCCGTCCAGTCGAAGTGGTCGCTGCCGGGGGCGCCACGGTCGGTTCCGCATACCTGGAGGTGCGCGATCCTGGCGCCCGCCAGCCGGACGGCCCGGAGAGGATCCTTCTCCTCGATGTTCATGTGGTAGGTGTCGAGAGCGAGCCCGCATTCCTCCGGGAGGGCTTCGAGCGCCTGCTCGACGGTGTTGACAACGCTGGTCTCGTATCGGTTGAGCGGTTCGACGCCGATCCGGACCCCGCGTTCGGCCGCGTAGGCGACGACCGGTTTCAGGTTCTCCCTCAGCTCTGCGTAGAGAGCGTGCCGCTCGTCCGGGCTCATCCGCCAGGCCCGGCCGACCGACGCGTAGGCGGGTCCGCTGACCGCCGGCGCACCCACGGTCACCGCCACGTCCACGCAGTGCCGCAGGTAGTCCTGGGTCTCCTGGACGCTCTGCCCCGGGGCGCCGACGAGCTCGCGTCCCGGTGGCATCGTGAGCACGACCGACGCGCCGAGGCCGAGCCCGTCCAGGAGGGCCGCCGCTCTTCCGGGGTCCCAGTCGCCGGGCTGCTCGACCGGCAGCTCGACCACGTCGAATCCCCATCCCGCGATCCGCGGCGCGAGGACGGCCAGGGACTCGTCGGTGAGAGGCGAGACCCAGACCCACGTGTTGACTCCGATCACGACGTGCCGCCCCACTTCTGCGGGTAGCCGGGCAGGTTTTCGCAGCCGCACAGGGCGTAGTGCAGCGGCGGCATGCCGGGCTTGAGGTAGGTGGCGAGGTTCTCCTGGGTGATCGTCGGTTGCGGAAGGTTCCAGACCTTCGGCACCTGCTCACCCTTGAGGATCTTGAGCGCCGCGATGACGGGGGTGCGCCACTGGTAGGTCGGATAGGTCGGAGCGACGGCGGTCAGCTTCGCGTCGCTCCACTTCTTCAGGAAGTCCTGCTGGTCCTCGCCGTTGATCGGCGGCACGGGCTGGCCCGCGTCCTCGAAGGCCTCCACGGCCGCGACGGCCGTGGCACCCGCGTCCATCCAGACTCCGTCGATCTTGCCGTAGCGCTGGATGTAGTCGCTGACGACGCTCTTGGTCTTCGCGGCGTCACCGTCGGTGAACTCAACGCCGACGACCTTGAGGTCGCTCTTGTCGAACGCGACCTTCGCCGCCGACCACCGGGTCTCCAGCACGTCCACACCGGGCAGGATGCGCAGCGCCAGGATCTTCCCGCCGGGCGGCACCTTGTCGATGAGGAACTCGGCCGCCGCGGCGCCGAAGGCGTAGCCGCCGATCGGCTTGATGAAGGTGACCGGGCAGTCGGTCTGGACGCCCCGGTCGAACACGATGACCGGCACCTTCGGGCAGGCCCCGGACACCGCGGGCGTCAGCGTGGCCGTGGTGTTGGGGGAGACGATCAGCGCGTCGCAGCCCTTCCCCGTCAGTTCCGCGATGTCGGAGATCTGCTTGTCGTCCTTGCCCTCGGCGTCCAGGGCGGTGAACTTCGTGATCTCCTTGTGCAGGGCGACCTCCGCCTGCATGGTCTTCCAGCCGACCTGCCGCCAGGGATTGTTGACGGCGGCGTTGGAGAAGCACAGGTGGTACGGCCCCGCCTTCTTGTACTTGGCGGTGTCGACGAACTGCGGATCGATGCTCTGTTCCCACGGCTTGTCCGGCGAGCCGGTCGGCTGCGCCCGGCGCATCGCCATCTGGGCGTCGTAGTCGGCCTGCACGAAGAACTTCGACTGCGCCCCGGTGCCCTTGTCCTCCGACCCGGTGGACCCGGCCGGCGCGGCGGAGGCGGAGGGCCCGGGCTTGTCGCTGGTGCACGCGGCCGCCGACAGCGTCAGCACGGCCAGCGCGGCGGAGGCGAGGAGCCGCCGCGAATATGAACGCATGGTTGTCCTTCCATCACGAGGCGGCCGCGGCTCTTCTGCGTGGGAGGCTCACCGCTCCCAGCGCCACCGCGGCGATGATGATCACACCCTGTACGGCCGGCTCCACCGCCCCCGAAATGCCGTACAGGTTGAGCAGGGTGAACAGCGCCTCCAGGGTGAAGGCGCCCGCCATTGCGGCGACCACAGAGCCGCGGCCGCCCCCGAGGGCCACGCCGCCGAGCACGACAGCCGTGATTGCCTGGAACTCCAGGCCCTGGCCGACCTGCGCGGACACCCCGGCGAAGCCACCGAGCAGAATCGCGGCGACCGCCGCGGACAGCCCGGAGATCATGAACGCCACCGTCCGCACCCGGGCGACCCGGACGCCGGACAGAGCGGCGGCCCGGTCGTTGTCGCCGGCCGCGATCAGCGTGTGGCCGAAGCCGGCACGCATCGCGCAGATCGCGGCGGCCGCCACCGCGGCGAGGATGAGGACCGACCAGGGCACCGGGCCCAGGCTCCCCCGGCCCAGCTCGCGGAACTGCGGGGACAGGGCGCCCCGGGGTGCGCCGCCCGTCCAGAGGAAGATCGCTCCCGAGAGGATCAGCAGCATGCCGAGCGTCGTGATGAACGACGGGACCCGGAGCAGGGTGGTGACGGTTCCGTTGACGAGCCCGGTGAGCAGTCCGAGAACGATCAGCAGGGCCAGCACGGGCCAGGTCGCCGCCGCGGAGCCGTCGATGAGCCGGGCGGCGATCACCACCTCGGCGGTGATGAGGGAGCCGACCGACAGGTCGAACTCGCCGGACACGATGACGAAGTACTGCCCGGCCGCGAGGATCACCAGCGGCGCGGCCCGTTTGACGAAGGCGAGGAAGGCGGGCGGCTCCAGGAAGTACGGGTTGGCTATCGCGATCGCGACCAGCAGCCCGGCCAGCACCACGAAGATCGGTAGCGCGCGTCTCATGTGGTCCGCCTCCTGCGGGCGTAGATCGCCAGGGCGGCCACCAGGACCACGCCCCGCACGACGTCCTTGGCGAAGGAGTTGACCTCCAGCTGGTTGAAGATGCTGTCGAGGACGGCCAGGAGCAGAACTCCGCCGACGGTCCCGGCGACCCCGCCGCGGCCTCCGGCCAGGGCGGTCCCGCCGAGCACGACCGCCGCGATCGACTCCAGGTCGTACCCGCCGTCGGTCCCGACCGTCGGCGCGCCGGCGCCGAGCCGGGAGGCCAGCAGCAACCCGGCGATCCCGGCGCAGACCGAGCAGAGCACGTGGGCGGCGATCACGACCCGCTCGGTGCGCACTCCCGACAGTCGCGCGACCTCGGCGTCCCCGCCCACCGCGTAGATCCGGTAGCCCAGCCGCGTCCGGCTGAGCAGGAGCCACGCGGACGCCGCCACCGCTGCCCACAGCAGCGCCGACACCGGGATCGGCCCGATGCGGTCGTACCCGAGATGCTGGAAGGACTCGGGCACACTGCCCGCCGGCCCGTCGTACCGCTCGTCCAGCGCGCCTCTGATGATCAGCGCGACCCCGAGCGTGGCGATGAAGGCGTGCACCCGGAGCCTGGTGACGATCAGGCCGTTCACCAGGCCGACCGTCGCGCTCACCGCCAGCACCGCGGCCACCGCGGCCGGTACGCCTCCGTCGGCGCCCGCCATGATCTCGGCCGCGACCAGCGAGGTCAGGCTGATCAGGTAGGCCACCGACAGGTCCAGGCTCCCGGCCAGGATCACCAGGGTCTGACCGACCGCGACGATGCCCAGCGCCGCCGATCGCTGCTGGATCCCGACGATGTTCTCCTGGCTGAGGAACCGCCCGCCGTCCAGGGCGAACAGCAGCCAGCCCAGCACGATGAGCAGGGCCAGCGCCACATAGACGGCACGCGCGGGCCGGTCGGCCGACAGCCGCCGCAGGAACGAGCCCTCGGCCCCGCCGCGCCGGAGCTTCAGTTGCTGGGTCACGATGCGGCCGCCAGGTGCATCACGGCCTCCTCGGTGGCGCCGGCGGGCAGCTCTCCCGCTATGCGCCCGTCCCGCAGCACGAGGATGCGATCACTCATGCCGATGAGCTCGGGGAGCTCGGAGGAGATCATCAGGATGGCCGTGCCGTCACGGGCGAGTTCGCGCATCAGCTCGTGAATGACGGCCTTGGCGCCGACGTCGACGCCGCGGGTGGGTTCGTCGAACAGCAGGACGCGCGGCGCGACCGTCATCCACTTGGCCAGCACGACCTTCTGCTGGTTGCCTCCGGACAGCAGCCGGACCTCCTGGGTCGGCCGGGGCGGCGTGAGCCGCACGCGCTCGAGCAGCCGCTCGATCCCGGGCCGGCGCGTCCCGGCGGCCCGGGCGACGAGCAGGGCGTTGTCACGCACGTGCTGGTTCAGCAGGAGCCCTTCGGCCTTGCGGTCCTCGGTGACCAGTCCGATGCCCGCCGCGATGCCCTCGCGGACCGAGCGGGGCCGGCAGGGCGTCATCTCGCCGCTGGTGAAGGGCTCCGCGCCGAACAGCGCCTTGGCCAGCTCGGTGCGGCCCGAGCCCTGCAGCCCGGCCACCCCGACGATCTCCCCAGCGCGCAGGTCGAGGTCGATGCCGTGCAGGCGGGCGTTGCCCCCGCCGCGCACGCTCAGCATCACCTCTCCGGGCGGCTCCGCCGCCCGGGGCGGGTAGTAGGAGTCCAGCTCCCGGCCGACCATCAGGCGGACCAGAGTCGCGGTGTCCAGGCTCGAGGCCTCCGCGGTGGTGACCCGGGCACCGTCCTTGAGCACGGTGATCCGGTCGGCGAGCTCGAAGATCTCGGGGAGCCGGTGGGAGATGTACAGAACCGCGATGCCGCGCCCGGTGAGCCGCCGCACCAGGGTGTAGAGCAGCTCCACCTCGTGGTCGGCCAGCGCGGCGGTCGGCTCGTCCATCACCACGATCCGGGCGTTCAGCGACAACGCCTTGGCGATCTCGACGACCTGCTGCTGCGCCACCGAGAGCCGCCGGACGAGATCGCGAGGCCCGAACGACTCCTCGCCGAGCGAGCTCAGCAGCTCACCGGTCGCCGACTCCATCGCCGCCCGGTCGACCAGACCCCGCCGGACGGGTTCCCGGCCGAGGAAGACGTTCTCGGCCACCGTCCGCTCCGGCAGCAGGGTGAGCTCCTGGTAGATGATGGCCACCCCGGCCCGCTGCGCCTCGATCGGGTGCCCGAACGCCACGCTGCGGCCGTCGATCTCGATCGTCCCCTCGTCCGGAGTGTGCACCCCGGCGAGGATCTTCATGAGCGTCGACTTGCCGGCGCCGTTCTCTCCCACCACCGCGTGGACCTCGCCCGCGGACGCCTCCAGGTCGACCCCGTCGAGGACCCGGACGCCCAGGAAGCTCTTGCCGATGCCGGTCATCCTCAGCACGCGACCCGCCTGTCGAGACGTGCCGCCGGGCCGGCAGGGACGAGTCTCCGCGCCGTACGGGGTGATGACTCATGCACGGGGATCTCCTAAGGGGGGTGGAAGTCGTGCCGGGCCCGGCGTGCGGCTCACCGGGCCGGTCGCCGGGGAGGAGGGCCCGGCGGCCGGCCGACGCGCGTTCCGCTCCGGTGGACGGGGTGACTCGGGCGGAGGTTCAACCTGGTCCGGGGGAGCGGTCGAAGCGATTCGGGAAGAAAATAGGTCTACAAAACTTCTGATGTCAAGCATGCTTATTTACTTGCTGAGGAGACTTCTTCTCTCACACCCAGACATAGTTTCGCCGTCTTCCTGCGGAAGTCGCCCTCTAACAGGAAAATGACCGTGCTGTAGCGTCCCAATACCCTCAAGTCCACGAGGAGTGGAGGTCTTGCATCCAAGGGGTTCGGAGCAAAATGAGTATGAAACTTTCACGCCCATGTCGGGGCAGTACCGGCTTCTTGTCATACATGTGGGCCCTCTCTCCGGGCAGAGAGCCGAATACCCTGACATGGGGAAAGGGACTCTCGTAGCCATTTGGCGAAAAACCGCCGAATCGGCACGCCATCCGAACTAAGAAAAGCCGGCGCGGCCCCCGATCAGGGCCGCGCCGGACGTGATGCCGGGTGCGGTGAGGCGGGGTGGGACCCGGAGTCCCCCGCCGCTCCCGGGTGGGACTGATGGCCTCAGGCGCGGGTCCACTTCTGGTTGTTCTGACCGTTACAGGCATAGATCTGCGCCTTCGTGCCGTTGGCGGTGCCGCTGACGCTGAGGCACTTGTTCGCGCCCACAGCGGTGATGCTGCCGTCCGCGTTGAAGCGCCACTTCTGGTTGTTCTGCCCGTTGCAGTCCCAGATGATCACGCTCGTGCCGTCGGCGGTGCCGGCGCCGTTGACGTCCAGGCACTTGCTGCCGTAGACCCGCAGCTCACTCGCACTGGTGGAGGTCCACTTCTGGTTGTTCTGGCCGTTGCAGTCCCAGATCAGCACCGTCGCACCGTTGGTCTGGGACGCGCCGTTGACGTCCAGGCATCGGCCCGACGCCACACCCCGCAGCGCGGTCGTACCACCCGCAGGCGGCGACGGCGACGCGGAAGGGGACGGCGACGGCGACGGCGAGGGGGACGGGGAGGTCGATGGGCCGCTCAGTTCCTTGACCCGGATGTTCCGGAAGGACACCACATCGCCGGACCCGTGGTTCTGGATGCCGATGTACCCCTGTTGCAGGGATCGGGCCGGGTCCGTGTTCGTGAAATCATTGATCTTGGTGCCGTTGAGGAACACCTGCAGCCGCTCTCCCTGCACGAGCAGTTCGTAGGTGTTCCACTGACCCGGCGGGTTCAGCGCCGCGTCACGTGCGGCGAGGTCGGCCGACTGGAAGCCGTAGATCGCTCCGGTCGTCTTGTCCGCGGTGTCGGTGGCGTCGATCTGGACCTCGTACCCGGTGTCGAGGGCCGTCTGGGGGTCGCTGGTGGCCGGGAATCCGACGACCACGCCGGAGTTGGAGTCACCGGTCATCTTCCAGTCGAGCTTGAGGGAGTAGGAGCCGAACTCCTTGGCGTTGTACCACAGCATGCCCATGCCGCCCTGGGAGGTCAGCGTGGCGTCGCTGTTGGCGAACGAGCCCGGCCCGGCCTGCGTCCAGCCGGTGGTCGATCCGTTGTACAGGGTCGTGTAGCCGGTCTCGGGACGGCAGTCGGCGTTCGTGGCCTTGGCCGCGTAGCGGATGCCGCCGAGCAGCAGGGTGCGGAAGTTGGAATCGGCGTACGACTCCTGGGTGTGCCCGAGACCGGTGTAGAACGCGCGGCCGGACGCCTGCGGGTGGCACCAGGTGATCGGGTGGTCGCCCATGTTCCCGCCGCTGTAGCTGCTCTCGTTCAGGCTCTGCAGCACGTGCACGTTGGCGCGCGGGTTGGTGCGGTAGTTGTACCACTCGTCGGTGCGCGTCCAGGTCTGGCCGAGATGGGCCGTGGCCGCGTGCGCCCGGTCCTCGTTCCGTACGGTCGCCTGCTGGATGGCCGGGTGGTTGTTGAACCAGGCCCCCATCAGCTGCCCGTAGTAGGGCCAGTCGTATTCGGTGTCGGCGGCCGAATGCACCCCCACGTAGCCGCCTCCGCCGTCGATGTACGACTGGAAGGCGGTCTGCTGGGAGGCGTTCAGCACGTCGCCGGTGGTGCTGAGGAACACCACGGCCTTGTACTGCGCGAGGTTGCCCGAGGTGAACGCGTTCGCGTCCTCCGTGGCGTCCACCGCGAAGTCGTTGGCCGCGCCCAGTTCGCGGATGGCTTGGATGCCGGCGGGGATGGAGTCGTGCCGGAACGCGGCCGTCTTGGAGAACACCAGCACCTTGAAGGCGGCGGCGTGGGCGGGGATGGCGGGGATCACCGTCGCGGCGGCGGCGGTGAGCGCCACCGCGGTCACCGACAGGCGTCGCAGCACGGATGTCTTCCGGTCGCTCCCCGCGACGCGCCCGAGCGCGGCGGGGGTCAGATGTCGCAGCATGGGTGTCCTTCCGTCGCGGCGCTCGGCGCGGCCCCCTTCTCTGGTCGAGGGCGGGGCCGTGCCGGGCGTCGCATCAATTGGTGGATCGGATGGTGGGGAGTGGCCTCTGGGATGGCGTCAGACGCGGGTCCACTTCTGGTTGTTCTGGCCGTTGCACGTCCAGATCAGCACCTTGGTGCCGTTGGCGGTGCCGCCGCCGTTGACGTCCAGGCATTTGTTCGCGCCGACGGCGGTGATGGTGCCGTCGGTGTTGAGGCGCCACTTCTGGTTGTTCTGGCCGTTGCAGTCCCAGATGATCACGCTGGCGCCGTCGGCCGTGCTCCCGCCGTTGACGTCGAGGCACTTGTTGCCGTAGACGCGCAGTTCACCGGCGCTGGTGGAGGTCCACTGCTGGTTGGCCTGGCCGTTGCAGTCCCAGATCTGCGCCTGCGCGCCGTTGGCCTGCGAGGCGCCGTTGACGTCCAGGCACCGCCCCGACGCCACACCCTTCAGCGCACTCGTGCTCGCCGAGGGCGACGGAGAGGGCGACGGGGAGGACGACGTGCCGGTGTCGAAGGTGAAGGCGTCCAGATCGAACAGGTAGCCCTGTCCTGTCGCTCCGCGGAACACCAGATACAGGGTGGTGGTCCCCGCCGGCGCGCCGCTGAGGTTCGCCGACACGTCGGTGAAGGTCTCCCAGCCGCCGGTGGCCGCCACGTTCACCGTACCCAGCAGCGTGCCGGTCGCGGAGCCCGCCCGCACCTCCAGCCGGCCGCCCACGCCACCGGACGACACCCGTGCGGTGATCTTCGTCGCGTTGCTCAGGTTGTAGGGCTGGAAGGAGATCCAGTCGCCGTCGTCGGTGAAGCCGACCGTCTTGCCGCCCTCGGCGGTGGTGTGGTCGGCCGTCTGCACGCCCTGCTGGGCGCCGAAGTGCTCGGCCTGGCGATGCCGCGGCTGCAGCGTCCGGACGACGGTGGTGGTGAGGCCGCCCTTGTCGGTGTAGGACGCCTGCAGCACCCCGTAGATGTTGGCCGCCGAGTCGTGCTCACCGTCGACCGGCACCGCGATCGACCCGGAACACCCGGACTTGGAGGTGATCTGATGGGCGTGGCTGTCGTGCCCGAGGAAGTAGGTGACGGTCACCGTCGAGCAGTCGATCGTCCCGTCCTCGGGGTCGGACACGGCGACCTGGAAGGGCACCGTGTCGCCGAAGGAGAACAACTGCCCCTCCACCGGCGAGGTGAGCGTGACCGACGGCGCGGTGTTGCCCACGTTCACGGTCACACTCGCCGTGCCGGTCAGCCCCTGCGGGTCACGGACGGTAAGGGTGGCGGTGTAGGTGCCGTCCGTGGTGTAGGTCTTGCTCGGGTTGGCCGCCGTGGAGGTGGTGCCGTCGCCGAAGTTCCACGAGTACGTCAGCGCACCGCCCTCGGGGTCGGAACTGCCCGCTGAGGAGAAGCTCACGGTCAGCGGAGACGGTCCCGAGGTCTTGTCGGCGGAGGCCTTGGCGATCGGGTTGCGGTTGGCCTTGCCGATGTACTCGATCCGATACAACGCCTGATTGTTGCTTCCGGTGCCGTAGTCGAGCACGTAGAGGGCGCCGTCGGGACCGAAGGCCATGTCCATCACCTGGGTGCCGCTCCAGGGGAAGGCGGAGATCTCCCCGTAGGCGCCGTCCGACTTGACCTCGATCGCCTTGATCCAGCGGCGGCCGTACTCACCCGCGAAGAACCGCCCGTCGAGCGCCTGCGGGAACTTGACGGCGGAGTTCAGGTTCGGGTCGTAGCGGTAGACCGGACCGCCCATCGGCGACTCCGACCCGGAGCCGAACTCCGGCGGCGAACCGGCGTCCCCTCCGTACCTGATCCAGGCCGGCTTGGCCGCCGGCAACGTGGTCAGCCCGGTGTTGCGGAAGGAGTTGTTGGTCGGCCCTCCCGCGCAGTTGTACTTCGGTCCTGTGCTGTTGGAGGCGAAGTTCCACTCGTTGTAGGTCTCGCTGGTGGTGTTCGTGCCGGTGCAGTACGGCCAGCCGTAGTTGCCCGGACTGGTGATCCGGTTGAACTCCACCTGCCCGCTCGGCCCCCGGTTGGAGTTGGTCGACCCCGCGTCCGGCCCGTAGTCGCCCAGATAGACGACGCCGGTGGCCTTGTCCACGCTCATCCGGAACGGGTTGCGCAGGCCCATCGCGTAGATCTCCGGCCGCGTCTTCGCCGTACCCGGGGGGAAAAGGTTCCCGCTGGGGATCGTGTAGGTGCCGTCCGGCTGCGGCTTGATCCGCAGCAGCTTGCCGCGCAGGTCGTTGGTGTTGGCCGCCGTGCGCTGGGCGTCGTACTGCGGGTTGCGGTCGGTGCGCTCGTCCAGCGGCGAATACCCGGCCGACTCGAACGGGTTGCTGTCGTCGCCGGTGGTCAGATACAGGTTGCCGGCGGCGTCGAAGTCGATGTCGCCGCCCACATGGCAGCACATCCCCCGGTCGTTCGGCACCTCCAGCACGACCTTCTCACTGCTCATGTCGAGCGTGTCGTCGGACTTCAGTGTGAAGCGGGACAGGTTCAGGTGTCCCTTCCACTGGTCGAACTGCGACTGGGTGCCGTTGCTGGGCGCGTCACCGGTCGGCGTGCTGAGCCGTGGCGAGTAGTAGAGCCAGACGTAGCGGTTGGACGCGAAGTTCGGGTCGACCGCCACACCTTGAAGGCCCTCCTCATCGTGGGTGTAGACGTTGAGCTTGCCGGCCACCTTGGTGTTGCCGTTGACATCGGTGACGCGCAGCGTGCCGTCACGGGCCGTGTGGAGGACCGACCGGTTGGGCATCACGGCCAACGACATCGCCTCACCCAGCTCCGAGCCGCCCGACGCGAGCGACACCTGCTGGTAGTCGGACGCCGGGATGGTCAGCGCGTTCGCCGGAGCGGAGGTGAGCGCCAAGGCTCCGGAAGTGATCAGCGCCATCGTGGTCAGCGTTGTGAGCCACGGACGTCGGGACATCGGCTTCCTTCCTGACAGTCAAGGATCAGTAAGGGCAGAGCGCGCGCCGCCGCGCTGTTGCGGAGTTCTGCTTCGTGCCCAGAGGGGTGCCGCCTCTGGTTTCCTCATCGGGTCGGACGACGAGGGCGCCGTCAGACGCGGGTCCATTTCTGGTTGGTGCCGCCGTGGCAGGTCCAGATCTGCGTCTTGGTGCCGTTGGCGGTGCCGGCGCCGGACACGTCCAGGCATTTGTTCGCGCCGACGGCGGTGATGGTGCCGTCGGTGTTGAGGCGCCACTTCTGGTTGTTCTGGCCGTTGCAGTCCCAGATGATCACGCTGGTGCCGTCGGCCGTGCCGGCGCCGTTGACGTCGAGGCACTTGTTGCCGTAGACGCGCAGTTCACCGGCGGTGGTGGAGGTCCACTGCTGGTTGGCCTGGCCGTTGCAGTCCCAGATCTGCGCCTGGGCGCCGTTGGCCTGGGACGCCCCGCTGACGTCCAGGCACCGCCCCGACGCCACGCCCCGCAGCGCCCCCGTGGCCGGCGGAGGACCCGTCGGAGTCGAGCTGGGAGTCGCCGTCGGGCTGGCCGTCGGGCCGCCTCCGGGCGGGTCGAGCGGGCAGCTTGCCATGTACTTGGAGATGCCGCTGGCGTTGGACAGCGTCGGGCACAGGAACGGCGCGTAACGGGTGTCCTTGTCGATGAACAGCTTCAGCCAGACCATCATGGTGCGGGCGAAGGCACCGGAGTTGCCCCCGCCGCCGCCGGCGGGGAAGCCGTGGCCCTCGTTGGCGATCTCGACGTACGCGCGCTCGACGTCGGCGGGAATCGTGTTGTAGGCGTTCTGGGCGTACTGCGGGGTCACCGTTCCGTCGGCCTGGCCGGCGAAGATGACGGTGGGGCTCTTGATGCCCGACAGATTGCCGTTGGGCACGTACGGCGCCTGCCCGACCGCGGTCAGGAGCGAGGGCCGCTGGGTGGCCGCGAGGAGTGCGCCTCCGCCGCCCATGGAGTGTCCGCCCACCGCCAGCCGGCCGCGGTCGACCCGGTCACGCACCGGACTGCTGTTGACCAGGTAGTCCAAGGCGGCGAGCAACTGGGTGGCCCGGGCGTCGGCGTAGTCGTTGAGGGTGTTGGTCTCGATCCCGATCACGACGAAGCCGAACGAGGCGAGTCTGGGGCCCTGCCAGGCGTAGTAGCTCCAGGCGGTGCCGAAGCCGGGGGCGATCGCGATGGCGCCGAACGTGCCCTGGCTGGTGTCCGTCGGGTAGTAGATGACCCCGCCACCGAATCCGTTGCCCCTGGGGACGGTCACCTGGGCGGTGGCGAAAGGACCGCGGTCCGCGGCGATGCTCGCCGCGGTGGGGGAGGGCCCGCGCTCGTAGGGATTGCCCGCAGCGGATGCCGCGGACGGCCCTGCCGCCAGGCCGGCGATGAGCAGGAGAACGGCGGCGATCCCGGCGAGGATTCGGGTGCGCGGGCGTTGCGGTCTCATCGGGTACGCGTGGAGGGCTCGGTGTGGAGCCGTCCCCGGGACTTCCTGTGAATGCACTGCCTGCTCCTGGAGGAGGGGGA
>NZ_BOOF01000077.1 GCF_016863095.1 Microbispora siamensis | reverse complement strand
TTCTGGCCGTTGCAGTCCCAGATCTGCACCTGAGCGCCGTTGGCCTGCGACACCCCGCTGACGTCCAGGCACCGCCCGGACCCCACACCCTTGAGCGCGCTCGTGCTCCCCGACGGCGACGACGGCGACGGCGAGGGCGTCGACGTACCGTTCCGAGGCCCGGCGGAGGCCATCACGGACTGGGCGCCCGACGGCCACTGCCCGTTGGTGACGGTCACGTTGTTGTTGACGACGTTGCCGCGGTCGCCGTTGGTGATGTTGGTGCTGCCGTTGGTCGACCAGTTGCCGGTGACGGTGAAGTTGCCCATGTTCTCGCCACCCCAGTAGTTGGCGGTGGCCCAGGTGCCGGTGTTCGAGAAGACGTTGTTCCTGACGGTGTAGTACTTGGAGCCCTCGTCGAAGTAGAGCCCGAACCAGCCGTTGGTCCGCAGGCAGTAGTTGTCGCTGATCAGCGCGTTCGGGTTCCACGACAGCGTGTAGATGCAGCCGCCGTCGGTCATCTGCTGCATGACGTCGTGCACGTAGTTGCCGACGAGCTTGTTGCCCGACGCGGTGGTGGGCGTGGTGTACCGCGGCTGGTAGTTGTACAGACCCCGGTTGGCGTACTGGGTGCTGCCGCCGGGCTCGTTGGCGCCCCACCCGTAGCCGATCGACATGCCGGTGTAGGGCATGTTGTAGACCTCGTTGTGGGACACGTCGGTGGTGGTGACGTAGGTGGTCAGGACCGAGACGATGCCCCGGTAGTCCAGCCCCAGGTCGTGGATGCGGTTGTCGGTGATGGTGATGTTGCGGTTGACCATCCGCTGGTCGCTGGGGTGGTGGGCGTCGGCGCGCACGCCGCCGACCACGATGCCGCCGGCCGAGCTGCGGGCGATCTCGGACCGGGTGACCGTGATGTCGCTGGCGCCCAGGCCGACACCGCTGGCGTGCGCGTTGGCGTCGTTGCCGATGCCCACGGCCGTCTGGCCGAGGTTGACGAACTGCGAGTCGGTGAAGGTGATGTGGTTGGCCGCCGACACCTGCACCGCCGCGGGCATCTGGTACCAGTTCGGCCTTGTGGCCTCGAACTGCTGGCAGCCCTCCTGGCAGGAGTTCGGCAGGTCGCCGGGCCAGTTCCAGTTGCCCGCGATGTAGGCGCCGGTCTGCTGGTCGGCGAAGCCCTGGTTGCTGCTGGGCCCCAGCCAGCTGGTGCCGCTGAAGGTGATCCCGCTGAAGGTGATGTGGTGCGCGGGCGCGTCGTAGGTGCCGCCGACGTCCACCAGGGACTGCAACACCGGCAACTCCACGCTGGTGCTGCTCATGTTCTGCCCGGCGAGAGGGATGTAGGAGAGCACACCGGTCGTGGGGTCGATGTACCACTCACCCGGCGAGTCGAGGAACTCGTAGGCGTTCTCGATGTAGAGCGGACCGGCCCGGTGCGGGCTGGTGAACACGTCGTACCCGAAAATGTTGTTGTTCCAGCTGGGCTGCTGCATCGTGATGAAGTTGCCGCTGATGCTCTGCACCCGCACGTACCGGTCGGTGAACGAACCGACGCTCTCCAGCTCGACCCGGTTCTGGCCGGCCAGGTTGTTCAGGTAGCTCAGCGCGCTGTTGCCGAACCGCAGCCCGGAGCCGGTGGCGGTGAAGTCCGACCGGTTCACCTGGGTACGCGCACGCGTCGCGAGGGCGCCGTTGACATACAGCTGCCGGGTGTCGATTCCGGCGCCGACGTTGGCCTGCCAGATGTTCTTCGCCTGGTTGGCGAGCGTCCAGCCGGTGACCGCCCTGGCGCCGCTGATGACGGGATGCGCCGACGGGGCCGCCTGCCACACCACCTGATACCCGTTGCTGCCCGAGTCGGCGGCGGTCAGCCGTAGCGGCGCGGAGAGCCGGTACACCCCGTCGGCGAGTTGCACGACGATGTCGCCGGACATGGAGCTGTTCAACGACCGCACCGCCGTCTGCGCCCCCGACAGCGAACACGGCTGAGCCGACGAACAGGTGCTGCCGGTGCCCGAAGGCGAAACGTACAGGGTCGTGGTGGCGGCACGGGCTGCCGTGGCCGATGCGACGACTGTCATCGCGGCGGTCAGCGCCGCGATGACGAGACCAACCAGAAGCGGCCTCAACACCGCGACAGGGGGGGACGGATGCTCAATTCGATCGGTCACGTGCTTCTCCATGGTGGCGCGGTCCTCACGTGCCACCACGAGGGATCGGGTGGAGTGAGGTGATGGAAGCCGACGTGGCCGACCACGGTGCGGAGGCATGCGACACACCTCCACACACCCGCCGTGTGGTCCAGCCGCAGGGGCCCGGAAGAAGCGTCCTCCGGGTGCTCAGCTACCAATTACGGGTGCGAGCACCGAGGCCCGTCAAGACCTTAAGAACACTTAATTTTCACGGCAGGCATGTAAACGTCATCTCGTCGTAACGACCAGAAGTCTCTGATCAGCGGAAATCCACACAGGCATTCCCGTGCGGGCGGACCGCCTCGCGTGAATCGCGATGATGTTTCGTACTCACGATGCCACGTCCCGGACAGCCTGCGGGTGACACGGCTCGCAGAGTCATACTTTTACTGCGATCGTGAGGAA
>NZ_BOOF01000076.1 GCF_016863095.1 Microbispora siamensis | reverse complement strand
GCGGGCCGCGGCCTCGCCGAGGGTGGTGGCCGGCGGGCCGCCGCTCGGGCCGGACGAGGGGCTCGGAGACGGGCTGTCCGGCGGCGTGGGCGACGGTGTGGGAGACGGCGTGGGCGACGGAGAGGTCGGCGTGGTGCTGTTGAGGCCGAGGAAGTTGATCGCGTAGGCGATCATGCCGTTGAGGGGCAGCGAGTGCCCCTGACCGGAGACGCTGACGCCCTCGACCGGCGGCTGGGTGCCGGTGTTGCCATACCGGGTGCGGGTCCACCCCGACGAGGGGCTGTCGGTGGACGCGGGCGTCTGGCTGACGCCGTTGAGGTTGGTCCACTGCTTGATCTCTTCGCCGAAGTTGTTGTAATTCAGCGTCGTGTCGGTGGTGCCGTGCCACAGCTGCATGCGCGGATACGAGCCGCTGTAGCCGGGGTACATCGAGCGGGCCAGGTCACCCCACTGCTGGGCGGTCTTGATGCTCTGCCCGCCGGAGCACTGGCTGTTCCAGGTGGAGCCGTCGGTGGTGGCGAAGCAGCCCGCCGGGACGCCCATGAAGGCCGAGCCCGCCTTGAAGACGTCCGGGTACTCGGCCGCCAGCACGTTGGTCATCATCGCGCCGGAGGAGACGCCGCTGACGTAGACGCGGCCGGGGTCCACGTTGTAGCGCGACTTGGCGTAGTCGACCATCGACATGATGCCGACCGGGTCGCTGCCGCCGCCCCGCTTCAGCGCCTGGGGCGAGTACACGTCGAAGCACTGCCCGCTGCGCGTGGCCTCCGGGAACACGATGATGAACCCGTACTGGTCGGCCGCGGTGACGTAGTCGCGGAAGTAGCCGCCGAACAGCGCCGACGCGGTGCCCGTGCAGTAGTGGACGGCGACCAGCAGCGCGGGCCGGGCGGCCACCCGGTCCGGCACGTAGATGTACATGTTCAGGTTGCTGGGGTTGTTGCCGAAGCTGGTCACCCTGGTCAGCGAGGCCGCGGCGGCCGGTTGGGTGACCAGCAACGTGGTCGCCGCGACCACGGGCATCAGCACGGCGGCCAGTAAGGCCACGATGCGTCGTCTCACGTGAGCTGTCCTTCCTCCGGTTGCGCCGACCGGCCCATCGGACCCGGCGGCATGAATGTTTCCGAAGCGTGCCTAAAACTTTCTGGCGGCTCAAGCCACAGATCATCACGGGATTCGCGACGGCGAAGAGGGGGACGTCAGGAGCACTTCGGCCCGTCAGAGGACCGGCGATTTATGGAAAGTTTCATGGAGACGCTGAAATATTGTCAGATCGCGGAGGCCGCGTCATGCCGCGGTGAGGGCGCGGGCGCGCCGTGAGAACGCCCGGCGGGCGGGCATGGTCTACCGCGTCGGCAGGCGGGGGCGACGACGGGAGCCTGGACATGCTGGAGGTCATCGGCGCGGGACTTCCGCGCACCGGAACGACGTCGACGAAGGCGGCCCTGGAACAGCTCGGCTTCGGGCCCTGCTACCACACCTTCGAGGTCCTGCTCCGCCCGGAGCTCGCCGAGCGGTGGCTGCCGGTCTGTGCGGGCGCGGCGGCCGACTGGGAACGCGTCTTCGAGGGCTTCCGGTCCTGTGTGGACTGGCCCGCCAGCTTCTTCTGGCGGGAGCTGGCACAGGCCTATCCGGAGGCCAAGGTCGTCCTCACGGTCCGCGACCCGCACAGCTGGTACGCCAGCTTCCGGCTGCTGGGCTCGCTCGGCCCGCGCGAACCGATGCGGGAGGACGAGGCGCCCGAGGCCATCCGTCCCGTCGTCGCCGCGATGACGAGCCTCCGGCCGCTCTTCGAGCGGATCGGCGGGTCGGTCTTCGGCGAGACCTGGCGGCCGGGGCACACGCCGGACGAGGAGCGGGCCGTCGCGGCCTACCACCGGCACGTCGCCGCGGTGCTGGCCGCCATTCCCGCCGAGCGGCTCCTGGTCTTCGACGTGCGCGAGGGCTGGGGACCGCTGTGCGCCTTCCTCGGGGTCACCGCTCCCCCGAGCGCCCCGTTCCCGCACCTCAACGACGCCGCGTCGCTCCGGAGGATGTTCGAGCTCATGCACACCGAGGGCCGGGTCCACGTGCCCTTCCCGCGCGGAGGCTGACGGCGCGCCCGGAGGCGGCAGGAGTGGGCGTGTCGCCCGGTTCCGCCGCCCGGGTGGCACTCGCCAGCTCGCCGTCTCGGCGCGACGGGAAGCGGGCGACCGGGCGTACGCCCCGGGCGACACGCCAAGCCTTGACTACCTACTGTGGTGAGTCGATCAACCTCCGGTACGACTTCTGTCGTATCGATCACATGTTTTGCGACGCTAGATCGAACTTATGCCCAATGTCAACGAAAGTAGGTGTTTCAGTACTCATAACACCGGCCCGGTCTCGCGCCGGCACCTGACCGAGCGGTCAGCCGTCAAAGTCAAAGCGCGGTATTGACCGTGCTGTTGCACGGCCGTAACAATGTGGGCGTCTCGCGCTCGACGGCGGTGGCACGCCGACTGAGCCAGGCAGCGTTCGATTCAGTGTTCGACTCAGTGTTCGATCACGACGCGTTCGGCGCACGCGTCCTCACGAGAGGGACGATGCGTGCGGCCGCCCTGGCGACCACTTCCGAGTGCGACCTCCGTGGCCCTGCCCTCGCCGGCTTCGGCGCGGGCGCGTCTTCCCCTCATCGAGCGGCCGGACCGTCACGCTTCCCTGCCGTTGCCGCGGCACGGGTGGCGGCCCGGCCACCCATCTGACGCCCTCCGGCCAAGGAGAAGCATCACGTGAACGGTACCTCCACGAGGACCAGGCTGATGGCGGCGGCAGCGGCCGCCGTTATGACGGGCCTCTTGACCACGCCGTCGATCGCGGCGGCGCAGGAGAGTCCGGCGCCCCCGGAATCCGCCTTCCAGAAGGTGACTCTCAACGACACCCCCGGCGAGCCCATGGATCTCGCCGTCCTGCCCGACGGCCGGGTTCTGCACACCACCCGCGCCGGAACGGTCTGGATGCACGACCCGGCGACCGGCCTCAACACGAAGGCCGGCACCATCGACGTGTACCAGCACGACGAGGAGGGCCTGCAGAGCATCGCGCTCGACCCGAACTTCGGCAAGGGCAACAACTGGGTCTACCTCTACTACTCGCCCCCGCTGAACACCCCCGTCGACGACCCGAAGACGCCCGACGTGAACGAGGGCGACGCCCCCAACCAGGGCACCGCGTCGGACTGGGAGCGCTTCAAGGGCCTGATCCGGCTCTCCCGCTTCGAGTTCACCAAGGGCCGGATCGACCTGGCGAGCGAGCAGAAGATCCTCGACGTCCCGGTCGACCGGGGCATCTGCTGCCACGTCGGCGGCGACATCGTCTTCGACGCCGAGGGCAACCTCTACCTGTCCACGGGCGACGACACCAACCCCTTCGCGTCCGACGGCTACACCCCCATCGACGAGCGGCCGGGCCGCAACCCGGCGTACGACGCGCAGCGCAGCGCCGGCAACACCAACGACCTGCGCGGCAAGATCCTGCGCGTCAAGCCCAAGGACGGCGGCGGCTACACGATCCCCGAGGGCAATCTGTTCAAGCCGGGCACCGCGAAGACCCGGCCTGAGATCTATGCGATGGGGCTGCGCAACCCCTTCCGTATCGAGATCAACAAGGAGAACGGCGACCTCTACGTCGGCGACTACTCTCCGGACGCGAACCGCGCCAGCCCGAACCGCGGGCCGGCCGGCACCGGCAAGTGGACGGTCATCCGCAAGGCGTCCAACTACGGTTGGCCGTACTGCGCGACCGCCAAGCTCCCCTATGTGGACTTCGACTTCGCCACCGGCAAGTCCGGCGCGCCCTTCGACTGTGCGGCCCCGGTGAACGACTCTCCGCACAACACCGGCCTGCGTGAGCTTCCCCCGGTCGAGCAGCCGGACGTGTGGTACACCTACGGCGCGTCCGCCGAGTTCCCCGAGCTCGGCACGGGCGGCATCTCCCCGATGGGCGGCCCCGTCTACCACTACGACAAGAAGGCGACCCAGGGGCGCAGCCCGGTGGCCTGGCCGGAGTACTACGACGGAGTGCCGCTGCTCTACGAGTGGTCGCGTGACTGGGTGAAGGGCATGCGCCTGGACGCGGACGGCAAGCTCGCGAAGATCGAGTCCGTCCTGCCGTCGTTCACCTTCGACAACGCCATGGATATGGAGTTCGGCCCGGACGGCGCGCTCTACGTCCTGGAGTACGGCGACGGCTACTTCTCGCAGAACCCGGACGCGCAGCTGGCCCGCATCGACTACATCGGGGAGAACGGCAACCACTCGCCGGCCCCGAAGGCGTCGGCGAACAAGACCAATGGCAAGGCGCCGCTCACCGTCGCGTTCTCCAGCGAGGGCACCGCGGACGCCGACGGCGACCGGCTCCAGTACGCCTGGGACTTCGACGCCGACGGCAAGGTGGACTCGCGCGAGGCCAACCCGACCTTCACCTACCAGGAGAACGGCGTCTACCGCGCGACGCTGAAGGTGACCGACGTGGGCGGCCCCCAGCGCGGGCGCTCGGCCACGGCCGAGGTCGAGGTCGTGGTCGGGAACCAGGCGCCGGTCGTCGAGTTCGTCAAGCCGGTCGAGGGGCAGCCGTTCCACTTCGGCGACGTCGTGCAGTTCGAGGTCAAGGTGACCGACGACCAGCCGGTGGACTGCTCCCGCGTTCAGGTGACCTACATCCTCGGGCACGACCAGCACGGGCACCCGCAGACGACCGCGAGCGGATGCACCGGCAGCATCACGACCACCGTGCCCTCGGGACACGACCCGGCGAACGACAACCTCTCCGGTGTCTTCGCCGCCACCTACACCGACCCGGGCGCCGACGGGCTGCCGGCGCTGTCCGGCAGTGACGAGGTGGTGCTGAAGCCGGCCGGGTGACGGCAGGCGGCCGGGGCGGGTCCATCCCCGCCGGTGTGAGCGCCGGCGGGGCGGTCCGCCCCGGCTCCCGCTGAAGTCACGCGGGCCGTCACGGCCCGCGATCCGCCGTCCAGCCACAGGGAGGAACCCCGACATGCGTACACAGATAAGAGCGGCGGCGCTCACCGGGAGTCTGCTCGCCGCCATGGCCGTCACGACGAGTGTGGCGGCTCCGCCGGCGACCGCCGAGCAGGCGTCGTGCACCGCTCCCGACGCCAGGCCCACGGTCCGGTTCCTGGACGCCGACAGCGGTGTCCCGAACAGGACCGCCGCGGGAGGCTGCACCGTCAACGACCTCGTCGACGACGAGAAGGCATGGAGCGACCACGGCGCGTTCGTCGCTCATGTCGGCAAGATCACCCGGGCTCTCACCGGCTCCGGGGTGATCAGTGCCCAGGAGCGGGCGACGCTCATGAAAACCGCGGCCCGGTCCGGCATCGGGCGGCCGAACGGCCCGAGCCCATACCGGACGATCTTCGACGGGACGCGGGCGTCCTTCGAGAAATGGGGGTACGTCGGCGGCCGGGGCTTCGCCCTGCGCGACGACGGATCCGTGGTGACCGTGAACTCGCCCGCCGGGGGCGGCCTCGGCCTGCTCTGGTACACGGCGGAGCGGTTCGGCGACTTCTCGCTGCGCCTGAAGTTCCGGGACGAGCGGGCCGGAGACGCTCGCTCCAACAGCGGCGTGTTCGTCCGCTTCCCCGGCGTGGACCCCGCGGCCAACCCCGAGTGCAAGACGAGCGACCCGGCCTGGGTCGCGGTCAACTGCGGCCACGAGATCCAGATCAACGACACCCCGGAAGGCGGCGGTGACGACCCGCGCAAGACGGGATCGGTGTACGGGTTCGCCGACCTCGACCTCGCCCACGCCAGGCCGACCGCCAAGGGCGTGTGGAACGACCTGGAGATCCGAGTGGTCGGACAGCACTACACGGTGATCCGCAACGGCGAGGTGATCAACGAGTTCGACAACGTCCCCGGCATACCGTTCCCCGGGCGTCCGGCGGATCCCGGTACGAGCGGCCGGCAGTTCGAGCGCGGCTACGTCGGGCTGCAGAACCACGACGGCGCCTCGGTCGTCGCGTTCCGCGACATCCGCGTGCGCGACCTCACCGAGACTCGCTGACCGGCGCGCGGCGGCCCCGGGCACACGGCCGAGGCCGCCGCGAACCTGGTGAGGTGGTCAGGGCCGCACCGCGTACACCTTGCGGAGCGTCTCGTGCACCGTCCACACGGTGCGCGCGCCACCGGGCATCAGGACGACGTCGCCCGGGCCCACGTCGAGCACCGGGCCGCCCTCGACCTCGATCGTCGCGCTGCCGCCGAGCACGACGAAGACCTCGTCCGCCTCGGTGTCGGTGCTTACGCCCGGGCCGTGCTGCCAGACGCCGACCGCCAGGTCCGTGCCCGACGCCAGCTCCAGGTGACGGACCTCAGGGGCTCCGGACACGACCTGGGCGGGGTCGAGCGGGTCCGGATCGAGGTCGGCGTCGGCCAGGGCCGCCGCGCGCACCACGCGCGGGGTGCCGGTGAACGATCTGTCGTGTCGGTTCATCGTCGATCAGGTCCCAATCGTCGGAATCGTACGGCGCGAATGCCGGCCGGCCTATTTCCTGCCGGCGAGGGTGTGGGCGACCAGCGCGTTGGCGTGGCCGTGCCCGAGACCGTGTTCGGACTTGAGCCAGCCGACGAGTTCCATGTGCTTGGTCAGGGGCGAGGAGTTGATGAGGTCGATCCATTCCTGGACGGGACGGCCGTACTTCTTCTCGATCGCGGGGAAGTAGCTGGCGGGGCCGTTTGCCGGCGTGGTCATGTCCCGGGTCCTTTCTGCTGCTGGAAGGGTGTCAGGCGAGGGCCGCGTGGATGATATCGGCGCAGGCGGCGACGTCGAGCGCCAGGCCCTGATGGTCGCCGGGGAAGACGAGCGGCTCGACGCCGAGCCGTTCGGCCAGCACCCGGGCCGACATCGCGGGCACGCCGTCGCGCGATGCCGCTCCGACGCCGACGGCGACCGGCACGGGACCGGAGCGCAGCGCGGCGATGTCGGGCTCGAAGCGCAGCACGGGCAGCAGCACGTGGGCCAGGAAGTGGTCGAGGTTGCCCTGGACGCGGCCCATCATCTCCAGCGCCTCGGGCGGCATCTGGGCAGGATCGGGCATCGCGGGAGGAGCGCTGTTCTCCCCGTCGACGGTGGCGATGAACTTACCCATCGCCACGCCCGCGCCCTGGTCGCGGTAGGTGTCGTACACGTCCTGGAACGCCGCCCGCCAGTGCTCGCGGTCGGGCAGCAGTTCGGGGATCGGCGGCTCGTGCACGACCAGGGCGCGCACCCGTTCGGGGTGGCGCACCGCCAGGTCAAGGGCGGTGAGCGCGCCGCCGCTGTTGCCCAGCACGTGGGCAGGCTCGTCGCCCAGTGCGGCCAGCAGGCGGTAGGCGTCCTCGCTGAAGACCCTGACGTCCTGGTCGATGGGCGGTCCCGTCAGGGTGCTGCGGGACAGGCCGCGCTGGTCGTAGGTGACGACGGTGTAGCGGTCGGACAGGGTCGCGGCGAGCCCGGCCAGCGCCCCGGCGTCGGCGGGCGCGCCGGGGATCATCAGCAGCAGCGGTCCCGTTCCCCGGACCTCGTAGTGCAGGCGCGCGCCGGGAACGTGCAGCGTCCTGGTCTCGACGCCGTCCAGCGAGACGAACGGCCCGGCGACGACCTTCCGCGTGGTCATGCGTTCACTCCTCGGATGACACCAGGTGGATCGGCCGAACGGCCGAACGAGCAGCAAGCTTGTCTTTTACAAGCGTGCTTTGTCAACTGAAGTTCGCGGTAGGATCTGCAGCATGGCGGCTCGTGAGTACGGACAGTTCTGCGGCCTGGCCCGTGCGATGGAAATGGTCGGCGAACGCTGGACCCTGCTGATCGTCCGCGACCTGCTGTCGGGACCCCTGCGCTACACGGACCTGCACAAGGGCCTGCGTTCCATCCCGACCAACATCCTCTCGGCCCGCCTCAGACAACTCGAAGAGGCGGGCCTGGTCCTCCGCCGCGCGCTGCCGCACCCCGAGCGCGCGGTCGTCTACGAGCTCACCGACTACGGACGTGAGCTCGAACCGGCACTGATCGCGCTGGGCCGCTGGGGTGCCAAGACCATGACCGAGCCCCGTGCCGGCGAGGTCGTCACCCCCGAGTCGGTCGCCATGGCCTTCCGCACCACCTACCGCCCGGAAGCAGCCCGGGAAATGACCGTCGGCTACGAGGTCCGCATGGGCGACTTCACCCTCCGCCTACAGATCACCGACGGGGCACTGACGGTCGGCATCGGCCCGCACCCCGCCCCGGACCTCGTCGTCGAGAGGCTGAACGACCGAGGGATCCACGCCCTGATGACCGGCGCCACGACTCCCGGCCAAGCACTCGCCGACGGCAGCGTACGAGTGCAGGGTGATCCCGCGCTTCTCCACCGATTCGTCGAGACGTTCCGCTTCTGACCCGGACGGCATCGCGCGAAGACGGTCCCCCGGACATCACAGGAAGGGGGCGCTGTATCGGCCGTTCTTCACACGGTCGTAGATCGCACGCAGCCACGGCTCACGAACCTCCGGCAGCCGTGCCAGCGTGTCGAGGAACACATCCCAGTCAGGCCGGAACGGGCGAAACGGCAGCAGCGGTGGAAGAGAGTCGCGGCAGGCGTCGCCGGCCCGCCCGCGCGAAACGGCGATGAGTCGCCGATCGTCATGGAAGGCCAGATACGTCCACACCTCTGCGCTCAGCGGCACCGGCACCCCCGCACCGTATGGCCACGCCTCACCCGTCTGCGGATGCCGCGGGACCAGGACGATGTCCGAGGTCGCGGCGGGCAGCCCCGGCCCCGCCAGGGACAGGCTCCTCATCGGTGGCCCCGGCGGAAGCAGCACGTCGAGCCCCGGACGGAACACGTCGGCGACGGCGCCGGCGGGCACGGCCACCCGCGCACCGCCGGACGCCACCAGGAGACGGGCCAGCGCCGCCGCGACCGCGGCCTCCCACACCGGGCTCCACGCCCCGATCGGCTCGATCGCCGGAATTTCCGCCTCTTCGTCGCGCAGTTCCCCCCAGGCGAGCACTCGACGCTCGGGCCCGGCGACGCCGACGGCGCGAACCGCCCGCGGATCCAGCCACACCACATGCCAGTACGAGCAGTCGTCGACCCGGGTCGCCACTTCTCGTCCGCACTGCTCACAGGCCAGGTTCGGGCCGTTCCTGCCATCCAGGCCGCAGCAGAGGCCGTCACACCGCTGGGGAATCAGAACGGTCCCGCGGACGTCGCCCGGCGAGACCGCGATCGCTCCCGATGGCCCGTACGACAGGGAGTACAGCGGCGCGTACACGCCCCGGCCCTCGGCTTCCCGCTCATCGATCTCCTCCCAGGGCCGCCAGGGCCATCCGGAAGGCTCCGGGTCCACGGCGTACGTCCCCGATTCCATGAGAGCGGGAAGCAGTTCATGGCCGTACGTCTGGTGGGCGTGGTCGGGAAGCGCGACCCGCACCACGGGCGAGGTCAGCACGGCTTCGCAACCCGCACACGCGAACACCGGCACATACCCTCCCGAACCGACGCCGACGATCCCGGTTCGAATTGAACCGGGCGAGGAGCGTCCGGCACCAGTGCGGGCGGGGAACCGGCTAATCCGCGGTGACGGCGGCGTCGAGGGGTGACGCCGGGACGGTCAGGACGGTGGCGACCAGGGCGGCCAGCGCCAGCGACGCGACGCCGATCACCGCGAGGGACGCGCCGAGTCCTCCGGTCAACGCGGTAAGGGCGCTGACGAGCAACGGGGAAAGGAACTCGCCGAGGAACAAAGCGGCGGTCCACAGCCCGGTGCCGCGGCCCCGCCGCGCGAACGGCAGCCCGCCGACCGCCCACGTGAGCAGGGTCGGCAGCAGCAGCCCGGTGGCGAACCCGGTGAGCACGGCACCCGCGACGATCACGGGCACGGACCCGGTAGCGAAGATCAGCAGCAGCCCGAGCCCGGACAGCGCGAACTCCGCGACGAGCAGCGCCCGCGCGCCGCGGCCCGCGGCCTTGGCGAACAGGCCTGCCCCGACGGCGGTCGCCAGGGACATCAGCGCGGTGACGCCGCCGATGGCGGCGGTGTCGGCGACCTCCGCCCCGTCCAGCACGTACGACAGTTGCACAATCAGCGTGTAGAAGACGACTCCTCCGCCGACCGTCACCAGGGAGGGCAGGGCGAGGGCGCGCCAGGGCCAGGGCTGCCGGTCCTCGTGGCGGGAGGCGGCGGGCTGCCACAGCAGGAACGCCATGGGGATCGCGGTGAGCGCGGCGGCGGCGTACATCCAGAAGGGCGTGCGCCAGCCTCCGGCGCCGAGCAGGCCGCCGAGCGCGAAGAAGACGGTCGCGGCGACGGTGGTGGCGAGGGTCTGCATGCCGAGGTAGCGGGCCCGGCGGGGCCCGGACCAGTAGTCGGCGATCAGGGTGGTGCAGCAGGTCATGATGGCCGCCTCGCACACGCCGACGAGCACCCGGCTGACCAGGATGGCCTGGAGCGAGTCCAGGTAGAGCGGCGCGGTGCCGAAGACCGAGTAGGCGACCATGGCGACGATCAGCAGCCGCTTGCGGTCGAACCGGTCCGCGATGGCGCCGGCGAAGGGCGCCCCCAGCGCGACGAACAGCGCGGGAACGGTCAGGACGACCGGGACCAGGACGGCGGCGCCCGGCGTGGCGGCGAAGTGCTCGCTCATGCGGGGCAGGACCGGGGAGAGCAGGACGGCCCCGAGCACGGGCATGCAGCTCCCGACGAGCAGCACGATGAGCTGGGGCAGACCCGCCCGCGTGGCGGAGACCGATTGGGACATGCGGGGCCTCGCTGGATGTCGCGGGGAAGTGGGTGGCATCACTGTCAGACATCCGGCGCGGTGCGCGGAAGACGGAAAGTGCCGATGGTCGTCATCCATCCGGTGGATGGCCCGGCAGCGCGGGCAGGTCGGCGCCCACCCGGGCGGCGGTCTCGCGCAGCCAGATGTGGGCGGCGTCGTGCGTGTGGACGGGGTGCCACCACAGGGCCTCCTGCAGCGGCACGGCCGGGAACGGGCAGGGCAGCGCGCGGACCGGGGCGAGGTCGCGCAGCAGGCCGGCCAGGCGCCGCTGGATCAGTGCGATCCTGCGGGTGCCCGCCACCAGGCTCGGCAGGAGCTGGAAGCTGTGCACGGACACGTCCACGTGCGGTTCCAGCCCGAGCATGGACAACTGACGGGCCACCGGGGCGTCGAACGGCCGCTGGTAGACCACCCACGGCAGCCGGGCCAGGTCGTCCATCGTGAGCCGCTCCCCTACGTCCGGGTTGTCGGCGGAGACCAGGCAGACCCACTCGTCGCGGTACAGCTCCACCGCCGGGAAGTCGCTGATCACGCCGTGTGGCATCAGCATCCCGTCCACCCCGCCGAGGGTGGAGTCGGCGTTCTCCACGATGCCGGGCGACGCGGGGAGGAAGTGCAGCCGTACGCCGGGCGCCTCGGCGTGCAGGACGCGGGCGAGTTCCGCGCCGAAGACGGCGATCGCGTAGTCGGAGGACAGCAGGGTGAACTCGTGCCGCTCGGTTGCCGGGTTGAAGTCCGCGCGGCTGGTGAACAGCCGCTCCAGCATCGCGTAGGCGTTCGCGGCGGGAGCGCGCAGGGCGGTGCCGAGGGGCGTCAGCTCGTAGCGGTTGCCCTGCCTGACCAGCAGTTCGTCGCCGAAGTGGCGGCGGAGCCTGGCCAGGGCGGCGCTCGTCGCGGGCTGGCTCAGCCCGATCCGCGCGCCCGCCCGGGTCACGTTGCGCTCCTCCAGCAGGGCGCACAGGGCGACCAGGAGGTTGAGGTCGAGCCTCTCGAGGTTCACGGCGCCCTCACTATCCATTGCATGGATTGACCAGATCTAAAGAATCGATTTCCCAAATCATTCCGTCAGGTCCAAGGTTAAGGGCACCGCACCGGGAGGAAACCTCGTGGAAGCATCCCCGCCCCTTGCCGGCCCGTTCGCGCTCGGCACCTTCTCCGCCCGCGCCTTTTCCGGCAGCGCGGCCTTCCCCGGCCTGATCATCGGCGATCACGTCCTGGACCTGCGCACCGTCCCCGCGCTCGCGACGTACGGCAGCACGCGGGCGCTGCTGGAGCGCTGGGACGAGGTCCTGCCGCTGCTTCGGCAGGCGGCACAGACGCCCGGAGAACGGCTGCCGCTGGCGGACCAGCGGGTGCACGCGCCGGTCGAGCCCCGGCAGATCTTGCAGTCCGGCGCCAACTACCGCACCCATGTGATCGACCTGGCGGTGGCGCACGAGCCCGAGGGCGGCCGACCCGCCGAACAGGTGCGGGCCGAGACCGCCGCGATGATGGACCGCCGCGCGGCCGAGGACCAGCCGTACGTGTTCATCGGCCTGCCCTCCTCGGTGACCGGCCCGTACGACGACGTGGTCATCCCGGCCTGGTGCACCAAGCCCGACTGGGAGCTGGAGCTGGCGGCGGTGATCGGCCGCCCGGCCTTCCGGGTGCCCTCCGAGCACGCCCTGGAGCACGTCGCCGCGTACACGATCGCCAACGACGTCACCGCCCGCGAGGTGGTGTTCCGCCGCGACATGCCGGAGATCGGCACCGACTGGCTGCGGGCGAAGAACGCCCCGACGTTCACCCCGCTCGGGCCCTACCTGGTGCCGGCCGCCTTCGTCGGCGACCCCGGGAACCTGCGGGTGACGCTCCGGCTCAACGGGAAGGTCATGCAGGACGAGACCACCAAGGACATGATCTTCGACGTGGCGCGGCTGGTGTCGTACGCCTCGCAGACCGTCGAACTGCTGCCCGGCGACCTGGTGCTGACCGGCAGCCCGGCCGGCAACGGCATGCACTGGGGCCGGCTGCTGCGGCCGGGCGACGTGATGGAGGGCACGATCACCGGGCTGGGCGTCCAGCGCAACCGCTGTGTGAGCGAGGCGGCATGACACCGGAGAACGCGATCGCCGACGCCGCGGCGAAACACTCCAACTGGGGCCGCTGGGGTTCCGACGACGTGCTCGGCACGGTCAACTTCATCGACGAGGCCAAGCGCCGGGAGGGCGCGGCGTGCGCCCGCACGGGCGTGTCGTTCTCGCTGGCCCAGCGGTTCGACATGAACGGCCCGCAGAAGGGCTGGCGGCGCCGCACCAACCCGGTGCACACGATGCTGGACACCGGGGTGGACGCGGTCCACGGCGACCAGGGGTTCCCGCACGGATTCGGCGGCGCGGACGACGTCATCGCGATGCCCCTGCAGTGCTCCACCCAGTGGGACGGCCTCGGCCACATCTTCGACCACGGCAGGGCCTGGAACGGCCGGCCCGCCGACCGGGTCGTCACCAGCGAGGGCGACCAGGTCACCGGCATCGAGCACATGGCCGCGCCGGTCGCCGGCCGCGGCGTGCTGCTCGACGTGGGGCGCGTGATCGGCGGCGGGGAACTGCCGGACGGATTCGCGATCACCGAGGAGCACCTGAACGCCACGGCCGCGGCGCACGGCGTCACGGTCGGCCGCGGCGACATCGTGTGCGTACGGACCGGGCAGCTGACCAGGGCAAGGAGGGAGGGCTGGGGCGACTACGCCGGCGGCCCTGCCCCCGGCCTGTCGTTCTGGAGCGCCGGCTGGCTGCACCGCACCGAGATCGCGGCCATCGCCACCGACACGTGGGGCTTCGAGGTGCGCCCCAACGAGTTCGAGGGCGCCTTCCAGCCGCTGCACCAGGTGGCCATCCCGCACATCGGCCTGCTCGTCGGCGAGATGTGGGACCTGGACGCGCTCGCCGACCACTGCGCCGACGACGGCGTGTACGAGTTCTTCCTCGCCGCCGCCCCGCTCCCGATCACGGGCGCGGTCGGCTCCCCCGTCAACCCCCTCGCGATCAAGTGAGTCCCTCATGCCAGCAGTAGGCAACGTCCTCATCGTCGGCGGCGGCACCGCCGGATCGGCCCTGGCGATCCTGCTCGCCCGTGCCGGGGTCGCCGTGGACATCGCGGAGATCCAGCCCGCGACCACCGCGCTCGGCTCGGGCATCACCCTGCAGGGCAACGCGCTGCGGGTGCTGCGCGACCTCGGGGTGTGGGAGCGGATCGTCGCCGCGGGCTTCCCGTTCGACTCGCTCGGGCTGCGCGCCCCCGACGGCACGCTGCTCGCGGAGATCCCCGACGCGCGCACCGGCGGTCCCGGCCTGCCCGCCACGCTCGGCATGAACCGCCCCGAACTGGCCGCCGTCCTCGCCGACGCCGTACGCGAGGCCGGGGCGCGGACCAGGTTCGGGGTGACCGCCGAGGCGCTGACCGACACCGGCGACCAGGTGGAGGTGCGGCTGTCCGACGGCACCACCGGCGCGTACGACCTGGTGATGGGAGCCGACGGCATCCGCTCGGCGGTGCGCGCCCTGATCGGAATCGACGTCGCCCCGCGGCCGACCGGCATGGGCATCTGGCGCGTCCACACCCGCCGCCCCGCCGGGGTCGAGCGCACCGACCTGATCTACGGCGGCCCCTGCTTCATCGCCGGATACTGCCCGACCGGCCAGGACACGATGTACGCCTACCTGGTGGAGAAGGCCAGGCCCAGGGAGGCGGTCGGCGACAAGGTCGCGCACATGCGGGAGCTCGCCGAGGGATACGGCGGGGCCTGGACCGAGATCCGCGAGGACATCACCGACCCGGACCGCATCAACTACACCTGGTTCGAGTCGCTGCTGGTGGACCGCCCGTGGAACCGCGGCCGCGTCGTGCTCGTCGGCGACGCCGCGCACGCCTGCCCGCCCACCCTCGCCCAGGGGGCGGCGCAGTGCCTGGAGGACGCCGCCGTCCTGGCCGAATTGCTGCTGGCCGCCGACCGGCTCGACCAGTCGCTGTTCGACGCGTTCATGGACCGCCGTCACGAACGGGTGAAGGCCGTGGTCGAGGCGTCCGTGCAGCTGGCCGACTGGCAGCTGAACCCCGTGCCGGACGCGGACCTGCCCGGGCTGATGGCCCGGATGAGCGCGCTCGTGACGGAGCGGCCGTGATCACGGTCGACGCGCACGCGCACGTGCTGCTGCCGGAGATCGAGCAGGCCGTCGCCGGGCGGCCCGGCCACGCGGAGCACCGGGAACTGGACGCGCGCCGCAACGGCCCCGAGTCCCTGGAGGTCTCCGGGCGCATGATCTCCGAGCGTCTCGCGAGGCTCACCCGGGTGCCGGCACGGCTGGCCGACATGGACCGCGCCGGGGTGGACGTGCAGATCGTGAGCCCGTCCCCGTCGCACTACCACTACTGGGCGGACCCAGGTCTGGCGCGTACGGTGTGGCGGCTGGCGAACGAGCACACCGCCGCGCACTGCGCGCAGGCCCCGGGGCGGCTGCACGGCCTCGGCCTGGTCCCGCTCCAGCATCCCGGACTCATGGTGGAGGCGCTGGACCACGCGCTCGGCCTCGGTCTGAAGGGCGTGGAGATCTCCTCCCACGCACCCGGCCTCGAGCTGTCCGACCCGGCGTACGAGCCGTTCTGGGCGCACGCGGCGGCGACCGGCGCGGTCGTCTTCCTCCACCCGTTCGGCTGCACGCTGGACGAGCGGCTCGACCATTGGTATCTGTCCAACATCGTCGGCCAGCCGGTGGAGAACGCCGTCGCGCTGTCCCATCTGATCTTCTCCGGTGTGCTCGACCGGCATCCGGACCTGAGGCTGCTGGCCGCGCACGGCGGCGGCTACCTGCCCACGTACGTGGGCCGGGCCGACCACGGCTGGCGCGTACGGCCCGAGGCGCGGGGCTGCGCGGAGCCGCCCAGCGCCTACCTGCGGCGGATCTGGTTCGACTCCCTCGTCTACGAGCCCGCGGCGCTGCGCGCCCTGGTCGAGGCGGCCGGGATCTCGCAGGTCGTGCTCGGCTCCGACCATCCCTTCGACATGGGCGTCGAGGACCCGCTCGACCGGCTGCGCGGCGCACTGCCGGACGCCGGGGACCTCGACGCCGTCCGCGGCGGCAACGCCCTCCACCTGTTCGATATCAAGGACATCGCATGAAACTGATCACCCATCTGCGGCACGTGGATCTCGCCGTGCCCGACTACGACACGCAGCGGGAGTTCTACTCCGGCGTCTGGGGGCTGACCGAGGTCGCGAACGACTCCGGCGTCAGCTTCCTGGCCGCCGAGGGCTCGCCCGAGCAGTACGTCGTCCGGTTGCGCAGGTCCGAGGAGAAGCGGCTCGACCTGGTCTCCTTCGGCGCCGCCACCCCCGCCGACGTGGACGCCCTGGCCGCGCGGCTGGGCGCGGCGGGGGTCACGCTCGTCAGCGAGCCGGGCCCGCTCGCCACTCCCGGCGGCGGCTACGGCTTCCGCTTCTTCGACCTCGACGGCCGCACGATCGAGGTCTCCGCCGACGTCGCCGTACGGGCCCACCGCAGGCTGGAGCCCAAGGAGTCGGTCCCCGTACGGCTGTCGCACGTCGTGCTGAACTCCCCCGACATCGACGCCACCCGCGTCTGGTACGAGACCCACCTGGGATTCGCGCTGTCCGACACGCTGGCCCACCCCCGCATGGGACAGGTCATGCACTTCATGCGGTGCAACCCCCAGCACCACAGCATGGCCATCGCCCGCGGCCCGCACGCCTCCCTGCACCACATCAGCTTCGAGATGCGCGGCCTGGACGAGTACATGTACGGCACCGGCCGCCTGCTGCGCGCCGGAGTCCGGGTGATCTGGGGGCCCGGCCGGCACCTGGCGGGCGACAACACCTTCTCCTACTTCCTCGACCCCCATGGCAACACCATCGAGTACACGACCGAGCTGGAGGAGCTGGACGAGGACGCCTGGCACCCCCACGTCTACGACTTCTCGCAGCCCGAGGTCACCGACCAGTGGGGCACCGCCAACCCGATGAACGAGCTGGTGGCCAAGGAGTCCTTCAACGACGTCGACCGCGGCGTCTTCGTCGCACCGCCGGTCTGACGGGGGTGGTCTGATGCGAATCGCCACCTTCACCCACCGGGGGCGCGTGCTTTCGGGCATCGTGGAGGACAGGTCGGTCCGGCCGCTGCCTGAGGGGGTGGGCTTGCTCGACCTTCTCACGGACGACCGGCTCCACGAGGCGCCGGATCTCACGGGAGACGCGATCCCGCTGGACGACGTGCGCCTCCACGCGCCGTTCCCGCCGCCCACCGTGCGGGACTTCGTCGCGTTCGAGGAGCACGTCGAGGGCGTGCGCAGGAGCGTGGACGGCGGCAGCGGGGTGCCCGACGCGTGGTACGACGCCCCCGCGTTCTACTTCACCAATCCCTACGCCGTCGTCGGCCCGTACGACGACGTGCCGCTGCCGCCCGGCTGCCGGGCGTTCGACTTCGAGCTGGAGGTCGCCGCCGTGATCGGCCGCGAGGGCCGCGACCTCACTCCGGAGTCGGCCCGCGACCACATCGCCGGCTATCTGATCATGAACGACTGGTCGGCTCGCGACCTGCAGGGCCGTGAGATGCGGGTCAACCTGGGCCCGGCCAAGGGCAAGGACACCGCGACCACCCTCGGCCCGTGGCTGGTCACCGCCGACGAGCTGGAGCCGTACCGGGACGGCGACGGGTTCCTGCGCCTGGCGCTCACCGCGTCGGTGAACGGCGCCGAGGTCGGTCGCGACCTGCTGTCGAACATGAGCTGGCCGTTCGAGGACCTCGTCGCCTACGCCTCGCGCGGCACCTGGGTGCGCCCCGGCGACGTGCTCGGCTCGGGCACCTGCGGCAACGGCGGATGCCTCGCCGAGCTGTGGGGCCTGCGGGGACGCCAGGACCCGCCCCCGCTGCGGCCTGGCGACGTGGTCGAGCTGACCGTCGAGGGCATCGGCGCCGTACGCAACACCGTCGTCGCCGGCGCCGACCCGCTGCCCATCCCCCGGGCCCGCGTGCGGCCCCGGAACCGTCCCTGAGAGGAGCTTCGATGGACCGCGTGCGCGGCAAGGTCGTCGTGGTCACCGGCGCGGCCCGGGGTCAGGGCGCGGCGGAGGCCGCCGCCCTGGCCCGGGAGGGCGCGCACGTCGTCGCCGCCGACCTCGCCGAGCCCAGGCGGCCTCTCGACGGCGTGGTCCACCGGCGTCTCGACGTCGCCGACGGACGTTCCTGGGCCGAGCTCGCCGCCTGGCTCCGGGAGACGTACGGCCGGGTGGACGGCCTGGTCAACAACGCGGGGATCACCTGGCGGGCCCGGCTGGAGGAGGTGACCCCCGCCGACCTGGCCCGCGTGCACGCCGTCAACCTCACCGGGCCGCTGCTCGGCATCCAGCACCTGCTGCCGCTGATGCCGCGCGGCGCCTCCGTCGTGAACGTCGGCTCGGCCGCCGCCCTCACCGCCCACTACCCGGTCGCGTACACGACCAGCAAGTGGGCCCTGCGCGGCCTGTCCGCCGCCGCCAGCCTGGAACTCGGCCCGCGCGGCATCCGGGTCAACACCGTCCATCCCGGGTTCATCGAGACGGAGATGACCGCCTCCGCCTCGCCCGCGTTCCGGGCCGCCAACCTCGCCGAGACCCCACTCGGCCGCGCCGGTACGGTCGAGGACGTCGCCCCGCTGGTGGTCTTCCTCGTCTCCGACGAGTCGTCGTACATCACCGGCGCGGAAATCCCCGTGGATGGCGGCTACACCGCGCACCGCGGCGCCAAGTCCATCTCGGACGCGCTGCGCGAGCCGGGGCATTGACGCGCGAACGCCCTGCCGGCCACGGCCGGCAGGGCGTCACTGCGGGTATTCAGAAGCTGGGGTAGATGTCGTAGGTCTGCCCGCCGACGCCGTAGTAGTTGGAGCCGGTGGACCAGAGGCTGTCATTGACCAGGGGCTTGTAGAAGAACTGCTGCCCCACGGGGACGTTGACCCCGCACTCCCACAGGTCGGCCGCCTTGCTGACGCAGTCCTGGCCGCTGGTCCAGCTCAGGGGTGTGTCACCGCGGAGGGCGATCCGGTTGCCCGCGCCCGGGTTGTAGTGGACGCGGACGGTGGTCGTGGTGGAGGCCGCCTGGATGCTCGCGCCGAGCGCGGTGCGCACCGACGCGCCACCGGTCGAGGTGGCGGTCAGCACGCCCCCGTACAGGCTGGTGGTGCTGTTCACCTGGTGCAGGGTCACGGTGACCTGCGCGGTGCCGTTGGCGGGCACCGTCACCTGGTTGCCGCTCAGGGTGAACAGGCCGGACGGTGCAGGCGTGCCACCCGTGGAGTCGGTGGCCGACGCGGCCAGGTTGAGCGTGACCGGGGTGGCGGCATCGTTGGTGTACGTCACGGTCTGCGTGGCCGTGGGCTGGGCGGCGGTGACCGACAGGGCGGCGCTCGGCGGGTTCGCGGTGACCTGCTGGCTCACCGCGCGGGCCGCGTCGACCCGGCCGGTGCCGTACGTGTAGGGGCTGGACCCGGCGGCGGCCGCGGTCGTTCCCATCAGGGCATCCTTCAGCCGCTGCGCGCCCCAGGCGGGGTGGCGCTGCTTGACGAGCGCGGCCGTGCCCGCGACGTGCGGGGTGGCCATCGAGCATCCGCTCATCGTGCCGTAGCCGCCGCCGGGCACGGCCGCGGTGATGTCCACCCCGGGCCCGGTCATGTCGGGCTTCAGCCCCCGGGCGCCCACCGGGCCGCGGCTGGAGAAGCCCGCCACGGTGTCGGTCAGGTCCACCGCGCCCACGGTCAGCGCCTTGTCGGCGACGCCGATGGAGCTGATGGTCGAGGTGCCGGGGCCGTAGTTGCCCGAGCAGACCACGAACAGCGCGTCGTACTGCGAGGTCAGGCTGTTGATCGCCAGGGCGACCGGGTGGTCGGCGTAGACGCTGTAGCTCGGGTCGCTCACGATGCTCATGCTGACGATCTTCGCGCCCTGCTCGCCGACCGCCCACTCCATCCCCGCGATGATCCCGGAGGTGGTGCCCCAGTTGTCGTCATCGAGGACCTTGCCGACGACCAGGCTCGCGCCCGGGGCGACTCCCTTGTACAGCCCGCCCGAGGCGGCGCCGGACCCGGCAACGGTCGAGGCGACGTGGGTGCCGTGCGAGTTGCCGTCCTCGACGCCGTTCGCGTTGCCGGTGAAGTCGGCGGAGGCCACGACCTTGCCCTGCAGGTCGGGGTGGTCGGTGTCGTATCCGCTGTCCAGCACCGCGACCTTGACGCCGGTTCCGTCGTATCCGCTCGCCCAGGCGGTCGGCGCGCCGATGTGCGGGACGCTCTGGTCGAGACCGGCCGACACCTTGCCGTCCAGCCACATCTTGGTGACACCGCCGCGCAGGGTGCTCGGCGTGGCCGAGCCGCCGGTCAGGCCGCGCCAGCCGTCGGGGGCGGCCTTCTTGCCGATGGCGAACGCGCTGAGACCCAGGCGGGGGAAGGCGTGCCGGCGCTTGGCCGCCGAACCGAGCGCGGCGTCGGCCTGGTCGGCGTTTTCGCTGGTCTTGCTCTTGGGATAGGTGGTCATGACCGGGATGGTCTGGCTGTGCGCGTCGTCGTAGCCCTCCGCGATCAGCGTGCCCACCTCGAAGAGCTGAGGGTCGAGCCGGCCGGCGCGGATGAGGGGGGCCGCGTCCGACGGGACCACCGACACCTGGTCGCCGCGGTCGGTGACCGCGAAGGTGATGCCCGTACGTCCCTCACCCGGCTCGACCGACAGGACGCGCAGGTCGTGCTTCTCCAGGTGCGCCTTCACCGTGTCGCCGGTGACGAGGGTGACGGTGTGGTCCCCTTCCGCGGCGGCTCCCGACGCCGCGGAAGGACCGGAGGGAGCCGAGGGGGCAGAGGAGTTCGAGGGGCTCGAGGGGCTTGAGGGGACGGTCTGTGCCGCGGCGGACACGGCGGGCAGACCGAGGAGGGCGGCCGTCGTGACGACGACGGCCAGGGATGATCTCCGCAAGGGTTGTCTCCCGAGTGGTCGAGTTGATCACTACGCCGACCACGCTAGGCTTCTGCGCGGAATCGTGAATTTTGCGAGATTCTTTTGTCCGCATGCTTCGTGATCATGGATCCGCAGCGCGCTTCATGCGAAGAAAGCGGTTTCAGTGGAAGCCGGCCCAGCGCGGCCACGATATCGGTAAATACACGCAACCATGTGGCTTCGATCACATTTGTCGTTATTGTTTTTTCCATTGCCCCTGGTGTACAGGGCCACCGGGTGTCACCAAAAGGAAACGAAGCGCATTATCCATCGCGAAACAAGTGCAGATTCCAACTTGCCGAACAATGCGTGAAAGAGATGTAACAGATTTTTATTTCATGAATTTTGTACTACTTCACGAGGCGGAGCCGGTGCGGTGGGAGGCTCCGATCGACCCGGTCGGCGGGAACCTGGGGTTCACGGTCGTCGTCCGGGGAGACGCCACAGTGGTCAGCAACGAGAACGAGGGGACTTTGGCCGTCGGCGGGGACCTCATCATGCGGGGCGACTACCGCGTCGCGGCCGACAACCCGGGAACGTACGTCGACGATGGCGATGCCCGGCCCACAGCGTTGGTGGTGGGCGGCCGGATCGGCTCTTCGCGACGTACCGCGAGCGGTCACAGGAGCTCGCCCGGTGCGCCGGCAACGTGGTGCTGACCGACGCGAACGGCCGGTCGTTCCCCGGCAACCAGGTTCCGCCGAACTCCGTGGTGCACATCAGCCTCTCCCCGGATATGACGAACGTCCTCAACATCACGGCGGAGAACCTGAGCAACATCTCGACGCTGGTCTTCGACAACCCCCCGACGGCGTCGGGACCGCTGCTGATCAATGTGGACACGAGCGCCCTGAACGGCGTCTACACCTGGGCCCCGCCGAACTTCTCGACTTCCAGTTCGGCACCACGCTCGACTGCGTCGCCGGCTCGCCCTCGCCTACGCCCACGCCCACGCCGACACCCACGCCCACCCCGACACCGACACCGACGCCCACACCGGTTCCGACACACGACCCCACGCATACGCCGACGGGGAGGCCCACCGCCACGCCCACCCGCGAACCCGACGTCACGCCGACGCCTACCGGTGGCCGGACGCTCACCCATGCGCCGAGGCCCGCGGCGCCGTCCACTCGCACGTCCGCCGCCCTGCCCGTCACGGCACCGGTCGCGGTGCCGCACGACCCGCAGAAGACCCACGCGACCGATCACGTCCCCGCGCAGCAGGGCGCTCAGCAGAGCTGGACTCACGCGATACAGCAGGGCTTGGGCCACTGGTACAGCCAGTTTGGTGCGCACACGCAGAACGACAGCGCGTTCACCCTGGTCGTGCCCCTGCAGAAGAAGGACGACGACTGGCCGATTTGGGGGCACAAGTCCTACCCCGCCTGGCATGACTCGCGTTCGGCCACGGATCAGCGACGTCGTCACGCGCACAAGAAACACAAGGTCCACGGCCACCATCCGGCCTGACCGTACGGCGCCGACCGTGCTCGTCGCCCCCACCCGCGGTGTCATCCGAGGACGGCACCGCGGGATCGGACGGCACCGGCTCAGCGTAGGAAGGCTGCGGCGATTCCGGCGTCGACGGGGATGTTCAGGCCGGTGGTGAGGGACAGGTCGCCGCCGGTGAGGGCGAAGACGGCGGCGGCGACGTGCTCGGGCAGCACCTCGCGCTTGAGCAGGGTGCGCTGGGCGTAGAACTCGCCGAGCTTGTCTTTGGGCACGCCGTAGACGGCGGCCCGGTCGGCGCCCCAGCCGGAGGCGAAGATGCCGGAGCCGCGGACGACGCCGTCGGGGTTGATGCCGTTGACGCGGATGCCGTGTTCGCCGAGTTCGGCGGCGAGCAGGCGCACCTGGTGGGCCTGGTCGGCCTTGGCCGCGCCGTACGCGACGTTGTTCGGCCCGGCGAACACCGCGTTCTTGGACGCGATGTAGACGATGTCGCCGCCCATGCCCTGTTCGATCATGATGCGGGCGGTCTCGCGAGAGACGAGGAAGGAGCCGCGGGCCATCACGTCGTGCTGGCGGTCCCAGTCGTCGGCGGTGGTCTCCAGCAGGGAGCGGGACAGGGACAGGCCGGCGTTGTTGACCACCAGATCGACCCCGCCGAAGGCCAGCACCGTCTGCCGTACGGCCTCGATGACCTGGGCCTCGTCGGTGACGTCGGCCTGGACGGCCACGGCGACGTCGGCGGGGCGGTGGGCGTGGGCGCCGATCTCGGCGGCGACCTTCTCCGCGGCGGCCAGGTCGCGGTCGGCGACCACCACGCAGGCGCCCTCGGCGGCCAGGCGGCGGGCGGTGGCCGCGCCGATGCCCGAGCCGCCGCCGGTGACCAGCGCGATGCGGGTGGCCAGCGGCTTGGGCGCCGGCAGGCGGCGCAGCTTGGCCTCCTCCAGCTCCCAGTATTCGATGCGGAACTTCTCGGCCTCCTCGATCGGCGCGTAGGCCGACAGCGCCTCGGCGCCGCGCATCACGTTGATCGCATTGCAGAAGAACTCGCCCGCGACGCGGGCGGTCTGCTTGTCCTTGCCGAAGGAGAACATGCCGACGCCCGGCACCAGCACGATGGCCGGGTCCGTACCCCGCAGCGGCGGCGAGGCAGGGGTGGCGTTGCGCTCGTAATAGGCGCGGTAGTCCTCACGGTAGGCCGCGTGCAGCTCGCCGAGACGGCCGATCACCTCCTCCAGCGGCGCGCCGGCGGGCAGGTCGAGCACCATCGGCGCGACCTTGGTCCGCAGGAAGTGGTCCGGGCAGGAGGTGCCCCGGGCGGCAAGCTCCCCGTGCCTGTCACGCGACAGGAAGTCGAGCACCTCCGGGGTGTCGGTGTAGTGGCCGACCTGCCGGACGTCGGTCGAGCACAGGCCGCGCAGCACGGGGAACAGCTCCGCCGCCCGTTCGTGCCTGGCCTGCTCCGGTAGCGGCTCGTAGCCCGGCTTCACCGGTCCGAACGGCTCGGGCCTGCCGTGCTCGGCGATGTACGCCTCGGCGGTGCGGATGATCCACAGTGAGTTGTCCGCGCACTCGGCGGAGGTGTCGCCCCAGGCGGTGATGCCGTGCCCGCCCAGGATGCAGCCGACGGCCTGAGGGTTGGCGTCCTTGATGGCGGCGATGTCCAGGCCGAGCTGGAAACCCGGCCGCCGCCAGGGCACCCAGACGACCCGGTCGCCGTAAATGCGCCGGGTCAGCTCCTCGCCGTCGGCGGCGGCCGCGATGGCGAGCCCCGCGTCGGGATGGAGATGGTCCACATGCGCCGCGTCGACCAGGCCGTGCATCGCGGTGTCGATCGACGGCGCGGCCCCACCCTTGCCGAAGGCGCAGTGGTCGAAGGCCGCGACCATCTCGTCCTCGCGCTCGACGCCCGGATAGACGCCGGTCAGCGCCCGCAGCCGGTCGAGCCGCAGCACGGCCAGGCCGGCCTCGGTGAGCGTGCCGAGGTCGCCGCCCGATCCCTTCACCCACATCAGTTCCACGTCGGAGCCGGTGACCGGGTCGAGGGCCGTTCCCTTGGCCGAGGCGTTGCCCCCGGCGAAGTTCGTGTTGCGGGGATCGGCTCCCAGCAGGTGCGCGCGTTCGAGCAGCTGCTCAACCGGCGTGGTCATGCAATTTCCCCCTACGAGTGGTCAATATGCTCGGACGATATTGGATGCATAGGACGAGTTGTGACAAAACGGGCGACGGGCGGCAGGCTACAGCGGCGCGCCGAGCCGCCGGAGACCGGCCCCCGGACCTGGCCCCCGGACCCGGACCCCCAGCCTGGCCCACAGCGAAGGACTGCAGCGAAGGACGCGGTGAGGACCTGCGCGGCGCGGGGATCCGCGACGGCCGCAGCCCACCTGCTGGGCCTGGGCGCGCGACGGATCGGTTACGTGACAGGCCCGCGCTCGATCCGCCGGCCCACCCACCGGCTCGGCCGGATCGCCGCCGAACTGCTGCCGGACGAATGCGACCGCCCCCGACAGCCACGTGCACCAGCAGGTGATGTTCCAGCCCGAGCTCGTGGTCCGCGCGTCCACCGCGGGCCGTACGCAGCCGCAGGAGAGCGAATGAGCACCCATGCGGCGGTCGACCTGGTGCGCCGCAGCGAACACCTACCGCCCGCGGGGCGGCGAGACCGCCTGGAACCACGCCGAGGCCGGTCTGCCCGCTCCCTCGTGAGCCCGGGTGTCCCGCTTCGGCGTCAGCGGACCTGGCCCACGCCGCCGAGCGCGCCGGCCTTGCCCTCCCGTACGAAGGGGTAGTCGGTGTCCGGCCGCCACTCGTGCAGCGGCACCACGCCCGGCTCCACCAGGTCGAGGCCGTCGAAGAACGTGACGATCTGGTCGTACGACCGGGAGGTGGTGCCGGGAACGGAGGTCCGGCTGAAGACCTTGCGGCCCTCCTCCTCCTGGTCCTCGCTCAGCTCGCCGAGGGAGCCGTGCGACACGACCAGGTAGCTGCCCGGCACGAGCGGTCCCCGGAGCGCCGTGACGATCTTCAAGGCCTCGTCGTCGTCCGGGACGAAGTGCAGCACGCCGAGCAGGAGGACGGCGAGCGGCTGGGAGAAGTCGATGTGCTCCCGGACCTCCGGATGCCGCAGCAGCGCCTCGGGGTCGCGCATGTCCGCCTCGACCGCGCGCACCCGCTCGTTCTCGGCGAGGATGGCCCGCGCGTGGACGAGGACGATGGGGTCGTTGTCCACGTAGGCGATCCGGGACTCCGGGGCCAGTTCCTGGGCGACCTGGTGGACGTTGCGCTGCGTCGGAAGCCCGGCGCCGACGTCGAGGAACTGCCGGATGCCCTGCCGCGAGAGGTAGGTGACGGCCCGGATCAGGAACTCGCGGTTCTCCCGGGCGATGTCGGGAAGGTTGGGAAGAATCTCGATGATCTTCTCGGCGGCCTCACGATCCGCCGCGAAATTGTCCTTGCCGCCCAGGTAGTAGTCATACATCCGGGCGACGCTGGGCGTAAACGGGTCGACGCCCGCAGGCGCCTTACGCTCGTCCACAACACTCCCCTCGTCGTACATCAAGGATGGTACGGCCTTGATCGCGATCGGGAGGACACGTCACCGGATTGTCATCAAACCTCAGATACCGGCATGAAGGGGCCATCGAGGCGGTGCATGAGGCACCGGTCCGCGGCGGCAACGGACACCACCCTTCGCACTCCTGGCACGCCGGATTACACCGGGCGAACGTCCCGCGAAATCTCCCGTCCGGCACCGGCCGTCCGGGACCGCACGGCGCCCCGAGGTTCCCCGCCGCAGGCCCCTCCGCCGCGTCGGCACCGGCGAAGGCGCGCCCGGCTGACCTGCGCGCATCCGCTCTCCGCGGCACTCCATCACGGAAGCGCGTCGAATCTGTTATCAGCCCCGGCGGACCACTCCTTGACGTGCCAAGACGGTAAATTTTCGACCTTACGGACAGTACGTTACCCACCTCGGTGCATGTCCGACAGTCTTGACAGTGCACGCCGGCCCGCCTACGGTCACGAAACACCGCCGTCATACGCAGTTAAATGTTAGCGCTAACAGCATGAGGAGCCCCCCACTCATGAGAGCGGCCCCCGCCACAGCTCGCCCCATCCCCCGCGGGAACGTTCCGCGCCTACCCGCCCGTACGAACCCGGCCCCTCATGAGCGATCGCCTCGTGGACGTCTCGCCCGCACCCCCGAGGTGAGCGCCCCGCTCCTCGCGCCACATCACCGGTAGGGCTTCGCCTTCACCCTCGGCCCCTCACGCTCCGGGCTCCCCCGGCCCTCCCCGACAGGACCACCGGACCGGCCGCGGGCCGGCAGCCCGCCCGCCCCCACGCCGACCGCTCACTCGCATCCCCACCCCCCACGTGTCAGGTGTTGCCTGACGTCGCCCATCAGAGGAGTTCCGCGTGCCCAGAAATCGCCGAGGCACGGCGATCACCCCACTGACCCCCCGGCAGTCGCGGGGGATCTCGCTCGCGACGGTCGCCGCGCTCGTGTGCACCGGTCTCGTGTCCACGGGCGGTGTGGCGAACGCCGCCGGGTGGTCCCCCAAACCCTCGTACACGTCTACGGACAAGGGTGACGGCACGTATTCCGTGCCGATTCTTCGCTCCGACGTGCCGGACATCAGCGTGGAGCGCGTCCCGGCCTCGGAGAACAAGGAGCACCGGGACGTCTACTACATGATCAGCACGACGATGCACCTCAGCCCCGGTGCGCCGATCATGAAGTCGTACGACCTGGTGAACTGGGAGATCGTCAACTACGTGTTCGACCGGGCGGACATCGGCGACGCCTTCTCCCTCCGCAACGGGCAGAACTCCTACGGCCAGGGCCAGTGGGCGTCGTCCTTGCGCTACCACGACGGCAAGTTCTACGTCGTCTTCAACACCAACAACCTCGGCGGCGCCTACCTCTACAGCACCGACGACGTCGAGAACGGGAAGTGGAAGCGCACGCCCCTCGGCCGCGCCCTGCACGACCCGTCGCTCTTCTTCGACGACGACGGCACGCCGTACATCTTCTACGGCTCCGGCGGGACGAGCGCCGTGCGCCTGAACAGCGACATGACGGCCATCGCGCAGGACTACCCGAACATCTTCACGGCGGCGGACTACGCCGGCAAGCCGTTCATCGGCGGCCTGTTCGAGGGCGCCCAGGTCTTCCACATCAACGGCTACTACTACGTGGTCGTCATCACCTGGCCCTCCGGTTCCGGGCGCCAGGTCGCCATGTTCCGCTCGAAGGACCTGCTCGGGCGCTACACGTCGGCGGACGGCTCGAACACCTACGAGGCGCGCGGGGTGCTCAACTCCAACGGCTTCGCCCAGGGCAGCCTCGTGCCGATCTCGCGCGAGGACGGCGGCACCGACTGGTACGGCATGTTCTTCCGCGACAACTTCCCGATCGGGCGCACCCCGGCCCTCATCCCCGCCACCTGGCAGGACGGCTGGCCGACGTTCGGCAACAACGGGGTCGTGCCGGTGGAGGGCACGTTCGCCAAGCCGATCAAGCTCAGCCCAGAAGAGGAGACGTTCGAGCAGCAGAAGGGTCTGGTAGCCTCCGACGACTTCGCCAACGACGCCCCGCACAAGGCGTACATGGACGAGCAGTGGACGATCCCTGACCCGCCCACGTACGACGACTCGCTCATCGGCGTCGAACTCCTGCAGAACGCCGGGTTCGAGTCCGACGCGGTCTCACCGTGGGCCGGGCAGTACGGCGCGACGCTCAGCCGGGACACGACCGACCCGGCCGCGGGGTCCGCGGCGCTGAAGGTGAGCACCCGCACGCTCAACGGTTCGGGACCGAACCAGTACCTGAACGGGAAGATCCAGCGCGGCGTGACCTACACCGTGTCGGCGAAGATCAAGTACGCCTCGGGCCCGAGCAGCATCCGGTTCAACCTCGTGGCGGACTGGGGTGCGGGCGTCCAGACGATGGCGTCCGGGAACGTTCCGGCCGGGCAGTGGACGACGGTGACGGGCCAGTACACCGTCCCGGCGTCGGCGAACGTGGACAACTTCAAGTTCGCCGTCGAAACCCCGTGGGGCAACCCGCAGCCGGCGTCGTCGAGCGTGGACTACCTGATCGACGACGTCTCGATCGTCGGCCGGCCGGTCACGACCGAGAGCCCGAGCAAGGAGGAGATCGCCCCCAGCGGGTCGCGGCTCGACCCGGTGTGGGAGTGGAACCACGCCCCCGACAACCGCTACTGGTCGCTCACGGACCGGGACGGCTGGCTGCGGCTGACGACCGGCAAGGTGGTCACGGGCAAGTACGTCTACACCAAGCTCTCCGGCCGGGACGAGCTGACCTGGTTCGAGGAGGCGCGGAACACGCTCTCGCAGCGTACGTTCGGGCCCCGGCAGTCCGTCGAGACCAAGATGGACATCTCAGGCATGAAGAACGGTGACGTCGCCGGTCTCGCCGCCTACAACCGCGGGTTCTCGTACGTCGCGGTCAAGCGCGTCGACGGCCAGAACACGCTGGGCGTCGTCAACCGGGGACAGCCGTTCGCGGTCGACATCGACCAGTCGGCGATCGAGAACTTCGTGCCGGGCACCACGGTGTCGCTGGGAGACGCGACCCAGGTGTACGTGAAAGCGGACCTCGACTTCAGCTCGCCGGTCGGGCAGCTGTGGACGACGTTCTACTACAGCCTCGATGGGCTGAAGTGGACCCAGCTGGGCAGCCGCGTCGGCCCGCAGACGCTGGACGGCAGCCTCTCGCACTTCATGGGGCACCGCGTCGGCCTGTTCGACTACGCGACGAAGGAGAAGGGCGGGCACGTCGACTTCGACTACTACAAGCTGAGCGACACGCTGACCGCGCAGAACAAGCCGCTGGACACCAGTGCCCTCGACGCGGCCATCGCGTACGCCGGCACGCTCGACAAGCGCGACTACCCGGCGGACGCCTGGGCCGGCATGCAGGCCGCGCTCGACGGCGCGAAGGCGGCGCGGGCCGGTGAGTTCGGCACCCAGAACCAGATCGACGCGCCGGAGCGGACGCTCAGCTACCAGCTGGCCCGGCTCGGCACGCTCAAGTCCGTCGCACCGGAGGTCAAGCTGACCGTCACCGCCTCCTCCCGCTGCATCGGCACCTCGGCGTACCTGGCGGTCACGGCCGTCAACGACTCCGGCGTGCCGGCGACGGTGACGCTGACCACCCCGTTCGGTTCCAAGACCGTGGCCGACGTGGCCCCCGGCAAGCAGGCCTACCAGTCCTTCAACACCCGGGCCGGTCAGATCGACGCGGGCACGGTGACCGTGAAGGGGACCGCGACGATCGGCGGCAGGCAGGTCACCACGTCCTACGACGCGGCCTACCCCGCGGCCGGCTGCCGCTGAGCTGCTCACACCGCGGCCGGCTGCCGCCGACCGCACCGGCCGGCGGTGGCCACGGTCCGCAGGACGAGGACATCGCCGTAGCACCACCGGGGCCGGCCAGCCGACCGGCCCCGCCCCCTAACACGTCGCGCGCATCTGCGCCGTTCGCCAGGGCGGGCGGCTGCCCATCCCTATCCGCAGACCCGCCCCGGCGCGTCCGTGTCCCCGAAAAGTCTGAGGTCAAGGAGGATATTCAGTGTTGAAACGCGTTCGAAGGACGACCCGTCGACGGGTCGCCGCCATGGCGGTGGCCGGCGCCATGCTGGCCGCGGCGGTCGCCGCGACGGCGGGGCCGGTCCAGGCCGCCGCCCCGAACATCATCGTGAACGGCGGGTTCGAGGACGGCCTCGCCGGCTGGTTCACCAACAACGGGAACGCGACCGACGGCGCGACGCTGTCGCCCACGACGGACGCGTACGCGGGCGCGAGCGCCGTGCTCGTCACCGACCGCAAGACGACCGGATCCGGCCCGATGCAGGACCTGTCCGGCAAGGTGCAGGCCGGCAAGACGTACGCGATCACGGCGCGGGTCAAGTACGAGAACCCCAACAGCCCGGCGACCAAGCAGTTCTTCGCCACCATGCACTACGGCGGCTCGACCTACACGAACGTCGGCACCGTGACCGTGGCGCGCGGACAGTGGGGGCTCATCCAGGGCACCTTCACGATTCCGGCGGGACAGAGCGTCACCACCGCGAGGCTGTTCTTCGAGACACCGTGGACGTCGAACCCCGCGTCCGCCCCGGACACGCACCTCATGGACTTCAAGGTCGACGACGTGTCCGTCTCCGAGTTCGTGCCGTCGACGACCATCGAGGCGCTCGGCAAGAACCCCGGCGAGGGCAACCCGCTCATCTCGCACAAGTTCGGCGCGGACGGCAACGCGTTCGTCCACGACGGCCGCGTGTACATCTACATGACCAACGACACGCAGGAGTACAAGCCGGGCCCCAACGGCGTCTCCCCCACCAACACGTACGGCGGGATCAACACGATCACGGTCATCTCGTCCGACGACCTCATGAACTGGGTCGACCACGGTGAGATCCCCGTCGCGGGCCCGAACGGCATCGCCCGCTACGCGAACAACTCGTGGGCCCCCGCCATGGAGAGCAAGGTCGTCGACGGCAAGGAGAAGTTCTTCCTCTACTTCGCCAACAACGGTGGCGGCTCGGGCGTCATCGTCGGCGACTCGCCGGTCGGCCCCTGGCACGACGAGCGCGGCAACCTGCTCATCACCAGTGCCACTCCGGGCGCGTCCGACGGCAAGAACTGGCTCTTCGACCCCGGCGTGTTCGTGGACGACGACGGCCAGGGTTACCTCGTCTTCGGTGGCGGCGGCGACGACGGGTCGCGCAGCGCCGAGAACACGAACCACCCGAAGTCCACGCGCGTGATCAAGCTCGGCGACGACATGATCAGCACGAAGGGCTCGGCGGAGGTCATCGACGCGCCGCTCGTGTTCGAGGCCGGCCACCTGTTCAAGCGCGACGGCAAGTACTACTACTCGTACTCGTCGAACTTCGGGTTCGGCGGCACGATCGACCCGAACGGCCCGCCGACCGGGGCCATCGCCTACCTCATGGCCGACAGCCCGATGGGCCCCTGGACGCCCGAAACGTACAAGGGGATCATCTTCCGCAACCCCGGCACCTACTTCGGCGCCGGCGGCAACAACCACCAGTCGGTGTTCAAGCTCGACGGGCAGTACTACTTCACCTACCACGCCCAGACGCTCAACAGCCGCATCACGGGCGGTGCCACCCAGGGCTTCCGCAGCCCGCACCTCGCCAAGCTCGACTTCAACGCGGACGGCACTATCAAGGAGGTGAAGGGCGACTACAAGGGCGTCGAGCAGATCCGCAACCTCGACCCCTACCGGGTGATCGAGGCCGAGACGATCGCCTGGCAGCAGGGCATCGCGACGAAGAAGGTCGACGGCGGGTCGGAGGAGTTCGGCGCGCAGGCGCCCAACCTCGTGGTGCACGACATCGACAACGGCGACTGGACGTCGCTCGCGAAGGTCGACTTCGGCGAGAACGGCGCCACCGGCGTCACCGCCAAGGTGCGCCCGCTGGTGGCGGGCGGGAAGATCGAGATTCGTCTCGACGGCCGCACCTCGCCCGTGGTCGCGACCATCCCCGTCGACGCGCCGCTCGGCGAGTGGACGAAGCTGACCGCCAAGCTGGACGGCGTCAAGGGTGTGCACGACGTGTACTTCACCTACGCCGGACCCGAAGGCGCGGACCTCTTCGAGATCGACTCCTGGTCCTTCGCGGCGAACCCGTCGTCCTCGCCGAAGGTCAAGCTGACGGTCACCGCTTCCTCTCGCTGCATCGGCACCTCGGCGTACGTGGCGGTCACGGCCGTCAACGCCGGTGACGCGCCGGCCACGGTCACGCTGAACACGCCGTTCGGCACCAAGACCGTGACCGACGTGGCCCCGGGCAAGCAGGCCTACCAGTCCTTCAACACCCGGGCCGCCCAGGTCGACGCGGGCACGGTCACCGTGACCGGAACCGCGACGATCGGCGGCAAGCAGGTCACCACGTCCTACGACGCGGCCTACACCGCGGCCACCTGCCGCTGAGCCGCTCACACCGCGGTCAGCTGCCGCTGAGCTGCTCATACTGCGGTCAGCTGCCGCTGACCGCAGCGGCGGTGACCACCGTCCACGCGACGAGGACACCGCCATAGCACAACCCGGGGCCGGCCGGCCGACCCGCCGGCCGGCCCGCCTCCCATATCTGGAGCGATCACATGAAAATCAACCGGACTACCCAGCTACTCGCCGCGTCGGTGCTCGGCCTCGCGCTCGCCGGCGCCGGCGCGGCCGGTCCCGCGCT
>NZ_BOOF01000075.1 GCF_016863095.1 Microbispora siamensis | reverse complement strand
CCCCTCCAGCGCGTCCACACTGCTCACCCGCAACCTGACCATCTACGGCCTCGGCGGCATCGCCGTCCCGTTCCTCGGCATCAAGCTCATCGACCTGCTCGTCCAACTCCTTCCGGGGATGTCCTGATGGCTGGGAACATGATGGAACGCCTGCCGAACACGCTCCGCCGGCACCTCGCGGCGGTCCGGGCCGTCGCCGTGCTCACGGTGATCCTGGGCGGGCTGTATCCCCTGCTGGTGACCGGCGTCGCCCAGGTCCTCCTCCCCCACAGGGCCGACGGCTCGATCCTGCGCGAGGACGGCAGGGACGTGGGCAGCGCCCTCATCGGCCAGAGCTTCACCGACCGGAACGGCCGCCCGGTGCGCGGATACTTCCAGAGCCGCCCCTCAGCGGGAGGCTACGACCCGCTCGCCTCGGGCGCGAGCAACCTCGGCCCGCAGGACGTCGTCGACCGGCTGCCCGACCCCCGGGGGACGGACCAGGCCGCGAGGAAGGGCAGGGTCTCCCTGCTCACCCAGGTGTGTGCACGCTCCAAGGCGGTCGGCGAACTGGAGGGCGTCAGCGGAGCCCGGCCGTACTGCACGGCGGACGGGGTGGGCGCGGTGCTCAAGGTCTTCCCCGCCGTCGGCACCCCCACGAGGGTGGTCAGCGTCAACCAGGCCTGCCCGGCCACGCCGTTCATCCCGGTCTACCAAGGCGTGAAGGTCGAATGCGGCAAGCCCGGACAGGACTACGCGGCGGGTCGTACGGTGCCGGTGCGCGGGAACGCCCGGGCGATCGTCCCGCCGGACGCCGTGACGGCGAGCGGCAGCGGACTCGACCCGCACATCTCCGTCGCGTACGCCGAACTGCAGGCCCCCCGGGTGACAAGGGAACGGGGGCTGGACGTGGCCAGGGTGCGGACACTGATAAAGGAGCACACGACCGGCCGAGCCCTCGGCTTCATGGGAGAGCCCGGCGTGAACGTGCTGGAGCTCAATATGGCCCTCGACAGGGAGAGGTGAACGGTCATGCCACGCGGGCGGCTGCGGATCTACCTCGGCGCGGCACCCGGGGTCGGCAAGACGTACGCCATGCTCTGCGAGGGGCACCGCCGCAGGGAACGCGGCACGGACGTCGTGGTCGGCCTGGTGGAGACCCACGGCCGCGTACGCACCGCGCAACTGCTGGAGGGACTGGAGATCGTCCCCCGCAGGACCCTGACGTACCGGGGGGCGACCTTCACCGAGCTGGACGTCGATGCGGTCATCGCCCGGCGTCCGCAGGTCGCCCTGGTCGACGAGCTGGCGCACACCAACGTGCCCGGCTCGCGCAACGCCAAGCGCTGGCAGGACATCGACGAGCTCCTCGACGCCGGGATCGACGTGATCTCGACGGTGAACATCCAGCACCTGGAGTCGGTCAACGACGTCGTCCAGCACATCACCGGCATTCCGCAGCGCGAGACCGTGCCCGACGAGGTCGTACGGCGGGCCGACCAGGTCGAGCTGGTCGACATGACCCCGGAGGCGCTGCGGCGGCGGCTCGCGCACGGCAACGTGTACATGCCGGAGAAGGTGGACGCCGCCTTGTCGAACTACTTCCGGGTCGGCAACCTGACGGCGCTGCGTGAGCTGGCCCTGCTGTGGCTCGCCGACGAGGTGGACGAGCAGCTCGACCGCTACCGCGCCGAGCACGGCATCGCCGACACGTGGGAGGCGCGCGAGCGGGTCGTCGTCGCGCTGACGGGGGGACCGGAGGGCGACACCCTCATCAGGCGGGCCGCCCGCATCGCCGACCGCACGAAGGGCGCCGATCTGCTGGCCGTCCACGTCACCCGGGCGGACGGGCTCGCCGGAGGCGACCCGGCGCTGCTGGCACGCCAGCGCGCCCTGGTGGAGAGCATGGGCGGCACCTACCACCAGGTCGTCGGCGACGACATCCCCCGCGCGCTGCTCGACTTCGCCCGCGGCGTCAACGCCACCCAGCTCGTGCTCGGCGCCTCCCGGCGCGGCCGGGTCGCCCAGATCTTCAGCAGAGGGGTGGGCGTCGAGACGACCGCCCGCTCCGGCTCGATCGACGTCCACATGATCACGCACGAGCAGGTCAAGAAGGGACGGGAGCGCCCGCAGCGGTCGCGGGCGGCGCTCACCCGGCGGCGCAGGCTGGCGGGGTGGGCCGTCGCGCTCACCGGCCTGCCGCTGCTCACCGCCGTCCTGCTCCCCTTCCGGGGCACGCTGGCGCTGCCGAGCTTCATCCTGCTGTTCCTGACCACCGTCGTGGGTGTGGCGCTGATCGGCGGCATGTGGCCGGCGATCACGGCGGCGGTCGCCGGGTCCCTGCTGCTCAACTTCTTCTTCACCCCGCCCCTGCACACCCTGACGATCGCCAACCCGGAGAACCTCTTCGCCCTGGTCGTCTTCGTGTTCGTCGCGGCGGCGGTCAGCATGATCGTGGACGTGGCGGCCCGCCGTACGAGGGAGGCGGCCCGCGCCGGAGCGGACGCGGAGATCCTGTCCGCGCTGGCCGGGCACGTGCTGCGCGGCGAGGCCGCCGTGCCCTCCCTGCTCGCGCGTACGCGGGAGACGTTCGGCCTGGTCTCGGTCACGCTGCTGGAACGGCGGCCCGAGGTCGGGCAGGGACCGGACGACCGGTCCGACCCCGCCTCCTGGCGGATCGTCGCCACCTCGGGGGGAGAGCCGTGCGCCTGCCCGGACGCCGCAGGCACCGACGTGGACATCGACGGCGACCTCGTGCTCGCCGCGCGCGGACGGCTGCTCGACGCCTCCGAGCGGCGCGTGATCGAGGCGTTCGCCGCGCAGGTGGCCGTCGCCCTGCGGCAGGAACGGCTGAAGGAGGAGGCCGAGCAGGCCAAACCGCTCGCGGAGGCCGACAGGATGCGCACCGCGCTCCTCGCGGCGGTCAGCCACGACCTGCGCACCCCGCTGGCCGCCGCGAAGGCCTCCGTGGAGAGCCTGCGCGCCACCGACGTCGAATGGTCCCCGGAAGACCGCGCGGAGCTGCTGGAGACCGCGGACGAGTCGCTGGCCAAGCTCGACCGCCTGGTGGCGAACCTGCTCGACATGAGCCGACTGCAGGCCGGGGTGCTGGGCGTGGCCGCCCAGCCGGTCGCCGTCGAGGAGATCGTGCCCCGGGCGGTCGACGACCTCGGGCCGCTCGCCGCCGAGGTGAAGATCGACATCCCGCACGACCTGCCCGAGGTCGTCGCCGACCCGGCGCTGCTGGAGCGGGTGCTCGCCAACGTCGTCGCCAATGCCGTCCGTTACACCCCCGCAGGAGAGAACGTGCTCGTCACCGCCAGCAGGTACGGCGACCGGGCCGAGATCCGGATAATCGACCGTGGGCCCGGTGTGCCGCGCGACGCGTACGACCGGATCTTCCTGCCCTTCCAGCGGCTGGGGGACCGGGACAACCACACCGGGGTCGGGCTGGGCCTGGCCCTGGCGCGCGGACTGACCGAGGCGATGGGAGGAGAGTTGACACCCGACGAGACGCCCGGGGGAGGGCTCACGATGATCGTGACCCTGCCCGTCGCCGTGCACAACCACGACGTGCCGAGGAGCCCGGTGGAGCTCGGCGGTTCTCCGGACCTCGGGGGTGCGGCCCGGTGAGCCGGATCCTCGTCGTCGACGACGAGCCGCAGATCCTGCGCGCGCTGCGGATCAACCTGGCCGCGCGCGGTTACGAGGTCGCCGTCGCGGCGGACGGCGGCTCCGCGTTGCGCGAGGCCGCGGACCGGCGTCCCGACCTGATCGTGCTGGACCTCGGGCTGCCCGACATGGACGGGGTCGAGGTCATCCACGGCGTACGCGGCTGGAGCAGCGTCCCGATCATCGTGCTGTCGGGGCGCACCGGCAACCAGGACAAGATCGACGCGCTGGACGCCGGGGCGGACGACTACGTCACCAAGCCCTTCGGAGTGGACGAGCTGCTGGCCCGGGTGCGCGCGGTGACCCGGCGCACCGGCTCACGGGAGAGCGAGCCCGCCCGCGTACGGATCGGGGAGCACGTGGTCGACCTCGCCGACAAGACCGTCTCCGGCGACGTACGGCTGACCCCGACCGAGTGGCACATCCTCGAACTCCTCGTCCGCAATCCCGGCAAGCTGATCAGCCAGCGGCAGCTGCTGAGCGAGGTGTGGGGCGCGCAGTACGTCAAGGAGACGCACTACCTGCGGCAGTACATGGCCCAGCTCCGGCGCAAGCTGGAGAGGGAGCCCGCCCACCCCGTCCATCTGATCACCGAGCCGGGGATGGGCTACCGATTCACCCCCTGACGGCCGCCCTCCGACGGCGGGCGAAGGCGCGCCTTCCCAGCCCTCCGGCACGCATGCGCGCGGCGGCGCTGAGGCCGGGCATCGCGGGCGCGGAACTGTCGGTCGGGTGCGGAAGAATCGCTGTCATCATGACCACCACCACCGCGCCGACCATCACCGCTCCGGCAGACGTGCCCACACGTCCCCTGCCGGTCGAGCTCGTCGACGGCCCGGGAGGCAGGCTCTACCTGCTCCCCTTCGCGCCGCTCACCCCGGACGACTGCGAGGCCCTGTCCGTGCTCCTCGCCGCCCGGGCCGCCGCCGTACGCCGCAACGAATCCGCGTGATCACCTGGCTGAACGGGATGTTCGGCGTGGGGAAGACCACCACGGCGGCGGAACACGGCACCTGATCCCGGGAACCCGCCCTCAGGCGTTCCGCTGGGTCGAGTTCTCCTCCTGCCGGCTGTGGCGCGCATCACATCGGGCGCATGTCACGTACGGGCGGGCCGCTTCCATCTGCTGGTCGTCAACGGTCAGACGAGGAGGCGGAACGATGAGCGCACAGCACGAAGCCGGCGTGGCGGCCACACACCGGGTGGTGATCCTGGGAGCGGGCTACGCGGGCCTGTCCGCGGCGATTCAGCTCGCGTGCCGGGTCAAGCGGAGCGAGAAGGTGCAGGTGACCCTGGTGAACGCGCAGGAGCGGTTCACCGAGCGGCTGCGGCTGCACATGACGGCGACCGGGCAGCGGCTCGCCGAGCTGAGCATCCCCGAACTGCTGGAGGGCACGGGTGCCCGCTTCGAGCGCGGGTGGGTGACGGCGGTGGACGCGGACGCGAAGACCGTGCGGATCGACGACGAACGCGTCCTGCCTTACGACACGCTGGTGTACGCGCTGGGCGGCGTGGCCGACACCGCGGCGGTCCCGGGTGTCGAGGACCACGCGTACACCCTGAACAGCGCCCAGGACGCCGAGGTGCTGGCCGACCGGCTGTCTCGGCTCGGCAGCGGCACGGTGGTGGTCGTCGGCAGCGGGCTGACCGGCGTCGAGTCGGCCGCGGAGATCGCCGAGCGGCACCCGGAGCTGAACGTCGTGCTGCTGGGCCGCAGTGAACCGGGCGCGGCCATGAACCCGAAGGCCAGGGCGTATCTGCGGGCCGCGCTCGACCGCCTGGGCGTGCAGGTCCGCAGCGGGGCCGAGGTGGTGAAGGTGCTGCCCGGCGCGGTCGAGCTGGCCGGCGGGGAGAGCGTGGCGGCCGACGCGGTCCTGTGGACGAGCGGTACGCGGGTGTCGCCGCTGGCGGCCGCCGCCGGGCTGACCGTCGACGAACACGGCCGCATCGTGACCGACGCCACGCTGCGGTCGGTGTCCCACCCCGAGGTGTACGCCGTGGGGGACGCGGCCGCGATCCGCCAGGGCTACGGCGTCATGCACGGCACCTGCCAGGGCGGCATGCCGACCGGCGTGCACGCCGCGGTGTCGATCGTCCGCGAGCTGAAGGGCAGGCGGCCCAGGCCGTTCCGCTTCGGCTACTACCACACGCCGGTCAGCCTGGGGCGGAACGACGCGGTCGTGCAGTTCACCCACCCCGACGACAGCCCCCGGCGCCTGTTTCTGACCGGCCGCATCGCGGTCCGGTACAAGGAGACGGTGACCGCTTCGCCCTGGCCCACGTGGGGCCGCATGAAGAAGATGCCCGCCTCGGGCGCGTTCTGGCCTCGCGGGGGCCGCTTCACCCGGGTGCGGGAGGCGTGATGACCCAGCTCCCCGACCTCGACCAGCAGGTGTTCGTCCAGCATCGGAACCTGCTGTTCTCGGTGGCCTACCGCATCCTCGGCAGTGCGGCCGATGCCGAGGACGCGGTCCAGGACGCCTGGATCAACTGGTCGGCGGCCGACCGCTCGCAGGTGGCCGACCCGAAGGCGTACCTGACGCGGATCGTGTCGAACGTGGCGCTGGAACGGCTGCGCTCCACGCAGCGCAAGCGTGAGGCCTATGTGGGGCCGTGGCTTCCGGAGCCCATCCTGACCAGCGGAGACACCGCCGAGGCCGTCGCGGACGCCGAGTCGGTGTCGATGGCGATGCTCGTGGTGCTAGAGACGCTGAGCCCGCTCGAACGCGCGGTGTTCGTGCTGAAGGAGGTCTTCGGCTTCAGCCACGCCGAGATCGCGGAGGCGGTCGAACGTTCAGAGGCGGCGGTGCGGCAGGCCGCGCACCGCGCTCGCGAGCACGTGCGGGCCCGGCGGCCGCGCTTCGCGACCGACCGGTCGCGGCAGCGTGAGGTCACCGAGCGGTTCTTCGCCGCCGCGACCGGCGGTGACATGAACGCCCTGATGGAGTTGCTGTCCCCGGACGTCACCCTGTGGACCGACGGCGGCGGCAAGGTCCGCCAGGCCCTGCGCCCGGTCGTGGGCGCGGCGACGGTGGCCGCCTGGTTCGCGGCCATCGGCAGCGTCGCCTACCAGGGCATCGAGCCCGCCGACATGAACGCGGAACTCGTCGAGATCAACGGCGGTCCCGGCATCGTCTTCAGCGCCCCGGGTCGCGTGATCGCCACCGTCACCTTCGATTTCGACACCGACGGCCGGATCACCACCATCCACAACGTCGCCAACCCGGACAAACTCCAGGCGGTCGCCGATGGCACCACCCGCAACCTCGGGACGCGGTGAGCACCGGTCCCCGGCGGGCGCGGCGGTGCCGGCCGCCGCGCCCGTGCTGCCGGCGGGTCAGAGGCGGGCGCCCACGTCGGCGCCGTTGCGGGGCCGCAGGAAGTCCGAAGGCGGGATGGAGCCGTCGGCTCGCCGGGGTCCGGTCAGCGTCGAGGAATCGGTGCTGACCAGGGCGGCGTCGTTCCAGGTGCCGCCGATGTCCCAGGAGTTGCCGCTGCCGTTGGCCGCGGCGCCGAGGACGGCGGCGGTGCCGTTGCCGACGGACAGGTTGCGCGTGAGGGTGGCCGCGGCGTCGGAGGCGTCGAAGCCCGTCTTGACGTTGTGCCAGGCCGTGCTGTGGTCGATCGTGATCGCGCCGGGGTTGGCGTTGTCGATGAAGCCGCCCGCGGAGTTTCCGTAGGCGATGCTGTTACGCACCACGTGCGCGGCGGGCGGATCGGTGTCGCCGCCTCCGCCCAGCTTGAAGCCGTTGCCGTCGCCCGTGTAGTCGGGCAGGCTCCAGCGGTTGTAGCCATTGCCGTACGCGACGCTGTCCTCGATCGTGATCGGCGACAGGAACTCCCAGGCGTCGAAGCCGTCGTCGGAGTTGTTCCACAGGCGGGCGCCGCGCACGACGTTCCCGGTGCCGCTGCCCTCCTTGATGCCGAGGCCGTCGGCGCTCTCGCCGTTCTTGCGCGGGTCGCGGTTGCCGTAGCTGTCCAGGTCGAGGACGAGGTTGCCGCTCGACGCGCCCTGGATCTGCACACCGGTCTCGTAGTTGTCGTGTGTGGAGAGCCGCTCGAAGACGTTGTCGTCGCAGCCGTCGCAGTACAGCGCGTACGGGCTGTTGACGATCTCCAGGTTGACCAGGCGCCAGTGGGCGGCCTCCATGTGGATCGCGCCGCGCTGGGCCCTGGGGATGCTGCCGCCGACAGGGGCGGGTGTGTTCGGCAGCGACTCGCCGTCGATGACCACGCGCTCGGTCCCGTACGCGGTCATCGTGATCGGCCTGTCGGCGGTGCCGCTTTTGAGGATCTGGATGTTCGCGGTGAGCGGATAGGTGCCGCCCCGGATCGCGATGACGGTGCCCGGCTGCGCGAGGTCGACGGCCTTCTGGATCGTGGCCAGCGGCCGGTCGAGCGTGCCCGGGTTGGTGTCGGCGCCGTTCGCCGCCACGACGAGCGTGCCGGTTCCCGGAGTGGCACTGGGCGACGGCGAGGCGGAAGGCGAGGCGGACGGAGACGGCGAACGCGACGTGGACGGCGAGGGCGAGGGCGAGGGCGAGGGGGAGCTTACGTCTCCGGCCTCGACGTCGTCGAAGGACGCGGTGGCGCCCAACGTCTGCAGGCCGATGCGGCCCTTGCCCGACTGGCTCGCCCCGGAGCCGACCGCGGTGCCGTCCACGTACCCGCGCACGGTGCCGCCGGACTCCTCGATCCTGAGCGTGTACCAGCTTCCGGGGACGACGACGAGGGGAACCGAGGCGAGCACGCTGACCGCGCCACTGCGGACCGCCTGCAGTTCGGCGCGGCCCTCGCCCGTCAGGACCAGGCGGTCGAACGTGGTGGACGAGGTCGAGCGGGCGGCCAGCCCCACGTAGGACGTGGCCCCGCTCAACGTGATCGGCCGCACCCGGGTCTGTACGGCGTAGTCGGTCCAGGCCGTCGAGCCGGCGAAGACCCGGGCCAGGTCGCTGGGCAGTTTGCTCTGGCGTAACGCGGCCGACCCGTCGGACACCACCGACCAGGTGCCGCCCGACTTGGACCAGCCGCCCGTGTCGCCGTCCTCGAAATCGTCCCCGAACAGGGTGGCGCCCAGCGCTCCCGGGGCGGTGGCGAGGGCCGTCAGCGTGGCGAGCGCTGTGACGAGCACCGTGGCGGTGATCCGGGGCAGGCGTGTTCGCCGTCTTGCCGTTGTCGATCGCATCGTGTCTCTCCCATGCGGCGGAACTTCGAGAGAGCCGGGCACACGTGCCGGCCCTCAGGTAGTCGCCATGCACGTCAGGTAGCGTCCCTGACCAATTGACCTTCCAGCGCGCATGGAAAAGCGTGAAACCCTCGGCGGGGCCACGCACTCGGAACGCTGACACAGCGGCGGCGAGGCTGTCAAGATCGGGGGAGAGGCGGCGTACCGACCGGCGCTCTCCCCGTCACGGCAGCGAGATCAGCGTACGCAGCAGGTGGAGCAGGGGTCGGCGTCCGGAAGTGTCACCCACAGGCAGCACGTGCGGCGGCGGTATCCGTCACCGTCGGGCGCGAGCAGTCCGGCCACCGGCGGCCCGATCTCGTCGAGCAGCCGGGCCGCCTCGGCGTACGACCCGAGCGTGAGCAACGGGTGGGCGAACGCCTCCGCGGTGGAGCCCCACAGGGTGCGCTCCCCCACCTTGGTCGCGGCACTGAGCGCCCTGACGAACGGATACTGGCTCTCCAGGAGCGCCTCCCTGATGGCCGCCGGGAGATCGGGGACGACGACGGTGCCCTCGGTCCCGGCCAGCGGGTCGCCGGGAAGCACGGCCACGGTCACCCGGGACGCCGCCACCGTCACCCCGGCCGCGGACGGCTTGACCAGCGTGTCCTCCAGGCGCATCAGCGGCACCCTGCGGCCGAGAGCCCAGCCCAGGGCCAGCGGCATCGTGTGCCAGTAGCCGTAGGTCTTCCACAGCAGCGCCGCAGCCACGTGACGCGGCGCGCTCCAGCGTTCGGCCGTCTCGTCCACCAGCGCGAGCAGACCCTCGTACGGCTCCCGCACGAGGTCGGCGGCGGGGAACCAGCCGGGGGAGTCGTCGGCGACCAGCCCGGGCAGGACTCCCAGCACGCCGCCCCGCTCCGCCGCGAGGCCTTCCAGATGGTCGGAAAGGGCGTCGAGCAGCACTCCGCACTCCTTGGTGTCAGCGGTGGTCTCTGGTGAGGAAGAGCAGCCGGGCCCGCTTGTCCGGCAGGTCGATCTCGGGTCCGAGGGTGAAGCCGGTCCGCAGCATCCGGTCGATCACCTTGTCGTTGCGGGTGTCCGGCTCGGCCACGATCCGGGTGTGGCGCGGGTCGGAGAACGCGTACGCGAGGAGCACGGACAACAGGGCGGGGGTGAAGCCGCGCTCGCCCTCCCCCGTCGCCGGCCCGAGGAGCAGGTGGACGCCGAAGTCGCCCGGCCGGACGTCGTAGCACTCCCCGACCGGGTCGGCCTCGGGCTCGTACGTCTGGAAGAGGGCCACCGGCCGGTCGTCGCGGTGGACGAGATAGGCGTGGTGGGTGGTGAGGCCGTCGAGGTAGTCGTAGATCTCCAAGACCCGTTCGCGGCTCGCGTCGAGCATGCCCCAGAACCGGGCCCGCTCCTCGGTGACCCAGGAGTGGATCAGGTCCACATCGGCCTGCGGGTCCACCGGCACGATGCGGAAGGCGCCGAATCCCTCGACCACCTGCTCCCACACGGCCTCGCGCCGTGCGGGGGCCGTGGTGTGTGCGTCAGGGGTCATGTCGCTCCTCCGTCAATCGGTTCCAGTCCGTGATCACCGGCGCGAGTTCGCCGCGCAGCCACAGCGGGTGCTGGTCACGCCAATGGGGGTCGCCGGGCACGCCGCTCGCGCCGAACGGGACGATCCACAGGCTCCCGTCGCGCCGCGCGAGGTCCCACACGTAGCGCGCCGCCGGGCCCCGGGCGCAGTGATGGGTGACGCCCGGCACGCTCGACGTGGACAGCACGCAGTCGTGGTCGCCCGGCAGGCCCGCCCTCGACGGCACGCCGCCGTCCACAGGGGGCGGGATCGCCGGGGACGGCAGCGCCCGCCAGGGGGCGAGCCGGTGCAGGTCGCCCCAGCGGACCCCGGTCGTCTCACCGCCTGCCGCCACGTCCTCCAGCGCCGCCCGGACCAGTTCCACGATGGCGGCCCGGTCCAATCCGGGCAGCAGGCCGGTCGTCAGCAGGCTCTCCAGGGCGTACGCGACACGGGGAGTCAGCGCGAGCCACGGCCGGAAGACCTCGGGAACCCCGGCGTCCAGTCCGGCCAGGGACGCCAGGGCGGGGTGGGCCGCCAGGCGCCGCACCACCTCGGCCCGGACCACCGCGTACGCCGCCGCGTCGGTGCTGCCCGCGTCCATGCGGCGGTCCCAGGCCAGTAGCCGGTCCCGCAGGCGTACGGCCTCGGGGGTGAGCCCGTCCAGCCCGGCCAGCAGGTCGAGGAGAGGGCCCGCGCTCGGCAGCAGGGTGTCGGTGTGGACGGCCGCCATGTCCCCGGCCGACCAGCGCGGCGAGGCACCGAGCAGGCGCCTGATCCGGTCGGCGCGGTAGGGCGGGGCGAACTCGACGCCGAACGGCGCGGCGATCCCCCGCTCGTTGGCCATGACCGTGATGCCGCCGACCTCGCGGCGGGGCGTCGGCGCGTGCCGGTCGCCCCACCCGTGGCCGGGCGCCCAGGCGGGCACGACCCGCAGCGCGTTGTCCGGGTGGCGGACGGGCACCACCCCGGCGACCCGGTGCAGCAGGCCGCCGCCGGTGTCCGCGGCGAGCACGACGTTGACGGGCTCGGCCCAGCGGTCGAGCGCCCGGTCCACGTCGGCCACGGTCTTCGCGCGCAGCAGCGCCGGCAGCGCCGCGAACCCCAGGTCACGCCGCACGCGCGGCGGATACCGCAGGCTCACCGCCTCCCACACGCGGTGGTCGGTCTCCCGCTCGCGGTCGTGGCCGGTCTCCCCCCGGACGCGGGCGTCCGCCATGACGATCGGGCCGCGCTCGGTCTCGACGACCTCGACCTCGACCGGGGTCTCCCCCGCCACCTCGACGACCTCGACGTGGGCTTCGCAGGGGCGCCAGCCGTCCGGTCCGAGCGCCTCGATGCGGCCGTCCCCGCGCCGGAGCCGTTCGCGGTAGAGGTCCTGGTTGTCGGCCATGGCGTTGGTGATCGCCCAGGCGACCGAGCCGGCGTGCCCGAAGTGGGCGATGCCCGGAACGCCCGGCACGGCCAGCCCCACCACGTCGAACTCGGGACAGGCCAGGCGGATCTGCTGATAGAAGCCGGGGTCCTCGATGAACCGGTGGGGATCGCCCGCGATCAGGGCCGCGCCGGTGGCGGTGCGATCACCGGGAACCAGCCAGCCGTTGCTCCCGCCGGTGCCCGGCCCGTCGGCCGCGAACAGCGCGACGGCCTCGGGGCCCAGCCGGTCGGCCACCGCCTCGCGCCACAGCTTGGCCGGGAAGTGCGCGAAGAGGATGTGGTGGGACAGCCAGATCGCCAGCGGCGTCCACGGCTCCCATCGGCCCGGCGCGAGCCCGCGAGCGCCCGGTCCTGTCGCTGCGAGCCCTGCCGCGTCGGACCCTGTGACGGGCCCTGTGACGGGCCCTGTGACGGGCCCTGCCGCCTCTCGCGGTTCTCGCGGAGTCGCTTCCATCGCGGCGAACTCCGGTGCGCGGCGGGCTCCCTCGGGCAGTCCGGCGTTGACGCCGTCCATGTAGGCGCTCACCCAGCGCGCCGTGTCGCCGTCCAGGGCGTGCAGGCAGCGCTCGGCGGTGTCCGCGAGCCGGGCCTGCCGGGCGAAGCGGTCCCATGGGACGGCGTCCGGCCCGAGGATCTCCGCCGACGTGCCGGTGGCCCGGCGCCGCTCGACCTCGATCTGCCAGGCCCGGTCGAGGGCGGTGACCCGTCCCTGGGCGAAGGCCAGTTCGTACGGATCGCCCGCGCGTAGGTGGGGGATGCCCCAGGCGTCCCGGTACACCCTGCCGGCCGTCTCCGACACCCTGTTCACGACACCGTCTCCGATGGAATCCCCATCACCGTGTGGCCGATTCCGTACGGCGGCGGGCGGCGGGAACGACCAGGGGAGTGCCCGTCTCCGGGTCGTCGATCACCCGGCAGGGCAGCCGGAAGACCTCCTCCACCAGGTCGGCGGTCATGACCTCCCCGGGCGCCCCGGCGGCCACGACCCGGCCGTCGCGCATCGCGATCAGATGGGTGGCGTAGCGGGCGGCGTGGTTGAGGTCGTGGAGCACCGCCACAAGCGTGCGTCCGCGCTCCTCGTGCAGGCGGGCGCACAGGTCGAGGACCTCGATCTGGTGGGCGATGTCCAGGTAGGTCGTCGGCTCGTCCAGGAGCAGCAGCGGCGTCTCCTGCGCCAGCGCCATCGCGATCCACACGCGCTGGCGCTGCCCCCCGGACAGCTCGTCGACCATGCGTCCGGCCAGGTCGGCTACCCCGGTGGCCTCCATCGACTCGCGCACCACCCGCTCGTCGTCCGCCGACCACTGGCGCAGCAGCCGCTGGTGGGGATAGCGCCCCCGGCCGACCAGTTCGGCGACCGTGATGCCGTCCGGCGCGACGGACGTCTGGGGCAGCAGGCCGAGGGTCCTGGCGACCTTCCTGGCGGGCAGGGAGGTGATGTCCCGCCCGTCGAGCAGCACGGTCCCGGCGGCGGGCCGGAGCGTGCGCGCCAATGCGCGCAGCAGCGTGGACTTGCCGCAGGCGTTGGGCCCGATGATCACGGTGAAGGACCGGCCGGGGATGGTCACGTCGAGGTTCTCGGCGACGACCCTCTTGTCGTAAGAGAGCGTCAGCGCGCTGCCGCTCAGGCGCGGCCCGTCGTCGTGCATGCCCGCCACTCCGTTCCCGTGCCCGCTGATTCCGTGCTCGATCGTCTGGGTCATATCCGTCCCGCCTTCCGCTGGGCGGCGAGCAGCCAGACGAGGTAGCCGCCGCCGAGCACCCCCGTCACCACCCCGACGGGCAGCTGGTGGCCCGCGAACAGCCGCTGCGCGGCCAGGTCGGCGCCCGTCAGCAGCGCCGCGCCCGTGCACGTCGCGGCGAGCAGGTTCGGCCCGGGCGCCCGGGTCATCCGCCTGGCCAGGTGCGGGGCGGTGAGCGCGACGAACGACACCGGCCCTGCGGCCGCCGCCGCCAGGGAGGTGAGCAGCACGGCCGCACCCAGCAGGACCAGCCGCAGGCCCTGCACCCGTACGCCGAGGCCCCGCGCCAGGTCGTCGCCCATCTCCGTGATCGCCAGCGGGCGGGCGCAGCCGAGCAGCACCACCGGCGCCAGCACCGCCATCGCGACGAGCAGCGGGAGGACGTCCTCCCAGCCGCGCCCGTCCAGGCTGCCGGTGAGCCACAGCATGGCCCGCGCAGCCTCCATCAGCCGTCCCCGGGTCAGCAGGTAGCCGTTGACGCCGGTGAGGATCGCGGTGGCGCCGATGCCCACCAGCACGAGGCGGTGCCCGTGCAGGCCGCCGCGCCAGGCCAGCGCGTAGATGACCGCTCCGGTGACGACCCCGCCGAGCACCGCGCCGCCCGCGAGTGCCGCGCTGCCGCCTCCCGTGACGACCACGAGGAGCGCCCCGGCCGCCGAGCCCTGGGTGAACCCCAGCAGGTCCGGGCTGCCCAGCGGGTTGCGTACGAGCGACTGGAAGACCGCGCCGGCCAGCGCGAGGGCGGCGCCCACGAGCAGCGCGGTGACCACGCGGGGCAGCCGAAGCTCGTGCACGATGAAGTCCTCGGCCGGGCTGCCGCCGCCCAGGACGGTGCGTACGACGTCGGAGGGGCTCATCGGATAGTCGCCGCCGCCGACCGCGAGCACGCCGAAGACGAGCGCGAGCAGCAGGCAGCCGGCTCCCACGGCGACGGCCCTGAGCCGCGGGGTCATGCCACCGGCGATCCTTCGGACGGGCATGGGCCCTACTGCACTCATGCGCGGACCTTCCTTCGCACGAAGTACAGGAACAGCGGGCCGCCCAGCACCGCCGTGACGATGCCCGCCTGCAGTTCGCCGGGCCTGGCCACCAGCCGCCCGAGCACGTCGGCGCCGAGCAGCAGCACGGGCGCGAGCAGCGCGCAGCAGGGGAGCATCCAGCGCTGGTCGGGGCCGGTCAGCGCGCGGACGAGGTGCGGCACCATGAGCCCGACGAAGACGATGGGCCCGCAGGCCGCCGTCGCCGCCCCGCACAGCAGCGTCACCGCCACGATGGCGCCCGCGCGCACCCGGGCGGGGTGCGCGCCGAGCGAGCGCGCCGAGTCGTCGCCGAGCGCGAGCGCGTTGAGCGGCCTGGCCAGGGCCAGAGCCAGCAGCAGGCCCGCCGCGATGAACGGCGTCATCATGGCCGCCGTCTCGCCCTGCGCGCTCGCCAGTGAGCCGACCGTCCAGAAGCGCATGGTCTCCAGCGAGGCCGAGTCGAGCAGCATCGTCCCGTTCACGTACGAGTAGAGCGCCGCGTTGATGGCGGCTCCCGCGAGCGCCAGCCGCGCCGGGGTGGCCGCCCGCCCGCCGCCCACGGCGTACACCAGCACGGACACGGCCGCCGCCCCGGCGAGGGCGAACCAGACGTAGCCCTGGAACGACGCCACGCCCAGCAGTCCGGCGGCCGTGGCCACCGCCGCCGAGGCGCCCGCGTTGATCCCCAGCAGGCCGGGGTCGGCCAGCGGGTTGCGGGTCAGCGCCTGCATGACGCCGCCCGCGACCCCCAGCGCGACTCCGGCGAGCAGCCCGAGGAGGGTGCGCGGCAGCCGCATCTGGTGGACGACCGTGTAGGCGGCCGAGTCGGCGTCGAAAAGCCCGTGCCAGACCTCGGCCGGGGAGCGCTGCCGGGCGCCGAGCCCGAGGCTGAGCACGAGGACGACGGCCAGCGCGATCGCCGAGCCCAGCAGCGCCGCGGCGCGCCGGGCGTTCTGCGCGCGTTTTCGCGGCACCGGCGCAGGCGCGCTGATCTGCGAGGACTCTGTGACGACCACGAACTGCTCCGGTGGGGGCAGGGGACGATTTTCACCGCCCCTCTGGACAAGAACTTAGGTAAGGGTAACCTAACTAGCGATCAACCCCAAGGCCCCGGCCCGCGAGAGAAAGACGAACCGTGCGAAACCTGAACTCCCCCATGTCCCGTCGCGGCCTTTTCGCGGCGGGCGGAGCCGCCGTACTCACCCTGGCGCTGGCCGCCTGCGGGTCGAGCGATCCGGCGCCCTCCACCGCAGGTCAGAGCGCGAAGTCGTGGTCCTTCACCGACGACAGGAAGGAGACGATCACGCTCGGGGCCGTCCCGTCGCGGGTCGTGGCGTTCACCGGGACGGCGGCGGTGCTCGCCGACTACGGACTGCAGCAGAAGGTCGCCGGCGTCTTCGGCGAGACGAAGCGCGCCGACGGCTCCCCCGACCCCCAGGCCGGCGACCTGGACGTGAACAAGGTCACGATCCTCGGCAACGTCTGGGGCGAGTTCAACATCGAGAAGTACGCGGCGCTGCGTCCCGAGCTTCTCGTCACGCACATGTACGACCCCGGGGCCCTGTGGTACGTCCCGGACGAGAGCAAGGACAAGATCGTCAAGCTCGCCCCCACGGTGGCGATCAGCACGGCCCGCGTCCCGATGACCGAGCCGATCGAGCGTTACGCCGCCCTCGCCGAGTCGCTGGGCGCGGACCTCAAGGCCCCGAAGGTCGCCGAGGCCAAGGCCAGGTTCGAGGCCGCCGCCGAGAGCGTGCGCAAGGCGGTCGCGGAGAACCCCGGGATCAAGGTGCTGGCCGCCTCCGGCAGCCCCGACGTGCTGTACGTGTCCAATCCGGAGGTCAACACCGACCTCATGTACTTCGCCCAGCTCGGAGTCGACGTCGTCAAGCCGGAAAAGCCCGGCGAGGGCGGCTACTACGAGAACCTGAGCTGGGAGAACGCCGACAAGTACGACGCCGACGTGATCCTGCTCGACAACCGCAGCACCGCGCTGCAGCCCAAGGACCTGGCGTCCAAGCCGTCCTGGGCCAAGCTGCCCGCCGTCAAGGCCGACCAGGTCGTCGCCTGGGACCCCGTGCCGCGCTTCTCGTACGCCGGAGCCGCGCCGATCCTGGAGAACCTGGCGACGGCGATCCGGAACGCCAAGAAGCTCGGCTGACCACGCTTCTTCAGAGAAATCACCCGGGGACACGTGTCGACTCCCACGAGTTAGGTTCGCCTAACCTAACTCCTTACGGTAAGGATGACAATGACCTATCCCCATGCCGGGGCCGCGCGGCCGTACCTGTTCAACGACCGCACAGTGGAGGGGTACCGGCGGGCGATGGCCGCGGGGACCGAGCGGGTGGCGGACCGGATCCGGCGCGCCGACCGGCCGTTCAGCGGCGTGTCCCCGGAACGGCTCGCGCCGGAGATCGCCGCGATCGACCTCGAACGGCCGCTGCACGACCACGCCGCCGCCCTCGACGAGCTCGAACGGGTCTACCTGCGCGACGCCGTCTACTTCCACCACCCCCGCTACCTGGCGCACCTCAACTGCCCGGTGGTGATCCCCGCGCTGCTGGGGGAGGCGGTGCTGTCGGCGGTGAACTCCTCGCTCGACACGTGGGACCAGAGCGCGGGCGGCACGCTCATCGAGCGCCGCCTGATCGAGTGGACGGCCGGCCGGATCGGCTTCGGCCCCGCCGCCGACGGTGTCTTCACCAGCGGCGGCACCCAGTCGAACCTCCACGCCCTGCTGCTCGCCCGCGAGGAGGCTCATGCGATCGCCGGCGCCGTCCCGTCGCGGCTGCGCGTGATCACGTCGGAGGCCGGGCACTTCAGCGTGCGCAAGGCGGCGAACCTGCTCGGTCTCGGGCCGGACGCCGTCGTCACCGTGGAGACCGACGCCGACCGGCGGATGCGGCCGGCCGCGCTCGCCCGCGAACTCGACCGCTGCCGCCGCGCCGGACTGGTGGTCATGGCAGTGGTGGCCACCGCTGGCACCACCGACTTCGGCTCGATCGACCCCCTGCCGGAGATCGCAGATCTGTGTAAAAAATCGACCGGGGTGGGCGAAGCCGCTGGAGTGTGGCTGCACGTGGACGCGGCGTACGGCTGCGGGCTGCTGGTCTCCCGCAGGCGGCGGCACCTGCTCGACGGCATCGAGCGGGCCGACTCGGTCACCGTCGACTTCCACAAGTCCTTCTTTCAGCCGGTCAGTTCGAGCGCCGTGCTGGTGCGCGACGGCGCGGTGCTGCGGCACGCGGCCCACCACGCCGACTACCTCAACCCCCGGCGGATGGCCGAGCGCGGGATCCCCAACCAGGTGGACAAGAGCCTGCAGACCACCCGCCGCTTCGACGCGCTCAAGCTCTGGCTGACGCTGCGGGTGATGGGCCCGGACGCGGTCGGCGAGCTGTTCGACGAGGTCGTGGACCGCGCGGCGCAGGCGTACGCCCTGGTCGCCGCCGACCCCCGCTTCGAGGTCGTCGCGAAGTCGCCGCTGAGCACGCTGGTCTTCCGCTACCTGCCGCCGGAAGGTCCGGGCCGCAAGCTCGCCGACGACGCGAACCTGTACGCCCGCGAGGCCCTGGCCGCCTCCGGCGACGCCGTCGTCGCCGGGACCACGGTCGACGGCCGCCACTACCTGAAGTTCACCCTGCTCAACCCGGAGACCACGCTGGACGACGTCGCACACGTCCTCGACCTCCTCGCCGGACACGCCCAGCGGTACGTGGACGACCTCGCCCCGCTCGCCGACCACCCGGAGGTAACGCATGTCCACTCATGACTTCGTCGCGATCGGGCTGGGGCCGTTCAACCTGGGCCTGGCCTGCCTCGCCGAGCCCATCGCCGAGCTCGACGGCGTGTTCCTGGAGGCGAGGCCCGGCTTCGCCTGGCACCCGGGCATGATGCTCGACTCCGTGACGCTGCAGACGCCGTTCATCGCCGACCTCGTCACGCTGGCCGACCCCACCTCGCCCTACTCCTTCCTCAACTACCTGAAGGAGACCGGCAGGCTGTATCCCTTCTACATCCGCGAGAGCTTCTACCAGCTCCGCGCCGAATACGACGCGTACTGCCGGTGGGCCGCCGCGCGGCTGCGGAGCGTCCGCTTCGGTCACCGGGTGACCTCGGTGACGTACGACGAGGCCGACGGCCACTACGTCGTACGCGCGGTCACCGACGGCGGCGAGGAGACCGAGCACCGTGAGACCGAGCACCGGGCCCCGCACCTCGTGCTCGGCACCGGCACCCCGCCGTACGTGCCGGAGGCCTGCCGGGGCCTCGGCGGCGACCTCGTCCACAACGCCGGCTACCTCGACGCCAAGGCCGCGCTGCAGGCGAAGGAGAGCATCACGATCGTCGGCAGCGGGCAGAGCGCCGCCGAGATCTACCGCGACCTGCTGGCCGACATCGACACCCGCGGCTACCGGCTGAACTGGGTGACCAGGTCCCCGCGGTTCTTCCCCCTGGAATACACCAAGCTGACCCTGGAGATGACCTCCCCCGAGTACGTCGACTACTTCCATGCGCTTCCCGAGGACACCCGATATCGCCTCGAAGCCGAGCAGAAGGGCCTCTACAAGGGCATCGACGCGGCGCTGATCAACGAGATCTTCGACCTGCTGTACGCCAAGACCGTCGGCGGCCCGATCCCCACCCGGCTGCTGACCTGCACCGAGCTGCGCGAGGCGGCCTACGACGCCGGCCGGGGCGAGTACACGCTCGGGCTGCGCCACGTGGAGCAGGAGCGCGACTTCACGCTCGTCACCCAGGGGCTCGTGCTGGCCACGGGCTACCGCTACGAGCCCCCCGCCTTCCTCGACCCCGTACGCGACCGGATCCGGTGGGACCGGCACGGCCGGTTGGACGTGGCCAGGAACTACAGCGTCGACGTCACCGGCCGGGGGATCTTCGTGCAGAACGGCGCCACCCACGCCCACAGCGTCACCTCCCCCGACCTCGGCATGGGCCCCTACCGCAACTCGTGGATCATCAGCCAGATCCTGGGCCGGGAGCACTACCCCATCGAGAAGGCCATCGCCTTCCAGGAGTTCGGCGCGCCCGAGGGCGTGGTGGCATGAGTGACATCGTGTTCCGCCGCACCGACGACCGGGTCGGCGAGCTCGCCGTACGCCGGCTCGACCCGGAGGCCGACGCGCCGGTCGTGCACGCCTGGGTCACCCACCCCAAGGCGGTGTTCTGGATGATGCAGGACGCCGACGTCGCCCGCGTGGAGAAGGAATACCGCGAGATCGTCGAACACCCGCACCGCGACGCGTTCCTCGGGCTGGTGAACGGCCGCCCGGCCTTCCTGGCCGAGAGCTACGACCCCGCCCGGGTCGAGCTGGCGGGGCGCTACGACGCCGAGGAGGGCGACGTCGGCATGCACTTCCTGTGCGCGCCCGCGCAGACCCCGATCCACGGCTTCACCCTGGCCGTGATCACCACGGTCATGGAGCTGCTGTTCGCCGATCCCGCGACCCGGCGGGTGGTGGTCGAGCCCGACGTGCGCAACACGGCGGTGCACGCGCTCAACGCGGCCGTCGGCTTCGAGGTCCTCGGCACGGTCGCCAAGCCGGAGAAGGAGGCCCTGCTGAGCGTCTGCACCCGGGAGAGGTTCCTGACCGCGACCCGGAAGGCGATGCCGTGAACCCGATCGATGCCGTGAACCCGGTCGAGGCGATGAACCCGGTCGAGGTGGTCTCCCACCTCACGCCGGAGCTGTGGGAGCGGGCCAACCGGCGGCTGGTGCGCAAGGCGCTCGCCGAGTTCGCCCACGAGCGGCTGCTCACCCCGCGGCCGCTCGGCGACGGCCGTTTCGCCGTGCGCGGCGACTGCGGGCGGGGCGAGGTGGAGTATCGCTTCACCGCGACCGTGATGTCCCTCGACCACTGGCACATCGGCGAGGTCACCCGCCACCGGCTCTCCGGCGAGACCCTGCCGCTGGACGCGCTGGAGTTCGTCACCGAGATGCGCGGCCCGCTCGGGCTGAGCGACGAGGTCCTCCCGGTCTACCTGGAGGAGATCACCTCCACGCTGGCGAGCCTCGCGTACAAGCTGAGCCGCCCGCCGGTCGGCGCGGCCGAGCTGGCGAAGGCCGGTTTCCAGGAGATCGAGGCCGCCATGACCGAGGGCCATCCGTGCTTCGTGGCCAACAGCGGCCGGATCGGTTACGGGATCGACGACCACCACCGGTACGCCCCCGAGGCCGCCGCGCCCGTACGGCTGATCTGGCTGGCCGCCCACCGCGACCACACCACGTTCACCTGCTCGCGCGACATCGACTACGAACGGCTGATGCGCGGCGAACTCGGCGAGGAGGTCCTGGCCCGCTTCGCGGCCACGCTGGCCGGCCTGGGGCTCGACATGGCCGACTACCTGCTCGTGCCGGTGCACCCCTGGCAGTGGTGGAACCGGATCTCGGTGACGTTCGCCGCCGAGGTCGCCGAACGGCGGCTGGTCTGCCTGGGTCCCGGCGACGACGAGCACCTCGCCCAGCAGTCGGTGCGCACGTTCTTCAACGCGAGCGCGCCGTCGAAGCACTACGTCAAGACGGCGCTGTCGGTGCTGAACATGGGCTTCATGCGGGGCCTGTCGGCGGCGTACATGGAGGGCACCCCCGCGATCAACGACTGGCTCGCCGACCTGATCAGGGATGACGAGGTCCTCCGCGCGACCCGCCTGACGATCATCCGCGAGCGGGCGGCCGTCGGCTACCGCAACCGCCTGTACGAGGCGGCCACCGACCGCTACTCGCCCTACCGGAAGATGCTGGCGGCGCTGTGGCGGGAGAGCCCGGTCGCCGGTCTGGAGCCGGGCCGCCGCCTGGCGACCATGGCCTCCCTGCTGCATGTCGATGACGACGGGCGGTCGTTCGCGGCGGCGCTGATCGAGCAGTCGGGTCTCGCCCCCGAGGTGTGGCTGCGGCGCTACCTCGACGCGTACCTCGTCCCGCTGCTGCACGCCTTCTACGCGTACGACCTGGCGTTCATGCCGCACGGCGAGAACGTCATCCTGGTCCTCGACGGCGGCGCGGTGGAACGGGTGATCTTCAAGGACATCGCCGAGGAGATCGTGGTGATGGACCCGGACGCGGACCTGCCGCCCGAGGTCGCCAGGATCCGCGCCGAGGTGCCCGAGGAACACCGGCTGCTGTCGATCTTCACCGACGTCTTCGACTGCTTCCTGCGTTTCCTCAACGCGGTGCTCGCCACGGACGGCGTGCTGGACGAGGAGGCCTTCTGGCGGACCGTCGCCGAGTGCGCGACGGCCTACCAGCGGTCGGTCCCGCACCTCGCGGACCGGTTCCTGCGCTACGACCTGTTCGCCGAGACGCATCCCCTGTCGTGCCTCAACCGCCTGCAACTGCGCGACAACCGGCAGATGGTGGATCTGACCGACCCGTCGGCCGCGCTGCAGATGGCCGGCGAGCTGGTCAACCCCATCGCCCCCTTCGCCCCCGTGGATCCATAGGTCCGCGCGGTCAGCCCGCCCGATGGCGCAGCAGGGCGGTGGCGATGGCGACCTGGGCCGGCTGCAGCGCGGTCTCGCCGTCCTCGACGTCCCACAACGCGTTCTGCAGCACGCGGCCCAGCGTCCAGCCGGTCGCCCGTTGCCGGTCCAGGCCCAGGGCTTCGGTGAGCAGGTCGAAGCGGCGGAGTACGGCGCGGGTGACGTCACCGGCCGCCACCACCTCCTCCCACCGGTTGTCCAGTGCCGGCAGCAGGTCGAAGCCTGGGTCGCCGGCGAGTGGTTTGGGGTCGATGGCCAGCCAGGGTTCTCGCTGTCCGGCGAGGATGTTGTCGTAGTGCAGGTCCCAGTGCAGCAGGCGGTCGCCGGGTTCGCCGATCAGTTCGGCCACGGCGGACGCGCAGGTCCGCACCAGTCGCCGATCGGCCGGGTCCGCCAGCGAGGGCACGGCGCGTGGCACCTGGTCGAGCATGGCGGCGGCGATGTCGGCCAGGCGGCGCAGGCCCTCCGGCGCGGGCACAGCGACCAGGCGCTCCAGCAGCCCGGCCAGGATCCGCAGGGCGGCGGTGTCGTCGGCCACCGACGACAGCGGCCGGGTCGCGTCCAGGCGCTCCAGGAGCATGGTGCCGGTGTCCGGGTCGTGGTCGAGCAGGCGGACCACCCCGTCGCCGTCCCAGACGCGCAGCCCGACCGGTTCCGTGGCGTGCTCCTCGCTGACCGGCTGGAGCTTGAGCGCGGCGGGCGTGCCGTCCGCGCGGGTCACCGGCAGCACGAGCGATGCCATGCCGTGCCGCCCCGGACCGTCCAACCGCAGCGTCCACCGGTCCAGGAAATCGGCGGCCAGCCTGGGCAGCGCCGCGATCCAGGCACGGCCGGACGCACCGCCGTACTTGCTGTGTGAGGCGGCCAGCGCCTCGGGGACGTCGATGCGAATCGACGGGGGCATGGTGAACGTCTCCTTCGTGAGTTCCGGATTCGATCGCGTGACACGAAGGAGATGGCGGCGCCCGGCTTCCGGGCAGGACTCAACGCATAGCCGAAGCCTACCCAAGCGCGATCACGTGGCCCGCGCTGTCGAGCGGGCCGCGAGGGGGCGGCGGCTCCGTCACGGACGAGCGGGTTCCGCGGGCTCGGAGCCGGTCGAGGCGCGAACGCGGAGCTCGGCCGGGTGCACGCGCGTGATGGGCTCGTCGCCGGCCCCGTCCGCCGACAGGATCTCCGCGAGCAGTTCGGCGGCGCTCGCGCCGTAGACGCGCGGGCGCAGGTCGACGGCGGTGATCGGCGGATCGCACATCTCCAGGCTCTGGCTCGCCACGCACGACGCGAGCAGCAACTCCTCACCGACCCGCCGTCCCAGCGACCGCAGCGTGCCGAGCGCGCGCAGGGCGCTGCCGTCCGGGGCGCAGACGAGGGCGTCGAGGTCGGGACGGGAGGCCATCAGGTCGCGTACGACCGCGTCGAGCGTCTCGGGCGAGGCGTCCACCGCGACCCCTCTGGTGGCGGGTTCCACGCGGTGCGCCGAGCACCACCTCTCGTAGGTCTCCTGCAGCGTCAGCGACCAGTCGGTGAGGAAGTCCCCGTCCGGCACGATCAGCCCGGGCATCGTGGAGCCGCGGGAGCCGAGGTGTTCGAGGAGCAGGTTGGTCGTCTCCACGTGGTCGGCGCTCAGGACGCCGCGCGGCATGGGACCGGAACCCCGGTGGTGACCCACGGTGACCACCGGAACGCCCCCGCCGAGCAGGTCCGCGACGACCGGATCGTCCAGGATCGGGTCCAGGATGATCAGACCGTCCACCCGCAGCCGCGGCGCCTTGATCCCGCTGGAGTCGGGTCCGAGCAGGGTGAGGTCGAGCCCGGCCGCCCGGGCACGCTCGGCGACCCCGAAGGCGAACTCCATGTAGAAACCCGTCCCCATCACCTGGCGCGGCAGGTAGAGGCCGACCGCGCCGACGCGGCTGTTGCGCAGGTGGCGGGCGGCCGTGTTGGGGTGATAGCCGAGCCGCGCGGCGACCTCCTCGATCCGGGCCCGGGTCCGCGCCGAGACCCGGCCCGCGCCGGACAGCGCGTCGGAGGCGGTGGTCTTGGAGACCCCGGCGTGCCGGGCCACGTCGACGATCGTCACCGAACGGCCAGGCCCCGCGACGGGCGCGGACGACGCCCCCGACGCCCCTTCGGACGGCGACGCCCCTTCGGACGGAGGCGGCGCGGCGCCCCGCTCGCTGGCACGTTGCTCGCCGGGACCCTGCTCGCCGGTCCGCGGTTTCGGGCGCCCCTCGACATTTTTCACGACGTTAACTCCGAGGTCTTGCCGGAACGTTCCGACTGCATTTACTTTAGCGACGCCGGAACGTTCCGGCATCTTCAACGTGGTCCACCTCATCGCACTACGGCACCAAGGACCCGCCATGAGCCAAGCCCCCCACACCCGTCCCCGGCCGCGCGGCCTGTTCGCGGCCCTGCTCATCCTCGACGTCGTACTGACGCTCTGCCCGCCCGTGTACTGGTTCGTCGGGAACCGCGCGAACCCCGCGCTCTCCCTCCTCTACTTCGTCGGCGGCGGAGCCGTCGTGCTCGCCGGCATCCTGGTCATGTACGCGCTGGACCGCCCGCGCGCGACCACCCCCGGAGGCCGGTCGTGAACATGCTGGTCGGATACGGCGCGATCGCCCTGCTGCTCCTGCTGATCGTGGTCGTCCTCGAACGCTCCAAGCGGGCGAACCACGACTTCAGCGACTACGCGGTCGCCGGACGCTCCTTCGGCTCCTGGTATCAGACCATGTCGTTCCTGAACACATGGCTGCCCGGATCGATCTTCATCTCCTTCACCGGCCTGGCCGCCGGCTCGGGGGTGCTCGGCTTCTACTACCTGCCCTATTCGCTGCTCGCCGTGGTGCTGATGTTCTTCATGGCCCAGCGCGTACACGACTGGGGGCGCCGCTTCGACCTGCGCACCCAGGCGGACTTCCTCGGCCTGCGCTTCGGCTCCCGCCACGTGCGGACCGTCGCCGCCGTCATCGGCATCGTGGCGTCGTTCCCCTGGCTGGTCCTGGGGCTGCAGTCCCTCGGCCTGGTGTTCTCGTACCTGTCCTTCGGGCGGGTGCCGGCGAACGCCGCCATCCTGATCGGCATCGGCTTCCTCGCGCTGCGCCAGATCTGGACGGTCCGCATGGGAATGCGCGGCGTCGTGGTCAGCGACATGGTCCAGGGCCTGGTGGCGTACGTGCTGGGGTTGTGCGTCATCCTCGGGCTGCTGGTGTGGTTGCTCACGAACGGGCACACCCTGGACAGGCTCCCCGGCACATTCTTCTCGCTGCCCGGACCCGGCAGCGAGACCGGTCCGCTCTACCTGATGTCGATCGTGCTGACCGGCGCGCTCGGCGGCTGGTGCTGGCCGGACATCTTCGTACGGCTGTTCACGGCGCGCAGCGCGGCGGTCATCAAGCGGTCGGCGGTGCAGATCGCGCCCTACGTCCTCGTCTTCGCCACCGCGCTGAGCCTGCTGGGCATGCTGGCCTCGACGGTCCCCGGCGTCTCGGCCGCGCCCGACCACGTCTGGTTCATCACGGCGGGCGTCGGCGGCACGGTGCTCGTGGCCCTGGCCGGGGTCATCGTCCTGGCCGCCACCATGGGCAACGTCGACGCCAACATGCAGGCCTGCGGCGCGCTGATCACCAACGACGTGCTGCCCCGCCGTACGGACGGCCGCCCCGACGACGGGCGGGAGACCGCCGCGGCCAAGACCGCCGTGATCGTGTTGACCGTGCTCGCCGCGGCCGCCGCCGCCGCGACCTCGAACAGCCAGGGCCTGGCCAGCCTCGCGATCATCTCCTACCAGGGCATCTGCCAGCTCGCACCGGCGCTCTTCCTCGGCATCTTCTGGAGGCGAGGCACCGCGACCGGGGCGATCGCGGCCATGCTGACCGGCTTCGCCGTCGCCGCGGTGCTCCAGGCGGTGTACGAAACCTCGATTCCCTGGCTCGGCGGACTGACCTCCGGCGTGGCCGGTCTGATCGTCAACACCGCCGTCTACGTCGGCATCGCGTTCCTCGGGCCGCGCTCGCAGGACGAGGAGGCCCGGATCGCCGCCCTCTTCGACGACGTCGCCGGCGTGACCCGGGCCGAAACCCTACCCACTCAGTGAGGAGCCTGGAATCCATGACCACCGGATACGTCTGGCACGAGCGCTACGCCTGGCACGACACGGGCACACACGCCGGGTTGCTGCCCGCGGGCGGGGCCGTCCAGCCATTCCGGAACTTCGAGAGCCCGGAGTCCAAGACCCGATTCGCCGGGCTCGTCGAGGTCTCCGGGCTGCTCGACCACCTGCTGCGCGTCCCGGCGCGGCCCGCGACGGAAGAGGACCTGCTGCGCGTGCACAGCCCCGCGCACGTGGCACGCATCCGGGCCCTCAGCGAAGCGGGCGGCGGCGACGCGGGTGACGGGCAGTCCCCCTTCGGACCGGGCTCGTACGAGATCGCCCGGCTGGCGGCGGGCGGGACGATCGCGGCGACCGAGGCGGTGCTGACGGGGGCGGCGGACAACGCGTACGCGCTGGTCCGGCCCCCGGGACACCACGCGGAGCGCGACCGGGGGATGGGCTACTGCCTGTTCGCCAACATCGCGGTCGCCGTGGAGTGGGCGCGCGCCAACCACGGGGTGCGCCGGGTCGCGGTCGTCGACTACGACGTGCACCACGGCAACGGGACGCAGTCGGCGTTCTACGAGGACCCCGACGTGCTGACCGTCTCCATCCACCAGGAGCACCTGTTCCCGCAGCACAGCGGCACGTTCGCGGAGACCGGCGCAGGAGCGGGCGCGGGGACGGCGCTCAACGTCCCCCTTCCGGCCGGATGCGGCAACGGCGCCTACATCGAGGCGTTCCGCCGCGTGGTGGTGCCCGCCGTACGGGCGTTCGCGCCCGAACTCGTCATGGTGGCGAGCGGGTTCGACGCCTCCGCGGCGGACCCGCTGGGGCGGATGACCGTGACGGCCGCCGGATACCGCGCGCTGACCCGGCAGTTGATGGACGTCGCCGAGGAGGTCTGCGAGGGCCGCCTCGTCATGTCCCACGAGGGCGGCTACTCCCCTGTGTACGTCCCGTTCTGCGGCCTGGCCGTGTTGGAGACCCTGTCGGGGCACGAGACCGGCGTCGGAGACCCCTTCGACGAGGTGTGGGCCTCCTCCCCGCAGCACCCGCTCACCTCGTGGCAGGACGACGTGCTGAAGGAGGCCGAACAACTCGCCCGCAGCCTCGGCCTGCTCGCGGGCGAGCCTACGCCGGGGCGTACGTGAGGCAGTCGGCCTCGTCCTGGGAGTAGCCGATGTCGATGCCGGGCGCCTGGCACTCCAGCGCCACGTTGTGCCGGCAGTCGGACATCTTGCAGGCGCCCACCCGGCCCACGGTGTCCTGGTCGCCTCCCTGCGTGGGCGCGGTGAAGAACGTGTCGCAGTGCGCGTGTGACGCGTCCCCGACCGTGATGGCGGTGGCGTGGCACATGCGGTCGCGGTTGTACGCGCACGAGGTGGCCTCGCAATGGTTGACTACCGGCATCTCCATGAGCGGCTGTTCCCCCCTGACGACCGTGGCTTTCGTCCTGGCTCATACCGCCTTCGACCAGGTCGGCAATCTCCGCCGCGGTCCCAGACTCCGCCAAGGCACGCCAGGGGTTTCCGCAGCCGCGGCCGGTGGCCGTTCCGGTGCGGCACCTAAACTGGGATGCACTCGTGCGGACCTGCGCACAGGCCGGGCGGCGAGGATGAGGAGGAACGGCGTGAGCCGGCGCGTACGCGGCGATCGGGAAGAGGCGGATCTGCCGGTCGACCCCGACGTGGACCTCCGCCACGAACGGGACGTGTTCCGCCGGCCGGAGGCTCCGGCCCGCCGCCGGACCTGGGACGTTCTCGCGGTGATCGCCCTCGGCGGCGGAGCCGGCGCCGTGGCCAGATATCTGCTCGGTCAGGCCTTCCCCGCGTCGCCCACCGGATTCCCCTGGGGGACGTTCCTCGCCAACGTCACCGGCTGCTTCGCGCTCGGGGTCCTGATGGTCTTCGTCCTGGACGTATGGCCGCCGCGCCGCTACGTCCGTCCGTTCCTCGGGGTCGGCTTCCTCGGCGGATTCACGACGTTCTCCACCTTCACGACGGAGATCGTGGACCGGTCGTGGCACGGCGCGTGGCCGACGGCCGGTGCGTACGCCGCGGGCAGCCTGGTCGCCGGACTGGTCGCGGTCTGGTGCGGCATCGTCCTCGCCCGCGCCCTGGCGGGCCTCCCCGTACGGCGGCGCGGGAGGAGAGGCGAATGAGACTGCACGGCCCCGCGCAGAGACTGACGATCTTGATAGGCGAGAGCGACCAGTACCGACACCGGCCGCTGTACACCGAGATCGTCCATCGGGCGCGCGTGATGGGCCTGGCCGGGGCGAGCGTGTTCCGGGGCATCGAGGGCTTCGGCGCCTCCTCGCGCATCCACACCAGCCGCCTGCTGTCGCTCAGCGAGGACCTGCCCATCGCCGTCGTCATCGTGGACGTTCCGGAGAGGATCAGTGCGTTCGTGGCGGAACTGGACGAACTGGTGACCGAGGGCCTGGTGATCGTCGATCCCGTGGAGGTCTACCGCTACGTGGGGCGTGAGCCGGGGCGGGCGGAGTCGTGACCCTGCTGCTCATCTTCCTCGGCGGCATCGTCGGCGCTCCCGCCCGTTATCTGGCCGACCGCCTGGTGCAGCGCCTGCACGACAGCGTGTTCCCCTGGGGCACGCTGGCGGTCAACGTGTCCGGGTCGCTCGTGCTCGGGCTGCTGCTCGGCGCCCGGGACGACCTCGGGCTGCCCGCCGTGGTGGTCACCCTGCTCGGCACCGGCTTCTGCGGCGCGTTCACGACGTTCAGCACGTTCGGCTTCGAAACCGTACGGCTGCTGGAGGAGGGCTCGGTCCTGGAGGCCGGGCTCAACGCGCTCGGCAGCCTGGTCCTCGGCCTCCTCGCCGCCGCCGCCGGATTCGCCCTGGCCGCCCTACTCGCCTGAAACCGCCCCACCGGTGCCGGTGGGGCGGTCGTGTCACGGGTCAGTGGTGCCCGTGGCCGTTGTGCTTCTGCGTCCAGGGACCGGTGATCGCGAAGACGTAGCCGGGGGTCTGGATGTTGGCGAACAGGATGCGGCCGTCGTCGCTGAACGTCGGCCCGGTGAACTCGCTGTCGTTGAGCTCGTTGCGGGCCATCGGGTAGGGCGTGCCCTTGTCGGTCACGCCGACCAGGTGCGACAGGCCCTCGCCGTCCTCGGCGAGGATGACGCCGCCGTACGGCGAGACGGTGATGTTGTCCGGCCCGTCGTAGTTGGTGTCCTGCTCCGGGTCGGGGTTGACGCCGAAGATCGTCTTGAGCGTGACGGTCTCCGACTCGGGGTCGTAGAACCAGACCTGGCCGTCGTGCTCGTTGACGCTGCCGTCGTCGTGCCGGGCGTAGCTGGCGACGAAGTACGCGCCGCCGTCGCCCCACCAGGCGCCCTCCAGCTTGCGGCTGCGGGTGATCTGGTCGTCGGTGAACTGCTTGCGCACCGAGGTCGTCCTGGCGTCCCGGTCCGGCACGTCGACCCACTCGACCTTGTAGCGGGTGCCCGGCTGGGTCGCCTCGGACAGGTCGGCGATGTGCCTGCTGCCCTTGCGGCACCGCATGGCCTGCAGCTTCCCCGCGGTGTCGCCGCCGGGGCCGAGGGCGAGCGCGCGCAGCGCGCCCTTGCGGCCGCGGAAGCCGTGGGGCGGGGTCCAGCGGAAGTAGAGGCCGTTCGGGCCGCTCGCGTCCTCGGTCAGGTAGATCTCCGAGTTGCGCGGGTTGACCGCGACGGCCTCGTGGGAGTAGCGGCCGAGGAACTTCAGCGGCACCGGGTTCTTGTTGGCCTCGCGGTCGAACGGGTCGACCTCGAAGACGTATCCGTGGTCCTTCAGGAAGGCCCCGCCGGCCCGCTGCTCGGTCTCCTCGCAGGTCAGCCAGGTGTCCCACGGCGTGATGCCGCCCGCGCAGTTGTTGTGCGTGCCGGCCACGCTGACGTACTCGCGGACACGGTTGCCGTCCCTGTCGACCTCGATGGTCGTCGTGCCGCCCTTCGCGCCCGGGTCGTAGGTCAGGCCGGGCAGAGCGGGCACGCCGTAGGGCTCGCCGCCGCCGATCTCGTGGTTGTTCACCAGCACCCAGCCGTCACGGCCGCGGAAGCAGCCGGTGCCGTCGGCGTCGCTGGGGGTCGGCTCGCCCGACTCCAGCAGCGTCTTGCCGGCCTGAGCGACGATCTTGTACGAGAAGCCCTTGGGCAGGGCGAGCAGACCGGCGGGGTCGGCGACGACCGGGCCGTACCCGATCGTCTTGCCGACCCCGGCCTGGGCGGCCTGGGCGGCGGCGGGGCCGGCGATGGCCTCGATGCTGCCCGCGATGGCGATGCCGAGGCCGCCGGCGGCGGCCGAGCGCATGAGGTCGCGGCGGGAGAGGGAGGAACTCACAGACGTACCTTTCGGTGCATACGGCAGGGCATGTGATCCCATTTCCTCGTCCTGAACCCCTCCTTCCGTGAAACGGACGTGAGGGTGAACACCCGACAACGATCTCAGGACGGGATATCCCGCGTCACTTCGCCAGGAAGGCGAGAAGCGCGTCGGTGACCTCCTGGGCGTGGGTCCACAGCAGGCCGTGCGGGGCGCCCTCGATCTCGACGTACTCGGCCTGGGGGAGCGCCCGGTGGAACGGGCGGCCGGTGGACTCGATGGGCAGGATGCGGTCGGCGGTGCCGTGCACGATGAGCGTGGGGACGTCGATCTTGGGGATGTCGGCCCGGAAGTCCGTCGTCCAGGTGGGGACGGCGGCGGACGAGGCGTACCACGAGGCGCCCGCGGCGGTGTTCCAGTTGGCTCGGACGACCTCCTCGCTCAGGCGGGTGCCGAGGTTCTCGTCGGTGTTGTAGAAGGCGTTGTAGAAGTCGGTGAAGTAGGCGTAGCGGTCCTTGGTGACGGCCTCGAGGATGCCCTCGAACACGCTGCCGTCCACGCCCTCCGGGTTGTCCTCCGTCTTGAGCAGGAACGGCTCGAGGGAGGCGAGGAAGGCGGCCTTGGCCACCCGCGCCGAGCCGTACGTGCCGAGGTAGCGGCCGACCTCGCCGGTGCCCATGGAGAAGCCGACGAGGATCACGTCGCGCAGGTCGAGGGTCTCCAGCAGGGTGTTCAGGTCGGCGGCGAAGGTGTCGTAGTCATAGCCGACGGTCGGCTGGCTCGACTGGCCGAAGCCGCGGCGGTCGTAGGTGATGACGCGGTAGCCGGCGCCGAGCAGGGCGGGGATCTGCTTCTCCCACGAGTGGCCGTCCAGGGGGTAGCCGTGGATGAGCACGATGGGCTGCCCGCTGCCGTGGTCCTCGTAGTACAGGTTGATGTCGGTGCTGTTCTCCTGGCCGACGGTGATGTACGCCATGACGCGCTCCTTCTGATCTCCAGTGCGTGACCCGGCCTCGCAACCGGTTTCCTCCTGCGCACTAGACACTAGAGCACAATTAAGTTGTGCGCAATGTAATCGCTCTCGCCGTACCCCGCCTGGGACTCATGCCGGTACGGTCGCGGTTGAGTAGATCGTCAAGGGGTGCAGGTGAACCGGGCTACGGTTCGCTCGCGGACTCCCGGGCTCGACGGGGTGGCACCTGCCCGATTCGGCGATGGGGTCGGTGCGGAAAGGCGGTGGCCGGGTGCGGCGGATCGGCTGGGGCGTGATCGCGCTCTTCCTGGCCGCGTTCGCGGTCTTCGAGAGCGTCAAGTACGGCGTGCCGACCACCGTCGCCACGCTCGTGTTCTTCGCACTGGCCGACCTGGCGCGGCTCGCCGGGGTTCGTCCGCCTGGCGTGCTCTACCAGGCCGTCCACCGCGTGTGGATCCCGCTCGTGGTGCTGGTCGCCTACAGCTTCGGCCCGATCGTGTGGCCGCCGCTGTTCCCCGCCGCCCTTGGCTGGCTCACCCGTATCGCCCTTGACCGAGCGCTCGGGCGCGGATTCTCGCGCAGCACGGCGGGGGCGCTGGCTGGACGGTGAGCGCGGTCCTCAGTTCCGCCGGTTCGTGTAGGCCGTGACGTTGGCGGTCAGGCGGCGCAGCGTGGTGAGCGTGCGGGTGAACTCCTCGGGGTCGAGCGCCATCGCGTCGCCGACCGCGACGAAGATGTCGTCGCTGCGTTCCCGCAGCCCGGCGCCCTTCTCGGTCAGCGTGATCTGCACCGTGCGCTCGTCGTCGGCGCGGCGCTCCCGGCGCAGCAGGCCGTTGGCCTCCAGACGCTTGAGCAGTGGCGTCATAGTGCCGTAGTCGAGGTGCAGCGCGGCGCCGAGTTCCTTGACCGTGACGCCCTCCGCGGGGCCGTCCCACAAGACCAGCAGGACCAGGAACTGCGGGTAGGTGAGACCCATCTCGTCGAGCAGGGGCCGATAGAGGCCGGTGACGGCGCGGGAGGCGGCGTAGAGCGCGAAGCACATCTTGTCGTCGAGTATGCGGGGAGGCCGCTGCTCGCTCGTGGTGCTGGTCATCCTTCCACTCTAGAAGCCCGGCCCGCCATCCGCACGTGAACGGTCCAATCGTGCACGAGGTTTTTCGGGTGGCGTGACCCGGCGCCGGCCGGGTCACGCCCGCCGCCCCGTCAGCGGCAATGGCGCAGCACCACGGGCCTGCCGCAGCTCACGGTCCCCGCGCCCGTGCCGACGCCGGCGTTCGCGTTCAGGCCGAGGTCGACGTTCAGGCCGAGGGTGACGCCGAGGTCGAGGCCCAGGTCGAGGCCCGCGTCGACCTTCGCGCCGAGATCCAGGGCGGCGGTCGAGGGCTTGGCGGCCTTCGGCGTGTCACACCCGCAGCCCGCGTACGCGGGCGCGGTGGCGAGCAGGCCCGCACAGGTCAGGGCGGCCAGGGACAGAAGGCGGAAAGGGCGGTGCATGAAGATTCCTCATCTCGGATGTAACTAATCGTGTTCGATCGTTACTCTTCGTATCCGTGTCCAGGTTGTGACAAACTCAGGCCGCTCCCGGCGAAGCACCAAAACCCCGGTGAGAACCGACGGCGCAGCGGCCATTGCCCGCCGTGAAGTCCGGACGTACCGTCGATCACGTGGCTGTCATCCACAGGGAACGTGTGGCGTGGGAGAGCGCCAGGGTGTTCGTCGCGGCGGCGACGGACGACACTTACTGGTGGCTCGGTGAGACGCTCGGACGCCGTCTCGGGCAGACATACGAACTGGCCCTGACCCGCACCCGCATCCGCCTGCGGCGAGGCGAGGCCCAGCCTGTGCGGGGCCCTCGCGAGGACGCGCTGTCCGCCGAGGTGGGCGCCTGGCGTGCGCGAATCGAGGACCTCCTGACGGAGCATCCGGAACTCGCGGAGGTCCTGCGACAGGTGACCGAGGAGACCGGCCGCCGTCTGCGCCGCTGACGCCCGCCGGCCGGGCGCTCACATGACTGCGGCCGGGTCGTCCACAGGCTGTGGACGACCCGGCCGCGGAACCCGTCAGCGGAAGCGGCGGAGC
>NZ_BOOF01000074.1 GCF_016863095.1 Microbispora siamensis | reverse complement strand
CTTGTCGGCGCCGATGAAGAACACCTTGCCGGTGGTCTTCGGCAGGTTGACGTTCTTCGACGTGCCGCTGGTGGCCTTCTTGTCACCGCTGGAGCCGACGACGCCGGCCTTGCTGTCCGCGGAGGCGCCACCGGTCGAGACGTGCTTGGTGGGCAGCGTGGTCTCGACGTTGTACGGCGTGGCGTTGACGAGGTTGGCCTTGTTCTGGCCGTACCAGAACGCCGCCACCTGCTTGGCGGCGAAGTTCGTGTTGGCCAGGTTCACCGGCGGGGCGACGTCGGAGGCGGCCTGCGCGGCGGGGGTGGCGACAGCGGCGGCGGCCAGCATGCCGACCGCGATGCCGCCGAGGGTGAGGGTGCGCTTCAACTTACTACTCCCTGGTCTGATCGTCGGGCGCCACTTGCGCCCCATCCGTCAGTAAAGGACGAGTAAGAAGCTATCTAAGGATTTGCGTCTTGTGACCGCCTTAAGTCGTTTCAGTCTGATCAGCCGGTCAAGATCGCGACCTTCGCCGCCGCCCGAATCCCTCTGAGCACCGTCACGTTTTCGCTGATCACAGATGCCGCCGTCGCAGATACGTCACCGAGCGTCACTGATCCATTCAGAGCCTCAATGTGACCTAAATCACACTAATCCGATGGAACGGGACGGCTGTTGATCACGTCAAAGTTGCTCCGTCAGAGCGCCCCGCACCCCCGGGCGAGAGCGTGCCCGGGGGTGCGCCCCCGCCCGAAGTGGCCGGGCGGGGCACGGCGCTCAGAGGATGCCGCGGTCGGCGAACGCCTTGGTGGCGGCGCTCGCCGCGCTTGTGCCGTACAGACGCCGGGCCGCGGCGACGGTCGCCTCGGCCGCCGCCTTGAACGTGGTGTCGGGAGCGAAGTCGAACTGCGCCTCGATGATCAGCGTGCTCGCCTTGCGGTCGCCGAGCGCACGGCGGATGTCCCACAGGGCGCGGGACCAGATCTCGCCGTCGGCGTGGACCTCGCCCCTGACGTCCTCGGGGTAGTGCTTGGTCCCGTCCAGGCGGCGCAGGCAGTGCGGAGCGGACGTGTAGCTCACCGAGTCCCAGTCGGCGACGCACGCCTCGTCGGTCCTGGCCGGAACCCCGGTCGCCCAGCTGCTCACGGCCACGGCCAGGTAGTCGCCGAAGGCCTCGCCGATCGCGCCGGACTCCAGGGTGGTGCCGAACCCGGGCACCTGTCCGTCCTGGACGCTGTGGCCGTACTCGTGGACGATCACCTCGGCGTCCTCGCCGTCGTCGACGCCGCCCTTGCCGAGAGAGATGTTGGCCTTGTCATCCCGGAAGAAGGAGTTGTCGCCGCCGTACTGGTTGATGCGCAACTCGATCTGCCGCTGGTTCACCGGCCGCAGCGTGCTGCCGAAGCCGAGCGACTGGATGTAGTGCTGGGCGGTGGTCACCCAGTGATAGCCCATGACCTGCTCGAACTGGTCCACGTCACGGTGGTAGGCCGGGAAGGCGCCGCCCACGGCCTTGGCGGCGGCGCCGGTCGAGCTCTTCACCCGGACGTACCGGCCGGTGAGCGTGCCGGAGCCGTCGAGGTCGGTCAGCGTGACCTTCGTGTACGCGGGCCCGAACTCGGGCCGGTCGGCGTCCTTGGCGTCGGCGAGATCCTGCAGGCCGAGCTGCTGCACGGGGTTGGGGGCGAACACGGTCGCCGTCGCCGTCGCGGCGTAGGCACCGGCCTGCGCGGTCGCGGGCGTGGCGGCGACGCCTGCGACCGCGGCGGCGAGAGCGCCGGCCAGACCGGCGGCCAGAACGGCGGAACGCGTGGGGGGCATGAGTCCTCCGGAGAAAAGTGCCACAAGTACCGGAGATCGTCGTCGTGCTCCCAGATCGGCTGCAAGAGCCGATGCATGTCCGTAATGATCCAATTAGGTCAGGTGTGTCTAACCCGACCGGCGCCGCCACCGCCAGTTCAGCTCGCCCGGCGCGGGCGCCGGTCCGGGCAGCGGACCGGCGCCGTCTCCGGCGAGGCCCGCGAGCAGCATCGCCAGGCAACGCCGCCGCAGTTCCTGCGTACGCTCCGGATCGGGAACGCGGATGGCCGCGCAGCTCTCCAGCACCAGGCCCATGTCGTCGGCGACCACGTCGCGGCGCAACCGTCCGGCCGCGTGGGCCCGCTCCACCAGCCGGTCCATCAGCCCGGCGGCCCGCCGCGCGTCACTCCCCATTTCCTCGGTCGGCGTGAAGGTGCCGGCGAGGTGGACCGTGAGCGAGTGCACGTCGGCGTCGACGATCCGTTCGAGGAAGACGACGAGCGCCTTCCAGGCGTCCGGCTCGGCCTCGACGGCCTCCGCCTCCTCGATCCAGCGGCGCAGCCCGTCGTGGCACAGCCTGCGCAGCAGGTCCTCCTTGCCGGGATATCTCCGGTAGAGCGCGCTCATCCCGACCCCGGCCCGTTCCGCGACGGCCGCGACCGGCGCCTTGGGATCGGCGAGGAAGACCTCCCTGGCGGCGTCGAGGATGGCGGCGTCGTTGCGTGCGGCCTGGCCCCGCCGCCCGGCGAGGCCGGTGGAACCGTGGTCGTCCATCTGCTTCGGCATGCGCTCACAGTAGCAGTGGAACAGAACATTCCGTTCTGCTAGAGTGATGTCTATCGGAACGGAACATTCTGTTCCTTAGAAGGAGAGGAAGCACCATGCGCGAGACCACGACGGCGAGCTGGCGGACCCTGCTGACCCAGGCGCACGACGCGTTGCGCGACGCCGTCGCGGGCGTCGGCGGCAGCCAGGCGTGGGACGCCGCGACTCCGTGCGAGAAGTGGTCGGTCACCCAGGTGCTGCAGCACGCGGCCGGGGACCAGATCGCCTACGCCGCCGCGATCACCGGTGGGCCGTGGCCCTCTGAGGACCCGTTCTCGCCCTCCGGCCGCATCGAGGGCGACCCCGGGGCGCACCTGGCCGCGGCGCTGGACGCCTCGGCCGCCGCCTGGGCGACCGTCGACGACGACGCCGAGCAGGTGCCGGTGCCGCTCCCCCAGGGCCCCATGCCCGCGTGGCTCGCGGCCGGTGCGTGCGCGCTCGACGCGGGAGTGCACGCCTGGGACATCGCCGTGGCCACGGGGCGGCCCTCGCCGCTCACCCCGGAGATGGCCCGGCCGCTGATGGAGGTCGCCACCCGGATCGTCGAACCGCTGCGGGCCTACGGCGCGTACGCTCCGGCCTTGGAAGCCGGCGACGACGCCGACGAAGTGGCCGTGCTGCTGGCCTACCTCGGCCGCCGGCCGGTCTAGCGCGCCGCCGCGGCCCGCTGTTCGGCGATGCGGGCGAAGTCCTCGATCCTCAGCTGCTCCCCCCGCGCCGAGGGGTCGATCCCGGCACCGAGCAGGGCCTTCTCGGCGGCGGCCGGTGTGCCGGCCCAGGAGGCGAGCGCGGCGCGCAGCGTCTTGCGGCGCTGGGCGAAGGCCGCGTCGACGGCGGCGAACACCTCCTCGCGGGTCGCCGTCGTCGCCGGCGGCTCCCGCCGTACGAGCGAGACCAGGCCGGAGTCGACGTTCGGCGCGGGCCAGAAGACGTTGCGCCCGACCGGACCGACCCGGCGCACGTCGGCATACCAGGCGGCCTTCACCGAGGGAACGCCGTAGATGCGCGAGCCCGGCGCCGCGGCGAGCCGGTCGGCGACCTCCGACTGCACCATCACCAGCCCGCGCCGCAGCGACGGCAGCACCTCCAGCAGGTGCAGCACGACCGGCACGGACACGTTGTACGGCAGGTTGGCCACCAGCGCGGTCGGCTCGGTCCCGAGCTCGGCGGGCCCGACCTTGAGCGCGTCGGCGCGCACCACGGTCAGCCGGCCGGCCACCTCGGGAGCCCGCTCGGCGACCGTCAGCGGCAACTGCTCCGCCAGCACCGGGTCGATCTCCACGGCGACGACCTCGGCGACCTCCGGGAGCAGGGCGAGGGTGAGCGAGCCGAGCCCCGGCCCGACCTCGATCGCCACGTCGTGCGGTGCGACCTCGGCGAGCCGGACGATCCGGCGGACGGTGCCGCCGTCGATCACGAAGTTCTGCCCCAGCTTCTTCGTCGGCCGGATGTTCAGCTTCTCCGCGAGCGCACGCACTTCGACCGGCCCGAGCAGACTCATGCCTCCAGTGTCTCCCGCTCTACCAGGCGCCGAAGACGGTCTCGCCGTTGGCCGAGATCCGGGCGGCGAGGTCGGTGACGTCCATGCCCTTGACCTCCGCGAGGCAGCGGAGCGTGAGCGGGATCAGGTAGGGCGCGTTGGGCTTGCCCCGGTGCGGCGTCGGCGGCAGGTAGGGCGCGTCGGTCTCGACCAGCATCAGCTCGGGCGGCGCCACCGCCGCCGCCTCGCGCAGATACCCGGCGTTCTTGTACGTCACCGGGCCGGAGAACGACATGAAGTAACCGGCGTCCACACACCGCTTGGCCATCTCGGCGTCGCCCGAGAAGCTGTGGAAGACCACCACGTCGGGGGCGCCCTGGTCGGCGAGCACGGCGAGCACGTCGTCGTGCGCGTCGCGGTCGTGGATGACCAGGGCCTTGCCGGTCCGCTTGGCGATCTCGATGTGCGCCCGGAAGCTGGCGTGCTGGTCGTCCTTCGACGCCCAGTCGCGGAAGTAGTCGAGTCCGGTCTCCCCCACCGCCCGCACGTGCGGCCGCCGCGCGAGGTCCTCGATCTCGGCGAGGACCTCGGGCGTGGAGGCGTGCGCCTCGTTCGGGTGGATGGCCACGGCCGCGTAGACGTCCCGGTGCTCGCCGGCCACCTCGGCGTTCCACCGCGAGGACGGCAGGTCGTATCCGACCGTCACCAGGCGCGTCACGCCGACCGATTTCGCCTCGGCGAGGATCGACTCGACGCTCGCCCCGGCCGCCTGGGCCGCCAGCGCGACCGGATCGCCCGAGGACGCCTGCCGGTTGCCGACCATGATGTCCAGGTGGCAGTGGCTGTCGAACACCTCCGCCGGCAGCGCCTCGGGCGGCGCGGGACGCTCACGCGACATGGTCAGGCGTTCTCCAGCCGCGGGAAGAGGATCTCGCCCTTGACGACCTGCGCCCCGGCGGGCAGCGTGCCCCAGGTGGCGACGTCGGCGACCCGCTGGTCGGCGAGCGCGCCCAGGTGCGGCTCCGCCCCGAGGGACGCCCACAGCTTGGCGCTCGTGGCCGGCATGATCGGGTGGAGCAGGACCGCGATCGCGCGCAGCGACTCGGCCGCCGTGTAGAGGATCGTCGCGAGCCGCGCCTGTCCCTCGGGCGAGTCGTCCTTGGCCACCTTCCACGGCGCCTGGTCGCTCAGGTAGCCGTTGACCTGCTTGACGAAGTCGAAGATGGCGCCGATGCCGCCGGCGAAGTCCAGGTTGTCACCGATCATGGTGTCCGCCTGGGCCGCCGCCGCCGCGAGACCGTCCGCGATCGCCTGCTCGGCCGGGCCCGCGTCGGTGGCCTCCGGCAGGACACCGTCGAAGTACTTGCCGATCATCGCCGCGACCCGGGACGCCAGGTTGCCGAAGTCGTTGGCGAGCTCGGAGGTGTAGCGGGCGGAGAAGTCCTCCCAGGAGAACGAGCCGTCCTGGCCGAACGGGATCGCCCGCAGGAAGTAGTAGCGGTAGGCGTCCACGCCGAAGTGGCTCGTCAGGTCGCGGGGCGAGATGCCGGTGAGGTTGGACTTGCTCATCTTCTCGCCGCCGACCATGAGCCAGCCGTTGGCGAACACGCGCCCCGGCAGCGGCAGGCCGTTCGCCATGAGCATGGCGGGCCAGATGATCGCGTGGAACCGGAGGATGTCCTTGCCGACCAGGTGCACGTTCGCCGGCCAGGTGGCGTCGAACTTCGCCTGGTCGGAGCCGTAGCCGACGGCCGTGGCGTAGTTGAGCAGCGCGTCGATCCAGACGTAGATGACGTGCTTGGGGTCCCAGGGAATCGGGACGCCCCAGTCGAAGGTCGACCGCGAGATCGACAGGTCCTGCAGGCCCTGCTTCACGAACTGCACGACCTCGTTGCGCGCCGAGGCGGGCTGGACGAAGTCGGGGTTGCGCTCGTAGAACTCCAGCAGGCGCGGGCCGTACGCCGAGAGCCTGAAGAAGTAGTTCTCCTCCTTCAGCCACTCCACCGGGCGCTTGTGGATCGGGCACAGGTCGCCCTCCAGCAGATCGCCGGGCGACTTGTACTCCTCACAGCCGACGCAGTAGGGCCCCTCGTAACCGCCCTTGTAGATCTCGCCCTTGTCGTACAGGTCCTGCACGAACTCCTGGACGCGGTCCGTGTGGCGCGGCTCGGTGGTGCGGATGAAGTCGTCGTTGGCGATCTGGAGGTGCTCCCAGAGCGGCTTCCAGGCGTCCTCGACGAGCTTGTCGCACCACTCCTGGGGCGACACGCCGTTCGCCTCGGCCGTGCGCATGATCTTCTGACCGTGCTCGTCCGTGCCCGTGAGGTACCACACCTTCTCGCCGCGCTGGCGGTGCCAGCGGGTGAGCACGTCGCCCGCGACGGTCGTGTAGGCGTGGCCCAGGTGCGGGGCGTCGTTGACGTAGTAGATCGGCGTCGTCACGTAGAACGCCGACTCCCCGGATGCAGTCGTTCCTGTAGCCGCCATGTGCGAATCCTATCGGCCCCGGGGAGATGACTCCCCGGGTTAAAACGCCGGTGGCGTCAGGCCACGGACTCGCGGCCGGCGGCCTCGGACTCGCGGCTGACGGCCTCGGCGGCCTCCTCGGCGGCGGACGCCGCGATGTCGACCGGGTTCTCCCGCGTACGGCGGATGCCGAGGATGCTGATGAACAGGGATGCGAAGATCGTCTGGAAGCTCATGACGAACGCGGTCGCCGAGGGCACGACGAGGCGCAGCGACTCGGCCGGGATCAGCTCGCCGAAGCCGCGGCCGCCCCAGTGGGCGAGCGAGGCCACCAGGCCGACGAGACCGGCGACGGCCAGGGCGCCACCCGCGAGCAGGCCCTTCTCCAGCGTGACGACGTCCACCAGCCTGCGGATTCGCCGGTCCTCGGGGAGGAAGCCCTCCTCGGCCGCGTACACCTTGGTGAACAACGCGAACAGCACGGCCTGGAAGCCGATGACCACCATCGCGGACGCGCCGACCAGTGTGTCGACGTCGAAGGCGAGCTTGCCGATGTAGACCGGGCCGAACGACAGCGCGGCCCCGGCGACGAGGCCGAGGCTCATCAGCACCAGGCCCGGGATGAAGAACAGCCAGCGCGGGCTGTAGAGCATCAGGAAGCGCAGGTGGCGCCAGCCGTCCCGCCAGGAGCGCAGGTGCGGCGGGCGGGAGCGGCCGTCGGGCGACAGGGTGGTGGGGACCTCGCGGACGTCGAGCCCCTGGAGGGTCGCCTTCACGACCATCTCGGAGGCGAACTCCATGCCACCGGTCTGGAGCCCCAGCCGCAGGATCGAGTCGCGGCGGAAGCCGCGCAGTCCGCAGTGGAAGTCGCCGATCTCGCTGGGGAAGAACAGCCGGCCGATGAACGACAGGACCGGGTTGCCCAGGTAGCGGTGGAGCGGGGGCATGGCGCCCGGGGCGATGCCGCCGCGGAACCGGTTGCCCATGACCAGCTCGGCGCCGTCCCGGAGCTGCTCGACGAAGGGCATCAGGCTGGTGAAGTCGTAGGAGTCGTCGGCGTCGCCCATGATGACGTACTTGCCGCGGGCGGCGCGGATGCCGCCGATCAGGGCGTTGCCGTAGCCCTTCTCATCAATATGGACAACCCGGGCGCCCGCGTCACGGGCAAGCTGTTGCGAGCCGTCGGTGCTGCCGTTGTCGGCGATGACCACCTCGCCGTCGATTCCGTTCTCACGCATGCAGGTGAGTGCCTTGCGAACACAGATCTCAACGGTCTCGGCCTCATTGAGGCATGGCATGACAACGGTAAGTTCCACGTCGCAACTCCTCGCATATGACGGCAGGACACCAATGATGCCCGCTTCCCGGTAGCGTCCGAGTCAAGTCCGCGAAACGGCTGGCATTCTGTAACCGTGACTCCACCCACCGCTGGAGCGGCGGGACTCCCGCGTCGCCGGCCAAGCGGCGTCGCAGAGGACGAGCCCGGCCCGGAGAGTTCCCAGCCCGCCGGCCACGCCGGCGTGCGCGATATGCCCGCAGGTCACGTGCCGGAACTCCGCCCGGGTGGCGCGGTTTTCCTTCACCACACGCCCGCGTGTGTCCATTGGCAGGCACCGGCGAAACTCGAGGGGAGGAAGCGCGGACTCACCCGCCGGATGGAGCAGGCGGTCGAATCCGCGCCACTTTGATGGTCGCGATCGCGGATCCTCCGTCGGTGAACGCCGCCCCGGTCGGCGGCTGGGGCCGTCCGCTCGCCCTGCTGCGCCGGCACCGGGTCTTCGCGGCCGCGCTCGGCGTCGCCTTCGTGCTGCGGATCGTCACGATGCTCGGCTTCGGCCCGGCCATGTGGTTCAACGACTCCTACGACTACGTGTCGGTGGCGCTGCGCCCGCGTCCGCACCCGATCCGCCCGGACGGGTACAGCTTCTGGCTGCTGCTGCTCAAGCCGTTCCACAGTTTCTCGCTCGTGGTGTTGACCCAGCACCTCATGGGCCTGGCGGCGGCGTTCCTTATCTACGCGCTGCTGACCAGAAGATTTGGGATGCCAGGCTGGGGGGCGACGCTGGCCGCCGTCCCCGTGATGTTCGACGCCTACCAGATCCAGCTCGAACAGCTGATCATGTCGGACACCATGTTCATCCTGCTCGTCGTGGGCGTGGTGACGCTCGTGCTGTGGCGGGAGCGGATGACCTGGCGGGGCGGGACCGTGGTCGGGCTGCTGCTCGCGCTGACGGCGCTGACCCGGAGCATCGGCCTGCCCATCCTCGCCCTGGTCGTGGCCTACCTGGTGATCAAGCGGGCGGGCTGGAAGCCGATCGCCGCCATGGTCGCCGCGTGCGCGCTGCCCGTGCTCGCGTACATGGGCTGGTTCAAGGCGGTGAACGGCCAGTTCGCGATGACCAACAGCGACGGGGTGATCCTCTACATGAGGACGTCGCTGTTCGCCGACTGCCACAAGATGAACATCGACGAGCGCCGCGAGCTGGAGCTGGCGCTGCTGTGCATCAACGTCCCGCCCAAGGACCGCGGCCTGTCCGCGCAGGCGTACCTGTGGTGGGACGACCAGAACCAGCTCCACGTCTTCGGCTCGGGCATGAAGTTCACCCCGGAGATCAACGCGAACGCGAGCGCGTTCGCGAAGAGGGCGATCCTGTCCCAGCCGGGCGACTACCTGGCCGCGGTGGCCAAGGACTTCTTCCGCGCCTTCCAGTGGGGCCGCCCGCGGTTCCCCGACGCCAAGACCTTCCTGCAGTACGAGTTCGACAACGAGTACACCCGCAAGCTGCCCAAGTGGAGCTCCTACCACAGCACCACGGACAAGGACGCCGAGGCGTACGAGAACGGCCCGGCCGCGACGCACGTGGTCTCGCCGTGGTCGGACATCATGATCGGCTACCAGAAGGTCGTACGGCTGCCGGGCCTCGTGCTGGGCCTGCTGCTGCTGTTCGGCCTGTACGGCGTGGCGCGGCGCTGGCGCGACCTCGGCGGGCCCGGGCTGCTGCCCTGGCTGGGTGCGGTGGGGCTGATCCTGGCCCCGGCGGCGACGGCCGAGTTCGACTACCGCTACCTGCTGCCCGCGGTGCCGCTCGCCTGCCTCGCCGCCGGCATCACCGCCGCCGGCCTGCTGGGCCGCTCCTCGCCGCGGCTGTCGTCGCCGCGCCCGTCCTCACTGCGCCCGTCCTCACTGCGGCTCTCGTCACTGCGCCAGGCGTCGCTGCGCCTGTCCTCGCGGCGCCGCTCCTCGCTCCGCTGACCCGCCGCGGGGCCCCCTGCCCCTGCCCGGGGGTCAGGCGCCGTGGACGGCGTTGTAGAGCTCGCGCTTGGGGACACCGGCCGACTTGGCCACCTCGGCGATGGCCTGCTTGCGCGGCACGCCCGCGCCCTCGCGCCTGGCCACCTCCTCGACCAGTTCCTCGATGCCCGGCGCGGCCTCCTCGGCGGTCCGTCCCGCCACCACCAGCGTGATCTCGCCCCTGACCTCGCCCGCGGCCCATTCGGCCAGCTCGCCGAGGCCGCCGCGGCGCACCTCCTCGTAGGTCTTGGTGAGCTCCCGGCAGACGGCGGCGGGCCGCTGCGCGCCGAAGGCCTCCGCCATCGCCTCCAAGGTCGCGTGCAGGCGGTGCGGTGCCTCGAAGAAGACCATCGTGCGCTCCTCGGCCGCCAGCGCCGCCAGCCGCCTGGCCCGCTCCCCCGGCTTGCGCGGCGGGAACCCCTCGAAGCAGAACCGGTCGCTCGGCAGGCCGGAGACGGCGAGGGCGGTCGTCACCGCCGACGGGCCGGGCAGCGCCGTCACGGGCAGGCCCGCCTCGACCGCGAGGCGGGTGAGCCGATAGCCGGGGTCGGAGACGCCCGGCATCCCCGCGTCGGTGATCACGACGACGGTGCGGCCCTCGCGCAGCGCCTCCAGCAACTCGGCCGCCCGCGCGCTCTCGTTGGCGTCGTAGTAGGACACCACGCGGCCCCCGATGGCGATCTCCAGGTCGGCCGCGAGCCGCCGCAGCCGGCGGGTGTCCTCCGCGGCGATCACGTCGGCCGCGGCGAGCACCTCGCGCAGCCGTGGGGACGCGTCTTTGGGCTGGCCGATCGGGGCTGCGGCGAGAACGAGCACGCGTCCACCCTATGGCGGGCGTGAAACATTCATTCACGAACGGCCGGATGCCCCAATCCACGCGCGACCCGTGTCCTCGGCGGGGACTCACCAGTAATCTGTCGGCGTGGCCGTGACCGACTATTCTCACAAGGCGTTCGAGCAGCCGGAAGAGGGACCACAGGACAACGCTCCCGCGGTTTCCCTGCGCGACCGGCTCGTGCCGCCCATGCCCGGCAGCGCCATGTGGGGCTGGCTCGGCCCCATCCTGGTCGCCCTCTTCGGCGGGTTCCTCCGGTTCTACCGGCTGGGCACGCCGCACGCGGTCGTCTTCGACGAGACCTACTACGCCAAGGACGCCTTCGCCACCGTCAAGTACGGCGTCGAGCGGCAGTTCGTGGACGGCGCGGACAAGCTCCTGCTCGCCGGCAACGAGAACATCTTCAAGCAGTGCGGCTCGGTGAGCGAGTGCGCCTCCTACGTCGTGCACCCGCCGGTCGGCAAGTGGCTGATCGGGTTCGGCGAAATGATCTTCGGAGCGAACCCGTTCGGCTGGCGTTTCACCGCCGCGCTGCTCGGCACGCTGTCCATCCTGATCCTCGCCCGCACGGCCCGCAGGATGACCCGCTCGACGCTGCTCGGCTGCGCGGCAGGCGTGCTGCTGTCCCTCGATGCCCTCCACTTCGTGCTGTCCCGTACGGCGCTGCTGGACATCTTCCTGATGTTCTGGGTGCTCGCCGGGTTCGCCTGCCTCGTGGCCGACCGGGACTGGTCCCGCAGCCGGCTCGCCGATTGGCACGAGGCGGGGTCGCCCGCGGACGGGCCGCGACTGGGCCTGCGGCCCTGGCGCCTGGCCGCCGGGCTGTGCCTCGGCCTGGCCCTGGCCACCAAGTGGACCGGCGGCTTCTACATCGCCGCCTTCGCGATCATGACGCTGCTGTGGGACGCGGGCGCCCGGCGGGCCGTCGGCACGCCCCGGCCGTACGGTGCGGTCGCGCGCCGCGACCTGCCGCTCGCCGCGGTGTGGATGGCGGTCGTCCCGGTCGTCACCTACGTCGTGTCGTTCACGGGGTGGTTCGTCACCGACAAGGGGTACGGCCGCAACTGGGACCAGGCCACCTCGAACGGCCCGGTCTACTTCGTCATCGACTCGCTCCGGTCGTGGTTCGACTACCAGGAGCAGGTGTTCGGCTTCCACAAGGGCCTGGAGGCGAGCCATCCCTACCAGTCCGAGCCGTGGCAGTGGCCGCTGCTGCTGCGCCCGGTGGCGTTCTTCTACGAGTCGCCGAAGAACTGCGGCGCCGCCTCCTGCTCCTGGGCGGTCCTCGGCACCGGGACGCCGGTCATCTGGTACGCCGGTTTGCTCGCGCTCATCGGCATGATCGCGTGGTACGTCGCGACCCGCGACTGGCGGGGGGGCGCGGTGCTGCTCGGCTACGCCGCCGGGTGGCTGCCGTGGTTCTACTTCGCCATCGCGAACAACCGGACGATGTTCATGTTCTACGCGATGCCCATGGTGCCGTTCATGATCCTGGCGCTCGTGCTGGCCTGCGGGCTGATCATCGGCAGGGAGGATCCGGCCCGGCCCAACCGGCGCGTGGTCGGCACGGCCGTGGTCGGCGCGTTCGTGCTCCTGGCTCTGGTCAACTTCGGCTGGCTCTACCCCGTGATCGCCGCCGAGTCCATCCCGTACGACTCCTGGCACGCGAGGATGCTGTTCAACTCGTGGATCTGACACCCCCGTATCGTTGGGCGCGTACCGTGCGCCCTAGGGTGCACCCAGAGGGGGGGTGGTCGCGAGTGATGCCGGGTCGTCGTCAACGATGGGGTCGATACGGCAGACTGCGGGTCATGCCCGCACCTGACGTCGCCGCGCTCCTCGCCCAACTGGAGCGCTCCGAGCCGGACATCGCCGAGCCCGCCCGCGTCGCGGTCGAGTGGCTCGCCGGCGGCGAGGCGCTGGAGACCATCAGCCAGTTCGACGTGTGCGAGTTCCTCTGGTACACGCTGCCGATCAAGGTTCCGGGCGACCAGGCGACCATCGCCGGCGCCCTCGGCCGGCTGCTCAGGCTCGCGGGCATGGAGCGTTACGCGGCCCTGTGCGACTCCCCGGCCACGGCCCGGATCCTGCTGACGTACGCCAGGGAGGGCGAGGAGGCCGGAGCCGCGGCCTATCACCGCGAGCTGGAGGCCACCGGGGTGCTGCCCCCGGACATCGCCGAGCTGTCGTGGAGCTCGATCATGGGGCCGGAGGAGCTCGGGGCGCACGTCGCGTGCGCGGCCGCCCTGGAGCTGGCCATCGTCACCGGCGACCCGGTGGACCGCGAGGAGCTGACCCGCCGCTGGCTCACCTCGCCCCGCGCCGAGCTGGGCGGCGACTGCTGGCTGCACCGGGTCCACGGCGAGCGGCTGAACCGCTGGGTGCTCGGCCGCGGCACCGCCCGCCGCGAGCTCGCCCAGCCGTTCGAGGTGCGGCTGCACGCCCCCATCTCGGCTCCGGACGAGCCGCACCTGGAACCGCTGCGCTGGCTGCTCGGTCTGGCCCGCACCGGCGTCCGCCTCACCGAGCGGCTCAACGTCGGGCGTGCCGTGGCCGCCGAGGCGGCCGACCGGTTCGGCTGGGGCAATCGGGCCAGGTCCGGGGTCGTACGCGGCGAGGCCGACGTGCCCGCCCTCACCGAGCTGCGGCAGATCGCCGTACACGATCTCGGGGCGCTGCGGCGCAGCGGCCGGAGGCTGGTGCTCACCACCACGGGCAGGAACCTGCTGGACGACCGCGCCGCCATGTGGGAGGCGGCCACGCCCACGCTGCTCGTCCCCGCCCCCGGGGAGCACGACTTCGAGGTCTCCATCCGCGAGTCGGCGCTGATGATCCTTGTGGACGGCGACGTGGTGCGGGACGGCGACCTGCGCGACCGGGTCGCCGAGGTGGTCAACGGCGAGGGCTGGCGCGCCACGGACGGCGGCCGGGTCGACGGCGCCGACCTCACCGGCCCGCTCGCCCGGCTCCGGCACCGCCTCGAGGCCCTCGGCCTGGAGACCGCGGACGACGAGCCGGAGGCGGCAGGCCCAGCGTCCGAGACGGCAGGTTCAGCGCCCGAGACCGCCACCCGGGCACCCGGGCGCGCGAGCCGGGAGCCCGTGAGGCGTGCCGCGAGCCCCGTGCCGTGGCGGCTCACGGCCGCCGGGCGGCGCGCCGCGCTCGCCGCGCTGCGCGCCCAGGCCCTGCGCCCCCGCCAGTACGCCGGCCTCGGGTAGGCCGTTCAGGCCCGTGGGGCCCGGAGGACCTCCAGGTAGTGGGCGTTGTACATGATCCCCAGGATGTTGCCGAACGGGTCGGCGACCGAGGCGGTGACGAACCCGGGGCCGCGCTCCGTCGGCGCCTCGTGCTGCGTGGCGCCCATCGCCAGCAACCTGTCCAGGCTCGCCGCCACGTCGTCCACGTGCCAGTAGAGGACGGCCCCGCTCGGCCCGCCCAGCTCGTGCGGCGCGTAGCGGCGGTCGATCAGTCCCAGTTCGTGCTGGTGATCGCCGAGGCGGAACTCGGCGTAGGCGAGCCGCCCGTCCGGCCCCCGGCGCTCGAAGTACGCCTCCACGCCGAGCAGCTCTGCGTACCACCTCTTCGCCTGCTCGACGTCGTCCGCCCAGAAACTCACGGTCGTCATTCCGCGCAACATGCGTGCTCCCTTCGTCTGATGTGAACGCTAGAAGCCGTTGAGGAACGTACGGTTCCGCAATGCGCGGGACACTGTGGTCATGCTGGAAACCTCCGTACGGCTGCTGCGGTTGCTGGCTCTGCTCCAGGCGCGGCCCGGCTGGTCGGGCGCCGACCTGGCGGACCGGCTCGGCGTGACCACCAGGACCGTGCGCAACGACGTCGAGCGGCTGCGCATCATGGGCTACGAGATCGACTCGGTCACCGGCCCAGCCGGTGGATACCGGCTGGGCGCCGGGTCCGCCCTGCCTCCGCTGCTGCTTGACGACGAGGAGGTCGTCGCGGTGGTCGTCAGCCTGCAGGCCGCCGCGGGCAGCACCGTGACCGGCATCGAGGAGACCTCGCTGCGCGCGCTCACCAAGCTCCAGCGCATGCTGCCGTCCCGGCTGCGCCACCGGATCGAGGCCGTACGCGCCGCCACGGTCGCGGTGCCGGGCCACGGCCCCACCGTGGATCCCGACACCCTGACCTCGATCGCCGCGGCCGTCCGCGACCGCGAGACCCTGCGCTTCGACTACCTGGACCACCGGGGCGACGAGGGGCGCCGGACGGCCGAGCCGCACCGGCTCGTGTTCACCGGGCGGCGCTGGTATCTGCTGGCCTGGGACGTCGACCGCGGTGACTGGCGGACCTTCCGCGCCGACCGCGTACGGCTCCGCACCCCGAACGGCCCCCGCTTCACCCCGCGCGAACCACCCGAGGGCGACGCCGCCGCCCACGTCGTACGCGGGACGGGCTCGGCCGCCTGGAGGCACCGGGCCGTCGTACGGCTGCACGCGCCCGTCGAGGTCATGGGCGCGAGGCTCACCGCCGCGGCCGGCCTGCTGCGCGCCGACGGCGCGGACGCCTGCGTGCTGGAGACCGGCGGCGACTCGCTCCCCAACCTGACGGCCTTCATCACCGCGCTCGACGTGCCCTTCACCGTGCTCGACCCGCCCGAACTGCGCGCCCACCTGTGCGCGCTCGCCGAGCGCTACCGGGCAGCGGCGGCAGGTAGCGTGTGAGGCCATGCCGGACGAGACACTTGCCGCCGACGACGACATTCGACACGTCAACGCGTTCTGGCGGAGGCTGGGCCTGCCCGGTCTGATCGACGTCCACACCCATTTCATGCCGGAGCGCGTCCTGACCAAGGTGTGGGCGCACTTCGACTGCGCCGGGCCGCTGGTCGGCCGGACCTGGCCGATCACGTATCGGCTGCCGGAGGACGACCGCGTCGAACGGCTCAGGGCCTTCGGCGTGCGGGCGTTCACCTCAATGCTCTATCCCCACAAGCCGGGCATGGCGGAGTGGCTGAACAACTGGGCCGCCGGCTTCGCCGCCCGGGTGCCCGGCTGCCTGCACACGGCGACGTTCTTCCCCGAACCCGGCGCGGCGCGGTACGTCGCGCGGGCGATCGAGGCGGGTGCCCGGGTGTTCAAGGCACACCTCCAGGTCGGCGGCTACGACCCGAACGACCCGCTGCTCGACGAGGTCTGGGGGCTGCTGGAGGACCACGGCATCCCGGTGGTGACGCACTGCGGGTCGGGCCCGGTCCCCGGACCGCACACCGGGCCGGAGCCGATCGCGGCCCTGCTCGCGCGGTATCCCCGGCTGCCGCTCGTGATCGCCCACATGGGCGCCCCCGAGTACGCCGAGTTCCTCGCCCTGGCGCTGCGTCATCCGGCGGTCCGCCTGGACACCACGATGGTCTTCACCCGCTTCACCGAGGAGACCGCGCCCTTCCCCCGGGAGGCCGTCCCGCTGCTGCCGGAGCTTCAGGACCGCGTCCTGCTCGGCACCGACTTCCCCAACATCCCCTACCCGTACGCGGAGGCGCTGGCGGCCCTGGCCGGCCTGGACCTCGGCGACGGGTGGCTGCGCGCCGTCTGTCACGACAACGCCGCCAGGATCTTCGGTCTGTACGAGGGGGACGGCCGAAGGTAGAAAGTGATCGTGGTGGAGCCGCGTGGGAACGCCCATGGGAGGTACGGTGTCGACGCCCCGGCGGTGCTGGCCGGGCTGGCGCTGGGCGGAGTCGCGGAGACCGCGCTGGCCGCCGTGCTCGTCGCCGTCGGGTGGGCCGTCCCCGCGGTGGTGCTGCTGATCGGCGGCGGCATGATGATCATCGGCGCGGCGCTGTTCGCGCACACCACCCTGCGCGGCAAGTTCCGCGTCTGGGACGCGGAGCTCGACCGGCTCGGCCTGACCGGAAGCGAACGCGTCCTCGACATGGGCTGCGGCCGCGGGCTCGTCCTGCTCAAGGCGGCGGCGCGGGTTCCCGGCGGGGACGCGACCGGCGTCGACCTGTGGACGCACGACCAGTCGGGCAACAGCGGCGAGGCCACCCTGGCCAACGCCCGCGCGGAGGGCGTCGCCGACCGGGTCGCGCTGGTCACCGCCGACATGCGAGGCCTGCCCTTCCCCGACGCCACGTTCGACCTGGTGGTGTCGAGCCTCGCCGTGCACAACATCGTCGACGCCGAAGGGCGCGCCGACGCCGTACGCGAGGCGTTGCGTGTGCTGAAGCCGGGCGGCAGGCTGCGCGTGGCCGACTTCAGGAACGCCGGCCGCTACGCCGACGTGCTCCGCGAGTGCGGGGCCGCCGACGTCCACGTGTACGACCTCGGCTGGCGCTTTTGGTACGGCGGGCCGCACGCGAAGACGTCCATGGTCGCGGCCACACGTCCGTGACGCACGGCCCGGAACGCACCGGAGGCCGGTCTCGAGAGACCGGCCTCCGGGCGTCTGCGCGGCTGTGCGCGCTGGTTACGGCAGGGCCTCGATGACGGCGTCACGCCAGTCGTAGTTCATCCAGTCGTAGTTCCAGGGCAGCCCGCCGGTGACGGCCTCCAGCTGGCTGTCGTCCAGCGGGCGGAGGGCCTTGTCGAAGTCGTTCATCTCGGATGGGAACCTTTCCGTGAGGAATGTGCTCACCGAAGGTCCCAGGCGCGGCTTGAGGATCTCTTGAAGACAACTGGGTTTCCGGTGGACCGGTCACGCGGGGGACATGACCTCGTAGAGGTTGCGCGCCGCGTCGACGAAGAACAGCCCGCGCGGGCACAGCGGGTGATCGATGCGGCCGTTGTCGGGGTGTGCCGGATCGCTTCCGTAGGGCACCCCGGCCTCCCGCAGGCGCTCCAGGATCTGGTCGAACGTGGCCGGATCCACGTCGAACGCCAGATGCACGCCGACCGGGTTCTCCATGGTCATGAAGTCGAGGGTCAGCGTCTCGTTCACCCGTACGGGCGCGAAGTGGCCGTTCCGGCCGGCGGGCGGGAGCTCCGCCAGACCCATGATCGAGGCGAAGAACCGGGCCGCCTCGCGGTTGTCGACGGCGGGGACGATGGTGTGGTTCAGCGTGATGGTCATGCCGGGCTCTCCTGATCTCTGAGGCTGCCGTGGAGGAGGATGTCGACGAGCTCCTCCGGGGACGGGTCCACGCCGCCGGACGCGAAGTGAAGGCGGGTGAAGAGCATCCCCAGGAAGACCGAGGCGATCCTCTCGGGCTCCAGGCGCAGCGCCGCCCGATCGGGTTCGATCAGCTCGACGAGCGCCTCGTGGGTCGCCCTCATCGAGGTCTCGCGGGCTCCGGGAGGAGGCCGGTCTTCGGGGGCCTGCCGGTCGCCGAGGCTTCGCCCGCGGCGGTGACCGGTGCCGTGCAGTGCTCCGATCACGGTCCCCATGCGTCCCAGGTGGGCGCGCAGGGCCTCGGCCGCCTGCGTGAGCCGGTCGGCGAGTGGTTCGTCGAGGGAGATGGAGGCCAGCTCGCGGAGCACGTGATCGGGGTTCATCGCCTCGGCCATGCACGCGTCGAGCAGTTCGTCCTTGTCGCCGAAGGCCCGGAAGACGGTGCCCTCACCGATGCCGGCGGCCCGGGCGATCTGACCTGTGGTGACGGCGGCGCCGTGCTCGGCGACCAGCGGTAGCGCCGCGGCGACGATCATCGCCCTGCGCTGTTCTGGGCTCATCGCCGGCGCCCGCCGGCGGGGAACGGATTCTGTCATGCCTTCCAAGGTACGGAGTGAGTGCTCACTCCGTCAACCGAGTTTGGTCGGCGGCCTCTGCCCGGCGGCCGGTTCAGGAAGACAGGGTGTCGTCGGCCGGTGCCGCCGTCGCCTCGGCGGGAGCGGACGGGAGGCACAGGACGAAGCGGGCACCGACGGGGCTGTCCTCGATCGTCAAGGTGCCTCCGTGGGTCTCCGCGATCTGCCTGGCGATCGGCAGCCCCAGCCCCGCACCCCCGGCGTCCCTGCTGCGAGCCGAGTCCAACCGGGTGAACCGGTCGAACACCATCTCGCGCTTGTCCCGTTCGATGCCCGGCCCGTCGTCGACGACTTCCATCACCGCCGCGCCCCGCGGGTAGCGGTCGCCGAAGCCACCGCCGCGCTCGTGCCGTACGGACACAGTGATCGTCGTCCGCGCGTGCCGTTCGGCGTTGTCGAGGAGGTTGGTCAGCAGGCGAGCGAGACCCACCCTGTCGCCGAGCACGAACACCCCCGGCTGGAGGGCGGATTCGACCCGCCTGGTCGGGTGACGACGGTTCCGCAGCTCCGCGGCCACGACCTCGGCCAGATCGAGCCGGTGCTGCTCGCCGCGCTGACCGTGGTCCAGCCGTTCGAGGGTGAGCAGGTCGCGCACGATCGCCTGCAGCCGGTCGAGGCTGGGCAGGAGGACCGACCCCAGCTCGGGCACACTGGTCTCCTCCGGCGCGAGAAGGCCGTCCTCCACCTCCGCGCGCATGGCGGCCAACGGAGTGCGAAGGTCGTGGGAGGCGTTGGAGACGAACTGCCGCTGTTGCTGCAGCGCGTTCTGCACCTGTCGCAGCGCGGTGTCCAGCCGGCCGAGCGTGTGGTTGACGCTTTCGGCCATCCCCTGGATCTCGTCGTCCGTAGCCGGCACCGGCACCCGGCGACCGGGACAGTCGCCGTTGATCTCGTCAAGCTCCTCCCGGATGGCGTTGACCGGCCTGAGCGACGCCCGTACGTTCCGGTAGCCGAGGTAGGTGATGGCCGCGGCCAGCACCGCCGCGCCCACTCCCACCAGCCCGGCCAGGCGGGGGTCGACCCACGGGGGCACTTCCGGGGAAGCGCTGTAGACCATCCATCTCTCGCCCGCGCGGTGCGCCCACTGCGCCACCACGATGTTGCAGTCGGCAGGCGGAAAGACACCGCCGCACACGACGCAGGTCGCGCTGTTCCTGCTGTCCGGCGGGGTGAAGCCGGCCATTCTCGGCAAGCCCCGCACGTCCGGGGTCGAAGCGACCACGCGGCCGGACGGGTCGAGCACCTGAAGGTGACGGAACTCGCGCCCGGCAAGGGGATAGGCCGGCTGTCCCCGCTCCATCTGGACGGCCACACGGCCGCCCGCCGCCGCGACCTCCCTGGTGACGGTGTCGCGAGCGTAGTGGCGGACGGCCGCCATGAGGAGCAGGGCCAGCAGCGCGCACAGCAGGGTGGACACCACCCCGGTGAACAGGGTGATGCGGCTGGTGATGGAGAAGCGGCCCTGCAGGTTCATCCTGGCTCCTCCGGCCAGTGGACCACATGGGGCGGAAAGGGCCGGGAAAGAGGCGACCACCCAATCCCGGCAGGGCGTCAAGGCCCTACCCGCATCTCCGGTGGAATGCCAAGGGTTCTCCCGCGTCTCCTCCACGTGACTCCACGGGAGACAGCCGCCAACCGCGGGCCCTGCCCCCCTCGGCGTCCATCGGGTCGCAAAAGGACCTGTAACGGCCGACATCCGGCCACCACGTCGAGATAAGCCAGGCTTCCCACTCACCTTCAGGGGCCTTTGCACAGCGGTAGCCGTACCGGCAACGGGCCTCATCACTCCGATGGCCTCCTTCGCCACTTACGTTCAGTAACGAAGCAGTGCGTGTCGACGCCCGAAACGCTGCAGATCCGGACGCGGTTCGGGGCGGTGGCAAATGGTTTACTCAGTGCGGCTGCGCACGATCTCCTCGACGATCCGTCGGAGTGTTTCGCGGGCGGCGTCGAGCGTGACGCCTGCTGCGGTGAGCGCCTGGCTTGCTTCACTGTTCGGGTCGTTCAGAATGCCGAGGAGCAGGTGCTCGGTTCCGATGTAGTTGTGTCCCAGCCCGACGGCCTCGCTCAGTGCCTTGGCCAGGGCAGTGCGGGTCGCCGGTTCGACCGGGATGACGACCGGTGCGCCGTCGCCGGTCTGTCGTAGTCCGGAACGGATCGTGTCTGGATCGGCACCGAGGCGGGTGATTATTTGTACGGCGAGTGCGTGGGGGTCTCCGAGCACCCCGAGGAGCAGGTCTGTCGGCCGTACCGCGGGATGGTCCAGCCGCCGGGCGTGCTCGACGGCGTCGGTTACCGCGGTGCGCGCCCGCGGTACGAGGCCCTTGAAAGCGCCGCCGTGCAGAACGTCGTCCATCGTCAGTGCGGACTGGCGTGGCGTGTACCGCTGCTGGGCGGCTTGCCGGCTCATGCCCAGGTGTGCCCCGATGTCTGACCAGGAGTGGCCGGCAGCGCGCGCCTGTTCGATGAAGTAGCCGACAAGTCGGTCACCGAGGCGCTCCAGTTCGGCGCTGAGCTCTTCCGCCTTGGTGATCTTGGCGAGCGGGTCGGTCTCGTTGCGGTCGACCCGTTCGATGAGTGTGTACAGCTCGATGAGATCGCTCATGTCAATATCGTGCTTGACGTTTTCATCATCGTCAACGCTGAGGTTGACACTTCTTGCGATGTCAGGGTCCGGCTTGACGCCTGAAGCGGCCTCGGCAAGCCGGTGCTTCGGCGGAATGCCTGATGACACCGTCGTTGTGGTCCCGGGAGGAGGCCGGAGCGGGCGCTGCATGAGTTCCCCGGCTTGGGTGTCGCCCATGGGAGCTGGAGCTGCTCGGCTTCCTCAGGGCTGAGCATGCGGGCTTTCGCCGACTCGAGGCGGTAGCCGTACCGAGCGGCCTCGGCGGCGAACGGTCCGGCAGATAGCGGTACGGGCCTGAGCAGCGAAAAGGCCCGCCAGGTGGATCACCTGACGGGCCTTCGTCGTGGTGGAGCTATGGGGATTTGAACCCCAGACCCCTTCGATGCGAACCCCGGTGAGGCGCACCGCTCCTGATTGCCGGATACCATCCGGTGCTGTCAGGTGCCGCGATAGTGACGTCCATTGGTCTCGGCTGCGCTCCCGTGTCAGCGGGTCTGCTGACTTTTCGCTGACTCTGGCACGCGCGGGCAACCTGCTCCAATCCGGTCCCGGATGGTCACCGCCACCCGCTGGTAGTCAGCGTCGGATCCAAGCTGTCAGCTTCGAGGACTGTGACGCGAACCAAGTTCCCGACACTGCTCGTAGGGGCAACGTCGTAGACGAGGCCGCCCTGTCCAGCACTAGCGAACCCAGTAGACGCCGACCCTCAACTCGTACGCTATGAGGTCCCAGAAACACGTGTAACGCCTGGCGCCGGCTAGCCAAGGCGCGAGATACCAGGCTTCCCACTCACCTTCAGGAGTTTTGACGTGGGGGTTGAGGAGAACGACTCCATCGTCCCAATACCCGGCCAGAAGGGTGTCGGATACATACTCCCCTCTCATGTTGCCGGAGACTTGCTCGTGTCCGTAGACGAAGTAGAGCTCGTCGGGCACGCTCCATGAGTTCTCGGGCTTGGGTTCTGACCAGCTCTCGGCGACCGAGGGGTCGACATCACGAAGCCAGCCGATTTCCTCGACACGTAGCAGGCAGCAGTCATCGGCGCTGCCCCACCCGTTGGCGAACAGGAGAAACTGCCGGTAACTCGGCGGCAGCTCCACACCCAGCCGCTCTTCAAGCTCGCGGACCTCTGCTTCGGTAGCCGGAGGATACAGATCGCCGAGTGGACTGGCCGCCGGCTGATCAGAAGTTTTGGTCACCGGATGCCTTACAGGGAAGAGTTCAGACCATGCGTACTGGGCACTCATGGCGAGTGAAGATATCCCTCACGACTGACATTTCATCCGACGTAGGGCATCACAATCCCAGCTACGGCACGCTTTACGCGTAGCCGTATGCGGCAGTCCATCGGCAACCGCCGGACCGGTGGGGGCTTAGTTTGCTGTCCCTCTGCTCCCTGGCGCAGATATGTGCGGCCTGCACGTTGTTCTCCACCCCTGATCACCTCGTTCGCCGTCGACCCACCGCGGAGCGGCAGCGGGCCGGGGACGGAGGGGCAAGGCCGGCCTCGCGTGTACGTCAACGTGGTCGTGGTTCCTCGGTCGTCGGATGCCATCGGTCACGGCCGGCCTTGAGCCGGAGGAGCCGGTCTGCTGGGCTTGCCTGGGTCGATGGCGGGCGAGGCGATCAGGCTCCCCAGCCACCCACGAACCTCGGCTTGCGCGCCGTGATCACCTCGGGGCCGGAGATCCCCGCCGGAGGCAAAGAAAGACCTCAGCCAACTGCGGCGCGGCCACATGGTCGCGGCGGTCTGCCTCGCGCTCGTCCTGGTGGTCGCGCTTCCCGCGGGCGTCATGCGTCTGCCTGGGATCGGGCGCGGCTGGCGTCGGCGCGGACGGGACCGGCCCGAAGAGGCCGCACGCCCGGCCGCGTCCGGACGCGCCGCGCCACCGCCGCCCGGCACGGGCGGCGGCTTGAACCCGTAAGGCAACTTGTAACCACACCTGGGCCTGCGAGTGCAGCCCACCTACACAAGGTGCACACCGTCGTGCTCGCGGATCGCGGGTATCTCCGGCACTGCTACGCCACATGGCTGATCTCTGATGGCGTGCCGGTGAACGACGTGGCCGGCCTCCTCGGGCACGGCCAGACCTCGACCACACTCAACCGCTACACACACCCCTCACGGGAGCGGAACAGCCGGGCTCGGGCGGTCTTCGCTGACTTTTCGCTGACCGGTAGCAGCGGGAACGAGGCGGTAGCCGTATCGACCGGCCTCGGCGGCGAACGGTCCGGCAGATAGCGGTACGGGCCTGAGCAGCGAAAAGGCCCGCCAGGTGGATCACCTGACGGGCCTTCGTCGTGGTGGAGCTATGGGGATTTGAACCCCAGACCCCTTCGATGCGAACGAAGTGCGCTACCGGACTGCGCTATAGCCCCAACGACCTCGACTAGATTAGCAAACTCTGCGGGGTGTTCGCGCCACCGATTCAGTCCCCGGCCGCGCGGCGCCCGTCGGCGTACTGGTCGAAGACCTGAACACGCTTGCGCGCCTCGAACTTGATGATCTCCGCCTCGCGGGCCGCCGCGGCCAGGGCGCGGCGGCGTTCCCGCTGACGGCGCAGGTGCTCGGCCCGCGCCCGGGCGGCCTTCTCCCGCTGCTCCCTGTCCGCGCGTACGGCCACGCGCAGCACGGCGAGGTAGCCGACGAGGAGCACGCCCGAGGGCGCGACGGCCCACCAGGGCATCACACGGACGGCCGCGGTGACCACCGAGGCCAGCACGAGCAGGATGCTCCACAGGAGCCGCCGCCGGCGCCGGGCGAGGATCCGGGCGCGGCGGTGGGCGGCGACACGGCGGGCCCGCGCGTGCCGCTCCGCGGCGATCTGGTCCGGGGTGACGGCCTCGGCCGGCGCCGCGACGGAAGACGCGGCGGGATCGGCGGAGTCCGCGGACGCGGCCGGCGGGGTGACCACCGTGTCGGCGTCGCCCCCGTCCGCGTCACCGGTGCCGTCGGCGTCGTCGGCAGTGGCGGCCTCCGGGGAGTCGTCGGCGAGCGGCTCGGACAGCGTGGACGCCTCCGCCTGCTCCTCGAACAGGTCGTCGTCGGTGTGCCGGTCCCGGCGCAGCCACATGGGCAGCAGGACGCTGAGCCACATGACGACGATGGCGAGGTAGAGCAGGGCGCTACCCATGCGCCCACCCCCACGCCCTCCGGCGATGGGCATGGTGAACACGTCCGTGGCCCTGTGTCGGCGGAGAGGTGTTCACGTCACGCACCGTAGGACTGTGTGTCACTGAATGACGAGCATTCAGTCCGGTGTGTCGCGAGATCGTCAAAGCTCTTCATGTAATTCGATCCCGTGCGAGCGCGCGATCCCCACAGGCACGCGGGTCGCTCTGCTACCGCTGGGCCAGCGGCGGCCGGGGTGCGATGGACGGAGCCCGCTTCCTCATGTGGATGCCTCCCGTGACGCGGTTTCGGTTACCGCCACGGAGCATCACAGCACCCGCTAGTGATCGGTTTGTCCTTCGATTGCAGCCGGCCGGGCGCCGCCTCCTAACCGGGGCTGGACTCGCTGCGGCGGGCGGCCGAGTTCATCGTGCGGCGCCACTGGACGAGCAGTCCGCGCGGCACGTCCTCGACGGTCAGCGCGTAGCAGATGTGGTCGCGCCAAGCGCCGTCGATGTGCAGTTGACGCCGGCGGATGCCCTCCTCGCGGAATCCGAGCTTCTCCACGACCCTGCGGCTGGCGTGGTTCTCCGGCCGGATGTTGGCCTCGAGCCGGTGTAAACCGGTCGTGAAGAAGCAGTGGTCCACCGCCATGGCGAGCGCGGTCGGGATGATGCCCCGCCCGGCGAGCGCGCCGTCGACCCAGTAGCCCACCTGCGCGGAGCGGGCCGACCCCCACACGATCGCCCCCACGGTGAGCTGCCCGGCGAACCGTCCCTCGTACGTGACGACCCAGGGCATGGCCATCCCCTGGCGGGCCTCGCGGCGCAGCGTGCCGACCATCGAGACGTACGGCCCGAGGCCGGTGCGGAACAGCGGGGTCTCGGGGTTGCTCGGCTCCCAGGGGCGGAGCCATTCGGCGTTGCGCAGACGGGTGTCGCGCCAGTCCCGCACGTCACGCAGGCGCAGCGGCCGCAGCCCGACGGGCCCCTCGGCCATGGACGCCGGCCAGCCGCGAAGTCGATCCATTCGTCAATCATCCACCGGAACACGGTCAACGCGCCACGCGGGACGCGCCCCGGTCTCAGCGCGCATGGTCGCCCCCGTGGATCTGGTCGACCACGTGAGCCAGGATCGGGGTCAGCACGGCCATGCCGTCCCGTACGCCGCCCGAGGACCCGGGCAGATTGACCACCAGCGACCTGCCGGCCTGCCCGGCGAGGCCGCGGGACAGGATCGACGTCGGCACCTTCTCCCGGTTGACCAGGCGTACAGCCTCGGCGATGCCGGGGATCTCCCGGTCCAGCACCCGGCGGGTCATCTCCGGGGTGAGATCGAGGGGCGTCACCCCGGTCCCACCGGTGGTGACGATCACGTCGTAGCCCGCGGCGACGCCCTCGCGCAGCGCGGCCTCGACGGCGTCCCCGTCGGGGACCACGCGGGGCCCGTCCACCCGGTCGCAGCCCGCCTCCTTCAGGAGGGAGGCAAGCAGCGGCCCGGAGCGGTCCTCGTAGACGCCCGCGGACGCCCTGTTGGACACCGTCACCACCAAAGCGCGCAACGCCCTTACTCCTGTCCGGAACGGGTCCAGTGGCCCGTCTTGCCGCCCGTCTTCTCCTCGACCCGTACGTCGCTGATCACCGCCGCCGGGTCCACCGCCTTGACCATGTCCACCAGCGCGAGCGCCGCGACGGTGACGGCCGTGAGCGCCTCCATCTCGACGCCCGTCCTGTCGGCCGTACGGACCCGGGCGGTGATCTCCACCCCCTCGTCCACGACGGCCAGGTCGACCTTCACGCCGGTCAGGGCGATCGGGTGGCACAACGGCACGAGGTCGGGGGTGCGCTTGGCGCCCATGATCCCGGCGATCCGCGCCACGCCGAGCGCGTCGCCCTTGGGCACGTCTCCCGCGCGCAGCACGGCCACCGCCTCCGGCGACAGCAGCACCCGGCCCGTCGCGACGGAGGTGCGCGCGCTGACGTCCTTCTCCGAGACGTCCACCATCCGAGCGGCGCCCGACTCGTCCACGTGAGTCAGCTTCATAGCGGTATCACCTCCACCTCGGCGCCCTCGGGCAGCGAGGTCACGTCCTCGGGCACCACGATCAGCGCGTTCGCCCCGGCCAGCGCCGCGAGCTGGTGCGAGCCCTGCCGGGTGACCGGCGCCACGGTCTCCCCGGTCAGCACGGCCCGCAGGTACGACCGCTTCCCCTCGGGGGAGCGCAGCGGCGCGGTCACGGCCGCCCGTACGGTCGGGGGCGGCCCTGCCGGGAGGCCCTGCATCGCCCGCAGGGCCGGCTTGACGAAGAGCACGAACGACACGAACGACGAGACCGGGTTGCCCGGGAGCGTGAAGATCGGCACCCGGTCTGGCCCCACAACGCCGAAGCCCTGCGGCATGCCCGGCTGCATGGCGACCTTCTCGAACGTCACCGTGCCCAGCGGGGACAGGGCCTCCTTGACCGGCTCGTACGCCCCCATCGAGACGCCGCCGCTGGTGATCACGGCGTCGGCCCGCAGGAGCTGGGCGTCCAGCGTGTCCATGAACTCCTTGGGGTCGTCGGTCACCGAACCGGCCCTGAACCCCTCCGCCCCGGCCTCGCGTACGGCCGCGGCGAGCATGAAGCTGTTGGACTCCCAGATGCGGCCCGCGCCCAGCGGGGTGCCGGGCTCGGCGAGCTCGGCACCCGTGGACAGCACGACCACCCTCGGCCGGGGCCGCACCACCACCCGGCGCCGGCCCACCCCGGCGAGGATGCCGATCTGGGCGGGGCCGATCCTGGCGCCCTCGCGGAGCACCACGTCGCCCGCCCGCACGTCCTCCCCCGCCCGCCGGATCGCGTTGCCGAGCGGGGCCGGCCTGTCGATCCGTACGCGGGCGGTGCCGCCGTCGGTCCACTCCACCGGGACGACGGCGTCGGCGCCGGCGGGCAGGGGCGCCCCGGTCATGATGCGGGTGACCAGGCCGGGGCCGAGGGCGTTCAGCCCGCCGTCGCCCGCCGCCACGTCCCCGATCACGGGCAGCGTGACGGGCGCGGCGGCCACGTCCTCGGCCCGTACGGCGTAGCCGTCCATCGCCGAGTTGTCGAACGGCGGCAGCGGAACGGGCGAGGCGACGTCCTCGGCCAATACGGCGCCGAGGGCGGCCTCGATCTCGACCTCGAGCGGTGCGAGCGGTCGCACCGTCGCGAGGATGTCGGCGAGGTGGCGGTCGACGGGCTTCATCGGCTCACTGTCCGGCCTTGTCCAGGAACTCCCGCAGCCAGGGCAGGAACTCCGGAGCGAGGTCGTCCCGGTTCGCGGCGAACTGCACCACGGTCTGCAGATACTCCAGCTTGTTACCGGTGTCGTAGCGACGGCCGCGGAACAGCACGCCGTGCACCGGACCGCCCTCCTCCGGGCCCATCGAGGCCAGCGTGCGCAGGGCGTCGGTGAGCTGGATCTCGCCGCCGCGCCCGGGCGGGGTGCGCTCCAGCACGTCGAACACGGCGGGGTCGATCACGTACCGGCCGATGATGGCCCAGTTGGAGGGCGCCTCGTCGGCCGGGGGCTTCTCCACGAGGTCGGTGACGCGGACGACGTCGTCCTCGTCGGTCGCCTCGATGGCGGCGGCGCCGTACAGGGAGACCTGCTCGCGCGGCACCTCCATGAGCGCGACGACGCTGCCGCCGTACGTCGCGCGCACCTCGATCATGCGCTTGAGCAGCGGGTCGCGGGGGTCGATGATGTCGTCGCCGAGCAGACAGGCGAACGGCTCGTGGCCGACGTGCTGCTTGGCACACAGGACGGCGTGGCCGAGGCCCTTGGGCTCGCCCTGCCGCACGTAGTGCATGGTGGCGAGGTCGACGGGCTCCTTCACCTGGTTGAGCCGTTCCTCGTCGCCCTTGGCGCGAAGAGCGTCCTCCAACTCGTACGCTACGTCGAAGTGGTCCTCGATCGAGCGCTTGTTGCGGCCGGTCACCATGAGGACGTCGAGCAGCCCGGCGGAGACGGCCTCCTCCACCACGTACTGGATGGCCGGCTTGTCGACGATGGGCAGCATCTCCTTGGGGGTCGCCTTCGTCGCGGGAAGGAAGCGGGTGCCGAGACCCGCGGCGGGCACGACGGCTTTGGTCACGGGATCGAAGTCAGCCATGAGTAGACACTAACGGAGCAGTCTTTGGACAAGATGAACCTGCGTCGGCGTATCCTGCGCGGCCGGTCGGAACTCGATCCCAGGACGCTGCGCGAGTCGTCGGCGGCCATCAGGGAGTTACTCCTCGACCAGCCGTGGGTGCAGATGGCGGGGCTGGTGGCCTGCTACTGGTCGACCGGCACCGAGCCGTCCACGCAGGGGCTGATCCTGGCCCTGTGGAAGCACGGCGCCACGGTGATGCTGCCGGTGCAGCGCCTGGACGGCGACCTCGACTGGGCGGTGTACGACGGCCCGGACTCGCTGGCGCCCGGCCCGAACGGAATCATGGAGCCCGTGGACGTCCGGCGCGGCGTCGACGCGATCCGCACCGCCGCGCTGGTCATCGCGCCGGCCCTGGCCGTCGACCGGGTCACCGGCGTACGGCTCGGCCGCGGCGGCGGCTTCTACGACCGGGCGCTCGCCCGCGTCGGGCCGAACGTGCCCACGGTGGCGCTCCTGCACGAGGGCGAGCTGATGGAAGGGGTTCCCGCGGAGCCACACGACCAGCGCGTACGCTTCGCCGCCCTCCCGAGCGGAATCGCCCGATTGGTACAGATGTGACAAGATTGGTCTAAGTGACGGCGAAGGGAGCGGGTGGGTCTGAACGTCTGGCTGCTCCTGTCCGCCGCCGTCGTCATCGCGGCCATCGCGTCCGTACGGATCGCGCACCGCACCGGCCTTCCCACGCTGCTCATCTATCTCGGCCTCGGCCTGCTGCTCGGCGAGGGCGGCATCGTCGGCATCAACTTCGACAACGCCCAGACGGCCCAGCAACTCGGCATGGTCGCGCTCGCCGTGATCCTGGCCGAAGGCGGTCTCACCACCAACTGGAACCACGTACGCGCCGCCGTGCCGACCGCGCTCGTGCTCGCCACGGTCGGGATCGCGGTCAGCGTCGTCGTGCTCGCGGCGACCGTCGCCGTCCTGCTCGGCATGGAGTGGCGGATGGCCCTGCTGCTCGGCGCGTTCCTGGCGTCGACCGACGCGGCGGCCGTGTTCTCCGTGCTGCGTCGGCTGCCGCTGCCGCCCCGGCTCGCCGGGATCCTGGAGGCCGAGTCGGGCTTCAACGACGCCCCGACCGTCATCCTCGTGATAATGCTGAGCGCGGGCTCGTCGCTGACCCTCTCGCTGCCGCACGTCCTGCTGGATACCGCCGTCGAACTGGTCATCGGCGCGGCCGTCGGTCTCGCCGTGGGTCCGGCGGGGGTGTACGCGCTGCGCCGGGTCGCGTTGCCCGCCTCCGGCCTCTATCCGATCGCGGTGCTGGCGCTGGCGTTCGTCACCTACAGCGGGGCGACGCTGCTGCACGGCAGCGGGTTCCTCGCGGTGTACCTGACGACGCTGGTCCTGGGCAACGCCCGGCTCCCGCACCGCGCCGCCACGCGCGGCTTCGCCGAGGGCGCCGCCTGGCTCGCCCAGATCGGGCTGTTCGTCATGCTCGGCATGCTGGCCGATCCGCGCGAACTGCCCGGCGTGATCGTCCCGGCCCTGGTGTCGGGCCTGCTGCTGGTCCTGCTCGCCCGGCCGGCGTCCGTGCTGGTGTCCGGGGTGGTGGTGCGGCTCCTGCGGCTCGGCTCGCTGTCGTGGCGCGAGCAGGTGTTCCTGTCGTGGGCCGGGCTGCGCGGCGCGGTGCCCATCGTGCTGGCCGCGATCCCCTGGGCCGCCGGTCTGCCGGGGGCCAAGGGCCTGTTCAACGACGTCTTCATCATCGTCATCGTGTTCACGATCCTGCAGGGGCCCACACTGCCGTACCTCGCCCGGCGGCTCGGCCTGGCGGCGGAGGGCGAGGCCCGCGACCTCGACGTGGAGGCCGCGCCGCTGGAGGAGCTGAACGCCGACCTGCTGCAGATCCGCATCCCACGCGGCTCGCTCATGCACGGTGTGGAGATCTTCGAGCTCCGGCTGCCCGCGAACACCATGGTCACGCTCGTCGTACGGAACGGGCAGTCGTTCGTGCCCACGCAGACGACCCGGCTGCTGGCGGGCGACCAGCTTCTCGTGGTCACCACGGCCGCCCAGCGGGAGACGGTCGAACGCCGCCTGCGCGCCGTCAGCCGCCGCGGCAAGCTCGCCGGCTGGTACGGCGAACGCGGCGGCTGACCGCTGCCGCCCGGGGTGCGCGGATTGGATCGCAGGCGGACCGCGGCCTGAGCGAATGGGACGGCGCGGGGCAATAAACCGGGCTGGAGTGGCGTTTGGGCTTGTTGATTGCCTACCATTAGCAATCGACCCGGTCGAGTGCCAGTCTCAGGAGGAGCGAGTGCCTACCTACCAGTACGCCTGTACCGCTTGCGGTGAGCAGCTGGAGGCCGTCCAGAAGTTCTCTGACGACCCGCTCACGGAGTGCCCGGCCTGCCAGGGCAAGCTGCGCAAGGTCTTCTCCGCCGTTGGCATCGTGTTCAAGGGCTCCGGCTTCTACCGGACCGACAGCCGTTCGTCGAGCTCGTCGACGACCACGTCCACCACGACGACGTCCTCGAAGCCGTCCGGCGACTCGGGCAAGAAGGAGCCCGCGGCCTCCACGAGCTCGTCGAGCACCTCCTCGTCGAGCACGTCGTCGTCCGGCTCCACCGCGGCCGCCTGAGGTTATCCACAGGGGGTCGGCGGGACGCGGCGGGTGTGCGGCGCCGTTCGCTAGTGTCGGCCCATGGTCAATCGCGCAGACATCGGGGTCATCGGCGGCTCGGGGTTCTACTCCCTGCTGGAGGACGCCGAAGAGATCGACGTGACGACGCCGTACGGCCCGCCGAGTGACTCGATCACCGTGGGCCGCATCGGCGAGCGGACCGTCGCGTTCGTCCCGCGGCACGGTCGCGGCCACACCTTCCCTCCCCACCGCATCCCCTACCGGGCGAACATGTGGGCCCTGCGGTCCCTCGGCGTCCGCCAGGTGCTCGCGCCCAGCGCGGTCGGATCCCTGCGCCCGGAGATCGGCCCGGGCGCCCTCGTGATCCCCGACCAGCTCGTGGACCGCACGCAGGGCCGCGAGCAGACCTACTACGACGCGGGCGGGGCCGTGCACGTGTCGTTCTCCGACCCCTACTGCCCCTCCGGCCGGGCGGCCGCCGTGACCACGGCACGCGAGACGGGCTGGGACACGGTCGACGGCGGCACTCTGGTCGTGGTCCAGGGCCCTCGCTTCTCCACCCGGGCCGAGTCGAAGTGGTTCTCGGGCGCGGGCTGGTCGATCATCGGCATGACCGGGCACCCCGAGGCCGTGCTCGCCCGCGAACTCGCCCTCTGCTACACGACGCTCGCCCTCGTGACCGATCACGACGCCGGCGTGGAGGCCGGCGAGGGGGTCACCCACGAGGAGGTCCTGGCCTTCTTCGCCGCCAACGTCGAGCGGATGCGCACTCTGGTCGCGCAGGTCGTCGAGGCCCTTCCGGAGGAGCGTCCCTGCCCCTGCGGCAACGCCCTCGACGGGATCAAGCTGCCGATCGAGCTCCCCTGACACGAGGTGGTCATGCGTGATCTGAGGCGGCTGACGGCCCGCCGTCGCCGTCCGATCGCCGCCGTCCTCGCCGGTCTGGCGGTGGCCTGTGTGCTGCTGGCCGTCCGCACCCCTGACGGGGTGGAGGTCCTCGCCGCCGCCCGCGACCTCCCCGGAGGCCGGCTGGCCGCCTCCGACGTCGTGGTCGTACGGCTCCCGCCCGACACGGTGCCCGCCGGGGCGTACGCGCCTGGCGCCCCGGTCTCGGGTCGCGTGCTCGCCGGCCCGTTGCGCCGGGGTGAACTCCTCACCGACGCACGGCTGCTCGGGCCGGGCCTGTTCCGCCAATCCCTGAACAGCGAGGCATCCGGCGGGCAGGAGCCGAGTGGGCAGGGCTCCGGCGGTCAGGCGCCCGGAGGGCCGGCCGGCGGTGGTCCGGCTTCGGGGCGGTGGGCCCCGGCCACGCAATCGGGGGCTTCGGCCGCTGAGCCGGGGATGGCCGGGACGCCGGGGATGGTCGCGACGCCGGTCAGGATCGCCGATCCCGACGCCGCCCGCCTGCTGTCGCCGGGAGACGTGATCGACATCCTGGCGGCCTTCGAGGAGGGCCCTTTCCAGGCCCGGACCGTCGCCCAGGAGGTGCGGGTGATCGCCCGGCCACCGGGCCGTACGGACGGCGGTGCGCTGCTCGTGCTGGCCACGACCCCCGGGCAGGCGGCCCAGCTCGCCCAGGCGCAGGCACAGGGCAGGCTCTCGGTGACCATTCACCCCCACTGACCGGCCTTGCCGGGCGGCGGAGAACGCCGATCAGGCATGACCTGCTGGAGCATCTCCTCGAACCCGGCGTAGCGCCCGGCGCCGAGGATCCGTCCGTGCCGCTCCTCGATGGCGGCGAGGTCGGCCTGCGTGTCAGAGCTGTGAGCCGAGCTTGGGGTCGTACTCCCAGTGCCAGGGCTCGAAGGGGCTGTGATACGCCCAGTCGGGGTGCATCCAGCCATACCGCTTGCTGTTGGCCTCCAGCCAGTTGAACTGAACGGAACGGAAGTTCTGCACTCCGCCGCACAGGTCGACGGCGAGCCCCAGGCCGTGGTTGCTCTTTCCCGGCGTGGCCGCGAAGCCGGGCCGCCGGTAGTAGATGGACTGCTGCTCGCTCAGGCTGCGATAGCTGTCGGAGATGCACATCGAGGTGCCGAAGCGCTTCTTGTAGGCGATGTTGAGATCGGCGAAGGCGATCGCCGCGTCCGCCCGCAGTTCCTCTCCGGCCTGCGGCAGGGGGCACAGGATGTTCTTGGGCAGCAGGCCGTTCGGATACTGCTCCGCCTGACTGATCCTGGTCGGGTCGCAGCCGCCCGCCCCCTGCGTTCCATCACCGATCTTCACACCGAGTTTGATCAGCGCCTTGGTCAGCGACCGGACCAGAGCCGTGGAGCGTTTGCGCAGAACGGTGACCTGCGCGCTCAGCTGCGCCTCCTGCAGGAGGCTGGCCGCCCGGAGCTCCTGCGCCTCCTGGGCGAGCTGCTGCTGCCGCTCCAGCAGCTTCACCGCGTCGCCGAGCACGTTGTTCCGCCCGGCGACGATGTGATCGAGGTCGGCGATCCTCCGGAGCGTCTCCGTGCCGCTGCCCGCCCGGAAGAACGGGCTGATTCCGTCGAGCGAGGGGTCCTGATACATGGACGAGGCGAGGTCGGACAGCGGCTTGCGCAGCTTGTTGAGCTCCGCCGTGGCCTGCTGGAGACTCTCCAGCTTGGTCGCCAGCTCCTTCTCCACAGCGCCGAACTTCTTCTGCCGCGCCACCAGCGCCCTGTTCGCGTCCTCGATGGACTTGTACGCCTTCTGAGCCTCCCGCCGCAGCTCGGTCAGCGTGGTGGGCTCCTTGTCGAGCACGCCGGCCACGGCGCTTTCTCCGGCGGCCTCCGTGGTCGTGGTGCCGGTCGGGGCCGCCGCTGCCGTGCCGTACGGCGCCGAGACGGCCAGCGAAGTCATCACCGTGACGACCGCGATCAGCCCGGCTGATCGAGGAGATGGCACGATCGACTCCCCCGTTTGCGAACTCGTGACCTGGGTCAGGGACGCACGTTACTACAGCGCCCTGTGTGCCCGAGCCCCGGTTCGCATAAGCGCTATCGACCGGTCACGTCGCATATGCGCGTTTCCAGCTCATCGCCCGCCTTCGGGTTGGCCCTCGCGTTCCCGGCAGAGCTCCCACAGCCACGTGTCCCGCCATTCGGGCGCACACGTGAAGGTCGTCTCCTCGCGAGGTTCCGGCTTCTCCACGGGCCGGCTCACCTTCGGGACATCCCGGTGAACGATCTCACGGACGGGTTGGACGATCGGAAGGATCCGTACGATCCCCTCGTAAAGACGCGCGGGACCGGACGGCTCGGGCACCGGCGTCGGGTTCAGCAGGGGCTCCCGCACCGTCCCCGCCATCGGAACCACGGCGATCCTCCGGGCCTCCTGATCGTCCGCGAGATTCGGCGGCACGACCGGCCGCTTACCGAGCGTCCCGGCGGAAGCCCGCTCTCCCGCGGTTCCCGCGCGTTTCTCATCCGCCGTCCCAGCCGGTTCCGCGCGTACGGCCGCATCACGTGAGAGATCGCTCCGCACCCGTTCCCCGTAGCCGCTGAAGTCGGCCATGAGCATGCCCGAGGCCAGGATCACCGGCGCGAGCAGCGCCGCGACGAGCACCATCGATCGCAGCCCACGCACTGATCCACGTCTCGTTACGGTCACGGCCAGCGACGGTAACCACCCTCCCCTGGCCGCCGTACGACGACTTGCCATGCCTTTACCGCAGGCAGCCCGCCGATGACCGGCGGCCCCGAAACGACACCCCCCGGGGAGGCGCGAGCGGGCCCAACCTTTCGCTAGGCTTACTGGTGCACATCACGCCTCCGTAGCTCAGGGGATAGAGCACCGCTCTCCTAAAGCGGGTGCCGCAGGTTCGAATCCTGCCGGGGGCACCTG
>NZ_BOOF01000073.1 GCF_016863095.1 Microbispora siamensis | reverse complement strand
AGCGCTCGCCGCCCGCCTCAAGGCCGGGCAGGAGAGCTGAGCCGGGCCGATCGACGTCCACGACGGGACCTTCGTCCCTAACCCGCGTGGCGGTCGATCCCGCAGGCTTGCAGACATGAAGCTCGACTCGGCCGGCCTGGAGATCCTCAGCGGAGGGGAATGCCTGGACCTGCTGGCCTCCGCCCCCATCGGCAGGATCGTCTTCACCGATCGTGCCCTCCCCGCCGTCCAGCCGGTCAACTTCTGCCTGCTCGACGGGAACATCGTCATCCGCACCGCCCCCGGTTCGAAGCTCGCCGCCGCGGCGCGCAACGCCGTCGTGGCCTTCGAGGCCGACGACTTCGACGCGGCGTTCCGTACGGGCTGGTCGGTGACCGCGGTCGGGCACGCCCGCGCGGTCTGCGACCCGGAGGAGATCGCCCGCCTGTCGGCGCTGCCGCTCACGCCGTGGGTGCCCGGAACCCGTGACCACTTCATCGTGATGGCCCCCGAGCAGATCTCCGGCCGCCGGCTCAACCGATAGCACCCGCGAAGAGCGCCCGCCTCGTCTCCCGAGGCGGGCGTTCTCGCGTGCGTCATCGGGTGACCGTCAGCCGGCGGCGGAACACCCAGTAGGTCCACGCCTGGTAGGCGAGGACCACGGGGGTGAAGATCGCCGCGACCCAGGTCATGACGCCCAGCGTGTACGGCGTGGACGCCGCGTTGTGGACGGTCAGGCTGTTGGCGGGGTCGAGCGCGGGCATGACGTCCGGCCACAGACCGCCGAAGAGCGTGACGGTGACCGCGACGACGGCGGCGGCGTTGGCCGCGAAGGCCCAGCCGTCCCGGCCGCGCAGCGTCGCGACGAGCGCGCCGGCGATTCCGGCGGCGGCGACCGCCACGCTCGCCCAGGTGCCCGCGGTGCCGGTCATGAGCTGCGTGACCAGCAGGAACGCCCCGCCCAGCACGAGGGCGGCCAGACCGGTCCAGCGGGCGGCCGTCCTGGCCCGCTCCCTCAGCTCGCCGGTGGTCTTGAGCGCGGTGAACACGGCGCCGTGCAGGGTGAACAGCGCCAGCGTGGCCGCGCCGCCGAGCAGCGCGTACGGGTTGAGCAGGTCGAGCGGGCCGCCGGTGTACTCGTGCCGGGCGTCCAGCGGGACCCCGCGCACGATGTTGGCGAAGGCCACGCCCCACAGGAAGGCCGGGCCGAGCGAGCCCCAGAAGAACGCGCGGTCCCAGCCCCGGGTGCTGTCGCTCTTCGAGCGGTACTCCAGGGCGACCCCGCGCACGATCAGGGCCAGCAGGACCAGGAAGAGCGGCAGGTAGAAGCCGCTGAACAGGGTGGCGTACCACTCGGGGAAGGCGGCGAACGTGGCGCCGCCCGCGACCAGCAGCCAGACCTCGTTGCCGTCCCAGACCGGGCCGATGGCGCGCACGAGCGTGCCGCGCTCCGCCTCGTCGCGGCCGAGGAACGGCAGCAGGACGCCGACGCCGAAGTCGAATCCCTCCAGCACGAAATAGCCCGTCCACAGGACGGCGATGAGCAGGAACCAGACGGTGGTGAGTTCCATGGATGCGTCCTTCAGTACGACAGGGCCGGGAGGGCGGGCTCGTCCTGGTGGACCGCGTCCTCGGGCTCGGGCCCCTTGCGGATGAACTTCAGCAGCAGGCGGACCTCGATGACCGCGAGCACGGCGTAGACCAGAGTGAAGCCGACCAGGGTGGTGGCGACCTCGCCGACGTCGGAGCCGGGTGAGACGGCCGCGGCGGTCCGCATGACGCCGAACACGGTCCACGGCTGGCGGCCCATCTCGGTGAAGATCCACCCGAGCGTGTTGGCCAGGAACGGCAGCCCGATGCCGAGCACGCCGATCCGGTAGAACCAGGGGCTGCCGGGCAGCCTGCGGCGGCGGGTCAGCCACAGCCCGGCGAGCGCCAGCAGCCCGGCCAGCGCGCCGAAGCCGATCATCAGGCGGAACGACCAGTACGCGAGGCCGACGACGGGCCGGTAGTCGCCGGGGCCGTACGTCTTCTCGTACCTCGCCTGGATGTCGTTGATGCCCTCGACCTTCCCGTCCAGGGTGTTGGTGGACAGCAGGCTCAGGCCGTAGGGGATCTGGATGTTGACGTGGTTGCGGCCGTTCTCCACGTCGCCGACGGCGAAGATCGAAAAGCCCGCGGAGGTCTCGTCCTCCCACAGGGCCTCGGCGGCGGCCATCTTCATCGGCTGCTGCTCCGTCATGATCTGCGCCTGCCAGTGGCCGCTCAGCATCACTCCGGCCGACGCGACGAGCGTGACCGCCAGGGCGGCGCGGGCCGAGGCGCGGAACAGGTCCACCTCACGCCTGCGCGCGAGCTGCCAGGCGCTCACGCCGATGACGAACGCGCCTGCCGTCACGAACGCGCCGAAGATGACATGGGGAAACGCCGCGAGCGTGGTCGAGTTGGTCAGCACCGCCCAGATGTCGGTGAGCTCGGCGCGCCCGGTGGCCGGGTTGAGCCGGTAGCCGACCGGGTGCTGCATCCAGGAGTTGGCGGCGAGGATGAAGTACGCCGAGATGTTCGTGCCGATCGCGGCCAGCCAGATGGTCGCGAGGTGGACTCTCTTCGGCAGCTTGTCCCAGCCGAATATCCACAGGCCCAGGAAGGTGGACTCCAGGAAGAAGGCCATCAGCCCTTCCATCGCGAGCGGCGCGCCGAACACGTCGCCGACGAACCGCGAGTAGGCGCTCCAGTTCATCCCGAACTGGAACTCCTGGACGATGCCGGTGACCACGCCCATCGCGAAGTTGATCAGGAACAGGCGGCCCCAGAACTTCGTCATCCGCAGGTACGCCGCGTTGCCCGTGCGGTGCCAGGCCGTTTGGAATCCGGCCACGAGAACCGACAGGCCGATCGTGAGCGGTACGAACAGGAAGTGGTAGACGGTCGTGATGCCGAACTGCCACCGGGACAGATCCAGGACGTCCATGTGGGCTCCACACGCTGATGAGGGACGTCTGAAGCCTGGCCCAGCCCCGGATCACGGCCCCAGGGCTACCGGACCCGCCCCGCGAGGACCTTGGTCACTTCGTGGGAAATGATGGGGGCGTGCGTGCCCGTCCCGTCTCCCCGTCCCTGCTCGTGGAGGAACTCGCCGACCTGATCGCCGACCGGCCGCGCGACGCGTGGGTGCGTGTCGCCGTGGACGGCGCCCCCGCCGCCGAACCGGGACGGCTGGCCGACGACCTGGTGGAGCCGCTGCGCCTGCGCGGACGGGAGGTCCTGCGGGTGCCCGCGGCCGGGTTCCTGCGCCCGGCCTCGCTGCGGCTGGAGTTCGGCCGGACCGACCCCGACGTGTTCTACGACGAGTGGCTGGACGTGGGCGGCCTCGTCCGCGAGGTGCTCGGGCCGCTGGAGCCGGGCCGTACGGGCAGGCGTACGGGCAGGGTGCTGCCCTCGCTGTGGGACAGCGTGCGCGACCGGGCCACCCGCGCGGACTACGTGACGCTGAAGCCGGGCGGGGTCGTGCTGCTCGACGGCGCGCTGCTGCTCGGACGCGGCCTGCCGTTCGACCTGACCGTCCACCTGTCCATGTCGGCCGCCGCGCTGGCCCGCCGCACACCGCCCGAGGAGCGGTGGACGCTGCCCGCCTACGAGCGGTACGAGCGCGAGACCGGCCCGGTGCGGGCCGCCGACGTGGCCGTCCGCGTCGAGGACCCGCGCCACCCCGCCGTGATCAGTCGTTAGAGCCCGTACGCCTCCAGCAGGCGCAGCCACACCTCGCCGACGGTCGGGTACGCCGGGATGGCGTGCCACAGGTCGTCCAGGGTCACCCCGGCGGTGACCGCGATCGTCGCGGCGTGCAGCAGTTCGGCCGCCCCCGGGGCCACGAACGTCACACCGAGCAGCACCCGGCGGCGCTCGTCGACCACCGCCTTGGCCCTGCCCCGGTAGCCGTCGCCGAGGAGGTAGCCCCCGGCCACCTGCTCCATGTCGTACTCCACGACCCGCACGTCGAAGCCCTCGGCGCGGGCCTGCGCCTCCGTGCGGCCCACCGCGCACACCTGCGGATCGGTGAAGACCACCTGCGGCGCCCCGGCGCGGTCCGCGCGGTCGCGCATCCCCGGCCGGTCGTCCGCCTCGCCCCGGGCACGGGCGACGATCACGTCCGCGGCCACCCGCGCCTGGTATTTGCCCATGTGGGTGAGGAGCGCGAGGCCGTTGACGTCCCCCGCCGCGTAGAGCCAGCCGTCCGCCACGCCGGTGGCCCGCATGCTCTCGTCCACCTCGATCGGACCGGACTCCGGCAGCCCGACCGAGGCCAGGCCGAGGTCGCCGGTGGCGGACCGGCGACCGGCGGCGACCAGGATCTCGTCCGCGGTGATCGTCCCCCCGCTCGTGAGCCGCACCGTGACCTCGCCGCCCGGCTCCGGCCGCTCGACCTTCTCCGCGCTCTCGTGCGTGCGGATGTCGACGCCCTGCTCCGCCAGCGACCGCGCGACCGCCTCCCCGGCGAAGGGCTCCATCCTCGTCAGCAGCTCGCCGCCCCGGACGAGCATCGTGACCTCCCGGGCCCCGAGCCCGCGCATGGCCTGGGCCATCTCGCACGCGACCACACCGCCGCCGATCACGACGAGCCGCTCCGGTACGGCACGCACGCCGGTCGCCTCACGGTTCGTCCACGGCTCGGCCGCGGCGAGACCGGCCACGGGCGGGATCACCGGGCGGCTCCCGGTGGCCAGCACGACGGCGTGGTTCGCGACGAGCGTCCGGGTGCCGCCGTCGGACGTCGTGACCTCGACCCGCCGGGGGCCGGCGAGCCGTCCCGTGCCGCGTACGAGCGTCACGCCCGCCGAGTCGAGCCACCGGGCCTGTCCCGCGTCGTCGTAGTGCGAGACCACGGCGTCACGCCGGGCCAGCACCGCGGCGGCGTCGATCGGCCGGCCCTCGCCTGCGCCCTCCAGCCGCAGCCCCGTGACCCGGCCCACCTCTCCCGCGAGGTCCACCGGCCGCAGGAGCGCCTTACTCGGCATGCAGGCCCAGTAGGAGCACTCCCCTCCCGCCAGCTCGCTCTCCACGATGACGGTGCTCAGCCCGGCCGCCGCCACCCGTCCCGCGGCGACCTCGCCCGTCGGACCAGCGCCAATCACGATCACATCGAAGACTTCCACGGGCTCCACCCTGTCACGGGTGCTGCCGTGACGTGGAGACGAGCCCCCCTTCGTAGGCGGCGATGACCAGCTGGGCCCGGTCGCGCGCGCCGAGCTTGGCGAGCAGGTGACCGATGTGGGTCTTCACGGTGGCCGTGCTCACATGCAGGTGCGCGGCGATCTCCAGGTTGGACAGGCCGCGCGCGACGAGCGTGAGCACCTCACGCTCGCGGCCGGTCAGCCCGTCGAGGACAGGGCCGGGTCGAGGCCGGTCCGCGGCGGTCCGGGTGAACTGTGTGAACTGGGCAAACTGGGCGATCAGCCGCCGCGTCACGCTCGGCGCCAGCAGCCCCTCGCCCGCGGCGATCACGCGGATCGCGGCCAGCAGGTCGGCGGGCGGGGTGTTCTTCAGCAGGAACCCGCTCGCCCCGGCCCGCAGTCCCGCGTAGACGTACTCGTCGAGGTCGAACGTGGTGAGGATCAGCACCTTCGCGCCCGATGCCTCAGCGCAGATGCGCCGGGTCGCCTCGATGCCGTCCATGCCGGGCATGCGCACGTCCATCAGCACGACGTCGGGACGCTCGGCGCGGGCCAGTTCGACGGCCCGCGCCCCGGTGCCCGCCTCGCCGACCGCGACCAGCCCCGGCGTGCTGTCGACCAGCAGGCGCAGGCTGCCGCGCAGCAGTTCCTGGTCGTCGGCGAGCAGCACCCGGATCGGCTCGGGCTCGTTCACGTCCTCTCCTCTTCCAGCGGCAGGCGGGCGAGCACGCGGAACCCGCCGCCGGGCAGCGGGCCGGCCGTGAAGACCCCGCCGTACGCCGCGACGCGCTCGCGCATGCCGATCACACCATGTCCCGGCGGCCCGGCGGGCAGGACCCGGCGGCCCGGCCCGTCGTCGGTCACCTCGACCCGCACCTGTCCTCCCTCGTCGTCCACCAGGACACGGCAGGCCGCCGGGGCCGCGTGCCTGACCACGTTGGTGACGGACTCCTGGACGATCCGGTGGACCGCCAGCTCCAGCGCCGGGGGCAGGCCGTCCGTCACCCGCACGTCCAGGTCCACGCGTACGCCCGCGGCCGCCGCACGCTCGGCGATGTCCGGCAGCGCCGCGAGGCCCGGCGCCGGGGACAGCGCGCCGGTGTCGGCTCCGGTGTCCCCAGTGCCGGCTCCGGGGGCCGTACGCAGCACGCCGAGCATGTGCCGCATCTCGGTCAGCGCCTGTCTGCTCGTGGTCTCGATGACCCGCAGCGCCTCCAACGCCTCCTCCGGCCGCCGGTCGGCCACGTGCGCGGCGACCCCGGCCTTGACCCCGATGAGGCTGAGCGTGTGGGAGACCACGTCGTGCATCTCCCTGGCGATGCGCAATCGCTCCTCGGTCACCGCGTGCTCGGCGGCCTGCTCGGCCCGGCGCGCGGCGTACGCCCGGCGCTCCCGCACCGCCCGCCCGATCGTCCACGCGCCGCCCAGCGCGAGCGAGCCGAGCACGACGGTCTCCACGATCCGCCTGGCCTCCGGAGCGGCCGCCACGCCGCCGAGCACCGCCAGCAGCAGCGCCCCGACGGTCAGCGCTCCGATCGCCGCAGTCGGCTCCCACCGGCGCCGCCGCGTGGTGAGCGCGACCGGATAGAGCGCGTACGCCGCGGCGGCCAGCGGTTCCCGCGCGACGCCGAGCGCCATGGCCGCCACGGACGCGACCGCGACGAGGCAGAAGACCGGCAGCGGCCACCGCCGCCTGACCGCGAGCGGCAGCGTCATAGCGGCGACCAGGGCCCATGCCGCCGCGCTGTGCCGGTCGGGGGAGTTGACGACCAGCACGAACGCGTACCCCAGCCCGGCCAGCACGTCGAGCGCGACCAGTTCGCGGGGGCGCAGCGGCCGGGGGAACAACGGCCGCACGTCCGGATCGTCCACGCGCCCACGCTAGCTTTACGCGCGCACGCCCGCCTCCTGCCCCGGTCTGTCATGCCACGGTCGGAGACGCGCCCGGCAGATCGCACCGCGCTCCGACGCGGGGAACGGGCGGCCCGCGAGACCGTCGGGGCATGATCGAAGTCAGAGAGCTGACCAAGCGCTTCGGACGCACGGTCGCGGTGGACGGGCTGACGTTCCACGTGAAACCAGGCCGCGTGACCGGGTTCCTCGGGCCGAACGGCGCGGGCAAGTCCACGACCATGCGGGTGATCCTCGGCCTGGACCGCCCGGCGAGCGGCGAGGCGCTGGTGAGTGGCCGCCGCTACGACCGGCTCCGCCACCCGATGCGGAAGGTGGGCGCGCTCCTGGACGCCGGCGCCGTCCAGGGCGGCCGTACGCCCCTCGGGCACCTCGGCTGGATGGCCCGCGCCAACCGCATCGGCCGGGACCGGGTCGTGTCCGTCATCGAGCAGGTGGGCCTGGCCGGTGTGGCCCGCAAGCGGATCGCAGGATTCTCGCTCGGCATGCGCCAGCGCCTCGGGATCGCCGCCGCGCTCCTCGGCGACCCCGCGGTGCTGCTGCTCGACGAGCCGGTCAACGGCCTCGATCCGGACGGCGTGCGCTGGATTCGCGAACTGCTCCGCGGCCTCGCCGCCGAGGGACGCACGGTGCTCCTGTCGAGCCACCTGATGAGCGAGATGGAGCTCACCGCCGACCATCTGGTCGTCATCGGCCGTGGGCGGCTCATCGCGGACACCCCGATGCGGGAGCTGACCGCCGTACGGGACGTGTTCGTCCGCAGCAGCCGCGCCGGTGACCTCGCCGCCGCACTGTCGGCCGCGGGCGGAACGGTCACGGCCGAGGACGGCGGAGGCCTGTCGGTGCGCGGCCTCGACCAGGCGGAGATCGGCGACCTCGCCGCCCGGCACGCGATCCCCCTTCACGAGGTCACCCCGCGCGGCGCCTCGCTGGAGGAGACCTACATGCGGCTCACGGCAGAGGGGGCGGACCGGTGATCGACGCCCTCGCCGCCGAATGGCTCAAGCTCCGCACCCTCCGGTCCACCTCCCTCGTCCTCGGCGTCGTCGGCGTCGTCGTCGCCCTCATGGCCCTGCTGGCCTGGTACGCCGCCCACCTGTGGGACGGCCTGCCGCCCGGTCAGCGCGACCGCCTCGAGGTGTCGTCGCTGCCCGAGCTGGCCAACTGGCTCGCCTCGCTGTGCCTGGCCGTGCTGGGCGTCCTCGCCTTCTCCGGCGAGTACGGCACGGGCATGATCCGCACCACGTTCACCGTGCTGCCGTCACGCGGGCGGGTGCTCGCCGCCAAGGCCGGCGTCGTCGCGGTCGTGGCCTTCTGCACGGGGCTCGCGGCCGTGCTCGCGACGTACGCCGCCGGGCGGCTCATCATCGGTGACCGGCCCATCCGGGGGCAGTCGGCCGAGGCGCTGAGCCGGCAGATGCCGCTCTTCCTCGCGTTGAGCCTGTCCATCGCGATGTTCGCGCTGCTCGGCCTGTGCCTGGCCGCGATCACCCGCTCGGCCGTCGCCGCCGTCGCCACGCTCGTGGCGGTCTGGTACGTGGTCCCGATCATCGTCAACAACATCCCGGCGCCCTGGAACGAACGCATCGGCTCGATCCTCCCGGGCGCCCTGGCGGGCCAGCTGGCCGGCACCGGCAACCCCCAGTCGCTCGGCGGCGCGCTCCTGTCGCCGCTCGCCGCGCTCGCGGTGATGGCCGCCTGGGTGGCGGTGCCGTACGCGGTGGCCGCCGTCCTGCTGGCCCGCAGGGACGCCTGACGGATCAGCTCGCGCTCAGCGGCACGCAGGCCCCGGTGGTCGCGGTGGCCGGCTTCGCCGCCGTCGTGCCCGCGTTCACGTCCGCCCCGAGGGCCACCTTCGCCGTGAGCGAGAGGGTCAGGGGCAGGGAGAGGAGACCGGGCGTGCAGGCGGGGGCGCACGTCGCGGGCGCCGGGGCCGGCTGCACGACCGGCTTCACGACGGGCTTCACGACGGGCTTCACGACCGGCTTCACGACGGGCTTCGGCGCAGGCGTGGGCGTGGGCGCGGGCTTCACGACCGGCTTCACAACCGGCTTCACGACCGGCGCAGGGTCGGGCTTCGACGCGGCGGGCGTGGGCGTGGCTGTGGGCGTCACGGTGACGGGCCGCTTGCCGGGATCCACGGGCCGGGGCGCCGGGCGGTCCTGCTTGCCGTCCTTCTTCTCGTCCTTCTTCTCGTCCTTGTTCACGTCGACGGAGCGGTCCACGTCGCGCTTGTCCACCTGCGGGGAGACCGTCGTCTTGTTGTCCCCCTCCTGGCCGTCGCGGTTGATCTCGACCGTTTCGGGCGTGTCCTGCAGCGCGGCCAGCTGGTCCTGGTCGGCGTGCTGCAGGGCGGAGACGCTGTCGTTCTGCCAGTTGTACGGCAGTGCGGCCGA
>NZ_BOOF01000072.1 GCF_016863095.1 Microbispora siamensis | reverse complement strand
AGCGTGAGGTCACGCATCAGGAACTGGTGCTGACGCTGCTGCTCCCGCAGCCGCTGGTTGTGCCGGTGCGCGTTCTTCTGGCGGTTGCGCTGGCCCCGGGCGTGCGGGTGGCCGAACCGGACGAGGCCGTGCTGCGCGGACATCGTGGCGGCCCCCGCCGGAGCCGCGACGAGAGGAGCACTCGCGATCACGGCGCCGCCGGCGAGGACGGCGCCGATCGCGAGGATCCCGGCGACGCTCGTGCTTTTTGCCATTTCGTTTTCCCCCTAGAAAAACCACAGGAACAGCCACCGTGCTTACCGATCTCGGAGTTTCCGCGCAGATCACCGGACAAACGAGCTAAGACCCGGTCTTTCCCTTCCCCTACGCATTGTTGAGGCCGCCGCAGGTTTAAATGTCCGCCTTATCAGAGAAATGTCCTGACACCGCCCGATGTCGCCGCCGTACCGTCGCGAAGTGAGGGCGAGGCGGGTCAGGGTACGGCTCAGGCATGACCTCAGCACGGGACGAACTGGCGGGGCTCGACCCCTTCGACATCTTCGACACCGAGGCGGCGCGGCTGGACCGCTTCTTCTCCTCCCTCGACGAGGACGGCTGGAACCGCCCCTCCCGGTGCGACGGCTGGACGATGCGCGACGTGCTCGCACACCTGGCCGGCGAGGAGTTGTACAACCACGCGTGCCTGGACGACGACATCGACGGGTTCTACGAGCTGCTCGAACACGAGGGCGTGCGCGGCGGCTTCGACGGCTTCAACGAGTGGTGCGTGCGCAAGCGGCACGGCCTGCCGGTGGAGCAGGTGCTCGACGAGTGGCGGACCAAGAACAGGGAGACCCGGAGGCGGATGCGCGCCCTCGGCCGCGACGGCACGCTTCACACGTCGGCCGGCCCCTACCCGGCCGGTCTCCAGACCTTCCACTACGACTCGGAGTACGCCACGCACGCCGACGACGTGGGGGCTCCGGTGACGGCGGACGAGGCCGGCGACCGCCTCGGCTGGCGGGTCCGGGTCGGCGAGTTCGTGCTGGAGGAGCAGGGGTCCAAGGCGCGGATCGAACACGCCTGCGGCCGGTTGCAGGTGCGGGTGGACGACGGCCTGACCGCCGATCTCTCCCCCGAGGAGTTCGTCGAGGCGACGGTCGGCCGTCTGCCCGCCGGGCATCCCCTCGACGCCCGCGTCCGGGGCGCGCTGCGCTGCCTCGCCTGAGTCCCCCGCTGAGTTTCCAGCAAAAGAGACACGCCGGGCGCCCCAGCGGGCGCCCGGCGTGCGGGACATAACGGATCGGAGCGTGCCCTCGGCACCGGTGGTAATAAGACGCTCGCCCGGCGCCCCGGCGGGACCTGCGCCCACGACCCGGTACGCCCGGGAGCGCGCCGTACGGGCAGGGCCGCGCGCACGGTCACGGCACTCGTGTTGTCAGCACCGGCGGTGACGGGCACGGCCGAGTTCCGGCTCGCGGCCCTGTCTCCTACGCCGCCTCCCACGCGGCACCGGTAGGGCAGGCTGACCGGACGCCCGCGGCCGGGCGGCCGGGTGCGACCGCCGGGCCGGCGGTCGGCGGCGGCGCGACGGCGCGCCGGATATGGAATGCGTGTCGATAAACGCCTCATGGAATTCCCCGAATGAAAAATTCGGCCAGGACAGGCCGGGTTTGCCCGGGGGGATCCAGACGTGCGGCGGCCCGTCAACGATGCACCGGGATCGGGCCCAAATCAATCAGGCGCGCCGGAGAGAACGCATTCCGCCCGATTAGACAGGAGATCAGGGCAGCATCAGGGCAGCCAGGAGACGCGGCCGCGCAGCACGCCGTACCCGACGAAGGCGACCACGTCGATCAGCGTGTGCGCGACGATCAGCGGCATGGTCCGTCCCCAGCGCTGGTAGAGCCGGCCGAAGACCAAGCCCATCGCGATGTTGCCGAGGAAGCCGCCGAAGCCCTGGTAGAGGTGGTAGGAGCCGCGCAGGACGGCCGACACCCCCACCGCGCGCCACGGCGACCAGCCGCGCTGCCGCAGCCGGTGCAGCAGATAACCGGCGACCAGCACCTCCTCCAGCACGCCGTTCTGGGCGGCCTCGGCGACCAGGACCGGGATTCGCCACCAGAAGTCCGGCAGGCTGTCGGGCACGACGTTCAGGTTGAACCCGGCCCGGAAGGCGAACAGGTAGAACACCAGTCCGCTGCCGCCGATCACCGCCGCGAGCACGGCGCCGCGCAGCGTGTCGCGCCCCGGTTCCCGCCAGTCGGCCCCGATCGTACGCATGGACTCGCCCGATCGGGCCAGCAGGTAGGCGACGAGCCCCACCGGCGCCACGTTCACCGCGATCCCCGCCAGGTGCAGCGAGAGATCCAGCCACGGGCGCCCGGGGGCCAGCGAGCCGACGAGCACCGCGTGCTGGTCGCCCAGGTCCTTCGGCGCGGTCAGAGCGCCGATGAGGCGGATGAGCGACAGCAGGGCGCTGGCGCCGAGCGAGACCGCGAAGACCGCGATGATCTCCGGGCCGATCAGCCTCGGTGTGAGACCCCGCAGGGCTGTGGCGTCGGCGGTGGCGTCGTCCATGCTGGCAGGGTAGCCGCCCCCGCACGGTCATCCGTCCCGTCAGTACGGCAGCGCACGGGACGTGAACGACGGTGCGACGAAGGCCGCCTTGAACTTCGGGAAGGCGACCGTGTTGGGGTTGCCGTCCGAGGTGTAGCGGTCCGTCGGGTTGGCCTTGAGCCAGTCGAGCCACGCCATCGAGCAGAACTTCTTGCAGTCGCCGACCTTCTCCTTCGACCTGATCCGCGGGATGCCGACGGGGTCGAAGTCCTTGGTGTACGGCGACGGCGCCGGCGTGTAGCCCGCGAGGAACACGCCCTTGTAGTCGTAGCGGGTGCCACCGGACGCCCCCTGCAGCGCCCACTTCTTCTCGTGCGGCTGGTTGCCGTACGGCAGGGCGAGCGTGACCGGCGGCGTCTTGATCAGCGAGGTGATCAGCGTCTGCCCGGCCGCGATCTGGTTCTCCACCTGCTCCTTCGGCTTGCCGAGCAGGTTGAGGTGGTCGCGGGTGTGGTTGCCGATGTCGAAGTTGTGGTCCTTGAGCCACTGCAGGACCTGGATCTGCTCCTCCTGGCGGGCCTTGCCGAACAGGTCCTTGATCACGTACATGGTCGCCACCGGCCGGAAGCCCGGGTGCTTCTTCGCGACGTCCATCAGGATGCCGATCGCGCAGTCCGGCGCCGGATTGCCCATGCCGTCGAGTGTGAGCTGGGAGGGCGAGGAGTCGTCGAAGGTCAGCACCACCGGGTGCTTGCCCGCCGGAATGTCGATCTTTCCGGTGACGTACTCGGCCGCGGTGACCGGCACGTAGTCCTCCGCCGCGAGCCGCTCCAGCTCGTCGCGGAAGTCCTTCGGGCTGCGATCGTCGCCCGGCGGCGGATTCTTGACGATCCGGTGATACATGATCACCGGCACCTGCCCCAGCTCGTTGGCCTTCACCTGGGCGGCGGCGGCCGTCTCGGACTTGCGCAGCGCCGCCCCGGCCGCCGCGTTGTGCTGCTGGTGACCGGCCGGGCTCGCGTGCGTGATGTGCTTGCCCCCACCGGCGGCGCAGGCGGAGAGCGCGACCGCGCCCAACGACGCCGCGGCGATGCCGGCAACCCTGAAGCGCCCCATGGATCCCCCTCATCGGGCCGCGCTTGACGATGAGGGGCTCCTACCCGCGGGGCAGGGTCACATCACGGGGAGTAGGACAAACTTCACGCTAAGTGAGTCACAGGTGAGGCTCGGCGCAGAAGGCGACGCCGTCCCCGCCGATCTCGACGGAGCCCTCCGAGGCGGCGGCGAACACCGACTCACCGGGCCGCAGCTTGACCTCGGAACCGGCCGTGTCCACGTTCACGACACCCTCGGTGCACAGCACGATCCTCGGCAGACCTCCCGGGAGCGTTTCGCCCGCGCCGGGCGCGATCCTGCGGAGCAGGAACTCCGGGACCGGCGGCACGTACGCGCCGCCGACCGGCTCCACCGTCAGGGGCTGCGCCGCGGCGTCGGTGATCCGCAGCAGTTCCTCCACGTCGACGTGCTTGCCGGTCAGGCCCGCCCGCAGCACGTTGTCGGAGCAGGCCATGATCTCCACGGCGAAGCCGTCGAGGTAGCAGTGCAGCACTCCGGCCCCGAGGAACAGCGCCTCGCCGGGGGCGAGCGTGTGGCGGCGCATCAGCAGCGGCGCCAGCACGGCCGGGTCCTCCGGGTAGCGCCTGGCCAGCCGCACCACGAGCGCGTAGTCGGGCGTGTGGCAGGCGGAGGCCGCCCACACCATCGACTCGACCAGCTCACGCCGGGACGTGCCCCCGGAATGGGGCCACTCCAGCAGCACCCGCAGCGCGCCGAGCACGTCGCCGTCGCGCAGCGCCTCGACCACCGGCCGCAGCGCGTTCACGTGCAGCCGCTCGACCAGCATCGCCGCCTGCTCGGGCGGCCGGAACCCGGCCAGCCCGGTGAACGGCGTGAGCGCGCAGACCAGCTCCGGCTTGTGCCAGGGGTCGGTGTAGTTCGCGTCCCCCCGGGCGTGGCCGTCGGCGGCCTGCGCGGCGTCGGGATGGACCTGCAGCGACAGCGGCGCGTCGACCGCGATCAGCTTCATCAGGTACGGCAGCCGCTCCCCGAACCGGCCGGCGACCGCCTCACCGAGGGTCCCCACAGGATCGGCCGCGACCGCGTCGGCGAGCGTGGTCTCGGCCCCGTCCCTGGTCAGCCGGGAGGACGCGGCCGGGTGAGCGCCCAGCCACATCTCGGCCTCCGGCCCGGAGGCGGGCCGCCCGGTCAGCTCGGCAATGGCCGTCCGGGAGCCCCAGGGGTAGTCCTTGATGACATTGGTGAGCAGGTCCACAGGCGTCCTTCGGGCGGTCAGGCGGGGGCGATCCGAGACTAACGGGGTTCGTTGACGCATCGGAGCACCGGGTGACGGACGAGCGCGCCGGGATCCACCTCACCCCCCGTGACGTGGAAGACCGCGGTCTCCCCCGGCAGCAGCGTGACGAGCTGGTCGTCCACGGTCGCGCGGGGGTCGAGCCGATCGGGGAAGATCGCCAGCTCGCGCACGATCGTCCGCGCGGTCACCCGCACCCGCAGCCCGCCCTCGATCTCCTCGACCACCGTGTCCAGCTCCGCCGGCGGGTAGTCCATGGCCGGGTCCTCGCGCGGGAACCGCAGCGCGCGTGCGTCGCCGAGGGTGGCCACCAGCACCTCGCCCGCCGGGTTCCCGGCCCGCGCCACTCCCTCGGGCAGCTCCACGGACGCCGTGCCGCGCGCCGGGACCGACACGTCGAAGCGCTCCTTGGCCAGGATCTCCCCCGACAGGCTGAGCCGGTCGACGGCGAGCTCGCCCGACCACGGCTCGTCGGTGTCGTTCACGACCGCCAGCGCGTCGCCCTGGAAGGTCAGCAACCGGTCGGCGTACGCCCGGCGCAGCGCGTACCACAGCGGCTTGCGCCGCCCGCCGCCGTCCACCGCGGCCCAGGAGGTGACCGGCCAGCAGTCGTTGAGCTGCCACACGATCGTGCCCATGCAGTAGGGCGCGAGCGCCCGGAACCGCTCGATCCCGAAGGCCATCGCCCTGGCCTGGTTGACCTGGGTGTAGTAGTGCCAGTCGTCGAACCCGTCCGGCCGGGGCAGATGCTCGCCGAGTCCGCGCAGCAGCTTGAGGTTGCCGTCGATCGCCTTCTGGTGGTGGGTCACCCCCGGGGAGACCGGCGTCAGCGGGTCGTCGGAGACCGCGGCGCGCAGCGTCGCATACGTCGGCGGGCCCTGGAAGCCGAACTCGGCCACGAACCTCGGCGTGTAGGTCGCGTAGTGGGTGTAGTCCTGGTGGTTCCAGACCGTCCAGATGTGGATCGTGCCCTTGGCCGGGTCGTTCGGCGGCAGGTCGGGAGCGCCGGAGTAGGGGCTGCCCGGCCAGTACGGCCGGGTCGGGTCGAGTTCGGCGACGACCCGGGGCAGTAGGTCGTAGTAGAAGCCGCCGCCCCAGCTGCGGCCCTCCAGCGTGTCCTGCCAGCCCCAGTCGGCGTGGCCCTCGATGTTCTCGTTGTTGCCGCACCACAGCACGAGGCTGGCGTGGCGGGCCAGGCGGGCGACGTGCTCGCGGGCCTCGGCCTCGACCTCCGCGGTGAACCGGCCCTCCTCCGGGTAGGCCGCGCAGGCGAACGGGAAGTCCTGCCAGACGAGCAGGCCCATCTCGTCGGCGAGGTCGTAGAAGTCCTCGCTCTCGTACCTGCCGCCGCCCCACACCCGCAGGCAGTTGGCGCCCGTGGCGGCCGCCTGGGCGAACCGCTCGGCCAGCCGCTCCCGGGTGATGCGGCTGGGGAAGCAGTCGTCGGGGATCCAGTTGAAGCCCTTGACGAAGACCGGCCTGCCGTTGATGACGAACGTGAAGGCGTCGTCGGTGCGGTCCAGCTCGACCGAGCGGAAGCCGATCCGGCCGGTCCACTCCTGATCTTCGAGCCGGACCGTCAGGTCGTACAGCGGCTGCTCGCCGTACCCGCGCGGCCACCACAGCTCGGCGTCCGGCACGGTCAGCGTGACGACGGCCCGGCGCTGCCCGGCGGCGACGGTCACCGTCTCGGTCACGCCCCCCACCGAGGCCGTGAGCGTGAGCGGCCGCTCGGTGGCCCGCTCGACCGCCACGTGCACCTCGACGGTGCCGTCCGCCGAGGCGAAGGGCCGCACCTCGGCGATCCTGGCGGTGCTCCAGGTCTCGATGCCGATCGGCCGCCAGATCCCGGCGGTGACCACCGTCGGCCCCCAGTCCCAGCCGAAGTTGCAGGCCATCTTCCTGATGAACTGGTAGGGCTCGGCGTACGCGCCGGGGCGGTCGCCGAGGGCCGCCTTCTGCGCCTCCGCGTACCCGTACGGCGGGTCGAACAGGATCTTGAGCGTGTTCTCGCCCGCCTGCAGCAGGTGCCGCACCGGGAAGCGGTACGACCGGTGCATGTTGGCCGTCGTGCCGATCTCGACGCCGTTGAGCACGAGCGTGGCGGCCGTGTCCAGTCCCTCACAGACGAGGTCCGCCCGGTCGTCGTCGGTCCCGTCCCAGGTGAAGACGGTCTCGTACGACCACGCCGTACGCCCGATCCAGGTCAGCCGGTCCTCGTTGTCGTCCAGGTACGGGTCCTCGATCAGCCCGGCGGCGAGGAGGTCGGTGTGGACGCAACCGGGAACGGCCGCGGGCAGGCCCGCGACCACCGGCCGGAGCCGCCCGGTCGACGACACGGCGGTGACGGTCCACCCGTCGTGCAGGGGACGGTACGAGCTCACGCGTTCTCCTTAATCTTCGATGCCCCGCAACCGGCGCACGCCACGAAGTGGTCGCCTTCCACCTCGGCCAGCCCGGGGCGGGTCCGGCTCTCCTGCGGCGCCTCGTGGAAGGCGCAGGGCACGTCCTCGGGCACGGCGTCCGTCCACTTGGCGTGCAGCCGGGGGACCGAGGCAAGCAGCGAGCGCGTGTAGGGATGCGCCGGATTGCCGAAGACGAGGTCCGTCCGGCCCATTTCCACGATCTTCCCGTGGCGCAGCACCACGGTCCTGTCGCTGACGTAGTTGCCGAGCGACAGGTCGTGCGTGACGAACAGGATGCCGAGGCCGCGCGCCCGCAGGTCGGCGAGCAGGTTGAGCACGTCGATGCGGGTGGACGCGTCGAGCATGCTGATGATCTCGTCGGCGACCAGCAGCCGGATGTCGAGGAGCACGGCCCTGGCGATCAGCATGCGCTGGAGCTGGCCGCCGCTGAGCTGGTGGGGATACTTGCCGAGGACGTTGCCGGGGTCGAGCCGCACGCTCTCCAGCGCGCCCTCCACGCGCTTTCGCCACTCGTCCGCGCCGGCCTGGGGGAAGTACTGCTCCTTGATCATCGCGAACACGCGGTCGGCCCGGAAGACGGGGTTGTAGCAGCTGAAGGGGTCCTGGAAGACGCCCTGCACCTGCCGGTAGTACTCCTTGCGGTCCTTGATCGAGGTGATGTCCCTGCCGTCCAGGGTGATCCGGCCGCCGCTGATCGAGGCGAGCCGCAGGATCATCCGGCCGAGCGTGCTCTTGCCGCTGCCGCTCTCACCGATGAGCGAGACCACCTCCCCCTCGCCGACCTCGAAGCTGACGTCGGAGACGGCCTTCAGCTCGCGCCCGCCGAACGCGCCGACGCGGTAGACCTTGGAGACGCTATCGAGTTTCAGCATTCACTCGGCCTTCCAGCAGGCGACGAAGTGGCCGGGGGCCACCTCGGCGAACGGCGGCTGCTCGGCGCACTGGTCGAACGCGAGCGGGCAGCGGTCCCTGAACCGGCATCCCCCGGGCGGCTTGAGCAGGGACGGCGGGTTGCCAGGGATCCCCGTCAACCGGCGGTCCTCGTAGCGCACCCCCACCTCGGGCAGCGCGGAGATGAGCTGCTTGGTGTACGGATGCCTCGGGGCGGTGACGAGCACCTCGGCCGGGGCCTTCTCGGCCAGCCGCCCGGCGTACATCACCATGATCGTGTCGGCGATCTGGTACACAAGCGAGATGTCGTGGGTGACCACCATCATGCTCGTGACCAGGCCGCGGTCGCGGAACCCGAGCAGCGTCGTGGCCACGGCCTTCTGGCTCGACACGTCGAGCGCGGACGTGACCTCGTCGGCGATCAGCAGCGAGGGGTTCAGCAGCGTGGAGATGACCATGACCACCCGCTGCTTCATGCCGCCGGACAGCTCGATCGGGTAGCGGTCGAGCACGTCCTTCGACAGGCCCACCAGCTCGAGCCGCCGCTCCAGCTCGGCCCTCTCCAGCCGCTCGCCGCGCGAGTCCAGCAGCTCGCCGACCATCTTGCCGATCTTCCTGGTCGGGTTGAGCGCGCTCATGGAGTACTGCGGGATGAGCGACACCTCGCGGAAGCGGAACCGGTCCATCCCGGTGTCGTCCGCCAGGGGCATCGTCTTCCCGTCCAGCTCCACCGTGCCGCCGACGTGCCGCATGCGGCCGTCCAGCCGGATCAGGCTCTTGGCGAGCGTGGACTTGCCCGAGCCGGACTCCCCGGCCAGGCCCATGATCTCGCCGTCCGCGACGGAGAACGTGACGCCGTCGAGCGCCTTCACCTCGCCGCGCAGCGTGCGGTAGTAGACCCGGAGGTCGGTGACATTCAGCGCCACGTCACATCTCCCTCAGCTTCGGGTTGAACACCTCGTCCAGCCCGACGTTCATGACGTAGAGCGCGCCGACGATCGCCGTGATGCCGGCGCCCGGCGGGATGAACCACCACCACAGGCCGAGCTGGAGCGCGCTCCACCGCGCGGCGTTGTTGAGCATCAGGCCGAGGGAGACCCCCTCGGTGGGTCCGAGGCCGATGAAGTCGAGCGAGGCGGCGATCAGGATCGCGCTGCCGAACAGCAGGATGAACGTCAGGAACAGGTACGAGCTCATGTTCGGCGCGATCTCCCGAAGAATGATCTTCGGGGTGCGTACGCCGCTCAGCCGGGCGAGGTCGACGAAATCGCGCGAGCGCAGCGAGAACGTCTGCGCCCTGATCGCCCGCGCGGCCCACGGCCACGAGGTCAGCCCGATGAACAGCGCCTGCACGCCGATGCTCCGCACGCCCAGGTAGGCGTTGATGATCAACAGCACCACCAGCGCGGGCAGCACGAGCACGATGTTGGTGAGCATGTTGAGCAGTTCGTCGACCCACCCGCCGCGGTAGCCCGCGACGAACCCCACGACCATGCCGACGATCGCCGCCAGCACGCCGCCGAGCACGCCCACGAGGAACGTCGAGCGCAGGCCGTACACGAACTGGGCGAAGACGTCCTGGCCGAACGTCGTGGTGCCGAACCAGAACTCCCCGGACGGCGGCGCCATCGGCGGCCCGACGTAGTCGTTCGGCCCGTGGTCGAACAGCAGCGGCCCGGCCAGGCCGGCCACGAGGAACACGGCGACGATGACCGTGCCGACGACCAGCTTGCGGTTGCGCAGCGCGAAGTGCAGCGCCTCGCGCCGCGCGGTGGGCGGCTGTGGCTGCGGCTGGGGCAGGACCTCGCTCACGCCGCTCCTCCCATCCCGGTCCTGGTGCGCGGGTCCACCAGGACGTACGCGATGTCGATGACGAAGTTGGCGATCAGCACGCCGATGACGATGAACAGGAAGGTGCCCTGCAGCAGGAAGAAGTCCTGGTTCTGGATGGCCTGGAGGATCAGGTGCCCCAGCCCGGGATAGCTGAAGACGATTTCGGTGACCAGCGCGCCGGCCACGAGCACGCCGAGTTGCAGGGCCAGGCCGGTCACCTGCGGCAGGATCGCGTTCCTGAAGGCGTAACGCCGCACCAGCCGCATCGGCGCGCCGAGCGCCCGCAGGTAGTTGACGTAGTCCGCCTCCAGCTCGTAGATGATCATGTTGCGCATGCCGATGGCCCAGCCGCCGAACGCGACCAGGAACAGCGAGGCGAACGGCAGGAACCAGTGCTGGGCGAGGCTGCCGAGGAAATCCCACGACAGGGACGGCTGCAGGTCGAAGCCGTAGGCCCCGGCGACCGGGAAGACGCCCGCGACGATGCCGAGCGCCCAGGCCAGCAGGATCGCCAGCCACATGTACGGCGTGGCGGTCAGCACGTAGCCGACGGGGAGCACGCTGTTGTCGAGCCACTTGCGCCGCGCGGCGAAGGCGCCGAACCGGTTGCCGGCGAACCAGCTCAGCAGGATGGACGGGATCAGCAGGCCCAGCGTGTACGGAACCGCCCGGATGATCACGTCGGACACCGGCGTCGGGAACAGCCAGATGCTGATGCCGAGGTCGCCCTTCAGCAGCGAGCCCCAGAAGTTGAGGTACTGCTGCCACAGCGGCAAATCGAAGCCGAACATCGCGGTGTAGTGCGCCCGCATGGCCTCGACGGCCGCCGGCTGCGCGACGTTGGCCCGCGAGAGCATGCTCTGCACGGGGTCGCCCGGCATGAACCGCGGGATCATCCAGTTGATGGTCACGGCCGCGAAGAACGTCAGGCCGTAGATGAGAAGCTTTCTGCCGAAATAGCGGCGCAAGATCGACCTCCCGGTCGCGGAACGGCGCCCCCCTCCCGTACGCAGGACGGCGGAAGGGGGGCGCGAGAAGATCAGCCTCCGGAGGCCGGCTGGAGTTCGGTGAGCATGAGCGTGCCGCCCATCTCCAGCCAGTTGCGCCACACCGTGGGCGGGTACTTCGGCGTGTTCGGCGCACTGCTGGGCCAGTTCTTCCAGACCGAGTTGGTGGTCTGGGACCACAGGCCGTTGTACCAGAGCGGGATGACCGGCATGTCCTCGAGCTGGATCTTCTGCAGCTGCGAGGTGATCTTCTTCATGCCCTCGACGTCCTCGGGCTTGACCTGGTCGAGCTGCTGCGTGAGCTCCCACGCCCGCTTGTTCTCGTACCGGCCGAAGTTCGTCGTGGTCTGCAGCTTCTGCACTGGCAGGCGGAACAGGTAGTCGTAGTACAGCCAGGGGGTGTTCGCGAGCTGCTTGTCGTTGTTGATGACCATGTCGTACTTGCCGGAGTTGCGGACGTCGACAAGCGCGTTGTAGTCGGGGAAGTCGGCCTGGATGTCGATGCCGACGGCCTTGGCGCTGGAGCTGATGACCCGGGCCGCCTCCATCCAGTCGGTCCAGCCGGCGGGCACGATCAGCTTGAGCGAGATCTTGCCGCCGCTCGGCGACTCGACCAGTCCGTCGCCGTTGCGGTCCTTGTAGCCGGCGTCGGCGAGCAGCTGCTTGGCCTTGTCCGGGTTGTAGGAGAAGCCGAGCGTGGAGGTGACGTTCTTGTCGACGTACTTGTCCCACTGCGGCAGCAGGCCGGTCGGGTCGGACGCCTTGACCAGGTTGCCGTAGACACCCTCGACGATCTTCTTGGTGTCGATGGAGTAGGCGACCGCCTTGCGGAACTCCTTGTCGTCCATCGGCTTCTTCGTCGTGTTGAGCCACAGCCACGCCGTGTTCGCCGACAGCATGTACGGCGGCTGGTCGTAGTAGGTCTCGATGCCGAAGCTGCCCTTGACCAGGTTGGCGATGCCCGGCAGGAAGTTGGTGCTGAGGTCGAGGCCCTTCTGCAGCAGCAGGCCCATCGCGACCTCGTTGCTGGAGTTGACGATGTCGACGATGTACTTGGGCTTCACGTCCTTGCCGAGGGCCTTGGTGGCCCACCAGCCGTCGCGCTTGACCCAGACCATGCGGTCCTGGTCGTGCGACTGGTAGGCGTACGGGCCGGTGCCGACGGGCTTCTCGTTGACCCCGTTCATCACCTCGTCCTCGGACCGCCCCTCCCACAGGTGCTTGGGGACGATGGCCCGGCTGTAGAGGTGGTTGGCCCACTCCTGGTGGTTGGCCGTGGTGAAGGTGAACTTGACCGTGTAGTCGTCGACCTTCTCCGCGCTCTTCATCCAGTCCCAGAGCGGGTGGTAGGGGACGGTCTCCATCTTGCCGAGCTCGAACGTGAAGATCACGTCGTCGGCGGTGAACGGCTTGCCGTCCGACCAGGTGATGCCCTTGCGCAGCTTGAGCGTGTACTCCAGGTCACCGGTCCAGTCGCCGCTCTCGGCCAGCCACGGCGAGAACTTGTCGGTGTTCGGGTCGTACATGAACAGCGTCTCGTAGACGAGGCCCTTGGTGCCGGTGGCGAAGTCCCACTCGCGCAGCGGGTTCCAGTTCGCGGGTGGTCCCCACTGGGTGCCGCTGGTGTAGAGGGTCTCGTTGCGGGGGAAGGCCCCGCCGCTGCCGCCCGCAGGCGCGGCCGCACCGCCTCCCGCCGCGCCGCCCGCCGGACCGGTCGGCGTGGACGAACCCCCGCCTCCCGAACAGGCCGCGCTTAACAGGCCGGCCGCCAGCACCGGTATAAGAAACCGCGTTCGGTTTCGCATGGTGACTCTCCTCCCCCCACGCGACACCGCGCGGGGTCCGCACTCCTGCCAGGCCCCGATGATGCTCGGCTCGCTACTGCTGAACCGGATAAGTACCGAGACCGTAAAATCGGGATGTCGCCGGTGTCAATAGGGGAAGATGTAGGCAAAGTAACGGTAGTAGGGTGAGGGTCACTGGACCGGTTCAGCCGAGGGGACACGTGAGAAGACCGACCATCGCGGACATCGCACGCCAGGCGGGGGTCTCCAAGGGCGCGGTCTCGTACGCCCTGAACGGCCAGCCGGGCGTGTCAGAAGCCACCAGGGCCCGCATCCTGGCCATCGCGAACGAGATCGGCTGGCGCCCGAACATCGCCGCCAGGGCGCTCAACGGCGCCCGCGCGCACGCCGTGGGCCTCGCCCTGTGCCGGCCCGCCCGGTTCCTGGGCGTCGAGCCGTTCTTCATGGAGCTGATCAGCGGCATCGAGGCGGAGCTGTCCGCCCGCTCGTACGCGCTGCTGCTCCAGGTGGTCGGCGACCACGAGGCCGAGATGGGCGTCTACCGCCGCTGGTGGGGGGAGGGCCGGGTGGACGGCGCGATCCTCGTCGACCTCCACCTCGACGACCCCCGCGTGCCGCAGGTGGAGGAGCTGGGCATGCCCGTCGTCGTCCTCGGGCACCCCTCGGCCGCCGGATCGCTCGTGCCGGTCTGGGCCGACGACAGCGCGGCCGTACGCGAGACGGTGGAGTATCTCGTCGCGCTCGGGCACCGGCGGATCGCCCGCGTCGCCGGGCTGCCCCAGCTGTCGCACACGGCGATCCGCGACCGCGCGTTCGGCGACGTCTGCGCGGGTCTCGGGCTGGACGCCTGCCCGATCGTGCACACCGACTACACCGGCGAGGAGGGCGCGCGGGCCACGCGGCGGCTGCTCAGCTCGCCCGAGCGGCCCACGGCGATCGTCTTCGACAACGACATCATGGCCGTGGCCGGCCTGTCGGTCGCCCAGGAGATGCGGCTCGACGTGCCGGCCGACCTGTCCGTCGTCGCCTGGGACGACTCCCCGCTCTGCCAGGTCGTCCGCCCGCCGCTGACCGTGCTCACCCGCGACATCCCCGCCTACGGCGCGCACGCGGCGCAGCGGCTGCTCGCGCTGATCGACGGCGTGGAGGCCAGGCCGCTGGAGGACGAGGCCCCGCGCCTGACCACCCGTGGCAGCACGGCGCCGCCCGCGTAGATCTTGCAGGACGGTTACAGCGTTTGAAAGGTGACGTTCAGGAGAGATCGCTACACTTGGCCCCGTTTGCCGCTACTGGCTTTTCGACCTGGTGAGAAACGCCTGGTCCGACCCTCAGGAGCACGACAGTGGGTCACGTCGACGTCCGTCCCGCGCCCCCGGCGGAGGACCTCCCGGCGCCGCCGCCCCGGACGCCGCCCAAGTGGCGGGCATGGCTGTGGGTCACGCTGTCGGGAGCGCTGGGCGTGCTCACGGGTGCCGCCACGTTCGCCGTCGGCGGCTACGTCAAGCTGACCGGCAACGTCAAGCACGAGGCGGTGACCCAGAAGGATCTCGGGGGCGAGGCGCGCCCACAGAAGATCAGCAAGGCGCTCAACGTGCTGATCGTGGGCTCGGACCAGCGCAACGGCGCCAACGCCAAGTACGGCAAGTTCCCCGGCGAGCGCACCGACACGATCATCGTGGCGCACATCTCCCCGAACCGGGACGGCGCGGTGCTGATCAGCTTCCCGCGCGACTCACTCGTCGCCCTCCCCGCCTGCCCGGCCAAGGGCAACCTGCCGGGCCAGCGGCCGCACGTCGGGATGATCAACGAGTCGTTCAACTCCGGCGGCATCGGCTGCACCTGGAAGACGATCGAGGGACTCACCGACATCCACATCGACCACTTCGTGAAGGTCGACTTCACCGGCTTCAAGGCGATGGTGAACGCGCTGGGCGGTGTGCAGGTCTGCCTGCCGCAGGCCGTCCACGACAAGAAGGCGCTGCTCGACCTGCCCGCGGGCAAGCAGACCCTCAAGGGCGAGCAGGCGCTCGGATACGTCCGCGCCCGCTACTCGCTCGGCGACGGCTCCGACATCGGCCGGATCCAGCGCCAGCAGATGTTCCTCGCCTCGATGGCCAAGAAGGCCATGAGCGGCGAGACGCTGACCAACCCCGCGACGCTGTTCGGGTTCCTCGACGCGGTGACCAAGTCGATCACCACCGACCCCGACCTCACGATCGGCGTGATGAAGGAGCTCGCGACGAGCGCGCAGGGCCTGACCGCCGGGCAGATCCGCTTCGTCACCACCCCCTGGCGCTACTCGGTCACCAACCCCGGCCGGGTCGAGTGGGTGCAGCCGCAGGCCCGGCGGCTGTTCAGGATGGTCGCCGCCGACCAGATCGCCAAGAACGTCAAGAGCGGCGAGCAGAAGATCCCCAAGTCGCAGATCCACATCCTGGTCCGCAACGGCAGCGGGCAGCAGGGGCTCGGCACCCAGGTGGCCGCCGAACTGGAGCAGCGCGGCTACCACATCGTCAAGGTCGAGCAGGCGCCCAAGCCGTACGCCAAGACCGTCGTGGCGTACTCGGAGAACGGCGAGAGCCGGGCGTCCCGGCTGTTCCGCGAGCTCAAGAAGTCGCGCCCCCGCCTGGTGCGCACGGCCACCACGCAGACCCTCGTGCTGGGGATCGGGGCCGACTGGCAGGGGATGAAGCCCCCCAAGACGCTCGACGACGTGGAGGGCTTCGACGCCACTCAGGACAGCTGCACGGCTTCCTGAGCCCTGAGCACTAGAAGAGCCAGCCGAACAGGCCGCCGCCGTGGTGCGGCGCCTCCTGGGTGGGGGCGGGCGCCGCGGTCGTAGCCGGGGCCGACTGCTCCTCGGACGCCGTGTCGGTTCCCGAGGTCGTTCCGCCGGCCTGCTCGTCGGCGTGCTCGTCGGCGGACGACTGCTCCTTCGAGTCGATCGACACTCGCGACGGGTGCGGGGAGGCGGGCGTCCGGGAGCCGGGGTCCTGCGCGCGAGACCGGGGCGTGTGTGTGGGCGCGGACGACGCGGCCGGCGCCGAGGTCCCGGACGTGCCGGGCCGGGTCCGTGTGGGCTCGGCCCTCGGGGCGTCGGTGGGAGTGTCACCCGGCGCGTCGCTCGGCGCGGCCTCGGTGGGCGCGGCGTCGGTGGGGGCGGCGTCGCTGGGGGCCGGGGAGACCGGCGCCGTCGCGGCCGTCCCGGCGGCGCAGCCTGCCCCGCCATCGCACTCCGCTCCGGAGGGCTGCCCGACCCACAGCGCCAGCGCCCAGATCGCGCCCAGGACACCGACGGCGATCAGACCGGTCCGCAGCAGCATCCCGCCGCGCCGCGGACCCTCGTCCTCGTCCTCCTCTGGATCGGGGGCGCTGCGCCAGCCAGAGCCGAGGAAACCGCGCGGATCGGTGTCGCCGTCGCCCGCCAGGTACTCGTCGCCCGCCGGGTCCTCGTCCCTCGCCAGATCTTCCGAGCGGTGCCGGACGGTGCGTCCGGCGGCGTAGTCATCCTGGTCGGCGTGGTCGGCGGGGGTCTGCGCGGGCTGGTCCGGCCGCCAGCCCTCCGACAGCACGTCGCCCTCGTCGTCAGGCCTCTCGCCGAGAGCCCGGTCGTCCTGCTCTTCGGACCAGAACCGGTCTCCCTCCCCGCCGTACTGGCCTTCGCCGACGATGTACGGCCGGATGAACGAATCGTCCTGCTCGTAGGCGTCCTCGGTGACCGGGTCGCGCATGAAGGTCCTTCCTCAGTGAGCTTTTGGGTCGTGTCCCAATAGCGAACGTTCCTAGCACCGATCGACACGTCCTGTCTGGAAATTTCACAACAATCGCAAAAACCCATCGGGGTTGACGGGATTCCTGGAACGGTCTTTAATATCGACTAAACCGACTGACTTGGTAGGAATCTCTCGGAATAGAGGACAGGCATGAGAGTGCGCAGGCTCGGGGCCATCGCAGCCGCCGTCATGGCGACGACCACCCTGGTCACCGCCTGCGGGGGAGACGACAACGCCGGCGGGGGCAACGGCGGCGGAGGCAAGGTCCAGTTGGCGCTGGTCGCCTACTCCACCCCACAGGCGGCGTTCGAGGACATCATCAAGGCGTTCCAGAAGACGCCCGAGGGCAAGAACATCACCTTCACCCAGTCGTTCGGCGCGTCCGGCGACCAGAGCCGCGCCGTGGCGAACGGGCTCAAGGCGGACATCGTCGAGTTCTCCCTGGAGACCGACATCACCCGGCTCGTGAAGGCCGGCATCGTCGCGCCGGACTGGAACTCCGGTCCGACCAAGGGGATCCTCACCAAGTCCGTCGTCGTCATCGGCACCCGCAAGGGCAACCCGAAGGGCATCAAGACCTGGGACGACCTCGTCAAGCCCGGAGTCGAGGTCATCACGCCGAACCCCTTCACCTCCGGCGGCGCCCGCTGGAACCTGCTCGCGGGCTACGGCGCCAAGTCGAACAAGGGCGCCGACCAGGCCGCGGGGCTCGCCTACCTGGACGCGCTGCTCAAGAACGTTCCCGTCCAGGACGACAGCGGCCGCAAGTCGCTGCAGACCTTCACCGGCGGCAAGGGCGACGCGATCCTCACGTACGAGAACGAGGCGATCTTCGCGCAGCAGAACAACCAGGAGATCGACTACACGGTCCCGGACTCGACGCTCCTCATCGAGAACCCGGTGGCCGTGACGAAGAACAGCGCCCACCCCAAGGAGGCCGCGGCCTTCCTGAAGTACCTCTACTCCGTCGAGGCTCAGACGATCTTCGCCAAGAACGGCTACCGCCCATCCATCGACGGCGTGACCGGCTTCAACTGGCCCACCCCGCCGCAGCTGTTCACGATCCAGGATCTCGGCGGCTGGGACAAGATCACGACCGACTTCTTCGACTCGAAGACCGGCAAGGTCGCGGAGATCGAACGCAAGCTCGGCGTGGCTACCGAGAAGTGACGAGGGAAGTGACGCGGAAGTGACCGCGATCACCGTACGCCCCTCCTCGCGCGTGGCCGGCGGCACCGCCGCCGGCCTCGGCACCGCGGTGCTGTACCTGAGCCTGATCGTGCTGATCCCGCTGGCCGCCGTCGTCTGGCGCTCGGCCGACGAGGGGCCCGGGTACTTCTGGCGCTCGGTCACCACCCCCGACGCCTGGGCGGCGCTCACCCTGACCGTCGGCGCCTCGGCGCTCGTCGCCCTGGTCAACCTGGTCGTGGGCACGGTCATCGCCTGGGTGCTGGTCCGCGACCGCTTCCCCGGCCGGGGCGTGCTCGACACGATCATCGACCTGCCGTTCGCGCTGCCGACCATCGTCGCCGGTCTCGTCCTGCTCGCGTTGTACGGCCCGCAGTCCCCGCTCGGGGTCAACCTGGCCTACAGCAGGGCCGGAGTCGTGCTGGCGCTGCTGTTCGTCACGCTGCCGTTCGTCGTCCGTACGGTGCAGCCGGTTCTGCTGGAACTCGACACGGAGATGGAGCAGGCGGCGGCCTCCCTCGGCGCGAGCCCGTTCCAGACCTTCCGCCGGGTCATCCTGCCGAACCTGATCCCCGCGATGCTGTCCGGCACCGCCCTCGCCTTCACCCGGGCGATCGCCGAGTTCGGCTCGACCGTGCTCATCTCGGGCAACCTGCCGTTCAAGACGCAGGTCGCTGCGGTGAACATCTTCAGCCAGATCGAGGGAGACAACACCACCGGCGCGGCCGCGATCTCGACGGTCCTGCTCGTGGTGGCCCTGGTCGCGCTGATCACGCTCGACGTCCTGCAGCGCTGGGGGAGCCGCCGTGGCTAAGCACGTCCTGCGCGTGGTCGCCGTCGTCTACGTCCTGTTCCTGCTGGTGCTGCCCGTGGGGCTGATCATCTGGCGGACCTTCGGAGACGGGCTCGGGCCGTTCACCGAGGCCCTGACCTCCCCGTCGGCCCTGCACGCCTTCAAGGTCACGCTGACGGTCGCCGGCTGGGCGGTCCTCGCCAACACGGTCTTCGGGGTCGGCGCCGCGCTCCTGCTCGTCCGCCACGAGTTCCCCGGCAAACGGCTGCTGGGGGCGTTCATCGACCTGCCGATGGCCGTCTCGCCGGTCGTCGTCGGGCTCGCGCTCATCCTCGTGTACGGCCGGTTCTCCCCCTTCGGCGGCCTGCTGGAGAGCTGGGGAATCCAGGTGATCTTCTCCACCCCCGGCATGGTGCTGGCCACGGTGTTCGTGTCGCTGCCGCTCGTCGTGCGAGCCGTCGTACCGGTCCTGGAGGAGCTCGGCGACGAGCAGGAGCAGGCCGCGCACACGCTGGGGGCGAGCCGGCTCCAGACGTTCGTCCGCATCACGCTCCCCGGCATCCGCTGGGCCCTCGGCTACGGCGTCGTGCTCTGCCTGGCCCGTTCGCTCGGCGAGTACGGCGCGGTGGCGGTGGTCTCCGGCCGCCTCGTGGACCAGACCCAGACGCTGACGCTGTTCGTCGAGGAGCGGTTCCAGAACTTCGACCAGCCGGCCGCGTTCGCCGCCGCCACGGCCCTCGCCCTGATCGCCGTGGTCACCCTGCTGCTCACCAAGCTCCTGCGCCCGAAGGATCGCATCGATGGCAATTGAGGTACGCGACGTGAACAAGTCGTTCGGGACGACCCCCGTCCTGCGCGACGTGTCGCTGGACGTCGCCGCGGGGTCGCTCACCGCCCTGCTCGGCCCGAGCGGCGGGGGGAAGTCGACGTTGCTGCGGGTGATCGCCGGCCTGGAGCGGCCCGACACCGGCACGGTCCGGATCTCCGGCGTCGACGCCACCCGGCTGTCCCCGCAGCGGCGCAACGTCGGCTTCGTGTTCCAGCACTACGCCGCCTTCAAGCACCTCTCGGTCTTCCGCAACGTGGCCTTCGGGCTGGAGATCCGCAAGCGGCCCAAGGACGAGATCCGCAAACGGGTCATGGAACTGCTGGAGCTGGTCCACCTGGAGAAGCTGGCCGACCGCTACCCGTCCCAGCTGTCGGGCGGCCAGCGCCAGCGCATGGCCCTGGCCCGGGCCCTCGCGGTGGAGCCCCAGGTGCTGTTGCTCGACGAGCCGTTCGGCGCCCTCGACGCGCAGGTGCGCAAGGAACTGCGGACGTGGCTGCGCCGGCTGCACGACGAGGTCCACGTCACCACCGTGTTCGTCACCCACGACCAGGAGGAGGCGATCGAGGTCGCCGACACGATCGTGGTGCTGGCCGGGGGCGAGGTCGTGCAGGCCGGCAGCCCCGGCGAGGTGTACGACAACCCGGCCAACCCGTTCGTGATGCGCTTCCTGGGCCCGGTCACCGAGATCGGCGGCAGCCTGGTCCGCCCGCACGACGTCGAGATCAGCCCGGACCCCGTCGAGGGCGGCGCGCCCGCCGTGATCTCCCGCGTCGTACGGCTCGGTTTCGAGGTGCGCGTGGAGGTGGAGATCGGCGGGCACGAGGCGTGGGTCCAGGTGACGCGGGAGCAGGCCGACCGGCTCGGTCTCGGGCCGGGCGACACCGTACACGTCAGGCCCGCACCGGGCGCCCGATCTCTGGCACTTGCAGTGTAAGAAGATGCGGCTTTCCGTACGGACCCAGTACGCCCTGCGCGCCGCCGCCGAACTCGCCGCGGCGGCGCCGGGGCCGGTCCCGGCCGAGCGGATCGCGGCCGCCCAGCGCATTCCCCGGCGGTTCCTCGACAACATCCTGCTGCAGATGCGGCGGGCCGGCCTCATCCACAGCCAGCGCGGACCCGAGGGCGGCTACTGGCTCGCGCGGCCGGCCGAGCAGATCACACTCGCCGACGTGGTCCTCATCATGGAGGGGGCGCCCCAGGACAGCGAGGGTTTCCACGGGGTTGCCGAGCCCCTCGGCGACGTCTGGACGGCGCTGCGCGACCACGAGCAGGCGACGCTCACCGAGGTCACGCTCGCCCACATCGCGACCGGTTCACTTCCGCCCCTCTGATCCCGGTACTTGTGCAAGACTCCACATTCAGGTGGAACGTGCCGTGGCGTAGAGGCAGGCGGGATGGGTACTGCTGGGCAGCTCATCGTCAGGCGATACCGGCTGGTCCGCGCCCTCGGCCACGGCCGCACCGGACTGGTGTGGGAGGGCCGCGACACGCTGCTCGACCGGCCCGTCGCGATCCGCGAGGTCCTGCTGCCCCCGGACCTGGGCGAGACCGCGCGGCTGCGGCTCGTCCAGCGCGTCTCCCGTGAGGCCCGCCAGGCCGAGCGGCTGCGCCACCCCCACATCGCCGCCGTCTACGACGTCGCCGAGGAGGGCGACACCCCGTACGTCGTGACGGAACTGGTCCCCTCGCGCTCGCTCGACGGGGTGGTCTCCGGCGACGGGCCGCTGCCCCCGGCCGAGGCCGCGCGGATCGCCCGCACGGTGCTGTCCGCGCTCACGCACGCCCACGCCGCCGGCGTACGGCACGGCGACGTCCGGCCCGCCAACGTGCTCCTCGCGCACGACGGGCGGGTGCTGCTCGCCGACTTCGGCATGTCGATGCTGGCCACCGATCCGGCGTTCGCCCGCGATCCTGTACCGGGCGGCCCCTCCGCCGGCCGTGGCACCGAGACGTACCTCGCCCCGGAACGGGCCGCCGGCGGGCCGCGCACGGTCGCCGCCGACCTCTGGTCGCTGGGCGCCACCCTCCACCTGGCCGTCACCGGCAGGCCGCCCACGGGCCAGGGGCCGCCGGAGGAGGTTCCCGGGGAACTGCGTGGGGTGCTCACCGGGCTGCTGGCCCGGGAGCCCAGGCGGCGGATCGACGCGGAGACCGCCGACCGCCTGCTCGCCGAGATCGAGCCGCCCGCCCCGCCTCAGCCCGTACGCCGGGGCCCCGGCCGTACTCGTCTCTTCATCGGGGTGGCGGCGGCCGTGCTAATCGCTTGTGCTGTCGGGGGTTGGGCGGTGCTGCGGCCCGGCGGCGAGAGCCGGGCCGGCGCCCGGGCGGTCGTCTCCGTCACGCCATCGGCCCCGGTCTCCCCGTCGGCCGTTGTGTCGCCCCCCACGGGGCGGTTGAAGCTGAAGTGGCATACGTCCGACGCCGGCTGGCGGGCAGGTGTGCCCCGCGGCTGGACCCGCGAGGAGAGGCCCTACTCGACCTCGTGGCGCTCGCGGGACGGCGGGGCGGCGTTCACGATCGAGGTGACCGCGCAGCGCGGCACCGATCCCCTGGCGGCGCTCGGCGAGGCGGAGGAGATTCTCCGTCCGTCCGCCACGACCTATCGCAAGCTCCGGCTCAGGGCCGTGACCGGCGAGCACGGTCCTTCCGCCGACTGGGAGTTCACCTGGACCCCGCGCAAGGCGTCGGCGCGGGACCACCTGGCCAAGGGAGTGGAGTATCACCAGTACCGCCGGGTGATCTCCACGGGCACGACGACGAGCGTGCTCACCTGGACCACCCCCGCCGCCGACTGGGACGCCCTGCGGCCCACGCTCGTCAGGGTGCTCGCGCTCTTCCAGCCGCCCTCGCTCGTTCCGACACCTTCCGCGGCCTGAAATCCACCCGCGCTCTCCTCGTGTGTGCCATGATGGCGCACGACTGAAAGTGACAACGGTTTTCATTTCGTCGTTCTGGTTTGGGGGGCCTTCATGCGCGTGGCGTTCGTCGGCAAGGGCGGAAGCGGCAAGACCACGCTGTCGTCGCTGTTCGCGAGGTACGCGACACGGAGGGGGCCGGTCGTCGCCATCGACGCCGACATCAACCAGCACCTCGGCCTGGCACTGGGCCTGACAGCGGATGCGGACGCGGCCGAGCACCCCCCACCGCTGGGCGCGATGCTGACCGAGATCAAGGACTATCTGCGCGGCGACAATCCGCGGATCCGCGACGCGGCGTCCATGGTCAAGACGACCCCGCCCGGGCGCGGCTCACGGCTGATCCGGCTGGACGACCCGTTCTTCCCGTCGTGCTCCGTCGAGGGCGTCTCGCTCATGGTCACCGGCCCGTTCGAGGAGGACGACCTCGGCGTCGCCTGCTACCACTCCAAGCTCGGCGCGGTGGAGCTCTATCTCAACCATCTGGTCGACGGCCCCGGCGAGTACGTCGTGGTGGACATGACCGCAGGGGCGGACTCCTTCGCCTCCGGGTTGTTCACCCGCTTCGACCTCACCTTCCTGGTCGCCGAGCCGACCCGTCAGGGCGTGAGCGTCTACCGGCAGTACCGCGACCACGCCGCCGGGTTCGACGTCGAGATCGCCGTCGTGGGCAACAAGGTCCACTCGCCGGAGGACGTCGACTTCCTCCGCGAGCACGTCGGCGACGACCTGCTGACCTGGTTCGGCCACTCCCCCGCCATCCGCGGCATGGAGCAGGGCCGGCCGTTCACGCTCGACGACCTGGAGCCCGCCGGCCACCTCGCCCTCGCCACCATGCTCGACCGGCTCGACGCGCAGCCCAAGGACTGGCCGAAGTTCGGCAGGCAGGCGGCCGAGTTCCACATCAGGAACGCCCGCGCGTGGGCCGACCGGGCGACGGGACAGGACCTGACCGCGCAGATCGACCCCGGCTTCGTGTACGGCCCGGCCGTCGCCGCCCAATGAACGTGTCGCCTCCGCGCCACATGGATACCCGCCGCGTTCGATCTACCGTCAACTGCGTCCCCGCTCTCTGAGCAGACGCCGAGAGGAGAACAGCTCATGTCGCTGTCCGTGTCCAACGACCTGCTCGACCAGGCCCGCGCCGGCGAGGTGGACGACGCGGCCTTCGTCGCCTGTGTCCGCGACTCGCTTCCGTACGCCTGGGCGACGATCACCGCGTTGGTCGAGCGGCGGGACCGGTCCGGCGCCGACTTCGCCGACAACCAGGTCCCGCCGCCGGACGAGGCCGCCCGGGGTCAGTTGCTGCGCTGCCTGGCCAGCGACGCGATGCGCGGCGCCCTCGAAAGGCACTTCGGCGTACGGCTGGCCTTCCAGAACTGCCACCGCGTCGCGGTGTTCCGCCCGGAGGCCACCGAGGCCTACCGGGAGTTCGTCACGCCCCGGGCACAGATCCTGAACCAGAGCCCGGAACTGGTCGACTGCTGACCTGACGTTCGGCTGGGGGCGGCGTTCCGGTTCACGCCGCCCCCGGCCCTCGCCGTCTCACGGCCGGGAGCACCTCCGCGCCGAGGCGGGCGATGTTCTCCAGCGTCCGCCCGCGGTCTCCGGCGCCCTCGACCATCAGGATGAGGTGCCGCAGCCCGGTTCGCGCCGCCGTGGTGACGATCTTCTCCACGCAGTGCTCCGCGGATCCCACCGGGTGGATCCGGCACAGCAGGTCCACGTACTCCGGAATGTTCCGCCGGGGCGGCGGCCGGCCGTCCACCGGGACGTACCCCGCCAGTCCCGGCCCGAGCCAGCGCGGCAGCGACTCCCGCATCTCCCGTACGGCCTGCTCGGTGGTGTCCGCCACGTGACCGAGCGCGGCGCCGATGTGCGCCGCCGGGCCTGTCGCGTACGTCTCATAGGCGGCGATCATCTCCGCCTTCTCGTCGTCGCCGATGTGCATGCCGAGGAGCATGGGCAGCGCCCGTTCGGCGGCGAGCCGGACCGTGCCGGCCGACGTGCAGGCGACGACCGGCGACATCCGGGCCTGCGGGACCATCGTGACCTCCCGGAAGCGGAAGAACTCGCCGTCCGCCGCCACCGAGCCGCCGTCCGTCTCACCGGCCAGTGCCGCGCACAGCAGGTCGAGCGATTCGGGGAAACCCCGCTCGAACCTCGCCGTCCCGGTGCCGAAGACCTCCAGCTCCAGCCACGGGCCCCCACGCCCCACGCCGAGCCGGAACCTGCCGTCCGACACGTGGTGGAGGATCGCCGCCTGCTCCGCCAGCGCGACGGGATGCTGGGCGGACAGCACGCTGACCGCCGTCCCCACCGTGATCCGCGAGGTCCGGCCCAGCGCCACGGCCGCCAGCGTCACCGCCGACGGGCAGACGCCGTACGACATGAAGTGGTGCTCGGCGATCCAGGCGTCGTCGAACCCGGCCCGCTCGGCGGCCTCGATCGCCTCCACCGTGCCGCGCAGCACGTCCCCGGGCGCCATGCCCGGGAAGCCCGCCGCGACGAGGAAGACCCCGATCCTCATGCTCGCGGCCGCGCCCCTACCGAGGGCCGCCGTTGACGTAGAGCGTCTGGCCGGTGACGTACGACGCGTCGTCGGAGGCGAAGAACGCCACCACCGACGCGATCTCGGTCGGCTGGCCGACCCGTCGCAACGGCACGGCCTGCGCCATGGCGGCCTGATGCTCCTCCGGGGTCACCCCCAGCCGCACGGCCGTCGCCTCGGTCATCGGCGTCGCGACGTACCCGGGCGCGACCGCGTTCACCCGGATGCCGTACGGGCCCAACTCGATCGCCATGGTCGCGGTGAGCCCCTGGATGCCCGCCTTGGCCGCCGAGTAGTTGGCCTGTCCCCGATTTCCCAGCGCCGACCGGCTCGACAGGTTGACGATCGCTCCCGACCGCTGCTCCACCATGTGCTTCTGCACGGCCCGGCTCATGAGGAAGACGCTCTTGAGGTTCACGTCGACGACCTTGTCCCAGTCTTCCTCCGACATACGGAACAGCAGGTTGTCCCGGGTCAGCCCGGCGTTGTTCACGAGCACGTCGATCCGCCCGAACTCGGCCATCACTTCCGACACCAGCGCTTCGACCTGAGCGCCGTCCGAGACATCACACCCGAACGCGACCGCCCTGCCCCCGGTGACGGTGATCTCGTCCACGATCGAGGCGCATCCGTCCGGGGTGAGGTCCACGCAGGCCACCGCCGCGCCCTCCGCGGCCAGCCGGCGTGCGATCGCCGCACCGATCCCCCGCGCCGCGCCGGTGACCACCGCGAACTTCCCGATGAACCGTGACATCCGCCAGCCTCCTCACCCGATTCGATCACAGCAACGTACTCCGAGTCATCCTGCACTCCGGTCGTGCGGCGCGTGAGCACCTGCCCGCCTAGATCCTTAGTCGCCGGGCTCTGATGGGGTTGTGGTAGGTGAAGGCCCAGCGGTCGGTGCCTTCTTT
>NZ_BOOF01000071.1 GCF_016863095.1 Microbispora siamensis | reverse complement strand
TTCCGGTGGGAGGGGCCCTGCCGTACGGGCGTCAGCCGAGGATCTGGTAGCTGTCGCCGTAGACCTTCCAGCGCAGCGGCGGGTCGAGGTCGAGGTTGCCGTTCTTGAGGAACACCCGCTGGGCGGTGTCGACCCGGCTGGTGTCGCTGTGCGCCTCCTCGGTCTTCATCGCCGCCTTGCGGGCGTCGAGGAACGCGTTGAGGTAGGCGACCTCGTCGCCGCCCTGCGCCGGGGTCCTCGCCTTCTTCATGGCCGTCTTGCGGATGCCGCCGAAGCTGACCGGGTCGGTGCCGGGGCCGTGCATCACGATGGCGTCGTAGTAGACGAACTGCCCGAGCGCGCGCAGGCCGTCGGCCTTGGCCTGGGCCACGGCGGGGTTGAAGTAGACCCGGTCGCGCTCGTCGTTCTGCGCCTGCTGGAAGACGGGATCGGCGGCGGCGGTGCGCCAGTCCTTGGGGAAGTCCGGGTCGAGCCCCTTGTGCGAGTCGGTGCCGTTGACCTTCCGCAGCGCGGGCAGATACTTGGCCAGCACGTTGCCGGGCTTGCGGGTCGTGTAGAGCTCGACCAGGTCGAGCATGTCGCCGGTGCCGGAGCAGAAGCCGATGATCCCGGCGGTGTAGCCGCGCCCGTCGTCGATGTCCTCGATGTACTTGTACTGGGCCTTCCAGTCGAGTGAGGAGTTCTCCGCGCTGGAGACGAGCTCCATCGCGATCTCCTTCTTCTTCGGGTCCGTGAGGTCGACCGGCGCCTTGACGGTGACCTTCACGGCCTCCCGGGCGGAGGAGGCCGGAGAGGCCGGGCCGCCGGTGGCGGCTCCCGCCGCGTTCGCGGGGAGTACGGCCGCGGCGGCGGCCACGAGCAGCAGAGCAGCGCGCCGGGGAGTGCGCCTGATCAGCGGGTCTTTCACGTGCGTCGCTCCGTTCTCCGCCCGCGGCCGTGCGTCGTGCGGGGAAGGGGGCGCGGGGCGGGGGTGAGCCCTCCGTGAGGGGGTTTAGTTAGTAAGGTTTCCTAATGAAAGCAGCAGTCCCCGGCGGTGTCAACGGCCTCCCTGTCACCCCGCCTAGACTCCGGCTGTGACGAGCGACGACCTGGAGTCGATCAGCGTTCTCGGCGATCCCGTACGGCGGGCGCTGTACCGGTTCGTGGCCGAGCAGGGGCGGGACGTGGGCCGCAACGAGGCGGCCGAGGCGACCGGCGTCCAGCGCACGCTGGCCGCCCACCACCTGGACAAACTGGTGGAGGCGGGCCTGCTGGAGGCGGGCTTCCGGCGGCTGAGCGGCAGGGCCGGCCCCGGCGGCGGCCGCCCGGCGAAGGTCTACCGGCGGGTGCGTGAGGAGCGGGCCGTGAGCCTGCCGCCCCGCGACTACCGCACGCTCGCACTCGTGCTGGCGGAGACCGTCGACCTGCTGGGCGGCGAGGAGAAGGCCGAGGAGGCCGCGCGGCGGGCGGGGGAGCGCCTGGCCGCCGCCGACGCCGCGTCCGGCGACCTCATGGAGGTGCTGCGTGCGCGTGGCTACGAGCCGTACGAGGAGGACGGGCGGGTGCGGCTGCGAAACTGTCCCTTCCATGTGCTGGCCGACAGTCATCCGCTGCTCGTGTGCTCGATGAACCTCGCGCTGTGCGAGGGGCTGCTCGCCGGTCTGGGGGAGACCGGGGTCGCCGCGACGCTCGACCCGAGACCGGAGGAGTGCTGTGTGGCCTTCTCCAAGCCTTCTAAAAACAACGTAGATTGACATAGAATCGCGGCATGCATCTCGCCCAGCTCAACGTCGCCCATCTCCGGGAACCCCTCGACTCCCCCGCGCTGGCGGACTTCCTCGCCGCTCTGGGGCCGATCTACCAGGTGTCGGACGCCGCGCCCGGCTTCGTCTGGCGCATGAAGGAGGGCGATGAGCCCACGGACCTGATCCAGCACGACTACGGACCGATGCTGGTCGTGAACCTCTCCGTCTGGGAGTCCCGCGAGACGTTGTGGAACTTCATCTACCGCAGCGCCCATCTGGAGGTGATGCGGCGCCGCCGGCAGTGGTTTCACCGGATCGCCGAGCCGTACACGGTGATGTGGTGGGTGCCCGAGGGCCATCTGCCGCCGCTCGACGAGGCGATGGCGCGCCTGGACCTCCTCCGGACCCAGGGGCCGGGCCCGGAGGCGTTCACGTTCAAGGATTTCTACGACAGCAGTGCCGCCGCGTGCCTCCCGGCGGCGGCGGAGGTCACGAAGTAGGCCAGGTCCTCCTCCAGGCCGCGGCCCATGGTGGACAGCCGCACGGGCGACGCCTTGAGCGCCTCGTGCAGGCCCTCCACCGGCACGGTCACGATCTCGTGGCGCGTGGCCAGGGCCGCGGCCTGCTCGCGCACCGTCGCCCCGAACGCGCCGGGCAGGTCCGGCACGACGACCTGGGCCGGGGCCAGCGCGACCCGGCCGTACGCCGTGAGCGAGTGGTGCGACACCCCGACGTGCCGTTCGCGGCGGTCGCCCTCGCTGACCCGCAGCGCGGCCACGGGCCGCCCGGCCAGCACGGCGGCGGCGTTCACCGCCTCGCCCGCGGCGACGCCCGAAAATCCCCAGCGGGTGCCGGTGCCGAGGTTGCCCGGCCCCTGCGTGACCACGGCGACGTCGGCGCCGAGCACGTGGCGGGCGGCCAGCAGGCCGGTGTGCAGCGTCACCGCCTCGACGTCCCCGCCGAAGGACTGGCCGGTCGTCACCACCCCGCACAGCCAGTCGCGCTCGCGCAGCGCCGCGCATGACATCGAGAACCAGGCCGGCAGCGCCCCGCCGTCCTGCATCACGTACGCCACCCTGATCCCCGGAGAGTCCGCGTACAGGCCGCACAGGATCGCGGGAAGGGCGGAGTGCAGGTCGGCGACCACCACGGGCATGCCGTCGACCGAGTCGGCCTCCCGCAGCGCCTCGTGGTGCGGGGACTCCTGCTCGTCCGCGCCGAGCACGGTGGCCTGCAACGGGGTGTAGCGTGCTTTCACCAGGTGACCGGGGCCGGAAGGATCTTGCGGTAAACGGTCCGGGACGGCCACCACCATGGCGTACCCTCCCGTACCGAGACCCATGGCGAGGGCGGTCGTGTTGAGCAGCACGGTGTCGCCCACTTCAGGGCGTCCCACCAGCGGGGGATAGGCGAGCGCCCGGCACTCGCCCTCGGCGACGGCGACGTCGAGTTCCACCGCTCCCGGCCACTCGCGCCGGACCCGCACCACTTCGCCCTTGCGCCATCTGATCACGCCGAAAAGGGTAGCGTTCTCCACTGGAAGGGAGGCCCGATGTCGCGGCGGAAGACCGAGCGGCTGCTCAATCTGGTGATCTGCCTGCTCGCGACGCGGCGGCCGTTGAGCGCGGAGCAGATCCGGCAGGCCGTCCCCGGGTACGACCCGGACAACGACGAGGCCTTCCAGCGCATGTTCGAGCGCGACAAGAACGAGCTGCGCGAGATCGGCATCCCCATCGAGGTCCACAAGGACCCCTGGGAGGACGACCCCGGCTACCGGATCGTGCGCGAGGCGTACGAGCTGCCCGAGATCACCCTGGAGCCCGACGAGGCCGCCGTCATCGGCCTGGCCGCGCAGGTGTGGCAGCGGGCGAGCCTCGCCGAGGCGGCCAGCGGGGCGGTGCTGAAGCTGACCGCGGGCGGCGTGCATGCCGACCTCACGGAGAGCCCGCTGGAGCTGCGGGTGGACACCCGAGACCCCGCCTTCCCCGCGCTGTGGGAGGCCGTGCGGGACCGGCGCGCGGTCGCCTTCGACTACCGGTCGGCCGGCAGCGAGTCGGTGCTGCGGCGGACGGTCGAGCCGTGGGGGGTCGTCAGCAGGCGCGGCCGGTGGTACCTGGTCGGGCACGACCGTGACCGCGGCGCCGCCCGGGTCTTCCGGCTGAGCCGGATCACCGGGGCCGTGTCCACGCTCGGGCGGCCGGGGGCCTTCACCGTGCCTGAGGGGCTGGACCTGCGCGCCATGGTGGGCTACCAGGAGCTGCCGAACGAGCGGGTCGCCCTGGTGCGTGTGCGCAAGGGCACGTGCCTCGGCCTGCGGCACGCCGCCCAGGCCGTGCGTACCGGGCCGGGAGAGTGGGACGAGGCCGAGGTGACCTTCGCCGACGCGGAACGGCTGGCCGGATGGCTGGCCAGCCTCGGCCAGGACGCCGTCGTGCTTGACCCGCCGGACGCGCGCGAGGCCGTGATCCGCCGTCTGAAGGGGGCGTTGCAGTGAGCTCGGACCGGCTGCCGCGGCTGCTGGCGCTCGTGCCGTACCTGATGTCGCATCCGGGCGCGCAGGTGCCCGAGGTGGCGCGACTGTTCGGCCTGTCGGAAAAGCAGCTCATCGACGACCTCCAGCTCGTCTGGATGTGCGGCCTGCCCGGGCACACGCCCGGCGACCTGATCGACGTCTCGTGGGACGGCGGCGAGATCCTCATCGACAACGCCGAGGCGATCGCCCGGCCGCTCAAGCTCGGCGTGGACGAGGCGAGCGCGCTGCTCGTCGCGCTGCGCATGCTCGACGAGCTGCCCGAGTTCCAAGGCCGCGACGTGCTCGGACGGGTCATCGCCAAGCTGGAGCAGGCGGCGGGCGAGGGCGCGGCCACGGTGAGCAGCCAGGTCCAGGTGGAGATCGGCGCGGCCCCGGACGCCCACGCCGTGATCACCGACGCCGCCCGCAGGGGCCGCAGGCTGTCGCTGCGCTACTACGTGCCGGGGCGCGACGAGATCACCCCCAGGGAGGTCGATCCGCTGCGGGTCGTGCTCGTGGACGGGCGGCACTACCTGGAGGGCTGGTGCTACCGCGCCGAGGCGATGCGCATGTTCCGCCTCGACCGGATCATCGAGGTCGAGGTCCTCGACGTGCCGGCCGATCCGCCCGCCGAGGCCGAGCCGATGGACGTCGCCAAGGGCGTGTTCCGGCCGTCGGACAGCGACGAGCTGGTGGAGCTGGAGCTGACCCCGGCGGGCCGCTGGGTGGCGGAGTACTACCCCTGCGAGGAGGTCGCCGAGCTCGGTGAGGGCCGTCTGCGCGTCTCCCTGCGGGCCCGCGACCAGTCCTGGCTGGTACGGCTCGCGCTCCGGCTGGGCGACAGCGGCCGGGTGCTGTCCCCGGCGTCCCTCGCCGAGCGGGTGACGGCCACCGCCAAGCAGGCGCTGGCCAACTACGAAACCGTGTGACCTGGGAAAGTGACATGACTTTGCTCTTCGCCCTGTCCGCGGTGGCCGTGGCCGGGCTCGCCGTCCTCGCGTGGCCGGCCGCCCGTGTGCTGGCCGCGGCGCGCGACCTGCATGCCGAGGTCAGGCGGGCCAAGGGCCGATTCGGAGTGCCCGAATAGGGGACTTTGCGCACGATTGATGTGATTTTGAAGCCCGAGGACAGGTGAACTTTGGCGTGCGGTGCGCGTACGATCGGGGGGTAGTACCCACGGCCCTCGCGGTAAGGACACGACATGCCCAACCTCGGACCCATGGAATGGATTCTGATCCTCCTGGTTCTGATCCTTCTCTTCGGCGCCAAGAAGCTCCCGGACACCGCGAGGGCCCTTGGGCAGTCGCTGCGCATGTTCAAGAAGGAAACCAGCAAGATGAGCGAGGAGGACGAGGAGCGGCAGACGGTCAAGGCGCAGGCCGAGCCCGTCGCTCAGCCGGCGGCGCAGATCCCGCCGGCCACCCCGTCCGTCGAGGAGCGGCTGCGTGCTCTGGAGGAGGAGAACCGGAGGCTGCGTGAGAGCCAGCAGCCGGTGAGCTCGCAGAACGAGCAGCGCTCCAACTAGGTGCCGCACCCCCACTGACCCCAGGACGAACCAGATGGCCCTGTTGAAACGGTCGACTCCCGCCGCCACGGCGGACGACGGGCGGATGACGCTCATGGAGCACATCCGCGAGCTGCGCAACCGGCTGATCAAGGCCATCCTGGCGGTGGTCGTCGGGACCGCCGTCGGGTTCATCTACTTCGAGCCCATCTGGAACTTCCTGAAGCAGCCGTACTGCCGGCTGCCGCAGGCCCACCAGCTGAACGGCGACAAGTGCACGCTGGTGGTGAACGGGGTTTTCGACTCGTTCTTCGTCAACCTCAAGGTCGCCGTGATCTTCGGCGTGGTGGTCTCGGCCGTGTTCTGGATCTACCAGATCTGGGCGTTCGTGACCCCGGGCCTGTACCAGAACGAGCGCCGCTACACCATGGCGTTCCTCGGGCTCTCCGTCCCGCTGTTCACCGCCGGCTCGGCTCTCGCCTACGTCACGATGGACAAGGGCCTGTCCCTGCTGCTCGGCTTCGCGCCCGAGGGCACGCTGACGCTGGTGAGCATCAACGAGTACCTCAGCTTCGCGCTCGCGATGCTGATCATCTTCGGCGTCTCCTTCCTGATGCCGTTGCTGTTGGTGTTCCTCAACGTCATCGGGGTGCTCCGGTTCAAGACGGTGTCCAAGCACACCCGCATGGTCGTGTTCCTGATGTTCGTCTTCGCGGCCGTCGCGACGCCGAGCCAGGACCCCGTCACCATGCTGGCGCTGGCACTCCCGATGGTCGCGCTGTTCTTCGTCGCGGAGGCGTTCATGTACTTCCACGACAAGAAGCGCGACGCCGCCGACGCGGCGCACGCACGGGCGATCGCGGAGGAGCTCGACGGGCCGTCCGCCGCCGAGGGCACGGCGGACTCGATCGACGTGAGGGACTGACAGAAGATCCCTCTGGTGCCGCCCGGTGGGCGGCGGTAGGTTCCGCCTATGGCCGATGAGATCGTCGTCCTGGTCAACCCCGCCGCCCGCGGCGGCCGTACGCTGCGCCTGCTCGACCCGGTGCTGCGGCGGCTGCGTGCGGGCGGCCGCCCGGTCTCGGTGATCGTCGGGACATCGGCGGCGGACGCCCTTCACCGGGCCCGCGAGGCCGTCTCCGCCGGGCCGGCCGCGCTCGTCGCCTTCGGCGGCGACGGTCTGGTCCACCTGGCCGTACAGGCCGTGGCCGGGACGGCCGTGCCGCTGGGGATCGTGCCCGCCGGGACCGGCAACGACATCGCCGACGCTCTCGGCATCCCACGCAAGGATCCGCTCGCCGCCGCGGACATCGTGACCGCGGGCGGTTGCCGGGCGGTCGACGCGGCCAGGCTGGGCACGGGCGAATGGTTCGCGGGAGTCCTCGCCTGCGGGTTCGACTCCCGCGTCAACGAGCGGGCCAACGCCATGACCAGGCCGCCCGGAATGTCGAAGTACCTGGTCGCGCTCGTGCGCGAGTTGCGGTCGTTCACGCCGATCCCGTTCCGGATCACCCTCGACGGGGAGGCGGTCGAGCGCGAGGCGATGCTGGTGGCGGTGGCCAACACCCGGTCGTACGGCGCCGGGATGCGGGTGTGCCCCGACGCCCGGCCCGACGACGGCCTGCTCGACGTGCTCGTGCTCGGGGCGGTGCCCAAGGGCGAGTTCCTGCGCACCTTCCCCCGCGTCTACCGGGGCAGCCACACCGGGCACCCCGCGGTGACCCTGCGGCGGGCCCGGCGGGTGGAGATCGAGGCCCTGGACGGGGAGGTCGTCGCGTACGCCGACGGGGAGCGGGCCGGTCCGGCCCCGCTGAGCTGCGCCGTCGAGCCGGGAGCGCTGCGGGTCCTGGCCCCTGATCGACGAGGCTGATCTACGGCGTAAAGGCGGCCGCGTAAAAGGATCACCGATGACGGACGCCCGGAATCCCGTTATCGGTAGGGTTGACGGTATGAGTACGCCAGCGGAACGCTATGCCGCCTTCCGTGAGGGGCAGTCCGGCGCCGGACCCGCTCTCGCCTCGTTCCGCGAACTTTACGACTTCGAGCTCGACGAGTTCCAGATCGACGCCTGTCAGGCGCTGGAGGCCGGGGACGGCGTGCTGGTGGCCGCGCCGACCGGGTCGGGCAAGACGGTGGTGGGGGAGTTCGCCGTCCACCTGGCGCTGGAGCAGGGCCGCAAGTGCTTCTACACGACGCCGATCAAGGCGTTGTCCAACCAGAAGTACAACGACCTGGTCCGGCGGTACGGCGCGCGCAAGGTCGGCCTGCTGACCGGCGACAACAGCGTCAACGGCGAGGCCCCGATCGTGGTCATGACCACCGAGGTCCTGCGCAACATGCTGTACGCGGGCTCGAACACGTTGACCGGCCTCGGGTACGTGGTGATGGACGAGGTCCACTACCTGGCCGACCGGTTCCGCGGCGCGGTCTGGGAAGAGGTCATCATCCACCTGCCTGAGTCGGTGCGGGTGGTGGCCCTGTCGGCCACGGTCAGCAACGCCGAGGAGTTCGGCGAGTGGCTGGGCGAGGTGCGCGGCGACACCACGGTCATCGTGGACGAGCACCGGCCGGTCCCGCTGTGGCAGCACATGCTGGTCGGCAACAGGATGTACGACCTGTTCGTGGACGAGGGCGACGGCACCCTGCGGGTCAACCCATCCCTCATGCGGATCGCCCGCGACGAGATGCGGCTGGCCCAGGCCAGGGGCAGGCGGGGCTACTCGCGGCCGGGCCGGGGGACGACGCCGAGCCGGTCGGACGTGATCGAGAAGCTCGACGCCGAGGGCCTGCTGCCGGCGATCACCTTCATCTTCTCCAGGAACGGCTGCGACGCCGCCGTCATGCAGTGCCTCTACTCGGGGCTGCGCCTCACCACGGAGGCCGAGAGCCACGAGATCCGGCAGATCGTGGACGAGCGCACCGCGCACCTGCCCGACGAGGACCTCGCGGTGCTCGGCTACCTCGAATGGCGCGACTGCCTGGAGCGCGGCCTGGCCGCCCACCACGCGGGCATGCTCCCGGCGTTCAAGGAGGTCGTGGAGGAGCTGTTCACCAAGGGCCTGGTGAAGGCGGTCTTCGCGACCGAGACGCTGGCGCTCGGCATCAACATGCCGGCCAGGTCCGTGGTGATCGAGAAGCTCGACAAGTGGAACGGCGAGACCCACGCCGACCTGACCCCGGGGGAGTACACCCAGCTCACCGGGCGGGCCGGGCGGCGCGGCATCGACATCGAGGGCCACGCGGTGGTGGTCTGGCAGCCGGGCATGGATCCGCTCTCGGTCGCCGGCCTCGCCAGCACCCGCACCTACCCGCTGCGCTCCAGCTTCCAGCCGTCGTACAACATGGCGGTCAACCTCGTCGGGCAGGTCGGCCGGGAGCGGGCGCGGACCCTGCTCGAGGACTCCTTCGCCCAGTTCCAGGCCGATCGCGCCGTGGTCGGGCTGGCCCGCCAGCTCCGCAAGTCGGAGCAGGCCCTCGAGGGCTACGCCGAGGCGATGACCTGCCACCTTGGCGACTTCGAGGAGTACGCCGCGATGCGCAGGCGGCTGTCGGACCGCGAGGCCGAGCTGTCGCGCCAGCGGGGGGCGGCCCGCCGCGCCCAGGCCGTGCAGTCCCTGGAGGTGCTCAAGCCCGGCGACGTCATCCGGGTGCCGGGCGGGCGCCGCGCGGGTATCGCGGTCGTGCTCGACCCCGGCGTCAACGGCCGGGGACACGAGGGCCCCGCGCCGCTCGTGCTGACGATCGGCAAGCAGGTCAAGCGGCTGTCGGCGGCCGACTTCCCGGTGCCGGTCGAGCCGGTCGACAAGATCAGGATTCCGAAGGGCTTCAATCCGCGCTCGCCGAAGGAACGGGCCAACCTCGTCTCGACCGTGCACGCGAAGCTGGGCGACCGCGACCTCGGCAAGCCGCCGCGGGCCCGCGACCACGCCGCGGAGGACGAGGAGGTCACGCGCCTGCGGCGGGAGCTGCGTCAGCACCCCTGCCACGGCTGCGACGAGCGTGAGGACCACGCCCGCTGGGCCGAGCGCTACCACAAGCTGCTCAGGGAGACCGAGGGGCTGCGCCGCCGGGTCGAGGGGCGCTCCCACGTCATCGCCAGGACCTTCGACCGGGTCTGCGGCGTGCTCGACCAGCTCGGCTACCTGGACGGCGAGACCGTCACCGAACAGGGCCGCAGGCTCGCCTCGCTCTACACCGAGCTCGACCTGCTCACGGCCGAGTGCCTGCGGGCGGGGGTGTGGAACCGCCTCGACCCCGCCGAGCTGGCCGCGTGCGTGTCGTCGCTGGTGTACGAGTCGCGACAGGCCGACGACGTCCGCAGCCCCAAGATCCCGGCCGGGGCCACGCGCGAGGCGCTCGGGGAGATGGTGCGGCTGTGGGGCGAGCTGGAGGGCATCGAGGAGGACCACGGCCTGTCGTTCGTCCGCGAGCCGGACATCGGCTTCGCCTGGGCGGCGTTCCGCTGGGCCAAGGGCCACAGTCTCGACGCCGTGCTGACCGACTGCGACCTCGCGGCGGGCGACTTCGTCCGCTGGGTCAAGCAGTTGCTCGACCTGCTCGGCCAGCTCAGGGACGCCGCGCCCAAGGGGAGCAAGGTCGCCGAGAACGCCGCCAAGGCCATCGACGCCATGCGCCGCGGGGTCGTCGCCTACTCGTCGGTGAACTGAGCCGTGCCACGCACGCGCACGGAGTTCCGCAGCCAGGCGAACGCGACGTGGACGAGACCGGCGGCGCCCGGCAGCACGGTGCCGAGCAGCAGGCCCATCCCCACGTAGTAGGCGACGGCGTTCGGCGGGATCACCAGTCCGCCCGCCAGCGTCAGCAGCGCGACGCCGAGCAGCGTGAGGCACATCGCGAGGTACTGCCGCAGCGGGCGGGTGGTGCGTAGCTCCTGGCAGATGTAGAGCACGGCCGGTGCGGTGCACATTCTGAGGCCCTCGGCCGCGTACCCGAGGGCGCGCAGCGGGTTGGCGGCGAAGAACCGGGCGACGGCGGGGATGCCCGCCGCCCACACGGCGTTCGGCGGCTCGCAGGTCTCCTTCAACCAGGTCGAGCCGCCCCACAGGACCGCGAGGCCGGCGATCATGAGGGCGTACTCGCTCCAGGGGCGGGGGCCGCAGCCGGGTTCCGGCGCGGAGTCGTCCGTCGTCATGTGGCCTCCGTCGACATCTTCGGAGAACGGCGATGCGGCTCGGACCGGTCAGGCGGCGGTGAAGCGGACCTCGCGGGTGGTGGGGTCGGCGTGCGTGAGCCGTACGGGGATGCGCTCGCCGAGCGGCAGGCGGTCGCCGTCGCAGCGGGCGATGACGGCGGGCTCGGTGACCTGCACCTGCCCGCCCGGTTTCCCGTCGCTGACGTCGATGACGACCGCCTCGAAGACCTCGCCGATCCTGGGCCGCAGCACGGCCGCCTCGACCAGGTCCACGCAGGCCCGCTCGACCGCCCCGGCCCGCCTGCCGCCCATGGCCATCTGCTCCGGCAGGCCGGGCAACGCCGCCGCGATCTCCTCGGGGACCGGGCTGTCGGCGGCGACGGCCAGGCAGACCTCGGTGCCGTACCGGTCGACCAGCCGCCGCAGCGGCGCGGTGACGTGCGCGTAGGGCGCGCCCAGTGCGGCGTGCAGCACCTGCGCGGGCGCCGAACCGTTGAAGGCGACGTAGGCCGCGCCGCGCAGCAGCACCGTCGACTCGTGCAGGAAGGCGGCGTGGCCGGGGATCTTCGGGTCGAGCCCGTGCACGACCTCGGCGTACGACGTGCCGTCGGGCCAGGGCACGCCGAGCGCGGCGGCGACCCTGCGGACTTTGCCGACGTCCTCCGGGCCCGCCTGGGGGAGCACCCGCAGCACGCCGACGCCCGCGTCCAGCATCATCCGGGCCGCCGCCATGCCGGTGAGCAGCGAGATCTGGGCGTTCCACGCCTCGCACGGGTGGTTCGTGCGGAACTCCACCTGGTAGCCGCCGTTCCCGTCGGGGATCACCTGTTGCTCGGGGGTCGGCAGCGACAGCCCGCCTCTGGCCCGCTCCCGTTCGAGGCGCAGCGGTCCCACCTCGGCGAGCAGCGCGATCGTCCCCTCCGCCCGGCCGGTGTCCACGGCGGCCTGGACCGTCTCGTAGTCGAGCCGTTCCCGGCTGCGCACCAGCGCGCGGCGCAGGTCCACCGCCTCGATCTCCCCGTCGGAGCCGAGGTCGAGCCGCCACAGGGCGGCTGGGCGGGTCTGTCCGGGCAGCAGGCTGGCCGCGCCCTCCGACAGGACCGGCGGGTGCAGCGGCACGCGCCCGTCGGCCATGTACACGGTCTCGGCGCGGACTCTCGCCTCGGCGTCGATCGCGCCGCCGGGCCGGACGAACGCCGCGACGTCGGCGATCGCGTACCAGACGCGGTAGCCCGTCCCGCGCCGCTCGATGCACAGCGCCTGGTCCAGGTCCATCGAGCCGGGCGGGTCGATGGTCACCAGCGGCAGGTCGGTCCGGTCCTCCTGCGGCACGGCGGGGGAGGCGGCGGCCCGCTCGGCCTCCTCCTGCACGGGGGTGGGGAAACCGTCCGGCAGGTCGAACTCGCTGCGGATGCGGGCGAATCCGTCGCGGAGGCCGTCCGCGGTGTCCCGGAGGCGGATCGTCGTGTACGGCACGCGATCAACCTACCCGAGAGTGGACAGACCAGCCCGTAAACGGCCTTCCTAGGTCAATGTGGCGAGCAGGCGGTTGAGCGGGCTGTCCAGGCCGTACTTCTCCGACAGCGCGACGAGCCGCTCGGGGTCGCGCGGCGCGGCGGGCAGGGTGATGTCGACGTCCGGGACCGGGACGTCGTGGGCCACCCGGACCACGGCCGGGGCGACCTCCAGGTACTCACGGGCGGCGGCGAGCTTGTTGCGCGCGCCCGCGGGGAAGCCGTCGGCGCTGCCGTCGTCCAGCGCGGCGAGCAGCGCGGACAGCGACCCGAAGCGTGTGATGAGGGCCGCCGCCGTCTTCTCGCCGATGCCGGCGACGCCGGGCAGGCCGTCGCTCGGGTCGCCGCGCAGCGTCGCGAAGTCGGCGTACGCCCGGCCCGGGATGCCGTACTTCTCCCGGACGAACGCCTCATCGATGATCTGGAGGTTACGGATTCCCCTTACTGTGTAAAGGGCGCGGCACGGCTTCTCGTCGTCGACGAGCTGGAACAGGTCGCGGTCGCCGGTGACGATGTCCACGGCCGTGGTCGCGGCGGTCGCGTAGGTGCCGATCACGTCGTCGGCCTCGTAGCCGGCGACGCCGACGCGGGCGATGCCGAGCGCGTCCAGGACCTCCTCGATGACCGGGACCTGCGGGGCCAGCGTGTCCGGCACCTCCTCCTCGTCGCCGCTCGCCACCCGGTGCGCCTTGTACGACGGGATCGCGGCCACCCGGAACGCCGGGCGCCAGTCGGCGTCCATGCAGGCCACGATCTGGGCGGGGGAGTGCTGCCGGACCAGGGTGGCGATCATGTCGAGGAGCCCGCGCACCGCGTTGACCGGCATGCCGTCCGGCGAGGTCACCGACTCCGGGACTCCGTAGAAGGCGCGGAAGTACAACGACGGGGTGTCGAGAAGCATCAGCACCCTGCCATTGTCACGCCTGTCAGGGGTGCCGCGGACCCTCTTCTGTCACCGCCACGGCCAGCAGGCAGGTGTCGTCCTCGGGGTTGGGGCCGCCGATCGCCTCCAGGAGGCGGTCGAGGCCCGCGTCGAGGTCCGCTCCCGCCGAGCCGAGGCCGGTCGCCACGGCCGCCTCCACGATGAGGGACACCCCCGCGCCGATGTCGCGCGAGCGGCGCTCGACCAGGCCGTCGGTGAACATCAGCAGCAGGTCGCCGGGCTCGAGGCGGACGTCGGCCACTCCGTACGGCAGGCTCGACGTCGCCCCGAGCACGACCCCCCGGGGCGCCCCGAGCTGGCGCGCGCCCCCGCGGCGCACCAGGATCGGGGCGGGGTGACCCGCCTGTGCCCACGTGAAAAGGCGGGTCGCCGGGTCGAAGTGGCCGCACACGGCGGTCGCGGTGGTGTCGTCCAACCGGGTGAGGACCAGGGTGTTGAGCCACGTCAGCAGCCTGCCGGGGCAGGCGCCCGTCATGCTCAGACCGAGCAGCGCGTGACGCAGCTGCGCCATCTCGGCGATCGCGGGCAGGCCGTGTCCCGACACGTCGCCCACCGCGAGGAACATGCGCCCGTCGGGCAGCGGCGCGGCGTCGTACCAGTCGCCGCCGAGGCTCGACGCCAGGCCCGCCGGGACGTACCGGACCGCGATCCGGGCGTAGGGCAGGTCGATCGACGCCCCGGGCTCGGGCAGGATCGCCTCCCGCAGCGCCAGGGTGACGCGGCGCTCCTCGGCGGCGCGTTCCCGGCGCTCCGCCCACCGCCGTCCGCCGATGTCCTGGACCAGGAGGGTGCCGACGGGGGCGGCGCCGGGCGTCGTGTCCGGGTCGCGGTCGTCCGCGGGGGGAAGGGCGGGCCTCGTGCCGCCCACTACGCCGACCATTTGTCTCGCTCTCGATGCCGCTCTTGCACTGCCGTACGGACGTTCTGTGATCGCCCTGACGCGGAGCGTAGCAGTCCTGCATTCCGCAGGGGTTGGTTTTCTTCTATGGCGTGGAATAAGCCAGAGCCCCGCGAAGGTCGCCCGCGTGGCGCCTGTGGTATGCGCACCTGAGTAGGTCGTCAGGGCCCGCGCTCGTTAGATTAGGTCGCGTGACGACGATGTCCATGGAGCCCTCCGACCTGTATCCCACGACCCGTCCGGCCGCGGTGAGCGAGGCCGTCGACCGAGCCGGTCTCGACGCGCTGCTGCTGACGCCGGGCCCGGACCTGCGCTATGTGACCGGCTACGACGCCCTGCCGCTGGAACGACTGACCTGCCTGGTCGTCCCGGCGTCAGGCGAGCCGTTCATGATGGTGCCGCGCCTGGAGTTGCCGGCCGCCGAGCACTCGCCCGCCTCCCGGCTCGGCATCGAGTTCGTCGCGTGGGACGAGACCGACGACCCGTACGCCGAGGTGGCCCGCCGCCTGGGCCCGGTCGCCCGGGTCGGGCTCGCCGACCGCATGTGGGCGCTGCAGTCGCTGCGGTTCCGCGCGGCCATGCCCGGGGCCGAGCAGGTGCTGGCCGGGAGCGTCCTGCGTGAGCTGCGCATGCGCAAGTCGCCCGCGGAGAAGGCGGCGCTCGCGGAGGCGGGGGCGGCCATCGACGCCGTGCACAACCTGGTGCCCCGGCTGCTCAAGGCCGGTCGCACCGAGCGCGAGGTCGGCAAGGACATCGCGGAGGCGATCATCGACGCGGGGCACGCCCGGGTCGACTTCGTGATCGTGGGCTCGGGGCCGAACGGCGCCAGCCCGCACGCCGAGCTGAGCGATCGCGTGATCCGGCCCGGCGAGCCCGTCGTGGTGGACATCGGCGGCGTCATGCCGAGCGGCTACTGCTCCGACTCCACGCGGACCTACTGCGTGGGCGAGCCCCCGGCCGACTTCACGGCCTACTACGAGGTGCTCAAGCGCGCCCAGGAGGCCGCCTGCGCCCACGTCAGGCCCGGCGTGAGCTGCGAGTCGGTGGACGCCGCCGCCCGCGAGGTGATCGCGGAGGCGGGGTACGGCGAGTACTTCGTCCACCGCACCGGGCACGGCATCGGCCTGGAGACGCACGAGGAGCCGTACATCGTCGCGGGCAACACCGAGGAGATGCGCCCGGGGTTCGCCTTCTCGGTCGAGCCGGGCATCTACCTGCCCGGACGGCACGGCGCCCGGATCGAGGACATCGTCGTCTGCGGCGAGACCGCCGGCGAACGGATGAACACCACGACCAGGGACCTGGTCGTGGTGGACTGATCCCCGCGGCCGTGCTCTCCGCCGCTCTGGCAGAGTGATGATCACGACTGCCGGATCGGAGGACGGATGACGCACGAGGACATGGGCGGGGGCATCGGCGAGGGCATGGACGATCCCCGCGCCCAGGCCGAGGGCGAGGTCAGCATGGCGCGGCTGGCGTTGGAGGACGGGGAGACCGGGCACGCCGCCGCGCACGTCGCGGCGGCGCTGGCCCACGATCCCGCCCTGCCCGAGGCGCACGAGATGCTGGCGCGGCTGCTTGCCGGTCCGGGCGGCGGGCCGGACCTGTTCCCGGTGGACGAACCGGTCTTCCTCGGCACGGCGCTGGCCCGCGCGCACGCGTTGGCCGCCCGCGGCGAGTACGTGCCCGCGCTGCGCCTGCTGATCTCGGTGCAGCGGCACGAGCCGGGGGGACGCTGGGCGCACGTGCCGTGGGTGCTCGACCCCGAGCTGCCCGGGCGGATCCCGCCCGGCGAACTGTGCTCGCTCGTCTCGCTGCTGGCCTCCGGGCTGCCCGGCACCGTGCCGGAGGACGGCCGCGAGGCGCTGCTGCCGTACGTCGTGCTGGTGCGGGGCGCGCTGCGCGCCCACCCGGACGACGCGTCGCTGCTCTGGCTGGCCTCGCTGCTCCTGCGCCGGGTGGGGGAGGCCGAGGAGGCGGTGGAGCTGGCCGTCCGCTCCTACGCGCTCGCGCCGTCCTTCCAGGCCGCCCTCGCCGAGGGGTACGCGTGCCGCGACCTGCAGCGGTGGCCCGAGGCCGAGCGGGCGATGGTGCGGGCGCTGGAGCACGACCCCGCCAACCTCGCGTTGTACACCGACATCGGCGAGATGCTGCACAGCAGCGGCCGCCCGCAGGAGGGCCTGGAGTGGGTGGAGCGCGCGCTGCGGCGTGAGCCCCGGCACCCGAACGCCTATCCGACGGCCTGCGGGATGCGCTTCGAGCGGGACGGGGACGTCCGGCACCTGGTGGAGCTGGCCGACCACCTGCGCGACGATCCCGGTAACGAGCACGGCGACGCGGTCCTCGGCGAGCAGTGCGGGCTGCGGCTGTGGCTGGGACGCGTCCCTGGCCCGACGGAGTCGGTGATCGACGTGCTCTACCAGATGGTGGAGCGGGAGGAGGTCCCGGCCGGCGGCGAGCTCACGGTCTCCGCCCCCGAGCCGCCCAGCGCGCTGCTCGCCTTCTCCCTGGTCGCGCCCGGCTTCGCGCTGACCATCGCCGATGCGCCGGACCCCGACGCGCGGCTGACCGTGCCGGAGGTGTACGCCCACGGCCCGGTGCGGGGCGTGACCCGCCGGGTGTGGCGTTACGAGGGCATGACGGCCGTGCCCGCCGTGCCGCCGCCGTCCAGAGAGGCGCTGGAGTCCATCGCCGCCGTCGCGACGTTGCGCTGGCCGCACCTGCCGGCCGCCTACGACCACGCCGTACGCCTGTCGGGCCTGTCCCTCGGCGACCTGCTCGGCGTGCTCGTCCACCCGCCGCTGTCGCCGTACGGCGAGCCGGCGGCCGTGCCGCTGTGGATCAGGCAGGTCCAGGCGTGGGCCTGCCTCGGCATCGCCCATCACCAGGCCGGCCAGCCCTGGGCGGAGTCCGAGCGCAGGAGCGTGCTGACCGACCTGGCGTACGGGCCGGAGGACTGGGTGACCGAGGCGGCCCTGCTCGGAATGATCGCCACGGCCTGGATGGACCCGGACGCCCGCGAGGACGTGGCCGAACTGGTGGCCTGGCGCTACCTGGCCGCCGTGGAGGCGTCGAAGACGAGGCCCGTGACGATCCTCGGCTCGCTCGCCGCCCTCGTGCTGGCGACCCCCGGCATGCACCCCGACGTACGGGCGCTGGCGACGGAGGAGTGATCGCGGAATTGTCACCCGGGTCTGGTAGGACGGACCCGCCGGATCCCCCAGCCAAGGACATTCCATGATCCCGTACGACACCTATTTCGGCTACAAGCATCGCTACGACGAGACCTACGCCGGGCTGCCGGTGGTCGAGATCGCCCCGTATCAGGACGGGGACATTCCCGACCCGGTCGCGGTGGCGGTGCGGATCAGCTCGGGGTGGGGGGAGGACTACCCCATCGCGGAGGCGTTCGGCGCGCTGCTGACGCAGGTGGACACGGCGGCCGTGCCGGCGATCGTGATCGGCGGGTGGAACGACTGCTACGACAAGTCGTCGGAGCAGATCGTCGGCCTGCTCGCGGACAACGCCGCCCGGTTTCCCGGGCTGCGCTCGCTCTTCGTCGGCGCGATCAGCTCCGACGAGGCGGAGATCTCCTGGATCCAGCAGTCGGACGTGACACCGCTGCTCGAGGCGTTCCCATGGCTGGAGCGGCTGGAGGTGCGCGGCGGCACGGGACTGAGACTCCGGCCCGTCAGGCACGAGTCGCTGCGGATGCTGCGGTTCGAGTGCGGCGGGCTGCCCGCCGAGGTGGTGCGTGCCGTGGGCGCCTGCGACCTTCCCGCGCTGGAGCACCTGGACCTGTGGCTCGGTGAGGAGAATTACGGCGGGGACGCCACGGTCGCCGACCTCGCGCCGATCCTGGCCGGCGAGCGGCTGCCGGCGCTGCGTCACCTCGGTCTCCAGGACAGCGAGATTCAGGACGAGATCGCGGCGGCCGTGGCCTCCGCGCCGGTCGTCGCCCGGCTGGAGTCCCTCGCCCTCTCGATGGGCATGCTCACCGACGCCGGGGCCGAGGCCCTGCTCGGCGGCCAGCCGCTGACCCATCTACAGAGGCTGGACCTGCACCACCACTTCCTCACCGACGCGATGGCCGCCCGGGTGACCGAGGCGCTGCCGGGCGTCGAGGTCGACCTGTCGGAGCAGGAGGAGGCCGAAGACGACGGGGACGGGGAAGTCTGGCGTTACGTGGCGGTGGGGGAGTGACGGCGGCGCCCGACCCCGGCGAGACCTTCGTCCACGAAGACCTTTATCTGTACGGCGACCAATGGGAGCCCGGGCAGTTCTTCGCCGGAAGGCCGGTGGTGGAGCCGGGAGAGACGGTCGCCGATCCCTCGGCGGTCGCGTGGGCTCTCACGAACGGGCTGTCCGGCAACGAGGGTGAGCCGGGACTCGAGCAGGAACTTCGGCGCCTGCTCGACTCGGTGGGCGGCGACGCGATCGAGTCGCTCGTACTGGTTCACTACGGGCGCGACGTGCCCGCGTTCCTGGCCGCCAACGCGGCGCGGTTGCCCCGTCTCCGGTCGGTCTTCCTGGGGTTCGTCAGCGCTGAGCTGATGGAGATCTCCTGGATCGAGCAGGGGGACGTCACTCCGCTGCTCGAGGCGTTCCCCCACCTGGAGCGGCTGGACGTCCGCGGCTCGCAGGGGCTGACCCTGCGGCCCGTACGGCACGAGCGGCTGCGGGTGCTGCGGTTCGAGTGCGGCGGGCTGCCCGCCGAGGTGGTGCGGGCGGTCGGGGCCTGCGACCTTCCCGCGCTGGAGCACCTGGAGCTCTGGCTCGGGGTCGAGAACTACGGCGGGAACGCCACCGTCGCCGATCTGGCGCCGATCCTGTCCGGGGAGCGGCTGCCCGCGCTGCGGCGGCTCGGCCTGTGCGACAGCCCGGCGCAGGACGAGATCGCGGCGGCCGTCGTCGCCGCCCCCGTGGTGGCCCGGCTGGAGGAGCTCAGCCTGTCGATGGGCGAGCTCACCGACGCCGGTGCGGAGGCTCTGCTCGGCGGGCAGCCGCTGACCCATCTGCGCCGGCTCGACCTGCACCACCACTACCTCAGCGGGCCGATGGCGGCCCGGATCGCCGCGTCCCTGCCGGACGTGGACGTGGACCTGTCCGAGCGGCAGCCCGACTACGAGCGCTACGTGGCGGTGAGCGAGTGACTCCGCACCTGGCCGTGGTCGGGGTGCCGGGCGACCGGCGGGTGACGATGTTCCGCGACGCCGTCGTCGCCCGGGGGCTGCCCGAGCCGCGGGTGGTTTCCTGGCGTGACGTGCTGACCGGACGCGAGATCGGCCTGCCACCCGGGACGCTCGTGCGGATCGACTCGCCGGGCGAGGACGCGGAGACCGACGCGCTGCTGCGCGGACCGGGGGACCCCACCAGGGTCGGCGGGGGCGCGGCCTGGTACGCCGCCTTCACGGCCGGGCTGCGGCGGATCGCCGCGTTTCCCGGCGTCCGCCTGCTGGGGGACGTCGAGGAGATCGCGGTGATGTTCGACAAACGCCGCTGTCACGCCCGGCTGTCCGCGGCCGGAGTGCCGGTGCCGCCCGCCTTCGAGGCCGGCTCGTACGGCGAACTGCGCGAGCGGATGGCCGAGCGGGGCTGGGCCCGCGTGTTCGTCAAGCCCGCCCACGGCTCGTCGGCCTCCGGGGTGATCGCGTTCCAGGCCCACGCGGGCCGGGTGAAGGCGGTCACATCGGCGGCGTGGATCGGCGGCACGCTGTGCAACTCGCTGCGGGTCCGCGCCTACGAGGACGAGGCCGACGTGAAGGCGCTGGTCGAGACGCTCGCCCCCGACGGGCTCCATGTGGAGCGGTGGTTCCCGAAGGCGTCGGCAGGCGGCAGGACGTTCGATCTGCGCGTCGTGACCGTGGCAGGAAACCCGACCCACGCGGTGATGCGTACGAGCAGGACGCCGATCACCAACCTGCACCTCGGTGGCCTGCGGGGCGAGCTCGGCGTGGTCCGGGCGCGGACCGGCCTGTGGGAGCGGGTGCTCGACGCGGCCGCCCGGACCTCCGCGTGCTTCCCCGGGAGCCTGACCGCCGGTGTCGACCTGATGGTCGGGGCCGACTGGCGGTCGGTGGCCGTGGCGGAGGTCAACGCGTTCGGCGACCTCCTGCCCGGCCTGGGCGACCTGGCGGGCGAGGGCAGGGACACCTACGCCGAGCAGGCCGAGGCGATCCTGGATGGGCGATGGACATGAACGAGGTCGTGGGGACCCACGACATCCTCCTGGTCACGCTCGACACGCTCCGCTACGACGTCGCGGCCGAGCTGGCCGACGCCGGGCGGCTGCCCAACCTGCTGCCCGGCGGCCGGAGGTGGGAGCGGCGGCACAGCCCCGGCAGCTTCACCTACGCCGCGCACGCCGCGATCTTCGCGGGGTTCCTGCCCACGCCGGTCACGCCGGGGCCACACCCGCGCCTGTTCGCCGCGACCTTCCCCGGCAGCGAGACGACCGGGGCGGGCACCTGGGTGTTCGACGCGCCCGACCTGCCCACCGGGCTCGCCCGCGCCGGCTACCACACGGTCTGCGTCGGCGGGGTCGGGTTCTTCAACAAGCTGACCCCGCTGGGCTCGGCCCTGCCCGGGTTGTTCGCGGAGAGCCACTGGGAGCCGGCGTTCGGGGTGACCAGCCCCCACTCGCTGGAACGGCAGATCGACCGCGCCGAGGAGGTGCTGGCGCGGCGGGACCGGCCGGTCTTCCTGTTCGTCAACGTGTCGGCGCTGCACCAGCCCAACCACTTCCACCTGCCCGGCGCCACCGGGGACGGCCTGGACACCCACGCCGCCGCGCTCGAATACGTCGACCGGCACATCGGCAGGCTGTACGCGCTGATGCGCCGGCCCTGCCTCGTCATCGTCTGCTCCGACCACGGCACGGCGTACGGCGAGGACGGGCACGTCGGGCATCGCGTGGGCCACGAGGTCGTCTGGACGGTGCCCTACGCCGAGTTCATCCTGGTCAATCCCGATGGGGAGCACGATTGACGCCTTACGAGGGATACGTCTACGCCTACCCGCACAAGACCGCCTACCGGCCGCTCGATCCTCGTCCGGCCCTGAGCGAGGTCTGGGCGGGGGAACGGGCGGGCGCGTTGTATGTCCACATCCCGTTCTGCGAGATGCGGTGCGGGTTCTGCAACCTGTTCACCCGCACCGGGGCTCCGGAAGGCCTCACCGGGGCCTACCTGGACGCCCTGGAACGGCAGGCGCGAGCCGTACGGGCCGCTCTGGACGAGCCGCGCTTCACGACGGCGGCCTTCGGCGGCGGCACGCCCACCTACCTGGACGCCCGGGAGCTGGCCCGCCTGTTCGACCTCACAGAGCAGGCGATGGGCGTCGACCTGCGGGAGATCCCGCTGTCGGTGGAGACCTCCCCGGCCACCGCCACGCCCGACCGTCTCGCCGTGCTGGCCGAGCGGGGCGCGAGCCGGATCTCGATCGGCGTGCAGAGCTTCGTGGACGCCGAGGCCCGCGCGGCCGTACGGCCGCAGAAGCGCGCGGAGGTGGACGCCGCGCTCGACGCGATTCGCGCGTCGGGCATCGCGGCCCTCAACATCGACCTGATCTACGGCATCGACGGGCAGACGCCCGGCTCCTGGCAGTACTCGCTGGACACCGCGCTGACGTGGAAGCCGGAGGAGCTGTACCTCTACCCCCTGTACGTCCGGCCGCTCACCGGGCTCGGCAGGCAGCCGGGCGGGCAGGGCCGCGCCTGGGACGACCAGCGGATGGAGCTGTATCGCCTCGGCCGCGACCACCTGCTCGACGCGGGGTACGAACAGGTGTCCATGCGGATGTTCCGGCTGCCCGGCACGACGGCGTCCACGGACTACTGCTGCCAGACCGACGGCATGGTCGGCCTCGGCTGCGGGGCCCGGTCCTACACGAGCACCCTGCACCACTCCTTCGAGTACGCGGTCGGGGCCCGCCACGTACGGGCGATCATCGACGACTACGTGCGGCGCGACGACTTCGGCGTGGCCAACGTGGGGTTCGCCCTGGACGAGGAGGAGCGCAGGAGACGGCACCTCATCCAGTCGCTGCTGCGGACCGAGGGGCTGTCGCGGGACCTCTACCGGTCCAGGTTCGGCACCGACGTGCTCGACGACTTCCCCCTGCTGGACCGGTTCCCGGGCTGGCTGACGGCGGACGCGTCCACCGTGCGTCCGACCCCCGACGGGCTCGCCCACTCCGACGCCGTCGGCCCCGCGCTGTTCTCGCCGCGCGTGAGGGCGCTCATGGAGGGATACGCCGCGTGCTGACCATCCTCTATCGGGGGCCGCTGGCGAGCTGCGACTACGACTGCGGCTACTGCCCGTTCGCCAAACGCAGGGACACCCCCGAGCAGTTGCGCGCCGACCGGGCCGCCCTGGAGCGGTTCACGGCATGGGTGGCGGCCCAGGACATCGAGATCTCGGTGCTGTTCACCCCGTGGGGCGAGGGTCTGGCGCGGTCCTGGTATCGCGAGGCGCTGGTGCGGCTGTCCTGGCTCGGCAACGTGCGAAGGGTCGCCATCCAGACGAACCTGAGCTGCCGCACCGGCTGGCTCGCGGAGGCGTCGGACCGGGCGGCGCTGTGGGTGACCTACCATCCCACCCAGGTGCCCTACGAGCGGTTCCTGCCCAAGGTCCGCTCCCTTCCCGTACGGCACAGCGTCGGCATCGTCGGCGACCCCGCGCATCTGGCGGACGCCCGCAGGCTCAGGGCGGACCTGCCGCCCGAGACCTACCTGTGGGTCAACGCGCAGGAGGGCCGGGTCTACAGCGACGCCGAGGCCGCGGAGTGGACGGCCGTCGACCCGCTGTTCGGCTACAGCCGGCACGCGCACCGCAGCCTGGGCCTGCCGTGCCGCACCGGGGACAGCGTGATCTCGGTGGACGGCGGCGGGACGGTCAGGCGCTGCCACTTCGTGCCGGAGGTCCTCGGCAACCTCTACGACGGCTCCTACCGGCCCGCCCTGCGGCCCCGCGCCTGCCCGCTGCCTGTCTGCGACTGCCACATCGGGTACGTCCACCTGGAGCCCCTCGGCCTCTACGACGTCTTCGCGGGAGGCGTGCTGGAACGCGTCCCGGCCGCCTGGCCGCCTCAGGTCTCCCGCTCGGGGCGGTAGTCCTCCTCGCGTACGCCGAAGGTCCACGCCACTCCCTCGCGCGCCCTGGTCACCCACGGCGGGACCCGCAGGAAGTAGGTGCGCCGGGTGCCGTCCGGCTCGGGCGTCGAGTTGACCACCTCGACCATCACCACCGGTTCGTCGCCCGGCAGGTCGATCCGCCACAGGACGCCGGTCTCGTCGGAGTGCCGCGGCCGGGCGCCCGACGCGGCGAGGTAGCGGTCGAGGCCGAAGTGCTCCAGCATGACCCGGCGCAGCTCCGCGTTCTCCTCCGCGCGGATGCGCTCGGGGGTGAGCGCGGCCATGGTGGCGCCGAACCCCGCAGGGACGGGCATCCCGTGCCAGGCGTGCAGCGCGAAGCCGTCGGCGTACGACAGGGCCGGACCCTCCGCCCGGTGTAGCCGCCCCACGTCGTCCAGGTGCAGCTCAACCGGACGGTCGGTGACGATCGCGACCCGCTCGTACGGCCACCACCAGCCCGCGTGCCGCGCGACCCGCTTGAGCCCCTCCAGGCCCTCGAAGGCCGACAGCCATGCCGCGTCGTGCTGGCCGAGCACCGCGTCGAGCGTCGCCTGCCGTAGCACGTCGCCGCCGAGGCCGCCGACGGCCCTGCGGATCTCGGTGACCAGCCGGTCGACCCGCGGCCACAGCCGGCCGCCCGTCTCCTCCCACAACCGGGCCCAGCCGGCGGGCCCGGCGGCGGCGCTCGCCTCCGCCCTGGCGCTCTCCCAGGGCACGGTGCGCACCTCGTATCGCACCGAGACCCCCGGGTCGACGCCGTCGAGCGCCCGAAGCCGCCCGAAGCCGATCTCCTCCATCGCCGCCCGGACCTCGTCGGTGCCGAGCAGCCACACCGCCGCGATCGCCCCGGCGGCGGGGGAGGCCAGCCGTACGATCACCTCAGGCTCGGGCAGGCCCGCCTCGCGGTAGGCCAGCCGCACTCCCGCCGACGCCTCGTCGTGGTCTCCTTCGCCGGTGGCGAAGGCCACCCGCTCCCAGGTCAGGGTCTCCATCAGTCGGCCACCGTCCGGAACGAGCCGGGAACGTACTCCCGCTGGCGGATCACCCGGAACCACCCCTTCGGCAGCGAGATCGCGTCGTGCTCCTCGTGGACGAGGCGTCCGCCGCCGGGCAGGTGCAGGAACCCGGGGTACAGCGTTCCCGGCCCCGGGATCGCGTGGCAGTGCCCGGTCGCCTCGCCCTCCGCCAGCACCAGCCTCCCGCGCGGGTCGCGCGGCACCGGGCGCAGCCCGCGCGGCACCGCCGTCTCCGCCACGGGCACGATCAACACGTCTCCCTGTCGGTACATCAGTCGACCTCCGGGTCTCGGCAATGATCGCAAGCTAGCCAGGCCCACTGACATTTCTGGCAACGCGGCATTTCGGTGGCTTCGGGACGAGGCGGTCTCGGGCGGCGCTACCGTTGCTGGGGTGGAGGAGATCGATCGCCGAATCGTCACCCTGCTGGCGACTGACGGCCGGATGAGCTTCACCGATCTGGCCAAGGAGACCGGGCTGTCGGTCTCCGCCGTGCACCAGCGGGTACGCAGGCTGGAAAAGCGTGGTGTCATCCGCGGATACGCCGCTCTCGTGGACTACGACGAGATCGGTCTTCCGATGACCGCGTTCGTCTCGATCAAGCCGATCGACCCCTCCGCGCCGGACGACGCGCCGGAACGGCTGAGCCATCTGACCGCCATCGAGGCGTGCCACAGCGTCGCGGGCGATGAAAGTTACATTCTCAAGGTCCGCGTCGCCTCCCCTCTGGCGCTGGAGGAACTCCTCCAGCAGATCCGCGCCTCGGCCAACGTCAGCACGCGCACCACCGTCGTCCTCAGCACCCCGTACGACTACCGCTCCCCGGTGATCGAGAAGGAGCCGGAAGAGGACGCCGCCGGCTGAGCGCCGTCCCCCTCCCGGAGGAAGTGAGCACGCACCCGGGCGTACGCCTCGGGGGGCGCGCCGAGGCGGTCGAGGCCGAGCAGGGCGGCGCCCACGATCGGCGGCACGTCGGCCACGACGAGCCGGGCGAGCGGCGCCCGTTCGGCGTAGTGCCGCTCGACCAGCGACGTCAGCAGGGGGTGCCGGGCGGTCAGGACGCCGCCGCCGAGCACGACCTCGCAGGGCGCGGTGAGCAGGCCGAGCCGCCGCATGGCGACGACGCCGAGCAGCGCGATCTCCTCGGCCTGCCGCTCCACCAGCGACCCGGCGATCGCGTCGCCGTCCGCGGCGGCGGCCAGCAGGGGTGGCACGAGGGCGTGCAGCCGGTCGGCCGGCAGGTCGCCGAAGTGCAGCGCGACGACGGCCTCCTCGACCGTGGCGGTGCCGAAGCAGGCGCGCACGACGTCGGTCAGCACGGTCGCGGGACCGCGGCCGTCCTCGGCGCGTACGGCGTGCCAGAACGCCTCCTCGCCCAGGTGGTGCCCGCCGCCCCAGTCGCCGCTGAGACGGCCGAGCGCGGGGAAGCGGGCGACCCGCCCGGCGGGGGAGACGCCCACCGCGTTGATGCCGGCGCCGCAGACGACGGCCACGCCCCATCCCGCGCCCGACCCGGCCCGCAGCAGGGCGAAGGTGTCGTTGCCCACGGCGACCTCGGCGCCGTAGCCGCGGGCCAGCAGCTCGGCCCGCAGCCGCTCCTCCTCGACCGGCAGGTCCGCGCCCGCGACGTACGCCGCGACGTGGTCGGCGTACGGCGGTGAGGCGGTCTCGTCGGCGAGGGCACGCCGTACGGTCCGGCCGATCACCTCGACGGCGGCGGCGGCCCCGGCGCTCTGCGGCAGGAACGCGGGCCCGCGCGCGGTGGCGAGCACCGTGCCGTCCTCGCGGACGAGGGCGACGTCGGTCTTGCTGTTGCCGCCGTCCACGGCGAGCACCGTACGGGTCACCGGGCCACCGCCCACGGCAGGAACGCGCGGTTGGCCTCCACGAGGCGCACGGCGAGGTCGTCGGCGAGGGAGGCCTGGCCGACCAGCGGATGGGCCAGCAGGGCGTCCCTGACGCGGTCCTCGCCCCCGTGCAGGGCCGCCTCCAGGGCGAGCGACTCGTACGCCGACACGTGGGCGATCAGGCCCCGATAGAGCGGCTCCACGGGATCGACGGGCAGCGGAACGGCCCCGGCGGCCCCGACGGCGGCCGGGACCTCGATCACCGCGTCGTCGTCGAGGAACGGCAGCGTGCCGTTGTTGCGGGTGTTGACGACCTGCACGTCCCCGCGGTCGCCCATGAGCGAGGCGACCAGGGCGACGGCGGCCTCGGAGTAGAAGGCGCCGCCGCGCTTGTCCAGCAGGTCGGGCTTGGTGTCCACGGCCGGGTCGGCGTACATCTCCAGCAGCGCCGACTCCATCGCCGCCACCTCGGCGGCCCGCGACGGCGAGGTCCGCTGCTCGGCCACCACGCGGTCGTGCTCGTAGAAGTACCGCAGGTAGTACGACGGCACGGCGCGCAGATGGCGGACCAGGCCGACCGGCAGGCCGAGGGCCTCGGCGATGCCCTCGCCGTGCTCGTCCAGCAGGCGGGGCAGCACGTCCACGCCGTCGAGCAGGACGGACCGCTCCCAGGTGAGGTGGTTGAGCCCGACGTGGCCGAGGGCGATCCGCTCGGGGGCCACGCCGAGGAGGGCGGCGAAGCGGCGCTGGAACCCGATGGCCACGTTGCACAGCCCGATGGCCCGGTGCCCGGCGTCGAGCAGCGCCCGGGTGACGATGCCGACGGGGTTGGTGAAGTCGACGATCCACGCGCCGGGCGCGTGCGCGCGCACCTTCCCGGCGATGTCGAGCACCACGGGCACGGTCCGCAGGGCCTTGGCGAGGCCCCCGGCGCCCGTGGTCTCCTGCCCGACGCAGCCGCACTCCAGCGGCAGGGTCTCGTCGACGTTCCTGGCGGCCTGGCCGCCGACGCGCAACTGCAGCAGCACCGCCGCGGCCCCGGCCACGCCGTCCTCCACGCGGGTCGTGGTGGTCAGCGTGGCCGGATGCCCGGCGCGGGCGAGCATCCGCCGGGCCATCCCGCCGACGGTCGCGAGCCGTCGCTCGTCGGGGTCGACGAGCGCGATCTCCGACAGCGGCAGTTCGCCGCGCAGGCGGGCGAAACCGTCGATCAGCTCCGGCGTGTACGTGGAACCGCCCCCGACAACGGCCAGCTTCATTTGACTCCCGTCAGCTTGACGCCCTCGATGAAGACCTTCTGGGCGAAGAAGAACACGATGATCACCGGGGCCATGGCCAGCAGTGTGGCGGCCATCGTGAGGTTCCACTGCACGCGGTGCACCGACCGGAACGCCGCCAGCCCCAGCGACAGCGTCCAGTTGTCCAGGTCGGTCCCCGCGTACAGCAGGGGTCCGTAGTAGTCGTTCCAGCAGTAGAAGAACTGGAAGAGGGCGACGGCGGCGATGGCCGGCCGGGCCATCGGCAGGATCACCCGCACGAGCGTGCGGAACTCGCCGCATCCGTCGACCTTGGCCGCGTCGGAGTACTCGCGCGGGATCGTGACGAGGAACTGGCGCAGCAGGAAGATCGAGAACGCGTCGCCGAGCAGCATCGGCAGGATCAGCGGCCACAGCGTGCCGGTCAGGTGGAAGCGGGCCCAGATCAGGTAGATCGGCACCGCCACGACCTGCGGCGGCAGCATCATCATGGTGATCACGAGCAGCATCGCCGTCCGGCGGCCGGGAAAGCGGAACCGCGCCAGCGCGTACGCCACGGGGATCGACGACACCAGCATGAACGCGGTGGCGAGCACCGAGTAGAGCAGCGTGTTGCGGATCCAGGTCAGCAGCGGCGCCTTCTCGAAGATCTCGGTGAAGTTGCCCCAGTTCCAGGTGTGCGGCCACAGGTCGGAGGTGAGCGCCTGCCGGTCGCTCATCAGGGCCGTGAGCGCGATGAACACCAGCGGGCCGAGGAACATCAGCGCGAGCGCGATGGCCAGCGCGTGCCGGGCGACCCACAACAGCACCGAACGCCTCGTCATACGTCCTCCTCGCCGAGGCCGCGGAACTGCCGCAGCAGGATGAGCGTGAACACCATCGCGACCGCGAACAGCATCAGCGCGAGCACGCAGGCGTAGCCCATCGCGTAGTCGCGGAAACCCTGCTGGAACAGCCACTGCGGGAACGTCAGCGTGGACTGGTCGGGGTAGCCCGGGGTGAAGACCGACCCGGCCGAGTCGGTCGCCCCGGACGCGACCCGCGCGGCGACCTCGGCCTGGGTGAAGTACTGCAGCGTCTGGATCACCCCGGTGACGAGGGCGAACATCAGCACCGGCCGGATCACCGGCAGTGTGATCGACGTGAACTGCCGCCAGCCGTTCGCGCCGTCGATCGCGGCGGCCTCGTAGAGCTGTTTCGGCACGTCGAGCAGTGCGGCCATGAAGATGACCATCAGGTCGCCGACCGACCACAGGCCGAGGAGGGTCAGCCCCCACTTCGACCACGCCGGGTCGCCGAACCAGTCCGGCGCGGGCAGCCCGACGGCCGACAGGATCGCCTGCACCGGACCGGTGCCGGGGTTGAGCAGGAACACGAACCCCAGCGTCCCGGCCACCAGCGGCACCAGGGCCGGCAGGTAGAAGATCGTGCGGTAGACCCCGGCGCCGGCCTTCAGCCGGGTCACCAGCTGGGCGACGCCGAGGCCGAACAGCACCCGCAGCGGGACCATCACCACGACGAGCCACAGCGTGTTGCGGATCGCCGTCCAGGCCGCCTGGTCCTTGAAGAAGTACTCCCAGTTGAGCAGCCCGACGGGCTCCAGGGTGAACAGGTCGTACCGCTGGAAGGAGAAGTAGACCGTGGACACCAGCGGGTAGACGAAGAAGATCGCGAACCCGGCGAGCCAGGGGGACAGGTAGAGCAGGGCGCGGAGATTTCCCCGGCTGAGAGGGTTCGGGCGGCTGAGAGCCGTTCTTGCCATCGGCTCAGCCGCCCGCCGTCAGCCTGAGCTTCTCGTCGATCTTCTTGTCGACCTCGGCGAGCAGCGCGTCCAGGTCGGACGCGCGGCCCGACTCCCACTTGATCTGCGCCTCCTGCAGCGTCTGCTGGTTGAAGACGGAGTTGACGTGGGCCGGCAGCGTCGTGCTGTTCGGGTTGGCGAAGACGTCGAGGAAGGTCTGGAAGTTCGGGTCCTTCTTCAGGTCGGGTGACTGGAGCGCGGGCAGCGTGCTCGGCACGTTCCTGATCGCGTTCGACAGCGTCACCAGCGAGCCGGTGTCGGTGGTGAGGTACTTCACCAGCTCCCAGGCGGCCTCCGGGTGCTTGGCACCACGCGGGATGCCGATGACGGTGCCGGTGATGAAGCCCGCGCCGTACCGCTGGGCCTGGTCGTCGGCCACCGGCAGCGGCGCGGTGCCGTAGTCGAGGTCCGGGGCGTCGGCGGCGAGCATGGCCGTGCGCCACTCGCCGTCGATGGCCATGGCGACCTTGCCGGTGGTGAACGGGTTCTCGGCCGACCACTCGTCGCCGAAGCTCTTGCGGAACTTCTCGATCTTGTCGTAGCCGTACCAGTCCGTGAGGTCCTTCTGCCAGGTCATCAGCTTCTTCCACTGCGGGTCGGAGCCGATGGCCGAGGTGCCGTCGGGATTGGTCCACTTCGCGCCGACCATCACGCCGGTGTGGATCGGGGCGTTCTCGTACATCTGGCTGGTCGGGACGAAACCGGCGACCTTGATGTCGCCCTTGTCGTCCTTGACCGTCAGCTTCTTGGCGAGGTCGGCCAGCTCGCTCATCGTCTTCGGCGGCTGGTGGCCCTTCATGAGCGCCTTGTTGTAGTAGAGGCCGTACGCGTCGGCGAGCATGGGCATCACGCAGCGCTTGCCCTGATACTGCGTGTATTCGGCGATCACCTTCGGGAACAGCGACGCCGGGTCGATGCCGCTCGCCTTCAGGTACGGGTTGAGGTCCTGGAAGATCCCGGCCTTGCAGAACTCGGCGACGCTGTCGGTTGTGAACGACAGGGCCACGTCGGGCGGGTTGCCGCCGCGGACCGACTGGAGGATCTGGCTGTCCTGGATGGCCTTGGTCGGCTTGACCGTGATCCAGGGGAACTTCTTCTGGAAGCCCGCGAGGGTCTCGTCGAAGGCCTTGAGCTCGTTGTCGGCGCTGAAGCCGTGCCAGAACTCGATGGTGACCGGGTCGTGGCTCGCCCCGCTCTGGGCCACCTTGGGCGGCCCGCTCTCGGTGCCGGCCGTACAGGCGGTGAGCGCGGCCCCGATGGAAAGTGCCGCGGAGAGGAAGAGAAGGCGTTTCATGGGGGGTGCCTCCCTAGTGAGTCGAAGGGGATTTGTTCACCGCGCCGAACAGCTCCTCGCGTACGGCGCCGAGCGCGAGGTCGAGGGCCCCGGCGAGGACCGGGTTGCCCTCCAGGGTGGACAGCAGCACGCGGGGCCGGGGGATGGTCAGCGCGTGCAGCTCACGCTCGACCGTCTCCCGCAGGACCTCGCCGCCGGCCAGCAGCACGCCGCCGGACAGCACGACGATCTCGGGATCGACCACGGCCGTGATCGCGGCCAGCCCCAGCGCGAGGCGGCCGGCGAGGTCGCGGAGGGCCTCGCGCGCGCTCTCGCCGTCCGGGCCGCCGCGTCCGGCCACGGCGACCGCGGTGCGGACGGCGCCGCTCGCCGTGGAGCCGCGCACGCCGTGCGCCCGCAGGAGCGCGAGCACGGCCGGACCGCCCGACAGCGCCTGGAACCCGTGGTTGGCCCGCCTGCCGACGTCCCGCGCCGTGGGGGCGCCGACCACGGGCATGTAGCCGACCTCGCCCGCGCCGCCGGTCGCCCCGCGATGGAGGCGGCCGCCGATGACGAGGGCCGCGCCGATGCCCTCGTCGGCCCACAGCAGCACGTAGTCCTGGTGGCCCCGGGCGCTGCCCCTGGACCGTTCGGCCTGGGCGACGAGGTTGACGTCGTTCTCCACGTCGATCGGCACGCCGATCCCGTCGCGGAGGGTCCCGATCAGATCGGGGATGTGCCAGCCCGGGATGTGGGCGGCGTAGCCGAGCCTGCCCGTCGAGGGGTCGACGGCGCCGCCGATGCCGACGACCACCCGGCTCAGCTCCGTCGGGTCGAGCCCGGCCGGGCCGCACGCCCCCGCGAGGGCGGCCCGGACCCGCTCCACCACGTCGCCGCCGGTGCGCCCTGGGGTGGCCAGCCGGTGCTCGGCGACGACCGCGCCGGTGACGTCGGCGACGGCCACGGCGATCCGCGCCGGCGTGACGTCCAGCGCCGCCACGTGCGCCGCGCGGGGGTTGATCCGGTACAGCTCGGCCGTACGGCCCGGCAGGCCCTCGCGGATGCCGTCCAGGACCACCAGGCCGGCCTCCTGGAGCCGGGCCAGCAGCTGGGATGCGGTCGGCTTGGACAGGCCGGTGAGCGCCCCCAGCTCGGGCCGGGTCAGCGGACCGCGTTCGAGCAGGACCATCAGCGCGGCGCGGTCGTTGATCGCGCGCAGCAGGCTCGGCGTCCCCGCGATGGGCCGGGTCATACGTTCTCCCACGAGGCGGGTTAGGAAAGTTTCCTAACTTTGGCTGCGACCGTACGAACGGGCTCGATCGCCGTCAAGAGCGTGATCCGCGCCGAGATCCATCTGTGACCGCACCGGTGATCGTCGCCGTGCCCGATGCGGGAGAAGGGCGGTGCGGCACGTAGAATCTGGCGGCCTATGCCAGAGTCTTCGACGGGCGAGCTGGCCCGGGAGCAGAAGTACGTCGCCGCGCTGTACGAGCGCCTCGACGTGCTGCGGGAGCGCACGCGCGGGCAGCTCGACGCCGTGCTGGCCCAGGGGGCCTTCGGCACTCACCAGAACCGCTCGGAGCGCGACAACTTCGCCGTCATGTACACCCAGCGGCTGGCCCGCCTGTGGGCGGTGGAGAACGGCCTGTGCTTCGGCCGGCTCGACCACGCGGAGGGCGAGCGGCTGTACATCGGCCGCATCGGCCTGTCGGACGACGACCAGCACCGGTTGCTGATCGACTGGCGGGCCCCCGTGGCGCAGCCGTTCTACCGGGCCACCCCGGCCGCCCCGATGGGCGTCACCCGGCGGCGTCACCTGCACACGCGGGGCCGCAGGGTCACCGCCATCGACGACGACCTGCTCGACCTCGACAGCCTCACCGACGCCGACCGGGCCTCGCTCAACGGCGAGGCGGCGCTGCTGGCCGCGCTCGGCGAGAAGCGCACCGGCCGCATGCGCGACATCGTGGCCACCATCCAGGCCGAGCAGGACAAGATCATCCGAAGCGACCTGAACGGCGTGCTCGTCGTCCAGGGCGGCCCCGGCACCGGCAAGACCGTGGTGGCCCTGCACCGCGCGGCCTACCTCCTCTACACCTACCGTGAGCGGCTGGAACGCCGGGGTGTGCTGATCCTCGGGCCCAACCCGACCTTCATGCGTTACATCGAGCAGGTGCTGCCGTCCCTCGGTGAGACCGACGTGCTGCTGTCCACCGTGGGCGAGCTGTACCCGGGCGTCACCGCGACCCGGGAGGAGCCGCCCGAGGCCGCCGCGGTCAAGGGCCGGATCGCGATGGCCGACGTGATCACGCGGGCCGTACGGGAGCGCCAGCGGATGCCGCGCACGCCCGTGGAGATCAAGCTCGACAAGTTCACGCTGAAGCTCGACCGGCAGACGCTGGAGGCGGCCCGGTCGAAGGCCGGCCGCTCGCGCCGCCCGCACAACCAGGCCAGGGCCGTCTTCATCCGGCACCTGCTGACCGCGCTCACCCGGCAGGCCGCCCGGCACCTGGGCCGCGGCAATCTCGACGACGCCGACTTCGCCGACCTGCGCGAGGACCTGCGTACCGAGGAGCCGGTGCGGGTGGCCCTCAACCGGCTGTGGCCCTACCTGACGCCGCAGCAGCTGCTGATCGGCCTGTTCACCGACCGCGACCGGATGGCGGCGGCCGGGCTGGGCGCGCCGGAGCGCGACCTGCTGCTGCGCGAGCCGCCCAAGCAGGGGGAGAACTGGTGGAGCGCGGCCGACGTGCCGCTGCTCGACGAGGCCGCCGAACTGCTGGGGGACATCGACGAAGGGGTGCTGCGGGCGGCGCGCCGGGCCGAGCAGGAGCGCGAGGAGCGCATCGCCTACGCCCGCGAGGTGCTGGAGCTGACCGGCCTGGCCGACATCATGGACGCCGAGCGCTTCGCCGAACGGCAGCAGGCCGAGGAGACCTATCTCACCACGGCCGAGCGGGCCGCCAGGGACCGCACGTGGGCCTTCGGCCACGTGATCGTGGACGAGGCCCAGGAGTTGTCCGAGATGGCCTGGCGGATGGTCATGCGGCGCATTCCCGGCCGGTCGATGACGATCGTCGGCGACATCGCGCAGACCGGGTCGGCCGCGGGCGCGGCGAGCTGGGCCCGCGTCCTCGATCCGTACGTCGCGGGCCGCTGGCGGGAGGAGCACCTCAGCGTCAACTACCGCACCCCCGCCGAGCTGATGGAGGTCGCCGCCCGCGTGCTCGAACTGGTCGGCTCCGACCTGAAGGCGCCGGAGTCGGTGCGGGAGACGGGCGAGCGGCCGTGGGCCCTGCGGGTCGCCACCCTCGCGGAGGCGGGCCCCGTGGTCGCGGCCGAGGTCGTCGGCGAGGGCCGTCTCGTGGTCATCGCCCCGGCCGGGATGATCGAGGAGATCGGGGCGATCGTCAGGGCCGCCGTGCCCGACGCGGCCACCGGGCCCGGCCCGGCCGCGCTGGACGCGCCCGTGGCGGTGCTGTCGGTGACCGAGGCCAAGGGGCTTGAGTTCGACTCGGTGATCGTGGTCGAACCCGGCGGGATCCTGCGGGAGTCGCCGCGCGGCCCGAGCGACCTCTACGTCGCCCTCACCAGGGCCACGAGCCGCCTCGGCGTCGTTCACACGGAGGAACTGCCCGAGGTCCTCAACGGTCTGGAACGGCGCTGACTGGAACGGTGCTGAACGGGCACCGCTCCTACCTGCGGAAATGTGGTATTTCCGCTGATCGGGACGCGGTTGACATCTGCGCTGAGGTCGGTAGTTTGCTGCGCAGTCCAGCACGGGACTGACCGGTTGGCCGCTCTATGGCGCCGCCGACCTCTGCGTCGATGACGGAGCGTGACCCCGTCAGCACACCAGGCGCAGGGCGGCGTCCCGCCGAGGCGGGGCACCCCATCCGGCCGGGGGGTTGGACCCAGGAGGGGCCCGGGCACCCAGTAGACAACGGAGCTCCGCGCCCGCCGCCGACGGGACGGAACCGGTCCGAAGGGCCGCCCGGGCCTTCTTCCCTTCCTCACTCCTCCTCGTCTCCTCCTCGCCGCCCTCACGGCCGCCGTACAGTGGCTGAGGCCGGTTTGGCGGCCTGCGCCGCCGTCTGCGACTCTGACCTGGAATGATTTTTGGCGTCAGGCCCATCGACACGCGAGGAGAGACTGTCCCGTGGCACTGAAGACGGCGCAGGACGCGGCACCGCCCGCCGCCGCGGCGCCGAAGCCGCGAGTGCCGGGCGTGCTGGTCCGCCTCGCCGCCTCCGTCGCGGGCGGCCTGGTGCTCTACCTCGCCTTCCCGCCCATCGGCTGGTGGTTCTGCGCGCCTGTCGGGGTGGCGGTGCTCGCCCTCGCGTTGTACGGCACCGGGCCGCGCCGGGCGGTGTGGATCGGGTACGCCGGGGGGCTGGCGTTCCTCCTGCCGACCCTGGCCTGGGTCCGCCCGATCGGGGACGACGCCTGGCTGGCCCTGTCGGGCATCGAGAGCCTGTTCTGGGCCGGGCTGGCCTGTGTGGCCGTCCTCGTCATGCGGCTGCGCCTGTGGCCGCTGTGGGTGGCCTGCCTGTGGGTCGTGCAGGAGTGGGCCCGTGGCCTGTTCCCCGTCGGGGGTTTCCCCTGGGCGCGGCTGGCCTTCAGCCAGGGCGAGTCGCCGTACACCGGCTTCGCCGCGCTGGGCGGCGCCCCGCTTGTAAGTTTCACGGTCGCCCTCACCGGGGCCCTGCTCGCCGCCCTGGTCACACGGCGTCCGCCGAGGTGGCGAGCCGACCGGGTGGTTGCCGGAACGCTCCTCGCCGCGATAGCCGTACCGGTGCTGGGGCTGGTCGTGCCCCGGCCCGGCGACGAGGGCAGGACAGTGCGGATCGGTGTCATCCAGGGCAACGTCCCTGGGCGGGGGATGTACTTCCTCGGCGACGAGCCCGCCGTCGTGCTGCGCAACCACGCGGACGAGACGCACCGGATGGCCGAGGCCGTGCGCGCAGGCGAACTCCAGCGGCCCGACATCGTGGTGTGGCCGGAGAACTCCACCGACATCGATCCCTACACCAGCGCGTACGCCCGGCAGGTGATCGACTCCGCCGCCAAGGACATCGGCGTGCCGATTCTCGTCGGCGCGGTGGTCAAGATCGGCACCGAGAACCGGGCCACCCGCGGCGTCGTCTGGGACCCGGTCACCGGTCCCGGCGCGTACTACGACAAGCGGCGGCTCGTGCCGTTCGGCGAGTACACCCCGATGAAGGACCTGTTCCTGGCGTTGTCGTCGCGGGCCCAGCTCGTCGGCCGGCAGTCGGTCCCCGGCGACAAGCCGGGAGCGCTGCGGATGGGGCCGGTGACGATCGGCACCGTGGAGTGCTACGAGGTGGCGTTCGACAGCACGGTCCGCGACACGGTGCTGGCCGGCGGCACGCCGCTGGTGGTGCAGACCAACAACGCCAGCTACGCGCTCACCAACCTGCCGCCGCAGCAGCTCGCGATGTCGCAGCTGCGCGCGGTGGAGTTCAACCGTGCGGTGGTCACCGCGGCGACCACGGGGATCTCCGCGTACGTCGGCCCCGACGGCCGGGTCGGATGGCGTACCGGCGAGCTGGTGGCGGGGATGAACGTCCTGGACGTCCCCGTCAGGACGAAGAACACGGTGGCGGCGGAGGTAGGTGCGCTGCCGGAGTGGATCATGGTACTCATGGGAGCCGGAGCGACGGTGGCGGCCATCTCTGGGCGGAGGAGAACCTGATGGAGCGGACCCCAGGGCGGGTGCTCGTGATCGTCCCCACGTACAACGAGAGGGAGAACCTCCCGTTGATCACGCGGCGGCTGCGTGAGGCGCTGCCCGACGTGCACCTGCTCGTGGCCGACGACAACAGCCCCGACGGCACCGGCCGGATCGCCGACGAGCTGGCCGAGGCGGACGACCACGTCCACGTCCTGCACAGGACGAGCAAGCAGGGGCTGGGCGCCGCCTACATCGCCGGATTCCGGTGGGGCCTGGCCGAGGGCTACGACGTGCTGGTGGAGATGGACGCCGACGGCTCCCACCAGCCCGAGGAGCTGCACAAGCTGCTCGACGCGGTGACCGACGGCGCCGACCTGTCGATCGGCTCCCGGTGGGTGCCCGGCGGCAGGACCGTCAACTGGCCGTTCTCGCGCGAGCTGCTGTCCCGGGGGGCCAACACCTACGTCCGGCTGGTGCTCGGCATCCCGGTGCGCGACGCCACGGCGGGCTTCCGGGCCTACCGTGCGGCCACCCTGGAGAAGATCGGGCTGGACGACGTCGAGTCGCAGGGCTACTGCTTCCAGGTGGACCTCACGCTCCGCACCGTACGGCAGGGCCTGCGGGTGACCGAGATACCGATCACGTTCGTCGAGCGCACCGTGGGCAGCAGCAAGATGAGCCGGAAGATCATCTTTGAGGCCTTCTGGCGCATCGCCGTATGGGGGGTCACCGGGTTCGGTGATCGGTTTCGCCCGAGGCGATAGGCACGATCCACAGGAACCCCGGCGGCCGCGAGGACGTTGACGCAGACGTACGAGTGCCGGGGTGAGTGGGGCAAGACATGGTGCTGCGGATCGGGCTGTTCCTCGGGTTCCTCCTGGTTCCCGTCCTGGAGATCTGGTTTCTGATCCAGGTGGGGTCCGTGATCGGCGGGTGGGAGACGGTCGCCCTGCTCATCGCCGACAGCATCCTCGGCGCCTGGCTCGTGCGCCGTGAGGGGCGGCGGGCGTGGGCGGCGCTGCGCACGGCCATCGAGTCGGGGCGCATGCCCGACCGGGAACTCGCCGACGGAGCGATGATCGTCGCCGGCGGCACTCTCCTGCTCGCCCCCGGTTTCCTGACCGACGTGTTCGGATTCTTCATGATCCTGCCGTTCACCCGGCCGATCGCCCGGCGCTGGCTGACCTGGTTCCTCGGCCGCCGCGTGCGGTCGCTCGCCGCCCGCTCGCCGTACGCGCCGCTCTTCGACCGTACGGGAGGGTTCGGCCGGGCTGACGGTGCGGGCTTCGACGGTGCCGGCCGTGGCCGCGTTGTGCACGGCGAGGTCATCGACGACGACTGAAGGCGGCCGGGCACGCCGTTGCCCCGGCGGCGGAGGCGCACCGGGGCAACGGGGCTGGTGACGAGCTGCTTCCAGGTTCTTTCCGGTTCTTCTGGGTGATTCCGGTTTACAGGCGCGGCTCGTCCGGGTCGGGGATGTCTCGGCTGTCCCGGCTACGGATGTCCCGATCACGCGCGTCTGGGTCGGTGACGAACCGGTCGCCGGCGTTCGTCATCGGGTCGCCGGTGCCGAACCGTTCCCGTGACCGGGCCGCAGGGTCCTCGGTGCCGTACCGCTCGCTCGACGTGAGCGAGGGATCGCCGCTGCCGAACAGTTCCTCGGATCGGGTCTCGGGGTCCCGCCGCGCCAGCGGCTCACCCGGGCGCGTACCGGGGATCTCGGCGTCCAGCCGGTCCCTGGAGCCGAGCGCCGGGTCGTCGGTGCCGTACCGCTCCCCGCCGCGGGTCACGGCGTAGTCCGTGTATTCGCCGGGATCGTCGACGCCGATCCCCAGGCGTTCACGTTCACGCCGCCCGGTGCTGTCGGCCCAGCCGGTGAGGCTGTCGGGCCGGTTCGCCCGTTCCCAGGCGGCATCCCAGTCCATGTGGTAGTGACGGTAGAGCTCACGCTCCTGCTCGGCGGACAGGTGCCCGTCGGCGTCCAGGTCCACGTCGGGCGCGTTCTTGACGTGCTCCTTTTCGTACGGGACCTCGACATGGCCGGCCGTCAGGTCCGCGTCGTGCACCGGGACGAAGGTCTCCTTGGTGTGGAGAAGTCCGGTCTTGACGCAGAGCCACTTCGGCCGTCCCGTCGCGTCGTCGAGGAAGACCTGCGCGACCTCGCCGATCTTGTCGCCGTTGAGGTCGTGGACCGGGTTGTCGAGCACCATGGGGATCTGCTCGTGAGTGATCACGTGCTTCTCCTTGTCTCTCGCTTGGTCGGTCCCTTACTGGGCTACCGCCGATGGGAGAACGGAAACCACCTTTTTCGGAATTCGCCTCCGAAGTGTCCAGCGGCTACTCCGGAACCGCGGGCATCGCCGCAGGTGAAGTCCCGTAGCGCGGCGTCCTCCGCCGCTGCGGAAATCGCCATCGTGGCCCGGCGTGGCCCGGCGTGGCCCGGTGCGGCTCTGTCACGGCCCGGCATGGCCCGGCATGGCCCGGCATGGCCCGGCGTGGCCCGGTGCGGCTCTGTCACGGCCCGGCATGGCCCGGCCGTGGCAGGGCCCTTCGGCCTGCCGCTGCGGGACGAGCGGTCCCCCATCACCCCCGACCGGCTCGATGCCCGCAATCGCGCCAGACGCTCGGCCGGGCGGCCTGCTCGATCGCGCCTTGGCAGCCGTCGAACCCGCCGCCCCGCCGCGCGGAACGCCCGCGCGCCCGTCGCCGCCTTCCGAATAACCCCTTATGCCCCTTTTCGGGTTGACCTGCTGCTCCAACTATTCGCTTCTCGCGGTTGCTGGAGGTAAGGAGCGGGTGAAAGAATTCATACAAGCTTTCGAATTTCACGAGGAGGTTCCATGGATCTGTTCGATCTCGATCCTGAGCGCCTTCGTCGTTCGAATAGCTCTGATAGCTGCTCCGATGGCTTTGACGGCTGGTGGGACCGGTTGACCTCCGGTTCCCCGTTGTGGTCGTCCGAGGGCTCAGCCGCCCGCGAGCACGCAAGCCAGGACACCAG
>NZ_BOOF01000070.1 GCF_016863095.1 Microbispora siamensis | reverse complement strand
GTCGTCGTCCCCCTCGCCCAGCCCCAGCCCCACCGCCACCCCCACTCCCGGTGGAGGTAGCGGGCCGATCAAGGGGGCGGCCTCCGGGCGCTGCCTGGACGTGCCCGGCGCGAGCACCGCGGACGGCACCCAGGTGCAGCTGTGGGACTGCAACGGCCAGACCAACCAGACCTGGACCTCCACCTCCGCCGGCGAGATCCGGGTGTACGGCAACAAGTGCCTGGACGCCGCCGGCACCGGCAACGGCGCGCGGGTCCAGATCTACAGCTGCTGGGGCGGCGACAACCAGAAGTGGCGCGTCAACTCCGACGGCTCCATCGTCGGTGTCCAGTCCGGGCTGTGCCTGGACGCCGCCGGCGGCGGCACCGGCAACGGCACCGGGATCCAGCTCTACAGCTGCTGGGGCGGCACCAACCAGAAGTGGACCTGGACCAGGTAGCCCGCACCTGTGAGACGGGGTCCCGACCGTCCACGCTCGCCCGCCGCCGGGGACCGCGCGATCGCGTCCCCGGCGGCGGACGGCGGTTACCGCCTGTCTTCGGCCCCGGTTCCCCGCGGGACGCCGCTCATCCCTTCAGGCCCGAGCGGGAGATGCCCTCGATGATCCAGCGCTGGGCGACCAGGTAGAGCAGCAGCACCGGGACGCTGGCGATCATCGCTCCCGCCATTACCAGGTCGTATCGGATGTTGTTGGCGCTCTGGAAGTTGCCGAGACCGGCGGGCAGCGTCAGCGACTCGGGGCTCAGCAGCACGAACAGGGGCCACAGGAAGTCGTTCCAGTTCGTGAGGAACGACAACACGAACAGGGTCACCAGGGCGGGCTTGGCGAGCGGGAGCACGACCCGGGTGAAGGTCTGCCAGCGGTTGCAGCCGTCGAGCTCGGCCGCCTCCTCCAGCTCCCCGGGCAGCGTGGAGAAGAACTGCCGCAGGAAGAAGACCCCGAACGCGCTGGCCGCCGCCGGCACGATGACCGCCGGCAGGCTGTCGACCCAGGCCAGCTCGTTGACGATGAGGAAGTTGGGCACGAGCAGCACCACCGGGGGCACGAACAGCGTCGCCACGATCACCGTGAACACGGCGCCACGGCCGCGGAAGTTCAGCCGGGCCAGCGCGTACGCCGCGGGGGCCGCGGTGACCAGGACGAGTGCGGCGTGCCCTGTCGCCGCCGCGAGGCTGTTCAGGAACCAGGAGACGGCCGGGAAGTCCGTGCTGCCGAGGATCTCCCGGTACGCGCCGAGCGTGACGGGGTGGGGGATCCACTGCGGGGTGGTCGACCCCGCCCCCTCCCGGGTTTTGACCGAGGTGACCGCCATGTAGACCAGCGGGCTGACGTAGAGGGCGGCGACCGCCGCGAGGACGAGATGGAGCAGCGATCGCCGCAGCCCGCGAAGATCCTTTCTCATCGTGCCCGCCTGTTCCTGAACGCGCCGAAGACGAGGCCGCTCGCCGCCATCAGGAAGGCGGCCAGCACGAAGCTCATGGCCGACGCGGTGCCCATGTCGAACTGACGCAGGCCGGTCTCGGCGATGAGGTAGATGGCGGTCTTGGTCTGGTCGGCCGGAGCACCCACCGTGATCAGGTACGACTGGCCGAACATGTTGGCCGAGGCGAGGATCGTGGCGTTGACCACGAAGAGCGTGACCGGGCGCAGGCCGGGCAGCGTGATCGCCCGGAACCGATGCCAGGCGCCCGCCCCGTCGACCATCGCCGCCTCGTACAGCTCCCTGGGGATGTCCTGCAGCCCGGCGAGGAAGATCACCGAGTTGAGCCCGAGCGTCCACCATACGGTCACCCCGATCAGCGCCACCCACGCGCCGGGCAGGTCGGTGGTCCACTGCACGTCGAGGCCGAGGTAGTGGTTGACCAGGCCGATGTTGCCGTCGAGCAGGAACCGCCACAGCAGGCCGACCACCGCCACGCCCAGCACGTACGGCGCGAAGTAGACGGCCCGGTACAGGTTGCGGCCGCGGAACCGGCCGTTCATCAGCAGCGCGACGAGCAGCGGCAGCACGATCAGCAGGGGCACCGAGAACACCGTGAAGATCCCGGTCGCCTTCATCGCGGTCCAGAACCTCGACCCGTCCACGCTCGACGGGTCGAACAGCTCCGCGTAGTTGGACAGGCCCACGAACGGCTTCGCGGGGACGTTGATGTCCCACTCGTGCAGGCTGGTCCAGAAGCCGAACCCGATGGGGAGCGCCATGAACACCGCGAACAGCAGCAGGTAGGGCGCCAGGAAGGCCCACGGCGTCCAGGGGCGCATGCGGCGCACGGGAGCCCCCGGGGCGGTCTCGGACACCCCGGGGTCCCGCGCGGCCGTGGCGGCGCCGGCCAGCACGCTCACTTGGCGTACTTCCTCTTGTTGTCCGCCAGCAGCTTGTTCGCCGTGGCGACGCCCTCCTTCAGCGCGTCCGCGGGGGAGGACTGCTTGAGCACGGCCTTGGCCACGGCGAGCTCCAGCGCCTTGGTCTGCACGTCGCCCACGCCGGGAAGCGCCGGGATGAAGTGGAAGACGTCCAGGTTCTCGGCCAGCGCGATCTGCGGCAGCGAGGCCACCTGCGGGTCCTGGCGTACGGAGTTGCGGGCGGGGATCATGCCGGCCTTGGCCCACTCGTTGGACCGCTCGGACATGTAGTCGATGAAGAACTTGGCCGCCTGCACCTTGTTGGCGTCCCGGCCCGCCTGGGCGGTCAGCACGAAGTTGTGCGAGGCGCTCCACACGGCCGGGGTGCCACCGATGTTCGGCACGGGAGACAGGTCCCACTTGAGGCTCGGCGCGTTGGTCTTGAGGTCGTTGATCTGCCAGATGCCGTCCCAGGTGAGGCTCACCTTGCCGTTCTTGAACGCGGCGTACTGGCTGTCGATCGCGACCTTCTCGGGGCTGAAGCCCTTGTCGATCTGCTCGACCATCCAGGCGAGGGCCTGCTCGCCGGCGTCGGAGCCCCACAGGGCCTGCAGGCCGTCCTCGCTGTAGAGCTGCCCGCCGAACTGCCAAACCAGGCTCATGAACATCAGGTGGGCGGGCCACTTGTTCGGCATCCAGAAGGGATGCTCGATCCCCGCGTCCTTCAGGCCCTTGAGCGCGTCGCCGTAGGCCGCCTTGTCGGCCGGGGCCTCCTTCAGGCCGATCTTGCCCAGGTGGTCGGTGTTCCAGTAGTCGCCCAGGCAGTGGACGTCGAGCGGGACGCTGTAACGCTTGCCGTCGTACTCGCCGGCCTTCCACACCGCCGGGATGAAGTCCGACTCGGTGAGCCCAAGCGCGCCGACCACGTCGTCGAGCGGGATCAGCACCTGCCGGGCGGCGAACGTGCTGATCCAGTCGTTGTGGATGACGGCGACGTCGGGGCCCTTGCCGGCGGCGATCGCGGTCGGCACGGCCGGGTAGAGGTCGGCCCACTGCCGGGTGACGTTGCGCACCTCGATCCGGCCGCTGTAGGCCTTGTTGAACGCGTCGAGCATGGCGCGCATGTGCGGGCCGTCGCCCCCGGTGAAGCCGTTCCAGAAGTCGAGCGTCACCTTGGGCCCGCTGTACTCCCCGCCGGAGAACGTCGCCGCGGGCGACGGCGCGGTCTCGCCCGCGCCGAGCTTGGTGCCGCCGCCGCAGGCGGACAGCGCGGCGGCCAGACCGGTGGCGCCGGTGAGGCCGAGGAACGAGCGGCGGGACAGGGAATGTGTCATGGTGCTACTCCTGGGGGGACTCAGGGGCAAAGCGGACAATAGTCCACGAAACTGGTGGAAGGGTGAGTTCGGCGCGGCGGCCGTTCATCCGCAGGCCGCTGCCGGGCCTCGGGGTCACGCGGTCGGGGGAGTCGGCGGTGTTGGCCGCCGACAGGTCGTCGTCGGTGATCTCCAGGTGCTCGACCGGCCGTACGGGCGCGCGCAGCTCCACGTCGAGGCGGCAGGGGCCGTGGCGGTCCCGGTTCACCACGAACAGCGCGATCTCGCCCGTGGCGTCGTCGTGGGTCGCCGTCGCCCAGATCGCCGGGGCCTCGCCGTACCGGGCGGTGGAGATCACCGGCCCCTCGGGCTCGACCCGCAGCACCTCGCCGCGGGCGTGCCGGGCCGTCAGCGCGAACGGATGGAAGATCGTCTGTCGCCATGCCGGGCCACCGGGCTCGGTGCGGATCGGGGCGATCACGTTGGCGAGCTGCGCCTGGCACGCGATCTTCACCCGGTCGGCGTTGCGCAGCAGGGCGATCAGCAGGCTGCCGACCACGACGGCGTCGGTCACGTCGTAGGTGTCCTCGATCAGACGCGGCGCCTCGGCCCACTCCAGCGACGACTCGCCCTTGAAGCGGCTCTGGTACCAGACGTTCCACTCGTCGAACGACAGGTCGATCCGCCGGGGGTTGCGCAGTTTCGCGCCGACGTGGTCGGCCGTGGCCGCGATGGAGCGGATCATGTGGTCCATGTCCGAGGCGCTGGCCAGGAAGGAGTCGACGTCGCCGTCGGATGGGTCGTAGTAGGCGTGGAGCGAGACGTAGTCGACCATGTCGTAGGCCGCCTCGAGCACCTCCGCCTCCCAGCCCGCGAAGGTCGGCATCCCGCTGTTGGAGCTGCCGCAGGCGACCAGCGACAGGCCGGGGTCGAACCGCTTGAGGGCGCGGGCCGTCTCCGCCGCCAGCCGGCCGTACTCCGCGGCCGTCTTGTGCCCGAGCTGCCACGGCCCGTCCAGCTCGTTGCCCAGGCACCACAGCCGGATGTCGTACGGCTTGTCGGCGCCGTGCGCCCGGCGCAGCTCCGACATCCGGGTGCCGCCGGGGTAGTTGGCGTACTCGACCAGCCGGAGGGCGTCGGCGACGCCGCGGGTGCCGAGGTTGAGCGCCATCATCGGCTCGACGCCGGCCTTCCCGGCCCACGCCATGAACTCGCCCAGCCCGAACCGGTTGCTCTCCAGGCTCCGCCAGGCGAGGTCGAGCCGGGGCGGCCGGTCCTCCACCGGGCCCACGCCGTCCTCCCACTGGTAGTTGGAGACGAAGTTGCCCCCCGGGTAGCGCACGAGCGTGACGCCGAGCTCGCGGGTCAGCTCCAGCACGTCGGTGCGGAAGCCGTCGGCGTCCGCCGCCGGATGGCCGGGCTCGAAGACGCCCGTGTAGACGCAGCGCCCCATGTGCTCGACGAACGAGCCGAACAGCCGGGGCTCGACCGGGGCGATCCGGAAGGCGGGGTCAAGGGTCAGACGAGCCGGCGACGCCAAGGCACGACCTCTCTGTTGATGCGACATTGCGTGGTACGAGGGTTTGTACAACGTTGTTTCAACGTTGTAAACAGGTCTCCTGAGACTCGATACCAGGGCGTTACGATCGGATGCCGTACGGCCGCGACCTGCCGTACGAGCCCGTCGTGCGACGTGAGAGGCAGCGTGAAGTGAGCGTGAAGTGGGAGTGAGTCTGCGGGACGTGGCGCTGCTGGCCGGGGTGTCGGTGAAGACCGTGTCCAACGTGGTCAACGGCTACGCGCACGTCTCGCCGGTCACGCGCGCCAAGGTCGAGCGGGCCCTGTCCCAGCTCGACTACCGGCCCAACCTGTCGGCCCGCAACCTGCGCCTCGGCCGTACCGGGGTGATCGCGCTCGCGCTGCCCGAACTCGACGCGCCGTACTTCGCGGAGCTGTCCCGGTTCGTGATCGACGCGGCGGCCGAGCAGAAGTGGATCGTCGTGATCGAGCAGACCGACGGCAGCCTGGAGCGGGAGCGCCGGGTGCTCGACGGGGTGCGCGACCACCGGGTGGACGGCGTCATCCTCAGCCCGGTCTCGATCGGCGTGGAGGAACTGGCCGCCCGCACCGACGACGCCGCGCTGGTCCTGCTGGGGGAGCGGATCTACGACGGGCCGGCCGACCACGTGGCGATCGACAACGTGCGGGCCGCCCGCGACGTCACCGAGCACCTCATCGGGCTCGGCCGCACGCGGATCGCGGCGCTCGGCGCGCAGGACAACTCGGTCAGCGGCACCTCGCCGCTGCGCCTGGCCGGGTACGCCGAGGCGATGACGGCACACGGGCTGCCGCAGACCATCGCCGAGGTGGAGCGGTACCGGCGGGCCGAGGGCGCCGCGGCCATGGCCCGGCTGCTGGCCGCGCCGCGGCTGCCCGACGCGGTCTTCTGCTTCAACGACCTGCTGGCGCTCGGTGCGATGCGCACGATCCTCGCCGCCGGGCTGCGGGTCCCCGAGGACATCGCGCTGGCGGGCCTCGACGACATCGAGGACGGCCGCTACAGCACGCCGACGCTGACCACGGTGGCGCCGGACAAGGCGCAGCTCGCCCGCATCGCGGTCGACCTGCTGCGGGCCCGCCTGGACGGCAGGGCCGCCGGCCCGCCGCGCGAGGTGCGGGCCGACTACCGCCTCGTCGTACGCGAGAGCACCGCCGGACGGACCGAGGACGGCCCGACCCCGGCCGCGATCCCGCCCCGGCCCCCCACCGCCTCGGCCGGAGCGGACTAGGTGCTCAGCTTCTCGTGCGCGCTGCCGTGCCACTCGACGAGCAGCACCGTGGCGTCGTCGTGCAGCCGGTTGTCGTGATACTCCAGCACGGTCCGGACCAGGCGGCGCAGCGTCTCGGGCACCGGTAGCCCTGCGGCGTTCTGCCGGATCATGAACTCGACGAACCGGCCCAGCCCGAACTCGCCGCTGTCGGGGCTGCGCATCTCGGTGATGCCGTCGGTGTAGAGCAGGATCCGGTCGCCGGGCTCCAGTTGCTCCCGGCACAGCGTCACGGGCAGGCCGAGGTCGAGGCCCATCGGGTGGGCGGGCGGGCACTTCAGGGTGGAAATCCAGCGACCGTGGCGGATCAGCACCGGCGCGTGGTGGCCGCGGTTGACCCAGGTGAACACTCCGGTGCCGAGATCGAGGTCGCCGATGACCGCCGTGACGAAGCGGTCGCCCCGGCCGAACTCGTCGATCAGAACCCGCTCGATCGCCTCGCTGTTGCGCACCAGGCCCATGCCCTGCCGCCGATGGTTGCGGCAGGCGGCCACCGCGAGGTTCGCGGTCAGCCCGGCCGACACGTCGTGGCCCATCGCGTCGAAGACCCCCACGTGCGCCTGCGAACCCGCGGTGGAGTAGTCGAAGGCGTCGCCGCCGATCTCGTACGCCGGCTCCAGCACCGCGCCGATCGTCACCTTCGGCGTGGCGAACGTCAGCGGCGGCATCAGGTTCCACTGCATCTCGGCCGCCACGTTCATCGGGCGGCTCCGCACGAGCCGCGCGTGACAGTCGCTGAACGAGCGCTTGCTGACGACGATCAGCGCGATGAGGGACGAGACGTGCCGCATGCGCTCCTCGACGTCGCCCTCCGACTCGGAGGTCATGTGGAGCACACCGAGGCGCTCGGTGCCGTCCAGCAGGGGAACCCACCACTGGCCCGGGGCGTCGCCCTCCGAGCCGCCCCGCAGCATGCGCACCTCCTGCAGGGCGCGCCCGGCGAGCGTGGTGTCGATCTTCAGCTCCTCCGGCTGGGCGCCCTCCCCGCCGGGGCCCCACAACCGGCGCAGCACGCTCTGCTGCAGGTCGGCCAGGTAGATGCCGATCTCCTCGAAGCCCGCCTCGCCTTTGTGGCGGTCGACCAGCGACGGGATGTCCTCGAACGCCGCCAGATGGCTGTCCTCCAGCATGCCCGACAGCGCGCGCGCCAGCTCACCATCATGAGAAGGGGGGATGCCCTGCTCCATCTGCCCACCCCCGTGGTCCCGCACCACCTATCCACGATGCGCCATAACCCGTGGTGCGAGCAGGAACGCCATGACATTTTGAGGAACGAATTACCTCAGTCTCGGGCGAACTCGGCGACCCAGCGGCGTACCGGCGGGGTCTCGTCGTCGTACACGTCCCGTACGCGCACCGGGCGCAGCCCGCCGGCCGCGAACGCGTCGATCTCGGACCGGGTCAGCGGCCGGGCGATCCGGCCCAGCGGCTCGCCGTCCTCCCGCGCGCGGGCGACCACCAGCAGCGTGCCGCCGGGGGCGACCAGCGTGCCGGCCGCGCGGATGGCCCGCTCGCGCAGTTCGCCGCGCAGCACCTGCACGGTGTAGATCTCCACCACCAGGTCGAACGCCTGCCGCCACTCCTGCGGGGGCGCGAGCAGGTCGGCGGCGGCGTACCGGACGGGGGAGCCGGGGAAACGGCGCCGGGCGGCCTCCACAGCGGTAGGCGACACGTCGAAGGCGGTCACCGCCCATCCCAAACCGGCCAGGTGCTCCGCGTCGTCGCCCATGCCGCAGCCCACGACCAGCGCGCGGCGCCCCCTGCCGGGGCGGCCGCCCGCCCACTCGACCAGGTAGGGGTTGGCCACCAGGTGGGCCCAGGGAACGACCGCCTCACCACGCTCGGCCGCCGAGTACAGCGGCTCGAACCAGCCGAGCGGGTCACCGCTCTCCATGTGCTCGGCGGCCAGCCGGTGGGCGTACTCGCGGCGCTCTTCTTCGGTCTTGCCCGTCATCGCTCTCCCGCCCTGTCGGTTCCAGCGGCAGCCTCTCACACGCCGGCCGCCCGCTCAGTCGAAGAAGCGGGCCAGCCGCCGCTCGCAGGCGGGCTCCCGGCCGTCCTTCGCCGGAACAAGGTCCGCGAAGACCGTGGACTCGTCGCGCGCGACCAGCAGTGGATACCAGCACCGGCCCGCGTCGTCGGGCCGGCACAGGTGCTTGAACGTCTGCACGTCGATCAGCCGGACGTGCGTCGGGTCGGCCACCGCGTTGACGTGCCGCCACCAGGGAGCGAGGACGTGCAGCACGCCGCCCGGCCGCAGCACGCGGTGGCACTCGCGCAGCAGGGGCAGATAGTCGGCCAGGTGCTCCAGCACGTGCACCACGAAGATCTGGTCCACCGACTCGTCCGCCAGCGGCACCCCGTACGCCAGGTCGGCCAGCACGTCGACCACCGGGCCGGGGCGCAGGTCGATGCCGACGTTGTCGCGGTGCTGCTTGGTGCCGCCGCAGCCGAGGTCGACGACCCGGGGCGCGGCGCCGGCCACCCGCACCCGGTCCCACACCGCCAGCACCCCGGCCAGCCGGCCGAGACGCTCGCGCAGCACGGCGAGGTCGGCGGCGGCCGGCGCGTCGCCCTCGACGTGCGCCACCCCGCCGTCGAAGCGGACCCGCGCGTCCAGACCGCGCAGCCGGGGGTCGTGCGCCAGGAGGTCGGCCGCCGCCTCCTCGAGGTCCCGGTCGACCAGGTCACGCCGACGCCTGTCCATCCCGTCCACTCCTCGCTCCGATCACCTCTCGTCTACCCCCGGGAGGCCGGGGCGTACGCATGACGGGTCTTTGCGAGGATGAATGAAGGCCGTACGACGGGGGCAGGTGAGCGGTCATGCGTGATCCGCGGGCCGGGGGGACCGGCGGACAACGGAGAGGACACGTGGGAGGAGACGCGGACGTGGTGGCGGACAGATCCGGAGCGCGGGACGCGAGGGGCGCCTCGCCCGAGCCGCTGACGCCGGAACCGGACGACGGGGGCCTGGACGAGATGATCGGCGGAGTGTCCGACATCGAGACGCCGGCCGCCGAGACGCCGCCGGCGACGGGCGACGAGTCGGCGATGCCCGAACCCGAGCCCGACATCGGCCCGACCTCCTGAGCCGGGCCGGCTCCTCGCGGACGGGACGGCCGCCTAGGCGGACGCGGTCGCAGGGCTCACCCGCAGGATCAGGAGTGCGAGCGCTCCGCAGGTGAAACCGGCTACGGAGAGCGCCGGCCATCCGGCATACGAGGACAGTCGGGTGGCCGCCGCGCTTCCGAGCGCTCCGGCGACGACGTTCGATCCCATGTACGCGGTGGTGACCCGCCCGGCGGCGCCGAGCAGGCCGATGATCGCGTCGGTGTAGCCGTAGGCCGGCCCGGACAGATGAGCGGCCAGGACGATCCGGCTGAGCCGGCGCTGCTCCACCTGGTCGACCAGCGGGACCACGAGCACCTGGGCGAGGGCGTTTCCCGTCAGGGCGGCAACGACCACCAGGCCGGCGGTGTCCGCATCGACTCCGAGCGAGCGCCCGACCGATGCGAGGACCACAGATCCCGAAACGGCGCGGAAGCTCGACGACCTCATCAGAAAGCCCTGACCGCACTCACGCGGCTCCGCCCCGCCCGGGGCGAGCGGTCACGCGCCGAGCAGTTCCACCGTGCCGCGGGCGCCGTCCACTCTGATCCTGTCACCGTCGCGCACCCGCATGGTGGCGTTGCCGGTGCCCACGACGGCGGGGATGCCCAGCTCGCGGGCCACGATGGAGGCGTGCGACAGCGGCGCCCCGACGTCGGTGACCACGGCCGCCGCGCGCGGGAACAGCGGTGTCCAGCCCACGTTGGTGAGTGTGGTGACCAGGATCTCGCCGGGCTGGAGCCGATCGCCGTCCTCGGGCCGGGCGATCACCCTGGCGACTCCCTCGACCACGCCGGGCGCGCCGGGGAAGCCGGTCACGGTGTCCAGGGCCGGCAGTACGGTGCCGCGGGCGTCGTAGACGTCGGCGCGCCTGCCGGGGTCGGCCGCCCAGCGAACCGGGTCGAACCGGCCCACGATGAGCGTCGGGTACGGCGGGAGTGCCGCATACATCTCGTACGTCGCACGCCGGACGGGCACCCGCTCCAGCGGGGTGGCGTCGCCGCGGAGCACGGCGAGCAGTTCGTCCAGGTAGAGGTGGAACAGGTCGTCGCCGTGGCCGGTCAGCTCGCCGGCCCGCAGGACGAAGGCTCGCAGCACCCAGAACGCGCGGATGACCTCCGACCTGGTGGCCTCGCGGTCGCGCACCACCCCGGCCCAGCGCTCGACCCTGGCCCGCATCGCGGTCTCCCGGCGGGGATGGCGCCGGGCGAACCGCGCCCACGCCTCCTCCCTGGCCTTGCGCTGCCGGGCCAGCAGGCCGTCCGCGCCGGCCCGCATGTCCTGCAGCGCCGCGAGCTGTGCGTCGATCCAGGCGGGGTCCTCCCCGGGGCGTGGGGCGGACACCTCGAACTCGTGCGGGCCCCGGTGGCCGTAGAGCCTGACGAAGGTCTCCCTGGTGATCTCGCCTGTGGCCAGCCGGTTCAGTCCCGTGATCAGGCCGAGACTGGCCAGCTCGCCCTCGCCGCTCGCGCCTGTCAGCATGGCGTCCGCGTCGGTCTCGCCCACCATCTTGCGCAGCCTGTCGCGGGTGAGGACGAGCATGCTGCCCCCCTGCCGCCCCGCGGCCTCCAGCATGCGGCAGGCCGTGACGAAATGCGGCTCGACGGCCCGCGACCACAGGTCGGCCAGTTCCGGCGCCGACGACGTGGACCGGATCGCGGCGCGCAGCTCCTCGCACCGCTCCAGCGAGGTGGCCAGGAAGGCGCGCATGCCTCTGAGGTTCGTCCTGACCTTGCGCTGGATGCGGACGGCTATGGGCAGCACCAACGTGATGATCCGCAGGCGGGACATCTCGAGAGGCGGCACCTCCAGGCCCGGCGGCAGCTTGCCGAAGACCTGTTCGATCGCGCCGAGCCTGCTCCGCATGCCGAAGGCACGGGCCACGGAGACCGCGATGCTCAGGTTCATGTAGAAACGGCCGCCGATGTTGCCGACCAGATCGAACCCGGGCACCGTGGCCGCCGACATGGCCTCGTCGATGAACCGGCGGACGAACGACCAGGTGATGGGCGTCATGACGTCCGGAATGGCTTCCCCGAGGTTGCCGGACGTCCACAGGTAGTCGCCCTTCAGGCTGTCGTTCCACTCTTCCACCCTGGGCCCGGAAGCGGTGATCGGGCGGGCCTGGACGAGGGCGAACGTGCCGGCGCTCCTCGTCCACTCCACGTCCATCGGCGTGCCGTACAGCCCCTGGACGCGCGCTCCCAGCTCGGCCAGCGCCAGGGCATGCGCCCCGGTGAGGACGGGAATCCGGCGCATGTCCTCGGGGACCGGCTCCTCGCGGGTGCCGCCGGGGGTGCGGACGGTCATGACGGTCTTGTCCCCGGTCCGCTCCTCGACGACCGCGCCGCCGGAGACGACGACCGTGTCGGGGATGACCTGGCCGCCGACCACGGCCTCGCCGAGGCCCCACGACGCGTTGATCACGGTCCTGTCGCGGGCGCCGGTGACGGGGTCGGCGGTGAACATGACGCCCGCCGCGTCGGCGTCCACGAGCTCCTGGACCACGACGGCCAGAGCGACGTCGTCGTGCGGCACGCCGTTCTGTTCCCGGTAGGCGATGGCGCGGGCGTTCCAGAGGGAGGCCCAGCAACGCTTGACCGCGTCCAGCAGACCGTCGGCTGTGACGTTCAGGAACGTGTCCTGCTGCCCGGCGAACGACATGCCGGGGAGGTCCTCGGCGGTGGCGGACGAGCGCACGGCCACCGGGACGTCGTCGCCCAGTGCGGCGTACGCGGCGCGGATCTCGGCGGCGATCGGGCCGGGAACCTCGCGCCCGGCGAACAGGGCCGCGATCCGCTCGGCGTCGCCCGCCGCGGCGGCGGCCAGTGTCTCCTCGCGTAAGTCCGCCACGAAGGCCCGGTAGGCCTCGGTGGTGACGTGGAAGCCACCGGGGACGGGCAGCCCCGCCCTTGCGAGGGCGGCCAGAGAAGCGCCCTTCCCGCCCACCGTGGCGAGGTCGGCGCCGGCATCGTCCAGGGGGATGACAGCCCTCATGTCACACCTTCCTCGAAGAGCCCAAGGAGTCCGCCAGCTTCCGGCGGGCGACGTCCACGATCGTGTCGAGATAGTCGAGGGTGGCCCGTTTCACGGCGCGTACGGCGTCCTCCGGCAGTTCCCGTCCGGTGCCGATGGCGTGTTCGACCATGTCGGCGAGCAGCGCGGCGAGCCGCTCCTCCGGGGGAGGCCCGCCGGGGAGCAGCCACGGCACGGTGAGGAACCCGTACATGATCGAGCCGATCACCAGGGCGTGGTCGCCCGACAGGTCCCTGGCCGCGCCCACCCGCGTGAGCGTGCTGTAGTAGGCGTCGAACGCCTCGCCGAGATTCATCGCGCCGGGGCTGTGCCGCTTCTGCCTGACGAGCTTGCCGAGCACCTCCGAGTCGCCGACCAGCGCCGCCTTGAGCAGCGGCCGGCGCAGCAGGCCCGCGGCGATCCCGGCGAACAGTTCGCGCGGTGTGGCGGGACCGCTCCGCCGCACCTCTTCGATCATGCGCGCCCGCTCTCTGCGCAGCAGCGCGGCGAAGAGCGCGTCGCGAGTCCTCCAGTGCAGGTAGATCGTGCCCTTGGCGACACCGGCCTCCCGGGCGACGTCGTCGATCGTCGTCTTGTCGTAGCCCCAGCGGCCGATCAGCTCGGCGGCGGAGTCGAGGATGCGGTGCGCCCGCTCCACCTGGCGCGCCGGATCCTGCGGAGGCCGTCCCACCCTGCTCATCCGCTACCCCGGTCATCTGTCCACTCTGATTGTTTGACCGGAAAAAACTATACGGTCACCAAATTGAGCGCAAGGGCGTCGCGGGTATGACCGGGTCGACCGGCCGATGTCAGGAGGCGGCCGGGCCCGCGGCGCTGACCCCGGAGCTCCCGGTGTAGCCGAGCCGGCGGGTGGCATAGGCGCGGATGGCGCTCGCCAGCCAGGGGGGAAGGAGCGGGTCGATCTCCTCGATCATGGCCCGCTGACCGGGGTTGCCGGTCACGACGTCCGCGAGCGCGTGGTAGGCGGCCGCGTCGGCGGGCCACAGCAGCCGGATGCCCTGGTAGTGCTCGGTCATGAGGTCCAGGACCGCGACGCTGTCTGGGGCCAGGCCGTCCGAACGCGCTTCGGACAGCCGCCGGAGCAGCCGCCGGCCGTGCGCCGCCGCCTGCTCGTGCTCCTGGCGGGTCCACCGGCCGGTCACCGCGTCCGCCTCGGCGAAGTGCTCCCCGACGCGGGTCCCGTACCGGGCCTCCAGGTCCCGCCGGAGCTCGCCGCGCCGGGCCGCGAGGCCGGTGAAGAACTCCTCCTCGCTGAGGTGCGTCCGACCGGTGAGGTCGGCGATGGTGCGGTCGACGGTCCGGATGATCTCGTCGAGGCGGTCGCGGTGAGCGACGAGATCGTCGCGGTGCCGTCGCAACGCGGCGACGTCGTCCCCGTCGCCGTCGAGGAGCCGGGTGATCTGGGCGAGCGGCACGCCGAGCTCTCGGAGGAACAGGATCCGCTGCAGGCGCAGCAGCTCCCGGCGCCCGTACCAGCGGTAGCCGTTACCCGCGGTGCGGGCGGGGCGCAGCAGCCCGATGTCGTCATAGTGCCTGAGCGTGCGCGGGGTGAGGCCGGACATGCGGGCCACCTCGCTGATCGAGTGCTCCACGTCCGCAGCCTAATCACTGGACCCTCTCGTTACGTCAACTTCTAGCGTCGGCGGCATGAGCACGCATCAGCCCTTCACCATCACCGGTGTCCGTGTCCTCGGCGGCCGCGGCCTGATCCCCGGTGTGACGCACGTCCGCGTCCGCGACGGCCGTATCGCCGCCGTGGGAGACGAGTCCGTGACGCGGCCGGGCGACGCGGTCGTCGACGGCTCCGGCGGGACCCTCCTGCCCGGCCTCGTCGACGCGCACGTCCACCTGCTCCCGGGGTGCACGCAGCTGGCGGCCGTATTCGGCGTGACGACGGTCGTCGACATGTTCAGCAAGCCCGAGACCATCGATCCCGAGCGTGCCGCGGTCGCCGCCTCGGAGCGCGGCCGGGGACCCGTCCTCGCCGACATGCGCACATCGAGCGTGGGTGCGACCGCTCCGGGCGGGCACCCGACGATCGCGTACGCGCCCTTCCCCTACGTGACCGGACCGCTGGACGCGGCGTCCTTCGTCGCCGGGAGGGTCGCCGAGGGGGCGACGCACATCAAGGTGATCTACGATGACGGTTCGGGTGCGATGCTCGACATTCCCGCGCTCGACGTCCGGACGATAGAGGCGCTCGTGGCCGCCGCCCACGAGCGCGGACTGCCGGTGGTGGCACACGCCTCGTCGGCGGCAGGGGCCGTGACCGTGGCCCGGTGCGGCGCCGACGTCCTGGCTCACGCGCCCTTCGACCGCATGACGGACCGCCAGATCAGCGACGTGGCCCGGTGCGGCGTGGCCGTCATCGCGACGCTGAGCATCATCGACGGCTTTCCGGATGAGGACGGCGTCATGCCACTGCTCGCTCAGCCGCACCTGGCGGAGCGGCTGAGCGCTCGGTGGCGGCGGGTGATCGAGCGTCAGGCCACGCGGTGGATGCCGCCCGGGCCCCCCGACGGAGCCGCGCAGCGGTACAACACCGTGGCGTTCCTGGAGTCGGGCCTGCGCGTGCTCGCCGGCACCGACGCGCCCAACCCCGGCCTCGTGTTCGGCGCGAGCCTGCACCGGGAACTGCAGCACATGGTCGCCGCCGGATTCACCCCGGATGAGGCGCTGACCGCCGCGACGGCGGCGCCCGCCGAGGTCTTCGGCATGGCCGACCGCGGGGAGATCGCCGAGGGGCGCCGGGCCGACCTCGTCCTCGTCGTCGGCGACCCGACGGCCGACATCACGGCGACGCAGCGGATCCGGGACGTGTGGGTGCTCGGCCGCCGCGTCGATCCTCGCGCCTACGCCGGCGGTGAGGCCGAACGTGAAGGCGTACGCCGGCAGCGGGATTCGGCGGAGAAGATCGTCAAGGCGATCGGGGAGAGCCGGCCCGCCTTCCCCGCGCCGCACGAGGTGCGGCGCGACGACGGGGAACTGCTGGGCCGGGTGGTGCCGACGGCCGGAGGCTGGCAGGCTGTGACGATCTTCGGCGTGCCGCTCGGCGGCGCGGGAGACCAGGGCGACGCCGTCCGCACCCTGCATGCCCGGGGGCTTGCCTGCCTGTCGGAGCCCTGGTGGGCCCGCGTGGGTGACGACCCCGCCTGGCGGGAGGCCAGGATCGTCGAGGCCGCCCCAGACCGTGTCCGGCTGCGCTGGAGCGACCCGATGGCCGATCAGCCGCCGTCGGGTGAGTGGTTCGGCCTCGACGACCTGGACCTGTCGCTGGACCGGCCCGCCTGCTGACCTCGCCCGGCGTGGTCAACCGGCGGTGGGTTTGATCCAGTCGAAGGCGCGCTCGACCGCCCGCCGCCAGTTGTCGTACTCGTCCTCGCGCCGTTTCGGGTCCATGGCCGGCGTCCACTGGGCGGCCCGGTGCCAGTGGCGCCGCAGGCCCTCCAGGTCGGGCCAGTAGCCGACGGCGAGCCCGGCGGCGTACGCCGCGCCGAGGGAGACGGTCTCCGCGACCATGGGCCGGACCACCGGAACGTCCAGCACGTCGGCGATGAACTGCATGAGCAGGTTGTCGGACGTCATGCCGCCGTCGACCTTGAGAGTGGTGAGCGCGATGCCCGCGTCGGCGTTCATGGCGTCCACCACCTCGCGGGTCTGCCAGCCCGTGGCCTCCAGCACGGCGCGGGCGAGATGGCCCTTGGTGATGTACGAGGTGAGCCCGACGATGACCCCGCGCGCCTCGCTGCGCCAGTGGGGCGCGAACAGCCCGGAGAACGCCGGGACGATGTAGCAGCCGCCGTTGTCGTCGACCGTGCGGGCCAGGGTCTCGATCTCCGGGGCGGTGCTGATGATCCCCAGCCGGTCCCTGAACCACTGCACGAGCGCGCCGGTGATCGCGATGGAGCCCTCCAGGGCGTACACCGCGGGCTGGTCGCCGATCTGGTAGCCGACCGTCGTGAGTAGGCCGTGGGTGGAGGCGACCGGCTCGGTGCCGGTGTTGAGCAGCAGGAAGGCGCCCGTGCCGTAGGTGCACTTGGCCTCGCCGCGGTGGAAGCAGGTCTGCCCGAACAGCGCGGCCTGCTGGTCGCCGAGCGCGGCGGAGATCCGCACGCCGGGCAGCACCCGCCGCGCCACGCCGTACGTCTCGCTGGACGGGCGGATCTCCGGCAGCATCGCGCGGGGGATGCCGAAGAAGCCGAGCAGCACCGGGTCCCAGTCGAGGTCGCGCAGGTTCATCAGCAGCGTGCGGCTGGCGTTGGTCACGTCGGTGACGTGGACGCCGCCGTCCGGGCCGCCGGTGAGGTTCCAGATGAGCCAGCTCTCCATCGTGCCGAACAGGACCTCGCCGCGCTCGGCCCGCTCGCGCAGCCCGTCGGTGTCGTCCAGCAGCCAGCGGACGGTGGGGGCGGAGAAGTACGTGGCCAGGGGCAGGCCGCAGCGCTCCCGCACCACGTGCGCGTCGGGGCGGCGGGACAGCTCGTCCACCAGGGTGTCGGTCCGGGTGTCCTGCCAGACGACGGCGGGGGTGACCGGCACGCCCGTGCGGCGGTCCCACAGGACGGTCGTCTCCCGCTGGTTGGCGATGCCGACGGCGGCGACCTCGCCCGGCCCGATGCCCGCCTGCGCGAGCGCCTCCGGGCCGATCCGCTCCAGGTTGCGCCAGATCTCGACGGCGTCGTGCTCCACCCACCCGGGACGCGGGAAGTGCTGCTTGTGCTCCCGCTGCGTCACCGACACCAGACGGCCGCGCTGGTCGAACAGGATGCACCGGGTCGAGGTGGTGCCTTGGTCGATGGACATCACATAACGCTGGGTCACGGCGGGCCTACCTTCGGGCGGCGGATGCGGTGTGAGGGGTGGGAGGATCACCAGCGGGAGGCGCCGAGGTCGCGGGAGACGGCCCGCGCCGCGTCGCGCACATAACCCACCAGGTCGGGGCGGGGACGCCCGCCGGAGTCGCAGATCCGCTCGGTGGCGCCGGAGATGCCCATCGCGCCCACCACGAGTCCCCCGTACCCCCTGATGGGGGCGGCCACCCCCGCCTCGCCCATGCCGGCCTCGTCGACGTCCGACGCCCAGCCGTGCTCGCGCACGGTCGCGAGCATGCGCGACATCTCCCTGTGCGTCCGCACCGTGCGGCGGGTGAACTGCTCCAGCTCCCCGTCCTTTACGGCGTCCTGTTGTGCGGCGGCCGCGTTGGCGTCATAGGCGAGCAGCACTTTGCCGATCGCCGTGGCGTGCATGGGCAGGAGCATGCCGACGTCGAGCGTCTGCAGGCTGTCGTCGGGCCGGAAGACGTGGTGGACGACCAGGACCTTGCCCTGGAGGTGGGTGCCGATCCGCACCGCCTCGCCGCTGCGCGCGGCCAGGGCGTCGGCCCAGTTGATCGCCCGCGAGCGGAGCTCGTTCACGTCGAGGTAGCTGGTGCCCAGGTGCAGCAGCGCCGCGCCGAGCTGGTATTTGCCCGTCGCCTCGTCCTGCTCGACGAATCCGACGAGCTGGAGGGTGCGCAGGATGCCGTGCGCCGTGCCGCGGGCCAGCCCCAGGGAATTCGCGATCTCGGAGAGGCCGAGCCGCCCCGATCCCTGGGCGAGCAGCCGCAGGATCGCGGCGGCGCGCTCGATGGACTGGACCGGACCTGGCACGCCCCGGATCCTAGCCACGTCGGACGGTGTTCGACAATGCCGACACCTGGCCGGGACCGATGCGTTGAGCTGGTGAAAGATCTTTGGTAACAGGACGGGTTCGCGCGAAATGTGATTGTTCGCGTCATACCCGGGGAGCGTAGTACGACGTTCTGAATGTGACCAGTGTTCGACAATGCCGACGATCATTCGTTGACGCTCCCTTGGGCGCCGTTTAGCGTCCGGACAACCGGCAGCGCTCACACCGAGCACTTCGGAGATGTGACGGGCGTGGTCAAGGAGGAGACAGATGGCGGAAGGGCGAAGCGACCGGCGGCTACTCGGCGAGTTGGCGGCGGAGTTCGCGGGCACGGCGATCCTCATCCTGTTCGGCGTCGGTGTGGTCGCCCAGGTGGCGGCGGGCGGCATCGGCGACCACGACAGCATCGCGTGGGCGTGGGGGCTGGGGGTGACCCTCGGTGTCTACACGGCCGCCCGCATCAGCGGCGCCCACCTCAACCCGGCCGTCACGGTCGCCCTCGCCGTCTTCAAGGGCTTCTCCTGGCGGAAGGTCCTGCCGTACGCGCTGGCGCAGACCGCGGGCGCCTTCGTGGCGGCGCTGCTCGTCCGGTGGAACTACGCCGAGGTCCTGGCCAAGGTGGACCCCGGGCACACGATCAAGACGCAGGGGGTCTTCTCCACCCTTCCCGGCAACGGCGCGCTGCCGGTCACCCAGTGGGGAGCGCTCCGTGACCAGATCATCGGCACGGCGATCCTGCTGTTCCTGATCTTCGCGATCTCCGACGAGCGAAACTCGGCGCCGCTCGCCAACCTCGCGCCGGTCATCGTCGGCCTGCTCGTGGTCGCGATCGGCATGGCGTGGGGGACCGACGCCGGCTACGCCATCAACCCCGCCCGCGACTTCGGCCCGCGCCTCGCCTCGTTCTTCACGGGGTACGGCTCGGCGTTCCGCGACCAGTACGGTGGGCTCTACTTCTGGGTGCCGATCATCGGCCCGCTGGTCGGCGGCGTCATCGGCGCCGGGCTCTACCAGCTCCTGGTCGCCCGCTTCCTGCCGCGTACGGACGCGCCCGAGCCCGGCCGCACGCCGGAGCCCGCCGCGCAGGCCGGCTGATCACCCCCAGGCCGAGACCAGCAACGTCCACCTCATCCGAACGAGAGGCGCAACGAGAATGGCTGACTACGTCGGCGCGGTCGACCAGGGGACGACCAGCACCCGCTTCATGATCTTCGATCACGGGGGCAACGAGGTCGCCCGCCACCAGCTGGAACACCAGCAGATCCTGCCGCAGGCGGGCTGGGTCGAGCACAACCCGACCGAGATCTGGGAGCGCACCCGGGCGGTCGTCGAGACCGCGATGCGGACCGCGGGCCTGCAGGCCTCCGACCTCGCGGCGCTCGGCATCACCAACCAGCGCGAGACCGCCGTCGTATGGGACCGGCGCACCGGCCGGCCGTACTACAACGCCATCGTCTGGCAGGACACTCGCACCGACCGCATCGCCTCGGCGCTGGAGCGGGAGGGCAAGGGCGAGGTGATCCGGCGCAAGGCCGGCCTGCCGCCCGCCACCTACTTCTCGGGCGGCAAGATTCAGTGGATCCTGGAGAACGTCCCCGGCGTGCGCGAGGCCGCCGAGCGCGGCGACGCGATCTTCGGCAACACCGACACCTGGCTGCTGTGGAACCTGACGGGCGGCGTCGACGGCGGCGTCCACGTCACCGACCCCACCAACGCCAGCCGCACGATGCTGATGAACCTGGAGACGCTCGACTGGGACGACGAGCTGCTGTCGTTCTTCGGCGTGCCCCGCCAGATGCTCCCCGAGATCCGGCCCTCCTCCAACCCCGACCTGTACGGCGTGACACGCGCCGGCGGCCCGCTCGGCGGCGAGGTCCCTCTCTCGGGCGACCTCGGCGACCAGCAGGCCGCGACCGTCGGCCAGGTGTGCTTCGAGCCGGGCACGGCCAAGAACACCTACGGCACCGGCAACTTCCTGCTGCTCAACACCGGCACCGAGCTCGTGCGCTCCCAGCACGGCCTGCTCACCACGGTCTGCTACCAGTTCGGCTCGGCCAAGCCCGTGTACGCCCTGGAGGGGTCGATCGCGGTCACCGGCTCGGCCGTGCAGTGGCTGCGCGACCAGCTCGGCATCATCTCCGGGGCGTCGCAGAGCGAGGCGCTCGCCCGGCAGGTCGAGGACAACGGCGGCGTCTACTTCGTGCCCGCGTTCTCCGGCCTGTTCGCGCCCTACTGGAGGTCCGACGCCCGCGGCGCCATCGTCGGCCTGTCCCGCTACAACACCAACGCCCACCTGGCCCGCGCCACACTCGAATCGATCTGCTACCAGACCAAGGACGTGGTCGGCGCGATGGAGCAGGACTCCGGCGTCGTCCTCGACGTGCTGCGAGTGGACGGCGGCGTGACGGCCAACGAGCTGTGCATGCAGCTCCAGGCCGACATCCTCGGCGTCCCGGTGTCGCGCCCGGTGGTCGCCGAGACCACCGCCCTCGGCGCCGCGTACGCGGCCGGGCTGGCCGTCGGCTTCTGGAAGTCCACCGACGACCTCAAGCGCAACTGGCACGAGGACCGCCGCTGGGAGCCCACCTGGAACGACGAGCAGCGCGAGCGCGGCTACGCCGGATGGCGCAAGGCTGTCCAGCGGACGCTCGACTGGGTCGACGTCGACTGACCTGCCTGAACAACGAGGGAGTTAACACCGATATGTCTGTACCCATGGGTCCCCGCGCTCGGGAGGCGGCGCTGCGGAGGCTGGCCGAGGACGAGTTCGACGTCCTGGTCGTCGGCGGCGGGGTGGTCGGCGCCGGCGTCGCGCTCGACGCGGTCTCGCGAGGCCTGTCCGTCGCGCTGGTGGAGGCCCGTGATCTCGCGGCCGGCACCTCGAGCCGGTCGAGCAAGCTGATCCACGGCGGGCTGCGCTACCTGGAGCAGCTCGACTTCCGGCTGGTGCGGGAGGCGCTCAGGGAACGGGGCCTGCTGGTGACCCGGCTGGCCCCGCACCTGGTCCGGCCGGTGCCGTTCCTGTTCCCGCTGCGTCACCGGGTGTGGGAGCGTGGGTACGTCGGCGCGGGCGTGCTGCTGTACGACACGCTCGGCGGCGCCCGCGCGCTGCCGCGGCACCGCCAGCTCAGCCACAGCCGGGCCCTGCGCGAGGCCCCCGGCCTGCGCAGTGACGCGCTCGTCGGGGCGATCCAGTACTACGACGCCCAGGTCGACGACGCCCGCTTCACGATGACGGTGGCCCGCACGGCCATGCAGTACGGCGCCTGCGTCACCACCCGCACCAAGGTCACCGGTTTCCTCCGGGACGGCGGCCGGGTCACCGGCGCGGTGGTGCGCGACCTGGAGGGCGGCGCCGAACTGCGCGTCCGGGCCCGCCAGGTGATCAACGCCACGGGCGTGTGGACCGACGAGATCCAGCGGCTCGCGGGGGCGTCGCCGGGCTCGCGGGGGTCGGTGACCGTCCAGGCGTCCAAGGGCGTGCACCTCGTCGTGCCGCGGGAGCGGATCCGCCTCGACACCGGGCTGATCCTGCGCACCGAGAAGAGCGTGCTGTTCGTGATCCCCTGGGGTCCGCACTGGATCGTCGGCACCACCGACACGCCCTGGGACCTGGACAAGGTCGAGCCGGCCCCCACCCGGGCCGACATCGACTACATCCTGGAGCACGTCAACGCCGTGCTCCGGACGCCGCTCACCCACGACGACATCGAGGGCGTCTACGCGGGCCTGCGCCCGCTGCTGGGCGGGTCGGGATCGTCGTCGGAGACCGTGAAGCTCTCCAGGGAGCACGCGGTCATCCGGCCCGAGCCCGGCCTGGTCATCGTCGCGGGCGGCAAGTACACCACCTACCGCGTGATGGCCAAGGACGCCGTCGACGTCGCGGTGGCCGGTCTCGGCCAGGACGTGCCCGCGTCGGTCACCGACCGCGTCCCTGTCCTCGGGGCCGCCGGGTTCGAGGCGCTGCGCAACAACAGGCGCCGCCTCGCCGGGCGCGCGGGGCTGCCCGTCGCGCGCGTCGAGCACCTGCTCGGCCGGTACGGCTCCTGCGTCGAGGAGGTGCTCGCGCTGATCGAGGCCGACCCCGGCCTGGGCGAGCCTATCCCCGGCGCGGAGGGCTACCTCAAGGCCGAGGCCGTGTACGCGGTCACGCACGAGGGGGCGCTGCACCTGGAGGACGTCCTGGTCCGCCGCACCCGCGTCTTCATCGAGGAACGGGACCACGGGCTCGCGGCGGCCCCCGAGGTCGCCGCGCTGATCGCGCCCGTCCTCGGCTGGGACGACGACCGGGTGCGCGCGGAGATCGACGCCTACCGGTCCGGCGTGGAGGCCGACCTCGCCGCGCAGCGCGAGATCGACGACGCCGCCGCGAACGCCGTACGCCTCGCGGCCGCCGCCCCGGCGGGCCAGGTGGGCAAGGCGGGCCAAGTGGGCAACGTGGGCAAGGTGGCCTAGGCTCCGGCGCCCGTGCGGGCATGGCCGCCTCCGGTCACCGGAGGCGGCCACCGGGTCGTCGAGCGGGCGTTCCGCGACGCTAGCTCGCCGTCCGGGACAGCACCTCGAGGAGGCGTTCGGGCGTGTCCGCCACGGCGATGAGGCCGGGATCGGCGAATTCGGACGCCTCGCCGAACCCCCACGTCACGGCGATGCACGGCACACGGCACGCGGCCGCGCCGGCGACGTCCTCCATGCGGTCGCCGATCATGACGGTCGCCTCGGGCGGGGCGCCGAGCACGTCGAGGGCGTGGCGGATGACGTCCGCCTTGTGCCGCCGCGACCCGTCGAGCGTCGCCCCGGCCACGTACGCGAAGAAGCCGTCGAGCCCGAAGTGCACCAGGATCTTCTCCGCGTAGACGGCCGGTTTCGACGTCGCCACCGCCAGGGTCCAGCCGCCGGCGACGAGAGCCTCGAGCACGGCGGGGATTCCCGGGATGACCTCGTTCTCGTACATTCCGCCGGTGGTGTAGCGCTCCCGGTACGCGAGCACCGCGTCGTCGAGACGCTCCGGCGGCACGCCGAGCAGGAGGAAGCCGTCCTGAAGGGGAGGGCCGATCATGGCGCGGAGCCGCCCGTGTTCCACCTCCGGCATCCCGACTGCGGAAAGGGCGTGCCGCATCGAGGCGACGATGCCGGTCTCGGGGTCGGTCAGCGTGCCGTCGAGGTCGAAAAGGCAGTATCGGGTCACGTACGGCTGTCCGTTCGTCTTCGGTGTTCAGGCGAGTACGGCGTCGAGCAGCAGGGAGCCGGCGCCGAGCAGGGCGGCGTCGGGGCCCGAGCGGGTGGTGGAGATCTCCAGGTCGCGGGTGGCGAGCGGCAGGCACCGTTCGTACACCGCCGCGCGGATCGACGCGATCAGCGGCTCGGCCGGCGACAGGCTGCCCCCGACCACGATCGCGTCGGGGTTGATGAAGTTGACCAGCACGGTCAGCACCTCGCCGATGAGCCGTCCGGCGTTGCGCACCAGAGCGGTGGCCTCGGGCACCCCGTCCTCGACCAGCGCGACGACGTCGGCGGGCCGCCGCACCTCGATGCCCTGCTCGTTGAGCACGCTCATGAGGGCCGCGCCGCTGGCGTAGGCCTCCAGGCAGTCGTCGTGCCCGCAGGAGCAGGTGACCGACGAGTCGCTCCTGACCCGCACGTGGCTGATGTCCCCGGCCGCGCCCCGCCCCCGGTGGAGCGCGCCGTTCACCATCACGCCGCAGCCGATGCCGCTGCCGGCCTTGAGCACCATCAGCGTCTCGCACTTCGGCCACGACCTGGCCTCCCCGGCCGCCATGAGGTTGGCGTCGTTCTCCACCAGCACCGGCAGGTCGAAGTGCGCGCCGAGGCGTTCCGCGACGGGGAAGTTGTTCCAGCCGGGCATGCGCGAGGGCGCGACGACCCGGCCGGTCGCCGGGTCCACAGGACCGGGGATGCCCGTGCCGACCCCGCGCAGCGGGACTCCGGGCGGGCCGTGCGCGGCCAGCAGGTCCTCGAACGCCGCCGCCATCCAGTCGATGGTCGCCTCGGGGCCGTCCGCGATCTCGCAGGGGCGCTCCTCGACCACCAGCGGGGTGCCGCTGAGGTCGAGGAGGCCGAGGCGCGCGTGGTGGGCGCCCAGGTCGGCGACCGCGAGCAGTCCCGCGCTGGGGCTGAGCCGCAGCCGGCGCGGTCGCCGGCCGCCGCGCGAGGTGCCCGCGCCCTCCTCCACCAGCAGCCCGCTGCCGATCAGCTCTTCGACGCGCAGCGAGACGCTGGAGGCCGCCAGGCCGGACAGGCGGGCGAGTTCCGCCCGCGACTCGGCGTGGCCGGCGGCGACGAGGCGCAGGAGGTCGCCCTGCGCCCCCCGCACCGGCAACCTCTCTTTGCCTGGCATGGAGGAAGGAATACCACGACTTGACTTTATGCGCCAACGCGTTGACTTCGCCCAGAATCATCCATTACGGTCCGCCATATCTTCGATTTCGAAGGAAGATGGCGATGATTCGGGTACGAGGCCTCAACAAGTGGTTCGGTGAGCACCACGTGCTGCACGACGTCGACCTCGACGTGGCGCGCGGCGAGGTCGTGGTGGTGATCGGCCCCTCGGGGTCCGGCAAGTCGACGCTGTGCCGGTGCCTCAACCGGCTGGAAGCGGCGGACTCGGGCGAGATCCTCGTCGACGGAGAGCCCGTGCCCGCGGAGGGCCGCGCGCTGGCCCGGCTGCGGGCCGACGTGGGGATGGTCTTCCAGAGCTTCAACCTCTTCCAGCACAAGACCGTGCTGGAGAACGTGATGCTCGCGCCGATGAAGGTGCGCGGCGTGAGCCGCGCCGAGGCCGAGCGGACCGCCCACGAGCTGCTGGCCCGGGTCGGCATCGCCGAGCAGGCCGGCAAGCAGCCCGCGCGGCTGTCGGGCGGCCAGCAGCAGCGCGCCGCCATCGCCCGCGCGCTCGCCATGCGGCCCAAGGTCATGCTCTTCGACGAGCCCACCTCGGCGCTCGACCCGGAGATGGTCGGCGAGGTCCTCGACGTGATGACGGGCCTGGCCGCCGACGGCATGACCATGGTCGTCGTCACCCACGAGATGGGGTTCGCGCGCCGCGCGGCCGACCGCGTGGTGTTCATGGACGGCGGCCGGATCGTCGAGACGGGAGAGCCGAACGCCTTCTTCGACTCCCCCCGGACCGATCGGGCCAGGGACTTCCTGGCCAAGGTACTCACGCACTGATCGCAAAGGACGGTGGACCCCGATGGTGTCCATTAAGCGGGTGGCCGCTGTCGCCGCTGTGGCGATGGTCGGCCTGACGGCCTGTGCCGGGACGGACTCGGCCGGCTCGGCCGTGCCGGGCGCGGGCGCGAGCGAGGGCGGCGGCGGTGGCGTGCTCGCCAAGGCGCCGGTGGCCGCCGCCGCGGACATCCTGCCCGGCTCGACGATGGAGAAGATCAAGCAGCGCGGCGAACTGATCGTCGGGGGCTCGCTCGACGCGCCGCTGCTGTCCCAGCAGAACCCGGCCACCGGCGAGGTGGAGGGCTTCGACGCCGACCTCGGCAAGGCGCTGGCCAAGTACATCATCGGGCAGCCGAAGGTGAAGATCGTCAACTCGGCGTCGGAGACCCGCGAGGCGCTGCTGAGCAACGGCACCGTGGACGTGGTCTTCCAGACCTACACGATCACGCCGGAGCGGGCCCAGCAGGTCGCCTTCGCCGGTCCCTACTACTCCTCGGGCCTGTCCATCGCGGTGAAGAAGGGCACGACGGGCATCTCCTCGCCCCAGGACCTGAACGGCAAGACCGTCATCGCCGGGGCCAACACCCCCGCCATCCCCGCGATCAAGAAGCTCGCGCCGCAGGCGAAGATCATCACCTTCGGCGGCGACCCCGAGTGCGTCCAGGCGCTCAAGCAGGACCGCGGCGTCGCCTACGTGCAGGACGAGACGCTGCTGGTCGCCGACGCCAAGAAGGACCCCGAACTGCAGGTCGTGACCAAGCCGTTCACCCAGGACCCGTACGGCATCGGCCTCAAGCACGGCGACGACCAGTTCAAGTCGTTCGTCAACGACTGGCTGAAGAAGATCCAGGCGAACGGCGTCTGGCAGGACATCTGGAAGAACTCCCTCGGCACGGTCGTGCAGGGCGAGGCTCCCACGCCGCCCGAGATCGGGTCGGTGCCGGGTTCCTGATGTCGGCGCTGCTTGATCACCTGCCCGAGTTCTGGCAGGGGCTGGTCGTGACCCTCCAGATGACCGCGGCGTCGTTCGCCGGCGCCGCGGCCGTGGGGCTCGTGATCGTGGCGATGCGGGTCGGGCCGGTCCCGGTCCTGCGCGCGGTCGCGACCGTCTACGTCGAGACCCTGCAGAACCTCCCGCTGCTCGTGCTGCTCGTGCTCGCGGTCTTCGGCCTGCCCGAGATCGGGCTCAAGGCCGGCCTGACCACCACGGCCGTCGTGGTGATCGCGCTGTACGAGGGCGCCTACATCGCCGAGGCCCTCCGCTCGGGCGTCAACGCGATCTCCGCCGGTCAGGGCGAGGCGGCCCGCGCCCTGGGGCTGACGTTCGGCCAGTCGCTGCGCCACGTCGTGCTGCCCCAGGCGCTGCGGACCGTCGTGCAGCCGATCGGCAACATCTTCATCGCGCTCACGATGAACACCTCGCTCGCGGCGGCCGTGGGCGTGGTCGAACTGACCGCCGCCGCCAACCGGGTGAACCTGCTGGAGGCGCAGCCGATCCCGATCTTCGTGGGGGCGGGCCTGGCGTACGCGGCGATCGCCGCCTGCGCCGGGTTCGTGACCGGGCGGCTCGAACGGCGGCTGGCGGTGGCGCGGTGAGCAACCTGCTGTTCGACGAGCCGGGCCCGCGCGCCCGCCGCCGCATCCGCCTCGCCACCGTCGCGGGCGTGCTGGTGCTGCTCGCCCTGCTGGCCCTGGCCGTGCGCCAGTTCGCCGCCAACGGGCAGCTCGCCGCCGAGCGCTGGCAGCCGTACGCGACCTGGCCGATGTGGCGCTACCTGCTCGGCGGGCTGTGGTCCACCGCGCTGGCCGCCGTCGTGTCCGCCGCGCTCGCGATGGCGGCCGGGATCGCCCTCGCGCTCGGACGGCTGTCGCGGCGCCGGGCGGTCCGCCTGCCGTCCGCCGCGTACGTCGAGGCCGTGCGGACGATCCCGGCGCTGCTGCTGGTCTACCTCGTGCTGTTCGCGCTGCCGAGGTACGGCCTGGACCTGCCGTTGTTCTGGAAGCTCGTGGTGCCGCTGGCCGTGTCCAACGCGGCGGCGTTCGCCGAGATCTTCCGGGCCGGGATCATGTCGGTCGAGCGGGGGCAGGGGGAGGCCGCCCTGGCCCTCGGGCTCACCCATGGGCAGTCGATGCGGCTGGTCGTGCTGCCGCAGGCGGCCCGCCGGGTGCTGCCCTCGATCGTCAGCCAGTCGGTCGGCCTGCTGAAGGACACCTCGCTCGGCTTCGTCGTCAGCTACGCCGAGCTGCTCTACAGCGGCAAGGTCCTGGCCAACTACAACGGCCTGCTCATCCAGACGTACATCGTCGTCGCGCTGGTCTACCTCGTGGTCAACGCGTCGCTGTCCGCGCTCGCCCGTTCCCTCGACCGCTCCGTCGCGGGCGGGGGCGGCCCAGGCAGAAGGATCACCCGTGGCAGGAGGATCACCCGTGTCCCTCGCTGAATACGCCCCGCTCGCGGAGGTCGTGCGGTCCGGCTTCGTGGAGAGCGTCCACTTCGGCAGCGCCGTCGCGCTCTCGGCCGGCGGCGAGGTCGCCGTCGCTCGCGGCCCGGTGAACGCGCCGGTGCTGCCGCGCTCGTCGGCCAAGCCGTTCCAGGCCCTCGCCTGCCTGCTCGCCGGGGCCCACCTGCAGGGCCCCGCGCTCGCGATCGCCGCGGGCAGCCACACGGGGGAGGACTTCCACGTGCGGCTCGTGGCCGAGATGCTCGGCGAGGCCGGGCTCGGCTTCGAGGACCTGCGCTGCCCGCCCGACTGGCCGGAGGACGAGGCCGCCCGGCAGGCCCTGGTCAGGGCGGGCCTCGGGCCGTCGCGGGAGCGGATGAACTGCTCGGGCAAGCACGCCGCGATGCTCACCGCCGCCGTGGCCGCGGGCGCGCCCACGGCCACCTACCTCGACCCCGGCCACCTCGTGCAGGAGCGGGTCAGGTCGGTGGTGGAGGAGCTGTCGGGCGAGAAGGCCGCCCACGTCGCCGTCGACGGCTGCGGCGCCCCGCTGTTCGGGATCTCGCTGAGCGGCCTGGCCCGCGCCGTACGCGCGATGGTCGTGTCCGCGCCGGGGACGCCGCCGCGCGCGGTCGCCGACGCGATGCGGGCGCACCCGGAGTACGTCGGCGGGACCGGCCACGTGAACACCCGCCTGATGCGGGCGCTGCCCGGCGCCGTGGTGAAGGGCGGCGCCGAGGGAGTGCTGGTCGTGGCGCTCGCCTCCGGGCACGCGGCGGCCGTCAAGGCGATCGACGGCGGTCCCCGGGCGACGACCGCGATCGCGCTCGCCGCGCTGCGGGCCGCGGGCGCGGACGTCTCGGCGGCGGCCGAGTTCACGACCGTTCCGGTGCTGGGCGGGGGCGTCCCGGTCGGCGAGATCCACGCGGCTTTTTAAATGGGGGAGAGCATGAGCCTGACGTACGAGATCTGCATCGACAGCACGGCCGGGGCGCTGGCCGCCGAGCGGGCGGGCGCACACCGCGTGGAGCTGTGCGCCGCGCTGTTCGAGGGCGGCCTGACGCCCACCCTGGGCACGGTCGAGGCCACGCTGGCGGCGGTCTCGTCGATCCGGGTCCACGTGATCATCCGGCCGCGCGGCGGCGACTTCGTCTACGACGAGCACGAGGTCGCGGCGATGGTCCGCGACGTCGCGGCGGTGCGCGACGCCGGGGCGCAGGGCGTCGTGATCGGCGCGCTCACCCCGGCCGGGGAGGTGGACACCGAGGTGGCCAAGCGGCTGATCGACGCGGCCGCCGGGCTCTCGGTCACCTTCCACCGGGCCTTCGACATGACGGCCGACCCGTTCGCCGCGCTGGAGACGCTGGCCGGCCTGGGGATCGACCGGGTGCTCACCTCCGGCCAGGACAGCTCGGCCCTGGAGGGCGCGCCGCTGATCGCCGAACTGGTGCGGCGGGCCGGCGACCGCCTGGTCGTCATGCCCGGGGGCGGCATCACCCGGCGCAACGTGGGCCGGGTGGTCGAGGCGACCGGGGCCAGGGAGATCCACTTTGCCGCCCTCGTGGACGAGCCCAGCCCGGCCGTCCACCGCAACCCGTACCCCTTCATGGGCGGTGAGCTGCGCCAGCCCGAGTACGTCCGCAGGGTCACCTCGCCCGCCCTGGTCGCGGAGGTGATCGCCGCCGCCCGCGGCTGAGGGCCGTCCGGCTCTCCGGCCGCCGGGAATGAGGTGACCGGCGGCCAGGAGGGGTAGACCCCTCGGCGGGGGGTGAGGCCGATGGCCACGCCGGAGCGGAGCCGGCCCCATCCGGGGCCCGAGGAGGGCGTGCGACACGGCCGCCTGTCCGCCCGTCCCGTCGCGGTGACGCCCCGGCACGCCGCGCCTCTCGTGCCGGGGCTGCACCGCCTGGGCGCCGGGCGCGCCCTGTTCCACGTGCCGCCCGACCCGGGACCCGGGCCGTGCCCGCTCGCCGTCGTGCTGCACGGCGCGGGCGGCGCGGCGGAGCAGGCGCTGGAGTGGCTGCTGCCCCAGGCCGAGGAACTCGGCGTGCTGCTGCTCGCGCCGCAGGCCGTCTCCGCCACCTGGGACGTGATCGTCGGCGGATACGGCGCGGACGTGTCCAGGATCGACGCCGCGCTGGAGGAGGTGTTCTCCCACACGGCCGTCGAACTCGACGGGGTCGCCGTGGCCGGTTTCTCCGACGGCGCCTCCTACGCCCTGTCGCTTGGCCTGGCCAACGGCGACCTGTTCCACGCCGTGCTCGCGTTCTCCCCGGGGTTCATGGCGCCGATGATCCGGCACGGCCGGCCCCGGGTCTTCGTCTCGCACGGCGTCTCCGACCGGGTGCTGCCGATCGACCGGTGCAGCAGACGGCTCGTCCCCGACCTGCGGGAGAGCGGTTACGAGGTGACGTACGAGGAGTTCCGCGGCGGGCACCAGGTGCCGCCGGAGACGGCCGCCACCGCCGTCCGCTGGTGGCTGGCACCGGGGTGAGCACACGCGGCCGCTCCGGGACCGGAAGCTCACAGCCCTATTTCTATGTAGGTAATGTGGGTTTTAGGCTATGATGCGGCCATGGGAGCATTGCTCGATCTCGTGCAACTGCGAACTTTCGTGGCCATCGCCGAGTGCGGCGGCTTCGGGCGGGCCGCGTCCGCCCTGCGGACCAGTCAGCCGACGGTGAGCCAGCACGTCCGGTCGCTGGAACGCGTCATCGGGCAGCCTCTGGTCGAGCGGACCGGCCGGTCGACCCGCTTCACGCTCGCGGGCGAGGCGCTGCTGGTGGAGGCGCGGCGGCTGCTCGCCGTGCACGACGAGGCGATGGGCCGCCTCGGCGCCGAGCGTCCGGCCGCCCTGAGCGTGGGCGCGGTCGAGCACGCGGGATACGCGGCGCTGCCCGACCTCCTGGGCGCCCTGATGTCCGCGCTCCCGGCGCAGGACGTCGTGTTCCGGCTGGACCGCAGCACCACACTGGCGGAGGCCACCATGCGCGGCACGCTCGACATGGCGCTGATCCTCGGTGTGGTGCCGAACGTCGGGGGCAGGCAGGTCGCCACGCTGCCGCTGCGCTGGCTCGGGGCCCCGGGCTGGTTCCTCCCGCCGCCGGACCGGCCGGTGCCGCTGGTCGCCTTCCAGGAGCCGTGCTCCCTGCGTGCGCAGGCCGTACGCGTGCTGGAACGTCTCGGCTGGTCCGTACGCATCACGACGGAGGCCACCAACCTCGAAGGCGTGCTGGCGGCGGCCCGCGCGCGCCTCGGCCTCGCCCTGCTGCCCACCGCGTACGGCGTCCCGGACGGCCTGGAGGAGATCGCGCCGCTTCCCCGGCAGGAGGCCGTCGGGCTGCGCCTGGTGAGCCGGCAGGGGCTGGACCCGGCGATCGAGGCGCGGGCGGGCGATGCCCTCGACACGTTCTTCTCGTCCGTCGCGCGTTTCTCCGGATCGCGTTCCGAACAGGTTTCCATTGGAAATTCGAATTGATATCGATCGGCGAGAACAATCGGCCGCGATAATGGTGCTTTCATATTGACCGGCCCGCTCGGATATGGTGTGATCTAGCCGCCGCTCGGAAATTCGAATTTCGCTGACGGTTGTTTTCCGGGTCTCCGGGTTCGCTTCCGCATGCCCGTTTCCCCGTGGTGTCCCCTTGTGCCCATCGCGCGACAGAGAAGGTTCCACCGATGTCACTGAGCGACGACACCGCCACCCGCGTCGACGACGGGCCGGTCAGGAAGAGGCGCAGCCTGCGCTCCAGACGCCCGGCCGTCCTGGGGGCGATCCTGGCGGTGATCGCCGTCGCCGCCGTGGTCTTGGTCGTCTCGGCAGGCGGCGGGGACGAGCGGCCGGCCGGCCGGGCCGCGGGCGGAGGCCCGGTGGCCGGCGGCACCCTCACCTACGCCCTGGCCGGCACGCAGGTGTCGCTCGACCCGGCCGTCGCGGCCACCGCGGTGACCGGCCTGATCGACCGCAACGTCTTCGACTCGCTGGTCGCGCAGACCGGCCCGGACACCTTCGGGCCCTGGCTCGCCACCAAGTGGACCGTGTCCGGCGACGGGAAGACCTACACGTTCACGCTCAGGGAGGGCGTCACCTTCCACGACGGCACTCCGTTCACCGCCGAGGCCGTGAAGGCGAGCCTCGACCACGTCGTGGACCCGGCGACCAAGTCCGCCTACGCCGCCTCGCTGATCGCGCCGTACGAGAAGTCGCGGGTGGTGAGCGACCACGTCGTCGAGGTGACGCTGAAGCGGCCGTTCACCCCGTTCCTGCAGGCGCTGTCGGTGCCGTACCTGGGCATCCAGAGTCCGGCGGCGCTCGCGAAGCCCGTCGCGGACTACCGGCCGGTCGGCACCGGACCGTTCTCCTACGTCTCCTGGGAGAAGGACAAGCGCGTCACGCTGCGCAAGAACGCCGGTTATGCCTCGCCGCCCGCCGGCGCGTCCCACCAGGGAGCGGCCTACCTCGACACCCTGGTGTTCGAGTTCGTCCCCGAGGACGCCACCCGGTGGGGCGCCCTCACCAGCGGGCAGGTGCAGGCGATCGCCGGCGTCCCCCCGGTGAACGCGGGAAAGCTGCGGTCCCTCAGCGGTTTCACGCTGAATTCCCAGGAGACGCCGGGCCTGAATTACAACCTCTATCTGAACCAGACTCGCGGGCCGCTGCGGGACGTGCGGGTGCGGCGCGCCCTGTCGGCCGCCGTGAACGTCGAGGAACTCGTGCGCAACATTTATTTCGGCCATTTCCCGGTCGCGCGCAATCCGCTCAGCCGCACCACCGCGGCCTACGACCCGACGGCCGAGAGCGAACTGGCGTCGTACGACCCGGACGAGGCGAGGCGGCTGCTCGACGAGGCGGGCTGGACGAAGACGGACGCCGACGGCTACCGCGTCAAGGACGGCAAGACCCTCACCCTCGTCTGGCCCTACTGGGCGGAGGGCAACAAGGAGCAGCGCGACGTGCTCGCCGAGGGCATCCAGGCGCAGGCCAAGCTCGTCGGCATCAAGATCGAACGGCCGGCCGTGGACACCGGGGCCTTCGTCGGCAAGTACCTCGTTGGGGGCGGCTACGACCTGGTGGACGTGAGCTTCGCCCGGCCCACGCCCGACGTGCTGCGCTTCGCGTTCGCCTCGGGCAACACCTACGCCAAGGCCGGCGGCAACGTCGCGCTGGTGGACTCGCCGCAGATCGACACATGGGTGGAGCAGGCGGCGGAGACCTCCGACCCGGCCACGGCGGCCACGGATTACGCCGCCGTGCAGCACGAGGTGCTCCGGCAGGCGTACGTGCTGCCGCTCTACACTCCCGTGCAGCTCACCGCCTTCTCGGCGAAGGTGCGCGGCGTCGCCTTCGACGCCCAGACCTACCCGGTCTTCCACGGCGCCTGGCTGGAGGCCTGATCCCGGTGGCTCCGCTGGCCCTCCGGCTGACCCGCAGGCTGGCGCTGACCCTGTTCGTGCTGTGGGGCGCCGCGACGCTGGCCTTCGCCGGCATGCGGCTGGTGCCGGGCGACCCCGCCCGGATCATCGCGGGCGGGGTCCAGGCCAACGCCACTCCCGAGGTGCTCGACGCCATCCGCGACCAGTACGGCCTGCGGGAGCCGGTCGGTGTGCAGTACGTCCTGTTCCTCGGCCGCCTCCTGCGTGCCGACCTCGGCGGCTCCTACCAGCTCGGCCGGCCGGTGAGCAGCGTGATCGGCGAGCAACTCGGCCCCACCCTGTCGCTCGCGGCGGGGGCGGCCGTCCTCGGCTTCTGCCTCGCGGTCGCGCTGGCCCTGCTCACGGCGGGCAGGCCGCGCGTACGGGCGATCTCCCGGGTCCTGGAGTTCTGCTCGATCTCGACGCCGAACTTCTGGATCGGCATCCTGCTGCTGGCCGCCTTCTCCTTCCGCCTGCGCTGGTTCCCCGTGCTCGGCGACGAGGGAGCCGCCGCGCTGGTGCTTCCGTGCGCGGCGCTCGCGCTGCCCATCGCCGGCGTGCTGGCCCAGGTCACCAGGGAGGGGCTCGAACGCGCCCTCGACCAGCCGTTCGCCCTGACCGCCAGGTCGAGGGGCGCCACCGAGAACCGCATCCGCGCGCGCCACGCGCTGCGGCACGCCGCGCTGCCGGTGCTCACGCTCTCCGGCTGGGTGCTCGGCGAGCTCCTCGCCGGGACCGTCGTCGTGGAGACCGTCTTCGCCCGCCAGGGCCTCGGCCACGTCGTGGTGGCGGCGGTGCGCGGCCGGGACTTCCCGGTCGTGACGGGCGTGGTCGTGCTCTCCGCGCTCACGTTCTCGCTGATCAACATCGGGCTCGACCTGCTCTACGGGCTGGTCGACCCCCGCGTCCGGGAGGCCGCCGCATGACCGCCCCGGGCTCGTACGGCGTGGCGGCGCTCCCGCGCCTGCGGGTGGGAGCCGCGCAGGCCGGCGTGGCGCTGGCCGCCGCGTTCTTCGCGCTCGTCTGCCTCGCCGCCCTCGCCCCCGGCCTGTTCGCCCACGGCCCCGACCAGGTGAACCCGGCCCTCGCGCTGCGCGGCCCGATGGCGGGACACCCGCTCGGCACCGACCAGCTCGGCCGCGACGTGCTGGCCCGGCTGGTCTTCGGCGCCCGGCCGTCACTGCTGGTCGGCGTCGGCTCGACCCTGCTGGCCGGGCTCGCGGGCTCCGCCTGGGGCCTGCTGGCGGCGCTGGGCGGCCGCCTCGTGGGCGAGGCGGCCATGCGGCTGGCCGACGTGCTGCTGTCGTTCCCGGCCATCCTGATGGCCCTGCTCGTCGTGGCCGTCCTCGGGCCGGGCACGCGCAACGCCGTCCTGGCCATCACCGTGGCGCTCGCGCCGGGCTTCGCCCGCGTCGTCCGCGCGCAGGCGCTCGTGGTGCGCGGCTCGGCGTACGTGCGGGCGGCGGTCAACCTGGGGCTGACGCCGGCGAGGATCCTGCTGCGGCACATCGCGCCCAACGTCGTCGCGCCGCTGCTGATCCTGGCCACGATCAACGTGGGCACCGCGCTCATCGCCGGGGCCTCGCTGAGCTTCCTCGGGCTCGGTCCGCAGCCGCCCGCCCCCGAGTGGGGGGCGATGCTCGCGCAGGCGCGCGACTACCTCGACGCGAGCTGGACCCTGGCCCTGTTCCCGGGGGCCGCCATCACGCTGACCGTCATGTCCGCCACCGTCGTGGGGCGGGCCCTGCAGGCCCGCTACGAAGGGCGGGAGGCCGGATGACCGAGCCACCCCTGCTGGAGGTCGCCGGGCTGTCGGTGGACTTCGCCACCCGGCGCGGCGTGGTGCGGGCCGTACGCGACGTCGACCTGTCCCTGCGCGCGGGGGAGTGCCTCGCGGTCGTGGGCGAGTCGGGCTCGGGCAAGAGCGTCACCGCCCGGGCGCTGCTCGGTCTCGCCGGCGCGGGCGCGCGGGTGCGGGCGCGGACGCTGTCCTTCGAGGGGCGCGACCTGCGCCGGCTGAGCGGCCGCGAGTGGCGGAGGCTGCGCGGGCGTCGCATCGGCTACGTGCTGCAGGACGCGCTGACCTCGCTCGACCCGCTCCGCCGGGTCGGGCACGAGGTGGCGGAGGCGCTGGAGGTGCACGGCCTGGCGGGCCGCGACGACCTCGACGACCAGGTGATCGGGCTGCTCGCGGAGGCGGGCGTGCCCGACCCCGACGTGCGGTTCCTGCAGTATCCGCACGAGCTGTCCGGCGGGCTGCGGCAGCGGGCGCTGATCGCCTCCGCGATCGCCGCCCGGCCGTCGCTGCTGATCGCCGACGAGCCCACCACGGCCCTCGACGTCACCGTGCAGGCGCAGGTGCTCGACCTGCTCAGGGCACGCGCGCGGGCGGGCACGGCGGTGCTGCTCATCAGCCACGACCTGGCGGTCGTGGCCAGGCTCGCCGACCACGTCGCCGTCCTCTACGCGGGGCTCGTCGTGGAACGGGGACCGGCGGACGCGCTGCTGCGGGCTCCCGCCCACCCCTACACCGCCGACCTGCTGGCCGCCGTGCCCGCCGTGGACGGTCCGGCGCGGGAGCTGCCCCTCGCCCGCACCGGCCCTCCCGCCGCCGGCGGCTGCCCGTACGCGCCGCGCTGCGCGCTGGCCGACGACCGCTGCCGTGCCGAGCCGCCGCCGCCCGTGCCGTACGGGCCGGGCCGGGAGGTCCGCTGCTTCCACGCGGGCCGGGAACGGCCCGCACCTGCTTCCGGTGCGGCGGCGCCGCCCCGGGTGAAGGACCACGCGGTCGTCTCGGTGCGGGGGATAACCAAGCGGTACCGCTCCCCGGGCGGCTCGTGGCGTACGGCGGTGGACGACGTCTCGTTCGACCTGCGCGCGGGCGAGGCGCTGGGCCTGGTCGGCGAGTCGGGGTCGGGCAAGAGCACCACCGCCCGGATCGTGCTCGCCGAGATCGCCCCCGACGCCGGGACCGTGCTGCTCGACGGCGAGGCGTGGAGCGCGCCGCGGGAGCGCGCCCGGCGCGCCCGCCGCTCTCGCATCCAGCTCGTCGACCAGGACCCGCTCAGCTCCTTCGACCCCCGGTTCACGGTCGAGCGGGTCGTCGGGGAGGCGGTGCCGGGAAGGATGCCGCGCCGCCTGCGGCGCGACCGGGTCGCCGGGCTGCTCGCCGAGGTCGGGCTGGACGACGCCCTGCTGGACCGGCGCCCCGCCCAGTTGAGCGGCGGCCAGCGCCAGCGGGTGGCGATCGCGCGGGCGCTCGCCCCGGGACCTGAGGTGATCGTCTGCGACGAACCGGTCTCGGCGCTCGACGTCACCGTCCAGGCGCAGATCCTGGCCCTGCTCGCCCGGCTGCGGCGCGAGGCCGGGGTGGCGCTGCTGTTCATCTCCCACGACCTGGGCGTCGTCCGCCAGGTCTGCGACCGGGTGGCGGTGATGAAGGACGGGGCCCTGGTCGAGACCGGCGACGTCGCGGACGTCTTCCGCGCCCCGCGTGCCGCCTACACCGCCGAACTGCTCGCCGCCGTCCCGAGGATCGACGTGGGGCGGACGGCGGGACGAGCCGCACCCGCTATGAATCTGGAGGGCCTCCCATGACCTCACCCACCACCGGCCCGCGCGCCGTCCTCGTGACCGGCGCGGGCTCGGGCATCGGCCGGGCGACCGCCGAGCTGTACGCCGAGCGCGGCGTCGCCGTGCTCGCCGTGGACCACGACGAGCACGCGCTCAAGGAGCTCGCCACGCTCGACCGCGTGGTGACGCTGGCCGGCGACGTGTCCCTGGAGGAGACCAACGTGGCCGCGGTCGCGCTGGCGGAGCGGGAGTTCGGCCGGCTCGACGCGGTCGTGCTCAACGCCGGCATCGGCGGCACGCGGCCCTGGGAGTCGCCCGGCGCGGTGGAGGCCGCCGACCGCATCCTCGCCGTCAACCTCCGGGGGCCGATCCTGGGCATCCGGGCCGCCGCGCCCGCGCTCCGGGCGGCGGGCGGCGGCGCGATCGTCGTCACCGCCTCCGTCGCCGGCCTGCGCGCCGACCCCGGCAACTGGGCCTACAACGCCTCGAAGGGCGCGGTGATCAATCTCGTCCGTGCCGCGGCCATCGACCACGCGCCCGACGGCATCCGGGTCAACGCTCTCGCCCCCGGGCTCACCTGGACGCGGATCAACGCCGGCGTCCGCCAGGACCCGGTGCTCACCGCCGAGATCGAGCGCCGCGTGCCGCTTCAGCGGTTCGCCGAGCCCCGCGAGCAGGCCGAGGCCGTCTGGTTCCTCACCTCGCCCGCCGCCTCGTACGTCACCGGGACCACGCTGGTCGTCGACGGCGGCCTCGACGCGAGCCTCGGAATCCTCCCGCTGCCGGCCGTACGCCGGTGACCCTCGCACAGAGAAGGAGACCGTTCATGAGCACGACGGAGACGAGCACCACGGAGATCAACCGCGCGGTGGCCAGACGCTTCTACGAGGAGGTCGTCTCGCAGGGCCGGCTCGACGTCCTCGACGAGATCGTCGCCGACGACGCGTCGGACGCGGCCGGGCCCGCCGGGGGCAACCTGGGGCGTGCCGGGTTCGTGCAGCACATCACCTGGCTGCGCTCGGCGGTCGAGGGCGTGACCGCGACTGTGACGGACACCGTCGCCGAGGGCGACCGGGTCGTCGTCTACTGGACCATCGAGGGGGTCCAGCGCGGCGAGGTGTTCGGCGCTCCGCCGAGCGGCCGCCGCTTCACCGGCCAGAGCATCAGCACGATCCGGTTCCGCGCCGGGCGGATCGTCGAGTACGAGGTCCTCCCCGACCGGCTGGGCATCGTGCAGCAGCTCACCGCCTGACGCGTGACGTCGCGGTGAGAAGGGGGGTGCGGGCGCTCCCTTCTCCCCGCGGACGGGGAACGCGTCCAAGCCGGACACGACTGTCTCCTGTTCTCGTGGACCGCGGGCCGATGGCGGCCACCGGAGGTGTGCTCGGCCGGATGGTCGTGTGAACGTGCGCGGGCTGAGTGGTAAGGAAGGCGTCAGCGGCCGCGGCGCGTCACCGTCAGCAGTTGTGTTCGCGGTCATAGTCGGCCTGGGCGGCGGCGACCGCGTCGCCGTGTCGATTGGCCCAGTCGGTGAGCTCCAGCAGCGACTTGTGGAGTTCCTGGGCCATCTCCGTCAACGTGTACTCGACCATGGGCGGAACGACCGGGTGGACGGTGCGTGTGAGCAAGCCGTCCCGCTCCAGCTTGCGCAACGTGAGGGTGAGCATGCGCCTGCTGATCCCTTTGATCGAGCGCTCCAGACGGCACGCGCGAGCGTCCCGCGCCCGGCCGGCGGGCAGACGGCGGCCGGGCCTCAGGCGCGGGTCCACCTCTGGTTCGCGCCGCCGTTGCAGGTCCAGATCTGCACCTTGGCGCCGTTGGCCGTCTGGTTGCCGTTCACGTCCAGGCACAAGCCCGACTGGACGCCGACGATGGTGCCGGTGGAATTGAGTGTCCACTTCTGGTTGGCGCCGCCGTTGCAGTCCCAGATGCCCACCGTGGCGCCGGCCGTGGTCTTCTGGTCGAACACGTCGAGGCACTTGGTGGCGCCGAACGTGCGCAGTTCGCCCGAGGAGGTGAGGGACCACTTCTGGCCCGCGCCGCCGTTGCAGTCGTAGATCTGGGCGGTCGAGCCGTTGGCGGGGGCGCCGCCGGCGACGTCGAGGCAGCGGCCCGACTGGCCGCCGACGAGCGTGAAGCTCTGCGGGGCCGGCGGGGCGGCCCACGTGCCGGTGGCCGTGTCGATGGTCCAGGAGTCGTAGAACGCGCTCATCGACGCGGTGGCGCCGCTGATCGTCAGCGGCAGCCAGACGGGGGTGGAGCTGTTGAGGTCGCTGGGGTTCCAACGGTCGCCGATGTAGAGGTACGTGGTGCCCGACGAACCCGAGACGGGCACCACGGAGGAGGTCTGGGAGTCGAACGTGCGACTGCCGGCGGGGGCGAAGGTGGTGAATCCGCTCCACGGCCCGGACAGGGAACTCGCGGTGGCGTAGACGTTGTCGTTGGTGGACCAGCCCGTCAGGTGCGAGGCGAACAGGAAGTACCGTCCGTTCACCTTGACCATCGCCGGGGACTCCAGGTCGGCGAGCACCGCGATCGAGCTCACGGCCTGGGTGTAGTCGCTCGAGAGCCGATCGATGCGCAGGCCGTGGCTGCGATCCTCGGTCAGCAGATACGCGGTGCCGTCGTCGTCCTTGAACAGACCCAGATCCCGGCTCTCGTACCCGAGCGGACGCGAGGAGCCGCGGTAGGTGTACGGCCCGCACGGCGTCGGGCTGGTGGCCACCCCGGCCCGCGCGTCGCTGTAGGACGAGTTGTCGATGTGCACCCACATGACGTACTGGCCGGTCGCGGAGTTGTAGAGCACCTTCGGCCGCTCCACGATGCGCCCGGCGGCGAGGTCGCCGCTGCTCTGCCGGCTCAGTGCGTTGCCCACCCGGGTCCAGGTGGCCAGGTCGGTGGAGGAGTAGCAGGCGACCGCCGTGAACGTGGCTCCGGCGGTCTTGTCCTCGCCGACCATGTAGTAGGTCGAACCGACCTTGAACACGCCGGCGCCGTGCGCCTGCAGCCGGTTGCCCGCCGTGTCGTACCACAGGACGCCGGGACGTAGCGTCGCGGCTGCGGCGAACCCGGGAGTGGGCGTGAACAGCCCGGCCATCGTCAGAACGGCCGTGCCGAGCGCCGTGAACCACGCGAGCATTCGTCTCATGGGCGCCTCATCGGGGTGGAAGGGGCGGGGTCACGGTCGCCGCCGCCACACCGCCCCGGCCCGGGATGCCGCGTCGAGGGGAGAAGCTGTGGCATCACACGGCCCGCGGGGGACGTAACGCCGGCGTCCGGCTTCGGGCGCCTCCGGACCATAGCCATGGTCCGTGGCCCCGGGCAATGCCCGGCTCACCCCGACTGCCGGTCCACCCGGAGTGACCTCGGCACCGGCCGCCCGCCGCCCCCGGACGACCGGAAACTTTCACGCCGCCGCGGGCGGCGCGGACCGGCTCGGCGGGCCCAGCGGCTCGATGGCCGCGAGACGGGCCTGCGATGTCCGCGGCCGCCGGGCACACCCGTCGCGGAGCCGGAGCGATGCTCCTTGTATTGCGCGACTACCTCGACGCCGTTTGTCGCGCCCTTCCCCTGAGCCGGTGGCGAACCCTGGCCTCGGCTCTCATCTGACCCGGCGCTGGAGCGCGTCAGGTCGGTGGGGCGGCGGCAGCAAACCGGTGCTCGCGGTCAGCCCGCCGTCCACCGGCAGGGTCACTCCGGTGATGTAGGACGCGGCCGGCGAGGCGAGGAACCAGATGGCCTCGGCCTGCTCCCGGGGCCGTGCCCAGCGGCCCATCGGGATGCGCCTGGTCAGCTCGGCCACCAGGCCCGGGTCGTCGTGGTGCACCGCCGTACGCGGGGTGTCGGTGAGTCCGGGCGCGACGGCGTTGATCCGGACACCGTGGGCGGCGTAGTCGATGGAGGTTCCCCCTCCACCGCGCCGGGAGCCTCCAGGGGAGGCGTGCCGCCGACGCCCGCGTTGAGCACCACTGTGTCGAGGCTCCCGAAGCGGTCGAGCGCGAGGCGGACGGCCGCCTCGTTGACGGCCTCTTCCGCCACGTCCCCGGCCAGCGGCACGATCCCGGGGTTCCGTGCGAGGTGGGCGAGCGGCGGCTCGGCGAGGTCGACCGCGACCACGCCGTAGCCGCGCTCGGCGAACAGCTCCGCGACCGCCCGCCCGATGCCCGCCGCCGCGCCGGTGACGACGGCCGCAGGCCGTGTCACGCTGCGGTCTCCTCGGTCTCCTCGGGCTCCTCGATCCGGAGCGTGCCGATCCAGGCGCGGATCGCCTCCGCGGTCGTGCCCGCGTGCTCCTCCAGCGTGGTGAAGTGGTCGCCAGGGATGTCCACGGCCTCGTGGGGCACCGGCCAGTACGCCTGCCAGCGGGCCGGGTCGTCCGCCTCGATCGTGGTGCCGCGCAGCGGCTCGACGGCACGCAGCAGCAGGATCGGGGTGTCGACCGGCTTCGGCTGCCAGCCGATGAACAACCGGTTGTAGACGCCCATCGTCGTCAGCCTCGTGTCGTGGAGCGTCATGTCGAACCGGTCGATGCGTTCGAGCATGCCGCCGATCATCGCGCCCTGCCACCAGTCCATGCCGTCCTGGGCGGAGGCGTCGATCGGGTAGCTGTCGATCAGCGCCAGCCCGGCCGGCCGCAGGCCCTGCTCCTCCAGGGCCACCGTGACGGCGTGCGCCACGCAGCCGCCCATGGAGCGGCCCACGACGACGAACGGCTCGTCGCCCACGCACTCGCGCAGGCCCTCGACGTTCATGTGGATCAGCGTCTCCAGCGAGTCGGGCAGCGCGTCGTCCTCCCCGTCGGTGAATCCCGGCGACGGCACCACGTACACGTTCCGGTCGTCGCGGAACGCCTGGCCGAACCGGGAGTACTCGTGCGGCCCGGAGATGGCGCTGAGCGCGGGGAAGCAGACCACGGAGACCCGGCCAGGTCCCGTCGCCAGCCTCACCGGCGGCAGCGCGTACCGGTCCCGGTCCTGCGCGCCGAAGTGGCTCCGCGCGTGCGACGCCGCCACCAGGAGCTGTGCCGCCTCGTCGTGCTTGCCCGTCTCGTGCATCCGCCGGTGCAGGGCGGCCAGACCCCCGCCGGACCCCGCGTCCGTACGGCGGGCCGGTCCGGCCGGGCCGCTCGCCGGACCGGGCAGCTCCCGGTCGAGGTACGCCGCGATGGCTTGGGGGGTGGGGTGGTCGAAGGTGAGGGTGGCGGGGAGGCGGAGTGTGATTGTGGTGGTGAGGCGGTTGCGCAGTTCGACGGCGGTGAGGGAGTCGAGGCCGAGTTCGATGAGGGGTCGGTCGGCGGGGATGGCGGTGGGGTTGGGGTGGGTGAGGACGGTGGCGACTTCGGTGCGGACCAGGTCGAGCAGGGCCTCGGTCCGCTGGTCCGGAGTGAGCCCGGCGAGCCGGGCGGCGAGGGATGGTCCTCCGGCCGCCGCGCCGCGTACGGCGGGGCGGGCCTGCCGTACGAGCCCGCGCAGCAGCGGCGGCGGGGTCTCGGCCGTGGCCGTGAGGGCGGCAGGGACGACCAGGGGCAGGCCCGGGTCGCGGAAGGCGACGGCGTCGAACAGGGCGAGTGCGTGCGCGGCGCTGAGCGGGCTGAGCCCGGTCCGCTTGATCCGCGCGTGGTCCACCGAGGTCAGGTTGGTGGTGAGGGTGCTGGTGTGGGCCCAT
>NZ_BOOF01000069.1 GCF_016863095.1 Microbispora siamensis | reverse complement strand
GGAACACCCGAATCATGTCTCTACGCTAAGCCGCGGGCGGGCCGAAGGTCCCGCGGGCCGGTGTGCTCTGCTGGTGGCATGGGATGCGCTCTGCGCACGCGGCGCGGGCCGCGTGAGTGAGATGAAGCAGGAGATCGTGGTCGCCTACGACGGCACATGGCAGAGCCGGGCCGCGATCGAGTGGGCCGCGGCGGAGTGCCGGGTCCGGCACCGTGCGGGCATGACGGTGTGCCAGGTGTGGGACGGTCCCGACCCGGAGCGCGTCGAGGCCGTCGCCGCCGAGGAGCGCCGCCTGGCGGGGCTGCGGCTGTCCGAGGGAGTACGGCTGGCCGAACGCCTGCTGCCGGGCCGGGAGATCCGTCCCGTGCTCGTGCGGGGAGACCCCAAGGACGTCCTGGTCGGCCTCAGCCGGAACGCGGCGATGCTGGTCCTGGGCCACCGGAGCGTGCGTGGGCTGGCCGGGCTGCTGCGCGGCTCGGTCAGCGCGTACGCGGCGGCGCACGCCGCGTGCCCGGTCGTCGTGGTCGGCGCGCCGGCGTCCGGGCCGCCCTCCGGCGGGGTGATGGTGGGGATCGACGCGGCGCGGCCGGCCGGTCCCGAGGCGGACTCCGCCCTGCGCTTCGCCGTGGAGGTCGCCCGCGGCAGGTCGCTGCCGCTGACCGCCGTGTACGCCACGAGAGGGCGTGAGCCGGAGGGCGAGCGGGCGCTGGCACGGATCGTCGAGCCGTGGCGGGCGCGCTGCCGCGGCCGGCCCAGGATCCAGACCAGGGTCGTCGATGCGCCGCCGCTGCCCGCCCTCGCGGCGTGCGCCCGGGAGGCGTGGCTGCTGGTGCTGGGCGCCCACGGCACCGGAAGCCACGGCGCTCGGGCCAGGCCGCTCGGTTCGGTCGGGCAGGGCCTGCTGCGGCGCGCCTCCTGCCCGGTCGCGGTCGTTCACCCGGTATGGCCGATACCATGCGATATCCCGATGATTTGATCCTTTGGAGGGCTGATGTCCCGACCCGGTCTAGTGATCGGCGGATACACCCCCGACACGGAGGGGTCGGGCCCCGGCCTGACGGTGGCCCGGGCGCACGCGGACGGGCGGCTGGAGGCGGTGGCCGAGACGCCCGCGTCCGGGCCGTCGTTCGTCGTCGCCCACCCCCGGCTGCCGCTGCTGTACGCCGTGCTCGAACGCGCCGGGGACGGCGGTCTCGCGGTCTTCGCCGACGACCCCGCCCCCCGGCTGCTGGCCGAGCACTCCAGCGGCGGCTCGCTGCCGTGCCACCTGGCGCTCGACCCGGAGGGCCGGTGGCTGGCGATCGCCAACTACGGTGACGGGACCGTCACGGCCTACCGGCTGGGCGAGGACGGGATGCCCGAGCCCGGTCCGCTGACGTTCCGGCACGAGGGCCGCGGCCCCCACCCGGACCGGCAGGAGGGCCCGCACGCGCACCAGGCGGTCTTCGGCCCCGACGGCGTGCTGTACGTGACCGACCTCGGCACCGACGAGATGCGCCGCTTCCTGCCCGGCATGCGCCCGCACCCGGACGGCCCCGTACGGCTGGCCTCCGGCAGCGGCCCCCGGCACTTCCTGCACCACGAAGGCCACTGGTACGTCACCGGCGAGCTCGACGGCTCCGTGCGCGTCTACGACGCCGAGTGGCGGGAGGCGGGCGTGGTGCGGGCGAGCGGCGCCACCGGGGAGAACCTGCCCTCCCACATCGCGCTGTCGGCCGACGGCCGCCACCTGTACGTCGCCAACCGGGGGCCGGACACCCTGTCCGTCTTCGAGGTGGACGGGCCGCGCCTCACGATGGTGACCGAAGTGCCGTCGGGCGGAAGCTGGCCGCGCCACTTCGCGATCGACGGCGACCGCCTCTACGTCGCCAACCAGCGGTCCGATTCGGTCACCGTGCTGGCGCTCAAGGACGGGCTGCCCGAGCCGGCCGATCAGGCGCTGGCCGTCGGCACCCCTTCGTGCGTACTCGTCCGGTAGGTCGTCAAATCACCCGGCCGACGCCGCCGACGATCCACACCCGCTGGGCCTGCCCGGTGCTCTGCGGGGCCTCCGGCCGCCACTGGCGGATGTAGACGAGGCCGGGGTCGACGAGTTCGGTGCCGTCGAAGAAGCGCAGCACCTTCTCCCGGTCCCTCGGCGCGTCGTCGGCCTGCGGCACGATCTGCCGGAACAACTCGACGATCGGCCGGGCCAGCTCGGGACGGCTGTCGAAGACGGCGTGACCGACGGCCAGGTAGCTGCCCGGGGCCAGGTGGTCGCGCACGTGGGCCACGCACTTGTACGGCTCGACGGCGTCGGGGAGGTACTGCAGCCGGGCCGGGATCAGCACCCCGACCGGCTGCCCGAAGTCGATGAGCCGGAGCATCTCGGGGTCGGCCAGCATCTCCGCCGGGCGCAGGATCGAGCCGTCCACCACCCCGGTGCCGGGGTTGCGGGCGAGCATGGCCCGCGCGTGGTTGAGCACCACGGGGTCGTCGTCGACGTACACCACGCGGGCGTCGGGCGCGAGCTCCTGGGCGACCTCGTGGGTGTTGCGCCGGGTCGGCAGCCCGGACGCCACGTTGAGGAACTGCCGCACGCCCTGGTCGATGAGGAAGCGCACCACCCGTTCCAGGAACTCGCGGGTGTCCACGGCCATCGTCTTGACCTCGGGCGCGATGGACATCAACCGCTCGGCGAACTTTCGGTCGGCGGCGAAGTTGTCCTTGCCCCCGAGCAGGTAGTCGCTCATCCGGGCGATGTTCGCGGTGCCGGTGTCGAGACCCGCCACCTTGGCGGGCCGTTCGCCCCCGCCCAGCTCCGTGCCGCCCAAACCGCCTCCCTCACTCACCATCGATCCGCCGGTAATTATCGCGTCAATCCCACCAGAACGACCAGGCATTCTGGCCCACGATCTGTTCGGCGTAGTCGGCCAGCGTGCCCGGGCCCTGCAGAATGCTGTCCGGGCAGAAGGTCCAGTGCTCGGCCGCCACGTGCAGCGCGTGCGCGGGGGTGGCGGGCGGCGCGGCGACGCTGAGTTCCAGCGTGTTGAACCCCATGCCGACCACGCGCGCCCCGAACCGCTCCTCCCAGCTGCGCACGACGGCCGCCAGCGGCACGGTCCACTCGTTGTGGTGCAGCGCCCCCTGCCAGCCCATGGCGACCATGGCGTCGGCGCCGCGGTTCACCGCCGCGAGCCCCAGCGGCGTCATCCGCTCGGCCACCACGTCCGCGTACCAGTCGGCGACCACGTCGGGGTCGGCCACGAGCGCGGCGGGCGGCGCGATCCCCGGGCACTCGGCCCCGAACGGCGCGAGGTACGCCTCGTGGCCCAGCAGCAGGTCCTGCCACGCCTCGGCCATGAACCCGGCCGCGCTGTAGTAGTCGATCTGGCCGGGGGAGTCCGGCGCGATCTGCCCGGCCGACCAGGGCTGCACGCCGTCCTCCAGCAGCACCGGCCACAGGCCCGACCGGGGGTGCTCGGCGCGCAGCCGGGCCCACAGCCCGGCTGGCACCGGCTCGTCGCTCAGCCAGAACGAGGGACGGTGGTGGGTGCGCAGCTTGTCGTAGTCGGGGTCCGGCCACACGAGGGACCCGGACGGCAGGTCGACGGACAGCACCCGGCCGTCGCCGCCGTCGCCGAACAGCAGCTCCAGGCCCGTGGGGAGCCGCCGACGCTCGTGAACCGACATGCGCCAATAATGTCGGACCCGGCCTCGGCGCGTCCCGCGAGGGCGATCATTACGGGATGTCAGGGTATGTCGAGCCGGCACAGCCCCTCGGCGAGAACCTTTGTGGTCAGGCGCGTACGGCTGTCGCAACCCAGCTTGGCGAAGATGTGCTCAAGATGGGTGGTCACGGTGCGCACGCTCAGGACGAGCGCGGCGGCGATCTGCGGGTTGGAGTCGCCCTGCGCGACCCGGGTGAGCACCTCGATCTCCCGCGAGGTCAGGTCGTACGGCAGGGCGCACGGGCGCTCGGCGATGACCGCGCCCTGGATGGAGCCGTGGAAGCCCACGCCGGCCCGGTGGAGGCGCAGCTCGCGCCACTGGCCGGTGCCGTCCAGCCACAGCCCCCGGCGCGACAGCTCGCGAGAGTCGATGAACGCCCTGGCCAGCTCCGCCATCGCCGGCTCGGCCGCGAGCGCGTCCGACGGGGGCCACCCGGCCACGTCGCGGCGCCGCCCGCCCCGTTCGTACGCCACGGCGTGGAAGCCGGGCGGCAGGCCGAGCGGGTCGATGACGCAGCGGGTCACGTCGGTGAGGTGGGCCAGGGCGGGGGAGACCGCGCTGATCACGGCGGGCGCCTCGGGCGGCAGGTCCTCCCGGGAGCTGACGTGCAGCAGCCCGGTGTAGCGCCCGCCGGTCAGGAACAGCGGCGTCGTGATCCCCGCGCGCCAGCCGTACGGCTCGAGGTGGCGGCGGAAGTAGCGCTCGGTGCCGGGGGAGCCCATGACGACGGGCGTGCGCAGCGACATGGCCCGCCGGTAGGCGTCCAGCCTGGCGTACTCCTCCGCGGCGTCGTCGTCCACCCGCGTGTACCCCGACGACACCAGCGACCGGTGCCGGCCGGTCGCCGGGTCGAACGCGACGAACTCGTAGGCCTCCACGGGGATGACCTCGCCCAGCGCGGTCATCGCCCCGTGCGCCCCCTGCCGGGCCACCTGGAAGCCCAGTTCGGCGACGGCGTGCAGGCTCCGCGCGCTGAGGCTGATTGCATCCATGGATCCTCCATGCTCAGCGTGCCGGGTAAAGGTTGCGCAAGGAATACGTAAAGTCTCCGATGCAGTCGGCGGCCCCGTTTCCTACCCTCACCCGCAACACGACGGAGAGGTGGAGGACCAGTGAGGGTCACGAGAAGCCGGGCGGCCGCCCTCGCTGTGGCGGCCATCATGCTGAGCGGCGGGTGCGGGGGAGGGTCGTCGTCGCAGGGCGGCGGCAAGGAGGCGAACGCGTTCTCGGTCGCTCTGACCGAACCCGATCATCTCACTCCGGGCAACACCTCCAGCGACTATTCGATCACGGTGCTGGACGCGCTCTTCGAGACTCCGGTCTCCATCGACGCCGCCAGCGGCAAGCCCGTGATGCGGGCGGCCGAGTCGGTGACCAGCACCGACCAGAAGGTCTGGACGATCAAGTTCAAGGCGGGGCAGAAGTTCAGCAACGGCGAGCCGGTCACGGCGCAGAGCTTCGCCGACTCCTGGAACGCCACCGCCTACGGCCCGAACGGGTGGACCAACAACTACTACTTCGCCAACATCGAGGGCTACGACAAGCTCAACCCCGAGAAGGGCGACCCGTCCACGGACAAGATGAGCGGCCTCAAGGTGGTGGACGACACCACGCTCGAGGTGACGCTCACCGCGCCGTTCAGCCAGTTCCCGATCACGCTCGCCTACATCGCGTTCGCGCCGATGCCGAAGGCGGCGTTCAGCGATCTCAAGGCGTTCGACCAGGCCCCGGTCGGCAACGGGCCGTTCGTGCTCGACGGCGCCTGGGAGCACAACAAGCAGATCAAGATCAAGCGGTCCGCCTCGTACGCGGGCGAGCGCAAGCCCAAGGCGGACGGCGTCACCTTCAAGATCTACGCCAGCCGCGACACGGCGTGGACCGACCTGCGGGCCGGCCGGGTCGACCTGATGACGACGGTCCCGCCGGCCAGCACGGGCGAGGCCAAGAAGCTGCTCGGCGACCGCTTCGTGCAGACCCCCGACGGCACGATGGACTACCTGGGCTTCCCGACCTTCGACAAGCGGTTCGCCAACCCCGACCTGCGCAAGGCGTTCTCCATGGCCATCGACCGGCAGGCCATCGTGGACGCGGTCTACGACGGCGCGTTCAAGCCGATGGCGTCGCTGCTGGCGCCTCTGGTGCCCGGCTACCGGGAGAACGCCTGCGGCGAGGCGTGCACGTACGACCCGGCCAAGGCCAAGGCGCTGTTCGACAAGGCCGGCGGCTTCAGCGGCACGCTGACCCTGTGGTTCTCCAACGCCGACCCGAGCTACGAGCAGTGGATGACCGCCGTCGCCAACCAGCTGAAGCAGAACCTCGGCATCTCGGACATCAAGTTCCGCAAGATCCCGGCCGCCGACTACCTGTCGACCCTGCGTCAGCGCAAGGAGGACGGTCCGTACCGCAACAACTGGGTCATGGACTACCCGAGCCCCCAGGACTACCTCGAGTACATGTGGGGCGCGGGCAACCGGATGGGCTGGGAGAACAAGGAGTTCGACGACCTGATCAAGCAGGCGAACTCGGCGCCCAGCCTGGACGCGAGCCTGCCGCTCTACCAGAAGGCCGAGGACGTCGCGCTGGCCGAGATGCCGATGATCCCGCTGTGGAACTGGCAGAACCAGATCGGCTTCACCAGCCGGCTCAGCGGCGTCGACGTGAGCCCGTACGGCAAGAACCTGTACACGATCAGCGTGAAGCAGGGGTGACACGAGGGTGAGGTACGCCGCGCAGCGCCTGGCCCAGGCGATCCCGGTGTTCTTCGCGACCACCTTCCTGATCTACACGATGGTGTTCGCGCTGCCGGGCGACCCGATCCTGGCGCTCGCGGGCGACAAGCCGGTGCCCGCGCAGGTGCTCGCGGTCATGCGGGCCCGCTACCACCTGGACGACCCCCTGCTCGTCCAGTACGGCCGCTACATGCTCGGGGTGTTCCAGGGCGACCTGGGGGAGACCTTCACCGGCCAGCCGGTGAGCGAGCTCCTCCAGGACCGGTGGGCGGTCACCGCGCAGCTCGCGCTGACCGCCTGGGTCTTCGAGCTCGTCGTCGGCATCGGCCTCGGCGTCCTGGCCGGGCTGCGCCGCGGCGGGGCCGCCGACACGGCGGTCCTCGCCGGCACCACGTTCGTCATCGCGGTCCCGGTGTTCGTCGTCGGGTACACGGCCCAGATCGTGCTGGGCCTCAACCTGGGGCTGTTCCCGACAGCCGGGACCGAGGAGGGCTGGCCGGGCAGCTACCTGTTGCCCGGCATGGTCCTCGGCTCGTTCGGCCTGGCGTACGTGGCCAGGCTCACCCGCACCTCTCTCGTGGAGAACCTGCGCGCCGACTACGTCCGTACGGCGACCGCGAAGGGCCTGTCCCGGCGGCGGGTGGTGGGGCTGCACGCGCTGCGCAACTCGCTCATCCCGGTCGTGACCTACCTCGGCGTCGACTTCGGCAACCTCATGGCCGGGGCGGTCGTCACCGAGGGCATCTTCAACCTGCCCGGCATTGGCCAGCAGGTGTTCCAGTCCATCCAGCTCCAGGAGGGTCCCGTCGTCGTCGGCGTCGTCACCCTGCTCGTCATGATCTTCATTCTCGCCAACCTGGCCGTCGACCTGCTGTACGGCGTGCTCGACCCGAGGATCCGCCGTGCTCGCGCGTGACGCCTGGCTGGAACTGCGCGGCCGGGTGGTCTTCTGGTTCTCCACGGTCGTTCTGCTTGTGGCAGTGGCGATGGCGGCCTTCCCCGGGCTGTTCGCCCGCCTCGGCCCCAACGAGGCCTGCGACCTGCGCATGTCGAAGCACGGCCCGGCGAGCGGAGCGCTGTTCGGCTACGATCTGCAGGGCTGCGACTACTGGTCGCAGGTCGTGCACGGCACCCGGGCGTCCATCGTGGTCGGCGTCTCGGTCACCGTCTTCGCCATGGTGATCTCCATCGTGCTGGGGCTGGTGGGCGGCTACTACGGGGGCATCGCCGACGCGCTCATCTCCCGGCTCACCGACGTGTTCTTCGGCATCCCGTTCGTGCTGGGCGCGACCGTCGTGCTGGTCGCCTTCCCCGACCACGGGATATGGGCGATGACGCTGGTCCTCGTGCTGCTCGGCTGGACGACCATGACCCGGCTGATGCGCGGTCAGGTGATCGCCGTCAAGGACATGGACTTCGTCGCCGCGGCCCGCATGCTGGGCGCGAGCGACCGCAGGCTCATGGTGCGGCACATCCTGCCCAACTCCGTCGCGCCGGTCATCGTGGTGGCCATGCTCAACGTCGGGAACGTCATCGCGGGGGAGGCGACCCTCGACTATCTCGGCGTCGGCCTGCAGTACCCCGACGTGTCGTGGGGCCTGCAGCTGAACATCGCCCAGACGTTCTTCGCCGAGCACCCCCACCTGCTGGTCTTCCCCGCGCTGTTCCTCACCGCGACCGTGCTGAGCTTCCTCATGCTCGGCGACGTGGTGCGCGACGCCCTCGACCCCCGCCTGCGCTGAGACCCCAGCTTCGTCACCTGAAGTTCCCGAACCGACACGGTGGGTGAGTTAGCGTGCGCGCGTGTCCACCGATCTCCCCGCCCGGCACGATCCGGGCGCCTTCGACCTCGCCAGGGACGCGGCCCCCGGCCTGCCGCTCACGCTCGTGGAGCAGTGGCGGGCGAGCGGCCGTACCGCCGCCGACGCCCGGCGCCTGCTCGGCGCGTACGTCACGACCGGATACAGCGTGGTGTCCGACTCGGCCGGGCTGACCAAATTGAGCCGCAGCCTCGGCCTGCTGGAGGTGCTGGCGCTCATCGACGGCCCGAAACGCGTCCTGCACGCGTACGGGACCGGCGCGGGCGGCCGGGCCGTGGGCGTCTGGGCGGCCGACAACGCGCAGATGTTCCATCCCGCCTCCACCGGCGCGGGGACGCTGCTGTCGGCGCTGCTGCGGGCCCAGGACGAGATCGGGCGCACCTGCCGGATCCGCATCGGCATCGGCGTCCACCACGGCGACTACTACGACCTGGACGGCGGCCTGTACGGCGCCGAGGCCGACGCGATCGAGCGCCTCGCGGAGAACCACACCGAGGGCGGCGAGATCGCGATCACGGCGGCGGTGGCCGAGCGGCTGCCCGCGGACCACGGCTTCGTCCTGCGCCGCAAGGACGGGCACGACGGGCAGGACGGGCCTCTGGGCGCCGTCTACCGGGTGCTCGACGGCCCGCGCGCCGGCGACGCGGCGCCCCCCACCTGTTCGACGAGCCCGGCCCCGCCGTGCCCTTCGCCCTGGAACTGCGCGCCGCCCTGGCCGAGGCCGGAATGACCTGCCGGATCGGGCTGGACAGCGGGCCGGTGCTGTCCGGGCGGACGCCTGACGGCGGCCACGACGTGGCCGGCGTGCCGGTGAACCAGGCCTCCAAGATGGCCCAGGACCTGGCCGCTCCCGGCCGGGTCTGCCTGAGCGAGGCGGTCGCCGCGCATGCCGGCCTGGACGGGTTCGCCCTCGTCCGGCACACCGTCTCCGGCGTGGACCTGACCTTCTACCAGAACTGATCGCTTCTACGACGGCGCGACGAGCAGCCGGTCGAGGACGCGGACGCCGAACTCCAGGCCCTCGACCGGGACGCGCTCGTCGAGGCCGTGGAACATCCCGAAGTAATCGAGGTCCGGCGGCAGCAGCAGCGGCGCGAAGCCGTACCCCCTGATGCCGATCCGGGCGAACCACTTGGCGTCGGTGCCGCCGGTCATGACGTACGGCACCGGCCTGCCGGCGGGGTCCTCGGCGAGCAGGGCGGCGGTGAGCTCGTCGAACAGACCCTCGGCGGGAGAGGAGACGGCCTCCTCGAAGCTGACGAACTCGCGGGTGACCTTCGGGCCGAGCAGCCGGTCGACGGTCTCCAGGAACTCGTCGCGCTGCCCCGGCAGGAACCGGCCGTCCACGTGGGCCTCGGCCGTGCCGGGGATCACGTTGACCTTGTATCCCGCGTCGAGCATGGTCGGGTTGGCCGAGTTGCGCAGCACACCCTTGAACAGAGCGGCCGCGCGGGGGATCCGCTCGATCTCCTCCTCCAGCCGGTCGACGTCGATCGGCCGGCCGAGCGCCCGCGACAGTTCGTCGATCAGCCGCGCCACCTCTGGCGTCAGCCGTACGGGCCAGGGGTGGTCGGCGAGGCGGGCGAGGGCCCGGGCCAGCTCGGCGACGGGGTTGTCCACGGCGGGCTTGGACCCGTGACCGGGCACGCCGCGGGCCGTCAGGCGCATCCAGGCGGTGCCGCGCTCCCCGACGGCCACGGGGTAGACGCGGACGTCGCCCTCATACCAGGAGAAGCCGCCGGACTCGCTGATCGCCTCCGTGCAGCCCTCGAACAGGTCGCGGTGCCGCTCGACCGCGTGGCCCGCGCCGTACTCGCCGGTGGACTCCTCGTCGGCGAGGAACGCCAGCACGAGGTCGCGCCTGGGGCGCACGCCCCTGCGCGCGTTCTCGCGGGCCCAGGCGAGGGTCATGGCGAGCGTGCCCTTCATGTCGACCGCGCCCCGGCCGTGCACGCAGCCGTCCTCGATCTCCCCGGAGAACGGGTGCGTACGCCATTCGGCGGGGTCGGCGGGCACGACGTCGAGGTGCCCGTGCAGGAGCAGCGCGTCGGGGCTGTCGCCGGGGATGCGGGCCACCACGCTGGTGCGGCGCGGCGCCGACTCGAACACCACCGGCTCGATGCCGACCTCGGCGAGCAGGGACGCCACGTACTCGGCGGCCCGGCGTTCGCCCGGCCCGTCGCCGGACCCGTCGTTGGTGGTGTCGATCCGCAGCAGTTCCGAGCAGATCGCCGCGACCTCGCTCATGCCACGCCACCTTCCAGCTTCAGGGGCGGGACCTCGGGCGTCGGGAAGCCGAAGACGATGCCGTAGAACGCCAGTTCGGCCTCCAGGGCCCGGACGATGGTCTCCTCACGCCGCCACCCGTGCTGTTCCCCTTCGAACGTGAGGTACGCCCACCGGTGCCCGTGGCGTGCCAGCGCGGCGGCGAAGCGTTCCGACTGCGCCGGATCGACCACCTTGTCCTCCAGGCCGTGCAGGAGCAGGGCCGGGCCGGACGCCCGTTCGGCGTGCAGTTCCGGCGACCTGTCGAGGTAGCGCTGCCGGGTCTCGGGCAGCGGGCCGATCAGCCCGTCGAGGTAGCGCGACTCGAAGTCGTGCGTCTCGGCGGCCCAGTGTTCGGGGTCGGAGATGCCGTAGTGGGACACCGCGCCGCAGAAGACGTCGCTGTGGACGAGCGCGGCCATCGACGTCCAGCCGCCGGCGCTGCCGCCTCTGATCGCCACCTTCTCCGCCCGCCCGCTGTCCAGCAGCCACCGCGCCACCGTCTCGCAGTCGCGCACGTCGACCACGCCCCAGTTGTGGCGCAGCCGCTCGCGGTAGGCCCGGCCGTAGCCGGTGGAGCCGCCGTAGTTGACCTCGGCGACGCCGATCCCCCTGCTGGTGAAGTACGCGATCTCCAGGTCGAGCACCGGCGGGGCCGCACTCGTCGGCCCGCCGTGCACGAACACCACGTAGGGCGCGGGCCCGTCGCCCGCCGGGGCGTACAGGTGCGCGTGGACCCCCTCGACGGTCACCGCCTCGGGCGTGGGCAGCTCGGCGTCCGCGGGCACCGGCTTGCCTGGGGACAGCACCTCGTGCGCGCCCGTGTCCAGGTGGACCCGCACCACCTCGGACGGCCGGTGGGGCGAGGCCGCGACGCCCACGACATGGGAGCCCCGGGCCGACAGGGCGGGCGCCCAGTAGGTGTAGCCGCCGCCGACGTCCCTGATGGAACCCGTCGCCGCACCGGCCGGCACGGGGGTGTCGATGATTCCGAGCCGCCGCTCGTCGGCCGTGCCGTACACGGTGGCGATCCGCCCGTCCGCGATGGCGAAGAACGTGCCGCCGATCTTCCAGGTGGCGTCGCCGAACTCCAGCGGCACCGGGGTCAGGTCGCGGGTCGTGCCGTCCAGGCCGACGAGGTGGATGTTCCACCAGCCGGTGGGGTCGCTGACGGCGTACAGGCTCTCGTCGTCGCGCCACTCGGCCTGGCAGGTGGACGCGCCGGACAGCAGGACGCGGTGGGGACCGCCGTCCACGGAGCCGACGCAGAGCTCGGTGGCGTCCCACGGCATGTCCGGATGGTTCCAGCCGATCCAGGCGAGCGACCGCCCGTCCGGCGAGACGCGCGGGTTCATCAGGAAATGATGGGTCTTCACCACGCTGCGCAGAGGGGAGCCGTCGAGCGGCACCGCGACGATGTCACGCTCACCGCTGCGGGCGTCGCCGCGCTCGCGCACGCACCACACCTCGTCGCCGTGGACGACGAGGTCGGCGTAGCGGGCGGGGCCCTCGGGGGTGAGCGGCACCGGCTCGCCCCCGGGGGAGCACAGGTAGATCCGGCCGTCCGCCCAGTTGGTGAACACCAGACGGCCCTCGTGCGCCCGCCAGGACCGCCCGCCGTACTCCATGACCCGGTTCCTGGCGTTCCAGCCTCGCGGGAGCACGTCCTCGATCACGCCGTCGGCCCTGCGCCGCACCACGCAGCGCCGGCCGCCCTCCCGTGGGCGCGGCTCGTCCCACCAGACCTCGTCTCCCGAGATCTCCACCCACAGCGGGCGGTCGTCCACCCGCGCGACGTCGACGGCCCGAATGGTCACCAGTTCCCCCCGGAGTCTGGAAGCGGAGTGCCGGGGGGATGCACGATGTGCGCGATCCCCCCGCTGCTCGTGGCGCGCAGCCAGACGCTCTCGAACGCCGCGCGGGGGTACACCCGCCGTACGCCCTCGTCGTCCGGCGCGGCCGGATCGTTCGCGATCACGTCACCGTCCGCCGTGAACCCGGTGACGACCATGAGGTGCCCGCCGGTGGAGTAACCGGAGCCGGGCAGCTCGTGATCGCGGAACGCCTGGGAGGTGATCACCGGGATCCCGGCGGCGATGAACCGCTCCAGCTCGGCCAGCGAGCGCAGCCGCGTGACGAAGCCGTCCAGCCCGTAGCGACCGGCGTACGCGACGCCGAAGGGCCAGTTGCCGGTGCCCTGGTAGCTGTGGTCGTACATGTCGCGCGCGGCGTGGTCCACGGCCGGGCAGGGGTCACCGGGAGTGACCCAGGCGAGATCGGCCGGGGCGGGCCCCAGCCCCCAGTAGCCCAGCACCATCGTGAACGACGCGGGGCTGCACCAGGATTCCCCGCCGCCGTCCCACTGCGGGTAGTGCCCCACGTGGACCTTCTGCGAACGGCGCGGCACGTCGAGCTCGACCGCCCGCAGCCCGGGCGGGCCGCCTCTGCCCGCCTGCCCCACCGCCGAGGCCATCACGGTGAGCGAACGCACGCCGCCGCCGCTGCCGTACAGGGTGGCGCGCACGCGGTAGGACGTGACGGGGCGGGCGGCGACGAAGGTGTCCACGGCGACGTCCCCGTCGGCGTCACCCTGCCCCGGCAGCGACGTGCGGTGGATGTCGGCGTCGGTCTCGGCCCACCGGCCCATGACGTACCACTTGGTCGGCTCGCCGGTGACGGTCCGCGCCTGGATCTCGATCTCCAGCCAGGCGCCGGGCGGCGCGGCGGCCGTCCACGACGGCACCAGTTCCGTGGCCGGGAAGCCGATCTCCCGCTCCGGGGACGTCCAGCGGAGGTAGGGCCACTCCCGCTCGCCGCCGGGCGCGAACGGGTCCAGATATTTCGCCGTCCCCGTCTCCCGGGCCTCGACGGACCACCGGTGGAGGACGACGGGGCTCACCTGGGGGCTCGGTCCGGCCGACAGCAGGGTGACCACCTCGCCGATTGTTGTTACCGCCCCGACCTGGCACATCGGATGGTTTACGTATCCGACACATGGGACGCTACGCCATCGGCGGCCGTGCTCGGTTCGTCCGCCCGGCCTGTGGTAGATCGGTAAGCGTGCCCACGCGCCGCCTCGCGAAAGGGGAACCGTCGTGCATGTCGTGTTCGTCCACGGAGCCTGCGTACGGGACGGGGAGTGGTGGTGGCACCGGGCCGCCGCCTTCCTCGAAACCGCGGGGGTGACCAGCAGCGCGCCGCCGCTGCCGAGCTGCGGGGAGACCGGGCTGCGGCCCGGTGCCGACGGGCCGTCCCTACCCGACGACGTCGGCGCGGTCCGCGCGCACCTCGAGTCCCTGGCCGGGCCCGTCGTGGTGGTGGCGCACAGCTACGGGGGCGTCGTCACGGCCGAGGCCGCCGCGGGGCTGCCGGAGGTGCGCCACCTGCTGTTCGTGACGAGCTTCCTGCCGGAGCCGGGCGAGAGCCTGGCGTCCTTCGGGGACGGCGCCCCCGCGCCCTATCTCGACTTCGGGACGGACGGGACGTTCGGGGTCCGCCCGGAGACGGCGACGCGGACCTTCCTGCAGGACTGCGACGAGAAGGCCGTCGCGGGGGCGCACGACCGCCTCGTGCGGCAGAGCGCCGCCGTCACCGTGCGGCCGGTCGGCGCCGCCGCCTGGAAGGAGATCGCCTCCACCTACCTCGTCTGCGCCCGTGACAACGGGACACCGCCGGCCGTGCAGCGCGCCCAGGCCGCGCGGGCGGGCCGGGTGGTGGAGATCGACGCGGGCCACCACCCGTTCCTGTCCCGGCCGCGTGAGGTCGCCGACCTGGTCCTCGGCCTCCCCCGGAGCCAGAAGTAGGGAGATCAGAGGCAGGGTCAGAGGTAGAGGCCGGTGGCGGGGGCGGGTTCGGCGGCGACAGCCGGGCGGCCGTCCCGCAGGGCGAACAGCTCGGCCAGCGTGGCACCGCCAGGACCGGCGCCTTCGGCGCGGCCCAGCCACTCGGCCGCCTGCCCGGCGTCGAACCGGCCGACCTCGATCTGCGCCAGGCACCGCCCGGGCCGTACGACGGCCGGATGGAGCCTGCTGAGATCCTCGTTGGTCGTGATGGCCACGAGCACGTCCCTGCCCTGGCCGAGCAGCCCGTCGGTCAGGTTGAGCAGGCGTGACAGGCCCTGCCCCGTCGACTGCTTGGCCTCGGCGCGGATCAGTTCGTCGCAGTCCTCCAGGACGAGCAGCCGCCAGCGCGGCTCCTCGTCCTCGCCCGGGCCGTCCCAGCCGACGGCGACGTCCATGAGGTAGCCCGGGTCGTTGAACAGCAACTCGGGGTCGAGCACGCAGTCGACCTGGCACCAGGACGCCCACTCGCGCGCGAGCGTGCGCAGCAGCGTCGTCTTGCCGGTGCCGGGCGGGCCGTGCAGGAGGACCAGCCGGCCCGTCACATCGGCCGCGGTGGTCGCCATGAGGGCGTCCAGGCGACCTGCGGCGGCCGTGGGGTAGTTCCTCCTGATCTCCCGCCAGGAGGAGGTCGTGATGGGCTTGGCGGAGCGGTGCGGACCGTGGCTCGACCGCCACCAGAAGCCCATCCGCACGTGGTCGGCGTCGGGAGCCGCCTCCTCCGCGTTCCTGGTCGCCTGCTCCAGGACGGACCCGGCCAGTTCCTCGCTCACGGCCGTGGCGGTGAGCGTCGCCGACCGGTTCGCGTTGCGGACCACCCGAAGCGTCCATCCCTCGCCCGCGATCAGCCGGGTCTCGTACCCGTCGGTGTGCTGGGCGACGCGCAGCAGCCGGCCGCCCTCGGCGGTCAGCGGCGCGTCGGCGCGTACCCGGCCGAGGCTGGTGGTGCGGGACCAGGGCTGCTCGCCGGTGGCGAACGGCGACAGCGCCATGGCGTCGATGACGTCGGCCGGGCTGTCGGTGTCGTCGAGCCAGATCCGCATCGGCACCGACGGCGGGGGCGTGGAGTGAGGAGAGAAGTCGACCTCCTTGACTACGGACATATTGTGATGATCTCGACGTACGACTCGCTCTGTCGAACGGATTTATGAGGCAATTCAGTTTGCTTGCCGTTTAAGCAGTTTCTTATGGGCAAAAAGCAGTACCTGCTGGGGCGTTACCGCTACGCTCGGTGTCCAGTCGTACGGTTTTCAACGGAGAGCACTGTGGCCATCGATCTCGTGTCCCGCGCTGAATGGGGCGCGCGTCCACCCAGGGGCTCGTACTCGTCGCTGTCTTCCACCCGGGGCGTGAAGGTCCACTACACCGGCGGCCGGGTGGACCCGGGCATCGTCACCGACCACGCCAAGTGCGTGGCCATGGTGAAGTCGATCCAGGACTTCCACATCGACGGCAACGGCTGGATCGACATCGGCTATTCGATGGTGGCCTGTCCGCATCGGAAGGTGTTCGTCGGGCGCGGGCCCGGACACCTGCCGGCCGCCAACGGCCCCGGCCTGAACTCCGGTCACTACGCCGTGCTCGGTCTCGTCGGCAACGCCGGCCTGGTCCAGCCGACCGACGGCATCCTGCACGCGATCCTGGACGCGGTGGAGTACCTGCGTGCCAAGGGCGGCGCGGGCAAGGAGATCAAGGGCCACCGCGACGGCTACTCCACCGACTGCCCCGGCGACCCGCTGTACGCCTGGATCAAGAAGGGCGCGCCGCGTCCCGGCACCACCCAGCCGCAGCCCGACCCGGAACCGGAGCCGGAACCGCAGCCCACGCAGAAGTGGCCCGGCCGCCTGCTCAGGTATCCGCCCGTGATGCGCGGCGACGACGTGCGCACCTGGCAGGCCCGGATGAAGGAGCTCGGCTACGACATCGTCGTGGACGGCGCGTACGGGCCGGACTCCCAGGACGTGTGCCGCAGATTCCAGAAGGACCGGCACCTCGACGTGGACGGCGTCGTCGGCCCCGACACCTGGAACGCCGCCTTCGCCACGTCTTAGGGAGCCCGAGGCGTCACCAGGTGACGCCGGGGCTCTCCGCGCCGCCGCCGAAGGCCGGCGCGCCCGTCTTCCTCCAGCGCTGCCGGACGTTGTGCTCGCCTCCGGTGCGCGGAGCCGTGGCGGTGAACGGACCGCAGGTGACGGTCGCGCCATCGCTCGAAGGGGAGACGCCCGAGCAGATGAAGGGCTGCGAGACGTTCACGTTCGCGGTGCTGTCGTACAACTGGATGTGAATGTCGGACCGGACGGAGCGGTCCCCCCTGATCCGGCCCATGAGATAGAAGACGTCGCCCACCATGGCGAAGCAGGGCGACATCTCCGTGCCCGTGCCGGCGCCGACCGAGATCCAGGACCGGCATCGCCACTCGGGGCTCTGACGGGCGCGCGTGGCCTCGTCCGCGCCGCCATCGCCGGTCGCCCGGGCCTCCGGCCGCCGGGGCCGGGGAGACGTGGCGGCCTGCTGTGCGGCCGACTTCGACGGGCGCGGCCGGGCCGGCGTCGTGGAGACCGCCGCCCGGGGGGTGCGCGGCGCCCCTTCACGGGTGGGTCGATGCGCCGGCTCGGCGGCCGGTGACGGCGTCGGCTTCGTCTTCCTACGCGCGGACGGAGTGGAGGCGGGGGTTGCGTGCGGCGCCGCCGCCTTCGGTGCCGTCGCATCGACGGCTCCGTCGCTCGCCCCCGACCGCCACGGGGACAGGACGGCCAGGACCGACGCGGTGAGCGCCAGGGCCGTGGCGCTCGTGACGACGACGATCGGGCGCCGCCGCGATCGCCGGCCCCGCTTCGACGTCCCGGTCGCCTCGCCCGAGGGCGGGGTGCCGGGACCTGCTGCGGGACCTGTTGCTGGATCTGCTGTGGGACCTGCTGTGGGATCTGCGAGCCCCGGCTCCGCCGGGGGAACGGTTTCCGAGGTGGCCGACGGCGGATCCGACCACGCGATCGCCGGGAGGGCGGGCAGGCCGGTGAGCGGCGGCACCGCGGCCCGCAGCGCCGCCGCCACCTCCGCCGCGCTCGGGCGGCTGGCGGGATCCTTCGCGACGCAGGCCGAGACGACCCGCCACAGGGCGTCCGGCATCCCGGGCAGCCGCCGGGGCACGGCCGTCGCGTGCCGCCGCAGCACCACCATCGGGTGGTCGGCGACGAACGGAGGGCGCCCGGCGAGCAGTTCGTAGAGGATCAGCCCGATCGCGTACACGTCCACCGCCGTCGTGGGGGTGCCTCCCTCGGCCACCTCCGGAGCCAGGTACGTGGGCGTGCCGATGATCGAGGTGGTCTGGGTGAGACCCGGTCCGTGCAGAATGCGGGCCACACCGAAGTCGGTGAGCCGGACCCGGCCGGTGTTCTCCTCGACGAGGATGTTCCCCGGCTTGATGTCCCGGTGCACGACGCCCTCGGCGTGGGCGGCCCCCACGCCGTCGGCCACCTGGCCGAGCAGCGCGGCCGCCTCGGCCGGGGGCAGCGTGCCGCGCCGCTGGAGGAGGGTGCGGAGGTTCCGCCCTTCGACGAGGTCCATCACCAGGGCGAGACGCCGGCCCTCGACGACGAAGTCGCGGATGGCGACGATGTTGGGGTGACGCAGCGCCCGCATCACGTTGCGTTCCTGCACGAACCGCAGGACCAGGTCCTGGTCGTCGCCGAGGCCCTCGCGCAGCAGCTTCACCGCCACCGTCTCCCCGGTTTCCCGGTGCCGCGCCCGCCATACGGTTCCCATCGCCCCGGCGCCTATCTCGTCCAGCAACACGTAGCCGCTGCCCAGCGACGCCCCGGCCCCGTCCGCGTCCATCGTCCCAGCCCTCCCGTCCATGACCGGGATCACAATACTGAGGAAGATCACGGCCGCGCCCCCGGCGGCGTTGTCCACAGACCGGGACCCCGCGGCCCCGGACTTAAGCCGCTGCATTTAGCATCCGGTTCATGACGGTGCCGCCTGTTGAACTCGACGATCTCGCCGATCCCGCAGCGGGGTTCCCGCAGGCCACGCGGGAGCAGTGGAGGACGCTCGCGGCCGAGGTGCTGCGCAAATCCGGCTGGGACGGTTCGCCGGACGAGGCCGAGGCCGCCCTGACCACCACGACCTACGACGGGGTGGCGGTCGCCCCGCTGTACGACGCCGCCGACCTGCCGGCCGTGCCGGGAACGGCGCGCGCGGTGCGCGGCCCGGGCGCATGGGACCTGCGTCAGCGGCACGCCGACCCCGATCCGGCCGCGACCCGGGAGGCGATCCAGGCCGACCTGGAGAACGGCGTCACGTCCCTGTGGCTCGACCTGAACGCGATCGACCCGGCCGCGCTGCCGGCCGTGCTCGACGGCGTCCTGCTCGACCTCGCTCCGGTCGTCCTCGACGCCGGCCCGCGTACGGCGGAGGCGGCGGAGGCGTTCCTGCGCCTGGCAGACGGGATGGCCGAGGGGGCGGCGCTGCCCGGGGGCAACCTGGGCTCCGACCCGATCGGGCTGGCCGCCCGCACCGGCGTGACCGTGGACACCGGCGTCGCCGTGGCGCTCGCCCGCCGCTGCGCGGCGGAGCACCCCGGGCTGCGGGCGATCACCGTCGACGCCCTGCCCTACCACGACGCGGGCGGCGCCGACGCCGAGGAGCTCGGCTGCTCGGTCGCGACCGGCGTCGCCTACCTGCGGGCGCTGACCGGCGCGGGCCTGACGGCCGAGCAGGCGTTCGGGCAGCTCGAGTTCCGCTACGCCGCGACCGCCGACCAGTTCCTCACCATCGCCAAGCTCCGGGCCGCCCGGCGGCTGTGGGCGCGGGTCGCCGAGGTCACAGGGGTCGCGGGAGAACCCGGCAGGCAGCTTCAGCACGCGGTCACCTCGTCGGCGATGATGACCGTCAGAGACCCCTGGGTGAACATGCTGCGCACGACCGTGGCCTGCTTCGCGGCCGGGGTGGGCGGGGCGGACGCGGTGACCGTCCAGCCGTTCGACGCCTGCCTCGGGCTGCCCGACGCGTTCGCCCGGCGCATCGCCCGCAACACCCAGTCGCTGCTGGTGGAGGAGGCGAACGTCGCCCGGGTGGCCGACCCGGCCGGCGGCTCGTGGTACGTGGAACGGCTCACCGAGGACCTCGCCGCCCGGGCCTGGGAGTGGTTCCGGGAGATCGAGCGGGCCGGCGGCATGGCCGCCGCGCTGGAGCGGCTGGTCCCCGAGCGGCTGGCGGCGACCAGGGCCAGGCGCGCGGACAACCTCGCCCACCGCCGCGACCCGATCACCGGGGTCAGCGAGTTCCCCGACCTGAAGGAGAGGCCGGTGTCCCGGCGGCCCGGTCCCGGGCTCGCCGCGACCTCCGCCAGTGTGTCCGGTGGGGGACTGCCGGTGATGCGCTACGCCGAGGACTTCGAGGCGTTGCGCGACCTCGCCGACGCCCAGCCGAGCCGGCCCACGGTGTTCCTCGCCACGATCGGGCCGGTCGCCGCGCACACCGCGAGGGCGACCTTCGCCGCCAACCTGTTCGCGGCGGGCGGCGTCGCGACCGTCACCAGCGGCCCGGGCACCGATCCGGCCGCCATCGCCGCGGCCTTCCGCGACTGCGGCACCCCCGTGGCCTGCCTGTGCTCCAGCGACCGGCTCTACGGCGAGCACGCCGCGGCGGTCGCCGCGGCGCTGCGGGAGGCCGGGGCGCGCAAGGTCTGGCTGGCCGGGAAGGGGGAGTATGAGGGCGTGGACGCCACCCTGTACGCCGGGTGCGACGCGCTCGGGGTGCTTCGCGCGACGTTCGACGATCTGGGAGTGAGCCGATGATTCCGGATTTCTCGGAGATTGACCTGGGGTCGGGCGCCGCGGCGGCGGACATCCCCGGCGGCCCGGCCTGGGAGACGCCCGAGGGCATCGCGGTCAAGCCGTTCTACACGGCGGCCGACCTGGAGGACGGACCGTCCCTCGAGACCTACCCGGGCGTCGCGCCCTTCCTGCGCGGCCCCTACCCGACGATGTACGTCACCCAGCCGTGGACCATCCGGCAGTACGCCGGGTTCTCCACGGCCGAGGAGTCCAACGCGTTCTACCGGCGCAACCTGGCGGCCGGCCAGAAGGGCCTGTCGGTCGCCTTCGACCTCGCCACCCACCGGGGCTACGACTCCGACCACCCACGTGTCGCCGGCGACGTCGGCATGGCGGGCGTGGCGATCGACTCGATCTACGACATGCGGCAGCTGTTCGACGGGATCCCGCTCGACCGGATGAGCGTGTCGATGACGATGAACGGCGCGGTGCTGCCGATCCTGGCGCTCTACATCGTCGCGGCCGAGGAGCAGGGCGTCACGCCCGACAAGCTGGCGGGGACCATCCAGAACGACATCCTCAAGGAGTTCATGGTCCGCAACACCTACATCTACCCGCCGGACCCGTCGATGCGGATCATCTCCGACATCTTCGAGTACACCTCCAAGAAGATGCCGAAGTTCAACTCCATCTCGATCTCCGGCTACCACATCCAGGAGGCCGGGGCCACCTGCGACCTGGAGCTCGCCTACACACTGGCCGACGGGCTGGAGTACCTGCGCGCCGGGGTGCAGGCCGGGCTCGACATCGACGCGTTCGCGCCGCGCCTGTCGTTCTTCTGGTGCATCGGCATGAACTTCTTCATGGAGGTCGCCAAGCTCCGCGCCGCCCGGCTGCTGTGGGCCCGCCTGGTCAAGGGCTTCGGCCCGCGCAATCCCAAGTCGCTGTCGCTGCGCACGCACAGCCAGACCTCGGGATGGTCGCTGACCGCGCAGGACGTGTTCAACAACGTCGTACGGACCTGCGTCGAGGCGATGGCGGCCACCCAGGGGCACACCCAGTCGCTGCACACCAACGCCCTGGACGAGGCGCTCGCGCTGCCGACCGACTTCTCGGCGCGGATCGCCCGCAACACCCAGCTTCTGCTCCAGCAGGAGTCGGGCACCTGCCGGGTGATCGACCCGTGGGGCGGCTCCTACTACGTCGAGCGGCTGACCCGGGAGCTGGCGCGGGCGGCCTGGGGCCACATCCAGGAGGTCGAGCGGGCCGGCGGCATGGCCCGGGCCATCGACCAGGGGCTGCCCAAGATGCGCATCGAGGAGGCGGCGGCCCGCACCCAGGCCCGCATCGACTCGGGCAGGCAGCCGGTGATCGGCGTCAACAAGTACCGCCCCGAGGCCGACGAGCCGATCGAGGTGCTCAAGGTCGACAACACGGCCGTGCGCAACCAGCAGATCGACAAGCTCCGCAGGCTGCGGGAGGAGCGCTCGGCCGACGCCGTCAACGAGGCGCTGGAGGCGCTGACGAAGGGCGCGGCCGGCGGGGAGAACCTGCTGGAGCTCGCGGTGAACGCCGCCAGGGCCAAGGCCACGGTCGGGGAGATCTCCGACGCGCTGGAGAAGGTCTTCGGACGGCACGCCGCGCAGATCCGTACGATATCGGGCGTGTACCGCGCGGAGGTGGGCGGCGCCGCGGACCGGGTCCGGGAGGCGTGCGCGCAGTTCGAGAAGGCGGAGGGCCGCCGGCCCCGGATCCTCGTCGCGAAGATGGGCCAGGACGGCCACGACCGGGGCCAGAAGGTGATCGCGAGCGGCTTCGCCGACCTCGGCTTCGACGTCGACGTCGGCCCGCTGTTCCAGACGCCAGAGGAGGTCGCCCGGCAGGCCGTCGAGGCCGACGTGCACGTGGTCGGGGTCTCCTCGCTGGCGGCCGGGCACATGACGCTGGTGCCCGCGCTGCGGCAGGCGCTCGCCGACCTGGGCGCGGAGGACATCATGATCGTCGTCGGCGGCGTGATCCCGCCGGGCGACGTCGCGGAACTGCGGGCCGCGGGCGCCTCGGCGATCTTCCTGCCCGGCACGGTGATCGCCGACGCCGCCCTGGAACTGCTGCGCAAGCTGTCCGCCCGGCTGGGTCACAGGTGATCGCATCGGTGATCGAGGACTACGTCAAGGGCGTGCTGTCGGGCGACCGGCGGTGGACCGCCCGGGCGATCACGCTGGTGGAGTCGACCAGGGCCGACCATCGGGAGATGGCGCAGCGGCTGCTGGTCGAGCTCACCCCGCACGCCGGCAAGGCCCGCAGGGTGGGCGTGTCCGGGGTGCCCGGGGTCGGCAAGTCGACCTTCATCGAGGCGCTCGGCACCCATCTCACCGGGCAGGGTCACCGGGTGGCCGTGCTGGCCGTCGACCCCTCGTCGCGACGCTCGGGCGGCAGCATCCTGGGAGACAAGACCCGGATGGCCAGGCTGTCGGCCGATCCCAACGCCTTCATCCGGCCGTCCCCAACGGCCGGGACGCTCGGCGGCGTGGCGAAGGCCACCCGGGAGGCCATCGTCGTCGTGGAGGCGGCGGGCTACGACATCGTGCTCATCGAGACGGTCGGGGTCGGCCAGTCGGAGACCGCGGTCGCCGACATGGTCGACACCTTCCTCCTGCTCACCCTCGCCCGCACCGGTGACCAGCTCCAGGGCATCAAGAAGGGCGTGCTGGAGCTGGCCGACGTCATCGCGGTCAACAAGGCCGACGGCGAGCACGAGATGGCCGCGCGCAAGGCGGCGCGGGAGCTGTCCGGTGCGCTGCGGCTGCTGCGCTCGGCCACGCCCGTGCTGACCTGCAGCGGCCTCACCGGCGCCGGGCTGGAGGAGCTGTGGGCGCACGTCGTGCGCCACCAGGAGGGCGCGGACCTCGCCGCCAGGCGCAGCCGCCAGCAGGTCGAGTGGACGTGGGCGCTGGTCAGGGAGCGACTGCTGGCCATGCTCCGCGACGCCACCGGGGAGATCGCGCCGGAGATCGAACGGCAGGTCCTCGACGGCACCCTCACCCCGGCGCTGGCCGCCGACCGCATCCTGGCGGCCTTCCTGCCCGGCGAAGACCAGGCGGACGCCTCTCATGACACCCGGGGGATCACCTTTCCTCCCGGGTGAGAAAGATCGCTACCCGTGTGACCGGGAATGCACTGTTGCACGTTTTCCCCGGTCGAAACCGTGCCACCATGTGGCCGCTTTCGATTACGGGGAGGTGCGATGAACCACGATCCGATGATGCCGCCGCAGGTGGAGCGCGCTCTGCGGGAGTATCGCGCGTTACTGTCCGCACACGGGATCACCTGGGGTGAGCCGCCGCTGGGATACGTCCGGATGATGCCGTTCCTCCGGTTCCCGGAGGAGGCCGACCGGATGAGCATCACGCCGGACCTCGACGCGGAGTTCCGCGACACGCTGGACGGCGAGGTCCCCCGGGGCCTGGTGGCGCTGCGGCTGACCCTGGACGGCCACCGGCTGAAGCATCGCCTGGAGCACGGTCCGGCCCGGCCGCTGCTGTCGCCGGGGCCGGTGCCCGTAATCCTGCTGGTCGACTCCGCGCTGCCGCACCCGGTGGAGGTGACGGCCGACGGCGTGCCGTACGGGATCGTGGCGGGCGGGGCCAAGCTCCTCGACGTGACGACCGCGACCGTGCTCACGGTGGACGGCGAGCCGGTGGACCTGTCGGGGCTGGCCCGGCCCGCGCCGGCCGCGCGACTGCGGTTGCGCGCGGGCTTCCCGTGCCGGTGGAGCGTCACGTCGGCGGACGGCCAGGGGTGGTATCCGGAGGGGGTGCCGGAACGGCGCGACAACGACGACAGGCCGTTCTTCCACGGCGACGACATCGTGCTCGCCGTGCCCTGCGAGCCGGTCACGATCCGGGTCTCGCGCGGCATGGAGTACGGCGTCGCCGAGACGACGGTCGTCCCCAGGACGGGGGAGGAGACGCTGGTCGGGCTCGCGCCGCAGCGGCTGTACGACGCCGCCGCCCGCGGCTGGTACGGCGCCGACCTGCACGTCCACATGAACTGGGCGGGCGACCTGGTCGCCGTCCCTGCGGAGGCGGCCGCCGCGCAGCTCGGCGAGGACCTGCACGTGCTCAACCTCGTCGCCGGGAACGTCGCGGGCGACCGGGTCTACGACCGGGAGGCGCTCCAGCACTGGGCCGGGCGCGACCTGCCGTGGTCGGACGCCGGGCACGTGGCCCGGATGGGCGTGGAGTATCGCAACGACCTGTTCGGGCACGTCCACGTCTTCGGGGTGGCCGCGCCGCCCGCCGTCTACCACACGGGCTTCGGCGCGGACGCCGACTGGCCGCCCAACGCGGCGGTCTGCGGCGACCTGCGGGAGCCGCGCGCGGTGCTCGGGTACGCCCACCCCTTCCACGGCCCGGTCTCCTCCCCGGAGGACGTGGCCGCGAACGGGACCAGGAACTGCACCGGCCGCGCCCTGGTGGTGGACGCCGCGCTCGGCCTGGTCGACGGGGTGGAGGTGCTGCACTTCAGCGACCTGTCGTCCGCGCCGGGGACCGCCGAGGTCTACCGGAGGCTGGTCGGGGCGGGCAACCGGCTGGCCGCGCTCGCCGGGACCGACACCATGCTGTCGTTCACCCGCCAGGACACGGTCTCCAGCCCGCCGGGCTGGGAGCGCGTCTACGCCCGCGTCGACGGGCCGCTCAGCGCCGAGTCGTTCGCCGAGGCCGTACGGCGGGGCCGTACGTTCGCCACCACCGGCCCCTGGCTGGAGCTCACGGTGGACGGCCTGGGTCCGGGGGAGACACTCGACCTGGAGGGCGGCGAGACGGTCGCGATCCGGGCACGGGCCGTCGGGCCTGAGGTGGAGCACATCGAGATCAGGACGGCGGCCGGCGTGCTCGCCGAGGGGCCCGGCCACGAGATCACCGCGTCGCTGTGCGCGGCGGACGCCACCTACGTGGTCGCCGTGGTCCGCGGCGGTCCCCATGCGCGCTCCCCGCGCGGGCGCGCCTACGCCCACACCAGCCCGGTCTACCTGGACGTGCGGGGGCGGCACGTGGCCAGGGAGGAGGACGTGCGCTGGTGCCTGCGGTGGCTCGACCTGCTCGACGAGCTGGTCAGGGCCCGGGCCCGCCTGCGGACCCGGGCCCAGTTGCGCGACCACCTCGACCTGATCGAGAAGGCCAGGGCGGTGTACGAGTCGCGGCTGTGAGCAGAGGTCTGTGGCTACAGGTCGAGTGACGATCCGCCGAAGCGGTCCCGCAGGAACCGGCCCTGGTCCCTGAGCGCCTGCTCGTCCCCCTGGTAGACGGCCTCCGCGATCGCCGACAACCCCGACTCCAGCAGGCCGAGCTGGGCCATCAGCTCCTCGTGCGCGCTGCGCTCGTCGCGCGACCCCCGGCGGGTCAGCGCGTACGTCCTCGGCAGGTTGGCGTACGCCTCAAGGCTGGTGGGCAGGTAGTCGCGGATGGCCTGGGAGACGACGTGCAGGTGGTCGGGGGCGGAGGTGAGCGCCTCCGCCCTGGCCAGCACGTCGCGCAGGATCGCGGCGAGGTCGCCGACCTTGGCCACGACGTCCTCGGGGAAGCGGGGCGGCGACACCTTGGCCACGAGGACGTCGAGGTCGTCCCGCAGCGCCCGCGTCTCGACCTCGGCATGGGAGATCGTCAGCCGCACCCGGTCGGGCGGGGTGAGCAGAGCGCCCACGCCGTACAGCCCGGCGACGACCATCGGCCACAGCGAACCGGCGAGGCCGAGGAAGTGCAGCCCGAGGCCGCCGAGTGCGAGGGCGGAGCCGACGATGTTCCGCGTCGAGCCTAGGTAGGACAGGACCCGGTCACTGGTAGCCACGGATCTCCTTGAACGCCGAGGCGAGCGACGCCTGCCGGGCGTCGAACACCGCGCCGCCGGTGAGCGTGGCGACCTGGCGCATCTCGGACACGTCGCTGTCGCCGAACAGCACCACGAACGTGGGGATCCGGGTGCCCAGGGCCCGGTAGAAGCCGGCGAAGTCCTCGTAGGAGGAGCCGTCGGTGTTCTCGCCGTCCGTCATGAGCACGACCGAGGTGAAGTCCTCGCCGCCCGTACCACCCGATCCGCCCGGGCCGCCCCTGGCCGTCTCGTACGCGTCGCGCAGGCCGTCGTAGATCGCGGTGCCGCCTCTCGCCGTCAGGCCGTCGCCGTACGCGCGGATCCGATTCAGGACCGCCGCGGGATCGCGGTCCGGAACCGTGAACGTGCTCGCCGGGCCGGCCCCGGTGTTGAACGGCAGCATCGTGACCGTCTCCCTGTTGCGGAACCGGGAGAACTGGCCGGAGGCCGAGGCGTCGGTGCCGGTCAGCGCGGCGAGCGCCTGCTTGAGCGCGTCGATGCGGTCGCCCTCCATCGAGCCGGAGGTGTCCAGCACGAACACGGTGCGCGACGGGCGCCGCACCTGGTTGAGGTACGCGTCGATCAGCGCGTCGGCGGCGCTGCGCCGGTTGGGGAAGGGCAGCTCCAGCAGCGGGGCCGTGCCGAACCTGGAGTCCGGCCGCACCTCGGGCACGATGGGCCGCCGCGCCGTGGTCGTCATGATCTCGCGCTGCACCCCGGGTGTGCGCAGCCAGGCCGCCAGCTTGCCGTACAGCTCCTTCTTGGGAGAGGAGGCGAGCAGCGTGAGCGGGTAGTCGGCGGTGACGACGCCGTCGCCGGGATAGACCAGCGTGAGCGGCTCCCCGGAGGCGGTGCGCAGGCCGAGCAGCACGGACTCGTAGTTGATCAGCCCGTCCACGTCGGTACGCCGCCGGAAGGCGTCGGCGAGCCAGCCGGAGGAGCCCGCGGTGAGGGTCTGCGCGGAGAAGAACCCGGTGAGCCGGGGGGTGACGGCCGTGATCTGGGCCTGGTCGAGCGCCTCGCCCGCGTCCGACAGTGCCGCCGCCACACCGACCAGCGCGGAAAAGCCCGAGTTCGACGACGCGGGGTTCGTCATGCCGAAGGTGAAGCGGTGTCTCCTGGCGGCCTCGGCGATGTCCGACCAGGTCGCCCGGCCGGTGTCCCAGCCGAGCTCGCGTGCCTTCGCGCGGCTGAGGCCGAGCACCACGGGCGAGACCATGATCTTGGTTTGGGTGGACAGGCGCGCGTTCGCCCCGTCGATCAGGGACAGGTAGCGGTTGGAGGAGAACCAGACCGCGTCGTAGTGGCCGTCCGCGCCGCCGTTCGCCACCTGCTCGGCGCCGTCCAGCGTGCCGGTGTAGGAGAGCGACACCTTCACGCCCGCCGCGCCGGCCGCCTTGGCGAGCAGCGGCTCCAGGTCCTTGATCTCGCTGCCCGCGAGCACCCGCAGCACGTCGGGCCCGTCCTCCGGCGGTGCGTCCTCGCCGTTGCCCCCGCAGGCGGCCGTGAGGGCGAGCAGCAGGGCCGCGGCGGCGGCGATCGCCCTCCTCACGACGCCGCCTCGTCGGCGCGGCGGGAGCGCTCCAGATAGGCGCGGGCGTGGTCGAGCTCCGCGGTCAGGTTGTCGACGGTGACCGCCATGCTCTCCACGGCCTTGGTCTTGAAGCCGTCGATCATGTCCATCGTCGAGTAGATGTTGTCGAACGCCTTGCTCAGCGCCTCCATACTCACCGTCGTGGCGGCGGCCTGGGCCTGGATGTCTCCCGCCTGGGTGCGCAGCATCTCGCTCGTCGCGAGGATCAGGTCGGAGGTGGTGGTGTTCAGCGCCGTGATCTGGTCGAGCACCAGCTTCTGGTTGGCGAGGGCCTGGGCCACGGTGACGGCCGTACGCAGCGCCGCGATCGTCGTGGTGGTGGCCCGCTCCACCCCCTTGATCAGCTCCAGGTTGTTCTTGCGCACCAGATCCAGTGCGAGGTAGCCCTGGGCCGACACGGCGAGCTGGGTCAGCAGGTCCTGATGCTTCTGACGCACGCCGAACAGCGCGTCCGACCGCAGGGCGTTCGCCTTCTCGGGGTCGGTGAGCTCGATCTGGTCGATCCGTCCCTGCAGCTCCGCGTCGAGCGCCGCCGCCAGCACCGCGTACTCCTGGAGCTTCGTCATCGACTCCCAGAGGTTCGCCTTCTCGCCCTCGATGGCGGCGTTGTCCTTGCGCAGCTCGTCCTGCCCGGACTTGAGCGCCCGGATGATGTCGTCGATGTGCTTTTGCGCGCTACGGTATTTGGCGAAATAGTCGCGAAGCCGGTCGCCGAACGGGATGATCCCGAGCAGCCGCCGGGTGCCGGCGGTCGCCTGCTTGGGGTCGAGGTCGACGATCGTGCGGCGCAGCGCGATGAGCTGACCGGCGACCCGCGCCTGGCCGTCGGCGCCCTCGCCCTTGGCCGACGCCAGCGCCGCGACCGGGCGCTTGAGCATCCGGTTGGCCACCTGGGAGGAGGCGCGGATCTCCGAGTCGCCCATCGAGGTGATGTCGTGCACCTTCCTGGTGAACTCCGGCGACCGGTGATCGAGCGTGGTGAGCTCCTCGGCGAAGCCGGCCGCCTTGCGGGTGAGTTCGGCGCCGCGCTCGCCGGGGAGCGGCAGCATGCCGGCCGCCTTCTCGGCCGGCACCGCCGCCACCGGGGCGGGCGGAGTCAGCACCAGATCTTCGGACACGGGTGTCCTCTCTTCCTGGACGAAGGGGGGTCAGGACGACGGCTTCGCACCGGCCAGGTAGCGCTGCTCGACAGTCGAGATGAGCTCTTCCAGCCGGTCGTAGGCGGGCGGTTCGACGACGTCGACGAGGCTCGCGGGCACCGGCGCCTTGGTCGTGGCCACCAGGTCCGCGAAGACCTTGGGGTCGGCGGTGCGGAAGCCGTACCTGGCGGCGAGACGGGCGAACTCCGGATCCTCCTGCAGCAGCCGCCCGACCTCCGCGGCCCGGTCCGTGAGCGGGACGAGCGTGTGCTTGCTGAGCACGGTCGGCGCGGGGTAGATCAGCCGCATGTCGGGCCGGATCGCCCCGCCGCCCGCGAACAGCCGCGCGGCGTACTGCGCCTCGTAGATCACCACCATCGGCGTCTTGCCGATCCCCAGCGCGAGGTAGTCCTCGAAGGGCGCCTCGGTGGAGGACTCCGAGTAGCCCTGGTCGAGGAACAGCGGGGCGACCGTGCGCGCCACCTCGGCGACCTGCGCCCGCGAGGTCACGACGTCGTCGCCGTTGGCCACGTAGCTGGTCGCCGCGAGGTACATGGCGGCCGAGTTCGACGTGCGGACGTCCGTGGTGGTGAGCAGGACCCGCTTGCGCGCCCGGTAGGAGGCGTTGCCCGGCAGCGCGTCCCAGCGGGTGCCCTTGGCGACGAGATCGAGGAACCTGCGCAGGTCGAGGACCTGGTAGCCCGCGCCCGAGTCGTGGACCACGCCCGCCTTCGCGAGCACGTCCACGATCGGCTGGAACGTCGCGACCGCCATCGGCGAGTAGAACGGCGAGTACGTCCGCGCGATCTTGTGCGCCTGCCTGATCTTCTCGGCGGCCGGGACGCTCGAGGGAAAGGCGAAGTCGTACGGGCGCAGGTCCACCGTGGTCGCGATTTCGCGGGATCCCGCGGTGTCGACCTCCACCCGCAGTCCGTGCCTGGCGAACGCCGCCCTCACGGCGGGATCGTCGAAAAAGGGTTTCTTCTCCGAACCGATCACACCGCGGACCGTGGTGAGCGTCCGCTGCTCACCGCCGCTGCCGTCCTCGCCGTTGCCCAGCACGAGGGCGAGGACGACGACGGCGCCCAGCACCAGCGCCAGCCCGACCCCGATCCAACGTTTCATTCATGCTTTCCTTCGCCCCGTGGCCCTGATCCCCGTATTCCGGATTATGGGAGATAGAGGGATTGGGCGAGCGAGAGGAGAAGGGTGCGACCGAGAATTCAGGAAATGTTCATTGTGCAGTAATAAATGGGGTTGGCGGCGATTTAAGGCCAAGAATACCGCTATATCACCTTTTGTCGATCGAGGGGCTTCAGCGGTACCGGCGGGTGGCGGCCAGGTAGGGCAGGCACATCAGGGCAAGCCCCGCGCAGACGGCGAGCGCCACGGGCGGGCCGACCGGAAGCAGCGTGCCGCCCAGCGCCGTGCCGAGCCCGATCCCGGCGTACAGGGCCGAGGAGTTCAGGCCGACGACCACGGCGGTCTCCCGGGGCGCGGCGTTGATCAGCCGGACCTGCTGCGCCGGGGTCTGGAACCAGGTCGCGGCGCCCCAGGCCGCCATCAGCACGGCGGTCAGCGGCAGCCAGTGCGCGCCCGCCCAGGCCGCCCAGGCGGAGACGGCCAGCGTCGCGGTCAGCAGGGAGAACCCGGCGGTCTGCACGGGGATGGGCCCGTGCCGGTCCACCATGGCGCCCGCCACCAGGTTGCCCGCGACCGCGCCGACGCCGTACAGGAACAGCAGCCAGGTCTCCGCCGGCGCTCCGGCCCCGAGCGCGCGCATCACGGGAACGGCGAAGGCGTAGAGCCCATAGCTTGCGGCCAGGCCGAGCACGGTCAGTGGCAGCACCGCGACCACCCCGGGCTGCCGCAGCGCCGCCAGCCGCTCCCGCAGCGGGATGCGCGGGTTGCCGGGCAACGCGGGCATCGCGGCGAACACGCCCAGCGCGCAGACCGCGCACAGCGCCGCGACCAGGCCGAGCGCCGCGCGCCAGTCGAGGATCTTCCCGGCCAGGTTGCCGAGGGGCACGCCGAGGGCGGTGGCGACGGTGAGCCCGCCGACCACCACGGCCAGCGCCCGGGCCCGCTGCGCGGGTGCGACCAGCGACGCGGCCACCGCGCCCGCGTTCGGGGTGAACGCCGCGGCTCCGGACGCGGCCAGGACCCGCGTGATCATCAGCACGGCGAAGCTCGGCGCCAGCGCCGAGGCGAGGTTGGCCAGGGCGAGCACGGCCAGGGCGCCGACCAGCAGGGCGCGGCGCGGCATCCGGGCCAGCGCGGTGGCCAGGACGGGCGACAGCACGGCGTAGGCGATGGCGAACGCCGTCGCCGACTGCCCGGCGGTGCTCTCCGTCACGCGCAGCGAGTGCGCCATCGCGGGCAGGAACCCGGCCACCACGTACGCGTCGGTCCCGACGGCGAACGTCCCGAGGGCCAACACGAGGGTCGAGCCGAGCCCACGCGGTGCGGCCTCGCCCGCGCTAACCGGGACATTCAACGTCCCTGTTTTGTCCATGAGAATGCTCCATGCCAAAGTGGTGGGAAATCAGTCGGTCATGCGCCCGTAGTTGCGGCGGGTCCGCGCCGCGCCCGCGGGGGCCTGCTCCATCAGGTCGGCGATCGTACGTCCGGCCAGTTCGCGCCGCCATGCCAGCTCGGCCCGGCGCATCAGGCTGGAGATGCCGCAGGGCCGGTCGAACTCGGCGCCGGCGTCACGCCCGCTCACTCCGCGCTTGCGGATCTCCGTGCAGCGGAACGCCTCGAGCGGCCCCTCCACGGCGGTGACGACGTCCATCACCGTGATCCGCTCGGGTGGGCGGGCGAGCGACCAGCCACCCCGGACGCCGGGAGTGGAGGTGAGGATCCCGGCGCGGGCGAGTGGCTGCAGCCGCTTCTTCAGGTACTCCTGCGGCAGGTCGAACCAGGCGGCCAGGCGGCGGATCGACACGGGGGCCTGGTCGTCGAGCCAGCCCAGAGTCACGCAGCAGTGCAGCCCCCACTCGACGCCCTCGCCCATCCGCATAACCGGGACTATACACGTCCCGGTTTGTCGCGGAGGAGGCGGGGGCGTCAGGCGAACAGCGTGCGGCCCCAGTAGTCGCCGCCGTCGACCACCCCGGGCGGGCAGGCGAACAGGCCGCTGGAGACGTGCTTGATGTACTCGTTCAGCGCGTCCTTCTGGGACAGCATCCGCTGGATGGGGACGAACTGCTTGCGGGGGTCACGCTGGTAGGCCATGAAGAACAGACCGGCGTCGAGCCGCCCGAGGCCGTCGGAGCCGTCCACGTAGTTGTAGCCGCGCCGCAGCAGCCGCGCGCCGCCGTGGGCGTCGGGGTGCGCGAGCCGTACGTGCGCGTTGTCGGCGATCACCGGCGTGCCGTCCGGGCCCTTCTTGGCGAAGTCCGGCGCGTCGAACTCCCCGTGCCCGGTGAGCGGAGCTCCCTTGCCCTTGTCGCGGCCGAAGATGGCCTCCTGCTCGGCCAGCGGGGCGCGGTCCCAGGTCTCGATGTGCATCCGGATTTTGCGGGTCACCAGGTAGGTGCCGCCGTTCATCCAGGCCGGGCCGTCGCCGGACGCGGCCCACAGGTGGTCGCGCAGCATGGCGGTGTCCTCGAGCTTGAGGTTGTTGGTGCCGTCCTTGAAGCCCATGAGGTTGCGCGGCGTCGCCTGCGCCCGCGAGGTGGACGAGGTGCGCCCGAACCCGAGCTGCGAGTAGCGGACGGAGACCTTGCCGAAGCCGATCCTGGCGAGGTTGCGGATGGCGTGCACCGCCACCTGCGGGTCGTGCGCGCACGCCTGCACGCAGATGTCCCCGCCGGAGATCCCGGGCTGCAGGTCCTCGCCGGGGAAGGCGGGCAGGTCGGCCAGCGCGGGCGGCCTGCGGTCGGCGAGGCCGAACCGCTCGTCGAACAGCGACGGGCCGAAGCCGATGGTCAGCGTCAGGCCGGAGGGGGGCAGACCGAGCGCCTCGCCGGTGTCGTCCGGCGGCGCCTCGGGCGCCCCGCCCACGGCGCCGAACGTGCCGGCGTCCTTGCCCTGGGTCATCCGGGCCGCGGCGGCGGTCCACTCCTGGAGCAGCTCCACCAGTTCGGCCTTCTTCTTCGTGATCACGTCGAACGCCACGAAGTGCAGCCGGTCCTGGGCGGGCGTGGTGACGCCCGCCTGGTGCGGACCGTAGAAGGGCACGGGGTCGGAGCTGGAGGCCGCGTGGGCGACCGGCTCCTCCGCGAACGACCGGGTGACGACGGCGCCGGCCCCGACGGCGGCCACGCTCGCCGCGCCGAGTCCGAACAGCCGCCTGCGGCTGATGCCTTCACTCATCGGGCCACCACCGAGGCCACCTTGCTGATCGGCTCGGCCAGGGCGTTGATCGCGTCGGACAGCGCCTTGAGGTCGTCCTTGGACAGGTCCGTGTGCAGCTTCCAGCCGTCGCCGCTGCGGTGGGCGGCGAGGGCGTTCTCGGCGTCGGCGAACTTCGCGTCGAGCGTCTTCACCAGCTCGGCGTCGCGCTCCTCGAGCACCGGCCGCAGCGCCTGGACGGCGGCCTTCGAGCCCTGCAGGTTGGCGTCGAAGTCCCACAGGTCCGTGTGCGAGTAGCGGTCCTCCTCACCGGTGATCTTGCCGGTGGCGACCTCGTCGAGCAGTCCCTTGGCGCCGTTGGCGAGCTGCACGGGGGAGAGCTCGACCGTCGCGGACTTCGTCACGATCGTGTTCACGTCGGTCATCAGCTTGTCGGCGATCGGGCCGTCGCCGCCGACGTCCTTCTTGACCCACAGGTCCTTCTCGATGCGGTGGAAGCCGGTCCACTCCTCGCCGTCGGCCACGTCGTTCTCCCGCGCGTCGATGGCCGGGTCGAGGTCGCCGAAGACCTCGGCGACCGGCTCGATCCGCTCCCAGTAGGTGCGGGCGACCGGGTAGAGCTCCTTGGCCTTGGCCACGTCGCCGGCCTTGACCGCCTCGGTGAACTCCTTGGTCTTGTCGAGCAGGGTGTCGGACTGGCTCTTGATGTAGCGCTTGTAGCTGGCCACGGCCTCGGCGAGCTTGGCGTCGCCGGTGAGAGGCTTGTGCTCGCCGCTGACCTTGAGGGGGCCGCGGATGCCCTTGCCGGTCATCCCGGGCTTGCAGGCGGTCTCGTACACGCCCGGGGGGAGTTCCACCACGACCTCGCGGGTCAGGCCGGGCACGATGTTCTCGACCTCGCCCATGACCCGGTCGCCCGCCGCGTACACGTAGAACTCGGTGACCTTCGTGCCGTTGTTGGTGATCGAGAAGGTCGAGGTGCCGGCGGCCAGGTCGGACTTCGCCACCTTGCACTCGGTGTCGGTGGCGGCCACGGTGATCTTCCCGTCGCCGGTCGCGGCCGCCTCGGTCGTGGTGCCGGAGCCCGTGGACGAGCAGGCGGTGAGACCGGCGAGGGCCAGCGCCGCGGCGGCCAGGACGGTGGGGGTGCGCATGTCGGTGGACTCCGGTCAGGAAGCGGGCTGGGGAGACTTGGAAGCGGGGCTCGCCGGCGTCTTGGCCGCGGGCCGCAGGAACAGGACGAGGACGGGAACCAGGTAGGCGACCCAGGCGACGGCCTCCAGCACGCTGGGCTGCGGGGTGATGTTGAACATCCCGCTCAGCAGCGTCGAGTACCAGGCGCTCGGGTCGAGCACGCCGCTGATGTCGAAGGCGTGGGTGTTCAGGCCGGGCACCAGCCCCGACTCCTGCAGGTCGTGCACGCCGTACTTGAAGATCCCGGCGGCGACCAGGACCAGCAGCAGGCCCGTCCAGGTGAAGAACTTGGTGAGGTTGATCCGCAGGGCGCTGCGGTACAGCCCCCAGCCCAGCGCGACCGAGGTGAGCAGTCCGAGCGTGATGCCGATCAGCGGGCTCGCGCTGCTGGTCGCGCCCTGGACGGCGGCGAACCACAGCAGGGCGGTCTCCAGTCCCTCGCGGGCGACCGACAGGAACGCCACCACGACCACGGCGGTGGCCCCGAGTTCCAGGGCCGCGCCCATCTTCTCGCGCAACTCGCCCGACATCTTGCGGGCCGCCGTGCGCATCCAGAAGATCATGAAGGTGACGAAGACGGTCGCCGCCAGGGACGTCACGGCGTCGAACATCTCCTGCTGCTGGGTGGCGAGATGGGCCGCGGTGAAGGTCAGCAGCGCGCCGAACGCGACGGAGAGGAGGACGGCCACGCCGACGCCGGCCCAGACCATGGGCAGCCGTTCGCGGCGGCCGCTCTTGACGAGGAAGGCCACGAGGATGGAGACCACAAGAGTGGCCTCAAGGCCCTCGCGAAGGCCGATGAGGTAACTCGCGAACACATCGTCCTCCGGACGCTCGGTAAGCCTTACCTAAGTTAGGGCAGGTTCACCTTACCGACAAGGTCCCGAACTCCTGGAGCGGGGTAGGACTTTTGTCACCTTCAGGGGCGGCTGAGGTGGCGCCCCGGCGGGGGGTGGATTAATTCGGTGGCGTCCCATCTCGGCTCCCCGTTATCGTGACGGACGTCCTGCCGCCGCACCCTGGAGGGTCACTTGGAGCTCTGAGGTCCCGACACCGCGCCCACGGCCGCCATCGGTGGTCCGGCGCAGCGACCTCAGGCAGACCCTCGCCTCGCGGCCCGTGCCCGCGGTGTCTCCATGCGTTTGTTCACCATTTCGCCCTTGGGGATACCCGGAGCCGCCTCATGTCTCATTCCATTGTCTGTACGGATCTGTCGTTTTCCTGGTCCGACGGGACGCCCGTCTTCGAGAAGCTCGACTTCACGTTCGGCGCCGGCCGGACCGGGCTCATCGGCGTCAACGGCAGCGGCAAGTCCACGCTGCTCAAGCTGATCGCCGGAGAGCTGACCCCGACGAGCGGATCGGTGTCGGTCACCGGGCGGCTGGGTTACCTGCCGCAGAACCTCCCGCTCGGCGCGAGCCGTACAGTGTCGGACCTGCTGGGGATCACGCCCGCCCGGGAGGCGCTGCACGCGATCGAGCGGGGCGACCTGAGCGAGGCGAACTACGACGCGGTGATCTGGGACGTCGAGGAGCGCGCCCGGGCCGAGCTCGACCGCCTCGGGCTGACCGGCGTGGACCTCGACCGGACGGTCGCGACGCTCTCGGGCGGCGAGACCGTCATGGTCGGCCTCGCCGCACGCTTCCTCGCCGAGCCCGACGTGCTGCTGCTCGACGAGCCGACCAACAACCTCGACCTCGACGCGCGGCGGCGCCTGTACGACGCCGTCTCGTCGTGGACGAGGACGCTGGTCGTCGTCAGCCACGACCGCACGCTGCTCGACCTCGTGGACCAGATCGCCGACCTGCCCGCCCGCCGTACGTTCGGCGGCACGCTCAGCGAGTACGAAGAGGTGCTCGCGGTCGAGCGGGAGGCCGCCGAGCGGATGGTCCGCGCGGCCGAGGGCGACCTGCGCCGTCAGCGGCGCGAGCTGGCCGAGGCGCACACGAAGCTGGCCCGGCGGGTGCGCTACGGCAACAAGATGTACGAGCAGAAGCGCGAGCCCAAGATCATCATGCAGGAGCGCAAGCGCCAGGCCCAGGTCTCGGCGGGCAAGCACCGGCTCATGCACGAGGAGAAGGTGGCGGCCGCCCGCGAGCGGCTGGCCGAGGCGGAGGAGGCGGTGCGCGACGACGCCGAGATCCGGGTGGAGTTGCCCGCCACCGAGGTGCCGGCCGGGCGCACCGTGCTCGAACTGGACGGCCTGCGCACGGCCGCCGGGCCGATCGGCGACCTGATCGTCCGCGGCCCGGAGCGGATCGCCCTGCTGGGGCCGAACGGCTCGGGCAAGACGACGCTGCTGCGCACGATCCTGGGCGAGATCCCGCCGGGCGAGGGCTCGGTCCGCCGAGGCGTCCCGGTGCGTTACCTGCCGCAGCGGCTCGACGTGCTCGACGACGCGCTCAGCCTGGTCGACAACGTGCGGGCGGTCGCGCCCGCGGCGTCGGTCAACGCCGTCAGGGCCGGGCTCGCCCGGTTCCTGTTCCGGGGCGCACGGGCCGAACGCCCGGCCGGCACGCTCTCGGGAGGCGAACGGTTCCGCGCCGTGCTGGCCTCGCTGCTGCTGGCCGAGCCCGCGCCGCGGCTCCTGCTGCTGGACGAGCCGACCAACAACCTCGACCTGGCCAGCGTGCGCCAGCTCGCGCAGGCGCTGTCGGCCTATCGGGGAGCGCTCGTGGTGGCCTCCCACGACCTGCCGTTCCTGGAGTCGATCGGCATCACCCGGTGGCTCACCCTGGGCCCTGAGGGGGTGACGTCGTCAGCGTGAATTGACAGCGCCCGCTCACCGGCTGACAGTGTTTCGCGTGATCTCCCCCCGGACCTTCTCGCGCACTGTCCCAGCCGCCGCCGTCGCCGTGCTGGCCGCGTCCGTCACGCTCGCGGCCTGCACGGCGTCGTCCGGTGGATCGGGAAAGGCCGCCTCCGGCGATGAGGCGGCGCCGTCCGCCTCCTCCGGCCCGCCGGCGCTGACCCCGGAGGCGTACCGGAGCGCGCTCGACGCCGCCGGCCGCCCCGCCCGCACGACGCTCGCCGCCATCGCCAAGGCGCGGACCTTCCGGTCGCTTCACCAGCGCATCGGCCGGGCGGAAAGCGCCCTGGAATCCGCGCTGGAGCGGCTCGGGGGGCTGCGGCCTCCCGCTGACGTCGCCCCCGAGCACGCCGACTACGTCGCGGCGCTGCGCGGCCTGAACGGCAGGCTCGGCGCGCTGGACGAGGACGTGACGTCGCACGCCCTGTGCAACGGGACGGCCGTGCTGGCCAGGCTCGGCCGGTCGGGCGAGTTCAAGGCCCTCAGGGCGTCCGGAGGCGACCTGGCGAAGGCCGGAGACTATCCGGTGGTCCAGATCAAGCCGCCGGCCCAGCGCGCCCGCCGCCTCGGCAACGGCACGATGCTGCTGTCGGCGATCCGGGGCGGCCGGAGCAGCCTGACCGTGCAGAACGGCGGCGCGCAGGACGGCGTGGTGACGCTCGTGCGCGGAGGGCGCAAGGCGGTCAGCTTCTACGTGCGCAAGCGGTCGAGCACGAAGGTCGCGAACATCAAGGACGGCACCTACCGCGTCTACTTCACCACCGGCGTGGACTACGACAGGAGCAGCCGCGCCTTCAGCAGGAACTGCGGCTTCTCCAAGTTCGACGACCCGCTGACGTTCCGGACCCTCTACTCGGGCGGCGGCGTGAGCTGGAAGGACTGGACGCTCACCCTCGACGCGGTGTTCGGCGGGAACGCCACCACGAGCGAGGTGGACCCGGACGCCTTCCCGGCATGACCGGACACGGCAGAGGCCGCGGCCCGGATCCGGGCCGCGGCCTCCGTCATGAAGCCTCTGGGAAGGACTCAGCTGGAGAACAGCATGCCGACCCAGCTGTTGCGCCGGTGGCCGTAGTGGCCCCCGTGGTGGCCGCCCCAGGCGGGCCCACCGTGCGCCGGCGGCGGGGGAGCGTAGTGCTGCTGAGCCCACTGGGACTCCATCCGGGTCAGCGTCTCCAGCTCGCCGTAGTCGAGGAAAATCCCCCGGCAGTTGTCACACTGCTCGATGTGGACCCCGTTGCGGTCGAACGTCCGCATCCGGCCACGGCACTTGGGGCACTCCATGTGACGAACTCTCCCTCGGTCAGGTCTCGGCCTCCGTGGCCGCGACGATCCTCACACAGGCGGACACCAGGGCCTCGGCGGCGTCGTCGGGCGGTTCCCCCGCCCGCGCCGCCGTGGCCACCGCCGTCGCGGCCAGTTGGACGGTCAACGCCCGGGCCGGCCCGTCGAGTTCCCGCCACGGGTCGCCAGCGGAGACGGCGGTCCCGCCGGCCGCGAGGTAGGCGGTGAGGAAGCGTTCCCAGTCCCGGGGGTCGAGCAGGCCGGCGGCGTACCACGCGGCCGGGCGGGCGAGGTCCCACGCGGGGTCGCCCGGACCCAGGTCGTCCGGGTCGATCAGCAGCCAGGCCCCGTCGTGCCGGACGATCTGGCCGAGGTGCCAGTCGCCGTGCGTCAGCGCGCCGCCCTCCCTGACCTGCGGCAGCGTCGCGTACGCCGCCCGGATGGGCGCGGCGACCTGATCCGGGACGCCGGCCGCCGCCAGGTCGGCCATGGCCCTGGGCAACCGTGAAGGTCCCCCGGCGGGCGGCAGCCCCGCGGGCGCCCGCCGGGCGTGCAGCAGGGCGAGCAGCCGGCCGCCCTCCTCCCACGGCGTCGTCCCCGCGTCGACGTCGGCCATGGTGAGCGGCTCGCCGGCGGGCCAGATCGTGACGAGCCTGCCGTCCAGCCGTTGGAGGCCGAGGGGAGGCAGCATGACGCCGGGCAGGTTCGCGGCGGCGTCGAGGCGGGCGCGCAGGGCGTGTTCGTCGGTGTCCGGGGGATGGGCCTTGACGACGACGTCCCCGGCCCTGACCACGAGCACACGGGTCTGCTTGAGCACCGTCACCGGCCCGTCGCGGCGCGCCAGCCGCGCCAGTTCCTCGATCACGGGGACACCCTAAAGTGCCCTTATGAGGATTGGGTTTTCTGTGCCGGTGTCGGGCTCGTGGGCGACACCGGAGAACATGAGGCGGATCGCGCGCCGCGCGGACGAACTCGGCTACCACGGGGTGTGGACGTTCCAGCGTCTGCTCTATCCCGTCGGCCACCCGATGGGCCCGGTCTACCGGAGCGTGCACGACCCCGTCGTCGCGCTCGCGTACCTGGCGGGCGTCACCGAGCGGGTACGGCTCGGGGTGGCCGTGCTCAACCTGCCCTTCGTCTCCCCGGTCCTGATGGCCAAGCAGCTCGCCTCCCTGCAGGAGGTGTCCGGCGGCAGGCTCGACGTGGGCCTGGGGCTCGGCTGGCTGCCCGAGGAGTTCGCCGCCTCCGGCGTGCCGACGGAGCGGCGCGGCAGACGCGGCGAGGAGTACGTCGGCCTGCTGCGGCGGCTGTGGACCGAGGACGTCGTCGAGCACAAGGGCGAGTTCTACGAGGTACCGCCCTCCCACCAGGACCCCAAGCCGGCCACACCGCCGCCGGTGATGCTCGGCGGCACGGCCCGGGTGGCGCTGGAGCGGGCCGGGCGGATCGCCGACGGCTGGATCAGCTCCAGCCGCGCCGATCTGGACACGATCGACCAGCAGATCGCCATCGTGAAGGAGGCGGCCCGGCAGGCGGGGCGCGACCCCGACGCGCTGCGGTTCGTCGTCCGCGGCGTCACCCGCGTCCGCCCGGGGGACGAGGGCCCGCTGACCGGGTCGTACGACAAGATCAGGCAGGACGTCGAGGCGCTCGCGGCCAAGGGCGTGACCGAGGTCTTCCACGACCTCAACTTCGACCCGGAGATCGGCAATCCCGAGGCCGACCCCCGAGACTCCATGCGCCGCGCGGAGGAGGCCCTGGAGGCCCTCGCCCCCCGGTGAGAACGACCGTTGCCGTTCCGGGCGGACGCCCGCTCAGGCGGGCGTCCGCGACGCGCGGCTCAGGAGCAGTTCCACCTGATGCCCTGGTAGTTCAGCCCGTTGCCCCACTTGTACGTCCGGTAGTGACCGGGCCGGACGATGTAGCAGGGGCTGTCGGGCCCCACGCGCCGGACGGAGAAGGAGACGGTGTAGCCGCAGTTGTTGGTCACCTTCACGGTCTGGGTGACGTAGCCGGACGAGTGGTTGACGCGCGCGCAGCTCGCGGCGCTCACGGACGCCGGGGCGGCGGACGCGGCACCGGCCTGAGCGGCGGCGGCGACGGTCAGCAGCGCCGCCGCGGACAGGGTCAGGGCGCCGTTGCGGATCCCCCGTAGGATCATGGTGCTTCCTTTCGCCGGACAACCCCGGAGGGGCCCCTCCCCTCCGGTCTCGTTGTTTTGGATGTCCGGCGGGCCGCCGAGGTTCGCGGTCTCCGCGATTCTCCTGGAACCCCGGGTGCGCGGGGACGCCGGCCGAGCGGCTCAGCCACGGCCCACCGGCCTCCGGCACACGTACGCCAGGCCGGGCGGCACGTTGCGCCAGACCGGCCCGGTCGTGAGCACCTCGTCGAAGGCGGCGCGCAGGCGCCGCCGGAAACGCCGCGCCCGGGCCAGCGGCACCGCGGGCAGATAGGTCACCGTGGTGAACGCCCCCGTCGGGCGCAGCACCCGCCCGACCTCCCCGAGGATCGACTCCTGCACGTCCTCGGGGAAGAGCGTCCACGGCAGCGTGCTGACCACGGCGTCGACCCGAGAGACTGCCCGTTCGTCCAGGAGCGCGCCGAGGCGGGCCGCGTCGCCCTGGAGCACGTCCAGCCAGGGCCGGGCGCGTCGCAGGTGCGCCACCATCCCCGGGTCGATCTCGACGGCGAGCTGGCGGGAACCGGGGGCGAGCCGTTCCCTGATGGCCTCGCTGATCGCGCCGGTGCCCGGGCCGAGCTCCACGATCACGGCGGGGCCGGTCGTCGGGACGACGGCGGTGAGGGCCCGCGCGAGCGAGCGCGAGCTCGGGGCCACGGCTCCCACGACGCCCTGCCGGCGCAGCGCCACACCCGCGAACGCCCTCAGATCGGACACCTGCTGCACTGTGTCGTTCAGCTGCACTGTGTCGTTCATGCGGCCCATCAGACCGGTGCGGGATCCGCGCCCACCAGCCGTCCCGGCCCACCTGTGGAGGTATGGCCAGCCCTACCTCCACAGGTGGGCCTGGCCGTCTTCGGCCGGGCCCGGACGGCCTCTAGGGTGGGTCGGGTGCGCCCCAACGGCTCGTGGCAGGCCGTCGCCCGCAAGGACCTGCTGGCGACCTCGCTGCCCTGGCGCGCCCTCGCCTACGTGGTGACGGGCGCGGTCGTCGGTGTGGTCGTACTGGCGTCGCTGGTCGCCTCGCTGACCACCGGGGCGCTGTTCACCGTCTTCCTGGTGGGCGTGCCGCTGCTGGCGGTCCCGGTGGTCGCCGCCGTGCCGCTGGGCGCGCTCGAACGCCGGCGGTTGCGGATCATGGACGCCGAGCCCGCGCCGAGCCCGCACCGCCCCGCGCGCCCGGGCCCGCGCGGATGGCTCGGGACGCGCCTGCGGGAGCAGGCGACATGGCGGGCCCTCGCCTACACGGGCCTGCTGGCCGTCGTGCTCGGCCCGGTCGAGCTGATCGCCGTGACGTACGGCCTGCTGATGCCGCTCGTGATGATCTGCGCCCCGATCAGCGTGGCGGAGGCGGGACCCATCGTGCTGCTGAAGTTCTGGCCGCTCGACTCGCTCACCGAGGCGTTCGCCGCCGCGTTCCTGGGGGTCGCGGTACTCCTGCTGGCCGCCTACCCGATCACCGCCCTCGCGACCGCGCACGCCCTGCTGGCCCGGTTGCTGCTCACGTCCACGAAAGCCGAGTCGGGCGAGCGGCTCGCCGAGCTGACCCGCTCCCGGAGCCGCCTGGTCGAGGCGTTCGAGGTCGAGCGGCGGCGCATCGAACGCGATCTGCACGACGGCGCGCAGCAGCGGCTGGTCGCGCTGACCATGACGCTCGGCCTGGCCAAGGTCTCCCGGGGAGAGGAGGCGGCCGAGCTCGTGGCCAGGGCGCACGAGGAGGCGAAGCTCGCCCTCGCAGAGATCCGCGACCTGATCCGCGGCATCCATCCCCGCATCCTCGCCGACCGCGGGCTGCCCGCCGCGGTCGCGGAGCTGGCCGACCGGTCGCCCGTCCCGGTCGAGGTCGACGTGGATGTCCCCCGGCTGCCGGAACCGGTGGAGTCGGTCGCCTACTTCGTCGTCAGCGAGGGCCTGACCAACGTGGCCAAGCACAGCGGAGCCGAGCGGGCCCGGGTGCGGGGCCGGCTCGACGGCCGGCTGCTCACCGTCGAGATCCGGGACGACGGAGTGGGCGGCGCGGACGTGACCGCGGGCACCGGGCTCGCCGGACTCGCCGACCGCGTCTCCGCGGTCGAGGGCAGGCTGATGCTGTCGAGCCCGCCGGGCGGCCCCACCCTGTTGCGCGCGGAGATCGAATGCCTGCCGGCCCTTCCCCCCTGACCGTCGTCATCGCCGAGGACGGCGTGCTGCTCCGCGAGGGGCTGGCCACGCTGCTGGCCCGCTTCGGCCATCGGGTGGTAGCCACCGCCGGCGACGCCGAGGCGCTGGTGGAAGCGGTGGAGCAGCACGCCCCCGACGTCGTCGTCACCGACGTGCGGATGCCGCCCGGCTTCTCCGACGAGGGACTGCGGGCCGCCGTGGCGTTGCGCGCCGCGCACCCCGGGCTCGCCGTCCTGGTGCTGAGCCAGTACGTCGAGCAGACCTACGCGGCCGAACTGCTCGACTCCGGGGACGGCACCGGCGTGGGCTACCTCCTCAAGGACCGGATCGGGGAGGTCGAGGAGTTCGTGGACGCACTGACCGCCGTCGCCGGCGGGGGGACGGTCGTGGACCCGGAGGTCGTGCGTCAGCTCCTGCGCCGCCGCCGCGACCCGCTGCGGCGGCTCAGCCCACGGGAGAGGGAGGTCCTCGCCCTGATGGCCGAGGGCAGGTCGAACGCCGCGATCGCCCGCGCGCTGGTGGTGTCGGAGGCCGTCGTCGGCAAGCACATCGGGAACATCCTCACCAAGCTCGACCTGCCTCCCGACGAGGACGCCCATCGCCGTGTGCTCGCCGTCGTCGCGTTCCTGCGCGGCTAGATCATCCCGTACGCCTTGGCGATCAGCTCGTAGGAGCGCAGGCGCGCGGCGCCGCCGTGGACCTGGGTGGTGATCATCAGCTCGTCGGCCCCAGTGCGCTTGCGCAGCTCCTCCAGCCCGTCCCGCACGGTCTGCGGGTCGCCGTGCACCACCGTCGACAGCCGCTCGCGGACGAACTCCCGCTCCATCGGGGTGTACGGGTACGCCTCCGCCTCCTCGACGGTGGGCGTGCGGCCGGGCCGCCCGTAGCGCAGGCGCAGCCACGACAGCGCGCCCGGCATGGTCTGGCGCAGCGCCTCCTCGTCGGTGTCGGCCGCGACGGCCGCCACCCCGATCAGCGCGTACGGCCGGTCAAGCACCTCCGAGGGCCGGAACGAGGAGCGGTAGAGGTCGAGCGCGGGCTCGGTGTTGGCGGCGCTGAAGTGGTGGGCGAAGGCGAACGGCAGCCCGAGCAGCCCGGCCAGCCTGGCGCTGAACCCGCTGGAGCCGAGCAGCCAGATCGGCGGCCGGCCCGTGCCCGCCGAGTCCGCGCCGCCCGGCACGGCCCGGATCTTCTCGTACGGATGGCCGGGCGGGAAGGAGGCGTCGAGGAAGCCGGTCAGCTCGGCCACCTGCTGGGGGAACTCGTCGGGGTCCACCTCGGCCGAGCGGCGCAGGGCGTTCGCCGTGGCCATGTCGGTGCCGGGGGCGCGGCCGAGGCCGAGGTCGATGCGGCCGGGGTGCAGCGCGTGCAGCGTGCCGAACTGCTCGGCGATCACCAGCGGGGCGTGGTTGGGCAGCATCACGCCGCCGGAGCCGATCCGGATCGACCGGGTCGCCGCCGCGAGGTGCGCGATGAGCACGGCCGGGGAGGAACTGGCCACTCCGGGCATTCCGTGGTGCTCGGCGACCCAGATGCGGTGGTAGCCCCACTCCTCGGCCCGGCGGGCCAGTTCGGTGGCGTCGCGCAGCGCCTCGGTCGGTGTGGAGCCCTCGCCGACGGTCGCGAGTTCCAGGATCGACAGCGGCACCTCGGCCGTTCCACGCGGCACCCCGCGAATGATGTCCTCGCTCATGCTGGGCCCAACCTGAGGTCGCATCCGGATATTTCCGGACGCGGTGAGGGATGTGCCTCACCGGGTCCTCCGGAGGAAGCCCGGTTCTTCAGGGCCGGGAGGAATCCGGACCCCGTAAGGGGGTGGCCCGGCGAAGCCAAGACAGCCCAGAGCGCCAAGCGCTCATGATTTGCTCCTTCTGCTGACCGGTTAGGCAAAACGCTTGTAAAGTTCGAACGTGCGTACGGCTTACAAGGTGCGGGTCTACCCCACCGCCGAACAGGCCGCGGTGTTGAACCGCACGTTCGGCTGCGTACGGCTGGTGTGG
>NZ_BOOF01000068.1 GCF_016863095.1 Microbispora siamensis | reverse complement strand
CCCGTTCCGGGCGGAGAGCCTGGGCGGGGTGATGCACCGCGTGCTGTCGGCCGACCCGGACCTGTCGGTGCTGCCGGCGTCGCTGCGGCCGCTGGTCGGCGCGGCCCTCGTCAAGGAGCCGGCGGCCCGGCCGTCCGCCCGCGACCTGCTGATGGCGCTGATCAGCGGGGGTTCCCGGGTGGACACGGCTCGGCTGCTCACGGAGGGCAGCCGGGCGGCGCGGACGGTGCACGCGCAGGGCGATCCCGACCCCGCGCTGGGCGCGCTCGCGGAGACCGCGTACGACGCCCTCGGCCCCGCGGAGCGTGACCTCGTGCCGCAGATCTTCCTCCGGCTGGTCGCGGTGGGCCCGGAAGGCGACCTCGCCACCCGCAGGGCCGCCGAGGACGAGTTGCCGCCCGGATCGGGCGAGGTGCTCCGGATGTTCGCCTATGTGCTGACGCGCACCGACGGTGAGGTGGGCCTGGCCCGTCCGGCACTGCTGCGCGCCTGGCCGAGGCTGCGCGCCTGGCTCAGCGACGAGTGGGACGGCCTGCCGGTCCACTCCGAGATCCGCCTGCGGGCCCGGCAGTGGGCCGCGGCCGGCCGCCGCCAGGCCGACCTGCTGCAGGGCGGCCGCCTGGAGGCGGCCGTCGGCTGGGCGGCCACCGGCCGCCGGCGTCTCGCCCTCAACGCGCTGGAACGCGAGTTCCTCGACGCGTCGGCCGCGCTGACCCGCCGCCGGGCCCACCGCCGCCGCCTGCTCACCGCAACCCTGGCCGTACTGCTCGCGCTCTCCCTGGCGGGCGGCGGCCTCGCGGCCTACCAGGGCAGCCGGATCGCCGAGCAACGCGACCGGGCGCAGGGGCGGGAGCTGGCCTTCCTGTCCGGGACCCTGCGCACCGCCGATCCGACGACGGCGATGCTGCTCAGCGTCGCCGCCTGGCGCCTCGACGGCGGCTCCGAAGCCCGCTCCAGCCTCATGTCCTCCTTCTTCCAACCGGAGGTGGCGGTCTTCAGCCCGCCGATGAACGGCATGCAGGGGCTGAGCGGTGATGGACGCCGACTGGTCAGCGTGTCGGACGACGAGGTGGACCTCTGGGACGTGCCGCACCGCGAGCGCGTCGCACGTATCGCGGCGCCCGCCCTCCACGGCGCGGTCCTGCAGGGCGTGGCGATGAGCCGGAGCGGCCGGTCCGCCGCCGTGCTCACCACGGACAAGGCGCTGGTGTGGGACCTGCGGACCGGCAGGTTGCGGGCGCAGTTGAGCGTCCCCGGCGCGACCTCCGAGGGGGCGATCGAGTTCGGGGACGACGAGTCGAAGCTCGCCGTCCTGGAGGGCGGCAACGGTTTCGTCTGGGACCTCGCGACCGGAAAGACCTTCGGCCGCGCGGACGAGGGCGGCTGGCCCGGTCCGGAACCGATCGTGTCCCCGTCCGGCCGTCAGGTCGCGGTGATCGGCATGGGCGAGCGGTTCGACGTGTGGCGGCTCCCCGAGATGGTCGAAGACCAGCGCTTCCGGGCGGCCTGCCCTCGCGGAACGGAAGTCGCCGCGTTCAGCCCGGACGGCAGGGTGCTGGCCTGTGCGGGAGCGGAGATCGCCCTCGTCTCGACGAGCACGGGCAGGCGCCTGCCCTACCACGGCGACGGCGACACCTGGTCATGGGCGGAGAACGGCGGAGACGAACCGGCCCATGCCCACTACAGCGGGCTGCGCTTCAGCGCGGACGGGCGGTTCCTGCTGGGGTTCGCCGGCCGCAACATCCACGTCTGGCGGGTCTCCGACCAGCGGCAGGTGTTCGGCTACCGGGCCGAGGACGAGGTCATGGACGCTCGCCTGGATCCCGATGGGCACACAGTGCACTACCTGCTCGTCGACAAGGTGGTCGATCTGGACATCCGGGTGCGCGCCGCGTCGGTCCGCCCGCAGGGGAAGGTCTCCACGGCGAGCCTCAGCCCCGACTGCCGCTGGATGGCTGTGCAGGACGACGGCGCTCCGATCCGGATCTGGGACGTACGGCGACGCCGGTTCGCCGGGTCACTCCCGGGCACGACCGACTGGGGAGTGATGGGCGTCGACTCCGCCGGCCGGACTCTGGTCACCGCCGACACGACCCAAGAACGGCTGCGGGTCTGGGACGTCGCCACCCGCAGGCCACTGTGGGACTACCGGGCACCGGCCAGCCTCCTGGTGGACAGCATCGCGTTCACACCGGACGGGCGGATGCTGGCGGCCGATCTGGGCCGCAACGACAACTTCCCGGGACCGACACGGACCCGGCTGCTCAAGTGGGACACCCATACCGGGCGCTCGATCGGACAGATGAGAGTCGACGACAACGGCGGCATCATATTCATCGAGCGCGATGGCCGGACGATCGTCACCGGCCACGGGCTCGTCGACGCCACCTCCGGCCAGTCGATCAAGGTGCCCTTTCCACCGGGAGCCGTGACGGGCAGCCCCGGCGGCGATCTCATCGCCGTGGGCGGCTACATGGGACGCGTCTTCCTCTGGGACACCAAGGGACCGACCCCCGTGTCACCGGTGCTGCACGGCGCCGTGGAGGCGATCGGCGGCATCGGCTTCTCCCCGCGAAGCGATCTCCTCGCCACAACGGGCGAGTCCGGCACCTTACAGCTCTGGGACGTCCGCGCCGGTCGAAGGCTCGGCGGAGCGGTGAACCTCGGCGTCGACCACGCCCTGGACGTCACCTTCGATCCGGACGGCTCCCACCTGTACCTCACGGACGACAGGAACGGGCAGCTCTTCACGGTGCCCGTCTCCGGTGAGCTCGTCGCGCGGCAGGTGTGCGCGCGGGCCGGGCGGACGCTCACTCGGCAGGAGTGGGCGCACTACCTGCCCCAGGTGCCCTACCGGGACGTCTGCGCACATTGACCGCTCGCCGCCTCCGCTCCCGTCGGCCGCACCCGGACGGGAGCCGGCCCATGGACTGCTGTTCCAGCAGCACCGCCCAGACTTCGCTCGCATGGCCTCGGCGGCCGAGAAGGCCCCTTTCCCGGACATTGCGGCGCCGAAAAGCCCTCTATGCATGCCGTAAAGATGCGGCTACAGTCCGGAGTGGCGAAAATCCGTGCCACTGGAGAAAAGTCCGTCCGAAAATCCGGCTGTGACAAGGGGTTGATATGGCGCTGCGATCCTATATCGAAGAAGAATTGGCCGGACACGCGATGGCCGAACTGACGCGGAGACAGGCCTCGTCCGCGCTGTGGCGCCCCAAGGGGTGGCTGTACGAGGGAACGGTGCGGGCCGAACTCTATCGGCTGATCGCAAACCACAAGGACTTCCAGGAGAGCACGTACACGCTGCTCGCCGAGCAGTCGTATGGCAAGACCTACCCGGAGTCGAACCGGGCCGACCTGATGCTCTTCACGCTGCACGACGAGGACAAGCCGGACGCGGACAGATTCATCATCTTCGAGGTCAAGTCGGAATTCGACAAGTTCAAGATCGATCAGGACGTGGCGAAGCTGCTCACCGCGGCCGACGAGTTCCAGGACAAGATGATCTGCGGATACATGTTCTACTGCGTTCCGCCGGCAAATAAGTCCTGGGAGAAGGATTTGAAACAGTATGTCGCGTCCAACGGTGATCCTCAAAAGATCAAAATAATGCAGATGCTGATCGAGCACTGAACGCCGGGTGCGTTCGAGGGGAACCGTTCCCGCCGGTGCCGGACCTCGGCCGCTCTCGCGATCAGTAGGCCGGCTCGTTCGTGCAGGGCGAGCCGTTGAGCGTGAACTGCTTGGGGGCGGGGTTGGCGCCGTTGTCCCGGCGGCCGAGGAAGTCGAAGGTCACGCTGCCCCCGTACGCCGCGCTCGTGGCGTTGTAGCCGGCGTTGGTTACCGTGACCTTCGACCCGCTCTGGGGTGTACGAGCCGTCCCTCAGCCCGCCCGTGGGTGGCTACGAGTTGTGGATACGGATCGTCATCCGGGGACAGTTGTCCAAGCGGCCGTAGTAGCTGTTGGTCAGGCCGGAGATCCGCCAGCGGTTGGTGGCGCCCGTGCCGCGGCCGACGACGTGGCCGTTGGTGGCGTCGACGACCTTCCAGCGGATCTCGCTCGCGTCGCACAGCGGGTTGCCGATGTACGACTCGAAGGTCGTCACGTCAATCCAGCCGTTGACGGCCGAGAGCGTTCCCGTGGAGCAGGTCGTCCAGAAGTTCTGAACGGTGCACTCCGAGTTCGCCGCCCAGGCCGGCGCCGCCGGCAGCACGGTCACGCCGGCTCCGACGGACAGAGCGGCCGCCACCATTCCCTTGCGAATACCCATATTGCTCTTCCTTGGCTCGTGCCGAACGGATACCGACGAGCAGAGCGCTTGGCGGTATAGGCCCGGTATAGGCTCCCCGCCCACGTCTGTTACCTGCACCGATGCTCGGGCGAGATCAGTTGGCGGGCTTGCCGAACCAGCGGGAGAGGCGGTCGTCCAGGTCCTGCTGATCGTCGCCGATCCAGGCGACGTGGCCGTCGGGGCGGAGCAGGACGCACGGAACATCCAGTGCCGCGGTGGGATCCGCGAGGTAATCGACCCGGTCCGACCAGCCGCCGACGGTCAGGCGTTCGGTGCGGTCCAGCAGCAGGCCGCGGCCGCGATGCAGCAGACCGTAGAGGCGGCCCTGTTTCACGTCGATGTCGGGCAGGCGGCGGCCGAGCAGGTCGGGGCCTTCGCCGAAGTCGTAGCGGATGCCGATCGCGGTGATTTTCTCGATCAGATAGCGGTTCACCTCGTCGAAGTCCATCAGTTCGGTGAGCAGCCTGCGCACGGCCCGCGGGCCCGGTTCGGTGGACAGCAGTTCCATCTGGGCGCGGGTGTTGTCCAGCACGTCCTCCGCGACCGGATGACGTTCGGCCTGGTAGGTGTCCAGCAGTGTTTCCGGCGCCCACCCGCGGATCTGCGCGGCCAGTTTCCAGCCGAGGTTGAACGCGTCCTGAACGCCCAGGTTGAGGCCCTGCCCGCCGATAGGTGGATGGATGTGCGCCGCATCGCCGGCCAGCAGCACCCGCCCGACCCGATAACGTTCGGCGAGCCGGGTGGCATCTCCGAAGCGGGACAACCAGCGCGGGGAGTGCACGCCGAAATCGGTTCCGGCGATGGCGCGCAGCGCTTGTTTGAAATCCTCGAGGGTGGGCGGTTCCGCGCGACCGCTGACTCCCGCGGCGGGGACGACGACGCTGTAGACGCCTTCGCCGAAGGGCCTGAGCCAGAACTGCCTATGGATCTCGTGGATTTCGGTCACCTTGGCGGTGATCTCCTCCTGGGGCACACCCACTTCCATCTCGCCCATCAGCGTCTCGGTCCGCCCGGGCTCGCCGGGGAAGCCGACGCCGAGCAGTTTGCGCACCGTACTGCGCCCGCCGTCACAGCCGATGAGATAGCGCGAACGCAGCTGTTCCCCGTCGGCCAGCTCGACGGCCACACCCTCGTCGTCCTGCTCGAAACCGGCCACCGTACAACCGCGCCGGACCTGCGCACCCAGTTCGACCGCATGTTCTTCCAGCAGGCGTTCGATGACCGGCTGCGGAATGCCCAGCAGATAGGCGTGCGCGGAATCCAGGCCCTTGGGCGCGGGTTTGTCGATGGCGGCGAAGAAACCGCCGGCCGGACGCCGTCTTCCATGCTGGAGAATGCGCTCCAGCAGTCCGCGCATTGCCATCAGCTCGAGACTGCGAATATGCAGGCCGACGATGCGGACGAACGACTTGGGTTCGGTTTCCTTCTCCAGAACGAGCACCCGCACGTCGTGCAGCCGGAGTTCGGCGGCCAGCATCGCGCCGGTCGGCCCGCACCCGGCGATGATCACGTCGAACATGAGGGGCGTGCGATCGGCGCCGGAGGCCAGCGACCGGAGTCCGGGGACGTCGCCCACGGTGAAGTCGCGCTCGGCCGCATCGTTCGACGGCGGCTCGGCGGGGAACTGCAGAGAATTCATAGGTGTTGCCTTTCGGGAGTGCCCTGTTGTCGAGGCGCTCCCGGCGACACCTACATCAATCGCCGGCCGTGACGGGGGAGGGGGAGCACCCACATCGATACAGCGTTCATGGGTCTCACCTCCTCGGGCGGTGTCACGGTCGACTGCAAGCTACAAGCCCGAGCAACATCCCGTCGAGTCCTTTTCCCAGCCGTATGATCACGACTCCGAACGGCACGGGCCGCGGGCCCGGGGGCCGGTGAACGGGCACCGCGCCGGCAGTGGTAGGCATGGCTGTGGCTTCAGAGATCACCGTCGCGGTTCGAGGTGGAGGAGCGATCGTGGGGGAAAACGGTCCGGCGGGTTCGATTCGTGATCTGTTGCGGGGGCTTCCCGTCTTCGACACCGAACTGCCGGGGTTCGACGTCGACGCCGCGCCGTCCGATCCGGTCGCCCTGTTCGCGGAATGGCTGACCTCGGCCGTCGAGGCCGGGGTGCGCGAGCCGCATGCCATGTCCCTGGCGACGGCCGACGCCGGCGGACAGCCTTCTTCCCGTGTGCTGATCTGCAAGGACCTCGGGGCGGACGGCACCTGGTATTTCGCGACGAGCGCGGGCAGCCGTAAGGGACGGGAGCTGGCCGCCACACCGTACGCCGCTCTGGCGTTCTACTGGCCCGAGCAGGGCCGTCAGATCCGGGTGCGGGGCACGGCCTTCGCGGCCGACGCGCAGCGCAGCGCCGCCGACTTCCTAGCGCGTTCCCCCGGTGCTCGCGCGGACGCCCTGACCGGCCGCCAGTCGCAGGTGCTGGACAAGCCGTCCGACCTCGAAGCCGCCCTGCGCGCGGCGCACGCGCAGATCGAGGCCGACCCTGAGGCGGTCGCGCCGGGATGGACTCTGTACGGCGTCCGCGCCGAAGAAGTCGAGTTCTGGCAGGCCGACCACGACCGCCGCCACATCCGCCTGCGCTACACGCGCGAGGACGCCGCCTGGGCGCGTCACCGCCTGTGGCCTTGACGGGGTGCCGCAGCACCGTGCTGACGTTGCTCGGCTTCATCTGCGACTCGGCGGCGAGCCCGCCGGGGTTCACGCCGGACTCCGCACGATCGCGCGGATCATGTCCGCCTCGGAGGCGGGCAACGGCTCGAGGCCCGACCGTACGACGCCCGTGCGCAGCAGCGTGCGCGAGGTGTCCCGGAGAGCGGGCATGAGGTCCCGGAGCACGGCGAGGTAGTTGCTTCTTGCTCGTCATAGGCAACTCCCCGGATCAGTGGAGGTACGCGATGGCGCGCACCCCGGCAGGCGCCGGGCAGGGGCCGCTGGAGCGCCGGCTGGGCCTGGCCGACGCCGTGGTCATCGGGCTGGGTTCGATGATCGGCGCGGGGATCTTCGCCGCCCTGTCACCGGCGGCGCGGAAGGCAGGGTCCGGGCTGCTGCTCGGGCTGACGGCGGCGGCGGTGGTTGCCTACTGCAACGCGACCTCCTCGGCCCGGCTGGCCGCGCGCTACCCGGCCTCCGGCGGCACCTATGTGTACGGGCGGGAGCGGCTGGGGGACTTCTGGGGCTACCTGGCGGGATGGGCGTTCGTGGTCGGCAAGATCGCCTCGTGCGCCGCGATGGCGCTGACCGTCGGCTCCTACGTCTGGCCGGAGCAGGCCCACGCGGTGGCGGTGGCGGCCGTGGTGGCGCTGACCGCGGTCAACTACGCGGGGATCCACAAGAGCGCCTGGCTCACCCGGGTCATCGTCGGAGCGGTCCTCGCGGTGCTGGCCGCCGTGGTGGTCGCGGGCCTGACCTCCGGCGCCGCGGACCCGGGGCGGCTGGACGTCGGTGCCGACGCCACCGCGGGCGGGGTGGTGCAGTCGGCGGGTCTGCTGTTCTTCGCCTTCGCCGGTTACGCCCGCATCGCCACCCTCGGTGAGGAGGTGCGCGACCCGGCGCGGACCATTCCCCGGGCGATTCCGCTCGCGCTGGCCATCACCCTCGTCGTCTACGCGGCGGTCGCGGTGGCCGCGCTCGCCGTGCTGGGCGGCGCCGGACTGGGCGACGCGGTCGCACCCCTGGCCGCCGTCGTGCAGGAGGCCGGGCACCCCGGCCTGGCTCCGGTCGTACGGGCGGGCGCCGCGGTCGCCGCCACCGGTTCGCTGCTCGCGCTGATCCTCGGGGTGTCGCGCACCACGCTGGCCATGGCCCGAGACCGGCACCTGCCGCACGCGCTGGCCGCCGTCCATCCGCGCTTCAAGGTGCCCCACCGCGCCGAGCTCGCGGTCGGCGCGGTCGTGGCGATCCTGGCCGCGACCGCTGACCTACGCGGCGCGATCGGATTCTCCTCCTTCGGCGTGCTGGTCTACTACGCCGTCGCCAATGCCAGCGCCTGGACCCTCGGCCCCGGTGAGGGACGGCCGCCGGGGGCCGTGCCCGCCGTCGGCCTGGCCGGGTGCCTGATCCTGGCCTTCGCCCTGCCGCTTTCCTCGGTGGTCTCCGGGGCCGCCGTGCTGGCGGCCGGCGCCGCCGTCTATGCCCTGCGCCGGAACCTGACGAGCGGAACTTGAGACTAGCGGGGCATTACCATGTGCGGATGCGACCCGAAGCCTCAAGTCCGGTGAGCCACAGGTGAGTCACAGGGCGCTGCGCCCGGTCGATCTGGCGCGGGAGGCAGGAGTCTCCACCCAGCAGATCCGCAACTACGCCGACGCGGGAATCCTCCCGCCCGCCGAGCGGACGGCCGCCGGCTACCGCAGGTTCGACACGCGGCACCGCGAGGCCCTGCTCGCCTACCGGGCGCTGGCCAAGGGGTACGGGTGGGAGGCCGCCCGTTCGATCATGCTGGCGGTGCACGACGGCGACCTGGCGGGCGCGCTCGCCCTCGTGGACGCCTGCCACGCCGCGCTGCACCAGCAGCGGCTCGCCCTGCGGGCGACGGGGGAGGCACTCGAAGCGGTGGCCGGGCAGGACCCCGGCGGCCCGGCGGCGCCGCAGTCCGCCCTGCGCATCGGAGAGGTGGCCGCCCTCCTCGGAGTACGCGCCTCGGCGCTGCGGGTGTGGGAGACCGCCGGGCTGCTGACGCCGCAGCGCGAGCCCGGCACCGGCTACCGGTGGTACGGCCCGGCCGAGGTCCGCGACGCCCGCATGATCCTCATGCTGCGGCAGGGGCGGTATCCGCTGGCGCGGATCGGGGACGTGCTCGACGGCCTGCGCCGCACCGGCAGCACCGAGGCGCTGCGTGCCGCTCTCTCCGAACGCGGCGCCGCCCTCGCCTCCACGGCCGTCGCCATGCTCGAAGGATCGGCGCGCCTGCACGACTACGTCACCGGCGCCGCGGCGCGCTGACACGCCTGACCCAGTGATCTCCGCTCGCGGCCTACAGAGCCCACCAGTGCGTGGCCAGGCAGTCGAGAGTGGGCTGCGGCGGCGCGGGCAACCGGGTCAGATACCAGGCGAGGCTGCTGTAGCGGTGCAGCAGGGCATAGGCCAGCAGCCGTCTGCTCAGCTGTTCGCCCAGGTCGGACTCGCGGTAGCCGTACGCGAGGAGCAGGCGGCGCAGGATCTCGGCCTCGCCGCAGGAGAAGAACAGCCCCACCGAGGCGAACTCGTACTCCCGGGCGCCCCGCATCGCCGGTTCGAAGTCGAACAGGCCCGACAGCCGCCAGCCGTCGCCGTCCCGCACCACCCTCAGGTGCTCGCGCATGACCTCCGTGTGCAGCAGCACGGGCGCGGACGGCGGGAGTTCGACGCTGTCGAGGAAGCCCGGGATCTGGGCCAGCCACGCCTCGTCCAGCCCGTCGGCCCTGTGGTGGGCCACGCACGCCTCCCGGCGCGTACGGATGAAGCCGTCCCAGTCGTGCGGACCCACGACCGCGTCGACGGCGGGGGAGGAGACCGCATGGAGCGCCGCCAGCGTCTCGCCCACGGCGGCGGCGAGTTCCACCCGGTCGTCTCGCGGGATGTGCGGCCACGCCTCTGCGAGGCTCTCGCCGTGCAAGCGCGTCATCAGGATGTAGCTCCACCCGTCGACCCGTCCCGCTTCAAGGACCCGGGGCGTCGGGACCGGCAGGCGTCCCTCGACGGCCCGCAGGACGGCGTGCTCGACGTCGTACCCTTCCGGCAGGGCGGTCGAGGGGTAGAGCTTGAGCACGTGCCGGTCGCCCACCGCGTAGACCGGCAGCGACCCGTCGGCGAAGCGCTCGACGCGTTCGTCACCGAGCCCGAGCCCCCGCACCAGGGCGGAGACGGCCGGGCCGAGACGGGACTCGTCCCGCCGGACGGCCATGAACTGCTCGTGGGTCTCGGCCGGCGGCAGCCGCACATCGGAAAGCACGGCCCGACAATAGACGAGGGCGCAGGAAGCCGATCAACTGGTTTTCCCGCGGCAACCGCCACTGCGTCCCCATGCCCTCAGCTGAGCTCACGGCCTCCGCCGGAACGGGGCGAGCGTGGCGCGTACGAGGTCGGCGGCGCCCCAGTCGGGCTCGAACTGGGCGATCACGGCCAGGTGCTGGCGTAGCTGGAGGATCGGCATGCGTTCGCGCCAGTCACGGTCGAGCCCGGTCAGCTCGGCGTACAGCTCGAAGAACCCGTGCGCCTCGGGCGGCGGCGCCGTCGTCCAGAGGTGTGCCAGGTCGACCTCGGCCCACGTGTACGAGACGGCCGGGTCGATCAGCGCGGGCCGCCCATCGGGGGTGGCCATGACGTTCAGCGCCCACAGGTCGCCGTGCGTCAGGCACGCGGGCCTGACCGGCAGCAGCTCGGGCAGCCGGTCGCACAGCCGCTCCAGCGCCGCCCGGTCCGCCGTGCCGAGCGCCTCCTGGACGCGACGCTCGCCGAGCCAGCGCAGCAGACGGTGCTGGGCGAAGAACTCGAACCCGTCGTCATCCCAGGTGTTGACCTGCCGGCGACGGCCCAGCCAGTTGTCCCGGTGCCAGCCGAACCGGGGGTACCGCGTGGCGGTGTGCAGGTGGGCGAGCGCATGCGCGAACCGCTCCCAGAAGGACTCGGTGTCCGGCCGGGGCTGCAGCACGGACAGCACGAGCAGGTCGCGGTCCGCGAGGACGATCTCGGGAGTGGCGACGCCGCCCGCCTCGCGCAGCACGGTGAGCCCTTCGGCCTCCGCGGCGAAGGCGTCGTCCGACGGCGGCTCGCCGAACGCCTTGACGAACACCGACGTGCCGTCGCCGCGGCGCGCGATCCCCGCAGTCGCGGCGAGGCCTCCAGTGGCCGGCTCGACCGCGACGACGTCGGTCAGGCCGGCCGCGTGCAGGCGTTCCAGCAGGAGAGAACTCGCTTCTGTCACGGGTGTGCTCCTCTACTCCCCGAGGTCCCCCCGGAAAGGCGCCCGAAGCCGATCAACCGGGTTTCCCGCCGGCCGTCACCTGCGTGCGCCGCCCGGCATGGTTCCGATCACGGTGGTCGCGTCCAGTTCCTCGTCGTGTGTCAGGCGGGCGGCGAGCCCGGCGCGGGCGACGGCGTCGGTGGTCTCCCTGGCCTGGCCCTCGCTCGTCTCCACCAGCAGGTGGCCGCCCGGGGCGAGCCAGCCGCCCGCCCCGGCGACGACCCGCCGTACGACGTCGAGCCCGTCCGCGCCGCCGTCGAGCGCGACCTGCGGCTCGTGTACGCGCGCCTCCGGCGGCAGCAGCCCGATCGCGCCGGTGGGCACGTACGGCGGGCTGGCGACGAGGACGTCCACCCGGCCCCGCAGGGCGGCGGGCAGAGCCGCGTACAGGTCGCCCTCGTACACCCTGCCCCCGGCCGCGGCGAGGTTGCGGCGGGCACAGCGCACGGCGGCGGGGTCGACGTCCACGGCGTGCAGCTCGACCGGCCCGACGGCGGCGGCCAGCGCCGCGCCCATCGCGCCCGAGCCGCAGCACAGGTCGACGACGACGGCGCCCGGCCGGGCCAGTGCGGCGGCCTGGCGGACCAGGAGCTCGGTGCGCGGCCGGGGCACGAAGACCCCCGGGTCGACGGCCAGCCGCAGGCCGCAGAACTCGGCCCATCCGAGGACGTGTTCCAGGGGCAGGCCGGCGGCGCGCCGGTCCACCATGTCGTCGAGCTCCGCGGGCGTACGCGCGGCGGAGGCCAGCAGACGGGCCTCGTCCTCGGCGAACACGCACCCGGCGGCCCGCAGCCGGGCCACGATCGAGGGAAAAGCGGGGGAGAAGGACAGTGACAAGGGAGGGCCTTTCGGTGTGCCGAGGGCGCTCCCGCGGTCGCCTGTCTCTACGCGACCGTACGCACGGGGAGAAGGGAGCACCCGACCTGTTCAGCGGTAATGGGGCTCACCTCCTCGCGTCGTCGCCGCCGTGACCGGCACCCTACACCAGAAGGGCGAGGTCCAGTGCGCGTAGGCGTACGGGGTCGGCCACCACGTCGATCTCGGCGATCCGCTCGCCCTCGATCGCCAAGGCGAGGGCGAGCAGCAGCCGGCCGCGCGGGGCCACCACGGCGCCCACGGCCCCGTTGACGAGCGCCGGTTCGGCGAACCGGGCCCGCCGGCCGAGGACGACGGTCTCCCGCGCGACCGCCCCCGCGCCGCGCACCACCGCCGGCACACCCGGGGGCAACGCGGCCGGATCGGCCCGGCGCACCACTCCGGGCGCCAGCACCGCCATCAGCGCCTCCATGTCGCCCTCGCGTGAGGCGGTGAGAAAGGCGTCCACGACGCGCCGGTGCCGCGCGGCCTCCGCGCCGGCGGCCTCGGGCCTGCCCCGCAGCCGGTGGCGTGCCCGGCTGGCGAGTTTCTTGGCGGCGACCGGCGACCGTCCCACGATGGGGCCGATCTGGTCGAACGGCACGGCGAAGACGTCGTGGAGCACGAACGCGACCCGTTCGGCGGGAGCCAGCGTGTCCAGCACCACGAGCAGCGCCCGGCCCACGGAGTCGGCAAGCACCGCCTCCTGCTCGGGGTCGCCCGCGCCGTCCCCCGCCTGGTCGTCGCCCACCAGGTCGTACGGCCCGGGTGCCGCCTCCTCCCGGCGGGCGGCGCGGGCGCGCAGCATGTCGAGGGACACGCGGGAGACGACCGTGGTCAGCCACCCGCCCAGGTTCGCGACCCCGCCGACGTCGGAGCGGCTCAGCCGCAGCCAGGTCTCCTGGACGGCGTCGTCGGCCTCGCCTCCGGTGCCGAGCATCCGGTGGGCGACCGCGCGCAGATGAGGACGGTAGGTCTCGAACAGTTCCGCCAGCCCGTCGTGCTCACCCATCGGTCACCTTTCCCCCGCGTGCCTCGTCACCACGATGACGGACGCGAGACAGGAGAGGTGACAGGTGACGTCCTTGCTGCATGTCGATTCCAGCGCGTGCCTCGCGGGTGATTCGGTCACCCGGCGGCTGACCGCGTCGTTCGCGGAGGTCTGGTGCCGGCGGCACGGCACGAGCGGGTACCGCTACCGGGATCTGGCGGCCGACCCCGTGCCGCTGGTGTCGCACGCGTACACGACGCTCGGCCGCCGGGTGGAGCGGCACGGCGTCGTCCCGCTCGCGCGGGTGGCCGCGATGGCCGCCGGCCCGGCCGAGGAACGCGAATGGGCGTTGACACTGCCGCTGATCAGGGAACTGCTGGCGGCCGGCACCGTGCTGGTCGGCGTCCCGATGTACAACTTCACGGTGCCCGCCGCGCTCAAGGCCTGGATCGACCGGGTGACGTTCCCGGGGGCGTACGTCGATCCCGCGACCGGGATCAGCCGCCTGCGCGGCACGACGGTGGTCGTGGTCGCCGCCAGGGGCGGCGCCTACGGCCCCGGCACCCCGCGGGAGGGCTTCGACTTCCAGACGCCCTACCTGCGGACGTACTTCCGCGATCTGGGGGTGGCCGAGGAGAACCTGCACGTCGTGCAGGCCGAGATGACCCGCGCCGGGGACGTCCCCGCGCTGGCCCGCTTCAGGGAACTGGGAGACAGGTCGCTCGCCGAGGCGTACGCCGCGGTGAGCGCGCTGGCCGGGGAGGGGGAGGGTGACCGGGCGTTCCCGCAGGCCCTCGGCGCGCGACCGTGACGCCGTCTACTCCCGGCGGAGGGGCGGGCGGCGGGCCCAGGTGGCCCAGCGCCACAGCCACTCCAGCGGGCCCTGCCGGTAGCGGCGCAGCCACAGGGTGGACCACACCCACTGGACGGCGAGGATGCCACCGGCGATCAGGGGCACGGCCGAGGCCGGCCAGGTGTGCGGCGGGCCATCGAGGGCGCGGCTCGCCGCCAGCACCAGGACCGTCGCGGACAGGTAGTTGGTCAGCGCCATCCGTCCGAGCGGCGCGAACACGGCCCGCAGCACCGGCCGCAGCGGGGTCCTGAGCACGACCAGCAGGGCGCAGACGTATACCCCGGCGATCAGCAGCCCGGCCCCGGCCAGTGCGATGCTGAAGCCGCGGCCGGCAGTGTCGAACCGGGTCTGGAGCCACAGCACGGGCGCCGCGGCGACGGCCAGCACCAGCCCGAGCGTGGCCGGCACGCGTGCCGACTGCTCCAGCCGGTCGATCACGCCGTACCTCACCAGTGCCGAGCCCAGCAGGAACAGCCCGGCGATCAGGGCGAAGCGGTCGCCTCCGACGAGCAGCGACAGCGCGACGAACGCGGGGGCGAGGGCGGCGACGGCCAGGCGGGGCAGCCAGGTCGAGGGCAGCAGCACCAGCAGGCCGACGACGGCGTAGGTGCTCAGGATGTCGCCCTGCCACAACAGCACGAAGTGCGCCACACCGAGCGCGAGCAGCACCAGGAGCCGGCGCAGCAGGACCACGCGGGGACGGGCGGTACGGGCGGCCGCGGAGTCCAGCAGCAGCGAGAACCCGACGCCGAAGAGCAGGGAGAAGATCGGGAAGAAGCGCTGCTCGACGAGCAGGCCCAACCAGACGGCCTCGCTGCCCCCGGGGGCGGACGGCGCGACGAACGCGCCGGTCGCGGCGATCGGCTGGACGTTGGCGAGCAGGATCCCGCATAGCGCGAACCCGCGTACGACGTCGAGCGCGGCGATGCGCGGGCGGCCCGCGGAGGTGGTGGCGTGGCCGGTCCCGCCGGGCCTTGGGAGCGTGGCGGGGGAGGTGGGGTTTTCACGGTGCATGGGGGTTCATCCTGCGGGCGGCGGCCCCCTGCCGTTATCGGCCGGAAGCATGGTTCGCGCCGCCCGCGACCGTACTTCCGGCCGGTTCCGGAGGCCGGGCTCAGCGCGGCGGGGGGGCGCAGGTGCGGCCAGGCCGGCCAGCAGGACCTTCAGGGCCTTTCCCCGCCGCTCCGGCGGGACCGAATCGGCCAGCCGAACTGGTCGCCGTCCCCACCGGCAGCCTGGCCCCCGTACCGCCCGCGCTCGCCCCCGAGATCGCCGCCTGTCTTCCCCCGGCGGGCATGGTCGCGCTCCGCCTGCTCAAGGCGGCGGGGCCGCTGAAGGGCAGCCGGCTGTTGACCACCTGCGATCAGCCCCGGGCGGCTTGCCGGGCCGTCTGCTCCAGCCGGTTCCGGTAGCTCTCCCACCACTCCTGATCGCCGGAGGGCAGGTTGAGGTTCCCGTCCCGCACCCCGGCCGCTCCGTCGACGAGCTCCCTGACGATGTCGGCGTGGCCGGCGTGCCGGTTGGTCTCGGCGATCACGTGCACCAGGATCTGGTGCAGCGTCACCTCGCTCCGCTCGTCCGGCCACCATCGCACGCGGCCAGTCGCGTCGAGGGCCAGCGTGGCGATCGTGGTGTCCGCGTGCTGCCACACCCGGCGGTACAGCCCGACGATGTCGTCGCGCGACTCGTCCGCCGTGGCCCACATGTCCGCGTTGTCCTCGGCGTCGTCCGCCGTCCACGGCAGCGGTTCGCCGAACGGCCACCCGAAGGTCTCGCCGAAGTAGCCCGCCTCCACCCCGGCGAGGTGTTTGACGAGTCCGAGGAGGTTGGTGCCGGTGGGGGTCAGCGGGCGGCGGATCTCATACTCGGAGAGCCCGTCGAGCTTCCACAGCAGAGCGTCGCGGGCGGCTTGCAGGTAGCGTTGCAGATCATTTTTCGGGTCCGATGCGATCATCCACGCAGTCTTTCAGCCGGCGCCGGCAGCCCGCATCGGCGTTTCCCCCCAGCTCGACGAACGCGGACACGTCCGATCCAGGGTGATCCGCGGTGAGCAGCGCCTCGAATCGGCGCAGCCGGTCCTCCTGCCCGCGGAACGCGGAACGCCCCGCCCCCGGCGGATGCCGGAGGCGGGGCGGGGCGGGGCCGGGGTCAGCAGACGATGAAGATGCTCTGCCAGCCGACCGGAGTCCTCTGCTCCGCGTTTCTGTCGGCGGCGAGCGTGAAGTGGGCCACGCCCTGAGCGTCGGGCTGGTTGTACATCCGGCCGCTCTGGCCGTCGCCGTACCAGCGGTACGACCCGTGGAAGGGAATGTTGGACACGCCGCAGCGGTCGATGACCACCGACCTGCCGCTGAAGCCGGGTCCTTCATAGGCGACGTACTGGGAGGCGTAGGCGGCGCCGGCGCTGATCGCGATTGTCGCGGCCGTCAGGGCGGGGACGAGGACGAACCTTTTCATGGCGCTCCTTGGGCGGGCCGAACTTCTACTTTCAGTAATCGGATAGTAACGGAGAGTGCTCGACTCGTCACCCCCTGCTCATGGCGGGAGCTCTCTGATCATGCCGGAGCGTTGCGAGTGGTCAGGCGGCCGGGCACGGCCTGCCGGGGACGGTCAGGGCGGGCGGCCCTGGCGTGGCTGACCATGATGTCCACCCCTGCCGGCGTCCGTACGTGGATGGCGTTGACCGCGATGCCGGCGCCTCCGGCGGTCATCACCTGCTCGTTGACGACGACTTTCGCCACGAGTGGGATGTTGATCGTCAGGTTGGCCTTCGGGGCGATAACCGGCACTCCGCCGACCTTGAGGTTGGTGATGTGCACCACCGCGCTGCGGCGGCGCGGTGGGTGGCGTCCACGCGCTCGGGAAGGAGCGCGCCGAACCTGCCACCCTCCTCATGGCACTCACGCCAGGCGTACCCCCGGGAGGCTGACCTGGAGGACTACGTCAGCGGTCGCAAAGCGTGCTCGCACGGCTGCGGAAGATCAAGCGGGCCCGTGACCCTGGCCGCCGCGTCTGCCTAGGATTCCTAGGAGGAAACATAATCGATTGCCCATAAAACCGGCGGACGATAGCTTCGTACCTATGAGGCAAATTTCCGAGCGCGAGATCCGCGCCTCGTTCGTGAACTGCACCAAGGGTGAGGTCAAACGCCTTGCCGTACCCAGGGACCTGGATGTGCGACCCTGGGACGACCTGGACTTCCTGGGCTGGCAGGATCTCTCCTCGCCGGGTCGCGCGTACCTGATCGCCGAGCAGGGCGACCGTCTGGTGGGGGTGGCGCTACGACGGGCCGCCCCGAATGCCGGACATGTACGGCGCAGCATGTGCTCGCTCTGCCTGACCACGCACACGGGCGACGGAGTGTCGCTGATGACCGCCCGCCGTACCGGCGGCAGCGGCAACTCCGTCGGCGCCTACATCTGCACCGATCTCGCCTGCTCCCTCTATGTGCGGGGCAAGAAGGACGTCGGCCCCGGCGGGCGGATGCCCGAATCGCTCACGCTCGAGGAGAAGATCAGCAGGACCGCGGTCAACGTGAGCGAGTTCCTCCAGAAGGTGACCGCGTGACCGGCACTCCACACACGCCCGGCCTCCTGCGCACGTCGAGGCGACCGGTCGGCTGTCCCGCGTGATCGACCGGTAGTAGCAGGTGCCGCCACGCCGGTTGATGCGGGCCACGCCGGCCGGCGCGCTGCTCCTCGGCGACCAGGATGGGCGACCCGGATTCCGGAGGGCGGCCGCGCTGCCACACTCCTGGAACCGGCCCGTCTCGGTCTCCATCCGCCGCTACTGTCCTGCTTCCGCGCCCCTGAATCCACCGATCGGTGGAGTCGCTCCACCGCGTGGGCGAGCGGCCGATTCCACCGCCCGCTCAGGAGATCGGGCGATCCGCGTCGGGTGCCTCCGTTGCGACGCTGATTCCCGTCGGCGGACGAAGAGACGGAGGCACCGACATGCGCAATGTGGTCTGGTTGATCAGCGGGTACGCCGCGGTCAGCCTGCTGACACTGGTGGCGGTGATCGTGTTTCGGCACGACGCGACGATGGTCACCACCGCGGTCTGGGTCCGCGGCACGCTCGTCGCCGCCGGCTCGCTGCTCACGCTGTTCTTCGCGTTCCGGGCGGCCCACGGCGATCGCCGGATGCTGCTGCGGCTGCGCGTCGTCACCGCGGTCATGCTGGTCGCGATCGTGGTGATCATCGCACTTCCCGGCACGTTCCCGCTCTGGTTCAAGTTCGAGCAGGGCATCTGCGGCCTGCTCCTGCTGCCCGTGGTCGTGCAGATCAACCGGCGCCGGCCGGTCCGGCCGTGAGTGTCGTGACCAGAGCGAGCTCGCGTGGGCGGCCGTGACGGCCGGGGCGGCGGCTAGATTGTTCCGCTGGGAGTAGATACGCGATGCAGAGTTGGCAGATGGCCGGGCCGGCGGGCTGGGAACAGCGGTTCCGGCCCATGGTCACCGTGGTCCCGTACGTGCTGCTGGCCGTCATGGCCGCCCTGACCATCGCCTTCAAGCACGACCAGCCGGGCTCCCTCGCCATCGACCTCGCGCTCTGCGCGGCCGCCGCGGTGTGGAGCCTGGCGCTCTTCACACTGCACCCGGCATGGCGCGACCGGATCGGCGTGATGGGCGTCTTCCTGGCGGGCCTGATCGTGTTCGGCCTGGTCATGGTTCTACGCAACCCGTGGTTCGGCTTCTACACGCCGGCGCTGTACTTCTACGCGTACCGGATCATCGGCTGGCCGCGCGAGCTGTACTTCGTCGCCGGCGTCGCGGTGGTGGCCGGCACGGCACAGTCGGGCGGCCTGGAGCTGGGCTCCTGGGTCGGCCGCCTCGAGTACCTGGGGATCCTGGCCGTCAACGTCGTGCCGATGTGCCTGGTGGCCTGGATGGGCGAGATCGGCGCGCGGTACTACGCCTCCCGGGAGGCGGCGCTGCGCGAGGCCCGGGAGGCCAACGCGCGGCTGGCCGCGGCGCTGGCCGAGAACGCGGCGCTGCAGGAACGGCTGGTCGAGCAGGCCCGCGCGGCCGGCGTTCTGGACGAGCGGGCCCGGATGGCTCGGGAGATCCACGACACGCTGGCCCAGAGCCTGACCGGCATCGTCACCCAGTTGCAGGCCGCCGAGCAGGCGGCCGACGACCCGGCCGCGTGGCGCCGGCACCACGCGGCGGCGACCTCGCTGGCCCGGGAGGGCCTGACCGAGGCGCGGCGCTCGGTGAACGAGTTGCGCCCGGAGCCGCTGGAAACCGGCCGCCTGGCCGACGCCATCACCGAGGTGGCGGCCACGTGGTCGGCCCGCCACAGCATCCCGGCCCAGGTCACCGTCACCGGCGAGACCCGCACCATGCGCCCGGAGGCCGAGGTCGCCCTGTTACGGGTCGCCCAAGAGGCCTTGGCCAACGTCGCCAAGCACGCCGGCACCGCCACCCGCGTCGGTCTCACCCTTTCCTACATGGACCGGCAGGTGGCCCTCGACGTCCGCGACGACGGCCGCGGCTTCGACCACCCGGCCGCGCAGGTCGAGCGCGACGGAGGCTTCGGCCTGGTGGCGATGCGGCAGCGGATCGAGGCGCTGTCGGGCACGTTGCAGATCGAATCGGAGGTGGGGGGTGGGACCGGGATCTCGGCCTGCCTGCCCGCCGAGGCACCGGAGGTGCGTTCGTGAGTGACCCGATCAAGCTGCTCATCGCCGACGACCACCCGGTGGTACGGGACGGGTTGAGCAGCATGTTCGCTCGCGACCCCGAGTTCACCGTGGTCGGCGAGGCAGCGGAGGGCGCCGAGGCGGTCCGGCTGGCCGAGGCGCTCGGGCCGGACGTGATCCTGATGGACCTGCGGATGGCCGGCATGGACGGCGTCACCGCGATCGGCGAGCTGACCCGGCGCGGCGTACCGGCCCGGGTGCTGGTGCTGACCACCTACGACACGGACAGCCACGTGCTGCCCGCGATCGAGGCCGGCGCCATCGGCTACCTGCTCAAGGACGCGCCGAGGGACGAGCTGCTGCGCGCCGTACGGTCGGCCGCCCGCGGCGAGGTCGCGCTCTCTCCGTCGGTCGCCGCTCGCCTGATGAGCCGGCTGCGCACCCCGGCGCCGTCGACCGGCCCGTTGAGCCAGCGCGAGCTGGAGGTGCTGCGCCTGGTGGCGGCCGGTCACACCAACCGGGAGGCGGCCGCCAGGCTGTTCATCACCGAGGCCACGGTCAAGACGCACCTGATCAACATTTATGCGAAGCTCGACGTCAACGACCGTGCGGCCGCGGTCGCGGAGGGTTACAACCGCGGCCTGCTCGGTGCTCCCGAGCGTCCGTGAACCTTGTGAGCAGGGACAAGGACGAGCTCGCCGCCGCCTTCCAGGCCGTCTCGGCGCGTTCGATCGAGTACGTCTCCTGCCGGTTCCGGCTCAACCTGCGCCTGGCGGTACGGCTGACCTGCGCGGTGTCCCTGCCGGGCATCAGGTGGCCGGCGCACCAGGGCACCGTGGTCGCCGCCGCCGTACTGTGCGCCGCCTACGACGTGGCGCTGTTCATGCTGCTACGGCGTGGGGCGCGGGTGCCCCACATGCTGCGCCTCACGCTGGACGTGCTGGACACCGCCGCCTGGTGTGTGATGTTGGGCGGAAGCGTGGAACCCGCGGCTCTCATCGCCTCGCCGTCGGGCTTGGAGGTGGCCCTGCGGAAGGGAGCGCGTGCCGTCGCCGTCCCCGTGGTCGTGGGTACGGCGGCCGCGGTCACCATGCACGCCGCCGGCGAGGCGGTCAGCGCGGCCCCGTTCGCGTTGCCCGCGCTGGGGGTGCTCGGCGGGCTGCTGATCAGGCGCTACCGGGCGGGCCGGCTGCGCGAGCGGCTCTGGGAGGCGGCGGCCGAGCGGCAGGCCGCCGCCGGGCGGGCGGAGCTGGCGGGGCAGCACAGCGTGGCCGTGGGCGCGGACACCGCTGTCGACGTGCTCACCCGCACCTGGCCGCTGCTCGCCGTGCCGGGAAGGTCCTCCGCCTTTCCTCTGGCCGCCTGGCGGCAGGGGCTGGCGGAGCGGGCGGCCGGGCACGCCGAGTATCTCGGCACCGCGCTGCTGCGCTGGGAGCGCGAGCACAACTCGGGGCATCCGGAGTTGCGGAGGGATGTGGACTTCGAGATCGAGGGCGCGGCAGGAGCGACCCTGCTGTCACCCGGTCAGGTCACGGCTCTCGGCGAGGCGCTCACCCTGCTGGGGCCGAGCGGCCGGGTGCCGGTCCGCGTGCCCGACGCCGCCCCGCTGGGACACCGTCAGGAGCTGTCGGTCGGCCCGCACCGTGTGGAGCTGGCGGCCGACCCCCGGCCGCGTACTCCGCCTTTCGATCCCGGCCCGTTGGTGATCGCGCTCGGCGGTATCGGGGGGCTGACCCAGGCGGGGGGCGACATGGACGGGGTGCCGCTCCCCGTCGCCGCCGCTGTCACCGCGCTCGCGCTGCTGACCGCGTGGTGGGCGCACCGCCTGGTCACCCGGCGGGGCCTGGCGGCCCGGCCCCGGGTCCTCGCCGCCTGCCTGACCGTCGGCGCGGCCGACGCGGTGGTCTCCACCCTGACGATGACCAACGTCGCGGCCGCCGGCCTCACCCGCCAGCCGTACCTGTATTTCCTGCTCTTCAGCGGCCCGCTCGCGATCATGTACCTGCGTGACCTCACCCGCCCGCAACGGCTGGCCACCGCGGCGGCGATGGCGGGGATTGTGGGCGGGGCGGCGATGCTGCTCCCCCGTGCCCCTGTCCGTCGCCGACGTCGCCGCGGCGGCGCTGTGGCCCCTGGCGTTCACCCTGGGGGCCTCCGCTCTGCGTGACCTGCTCGATGAGGAGGACCTGACCCTGGACGCCGCCATCGAGGCCGAGCGCGAACGCGCCGTGGCCGACGGGTTCCGCCGGGGCCGGGAGGAGGTGCTGCGGCTGGTGGAGAGCGCAGCGTCGGAGGCGGAGGACCGGCTGCGCCGGGACAGGGAGGCCATCGACGCGATGTTCCTGCCCGAGATCGAGCGCCGCCTCGCGCTTGTCCGGGACCGCCTTGCCGAACTGCGCCGCGTCGAGCCGCTCACAGCCGCAGGACCGGCCGGGGGATGGTTCCGATAGTTCCGGCGCGGGCTTCGGTCGCGCTCAGCCGGGCAGGGCTGCCGGGTTTCGCCGGTGGAGCGCGGCGAGCCCGACGCCCGACCGGCGTACGACGCCCTCGCCGGCCACCAGCAGGACCGGGAACGCGGTCACACCCAGCCCCCCGGCGAGCGCATGAGGCTCGTCGGACTCCACGACGTGCGCGACCGGAGCAAGCGCGGCGACGTAGCCGGCCCGTTCCCGGGCTGCCCCGCTGACCATGACGATCGGGCGAGGACTTCCGGCGGGCAGGTCCTTCAGGGCCTGCCGCAGCTCAGGCAGCAGGTCGCGGCACGGCTCGCACCCGGTCTTCAGGAACGCGACCACTCGCTCCGGCCCATCGAGGTCGGCTCGGTCCAGCCGAACCCCCTCGGTGGTCACGGCGTCGAACGGCGGGACCCCGGTGCCCGCCCCCGGCAGCGCTGGGCCGAACCCGGGACCACCCGTGACCAGGGAGTGCAGCCGCCGGTACCGCCGGGCCACCAGCAGGGACACGCCGAGCGCGGCCAGCGCGCAGGCGAAGGACAGGACGCTGATCGTCCACAACAGTGCGATCATGCGCAGCAGCATGCGGTGCGGGGCCGCGCGATCGGGCCAGGCTGATCGCGCGCGCGTCTGGACTACCCTCCTCGCTCCCTCGCGAAGCCGACCCTGAAACTTGCAGCGCGCCGCCATCCGTATCCGCTGGCAGCCGCCATGCGGGCGCAGGGCCGGCGGCAAGACTCTTGATCATCACGCGTGGAAGGGCTGTAATGCGGCCGTCGTCGCGGGAGGGGGAGGGCCGCGTGGGGGCCTCGGTGACGTGCAGGCGAGTGGTGGTCGTGGACGACGACGACATCAGCAGGGTCGGGCTCGCGGCGATCCTCACCGCGACCCCCGGGATCACCGTCACGGCCGCGCTCGACCACGACCAGGCGATCGGCGCGGACGCCTGGCTCGACGCCGACGTGGCGCTGATCGACGCCGCGGACGAACGCCGGGACGACGACCAGTTCCCCGGCGTGAGCGTGGTGCAGCACATCCGGAGCGGCGGCCGCCCGACCACGATCATCGTGATGACCGGGCACTTCTTCGACGGCGCCATCCGGCGCCGGATGCGGGAGGCGGGCGCCGATCTCTTCTACCACCGCGCGGAGCTCGCCGACGCGCAGGCGCTCCGCGCGACCGTGCTTGGCCTCTCGGGCCGGCCGGTCCCCTGCCCGGAGGATCCCGAGGAGGAGATCCGCCTGGGGGTGTCCTCCGTCAGCCGGGTCAACGCGGCGGTGCGGTACGCGGTGGAGCGCCGCCTCCCAGAGCTGCTGGCCGAGCGGGCCAACCCGCGCTCGCGGGCGTGGGAGCGGCTGCGACGGGAGTTCAACGGGCATGCCCGGCTGCTCGCCATGACCTGCGACGGCCGGGTACCCGACCGCGAGCAGGAGCTGCCCTCGCTGCCGCAGATCTCCCGCTTCCTGCGCTGGGCCACCCGGGTGAAGGTTCGCTTCCCCGGCGCGGACGACTGAGCCCTGCCGGGGCGGCGTACAGCACGGCTACGGCGGTCCGAGCAGCTCGGCGAGGTGATCCAGGGCCGCCACCGCAGCCGCCGCCGCAAGCGCCACCAGAAGGCAGGCGGCGACCTCCGGCACGCCCCACGACTCCACAGGGGCGGGGACGGTCCCCCGCACGGGCGTCGCGGCGACGAGGACGGCGGCCAGCAAGACGGCGTTGCGGACCAGGTGACGCGCCCCGACCGGGGCCGAAGACGGCCCGAAGCAGGCGCACGGGCCGCCCGTCCCCGCCCGTACGGCGACGGCCAGCGCCACGGTGAACGCGACGAGCAGCGCCCCGGCCAGCCCGAGCCCGAACGGCGCCGTCGCCGGCCAGGGCAGGGTCAGCGCCGCCGTCAGCTCTCCGGCGGCCACCAGAGCGGCCACCGCGGCGGACGACCCTCGTCCCCGCACCCGTCCGATCCTCCGTACGGCCGCCACGAACGCGTCCCGGTCCCGGGCCTTGCCCACCGCGGACACCAGGAGGACCCCGGCGAGTGCCAGCCGCAACGACAGGCTCACATACCCCATCACTGCGCCTCCCGGCCGGAAGGGCTCGAGGGGCGGACGGGCGGGCGGGGCGCCCGTTCCAGCACCGCCACGACCACCCCGGTCAGCGCGCGGACCGGTAGGAACCCCCAGTCACGGGAGTCCGCGCTGTGCGCCGAGTCGCCGTAGACCACGACCCTGCCGCGAGGGACCCGTTCCGTCGCGGCCACCCCGCGCATTCCCTCCGGGACCGGGTCGCCGGGCACCGCGACGACCCGCTTCACCAGGTACGGCCCGAACCCCGGGGGCCCGACCGGCCACGTGGCCGGGGCGCGGAACACGACCGTCCGGCCCCGTCGCACCCACCGCATCCGGAGGACGAGCAGACGGTCACCGTCGTGGTAGGCGGGTTCCATGCTCGCACCGCGCACCGTCACCAGCAGGGCGCCCCGGCGCAGCGCTGTCGCGAGCCCCGCCGCCAGTGGAATCAGGAACAGCAATACCGTCACGACCACCGCCACCTGTCTGTCTTCCGGTCACGGGCCGGGCCCGCCGGCCCGTGACGTACGCGTGCCGCACTACTGGCAGTAGTGGGAGACCGCGGTGAAGTTGCCGGTGCAGGCGACGCCACACCAGGTGGTGAAGCAGGAGCGACCGGGGCCGATGACGGTCGTCTCCTGGTAGCAGTAGTACTCGCCACAGTGGACCGCACGGGCCTCGACGTTCGGGATGAGCCTGTTCAGCAGGCCACGGAGCTGGGACATGTTCGCTTTTCCCTCTTCTGGGATCTCTTCGGTCTTCGTCGGTCTCGGGACCTCGTCCGGCTCTCGTCACCTCCTCTCGCGCCCGGGTCCCGTGGTGCGTCAGCCCGGCTCGGCCGCCAGCGCGGCGGAGTCCGGGGCGTCCCGATAGGCGGCCGACTGGAGCGCGAACAGCCGCGCGTACACGCCGCCGTGCTCCAGCAGCGCCGTGTGCGGCCCGCGCTCCACGATCCGGCCGCCGTCGAGCACGACGATCTCGTCGGCGTCGCGCAGCGCCCCCAGCCGGTGGGAGATCAGCAGGCTGGTACGGCCGGTCGTCAGCGACATCAGGCGCTCGTGCAAGGCGTGCTCGGCCTCCGGGTCGAGCCCCGAGCTGGGCTCGTCCAGGATCATGAGGTCGGCGTCCTCGCGCAGGAACGCCCGGGCGACGGCCACCCGCTGCCACTGGCCACCGGACAACTGCGCGCTGTCGTCGTCCAAGCCGACGAAGATCCGGCTGAGCAGGGTGTCGTACCCGTGGGGCAGGGCCGCGAGGGCGTCGTCCACCCCGGCCGGCCGGGCGGCGCGCCGGATGGCGCCCAGGTCGCCGAGCGCGTCCAGCCGGCCGACGCCGATGTTCTCCCGCGCCGTCAGGTCGTAGGTCATGAAGTCCTGGAAGACCGCCGTGATCCGGGAGCGCAGGTCCTCCGGCGCGATGGTCCGGATGTCGGCGCCGTCCCACAGGATCCGGCCACGCTGCGGTTCGTACAGCCGGCACAGCAGCTTGATCAACGTGCTCTTGCCTGCGCCGTTCACCCCCACGAGCCCGACGGAGGCGCCTCGGGGAATCACCAGGTCCACGCCCCGTAGCACCCACGGCCCGTCGTCGCGGTAGCGGAACCAGACGTCGCGCAGCTCGATACCGGTCCGCAGCGGTCGTGGCCCATCGGGGGCCGCGGCGGGCGCGGGCACCGGCTCGTCCACGATCGCCTGGTAGGCGCCGAACAGCAGCAGCGCCCGGTAGGCCGTGGCGGCCGACTCGGTGAACGCGGTGACCGCGCCGTACACGCCCGCGAGGGCGGCCAGGAAAAGCGTCACGTCACCGAGCGTGATCAGGCCGTGCATCGCCCGGTACGCGGCGACGGCGACGCCCGTCACCATCACCGCCCCCGCGAGCAGCTCCAGACCGGCGTCCATACGCAACAGACGGCGTTCCAGCCCCGCCTCGGCGTCATTGCCGGCGCGCAGCTCGCCCAGCATCCGCCCACGTAAGAAGTCGCCCAGCCCGAACAGCCGGATCTCCTTGGCGGCGCTGACGTCGGTGAGCAGCATCTGGTAGGTGAACTCGCGGCGGTGGACCGGCGACAGGCTCATCGTCAAGCCCGCCCGGCGGCGCCCGGCCCGCGCCTGCAGCAACGCCGCCGGCACCGCACCGGCCAGTACCGCCAGCACGATGGGCGGCCAGACGACCACCAGGGTGGCGAGGAACCCGCCGCCCTGCACCATTGCCCGGATCAGCGCGACAACCGAACGGGTGAGATCCCCTGGCGCCTGACCTCCCGCCTGCACGGCCAGCCGCAGCCGGTCGAGGAAAGCCGGATTCTCGAAGCGGTCCAGACCGACATAACCATTGACGCGGGCGAACAGCCGGTCGGCGGCCAGCAACCGGGCTGCCCGGGACATCGCGCCGGCCAGGTAGAACGCCACGCTGCGGTGCGCGCCGGCTAGCAGCCCGGCGACCGCCAGACCCACCGCGGCGGCGGTTACCCGGCCCACACCGGCCGCCTGGCCCCGGGCCAACTCGTCGACAAGCAGCTTGGTGAACCAGGCGGTGACCGGTGGCAGCGCCCCCTCGACCACCGCCAGGCCGAGCACCGTGAGCATCGCCCCTGGAGCCGCGGCAAGGCCGAGCCGCGCGGCCGCCGCCGCCTGCCGTACGGTGCCGCCCGGTGTCCTCTCCGGCGGCACGTCACGCTGTTCGCCGCTCACCCGAGCCCGCCCGCTATCCGGGTCGACAGCACGTCCATGCGGGCAATCGTGATCGGCGGAACCGCGCGAACCGGCTCCCCGGATCACGCGGGCGGCACCGGTAACCTGCCTCCTCCTTCCCGCGGACCATCTCTTGCATCTACGCGACAGACGACCGAGAGCGAATCCTGGAGTGGGTGGAGCGGGCGGCGGTGTTCTGCATCGGTGAGTACGCCGTACCGCCCATCGCCGGCCGCGTGCTGGCCTGGTTGATGATCTGTGATCCGCCGGAGCAGTCGGCGGGTCAGATCGCCGAGGCGATCGGCGCGAGCAGGGCGTCGGTCGCGGGCCTGGCGGCGTTCCGCGACATGACCGCGGCGGGAATGGAGCCGGCCGGCTCCGATCCGGCGCGCACCGGGCGGCTGCGCGCGGCGCACAACGTCTTCGACTGGATGGACTAGGCCTTCGTGAGCATGCCCGGGCCGTAACACGAGGGAGATGCCGATGAGGCGTGAGCAGGGGCGCAGCGCGATCGTGGCCGGGGCCGGATCGGAGGGCTGGCCGCAGCCGTCGGCCTGCTGCGCAGCGGATGGGACGTGACCGTGCTGGAGCGGGCCCGGGAACTGGGGGAGGTGGGCGCCGGCTGGTCGTTCGCGCCGAACGCGTTGCGCGTTTCAGACCTGGGGCCGCGGCGGACCTCCACCTGCCGCAGGAGGCCGACGGGCCGATGCCCGGCGTGGTGATGGGGCACAGCGTCCACCTGGTCAAGGAGGCACTGGCGCCCGGCGCCGCCCGGTGAACGGGCGCCGGAGGCCGAGTGGGGCTTCGAGCCCGCGCTGCTGGACGACATCCGCGGAATGGCGCGGGAGCGCGGCTACCGGGTGATGCGGATGCGCTTTCCCGAGCCGCAGGCGCCGAGCGCCCTGGTGGCGGACCTCTACCGATGGTGGTACGGCTCCCGCGGCATCGCCTCGCCACGGCTGCTCGCCGAGTCGTTCATCGTGATGGAGCCGTACTGGATGCTCTGGACGGGGTGGAGTCCACCCCGTTCTGGATGGAGTTCAACATGGAACCCTCGCTGCGCGCGGCCCACCGGTACCTCGACGCCGTCGAGCCGTTCGAGGAGATCGCGGTGATGCTTGTTCGACCACGGCGTCGAGTCGGTCGGGCTGCCTGCGATCGAGGAGTGGGCCGGGCTGCTGGCCCGGGGGCGGCGTGGCGGACGATGGCTCGGTGTCGATCCCGCCCGGTTTCCGGCCGACGTCGCGCAGTTCGCCCGCTACCATCCCGCGATGCGCCGCCTCCCCGAGCGTCATCCGCTGCCGCGGCCGCTCGCCCTGGCCGCGAAGCGCCGTACGGGCTCGGACCAGGCACGGGGATCACGCCAGGGGAAGGTGCGGGGGCCGCCGTCGATGGTGTGGATGGCGTCCAGGATGAACAGCGAGTCCCGCAACGTGCCGGGCACGACCAGGCCGCCAATGCCCATCACTTGGTCGTTGACGACATCCAGCCAGGTCACGCCGCGCTGGCGGCCGAAGTAGATCGGGTTGTGGCCGGTGCGCAGGTTGGCGACCGGGACCACGAACCGCAGCCCGTCGGCCGAGGCGATCTGCCCGCCGCCCCAGCAGTTCACGATGTCGATCCCGGCCTGAGCGGCGATGAGGCGGGCGTTGGCCGCCGAGATCGTCTCGGCGCGCAGGTACCCCTGGTCGACCTGCTGGAGACGGGCGCGTGTCAGCGCGGGCACGTTCGGTTTCTCGATCGGGACCAGGCCGACGTTGCACGCCTCGGCCACCAGCAGCCCGCACAGGCTGACCGCGAAGTCCTCCATCGCAGGGTCGGCGCAGGAGATGTGGGTGAAGTCGGCCGCCAGCCCGGTGCGGTCGAACACCTCCAGCAGCAGCTCGGGGAAGTCCACCCGCGGCAGCATTCCGTCGATCAGGGCGCGGAACTCGTCCATCAGCGGCGGCTCGGCCAGCGGCCCGAGCTAGTCCACCTGCAGGCGGCCGCCGACGAACTGCACTGCGGTGTTGTTCCCGAGGCCGTCCAGTACCCGGGTGTAGGCGCCCTCCAGCGCGCTCGCGAGCTCGGCCAGGTGCCCGGGCCGGTTTGTCCTCCAGCTCCAAAGCGGTCAGCACGCGCGGCCGCGCGGCCTGCCAGCCAGGGCCTTCCAGCAGGCGGGCGGCCGGATCGCTCCACCGGTCGGTGCCGGCGGCGAACACGTCCCGGCGGCGCAGCGCGGCGTGCAGGTGCATCACCGCGCACAGCGTGAACGCGGCCTTGTCGACCTGCCCGCTGCGCAGGTCGGGGTTGGCGAACACCAGCGGCCGCCACGACCTGGTGACCAGGTCCTCGTGCGCGGCGACATCGGCGCGGTCGTAGCGGCGGCGGGACTTGGCTATCTCAGCCGCCGCCCTCACCATCGCCAGCACCGGCTGGCCGGCCTCGACCGCACGGAAGTCGATGACCTCCAGCAGCAGCTCGATGAACTGCTGCACCGTCCGGTACCGCTTGACCAGCTCGGCCCGCCACGCCGCCGCGGCGTCGTCGTCGTCGGTGGCGGGCACGAAGGATGCGATCACCTCGACCGCCGCCGTCAGCTTCTCGGTCTGGCGACGAGGTTCAAGGTCCCGCAGCGTCGGGGCCTTGGACGCCATCCCGTACCGCGCCAGCGCCGCCAGCTTCACCGCCGGAACCGGCTCGACCTCCACCCGCCCCGCACCCAGCCCGGCGATCTCGGCGACCCGGTCCAGCTCCCCGCACCAGCACGCGGCCCGACGCCTTCACCGGCGACGTCCGCAGCCGCTCCAGCTCCGACACCCGCCGATCCTCCGGGACCTTCAGCAGGCCCCGCAGCGCCACGGCGGTCTCGGCTGGCGTCCGCTCGGCCAGCAGCCCGTACGGGCGGGCGTTCTCCTCCCGGCGTACCTCGCCCACCAGCCGCGTCAGCACCGTGATGCCCGGCAGCTCACGGATCTCCCAGGCGTGCTCGTACACCGTCTGCGCACGCCGTCCGTAATCGGCGAACTCCTCCGGATCGACGCCGAGCTGCTCAGCGACGAACCCCACCACCCTGACCGGAACCGCCGTGGGTTCTCGGTCAGGAACACCCCCAGCATCCGCACCGTGCCCCACTGCACCGCCCAGCCCAGCTTCGTCGCCGGCCGCCGCCGCTTGGCCACCTGCTCCAGCTCCGCCACCGACGGCTCCTGCGGGAACCTCCCATAGCGGGCGACCTGCTCATCAGAGAGAAATTCGAACGGCATGCCCGCGGAACGTACGGCCCCTCGCCAGGCCAAACCCGCCCCGTCACCGAACCGAAACGAAGATCAGCTCCCTACCGCTAATTCCTGCACCCAGCCTCCTCGCGGGCCCATGCGCTCGAATCTCGTCAGGGGTCGCCCAGGCCGGCCCGGCGAGCTTGGATGATCGCGGCGGCACGGTCGGGGGCCTGGAGTTTGGCAAGGATGTTGGAGATGTGGTTGGCGACCGTCTTGGGGCTGAGGACCAGGTGGCGGGCGATCCGGCCATTGGGCCAGCCGTTGGCGACGAGGGCCAGGATTTCCCGCTCCCGCTCAGTCAGCTGGGGGAAGGGCCCGTTCTGGGGCTGCGGGCCGGTGAAGGTGCGCAGGACGCGGTGCGCGACGTCTTGGCCGAAGACGGCGTCCCCGCGGGCCACGGCTTCGATGGTGCGGACGACGTCGGCCTGCTGAGCGCCCTTGAGCAGGTAGCCGCGGGCGCCGGCGCGCAGGGCGGTGAAGACGAACTCGTCCTCGCCGTACATGGTCAGCATGACGATCGCCGTTGACGGGCGGCGAGCCGTGATGCGGCGGGTGGCCTCGACGCCGCCGATCCCCGGCATCTCGATATCCATGAGGACGACGTCGGGCGCCAGTTCCTCGGCGAGGGTGACCGCTTGTTCCCCGCACGTCGCCTCCCCGACGACCTCGATGTCGTCCACCGAGTCGAGCAGGACGGTCAGACCGTCCAGCACGATGCGGTGATCGTCCACGACGAGGACACGGACTGTCACAGGGCACCCGCCAGGTTGAGGGGAAGTTCGACGCGGACCCGCCCGCCCGAGTTGGTCGGACCGGCCGTGTATGTGCCGCCGAGCGCGGTGGCGCGCTCGCGCATCGAGGTCAGGCCGACGCCGGGCGTCCAGCTGTCGCGGTGGAGACCGTCGTCGCAGATCTCCAGTGTGAGCCGTCCGTCGCAGCCGATCTCGACCGAGCAGGACGCGGCTCCCGCATGCCGGGTCACGTTGGTCACGGCCTCGGTGATGATGCGGTAGGCGGCGATCTCCACGGCGGCCGGGAGAGCCGGCAGCTCCTTCGGCGCTCGCAGGCTGACAGGTACCGCGGAGTGCCGCAGGTACTCGCGCAGGGCGCCGAACAGGCCGAGCTCGTCCAGGACGGGCGGGCGCAGCGCGTACACCAGGCGGCGCAGGTCGTCCAGCGCGGCGGTCAGGTCCTGGCGGACCGCCGCGAGAACCGTCGTGGCCTTGGCGGCGTCCCGCACCAGCAGGTTCGCCACCGCGTCCACCTTGGTGGCCGCCGCGGTGAGCACCGGGCCGAGGCCGTCGTGGAGATCGTGTCGCAGGCGGCGTCGCTCCTCCTCGGCCGCGTGGACGATCCGTTCGCGTGAGCGCATCAGCTCCTCGGTCAGCAGGACATTCCTCGCCGCGACCGCGACCTGGCGCGCGATGTCGGCCATCAGCCGGGTTTCCCGCAGGTCGAGCGCGTTCTGCCCCGGCCGCGGGCCGATGACGAGCGCGCCGATCCTGTCGCCCTGATGGACGAGGGGGAACCGGACCACGGGCCCGTCCGCCGGGGGCCCGAACCGCCGCGACCTCTGCAGTTCGACCGCCGCCAACGGGAGCTTGAGCGCGCCTGCGATGGCCTCGAGCAGGTCGGGGAGCATCTGCTCCGCGCTGCCTGAGGTCTCCAGCCGGGCGCCGATACGGCCGATCACGGCGTACGGGTCGTCGCGCTCGCCGTACAGGAAGCGGTTGACCAGCCGCTGGAACCGCTCGCGTGCCGGGGCCAGGCTGAAGGCCGCGCCGATCGCGGCCGCGATCGTCCACGGACCACCGGCCCGCTGCCCGGCCAGGGCCAGTACGGCGATGCCCGCCCCGTACACGGCCGCGACGAACGAGGTGAGCAACGTGTAGACGAGCGCCCGGTTGAGCACGACGTCCAGGCCGTAGACCTGATTGCGCAGCACGACGGCCACCACGACGATCAGGACCACGATCGTCCCGGCCGTGCTGATCAGCTCTCCGGCGGGCAGCGCGACGATCAGCGGGGTGAGCAGGATGCTGCAGAGGTTGACGACGGCCAGCCAGCGCAGGACCTGCCGCTCCTGGCCGCGGGCACGCACCCAGCGCACGACGATCACGATCGAGGCGAGCACCATGGCCGCCGCGAAGAACCCGACCGGCTGCATCGCGGGCAGCAGGCCGACGTCCAGCGGATTGACAAGCCCGGCCGGCATCGATGGGTCGAACGGCGCGAAGATCCCGTACAACCAGCCGCACGCGCCCAGGGCGATACTCGCGGCGGCCAGCCACCCGATCCGGCCGCGAGGGAACCGGCCGTCGGGGAACAGCGCGTACGTGAGGGTGAAGACGATCACTTCCAGCGGCCCCAACACGACGCTGAGCAGCGCCACCCACGAAGCGCCGGGCAAGCCGTGAACGGCGGCATACAGCGACCACTCCTGAGCGGCCAAACCGGCGCCGTAACCGAAGGCGGCCGTAAGGGCCAGCCAGCCGATCAGCACCTGAGGGCGGCGCGAGGCCAGCAGCCATCCGGCGAACCCGTAGGCCACGGCCAGGACGATCTGTCCCCAGGACGCCAGGCCGTCTCCGTAGCCGGGGAGCAGTGCGGCGGCGACGACGGTCGTCACAGCCACCAACGCCGCCGCGGCACGGGACCATCTCACGCCTGAATTGTGCATCAGCCGCGTTCCCGTGTGACCCGGGAGATTCTCCCGGGTCACACGGGAAACGGGCCTCGTCACGAGGGGAAAAGACCAGGCGCACGATCGCAGGCATCCACTCGATCCCTTGGGAGGGCAGATGCGTTCTCTGATCGTTGCCGGTGTCGCGGGTGTGCTGACCCTCGGCCTGGTCGGCACCGCCTCGGCCGAATCGTCCACGACCTTGCGCTACTTCGAGAAGCAGAACCAGTTCACCTACACCCCCGCCGGCGGCAAACCGACCCACACCCCGCCGAACGGCCCGGTCAAGCCGGGCGATCGCATCGAACTGGCCGGTGACCTGTACGCGGGCGACCACAAGCACCACAGCAGGAAGCCGATCGGCTCCGACCACACGATCTGCGTCTTCGACGCGCAGGCCAAGCCGCATTGTGACGCCCAGGCCGCGATCGGCGGCTCGATGCTGTTCATCTCCAGCCAGGGCGGTGAGGGCGACTTCACCTCGAAGATCACCGGAGGGACGGGTCGGTTCTTCGGCGCCCGCGGCACCGTCCTGACCCACCCGGTCAACGACAACTCCGACATCACCGTCCGGCTGCGATAGTCAAGACGATCACCAGCCGCCCACCAGGAGCATTGCCGGCCGCCCTGGTGGGCGACCGCCGGGCGCTGTTCCCATCGGAACTGACCACCAGCCCTTGCAAGGGGTAGCCTGCGGCTCAGGTGGCGACTCACTTCGACGAACGGTGGACGGGCACGCTCCGCGCCGCCGATCATGACCTCAAGGACCAGCCGTGACGACCTTCCCCCCGCCCTGCCGTCTGTATGTGCTCCTGGCCACCGCCGCGCCTACGGCCCTGATCATGCGTCGCGGACCGTCGGCATGGTGGCACCTGCTGGAATGGGATCTGCAGGCCGGCGAGGTGAGACACGGCGCGTGGCTTCGGGGAACGCTCTACCCCCGCCGATGCGACATATCGCCAGACGGGAAACTGCTCGGGTACTTCGCGCTCGGCGACGGCCAGTCCCCATGGGATACCTACTTCGCCGTGTCGAAGACGCCGTGGCTCACCGCGCTCGCCGCCTGGCACACCCATGGCACCTGGACCGCCGGCTGCAGGTTCGCGACCGACAACAGCCTGACGATCTCCGCGTCCATGGACAAACGGCCCTTCCATGGCAGTTATCCGTACGGCGCGACCGTCGAAGACCTCAGCTTCGATTGGACCCGCCGAGACCTCCAGAACGAGTACAAACGCGGGTGGCGCCCCTTCTCGGGCGAAGTCGAGCGGATACCGGCCGGCTTGCGCGAAGCCGTACTCCTCCAACGAGTTCAGCCGGGAGGCGAGCGTGCCTTGGTGCTTGCCCACACCGGGACCGATTTCCAGCGGTACGGGATCGAGGGCGCGCAAATCAGCTACCTACGCGAGGACGACGACGGCGAGATCACACCGCTGCCCGAGGCGGCCTGGGCCGACTGGGACCGCAAGGGGCGGCTGCTCATGGCCACGTATGAAGGCGCGGTCAAGATCATCGAATGGCGGTCCGGCATCTGGGCGGAGACATGGTCCCACGATCTGCGTCACTTGATGCCTGCCCCGGCACCGTCCCCTTCCTGGGCCCAGGCATGGTGACCGCCGCCTGCGCGACCGGCCACGCCCGCTGAACTCGGCGCGTCCACTCGGCGCGCACGCCGATCACCACCAGGACGTAGTCCACGTTCGACAGGTCACGCGCGGCGAAGGCGCTGCGAGCCCCTTCCCGGGACGATCTCGTCGATCAGTGAGGAGGAAACCGGGGCGCCCGCCATGCGGCGGTCGCCGTCATTCGACTCCTGTCAAGTGGGCCGGGGCCTTGGTCGCCAGCGCGTTTCCGGTCAGCTCCACGGCTCCTCGGGAGTGCCGGTTCGTCCGTTGTGGTGCGTCAACAGTTTGGACAGCAGCTCGGTCAACCGCTGTCGCTCCTCGGGCGACAGTGGAGCCAGCAGTTCGTCCTGACATTCGGCCAGCCGCTTCTCCAGTCGCCGCAGCTGCCGCTTGCCCGCCGAGGTGAGCGAGATGATGTTGCGCCGCCGGTCGGAGGGGTCCGGGGCGCGCTCGACCAGCCCGCGATCGGCGAGTTCGTTGACCGTCGCGACCATGTCGCTGAGATGGATGCCGCTGCGGCGGCCCAGCGCGGCCTGGCTGGCCGGGCCGTACTCCTCCAGTGTCGCCAGCAGACGGTAGTGGTAGCCGCGAGCACCGACGGACGAGAACCCGTCGCCCACCAGGCGGTGCGCGTGGTTGGCGGTCTGGCCGAGCAGCCAGCTGGGCAGGCCCTCCCATCGGGCGGGCGTCTCCTCGGTCTCCATGCGAGAAGTCTAACGAATCGTTTGGCGCACTAATGATGTGCTACCGTTCGGCGAGTAAACGTTAGCCCCCCGAATGTTCGGCAACCGAATGATCCTCCCTGGAGCCGAGACCATGATCAAGCCCTTCCGCATCGACATTCCCCAGGCCGACCTCGACGACCTGGCCGACCGGCTCGCCCGCACTCGCTGGCCCAACGAGGTCGCCGACGCCGGGTGGGACTACGGCTTCCCGCTGGCGCGGCTCAAGGAGCTCGCCGAACACTGGCGGACCGGGTACGACTGGCGCGAGCGCGAGGCCGAGCTCAACGAGCTCCCGCACTTCACCACGGAGATCGAGGGCCAGAACATCCACTTCGTCCACGTCCGGTCCGCCAAGCCGGACGCGCTCGCACTGATCCTCACCCACGGCTGGCCCGGCTCGTTCCTGGAGTTCCTCGACGTCATCGAGCCGCTGTCACGTGACTTCCATCTGGTGGTCCCCTCCATCCCGGGGTACGGCTTCTCCGGGCCGACCCACGAGCGCGGCTGGGACATCGTCCGGGTGGCGCGGGCCTGGGCCGAGCTGATGCGCCGTCTCGGATACGAGCGCTACGGTGCGCAGGGCGGCGACTTCGGCGCCGGCATCTCCCTGGCGCTCGGCGCGGTGGCACCCGAGCAGGTCGTCGGTGTGCACGTCAACTACCTCCCGACCCGGCCGGTCCCGGACGCCGGCATCGAGCTGTCCGAAACGGACGAGGCCCGGCTGGACAAGGTCCGGCAACTGATGGCGAACCGCCCGCCGTACCAGGCACTGCAGGCCCTCACCCCCCAGACCATCGGCTACGCGCTGACCGACTCACCGGTCGGCCAGCTGGTCTGGATCGCCGAGCGCTTCGCGCAGTGGACCGACCCCCGCTCGTACATCAGCGACGACCGGCTGCTCACCGACGTCTCGCTGTACTGGCTGACCGCCACCGCGGCCTCCTCGGCACGGCTGCACCACGACGCCCCGCGGGGGAGTGAGCCGTGCCCGGTACCGGTCGGCGTGGCGGTGTTCCCGCACGACATCACGCAGTCGGTGCGGCCGCTGGCCGAGCGGCTGTACGACATCAGGCACTGGTCGGAGTTCGAGCGCGGCGGCCACTTCGCCGCGATGGAGGTGCCGGGCCTGTTCGCCGAGGATGTCCGGGACTTCTTCCTCACCAGCCTCAAGCTCGCCGATCAGGACGCCGCCCACTAGGTGCCAATGGCCACCGAGAACTGCTCACGAGTGGCCGGCTCTGACTATTTGGAGATCGTCATGACTGCTACTGAAACCTTGATCCGCGTCCTTGCCGACCGCGCCGAACTGGCCGACCTGGTCGCCCGTCACAGCCTGTGGGTCGACGAGGGCCGCTACGACGAGACCGACCGGCTCTTCACCGAGGACGTCGTCGTCAAGTCCCCCCGTGGGGAGGCTCACGGCATCAAGGAACTCATCCAGCTTGTGAGCGCGCATCGCGTGTACGCCCGTACTCTGCACATCAAGGCCAACCTCGTCATCGAGGTCGACGGCGAGACCGCCACGGTGCGGGCCCACGACGTCGCCGTCTTCGTCCTCGACGACAAGACGGAGGCCATCGCGGCCGGGATCCTCCGCTACGGAGCACGCCGTACCGAGACCGGCTGGCGCTTCGACCGCCTCGAAATCAGTCCGATCGCCGTGACCGAAGCCCTCGACCGGGCCCTTTAGGGTGTGCAACTGACGGGCCGGGTCACGCCTGGGTTGTCTTCTGTCTGCGCTGCCACGTCGCGTTCTTCCCGGAAGGGGTGCCGCAGGTGGGATCGGGCCCCGGCGGGTTCGTCCCCATGGAGGGTCCCCATGGAGGGGTCCCCTCGGCGCCGCAACCATCGGCTCGGAACTCCGCGGCCCGCAGTTCGCCTGCCACATGGCCGGCGACGACCCGGCGTTCCTCTGCGGGTGGCTGGCGGGGGAGGGGCGCCACCACCCGACGGTGATGTTGGGGTTCAGGAGGTGGGGGAGGTCTCGAGGTGGCCCTGGTCGAGGTCGCCGATGAGGTCGGACCTGGTGGGGTTACGGTTCGTGAGGGCCGGGTTCGGGTGCTCGATGTCGGGTTGTGGGGCCAGAGCATGGGGCCGACGCCGAGGAAGCCGAAGTGGGTGCCGGCTTCCTCGGCGGGTTATCGGCTGTCAGCACGCCCGTGTGGCGGCCTGCCGGCCGTCACCGCGCGGCCGGACCGCCCGAACCGGACGCTCAGGGCTGACGGGCACTGAACTGGCGGCGCAGGTATCCGTACCAGGCGTGGACGTACGCGGCACTGACCGCGGCTTCGGGGGCGAAGAGGTCCCAGGCGTGGTAGGCGCCGGGGTACAGGTGCAGTTCGACGGGCACACCGCTGGCCTGGAGCCGCGTCGCGTAGCTCAGGTCCTCGTCGCGGAAGACGTCGAGTTCGGCGGCCGCGATGAAGGTGGGCGGCAGGCCGGTGAGGTCCGTCGCGCGCGCGGGTGCGCTGTACGGAGGCACCTCGTCGGAGCCGGCGCGGTCCCCGAGGATCAGGTTCCAGGCCAGGATGTTGGTCGCGCGGTCCCAGATGCCGATGTCGGTGACCTCGTGACTGGACGCGGTGGTGTTGCGGTCATCGAGCATCGGGTAGCTCAGCGCCTGGAACAGCGGCGCCGGCTCGCTCTGGTCGCGGATCATGAGCGCGGTGGCTGCGGCGATACCACCGCCGCCGCTTTGCCCGGCCAGGGCGACGCGGTCCTCGTCGATGCCGAGCGCGGCTGCCTGACTGCGAAGCCAGCGATAGGCGAGCAGGCCGTCCTCGGCGGCGGCCGGGGCGGGAGCCTCCGGTGCGAGCCGGTAGTCGACGGAGGCGACGATGCAGCCGACCTCCAGGACCAGGTGCTTGAGGGTGGGATCGTCCTGGGCCGCGTACCCGAGGACCTGCCCGCCGCCGTGGAACCAGAGCAGCACCGGAAGCGGCCCGGCTGCCTCGGCGGGCCGCAGCAGCCGGATGGCGAGGGTGGATCCGTCCGAGCGGGGCGCCTGGACCTCTTCGACCGACACGGACGGCTCATCCGGTATCTGGGCCGCGATCGCCTCGGCGAAGGCGCGGACGCCGGCGCGCGTGCCCTCCAGGTCGCTGAGGTCGAACACCCCAGCCTCCGTCATCGGCACAGCCTTCAGGACCTCGGCGAGTTCCGGGTCGAGCCGCTCGTGCGCGTTCTTGGTGCTCATGTCGTTCGTCTCCTTCCGGCTGCACAGCAGCCGGTCGTACAGGGGGATGGCGGGTCGTTCGGGCCGGTTCCACCGAGCCGTCTGGATGGGCGCGGTGACCGGACCGGGATGGAGAAGAGGCCTCAGCGCGCGGCGGTGGCGCCGGTGTCGAAGTAGTGGCCCTGGCCGAGGTCGTCGACAAGGCCCGGCTGGACAGGCTTCCAGCCCAGGAGGTCCCGGGTCAGCGTGCTCGAGGACGGGTTGTCGGCCTGGGCGTGGGCGCTCAGGAAGCCGAAGTGGGCCTCGGCCTCGGTCGGCGCGATGCTGACCATGGGCAGGTTCAGCCCGCGGCCGATGCCCTCGGCGATCTGCCGGAAGGTGATCCCCTCGTCATCGACGGCGTGCAGCCGTGACCCCGCCGGCGCGGATTCCAGCGCCAGCCGGTACAGGCGTGCCGCATCCAGCGTGTGCACGGCGGGCCACCGGTTGGCCCCGTCGCCGACGTAGGCGGAGACACCCTTAGAGCGGGCGATGGAGATGAAGGTCGGGATGAAGCCGTTGTGGTCGAGCGAGCTGTGCACGGTCGGAGGGAGCCGGACGACGGACGACCGGATGCCGCGCTCGGCAAGTGCGACCACCGCGTTCTCGGCGTCGATCCGCGGTCCTGCGTCGAGCACGTCGGCCTCGGTGAGCAAGCCCTGCAGTCCCGCGAGGGCGAACAGCGCGGTTCCCGACGTGGTCACCAACGGCTTGCCGGTGCCGGCGAGCGCGTCCCCGAGCGCCTCGATGGCGCGCAGATCCGCCGCAACCGCGCCGTCGAAGTCGCCGGCGAACATGGCGTCGTGCTTGAAGGCCAGGTGAATGACACCGTCGGCCGCGGCGGCGGCCGCGGCGAGACCGTCGAGATCGTCGAGATCGCCTCGGTGCACCTCGGCGCCGGCAGCCCTCAACGCGGCGGCGGACTTGTCCGAGCGAGCCAGCCCGACGACCTGGTGTCCCGCTTCGAGGAGTTCGGGGACGACGGCGGAGCCGAGATGTCCGGAGGCTCCGGTGACGAATACGCGCATGGCGTGCGCCTTCCTGCTGCGGGCTCCCGACCAGGGGGCAGAGAGCCGTGATGTCAGTTCGTGACATCACCGTAGCACCCATGTCAGCCTCTGTCATCACTCTGATGTCAGATTCTGTCATCGGTCTGTAGGATCGGAGCATGAGCCGATGGAAACCCGACGCACGAGGCCGCCTGGAGAAGGCGGCGCTGGAGCTCTACAACGACAAGGGCTTCGACGCCACCACCGTGGCGGAGATCGCCGCCCGGGCCGAGGTCACCGAACGCACCTTCTACCGGCACTTCGTCGACAAACGGGAAGTCCTCTTCCAGACCAACGCCCTCGCTGACGTCCTCGCGCACGCCACGGCCACCGCCGCCCCTCTGGCGCCACTGGAGGTGATCATCCACGCCCTGACCGAAGCCGCTCCGGTCTTCGAAGAACGCGCCGAACTGGTACGGCAGCGCCAAGCCGTCATCGCCGCCAATCCCGAACTGCAGGAACGTGAACTGGCCAAACTGGCCTCACTCGTCTCCACCCTCGCCCACGCGCTTCGGGAACGCGGTCTGGATTCCACCACCGCAGCGCTCGCGGCCGAAATCGGGATCGCCGCGTTCAAGGTCGCCTTCGACCGCTGGATCAACGACCCCGACCAGCACACCCTCGCCCAGCACATTCGGGAAACCCTGGACGCCACCAGGCACCTCACCGCGCCCGCCGAACATGCCGCCGCGACCGACGACGGGAGCCTCCCAGGCCAGGAGAACGTGGCATGAATGCGGTGGGCACCCCGAGCAAGGGGCCCGCGGCTAACCACCCTCTCCGTCGCCCGTCTCGTCGTCTCTGTACGGGTCGCGCAGCCGCCGCAGGCCCGGCGCCGGCGGCCGGGTGAAGGCATAGCGGCCGAGGAAGTTGATGTGGTCGTACTGGAGCGGGGACAGCCGGGCGAGCAACTCGTCGAACAGGGCATGGAGCAGTTCCGTGTCGCGGTCCTCGGCGCCGACCCCGACCGCTTCCCTGCCCTGGCCCACTTCGCCCGCGAGATCCGCCCCCTCGGGGCCGACCGCCGCGTCGCATTCGACGAGATCCTCGCCGCCCACCTCGCCCAGATCGAGGCCACAATTCCCTGACGCGCCCTCTCGGCCTCCTGGTGGCGCTGCGGCGGACAGGCACGGTCGGATGAATCTGGGCGCGCGCTTCGCCTCGCGCCATTCGAAGCATGCTCGAAACGTGGCGGCGTGCGGGCGGCTCCGTCAGCACGGCGCAGGTCGCGTGCAGAGGCGATCGTGATACGGCCTTCCCGGAGCAGGTCACTGCGGAGCGGACCGGCGCCGGCGCGGGTGACGGTGCCGGCAGGGGCGATGATATGGAGCGGCTGGCGAGCCCTGGTCACGGCCACGTTGACGGTTTGCCGGGCCCGGCGGGGCCCGCTTTCCCCGCTATCCGAGGCGACGATAGCGCGGCCGCCTGACAGTCTGCGGCGGCCCGCGCGGCCAGGGGCGGTGCAGGTCCTCGGCGACCGCGCGCTGCGCCTGCTCGACCAGCTCGGCCACCTCGACGGCATCGAACGGCGGCGGCTCGGCGAGGTCGACGGCGATGGCCTGCTGCGCCTGCTCGACCGACTCGGCCAGGTCTGCCCGGTCGAGGGGGGCCGGCATGTCGGCGAGGTCTGCGGCGACGGCGGCCGTACACCGCGGCGCCGAGACGCTCGCCGCAGTGATCGCGAGCTCGGGCCGGGTGCGCTCGCCGACCTGGTCACCGCCGGCGATCCGGCCCATCCTTGGGGGTGGGAGGTGCCGACATGCTCTACCGGATCCTGGCGGACACGATCACGAGCTGGGTGGACGCGGACATCCCCCGTGACGACGGCGGCCGGGCCTCGGGCACGCGGCTGCGCGGGGCGTGGGCGTCGGGCGGTCCGTGCTCCTCGCTGGACGGGCTGCGCCTGCCGCCGCTGAACAACCGCCGGGTCAGGTTCTGGTACACCGAGGAGGGCTGGCGCGTGTACGGCCGGGCCCACTGGGCCGAGCTGCGCGAGGCGGGTCACACTGTACGGGTGATCCGCGTCAAGAACGCTCCCGGCTCCCGGGTGGCCTACCGCGACCGCTACCAGCTCGCCCTTCTTCCTCCGTCGCCGGGAAGGCGCTGACGACCGCCGCCGGATCCAGGCGAGGCGATCCCGCACCCGGTTCGGGGGGGGCGAAACCCCCTGGATCAGGGGGAAAACCCGCCCGGGCGTGCTGCCACTGCGCGTGATTCGTGCCCACGTTCTTATGCGTGTTCGTGCTCGGGTCACCGTGGCCCTGGCCACGCCGTACCTCTGGTTACGCTAACTGCTCTGAGCCTGGCTCGATGGAGCCGAAGTACGTGAACACCGGGGCATCAGCAGGGGGAGGGTCCCGGCGGCTGGGCGCCGGAACACGCCCCCGAGCACCTCATCGCCCGGGCGATCGCCGACGGCTCCGATAATTTTGCCTATATGCGCATTTCGGCCTGATTGCGGAAATCCGCACCCTCGGTCCGCTCATCGGACCAGGGAATTGCGCTCGCGCATATGAGTAGGGGGATACTTAGGCGAGCTGATCGCGATTCTTCGCAACGTTTCTTCGAGAAGCCCGTCACTCGGGAAGCCCGCCCCGTTCCCTTCGGACAACCCGGCGCGTCCCCGTCCGGGCGACCCCGACCCGTTCCCTTCGGACAACCTCGACTCGTTCCGGAGACGATGATGCCGGTACGCCTGATCGTGGCTCTCGCCATGGCCGCCGCGGCGTTCTGGGCCACGCCGGCGCAGGCCACGAGCTGCCCACCCCCGCCCAACGTGACCGGTCAGACGTACGAGCAGGCGTACGAGACGCTCCACGGCCATTTCGGCTATGGGGTCGTGACCGTGCCCGATCCCGCTCCTCCCGGGACGAGTTTCGTGAGCAGCGCGGAGACGGTGTCGTGCATCGAATTCAAAATCACGGGGGTCCGAATTTACCTGGAAGGGCAGGTGCCCGACCTGACCGGGATGACGCTGACCGCGGCCACCGCCGAAGCGGAGAAGGCCGGGTTCGGCGTGACCACCCGGCAGCCGGAGGCCACCGGTGAGTGGAAGGTCGCCCAGCAGACTCCCGCGCCCGGCGGGCGGCTCGCCTACGGGCAGGCCGTCAGCCTGCTCCTCGACGGCTCGACCGAGGTGCCTTACCTCATCGGCCGTACGGTCGACGAGGCGCGGCAGATGGCGGCGGACCGGGGGCTGACGCTCAGAGGAGCGGACGACGCGCGCGACAACCAGATCGTCGAGGACCAGAACCCTCCCGGCGGAGACGAGCTGACCATCGGCGATGCCATCGACGTCGTCCTGAGCGAAGTGTCCCCCGTGAGCCCGTCCGTGAGCCCACCTGTGAGTCCACCGGCGAGCCCGGACGACAGTCCCTCACCGAGTCCACCGGAGTCGCCGCGGTCGGAGGAGTCGCCCGAGGCGAGCCCTGAGGCGGTGCCGACGGTCGCACTCTCCGGCGAGGAGACGGGCTCTGACTTCGGTGTGCCGCCGGGGCTCGCCGTCGTCGTGGTCGCCGCCGCGCTCCTCGGCCTCGCCGGATGGAAGGCCCGGGGCGGCAGGCGCGCGCCTGACCGGGACCACGACCGCCGCCGGGAGGTGCGTCTCGTCTCCCGCGCCGACCCGTCCCCGAACGTGCGGATCCACGAGAGCCGCGACTCCCGCCCGGCCGTACGTCTTCACGTTGTCCCGGACCCAGGCCGGCAAGAGATCCGGGAAGGCCTGTCATGAACCTGACCATCAACCCGAATCCGGGCACGGCCGCCCTCGCGCTCTATGACAGCGCGCGTGGCGCGGTGGCGGCGGCGGCAAGCGTCGTCCGCGACCCCCAGGTGATGAGCACGATCTGCCGCGACGCCCCGGGCCTCGCCGGGCAACTCGTCGCTCAGCTGCCCGAGGCCGGCGCCGGCCTGCTCCACGGGATCACTCTCGGGACGGTCCTGGCGGCCGGATGGCAGAAGTCCCGCGAGCTGCGGGCCGCCGCGGTGCGCAGTCACGAGGAGGGCTTCCGTGGGAAGACCAACCAGGCCCGTCTGGCCGCGCACTCGATCACCTCGGAGCACCGCCCGTACGTCGAGGTCTACGCCGACGAGCGCAAAGTGCTCACGATCACGATCTCCGTCGACCTGACGTTCACGATCGGGCTGCTGTACGCGGGCATCCGCGACGGGCGGCTGGTGACCCTCCACCCCGGCGGGGACTGCGAGGTCGCCGTGAGCTGGGGAATGGAGGGATTCAAGATCGGCGAGAGGAAGATGCCGATTCGCATCCCAGCCGTCGCCGTTCCCCTCGGCGCCGGAATCCTGCTGGCCCGGCCACCCTTCTGACCGCGTCTCCGACCGGTTCAGCCCAGCATGGCGCGGACGACGGCGCCGGCGCCGGCCGTACGGGCGGCCTCCATGACGGCGGTCAGGTCGTCGTCGGCGGTTGTCGACTCGTCTTTGCCGATCATGCGGATGCCTCCGCGGTGGTGGGGCGCCGAGCGGCGGACACGCGCGCGAGCTCGTGGGGGCCGACGTTGCTGCGCCGGTCGGGAGGCGGGGTGCCCGTGACGATGCGGCTCATGTCGTCTTCTCCTGGTCGTCGGTTATCCGTCTGCGGCATCGGCGGTGCCAGGGGTGGGGTCGTCGGCGACGGGTAGGCGTCCCCCCGCCGCGGTTCGCCACGGGCCCTCGCCCCCGCCCTCGAACTGGAACAACTCGCCCTGATCTAAAGGACCTTCGATGGTTACGTGCTTCCACTGCCGCGAACCGCTCGACTAGTGTGGGCGCGCTCTACTGCAGGACACAGCCCGGCCCCGTTCGCGAGCCACGGGTGGGAGGAAGCCCTCTCGTGATCCGCGAGGCCCCACACGCTCGGACGGGGCTCACTCCACCCACTCGTCGCCCGAATAGAGGGTGCCGCCCTTCCAGATATAGCTGGCGGCGAAGGGGTCCCAGACGGAGACCTGTGCTTGCACCATTGTCCGGTACCAGCCAGGCCCACCACACAATGTGCTCCCATATGGCGACGTCTGGCCGGGCTCGTAGCTTGTATTCGCGCTGAGCCCGGTGGGGCCCCAGGCGTCCGAGCCCGTCGTTCCATACAGCGGACCTCTCCCTACACACCACTGCCACTTGGTTCCATTCCACCTCTGGACCTGTAGGTTGATCCTGGCGTTCATGACCTTCGGGGTGATGCAGTCCGCCTCGAGTGCGTAGGCCGTCCCCCACGCCTGGTACGCGGACCAAACACCGGGCGTGAGGTGGTCGATGCCTGCCGTGGCCTGGACGCAGTAGGAGGACCCCTGATACACCGTGACGTAGGTCCTTTGCGTGTATGCCTGGGCGGGTTGCGGCAGCGCGGTCATCAGCAGCAGCGCGAGGATGGTGGATAACGGGCCGAGGAACAGGGTGCCTCGTCGCGACATGGCGTCCTCCTTGCGGACCGAACACGGAGTCCACGTATCGCGTCGGCGACACGGCGATCGTCAGGACATGCGCGCAGTGGACCGATGGTGTGCAGGAGCATCGCTTCATTACCGGCGGGCCGATGCGGGAGGACACCCCTCTCCCTAAGTTGATCAGCGGCCGAGCAACTGTCAACCCGCTTTCACGCGGTTCGCCGGCCCCGCACACCCTGCTA
>NZ_BOOF01000067.1 GCF_016863095.1 Microbispora siamensis | reverse complement strand
CCCTTCGAGTGCGTCCAGGCTGCTGCGCCGCAACCTGACCATCTACGGCCTCGGCGGGATCGCCGTCCCGTTCCTCGGCATCAAGCTCATCGACCTGCTCGTCCAACTCCTCCCGGGGATGTCATAGATGGAACGCCTGCCAAGCTGGATCCGTCAGCACCTCGCGGCGCTGCGCGCGCTTCTCGTGCTCACCCTGGTGACCGGCGCGATTTACCCACTGCTGGTCACCGGCGTCGCCCAGGCCGTGTTCAACGGCAACGCCAACGGCTCCCCGCTGCGGAAGGACGGCAAGGACGTGGGCAGCGCCCTCATCGGCCAGGGCTTCACGGACAAGGACGGCAACCCGGTCGAGAAGTACTTCCAGAGCCGGCCCTCGGCCGCGGGCGACGGGTACGACCCGACCTCCACCGCCGCGAGCAACCTCGGCCCGGAGGACGTCCTCGACACCCTCCCGGTGCCGGGAGCCACGGACGACGAGGGCAACCCCGACACCGGCAAGCAGAGCCTGCTCACCCAGGTGTGCGCGCGATCCAAGGCGGTCGGCGAACTGGAGGGCGTCAGCGGAGCCAGGCCGTACTGCACGGCGGACGGGGTCGGCGCGGTGCTCAAGGTCTTCCCCGCCGTCGGCACCCCCACGAGGGTGGTCAGCGTCAACCAGGCCTGCCCGGCCACGCCGTTCATCCCGGTCTACCAAGGCGTGAAGGTCGAATGCGGCAAGCCCGGACAGGACTACGCGACCGGCCGCACCGTCCCTGTCCGGGGAAACGTGACGGACGTGCCGGTGCCCGCCGACGCGGTCACCGCGAGCGGCAGCGGCCTCGACCCGCACATCTCCGTCGCGTACGCCGAGCTGCAGGCCCCCCGGGTCGCCAGGGAGCGCGGCCTCGGCCTGGACGCGGTGCGGGCCCTCATCGGGCGGCACACCACCGGCAGGGCGCTCGGCTTCATGGGAGAGCCCGGCGTGAACGTGCTGGAGCTCAACCTGGATCTGGACAGGCTGAAGAGGTGAGGTAGATGGCGCGCGGGCGGCTGCGGATCTACCTCGGCGCGGCCCCGGGGGTCGGCAAGACCTACGCGATGCTCAGCGAAGGTCACAGGGCGCTGGAACGAGGGAAGGACGTGGTCGTGGGCATCGTCGAGACCCACGACCGCCCCCGCACCGCCGAACTCATGGAGGGTATGGAGGTCCTCCCACGGCGGCATGTCGTCTACAGGGGTGCGACCTTCACCGAGCTGGACGTCGAGGCGGTCATCGCCGGCGCACCGAAGATCGTCCTGGTCGACGAGCTGGCGCACACCAACGTGCCGGGCTCGCGCAACGCCAAGCGCTGGCAGGACATCGACGAGCTCCTCGACGCCGGGATCGACGTCGTCTCGACGGTGAACATCCAGCACCTGGAGTCGGTCAACGACGTCGTCCAGGAGATCACGGGTGTGCCGCAGCGGGAGACCGTCCCGGACGAGGTCGTACGGCGGGCCGACCAGGTCGAGCTGGTCGACATGTCCCCCGAGGCGCTGCGCCGCCGGATGGCCCACGGCAACGTCTATCCACCCGAGAAGGTGGACGCCGCCTTGTCGAACTACTTCCGGGTCGGCAACCTGACGGCACTGCGTGAGCTGGCCCTGCTGTGGGTGGCGGACAAGGTGGACGAGCAGCTCGACCGCTACCGCGCCGAGCACGGCATCGCGGGCACCTGGGAGGCGCGCGAGCGGGTCGTCGTCGCGCTGACGGGGGGACCGGAGGGCGACACCCTCATCAGGCGCGCCGCCCGCGTCGCCGCCAGGAGCAAGGGCGCCGATCTGCTGGCCGTCCACGTCACCCGGGCGGACGGGCTCGCCGGAGGCGACCCGGCGCTGCTGGCACGCCAGCGCGCACTCGTGGAGAGCATGGGCGGCACCTACCACCAGGTGGTGGGCGACGACGTGCCCCGGGCGCTGCTCGACTTCGCCCGCGGCGTCAACGCCACCCAGCTCGTGCTCGGCGCCTCCCGGCGCGGCCGGGTCGCCCAGATCTTCAGCAGAGGGGTGGGCGTCGAGACGACCGCCCGCTCCGGCTCGATCGACGTCCACATGATCACACACGAGCAGGTAAGCAAGGGCAGGCGTCCCGCACGGCCGGGTGCCGCGCTCGCCCGCGACCGGCGGATCGCAGGCTGGGCCACGGCGATCCTCGGCCTTCCCCTCCTGACGCTGGCGCTGCTGCCGTTCCGCCACGACCTCTCGCTGCCCAGCGAGATCCTGCTGTTCCTACTGGCCGTCGTGGGCGTCGCCCTGATCGGCGGAATGTGGCCCGCGGTGACCGCCGCGGTGGGCGGATCCCTCCTGCTGAACTACTTCTTCACCCCGCCCGTCAACCGGTTCACCATCGCCGACCCGGAGAACCTGCTCGCCCTGGCGATCTACGTACTGGTTGCGATCATGGTGAGCACCGTCGTCGACCTGGCCGCCCGGCGCAGGCGAGAGGCCGCACGGGCCCAGGCCGAGGCCGAGGTCCTGTCCGCCCTGGCAGGACACGTCCTGCGAGGCGAGCACGCGCTGCCCTCGCTGCTCGCCAGGCTGCGGGAGTCCTTCGCGCTCACCTCGGTCACGCTGCTCGAACGCCGCCCCGAGGCGGCGACGAGTCCCGACGCGCAGTCAGAGCCCGAGGCGTGGCGCATCGTCGCCACCGCCGGGGGCGCGCCCTGCACCTGTCCGGGGGCCGCGGACACGGATGTGGCGGTCGACGACCACCTCGTCCTGGCCCTGCGCGGGCGACTGCTCGACGCCGCCGACCGCCGCGTGCTCCAGGCCTTCGCCGCGGAGGCCGCCGTGGCCCTCGGGCAGGAGCGTCTGCGTGAGGAGGCCGAGAAGGCCAAGCCACTGGCGGAGGCGGACAAGATGCGCACCGCGCTGCTGGCCGCGGTCAGCCACGACCTGCGCACCCCGCTCGCATCGGCGTGCGCGGCCGTGGAGAGCCTGCGCGCCACCGACGTCGACTGGTCTCCGGACGATCGCGAGGAGTTGCTCGCCACGGCGGACGAGTCGCTGGCCAAGCTCAGCCGCCTCGTCGCGAACCTGCTCGACATGAGCCGGCTGCAGGCCGGAGTGCTGGGGCTGTCGCTCCAGCCGGTGGCACTCGAGGAGATCGTGCCCCGATCGATCGACGACCTCGGGCCGCTGAGCGACCAGGTGAAAGGGGACGTCGCGCTTGAGCTTCCCGAGATCGTCGCCGATCCCGCACTGGTCGAGCGCATTCTGGTCAACCTGATGACCAACGCCGTCCGCTACAGCCCGGCCGGCACAAAGGTTCTGATCACCGCGAGCTGGCACGGCGACAGCGTGGAGATCCGGGTCGTCGATCGTGGCCCCGGCATCCCGTCCGAGGCGTACGACCGCGTCTTCCTGCCCTTCCAACGCCTCGGCGACCGGGACAACCACACCGGCATCGGCCTCGGCCTCGCTCTCTCGCGCGGCCTGGCGGAAGCCATGGGAGGCAGCCTCATACCCGAGGAGACCCCGGGCGGCGGCCTCACCATGGTCCTCACCCTGCCGATCTCCTCGCGAGCCGGGATCAGAAGTCGGCGTCGAAGCTGACCGTGCCGGTCACGCCCACCTGATACGCCGACACCCGCCGCTCGAAGAAGTTCGAGAGCTCCTGGACGTCCTGCAACTCCATGAAGGCGAACGGGTTCTTCGCCCCGTACAGCGGTGGGATGTCCAGCTGGGCCAGCCGGCGATCGGCGACGTGCTCCAGGTAGGCCCGCATGTCGGCGATCGACATGCCGGGCACTCCGCCGCCGAGCAGGTCCTCCGCGAACTGGACCTCGCACTCCACCGCCTCGGCGAGCATCTCGCGGACCTGGTTCGCCATCTCCTCGTCGAACAGCCCCGGCTCCTCCTGCCGGACCGTCTCCACCACGTCGAAGGCGAAGGCCATGTGCATGGACTCGTCGCGGAACACCCAGTTGGTGCCCGAGGCGAGACCGTTGAGCAGGCCGCGCGAGCGCAGGAAGTACACGTAGGCGAAGGCCCCGTAGAAGAACAGACCCTCGATGCACGCGGCGAAGCAGATCAGGTTGAGCAGGAAGGCCCGCCGGTCCTCCCGGGTACGCAGCTCGCGCAGCTCGAAGATCGAGTCGATCCAGCGGAAGCAGAAGTCGGCCTTGCGCCGGATGGACGGGATGTTCTCGACCGCCGCGAACGCCGCGAACCGCTCGTCCTCGTCGGGCACGTACGTGTCCAGCAGGTTCAGGTAGAACTGGACGTGGACGGCCTCCTCGAACAGCTGCCGGGACAGGTAGAGGCGGGCCTCGGGGGCGTTGACGTGCTGGTAGAGGTTGAGCACCAGGTTGTTGGCCACGATCGTGTCGCCGGTGGCGAAGAAGGCGACCAGGCGGCTGACCAGGTGCCGCTCGGCGGGGGAGAGCCGGTCCAGGTCCTTGAGGTCGGAGTGCAGGTCCACCTCCTCCACCGTCCAGGTGTTCTTGATCGCGTCCCGGTAGCGGTCGAAGAAGCGCGGGTAGCGCATCGGCCTCAGGGTGAGGCTCATTCCCGGGTCGAGCAGCATCGAAGTCTCGGGGTCGGTGGTCATGGCTCTCGCCTTTCGAGTGATGTTTCCGGGGGGCGTGCTCATTGGCACGCTTCGCACGACTCCGGGTTCTCCAGCGAGCAGGCGAGCGCCTCGGCGGTCATCGCCGCCTTCTCGGAGACCGTTCGCTCCTCCGGCTGCGCCTTCTGCGACGCCAGGGACACCGTCGCCTGCTGGATCCGCGTAGCGGGACGCGACCGCAGGTAGTAGGTGGTCTTCAGGCCGCTCTTCCAGGCGTACAGGTACATCGAGGAGAGCTTGTCGATGGTCGGCGCGCTCATGAACAGGTTGAGCGACTGGCTCTGGTCGATGTACGGCGCCCGCGCGGCGGCCATGTCGATGAGCGCTCGCTGCGGCAGCTCCCAGGCCGTGCGGAACAGCTCACGCAGCTCCGCGGGGAGTGCCTCGATCCCCTGGACCGAGCCGTCGGCCCGCTTGATGGCGGTCCTGATCTCCTCGTTCCACAGGCCGCGCGCCTTCAGCTCCGCCACGAGCGCGCTGTTGATCTGGAGGAACTCGCCGCTGAGGGTCTCGCGCTTGAAGAGGTTGGACACCTGCGGCTCGATGCACTCGTAGCATCCGGCGATGGACGCGATGGTCGCGGTGGGCGCGATCGCGATGAGCAGCGAGTTGCGCAGCCCGTGCTCGGCGATCCGCTCGCGAAGCGCCGTCCAGCGCTCGTCCTGAGCGCCGGTGACCTTCCACAGGTCGGGCTGCAGGAGCCCGCGGGCGGCCCAGGTCTGCTGGAAGGCCGGATGAGGACCCGCCTTCGCGGCCAGGTCGGCCGAGGTCTCCAACGCCGTCAGATAGATCTCCTCGGCGATGCGGGTGGACAGGTCCTTCGCCTGGGGAGAGTCGAACGGCATCCGAAGCGCGAAGAAGACGTCCTGGAGGCCCATCACGCCGAGGCCGACGGGGCGCCAGCGGGGGTTGCTCGCCGCGGCCTGCGGGCTCGGGTAGTAGTTGATGTCGATGACGCGGTCGAGGAAGGTGACCGCGGTGCGCACGGTGGCGCGCAACCGCTCCCAGTCCATCTCGGTTCCGGCCGGGTGCGTGGCGAGGTGCGCGGCGAGGTTGACCGAGCCGAGGTTGCACACGGCGGTCTCCGTGTCGCTGGACACCTCGAGGATCTCCGTGCACAGGTTGGACAGGTGCACCACGTTGCCGGGCTCGGCGGTCTGGTTGCACAGCCGGTTGGACGCGTCTTTGAAGGCCATCCAGCCGTTGCCGGTCTGGGCCAGCGTGCGCATCATCTTGCCGTACAGGTCCCTGGCCTTGACCTGACGGACGTACCGGCCGGCGGCCTCGGCCGCGCGGTAGGCGGCGTCGAAGTCCTCTCCCCACAGGTCGGGCAGCTCCGGGACCTCGTCCGGGTCGAACAGCGACCACATCGCGTCGGCTTCGACCCGGCGCATGAACTCGTCAGGGATCCAGTTGGCGAGGTTGAGGTTGTGGGTGCGCCGGGCGTCCTCACCGGTGTTGTCGCGCAGTTCGAGGAACTCCTCGATGTCGGGGTGCCAGGTCTCCAGGTAGACGCAGGCCGCGCCCTTGCGGCGGCCGCCCTGGTTGACGGCGGCCACCGACGCGTCGAGGGTGCGCAGCCACGGCACGATGCCGTTGGAGTGCCCGTTGGTGCCCCGGATGAGCGCACCCCGCGAACGCACCCGCGACCAGGAGATGCCGATCCCTCCGGCGAACTTCGACAGGTGCGCCACCTGCGCGTACCGCTCGTAGATCGAGCCCAGTTCGTCGCGGGGGGAGTCGACCAGGTAGCAGGAGGACATCTGGGTGTGCCGGGTCCCGGAGTTGAACAGCGTCGGCGAGCTGGGCAGGTAGGCCAGCGACGACATCAGCCGGTAGAACCCGATCGCCTCGGCCGGTGTGGTCGCGAGGCCGCACGCCACGCGCAGCAGCCAGTACTGCGGGGTCTCCAGCACCAGCCGAGTGGAGGGATGGCGCAGCAGGTAACGGTCGTACACCGTGCGCAGGCCGAAGTACTCGAACCGGAGGTCGCCCCTGGGGTCGATCGCGTCGTCGAGCTTGCGGGCGTTCGCGGCCACGAAGTCGGCCGTGGCGTCGCCGATCAGCCCCTGCGCGTGTCCCAGCCGGATCGCCTGGCTGAAGGAGGCCACTCCCTGGCCGCGGACCTCCTTGTCGATGTACCCGGCCAGCAGCCTGGCGGCCAGCCGCGAGTACTGCGGCTCCTCGCCGATCATCTCCGCCGCGGTCTGGATCGACAGCCGATCCAGCTCGGCGGTGGTGGCCCCGTCGTACAGGCCGCTGATCGTCTTGGTCGCCACGCGGAGCGGATCGACGTCGGTGAGATCGTCCGCCCAGCGCTCCACCGCTCGGACGATCTTGTTGACGTCGACCGGCTCGCTCGCCCCGTTGCGCTTGCGTACGTGCATCTGCGCTCGTCGCGGCATGGACCCCTGCCGCTCGGCGTCCACCGACGACACCCGGTCCGGTGACACCCCTGTGACCGTCACAGCTCTCTCCTCGCGCTCGGTCCCCAAAGCCCGAGGCAGCGCGCAGGAGGCATGCCGGCGAGCACGCGAAAGCGGCGCGCCAGAGCCATCGGCCGTCCCGCGCGGCCTCCGACCAGCCGCACACCCGTTCACGCGGTGCGCGGCGCGCTGGCAGGTCTTCGGACTCGTGGGCGGCGCGGCCAGGTTGCCGCATTGCCTACTGGTTGTCGCTTCCCAGATCCGCCGGTAGGCCGGATCCAGTGCGTGTGACAACGGTCGTTCCCACTCACCGCTGCGGGGCAGTCCCGGACTTCCACCGGGTTCCCTCTTGCCTCGGCCGCCCTGGACGGACGGACGAACCAGCTGCAGCGACCACCATATATAGGGGGCGAGGAAAAGTCACACCCAACATGTCGCGTCACAGGAGTAACGCACCCTGTGTGCGCCCGGCCCGAAGGGCGATCGCGGCCCTCCCCGGCGGACCACGGTTGTCCCCCGCACGAGCTACCGGCGAATGTCCACCGTGCGGGGACGATCACGGACCGCCCGATCCGTAGCGTTACATCGCAGCCACGGCGCACCGTCCGCTTCCCCGCTACACCGCCGTGCGCATCACCCCGGCGTCGACTCGCTCACTGGAGGACCTCATGCTCCGCAAGATCAAGGCACCCGTTGTGGCCGCGCTGTGCTGCACCGTGCTCGGCGCGGGGGTCGCCGGCTGCGACGGCGACTCGCTGGAGAACTGGGACCCCCTCGCCCCCGCCACGCGGACGGCCGATGCCGCCCCGATCTCCGGGACCGAGAAAATCGATGTCGCGGGCCGGTCGGTGAACGTGTCCTGTTCGGGCACCCCGGAGAAGGACAAGCCGGTCATCATCCTGCTGCACGGGGCCGGCGACGGGCTGGACAAGCTGGCCGCCATCCAGAAGACGCTGAGCAAGCAGAACCGGGTCTGTTCCTACGAGCGGCTCGGCGCGGGCGCGAGCGACCAGCCGGACGGCCCGCAGAGCTTCTCCAGCACCGGGAAGATCCTGACCGGGGTGCTCGACCGCGTCGCCGGTGACGGCCCGGTCGTCCTCGCCGGGCACTCGCTGGGCGGGCTGATCGCCGCCAGGTACGCCCCCGACCACCAGGACAGGGTCAAGGGGCTGGTCCTCATGGACGCCACCCCGCCCACCATGATGGACGACATCACGAAGGCGATCCCCGAGTCCGCCACCGGCCCGGCCGCCGAGCTGCGCGCACAGAACCTCGCGATGTTCAAGGGCGAGAACCCGGAGAAGCTCGTCATCACCGACGGCAAGGTCCGTTCCGCCGGGAACATCCCGGTGGAGGTGATCCAGCACGGCAAGCCGTACCTCGCGGCCGTCCCCAAGTACGGGCCGCGCCTGGAGCAGGCGTGGGCCGCGGGCCAGCGCAAGTGGCTCGCGCTGTCCAGCGGCAGCAAGCTGAGCACGGCCAAGAACAGCGGCCACTACATCTACGTCGACCAGCCCGACGTCGCCGTCCAGGCCATCGAGCGCGTCACCGAGCAGGCCGCACGTCAAGCGCATGGTGAGTGACCACAGGTCCAGGATCAGTGGCGCGTCCGGGCAAGGGCCCGCGCGGCTCGAGTGGGCGGGTCAGCCGAGCTTGAGCAGCAGTTCGGAGAGCTCGGCCGGCATCGTGATCATGCAGTCGTGGCCCGTCTCCAGTTCCCACACCTGTGCCGGGCTGCCGTTGGGCTGTATCGCCGGGACGGGCCGCCGCTCGATGCCCTCCGGTACGGCGGCGACGCAGTGGATGTGCGTCCGCGGAATCGTCTGCACGGCCGGGTTGTCCAGCCGGACCGGTTGCCGGAAGCAGAGCACCGGCTGATCCGACAGCATCGTCCGCAGCCACGCCGCGTCGTCCGGGTCGGTGACCCCGAACAGGCCGAAGGGCGGCGGCAACTCGGGCATCGGCGGGATCCGCCAGCCGACCTCGGACTTCGCGGCACGGTCGATGAGGGCCTGGGTCACGGGATGCACATCGAGCGCGGTCTCGCCGTCCTCCGGGACCATCGCGTCGAGATAGACCAGATGGGCGATCCGCTCCGGGATCCGGTTGGCGGCGGACGAGATGACCAGCCCGGCGTAGCTGTGGCCCACCAGGATCACGTCGGTGAGATCCTCCTCGGTGACCAGCCTGACGATGTCGTCGACGTGCGTGTCCAGCCCTATCTCGGGGCCGAGCAGATGCGCCTTGTCGCCGAAGCCGGTCAGCGACGGCGCGACCACCCGATGCCCGGCCGATGCCAGCAACGGGACCACCCGCTCCCAGCACTGCCCGCTGTGCCAGGCCCCGTGTACGAGCAGAAACGTCGACATGGTGTAGCTCCTTGTTCGCGGAAGGGACCACCAGCGGATTTCGCCGGCGTTCGTCCCGGAAGCGAGGTTTCCGCTCACCCGACGACAGAGCCAGAGCCCCCGCGATCCTGGGGGTGACAGGACCAGGCACGCACGAAAGCGCGCGAATTACAGTGGGGCGATGAGCGACGAATCGAACCTTCTGGGCGATTACGTACGCGCCCGACGGGAGCTCGTCACTCCTGAACAGGCCGGCATCCCCTCCGTCGGCGTACGGCGCGTGCCGGGCCTGCGCCGGGAGGAGGTCGCGATGCTCGCCGGCATCAGCGCCGATTACTACCTGCGCCTGGAACAGGGCCGCGACCGCAACCCCTCCCCGCAGGTCCTCGAGTCCCTCGCCCGCGTGCTGCTGCTCGACGACGACGCGACGGCCTACCTGCTACGTCTCGGGGCGGGAAAACCGCGGCGGCGACGGCGGCCCCGGAAGGAGACCGTCCCTCCTGGCATCGCCAAACTCGTCGTCACGCTCCCGCTCCCCGCGTACGTGGAGGGCCGCTACTTCGACGTCCTCGCCGCCAACGCGCTGGCGACCGCTCTGTCGCCGCGACTCGTGGCGGGGGGCAACCGCCTGCGGGACGTTTTCCTCGACCCCGCCGAGCAGGCCCTCTATCCGGACTGGGAGGACGCCGCGCAGGGCATGGTCGCCGGCTTCCGCGAGTCCGTCGGCACCGACACGGACGACCCCCGATTCATCGAACTCGTCGGCGAACTCTCCCTCGCCAGCCCCCGCTTCAGCAGGCTCTGGGCGCGCCACGACGTGAACACGTGCGAAGGCACACCCAAGCACATCGACCACCCCCAGGTCGGTGACCTCTGGCTGAACCGGGAGAGATTGGGCGTCAGCGGCGTGACCGGCCAGACGCTCGTCGTCCTCCACCCGGACCCCGGCACCGACAGTGCCGACAAGCTCGCGCTCCTCGCGTCCGTCGTGCCGATCAAGGAGACCCGGACGACTGACCGTCTCCGCCGGCATCAAGGGCCTCCTCCACGGACTGGTACCGGTCGAAGGCCGACAGCAGGCGCGTGAGGGACAGAATGCGCTCGACACGGGGCTCGACGGCCGCGAGGGCGATGCCGATGTCGAGCGCCTGACAGCCCCTCAGGACGTACACAAGGGCGGACAGACCGGCCGAGTCGCAAAACGACACCGCGGCGAGGTCGAGCACGAGTCCGGCGGGCTCGACCTTCCAGACCGTCCTGACGGCGGCCTTGAGCCGCTCCGCGGTGCTGCGGTCGAGGTCACCCGTGACCGTGAGGATGACCCAGTCACGGTCATGGCGCGAGCGGATGTCGAAAGCGGGGGATGCGGGCGGGATCACGGCCCTGCTCCTTTCGGGAACGTGTTTCACCTTGCCCGGAAACACACGCGAATGAGAGCGCAGACCGGACTTCGCCTTGATCCTTGCTGGAATCGTTACCTGCTCCGCGGCACCAGGGCCGGTGGAAGCCGGGTGCCGGCACCGCGGCCACGCCGCCACAGGCAGCGGGCGGTGCGAGGACCGGGCAGCGCGACGGCCGCGCCGGGGGGTGGCTTAGGCTGCGGTCATGGCCGAGATCACGTCTCCGACTCCCAAGGAAGCCTTCGAGCTGTTGCTCGCCGGTAACCGACGCTTCGTCGCCGGCGCCCCCGAGCACCCGAACCAGGACGCGACACGCCGCGCCGAGATCGCACCGGGTCAGCGCCCGTTCGCGGTGCTGTTCGGATGCTCCGACTCCCGGTTGGCCGCCGAGATCATCTTCGATCGTGGCCTGGGTGACCTGTTCGTGGTGCGCACCGCCGGCCACGTGACGGGTACGGAGGTGCTGGGCAGCATCGAGTACGGGGTGGACGTGCTGGACTGCCCGCTGGTGGTGGTCCTCGGCCATGACTCGTGCGGCGCGGTCGCCGCCGCGTGCGCCGCACTGGAGGACGGGATGGTGCCGTCCGGGTACGTCCGGGACGTCGTCGAGCGGGTGACCCCCAGTGTGCTCGCGGCGCGGGCCGCAGGCCGCGTGGAGGCCGACGAGATCCTGGCTGAGCATGTGAGGCACACGGTCGACCTGCTGTTGGACCGCTCTCGGGTGCTCGCCGAACGGGTCGGCGCGGGCGAGGCCGCCGTTGTGGGCCTGTGCTATCGCCTGGCCGACGGCAGCGCACAGGTGGTGGCAGCCCGCGGTCTCGAAGTCACCGCCGACTCCGCATCGTGACAGGAGCTCCACCAGCCGTTTCTGTGCATGGCCGGCGGCGCCGGTGACGCTCCCTGTCCCGCACCTCGCGCCGCCCCCGGCCCTTGCCGCGGACTGCGAGGGGCGCCGCAAGCCGGCTGTTCAGCACCGACGGCAGCCCTGCCCCCACCGAAAGCGCCGAGCTTCACATGACGAATGAAGTTGGTCCAGGAGGCATCGACGCGCAGGGGGGACCACGATTCCGGCGCCACAAGAGCGTTCGGTTTGTTCTCACGCTGACACTGAGCGCTTTTCATCCTGAGTAGCGGCCTTCTTCTATGAGCTGCAGGACAAGGATGGTTGCATGATCGTGGTGGCGCGCTGCGGGCGGCAGCGCAGCCGGGTCAGGATCTTCCAGGTCTACAAGGTGGCCAATCCCGCCCACGTGGGGGCAGGCCCCGACTCCGTCAGGACGATCCGGTTCACCGGCCGAGCGGATCGCCCGGACGCCCAGGTGGCCTGGGCGACCTGGGCGCCGCTCGCCGGTTGCGCGGCCTCTCACCTGAGTCAGCGGGCTTCGAGGTTGCCGTGTGCCTCGATTGAGAGGTCCTGCCAGTCGGCCCAGGTCTTGAGCCGGTCGGCGTAGGCCCGCTCGATCAGTGGGTGGAAGCCCTTGCCGAACAGCACCCGCACCGGCGGGTTGGCGGAGTCCACGAGCTTCAGCAGTGCCTGTGCCGCGGCGGCCGGGTCGCCTGCGGGCATCTTCCCTGTCATCGACCCGAGGTGCTGACGGAGACCGTCGTAGGCCGGGTCGGGCTTGGCCATGTAGCCGTTGGCGAGCGGGTCGGGGTTGTTGCCGTCCCGGGTGGCGAAGCCGCCGGGCTCGATGATGGTCACCTTGACGCCGAACTCGGCGACCTCGCCGGCGAGCGCCTCGTTCAGGCCCTCCAGGGCCCACTTAGAGGCGTGGTACGCGCCGCCGAGCGGCATCGCGATGACCCCGGCGGCCGAGGAAAGCTGGATGATGTGCCCCGAGCGCTGCTCGCGCAGGTACGGCAGCGCGGCCTGGACCACCCACACCGCGCCGAACAGATTGGTCTCGAGCTGGTCGCGCAGTTCCTGTTCTGTAAGTTCTTCGACCGCGCCGATCTGGGCGTAGCCGGCGTTGTTCACGATGACGTCGAGCCGGCCGAAGTGCTCCTTGGCGCGCTTCACGCTCTCGAAGACGGTGGCCCTGTCGGTCACGTCCATCTCCAGTGGAAGCACCGCGTCTCCATAGGTGTCGGCCAGCGCCTGCAGGCTCGCGGTGTTCCGGGCGGTGGCAGCGACCTTGTCGCCGCGTGCCAGGGCGGCCTCCACGAAGTTGCGGCCCAGGCCGCGGGACGAGCCGGTGACGAACCAAACCTTCTGCATGGTGTGCTCCTTGTTGCCGCTTTCAGCCGTTACAACCCCCTGGACGAGATAGCCCGACGGAGATGTGAGATCGCCCGAGTGTGACCTGCGACACCATGTCACCTTTGTCCTGAGTGGTGATATCAATGGTCGGCGTGACTCGCGTCGAGGACTTCCAGGAACTGAGGCCGCTGCTTTTCGCGATCGCCTACCGCATCCTGGGCAGTGTGAGCGAGGCCGAGGACGCCGTTCAGGAGGCCTGGCTGCGCTACGAAGGTTCCCCGGCCCAGCCCGAGTCACCCAAGGCCTTCCTGTCGGCCACGGTGACGCGGATCTCGATCGACGTGCTGCGCTCGGCCCGCGTCCGGCGCGAGGCTTACGTCGGGCCATGGTTCCCCGAACCGCTGCTGACCGACCCCTACCAGGACCCGGAGCGGTCGGCGGAGCTGTCCGATTCGTTGTCGATGGCGGCGCTGATCCTGCTGGAGCGGCTCAGCCCGCTCGAGCGTGCGGTCTTCGTGCTCCGCGAGGTGTTCGCCTTCAGCTACCGGGAGATCGCCGCCGCGGTGGAGCGGTCGGAGGCGGCCTGCCGCCAGCTCGCGGTGCAGGCACGCCGTCACATGGACGCGGGCCGGCCCCGCTTCGAAGCGGATCGCCGGGCCCGCGAGCAGCTCGCCGGGCGGTTCTTCCATGCGATGAGGGAGGGGGACGTCACAGGGCTGCAGGAACTGCTGGCCGCCGACGTCCAGCTGGTCAACGACGGCGCCGGCAAGATCGGGAGTACGATTCCCCTCTTCGGCGTCGCGAAGGTAGCCCGGGTGCTGTCCGTCGCCATCCCGCCGTTCGCCCAGATCGGCGCGGTGCTGGAGGCGCACGAGGTGAACGGCCAGCCGGGTGCGATCATCCGCGACCGAGACGGTCACATCTGCAACGTCTGGACGCTCGACATCCTGGACGGACGCATCCAGACCATCCGCTCGATCGTCAATCCCGACAAGCTCGCTCACCTAGGCCCCGTCGCCGACGCCCACGCGGTCATCCGCGAGAAGAAGCAGACCCGCCGCGACCAGCAGACGCCATGATGGGCGGCACGATCGCGGTGGCCCGGCGAGGACAGCAGCGGAGCTTGGCCAGGACCTTCCACGTCTTCAGGGTCGCGATGGCGCGTTCGACGAGGGCTCGGATGCGGGCGTGGGCACGGTTGACGTCCTTCTGCCCGCGTGACAGCCGCGGCCGGTGCCGGTGGCGCTTGAAGGGGGTGCGGACCGTGGCACCTGCGCCTTGGTAGCCCTTGTCGGCGAAGGTCAGCACGCCGTTGGCCGTCAGCGCGTCGATCAGGCCCACGATGCGGGCTGCGTCAGGTCGTGCACCGCCCCGGGAAGAGCAGGAGAGGCCCAGACCAGGCGGGTGTAAGTGTCGCCGTGCGCAGGTGGGCCGGCACCAGTAAGGCCTGTTGCCCGGGGTTCAGGCGCCGCCACCGGCCGCGGTGTTCGGTGCGGTGGGCGCGGATGAGTTCGGCCAGACGGGCAAGGGTGCGGGGCTCACTGTGGATCATATGTGTAGCACTTCCGAACTATATTGGAGCGCACATCGATGACCTGTTCCATTGGGAATCGATAATCGCGCAAGACGCCGCTGCCATCGGTTGTCAGCTGTTATTGCCGATGCTGCTACTGTTCCTCGCATTACCGAAGGTTTCGTACAGGCGTAGGACTGCCTCATTTTCCTGATTCCCGTGTACGGGGGCCTCGTATTTCCATTCACAATCATCTGGAGGCTCGTTTACCTACCCCTCCGCGACTGGCCTCCGAGGCCCGATGAGCGTGCCTTGAGCGGAGATCGGCCGACACGTGTTCAGGATTGAGGCAGGTAGGCGGTGTAGCCGGTGCCCCGGAGCCGGTGGGCGGCCCAGCCACGGGCATAGCCGGGAGGTCCGGAGCGTGTTCTGGCGAGGGCTGCGGTGGGTTCGGCTGCCGCGCGGCGCAGCAGGGCGGCTTCGGTGGTGTTGCGGTTGTTGCCGCTGACGTCGGCGGAGGCACAGCCGATGTAGTAGCCGATCGGTTGGGAGTGGCTGCCGGTGACCAGGCAGGGCGGGTGCAGGCCGAGGCGGCGCAGGCCATCGGCGACTGCCCGGTAGCGGTCGGTGGTGGCGCGCACGTCGGCGTGCCTCTCCTGGAGGACCTCGTACTGCACCGTCAGGTGCAGTACGAGGAGCGCGGCGAGGCCGCCTGCGACAGCGACGCGAGCGGGTGCAGGGCGGACCGTCCCCACCGCACGAGCCGCCAGGGTGGCGACCGGCAGGGCCAACAAGGCGTAGACGGGCAGGAAGAAGCGCGGCGCGGAGTAGTCGATGAGGACGAGGTAGGGGACGCTCAGCGCGGCGGCGCAGCCGACGGGCAGCACGGTTTCCGCAGGCCGCCCGGCTCGCAGGGCCACCGCGCATGCCGTCAGCGCGAGCACGGGAAGGGCCAGCCACCACACCGTGAATTCCGGGTGGGTCAGCGGAACCGTACAGGGGCGGCACAGCACCGGCCCGTTGAGGCTGCGCCAGGCGTCACCGCCGGCCCAGTGCAGGCCCATGCCGCCTTCGGTGGCACTGGAGGCGTGCAGACGGGCACCGATGCCGCCCCATCGTACGTACGCCTCGGCGATCCACTGGGCGCCGCCCAGCGCGAGCCCGGCCACGACGGCGAGGGCGGGGGCCGGGCGTCGCCAGGCGGGCACTGCCGCGCAGGCGGCCAGTAGCGGCGCCGCGAGCCAGACGCCGTCGGAGAAGCGGAAAAGCGTGGCTGCCGCGACGGCGCCGCCCAGGCCGAGAAACGCGGCCCTGGACGCGCCGGGCCGGTGGCCGCGCAGGAACCAGCCGACCGCCGCCACCGCCGACAGCGCCACCCACAGGTTGGGCATGGCCTGAGGCCCGTACAGCACGGTGACCCACAGACCCGCGAACAGCAGGGCGGCGAGCGCGGTCCGGCGGGGTCCGAGCAGCGGGCGCCAGACACGGTACGCGGCATAGAGCGCGGCGGCCGACAGCAGTGCCAGCACGGTCCTGAGCACCGGGGTGGAGCCGGTGACGGCCAGCACGGGGGCCGTCAGGAAGCTGATGCCCCGCGAACGCGGTGCGCTGAAGTAGGCGGCCGGATTGCGCGGGTCGACCTGAGACAGGTACACCGTCTCGTCCCAGCCGAGCCCGAGGTGAGGCGCGGCGAGAGCCAGCTGGGCCGCCGCGTAGCCGGCGGACACCAGGGCCAGCCACGGGAACCGCCGGCTCGGCCGGGCGGCGGCCCGGGCGGTCATGCCTTGATCACTCCGGCGCCCAGCAGCGCGAACAGCAGCGCCCCGACGACGATCCGGTAGACCACGAAGGCGTTGAACGAGTGCCGGGCGACGTACCGGAGCAGCCAGGCGATGGAGGCGTAGGCGACGACGAAGGACACCGCCGTGCCCACCACGAGCGGTGCGGTGCCGACCCCCGCGCCGACGGCGTCCTTGAGCTCGTACAGACCGGCTCCTGTCAGGGCGGGGATCCCGAGGAGGAACGACAGCCGGGTGGCCGCGACCCGGTCCAGGTCCAGGAGAAGAGCGGTGGACATCGTCGCTCCGGAGCGGGAGAAGCCGGGGAACAGCAGGGCGAGAATCTGCGAGGAGCCCACCAGCATGGCGTCCTTCAGACCGGTGTCGGCCTCGCCGCGCTTGTGGCGGCCCATCCGGTCGGCGAGCCACATCACCGCGCTGCCGGCCAGTAGCGAGCCGGCCACCACCCACAGCGAGGCGAGCGGGCCCTCGATGAGCGGTTTGGCGGCGAGTCCCACGACGACGATCGGGATCGTGGCGTAGACGACCCACCAGGCGAAGGCGTAGTCGTGGTTCTGCCGCTCCGCGGGCCGGAACACGCCGCGGAACCAGGCGGAGACGATGCGGACGATGTCGGGGAAGAAGTAGACCAGCGCCGCGGCGATCGCCCCGACCTGGATCACCGCGGTGAAGGCGACCACCGCGGCGTCGCTCACGGGGACACCCATCAGGCCCTCGGCGATCTTCAGGTGGCCGGTGGAGGAGACCGGCAGGAACTCGGTCACCCCCTCGACGACACCCAGCACCACGGCCTGCAGGACACTGATGTCACTCATCGGCAGTCTGACTCTTTCTCCAGGGAGGCGCTGGAGCCGGGCAGCGCAGGCGCATCACGGGGCGGACGCTGCCCCTGTCCGTCGGCTCAGGGCACGTGGCACACTCGGAACACGGCAACTTTTACACCGCCGTAGAAGTTCTACACGACTGTAGAAGACGAGCGAGGGAAACGACAACCCATGAGCGCCACTCCCCCCGGGCGGGGTCACAAGCGCGCCAACGGCGAGCGGGAGGCCGAGATCCTCGACGTGCTGCTGCGAGCGGACACAGCGCTGACCCCTGGAGAGGTCGCCGAGCGTCTCGGCGGCGAGCCGGCCTACAGCACCGTGGTGACCATCCTCACCCGGCTGTACGCGAAGCAGTTGCTCGTCCGGCATCAGCGCGGCCGGGCCTACGCCTACGCCCCCGTCACCGACGAGGACGGGTTCGCCGCCCGCCGCATGCGCAGCGTTCTGGAGGAACGGCCCGACCGGCAGGCCGTGCTCACCCGCTTCGCCGACGGCCTGTCCCCCTCCGACGCCGACCTCCTGCGCCGGCTGCTCGGGCCCGACCAACACCGGTAGAGGACCCGATGCGCATCGCCGTCTACCTTCCGCTGCTGCTGTCGTTGCTCGCCCCACTCGGCGCGCGACTCCTGTCGGAACGGTGCGAACCCCGTGTGGCCACCTGGCTGCTCACCGTCTCGGCACTGGTGCTGGGCGCGGCGAGCACCCTGTCGCTGGGCCTGCTTGCCATCACCGGACTGATCCGCATCCCCCTGCTCGCCGACCTCGGGCACTGGTCCGTCAACGCCGTCCAGCGGGACGACCCCACCCAGTTGTCGGTCGCCGTGGTCGCAGGCCTTCTGCTCGGCGGTGCCGTACTCGCCGCCGGCCGCATGCTGTGGACCCGCGCCCGCTCACTGGCCGCCGCGGCCCAGCAGGCCGCCTGTATGCCCGCCCATGACGACCTGGTCGTCATCGAGGACGAGACCCCCGACGCGTTCGCGGTGCCGGGACTGCCTGGACGCATCGTGGTGTCCACCGGCATGCTGCACCTGCTGGACGACGGCGAGCACGACATCCTGCTCGCCCACGAGCGAGCCCATCTGGCGGCGCATCACTACCTCTTCGTCGCGCTCGCGGGGCTGGGCGCCGCGGTGAACCCTCTTCTGCGCCCGCTCGCCGCCGCCGTCACCTACACCGTCGAACGCTGGGCCGACGAACGCGCCGCCGCCGCGAGCGGCGACCGCGCCCGGGTCGCCCGCACCGTCGGCAAAGCCGCCCTGGCCGCCCCCCGCACCGCCGGGAACCGTCTTCCGGGCCACGCCCTGGGCATCCTCGGCCATCGCGGCCTGCCGCGGGACGCCGGGCCGGTGCCCCGCCGGGTCGCCGCCCTGCTCGCACCGCCCCTGCGCCACCGTCCCGAAATCGCGGCCGCCGCAGGCGCGGTCCTCGCCGTCGCCACCTGCTCCATCGCCGAAGCCACCCACGACCTCCACCTGCTGTTGGAACTCATCGGTGTCTGAACTGGTGTAAGGCTTGGTGCATGGCGCGGGTGCTTGTGGTGGAGGACGATCCGGTGATCGGGCCGGAGCTGGAGTCGGCGCTGACCGTCGCGGGCTACCGGACCGACCTCGCGACCACGGGGGCGAGGGCGCTCGATCTGGGCGGGGCGGTCATGCCCGATCTGGTGCTGCTGGACCTGGGGCTGCCGGACGATGACGGCGTCACCGTGTGCCGCCGGTTGCGGGCGGTTCTGCCGCAGGCGGTGATCGTGGTGCTGACGGCGCGCACCGAGGAGTTCGAGGTGGTCGTGGCGCTCGACGCGGGGGCGGACGACTATCTGACCAAGCCGTTCCGGCTGACCGAGCTGCTGGCCAGGCTACGTGCCCATCTGCGTCGCCAGGTGGCGCCCCGGGACGACGATCGGACCGTGAAGGTGGGGCGGCTCAGCCTCGACCTGCCGGCTCGCAGGGCGTACGTCGCGGGCGACGAGGTGGCGCTGCGGCCCAAGGAGTTCGACCTGCTGACGGCGCTGGCGTCCCGCGCCGGTGAGGTCGTCTCCCGCGAGGAGCTGATGGACGAGGTGTGGGACGTCAACTGGTTCGGGCCGACCAAGACGCTCGACGTGCACGTGTTCGCGCTCCGCCGCAAGCTCATCGACCACGGCGAGGATCCGCAGCGGATCGCTACGGTACGGGGACGGGGCTATCGCTACGAGCTGCCGGAGACAGCAGAAGGCTGAAGACCGGCGGAACGGTCCTGCGCAGGACCAGGCGGCCCGCCTCGGCCTCGGCCAGCGAGCGGGCCAGCGCGAGGCCGATGCCGTGCCCGTCGGCCGCGCGCCGGGCGAACACGTCCATATCCTCCGGGACTCCCGGTCCGCGGTCGGCCACCTCGATCGCGATGCCGTCGGCGAGGTCCGCCGCCTCGACGGTGACCTCGCCCTCACCGTGGACCAAGGCGTTGTCGAGCAGCACGCGCAGGATCTGCCGCACCGCCGCGGGGGAGGCGGCGACGGGGGGCAGGTCGTCCGGCACGCTGACCGTCAGCCGGCGTCCCTGGGCGGCGAGCGGGCCCTGCCAGCACTCCCTGACTTCATCGAGCACGGCGGGTACGTCGAGCGGCGCCGATCCGGTCCGGTGGTCACGGGTGAGCCGTACGAGGTCGTCGATCACGGTCTGCAGCCGCTCGCCTCGCGTGAGAGCGGTGTGGACGGCGTCGGCGAGGGCGGCGTCCGGCCGGGCCAGGGCCGCCTCCAGCCCGAGCATCATCCCGGTGAGCTGGGTGCGGAGCTGGTGGGAGACGTTGGCGCTGAAGGCGCGCTCACGATCGAGCACGTCACCGAGCCTGCGGGCGGTGGCTTCGAGTGCGAGCCCGGCCTGGTCGGCCTCCCGCACATTGGATCGCGGCGCCCGGATCGTGAAGTCGCCGTCGCCGAGGGCCTGTGCGGAGCGGGTCAGGTCCTCCAGCGGCGCGGCGAGCCTCGCCGACTGACGCCGTGCGAACGCGGCGGCCAGTCCGATCACGAGTACGGCCAGCCCGGCCATGATGAGCCACGCGATGTGCGTCTTGCCAGCCACCGTGTCGTACGAGGTGGCGACCCTCACCACCCCCGGCGTCTCGTCGGACGGGATGGGCGCGGTGGCGATGAGGACGCCACCCTCGACGCCCTCCCTGAGCGGCGACCGGGCAGGGCCAGAGCCGAGGAGCCGCCGACCGTCCGTCGTGTAGACGCCGACGGTCATATCGCGGGGAAGACCGGTGGGGAGCGAAACCGGGGCGGCGCTGGAGAAGGTGGAGGCCACCCACGTCGCCTCCATTTCCAGTGACTCGATCGCTCCGTCGTGGTAGAGCCGGGCGACGGCCACGGCCAGCGGCACCGCGAACAGGGAGACGGCCAGCACGGCGACCCCCGTGATCGTGGTGAGCAGACGGCTGCGCAACGACCTCATCCGCCCATGGTGGCCTCGCCAAGGTAAGCGGGGCGCTAACCGAGCAATGAGTAGCCTTCCCGTCACCATGAGTGACAGAAATCTCATCCGGCTCCTGCTGACCAGCCAGTTCTCCATCAAGTTCGGCTTCACCCTGCTGATGCCGTACCTCGCGGGGCACCTCACGCACGGCCTCGGCCTGACCGCGTCGGCGGTGGGACTGATCCTCGGGATCCGCAACGCGAGCCAGCGCGGGCTGGCGCTGGTGGGCGGGCATCTGGCCGACCGGTTCGGGTGCCGCGCCGCCGTCGTGACCGGCTGCGCGCTGAGGTCCGCGGGGTTCGGACTGCTCGCGTTCGCCGACAGGGTGCCGGCGCTGGTGCTGGCCTCGGCGGCGACCGGTTTCGCGGGCGCGCTGTTCGACCCGGGGATACGCACCATGCTGGCGACGGTCGCCGGTGACCGCAGGACCACCCTGTTCGGCCGTTTCAACGTGGCCGGGCAGGCCGGGCTGCTGCTCGGCCCGCTGGCCGGGCTGGTGCTGGCCGCGCTGGACTTCCGCCTGGTCGCGCTCGTCGCCGCCGCGGTGTTCGCCGTCCTCACCATGGTCCAGGCGGTCGCGCTTCCCGCCGTCGCCGCCACGGCCCCCAGGGAGGACCGCGCCGGATGGCGGAGGGTCCTGCGAGATCGCCGCTTCCTCGTCTTCTCCCTCTCCATGGCCGGGTCGTACCTGCTGCCGTTCCAGATCTACGTCACGGTGCCGCTGGTCATGGGCCGCACGCTCGGGCCCGAACAGAACTTCGGGATGGGCGAGCTGTTCGCGCTGTCGGCGGTGCTGGCGATCGCGTTGCAGGGACGGGTGGGTGCGTGGGCGGCGAAGCGGTGGTCACCGCCGCGCTGCCTGGCGGCCGGTCTCGTGGTGATGGCGCTGGCGTTCGTGCCTCTGGCCGCGTTTCCGCAGCCCGTCGTGCCCTCCGTCCTCGACGAGGAGGTGGCCGAACATCTCGCGATGCTGCCGATGCTGGCCGGCGCGGCCCTGCTGGCCGTGGGCACGATGCTGATCTGCCCGTTCGAGATGGACGTCATCGTACGGCTGTCGCGCGGGCGTCTCGTCGCCACGCACTACGGCCTCTATTCGACCGTGTCCGGCGTCGCGACCGCCGTGGGCAACCTGCTCACCGGTCTGATGTGGGAGTCCCCGTACAGATGGCTGCCGTGGACGGCCTTCGTGGCGCTGGGATGCGGGTGCGCCCTGGGAGTGGCCCTTCTCAACCGCAGGCGACCGCTGACGCCGGCCTGAACGGCGCCCTTCGAGTAAGAGCGCGGCTCATCTCGCGCTAAGCGGGCGTTAATCATCGCCCTCCTACCGTTGCCCCGATGACGCGTCCACTTTCCTGTCTGGAGCGTGCGCATGGTAACCATCTCTGCTCCCCCTCGGCTGCGGCGAATGACGAACAAGGTGCCCCTGGTCACCGCGACCTTCTGGGTCATCAAGATCCTTTCGACGACGATGGGGGAGACGTTCGCGGACTACCTGTCGGTCAATGTCGGGCTGGGCCCGGTAGTGACCGATGGTCTGGTGTTCGTCGTCCTGGCGGCGGCCCTGGTGCTGCAGGCATCCACCCGCCGCCACACCCCGTGGATCTATTGGCTGTCCGTGGTGCTGGTGAGCATCTCGGGGACGCAGATCACCGACTTCCTCACCGACACCCTCGGGGTCAGTCTGTACGTCAGCACGGCGCTGTTCGCGGTGCTCCTCGCCGTGGTCTTCACCGTCTGGTACCGGCAGGAGATGACTCTGTCGATCACGGCGATCAACACGCCCCGGCGGGAGGCGTTCTATTGGGGCGCCATTCTGACCACCTTCGCGCTGGGCACCGCGGCCGGCGACCTGTCCACCGAGGCGTTGAGTCTCGGGTTCCGCAACGGTGCGCTGATCTTCGGCGGCGCCTTCCTCGTCACGCTGGTGCTGTGGCGGATCGAGGCCTGGCAGGTGGCCGCGTTCTGGGCCGCCTACATCCTGACTCGCCCGCTGGGCGCCGCGGTCGGTGATCTGCTCACCCAGGACCACTCGCTCGGTGGTCTGGGTCTGGGTGCCACCCGGACCAGCGTGTTGTTCTTCGCCGTTATCGTCGTGCTCGTCGGGCGCGAGCAGGTGGCCACGACCAGGGCCCGCCGCGCGGGCGCGCACTCGGCGGATATCGGGGGCAAGTCGGGCCGGGCGAGCCTGGGCCGGCCGTCGGACCTGGTGTGGGCTGCCGCCGGCATCGCCGCCGTCGTCGGGATCGGCGGCTGGCTGTCGGCCGGAGCCACCGGCCAGACTCCCGGATCGAGGGTGGCGGCGGCCGGATCCGCCGACTCCATCGGCGGGGCAGCAGGGGACTCGACGGCGGCGGGGGCCGCGAAGGCACGGCGGGTGGTGTCGCCCAAGCTCGGGGACCTGTCCTCCTTCGCGGTGATCATCGACGACGTCAACGCGCTGACCGCCAAGGGCGACCTCGCCGGCGCGAAAACGCGGATCAAAGACCTCGAGGTGGCCTGGGACGCCGCGGAGGCAGGCCTCAAGCCCCGCTCCCCGCAGGACTGGCACGCCTTGGACGACGCGATCGACGGGGCGCTGACCGCGCTGCGCGCCGGCAACCCGACCCGGGCACAGTGTGTCGCGGCGCTGCAGACCCTTGAGAAGACCTTGAACCGGCAGCAGGGCTGAACCGCGCGCCCGGACCTTGATCGCCCTGCTGCTCCCCCGGTTGGCGAGTCACTCGAATAGCATCGTTGCGCGATGTAGCGTTTGACGTACTAGAGGGAGCCGCCATGGCGCGCCGCGCCGATCCGTTGAGCTGGGGCAATCCGCCGTTGCTGATCCTGGGGAGTCTCGCCGAGGGGCCGAAGCACGGCTACGCGATCGTCAAGGACGTACGGGAGCAGGCCGGTGTCACGCTCGGCCCGGGGACGCTGTACGGCGCGCTGTCCCGGCTCGAGGAGCGTGGGCTGGTGGAGGCGCTCCCCGGGGAGGAGCGTCGCCGGCCGTATCGGATCACCGCGGCGGGAGCGGCCGAGCTGAGCGAGCGGCTGGCGGAGATGTCGCGCTTCGCCACCGTCGGCCTGCGTCGCCTGTCGGCGGGCCTCGCGCGATGAGCGGCCTGGCGGGCGTCGTGCTGGCCTGCTATCCACCGTGGTTCCGCGAGCGGTACGGCGAGGAACTCGCGGCACTCGTCGAGGAGACCGATGGCGGCCCTCGGGTGACGCTGGACCTCGCACTGGGCGCCGCCCGAGCCTGGTTGCGGCCTGCGCTGGCGGGTGACTCGGCCGCACGCGTACGTCGCCGCATGCAGGCGACGCTGGCCACGACCTGGGTTGCCTGGTGCGCGGGGATCTCGTCGGTGCCGATGCTGGATCGGCTGCTGCTGGATCCGCCCCCGCCGGGGACGCCGCACGTGGTGGGCGTCCTGATGTCGGTGTCCTGGGTGCTGGTGCTGGCCGGGTGCCTGGTGGCGGTGGCGGCGGCGCTGCTGCTCACCCTGAGCGTCCTGGTCCCGGCTCGCGACGGGCGCTTGGTAGCGCCGCTGCTGCCGGGCGGCGTGCTGGCGGGGGTGGAGGCGGTGGGCGGTCTGATGCTCGCGCAGCCGCACCGGCACTCGGCGGGCTTCCTGGCCGGCGTGCTGGCATGGGTGGGCGGCCTGGCTCTCACCGGGCTGGCGGCCGCCGCCGGGCCGGTCGTCACGTTGTGCCGGGCCCGGCCTTCCGCCGTGGCGATGCGGCGGCCGGTGCGGCTGGCGGTGGCCGTGACGGCCGTGCTCGGCGCTGTCGCGCTGGTGGACGGCGTCGCCGCCGCGATGGCGGATCGCACGGCGTTGACGCTGTCGGTCGTCGCGGCCTGCGGGGTGGCCGCGCTGTGCTCCTCGATCAGCGTCGTACGGACCCTTCCTCTTCTCTAGTACGTTTGACGGTATATCGTCTCGCGTACTAGCGTCCCTGTGTGTGACCGTTGAGAGAGCCGAAGCCGTGGCCCTGCGGTGGTGCACGGCCTGCGCGGGCCTGTTCACCGCGGTGATCCTCCTGACGACCCAGGTCCGAGCGGTGCGCGCATACAGCCCGTGGCACCAGGATCCGTACGACGTCGTGATCTCCTGCACGGAGCTGCTCGTCCCGGCGCTGGCCCTGGCGATCGCCGTCCGGGCCTGGGTAGGGCGGGCGCCGTCCGGCGATCTGCTGCGGGGCGCCCGGGTGCTGCTCGCCGCCGTGGGGGCGACCGCGGCGACGTGCTGGGCATCGGTCGTCCCCGGCGTACGGGGGTGGCAGCAGCATCTGCTGGTCGCGGCGCTGGCGGTCGTCACCCTGTCGGCCGTGCCGCCGGCCGTGGCCCTGCTCCGGGCGCGGCCCGCCACCAGAGCGGACACCGACTGGGTCGAAGACCTCCTGACCGCCGCGGAACGCGTGGGCGTCCCCATCGTCTGGGCCCGCCGGTTCGCGGAGGTTCTGCGGCGGCACCGGCTCGTCGCGGCCGTTCTGCTCGCCACCGCCGTGTCCGGCTGCCTGGCGCTGGGCGAGGCCGTCGGCGACGGCCTCGGCCCGCGGCCCCTCCAGGCTGCCGCCTTCCGGGTGGTTGTGGGCGCGGTCCTGCTGGTCGCGCTGCTCATACCGCTCGATGCCCATCTGGGGCTGCTCGGCCCGGCCCGGCCTCGCCGCCGCCCGCTCGTCCTGCGCGCCGCGCTGTACGGCGCGGCGGCCAGCGTTCCCGTCACCTTGGCCTTCCGCGCCGGCATCGGCCGGCTGCTCGACTACCCGCAAGAGACCTTGGGCGACGTGACCCGGCTGCTGGCGTGCTTCGCGGGCATCGTCTTCCTGGTCACCCTGCTGGTGCAGGCCTTCAGGACGCGCCGGCGGCGCGTCTCCCGCGTCCTGGTCGGGCTGCCGCTGGCGCTGGTCGTGCTCGTCGCCGGCTACCTGGGCGTGGTCACCGTACGGCGGGTGCTGCCGCAGGACCTGCCCGCGCCGACCGGCGAGTACGGAGTCGGGCGCACGATGCGGGAATGGACGGACACAAACCGCACCGACACGCTCGCGCCGCGGCCCGGCCTGCCGCGGGAGCTCGCTGTGTGGATCTGGTATCCCACCTCGCGCGGCACCCGGGGGCCGCGCGCCCCCTACACTCCCGGCGCGTGGGCGCGGCAGCACATCCCCACCCCGCTTCCCGGCCTGGGCGAGGGCAGCTTCGCGAGCGTACGCACCCGGGCGATCGACGGCGTCGGCCCGGCGCCCGGCCGGTTCCCCCTGATCGTGCTCGCGCCGGGGATGGGGCTGAACGCGCCGGTGTTCAGCACCCTCGCTCAGGACCTGGCCAGCCACGGCTACGTCGTGGCCAGTCTGACCCCGACCTACAGCGCGAACCTCACGGTCCTGCGCGGGCACGCGGTGACCAGCACACCGGCAGGCAAACCCGACGACATAGACGAGGAGGAATCCGCAGACCGGCTGCTCGACGTCTGGACCGCCGACGCCCGCTTCGTCGCCGCCGAGATCGCTCACGACGCGCGCATGGCCGGGTACGTCGACGCCGGCCACCCTGTCTACGCCGGGCACTCCTTCGGCGGTGCCACCGCCCTCCAGGCCTGCCATGACGATCCGTCCTGCGCGGGCGCGGTCGACCTCGACGGTGCCGTGCACGGCAGCGTCGTCCGGACCGGCCTACGGGCCCCGGCGCTCATCGTCGGCGGCGAGAACTCGTGCATCACCGGCGCCTGCCGCGCCGCCGACCCCGGTGACCAGGGCATGAGCGACCGGACCCGGCAACTGCTCGCCAAGAGCACCGGCCCCATCTGGCGCTACGAGATCGCCGGCACCGGCCACTTCAACTTCACCGACTACGCCGTGATCTACCTGGCGGCCCCGATTCGCGCCTTGTTCCCGCTGGAATCCATCGATGGAGCGCGCGGCCTGCGTATCCAGGACGCCTACGTCATCCAGTTCGCCGACCAGGTCACCCGCCACCGCGCCTCCCCGCTGCTGGCAGGCGATCACCCCTATCCAGAGGTGCGCGTACTCCCCTGACCGCTCAGCCGGTCCGCGTGACCAGGCAAACGTCCATACTCGGCATGGTCAAAAGGATTCATGCTTGGAACGAACAGGCCCCCGCACTGCTGGATACTTGGAAGTTCTGGGGGCATATGTGAGCTTTTTACACTCTTGGTCGATAAGAGCCCGTTTGACGCTCGCTGGGGGAGCCGTCTCGGCGCTGCTCTCCCTGCTGTCGGCGATAGGCGTCCTCATGGCCATCCGGAGCCTGACCACGGAATACCTGGTGGCTGGACTGGTGGCGGTGGCCGACCGTGTCGCCTACGCCGTCTCCGCCGGAACCACGCACTCTCTTGCACCGCGCCCGCCTGCCCGGCATCTCCAGGTGGTGGACCAGCAGGGACGAGTGATCGAGGCGACGCGCAGCCTGTGGGGCCAGCCGGCCATCGTCTCCCTCCACCCCGCGGCGAATACGCGAGGATCGATCGCCACGACGGTGTGCCACCACGGCCCGGCCATCTGGGGCTGTCACCTCGTCGTGGCCGTCCCGGCCTTCCGCAGCGGGCACGCCCCCCTGACGGTCTTCGCCGTCGCCCCCGCCGTACCCCTGTACGTACGCCCGGCCGTCGCCGCAGTGGTCTTCGGCGGAGCGATCACCTTGACCTGCGCCCTGACCTTCCTGTGCTACCGGCTGCTGGGCAAGACGCTGAGCCCGGTCTACGCCATCTGCACCAAGCTCCGCGAGATCCAGGCCACGCACCCGACAGGCAGGGTGCCCATCCCGCCCAACCGGGACGAGATTCACATGCTGGCCCTGACCGTGAACGGCACCCTGGAGCGGCTCGAACAGGCCATGGAACAACAGCGCCGGTTCACCACCGACGCGTCCCATGAGTTGCGTACGCCCATCGCGGCGATGCGCGCGCAGGTGGAGGACGCCCTCCTCGCCTCCACCGATGACGAGGTGCTCACCCTGGCCCATTCGCTGATCCCCAGCATCGATCGGCTGCAGGCGATCACGACGGACCTGCTGACACTGTCCCGGCTCGACGCCACGCCGCAGTCCGGCCGGCGGCACATCGACCTGACAGCCCTGGTCTCCCAGAAACTGGCAGGGCGCCCCTCGACGAAGAAGATCGTCACAAGCCTGCAGACAGATGTGTGCGTCGTCGGCGACAACCTCCGACTCGCCCGCCTGCTGACCAGCCTGCTGGACAACGCCGAACGGCACGCCGCCACCACGATTTCCCTGATCGTCCATACAGAACCGGGGTCCGCCGTTCTGGAGGTCCTGGACGACGGCCCCGGTATCCCGCCGGACAAGCGCGAGATGGTCTTCCAGCGGTTCGCCCGGCTTGACACCGCGCGCAGCCGAGCCGCGGGCGGCACCGGCCTCGGCCTGTCGATCGCGCGGCAGATCGCGGAAAGCCACGGCGGCACGCTGACCGTCGAGGACAGCGCCCACGGAGCGCGCCTCGTCCTTCGCCTACCCCGATGCCCCAACGGCGACGGCGGTTGACGGGCCGTCGGCGCCCACCTCCGCCTGAGCGTCGCAACGGTGGCCGTGGTCAGGCGACGGAGTGGGTGATGACGCCGGTGTAGGTGCCGGCGGCCACACCGGAGAACGGGATCGACAGGACGAGGGTGGGGGTCCAGCTAGCGTTGTTGACCCCTGCGATAGCGGTGTGGGAGAACGCCGTCCGTGGGACGGCGAGGGTGACCCTGCTCGCGGCGGTCGGCTGGCCGGGGATGAAGGTCCCGCCGCCCTGGGTGTCGGTCGCGGGGCCGGACCAGTAGCTCATGTTGGCCCGGCCGATCGTGACCACCGGTGTAGTGGTGCGGGTGTAGTCGGTCGAGGAGACGGTGGCCGTCCATGCCCCGGCGCCGGGATCGCGGTGGTCGGTCACCGTCACCGTCCCCATCTGCGCGCTGCGCTGGCTCCCAGGCGGTCCGCTGCCCAGCGACATCGCGGCGGGAGCGGTGACGGTCAGCACCCCCTCCCTGGCCAGCACGTAGGTGGCCGGCGAGGGAGCCGCGGACGCCGAGGGGATGGGGAGGGCGGTGACGGCCAGGACGGCCGCGGTGACGAGGGGTTGGGTGCGTCTATGCATTTATGCCCTTCGTGGGATTCGGGGCTGGGAGCGGGCTCGGCGACGCCAGGCCACAAGACCGGCGGCCGCGAGAGCCGATGCGACGACGACCGCGGGGAGGATCAGCCGCGACGTACTGGACAGGGTGACGGGCTTGCCCGCTCCGGCCTTGGGGAAGACGACGGTCGCGGACACCTCGCGTTTCACCAGGCCGCTTCGGACGACCAGGTCGGCCTTCCAGGGTCCCTCAGGCAGCCGGGCGTCCATGACGACGGCCAGCCGCCCGGCCTCGCCCGGACGCAGCGTGACACCCAACTGCGCGGGGTACGGTCCGGCGCGCAGCCCGCCCGGCCCGTTCGACAGCGACAGTGAGCCGGACAGGTCCAGGGCCCGGCCGCCGGTGTTGTGCACCTGCGCGGCCAGGACCGGGCGACCGGCGGCGTCCCGCTCTGGAGTGAGCCGGTCGATGCTCATGTCGGACGGCGGCTCACCGCCCGGGCCGATGTCGAGGTACATCCGGACGCCGACCCGGCTGGCCAGGCCGATGTTGTGCGTCTCGTCCGGCTCCGCGGTGGTCTGCGCCCAGATCACCCCGTACCGCTCGCCCTTCCAGGCGTCGGACGGCACCTTGACGGTGAACCAGGCCCTGCGGGACTGGCCGGGGGCCAGGTCGATCTCCGCGGGCGTGACGGTGGTCCAGCTCGTCAGCTCGTTCGGCGTGCGATCGGGCGCGAAGACGAACGCGTGGCCCCGGATGTCGGCCGCCGCCGGATACAGCGAGACCTGCATCCGGTGACCGCTGGTGTTGGACACCTCGATCCGCCGCCTGATGGTGCTGCCGGGATCGAGGTGATCGACCACTCCCTTGAGCGCGCGGGGGTCGGTGCGGCGGGCGACCGGCGCGTCGACCAGCCGGATTCCCAGCCCTACTCCAGGGTCCCCCCGATCCTGGGACGCTGCCGGAGCGGCGGCCGCGGCGGCAGGGCCGGGATCGAGCACGAGCGCCGCGCCTGTCACGCCTGCGTACAGCACGGCCGTCAGGACGCCGGCGGCCCAGCCGATGATTCGATCAGGCAACAGAGTGCGTCACCGTCCCGGTATAGGCGCCAAGGTCCGCCGACAGCGGAATGGTCACCGAGATGGTCGGATGCCAGGACGCCTGGCTGTTGCCCGTGCCGCCGGTGTAAGTCATGGCGACCCGCTGCACATCCAGGGTCCCGCCCGGGCCAGGCGTCAAGGCGCCGTTGCCTACGAGCAACGTGCCGGGGCCCGGCGTATAGGTCGCCGCGGAGGCCGGGATCGTGTCGCTCGCGCCGACGAAGGCCGTGGACGACACCCGCGCGGTCCAGTCCGAGGTGGGCACACCGCCCCGGGCGTCGGTCACCGTGACCGTGCCGATCGGTCCGCTGACGGTGCCGCCCGCGGGCGCGCTACCGAGGCTCACCGGACCGGCGGGCGCGGTGATCGTCAACGCACCCGAGGTGACCGTGAAGGTCACCGTCGTGTCCGCGGCATCGGCGGCCGGACTGGTGAGCACCGCCAACCCGAGCGCGATACCCGACATCAACGCGAGCGGCCTGAGTCGCATGCTTGCTCCCCGCAATATGTCAACGCCCACCGCATGGGCGGCAGCACCAGTGATCACTTCAGGGCAGACGATAGGAACCGGGGTCATCTCCACCGGGCAAGACGCGCTCGTGGATACGTGTCACCGACCCGATCGCAACGAAAGCTTGAACGCATCCGCGCGACTGTCCGCAGCATCGGCCGATGGGTGAACTCCGCAACGTCGACCAGATCGTTGTCCCGGCCGTGTTCGACGGCGGCGAGCAGCCCGAGCAGGAAAGCCGCGAGCAAGACCGGCAAGACCACGATCGTCACGATCCAGGAGGTTCTCCCCGCTTCAGCCCCAGGGCCGAGGCCGGGCCAAACCGGTGATCGCGCGCCGGCTGCCGCCGAGGCCCACCTGCTGGAGGCCGGCGGCTACCTCGGCGAGATCGTGCTGACCGTCTGGTCGCTCTCGCGTTCGGCCATCTGGAGCCGCCGCCACTTCGCCATCGACTGCTTGATCTCCTCGCGTAGGAACGCGAAGAACCGGCGGGTCTCGTCCATCCGCTGCCCGGCGGGGGAGTCGAGACCCAGGAGCGCGACGCCCTCGTCGGCGCCGTCCTGCACCCGGACCAGCACCGGGTCGGACTGGCTGACGAAGTGGCTCCAGGTGTGCTCGTGGATCCGGCAGAAGTCGTGCCGGGTACCGGGTTCGCGGCCGCGTTCGACCAGTCGCACCTGCACCAGGTACTTGACCGCTCCCGAGATCGCCGACGCGCCCACGCCCAGTCGCTCCGCGAGTTCGGCGGCCGACAACTCGCCGGAGTCGGTGACCAGCAGCGCGGCGTACACGCGCGAGGCCATCCGGGGCATGCCGGATTCGACCATGATCTGCGCGAACCGTTCCTGGAAGACGGCGACTGCGCCCTCGTCCGCTCGCGTCACCGACGCTCCCTTCCTCTTCGTGGCCTGAACAGTTTAAGTCATTCAGTAACTTCACGAAATTCGTGAAATAAGAGTAGTGTCGCTGTCGTGAAGGACACCGAACTCGTCGGAGTGCAGAAGACCCTCAGCCCCGTCCTCAGGGCCAAGGCACTGGACAACCGGCTGCCGGACCCGATCCTCGGCGACGAATACGCGGAGCGGGTGATGCGCCGCCTCGACCCGGACTACGACAAGCGCAGATTCGGCACCAGCCAGATGGGCCTCGCCGCCGTGGTGCGCGCCAAGGCCCACGACGACTGGGCCCGAAGCTTCCTCGCCGATCACCCCGACGCGGTGGTGCTGCACCTGGGCTGCGGCCTCGACGCCCGGGTGTACCGGATCGCCCCGCCCGCCACCGTCGACTGGTACGACCTGGACTATCCTCCCGTCGTCGAACTGCGGCGACGATTCCTGCCGCCGCGAGAGCACTACACCCTGATCGGCTCCAGCGTCACCGACCTGACCTGGCTGGCACGCATCCCCCGTGGCCGACCGGTGCTGATGATCGCAGAGGGGCTGGTGCCCTACCTGATCGAGACCGACGTCCGGCGGCTGCTGACCAGCGTCGTCGACGCCTTCCCCTCCGGCCAGGCACAGTTCGACACGGTGCCCGTCTGGGCGTGGCGCACTTCGAGATGGGACCCCTCGCTGCGCAGATACGGCGCCCAGTTCCATTGCGGCTTCAACGACCCGGCCGCGCTGGCCGGTTGGCACCCGCGGCTGGAATACGTCGACGAGGCGCCGATGAACGACTCACCGGTGCTGATGGCCAAGGCGCCCGCGAACGTACGCCGCATGTACCGCCTCATGAACCTGCTGCCGGGCATGAAGCGGTCCACCCGCATCGTCCGGTTCCGGTTCTAACTCCGCCGACGGTCGATACTGCGCGGCCGCTTCGTGAGACCGTGCACTAGCCGCCTCGATCCGGGCTCAGGCCGGCCGGGCGGCGGGCCGGAGGCCGTCCATCAGGAGGTTCAGCAGGCGACCGGCCTTGGCTTCATGTTCGCGCCGGGGGGCCACGGTGAAGATGCCGATGAGGGAGGCGGCGATGTCTTCGGCGGTGACGTCGGAGCGGAGGTCGCCCGCCGCGCGACCGGCGTCGAGAATCGTGGTGATGGCCGCCAGTAGCTCGCTCCGGGTCTGTGCATGGGCGATCTCGCCCGACTCGATCATCGCAAGCAGCGTGTCGAGCATGCCGTTCTTGGTCGCGATCCAGTCCCCGAACAAGTCCATCCAGCGCCGCATCGCCGCAGCCGGGGGCAGCCGGCCGAGCAGCTCGCGGGCGCCGGTCGTCAGCCGCACGACCTGGTCCCGGTAGACCGCATCGACCAGCGACTCGCGGGTCGGGAAGTGCCGGTAGAGCGTGGCGATGCCGACTCCGGCCTCGCGGGCGATCGCACGCATCGACGGCTCGGCGTCAGCCGACATGAACACGCGGGTCGCCACCGCGAGCAACTGGTCGCGGTTACGGGCTGCGTCCGCCCGTGGCGCGCGCATCTCCGCCTCAGTCAAAACGGATCACGCTCCGGTTGTGTTAGGGTCATCCATCGAAACGGAGCATAGTCCGTTTCAAGGCGTTCCCTCGGTCCCCAAGGAGACAGGCGTACATGCAGGAACAGAGCGATCAACCGCCGACGGGCAGGAGCAGGGCGGTCCGGCTCGATTCATTCGGCGGCCCCGAAGTCCTGGACGTCCGTGAGGTTCCCGCTCCGCAGGCCGGCCCGGGACAGATCCGCGTACGGGTCACCGCGGCCGGTCTGAACCCGATGGACTGGATCATGACCGCCGACGCGGACACCGCCGCCCGGTTCGGCTTGAGCCTCCCGGCCGGGTTCGGGACCGACTACGCGGGACTGGTCGACCAGGTCGGTGACGGGGTGACCGGCTTCGCGCCCGGCGACCGGGTGTTCGGGGGCGCCCTGTCCCGCGCGGTCGCCGACTTCGTGGTGATCGACCCGGCCGGGGGGATCGCGGCGAACGAGGCCCATCACACTCCCGACGGCGTCGACGACCGCACCGCCGCCACCCTCACGATCGCCGGCCGCACGGCATCCGCCGCCCTCGCCGTGGTCGACCCCGGCCCGGACGACACAGTGCTGATCGGCGGCGCGGCGGGCGGGGTCGGGGTGTTCGCCGTCCAGCTGGCCCGGATCGCAGGAGCGCGCGTGATCGGGACGGGATCGGCGACATCATCCGATTTCCTGCGCGATCTCGGAGCCGAGCCGGTCGCCTACGGCGACGGCCTGGCCGACCGGGTCCGAGCCCTCGCTCCCGGCGGTGTCACCGCCGCCATCGACCTGCACGGGACGGAGACAGTGCACGCCGCAAGGGAACTCGGCGTCTCAGACGGCCGCATCTGCACCATCGCCGCGCAAGTCGACGGCGTGCCGACGGCCAACGGCGCGAACGCCGCCCCCGGCGCCCTGGAAGAGATCGCCCGCCTGGTCGCGGCGGGCCGACTCCGGGTGCCTATCGCGGCGAGCTTCCCGGTCGAGCAGATCCGCCGCGCGGCCGAACTCCAGGCCGGCCGGCACGTGCACGGCAAGGTCGTCATCGACCTCTAGATCCGTCGGTGCCCGCTGGTGACGGACGGCGCGACGAGGCGGTGCAGCAGGCCCGACAGCCGGGTGAATATGGCCGCATCGCGCCAGGCGGCGAAGTACCAGTCAGACGGTGGCTCACGGCGGGTGGTCGTGTGCGAGGTAGCGCCAGGGGAGGCCGGTGCGGCTACGTACAGGATCGCGTTCATGATGGTGCGCAGGTCTTGCTCGGGTGGGCGGCCGATGTAATAGGCGGGCGTTTTTGAATCAAACAGAAGAACATGCACATAACCCGCCCCGTGCGAGTCTGATTCGACAGGGGCGACACATGCCTGTTCTGGTACCTCTGCTCCGCGGATGTAGAGGCGCCGCAGAAATGGCATGTTTCGCCATGAGGATCAAACGCCCGCTCAGGGACCGTCTTCGAGCCTCACGCGATCATGGAGCTGTGTCGGTGGCCGGCCGCCAGGTGCCGCGAGGAGAGTTTCGGCAGCGGCGGTGCGGGCGTAGAGCACTGAGCGGCCGGCCCGATGAGCGCTGACCAGGCCCGCGTCGCGCATCGCGGTGAGGTACTGAGACACTCCTGCGGGAGAGAGCCCGGTGCGCTCGGCCAGCTCGGTGGTGGAGGCGGGTGCGTCCAGCTCGTTCAGTAGCCGGGTTCGCGAGCGGCCGAGTACGGCGGTCAGGGCGTCGGTCCCGGCAGTGGGGCGGGGCTCCCATAGCGCACCGATGCCGCGTGCCGGATAGGCCAGCTGTGGCGGATCCGGCGGCGTGACCCGGGTGAACAGGCCCGGCCCGGTGAAGGCCGAGGGGATCAGCAAGAGCCCTCCGTCTGCCGTCTCGCGGGTCAGCGCGCGGCGCAGCAGTAGCCGCAACGTGTCCTCGTCCCACCTCACCGAGGTGTGCAGGTCGTTGAGAACGTGGGCACGCCGTACTCGGCGACCTGGCGGGCGCGGTGGAACACCTCGGCGTCGAGCACGGCTCGGATCCGTACCCAGTAGGGAGCCAGGGCCAGCTCCCAGTAAGTATGGATCTCTTCCGTCAGCCGCGGCAGGCGGGACTGCGGTTCGGCGCGCAGGGCGCGCAGCCGAGGGCCGAGACCGCGCTCGCCGGCTAGGCGGTCGAGATCGCGGCGGACCTCGGCGGCGGGAGTGGCCAGGACGCGGACCAGCTCGGCCGCCAGAGTGGGGGCCGGCTCGGTCGGCGCCGGGTTGAGGAAGTCGGGGACGTACCCGGCGGGCCCGACCACCTCGGCGAGCCAGCCCGTCTCCAGCCCGGCCGCCGCCAACCGCGGCCGTACCTGCTCGATCCAGGAACGATGCACCGGATGGGCGCTGCCGGAGGCCAGGAGCCGGAAACTGGTCCCGACCTCCCACATGGGCGAGACGGCGAAGCGCGTCTGTGCCAGGTCGCCCACCGAAAACCGCAGCTCCGCCATGACCATTCACCTATGTCTGAATCAATGGCGATCACTCTACGATGTGCCCATCATTCCCGCCATGACGATCACAGCGGCGGCAGCGGGCACCTGGAGACTCGGCGACCTTGACATCAACCGCATCGGCTTCGGCGCGATGCGACTCCCACAACATGGCGAGGCGCTGGCGCCAGACGCGGTACCGCTCGACCGCGACCGGGCGATCGCCGTGTTGCGCCGCGCGGTTGAGCTGGGCGTGAATCACATCGACACCGCCGCGTTCTACTTCTCTCCCTCGCGTTCGGCCAACGAGCTGATCAACCGGGCCCTCTCCCCCTACCCGGACGGCCTGGTCATCGCCACCAAGGTCGGGCCGGGCCGCAACCCGGCGGGCCACTGGCTCCCTCACGCCACCGCCGGCGAGCTGCGCGGACAGGTCGAGGAGAACCTGCGTCAGCTCGGCCGCGACCACCTGGACCTGGTCAATCTGCGCATCGTGGGCACTGACTCGATCGCTGAGCGGTTCGGCGTGCTGGCCGAGCTCCGCCAGTCCGGACTTATCCGGCATCTAGGCCTGTCCAACGTCACCCCCGGCCACCTTGCCGAGGCCCAAGCCATCGCCCCGGTGGTCTGTGTGCAGAATATGTACGGTCTCGGAGTCCGCCCCGACCAGGAGGGGTTCGTCCGCGTCTGCGGGGAGCAGGGGATCGCCTTCGTGCCGTTCTACTCGATCGCCGCCACCGGGCGCACAAGGGGTGCACAGGGCTCCTACAGCAAGGAGATCCTGGCCGTCGCGCGGTCACACGGGGCGAGCGCGGCGCAGATCCGGCTCGCGTGGACCTTGCACCAAGGGCCGCACGTTCTGGCCATACCCGGCACCAGCGATCCCGACCACGTGGCCGCGAACGTGGCCACGGGCGCGCTGCGCCTGTCGGCCGAGGAACTCGCCTTGCTGGACCGCTTTCACCGCGAGATGGTGTGACCCGACCTGCGTTTGATCTTGATGGTCTGCTCGACGAACCGATCGAGTCGGTCCATGCCCGCATCCGCCGGGCGGCCAAGGCCCGCGGCCACTTCCCCGATGAGCAGGCCGCGCTCAATTGCATCTCCATAGGGATCATGAGCCTGGGCCCCACGGGGAAGGTGACGAGCAGGCGGCGTGACGGGGCCGCTCACGCCGGGTCCGGCAGGTTCAACTGCGCGAGCTTGGCCGGGGCGACCACGGCCGTGATGGCGGTGATCCGGCCATCGGTGATGGTGAACGCGAGGACCGAGAGCGGGGTCCGCTGTTCCCGGCCTGCGCCGGTCGGCCGCTCGGTCGCCTGGACCTTCCTGCGGGCGCGGCTGGCGAGCATCTTGGTGGCGTCGGTGGACTTGCCGAGGATGCGGCCGATCTCGTCGAACGGCACCGCGAACAGGTCGTGCAGCACGAACGCCAGTCGCTCGCTCGGCCGGAGCGAATCGAGGACGACGATGAGCGCGAGCCCGACCGAGTCGGCGAGCACCGCGTCGTCGTCCGGGGCGGGAGCGTCGTCGAGCGTCACCACGAGGTCGGGCAGACGGTGGTCGTAGGACGCCTCGGGGTGGGCCTGGCGCGAACGCAAGAGGTCAAGGCTGATCCTGCCGACCACTGTGGTGAGCCAGCCGGCGAGGTTTTCGATGGTTCCCGTGTCCTGGCGGGAGAGTCGCAGCCAGGCTTCCTGGACCACGTCCTCGGCGTCGGCATGCGACCCGAGCACGCGGTAGGCGACCGCGCGCAGCCGGTCGCGCTGGGACTCGAACGCCTTGGCCACCGGGTCCGTCGAGCCAGTCTCGAACATGTTGTTACCTTCCCCGAATCCGCTCCGTCATGGGGGATGACGGGCCCGGACGGGCCCAGGTCACCGCTGTCAGATCGCCGGGCTGGCCGCGCAGGGCCTGTCCAACAAGGAGATCGCGGCGCGGCTGTTCCTCAGCCCCCGCAGCGTGGGCTACCACCTGAACAAGGCCTACCCGAAGCTCGGTGTGTTCTCCCGGAAGGAGCTCAGCAGGGGGCGTCAGCGGATTCAGGCGCCGACAACGTCATAAGACGCACCGTAGGCAGATGGCGGGGTGGGGCCATCAGGATTTCCTCGCTGTCGACAACCGAGTGCGTGTTGCCGCTGGTGGCAGGACAGAGGTCCCCACGCCTTCGTAGTCGACTGCTCCTTGGTGACGCGTCCTCCTATCCGGGGTCCCTGCCTGTTCCATCCGGAAGGACTCAAGAAGACCGGTGATCCACTCACAACGTGCACCTTTCGTCTCGCACTGCCGCCCTGTGGGATGTCGGCCAGGGGGTCATGGCCTGGTCAGCGGAATGAGCACCTCATCGACGATGGAGGCGATCTCGCCGGAGTCCACGAGACCGCCCTCCCATGCTTGGAGGAGGATCAGGCGTGGCCCGACCGAGACAATGCGCGGGGTGAGGCTGCCGGGTGCGGCTTCGCCGCGTTCGACCGCCTGGCGCAGGACGGACAGCAGTACTTCCTGGTGCGGGCGGATCACCAGCCGGTGGACCTGCTCGAACAGCTCGGGATGGCGGTGGCGGTGGGCGATGAGCGGGAGCAGCGCGCGGCCGCGCGGCTGATCGAGCGCCCGTACGAAGTGCTCGAGCAGGGCGATCAGGTCATCGCGCAGTGCGCCCGTGCCGGGCGGCGCCGGCGGGTCGCCGAAGCCGGTGGCGGAGTCGCTCAGCGCGGCGAGGACGAGTTCGGCCGGGGTGGACCAGCGCCGGTACAAGGCCGCTTTCCCTGTCCCGGCCGCGGAGGCGATCTTGTCGAACGTCAGCTCCTCGAAGCTGCTCACGGCCAGTTCGCTCAGGACGGCCTGGAAGATCGCGGTGGTGAGGGCGTCTCCGCGGCGGCGGGTGGGACTCATGAGGACCGATATATCACGCACTTCGCCGTGCTAGCCTCAATTAGTGAACAAAATTGTTCCTTATTTGAGGTGGGTGGCCCATGTCCACTGACGGCAGGACAGCCTTACGCAATGTGCGGGTCTTCGACGGCAAACGGCTCGGCGAGCCCCGTACCGTCGTCATCGACGGTGCGCTGATCGGCGACGATCCCGCAGGCGCGGAGGAGATCGACGCGGCGGGGGCGGCGCTGCTGCCCGGGCTGATCGACGCACATGTCCACCTGCACGCCCCCGGAAACCTGGCCGCCCTGGCCGCCTGGGGAGTGACGACCGGACTCGACATGGCCTGCTGGCCGGCCGAGCGGGTGGCCTCGCTGCGCGAGACCGGGGGAGCGGCCGACTTCCGTACTGCCGGACTGCCCGCGATCGGGCCGGGCGGCCACCATGCCCGTATGCCGGGAATGCCGCCGGAAGCCGTCATCCTGACGGCAGCCGATGCCCGGCGGCACGTCGAGGCGCGGGCGGCGGAGGGCGTCGACTACATCAAGGGCGTCGCCGAGGCCCCCGGCGAGGGCGGGCCGCCCGCTGACGCGCTGCGCGCGCTGGTGGAGGCGGCGCGCGAGTACGGGCTCAAGACGATCGTGCACGCCGCCACTCAGGGCGCCTACACGATGGCCGTAGAGTCGGGAGCGGAGTTCGTCACGCACACGCCGATCGCCGGCGGGGTCCGGACGCACGACGTGGCCGCGATGAGGAGCGCCGGCCAGAGGTCCATCCCGACGATCACCATGATGGAGGCGTTGCTCACCGCCTTCATGACCTCCGGCCCGCCGCCTGGGCGGGCCGACCACCTGGGGGAGGTGCTGGGCGACGTCGGCCGTCTACACCGAGCCGGTGTTGAGATCCTCGCCGGGACGGACGCGAACGCCGAGCCGTCCGCGCCGCTGCCCGTGCCCCACGGCGAGAGCCTGCATCACGAGTTCGAGCTGATGGCGCGGGCCGGAATGACGCCGGTGGAGATCCTGCGCTCGGCGACCGTGCTGCCCGCCCGCGCCTTCGGCCTGGCCGACCGGGGCGCCGTCCGGCCGGGCATGCGGGCCGACCTGTTGCTGGTCAACGGCGACCCGACCCGGGACATCACGGCCACCCGCGACATCCGCGCCGTCTGGTGCGCCGGTCACCCCGTCACTCCGGCCACCGCTCGCGAACCCTGAAACCTGAGCGGCTGCGCGAGCGGAGGTTCCCGTAACCGCGGCGGCGTCGAGCAGATCGAGGCAGTACCGCCACAGGCCGGCGACGGCCCCCGCAGTCAACAACGGCGCTCGACGTTCCGGTCGACCGCCGGCTCAAGGGCCGCGTCCCCTACTCCCGCCACCGCTGGGCACTGGCCGACCCGACTTGCTGCCCCCCGCCTCGATGGAAGCTCGTTCGGCATGGGCGCGAGGAACGCGCCTGACGGCATTTGCTCGGCGAACGTCGCCCTCGCACAGGTGGCATTGCGGCAGGAGAATCGGTTTACCCGCAGGTGGATGAGCAGTTCCTGGCCACCAACTGCGGTGTCGGACAACCGCCGTTCATAGTGACTGTGCCTGCGCCGCGACCGAATTCCGCAGTCCGGGCACGCGGCCTCCATGGTGCCGGTTCCGGCCCGGATCCGCACCATCGTTCCCGCACCGAACACCTGGTCAATGCACACACGGGCCAAGTGGGGGAACAAGACCGCGACCATCTCACTGATCAACACGCCGCAGATCGTCGCCGCCGGGAGGTGACCTACGGTTGGAACGTCTGAACCGTGATCAGCTCAGCCGGGTCCGATCACGGAAAGGGTGCCTGATCCTCGACGGGACGGATCGACCGGCTTCCTGAAGGCCACGTCACCGCTACCGCCCACCGTCACTCACCAGCATCCGTCGCATTCGCCAGGAAGGACCGGTTGACCTCGATCAGGTGATCAAGCGCTTCCCTGGCGGCGGTGAGGCTGTCGATCGTCGATGTAAGGCGGGTTCGCTCATGATTCATGACGGCCAAGGCCTGCAGGGCCTTGGCCTTGGTGGGCTCCGACATGCAGGGGACCATCTGAGCGATGCTCATGCTGGACATGCCGGCGGCTAGGAATGTCTGAATCAGCGCCACCCGCTGGACGTGATCGTCGTTGTAGCACCGCTGGCCACTGGGCGATCTCGTGCTGACCAGCAGGCCCTGCTGCTCGTAATAGCGCAGCGATCGACGGCTTGCTCCCGTCCGGGCGGACAGCTCACCGATCCGCATCTCAACTCCTCGTGTGCATTGGGTCACAATGCCTTGCCCATGACATCGATGTGAGCGTTTAGCGTAACCCCGTAGCTCGCAACCCGACGCCGGGGCAGGCGGTCGCCTCCCCCGTGCCGCGAGGACGAAGGAAGCAAATCATGATCAAGTTCGCTTACATGATCAACCGTGTCGGGGGGATGACCCTCGAGGAATTCGTTGATTATCACCGAAACCACCACGCCCCATTGTTCGCCTCCATCCCCGAGGCGCGACGGTACGTGAAGAAGTACACCGTCTCTCACCCGGTTCCCGCCGACGGCTACCCGAGCCCCGGCTACGACGGCCTCACTGAGATATGGTTCGAAACCTGGGCGGACCATGACGCCTTCTTCGGATCGAAGAATTACAAAGAGCTGCTGAACCCGGACGAAAGCAAGTTCATCGATTTGGATTCGGTGGTGGTCATGGTCACCGAAGAAAAGGTCGTGATCTGATACGCGCTGCCGGCGGAGCTGGACGGACGAGGCGGAGCCTGTCGTCCAGCTCCGCAGTGAACGGCTCAGGACGCGACCGTCATGCTTCTTCTCTGCGTGATCGTCTTGGTGATTCGGCCGACCTGGATCAACGTGGGCGGCAGACCGTGCAGGCCCGCGAACAGCGGGCTGTGCTGTTCTGCCGCGGTTGCGTCGCCGAGGTAGTCACGCACGCGGCGTTCGAGGGCGGTGCGGTTCACGATGAAGTCCGCCTCGGCTCTGACCGTCATCGAATCGCCGCTGAGCGTGAGGTCAACCCACGGCGAGAACAGCAACGCCGCGGCGGGCATCGGCTCGTCGGCGGCGGAAAGAGCCGCCAGCAGGCCGAGCGCCGACCCGAGGACATACGCTCAGACGGCCCGGGCGTGCTCGATGAGAAGGTCGGCGAAGGCGTCCGGCTGGTCGATCGGGGTGATGTGACCGCAGTCCTCAAGCAGGTGCTGGGTGAGGCGGCCGGTGATCGGTTCGAGCTGGCGGGCGGTGGCCGCGCCGATCACGCCACCGCCGATGGCGAGGGTCGGCGTCGTCAGTCGCTGGTCCTGCGCCCAATTCCCGATCCATTCCGCAGTGGCCGGCATTGCGCGGTAGTGGTCGAAGGCATTGCCGAGACTCGTTTTGCCGCGATATGCCTCGACGATCACCCGTGTAAGGTCTGCTGGCAGACCTCGGCGACTGCCGGCGGAGAGGAAGAAGCGGACGTAGCGCTCCGCCGAGTTCTCCAGGACGTCCTCGGCCAGACCACCGGGCGCCTGGTGGAAGCCGAACCACCACGGCGGCCCCTGCCGTAGGAAGGCCTCGGCGCCGGGCAGAAGTCCGATCAACCCTTCGGACAGGGTCAGGCTGGTTACACGCTCGGGCGACGATGCTGCCAGGGCGAATGCCGGAGTGACACCTAGATCGGTGCCAACGACGTGTGCCTCGCGGTCACCGAGGACGTCCAACATTCGGAGCAGGTCCGTGGCGATCGCGGATGCCTGGTAGCCGCGGACGGCGGGTGTGCTGTCGCCCAGCCCGTGCAGGTCCGGCGCGAGGGCCCGGAAACCTGCGGCGGCCAGCCGGGGTGCGACATCGCGCCAGATCGCGCGGGTGTGCGGGAAGCCGTGCAGCAGCAGCACAGCCGGCCCCTGCCCGAGAGTCTCCACGGCGAGTTCGACCCCGTCGATCGATATCCGGTGCACGGTCGCGCCGGGAAGGTGGGGAGAAAGAGTCATCTGGCGCACAGGTGCCCTCCTTGGTTACGCTTAGGAACGTGGTAACCGTAGAAGACCTTCAATGAACAGGGAAGAAGGCACTTTTCCGACACCAGGTGACCTCGTGGTAACCGCCTCACGGCAGGGGAACTTGTTCGATCCTCTGTGCCCGACAAGGCTCCTGCTCGACCGGGTGGGGTCGCGATGGACGACCATGGCGGTGCTGTCGCTTGCCGCCGCCGAGGGCGAGCTGCGGTTCACCGAGTTGAAGCGCGAGATGACCGGCGTGTCACAGAAGATGCTGGCGCAGACCCTCAGGGCGCTGGAACGAGACGGACTTGTCGCTCGTCGTGTCGAGGCGAGCAAGCCTCCACGGGTGTACTACCGTCTGACCGGCCTGGGCACCACGCTCGTCGCGCCGCTGCGAAGTCTGCGAGCCTGGGCTGAGCAGCACATGGCCCTGATCCAGCACAACTGCGATATGTTCGACGCCGCCGACCGCCCGGACGGCCACGGCTAACAGCCGCAAGCCGACGAAGGACTCCTCCGCGCTCTTGATCATCGGTCGTTACTGTCGGGGTTTACGCTGGTCGTCGCCGGGCTCAACCGCGATCACAGCACCCCAGAAACTCACTTGAACTCACCAGTGCCCAGCGCTGGCGGCGACAGCGACGGCCAGATGACGGTCAAACGATCAAAAGGCCAGATCCCGGATCTTGGGAACTGGCCTCTGAGCTGGTACTTCGTGGTGGGGCTACCAGGACTTGAACCTGGGACCTCTTCCTTATCAGGTAATCGCCACCCACGGTCAAGCTTGCCAAAGGGCCGCTTCACCTGCGAGAACTGTCCACCAACGTCCAGGGACGTCCACGAACGTCCGCAGAGGTTGTCACGCAGTTAGTCACGCGCACGATCGCTCGACATACTGCGCCAGTTGTCTATCACCTGAAGAGAGGCGGGCTGGACAATCTTCGGGGCTTCCGCTGATCATCCAGCCCGAATGAGGCTTACGCCGGGCCTTGCTACTTCTGGCCCGGCCTGCGAGCGCTGGAGCTCTGGCGGACTACGTAGACAGCGAGTACTGCCGTAAGAGCACTCACCATCTGTTGAATCTCGTCTGCCTGCCGACCTGCGACGACGAGGACTACGACCATAGCCGCGACGATCGCTGCGGCAACGAGCGATTGACTCTCGGGTGGTATCATTTGGCTCTGTCTCCTAAGGGGGACGTGGATGGGATCACCGCTTGGGACTGTTTTCGAGGACACCCGAGCGGTGATCGCATTTTAGGGGTAAAGTCGAGCACGGCGCAAACGAACACCTGGATCGCCGGTCCCGCAGTTTAATCAAGTCCCTGACCTGCGGAAACACGGTCGCACTAGATAGAGAATTAGCTATCTGCGCTAATCCCAGAGACTGCGACCAAAAAATTAGACGAGACTCCTCGTCGAAAACTTCGTAGGACTCTTCGTAAGACTTCTCGTCGAAAACTTCGTAGGACTCTTCGTAGAAAACATCGCAGGACTCTTCGTAAGACTCTTCGTAGAAAACATCGCAGGACTCTTCGTAGATAACATCCCGGGGAACTTCGCGGAAGATTAGCTCGCCAACTTCGCGAGGGTAGTGGGGAGCACCTACGCGGGAACCTAGGCGGGAACCTAGGTGGAAACCTAGGCGATCGCCTAGCTAGGTGGTTCATCTCCTCGTCGGGCAGGCGCAGCCATGCCGGACCGGACGCCCGTAGGCAAGTCGTCCTTCGCGTGTTCCATGTGCCCGGCGACCTTCCTCCTGCACTGGTTGCCCTACGTGCACGGGACGGCTTGCCTACGGGCGGCTTGTCTGGCATCCCTTGTGGTGACCGGCGAGGAGGTGAACCACCGTCGGACGTGCACCCTGTGCACGTAACTCTCATCTCTGAGGAGGGCCGGGGTTTGGGGCAGCGCCCCAAGGTCCTGTCTCCTACACCTTCCGCTCTGTCCCCTCCCTGCCTCTCTCTTCCTCTTTCTCGCCTGCCAGCGTCGCCCACGTGGGTTCCGGGTTCTTCGGCTCTGGTGGTGCCGCTCGTGGCCAACGACCCCGTTCACCTCTTGGGGAGAGAGATCACTTTTCGCACATGGCCGCTTTGCCGCCATCGGTTGAACACCCGCGCCGCTTGTCGGCGCAGGGTGCGCGCCGCCTGCCGGCGGGACCGGCCGGAGAGCCGCAGCCCGCCGGCGGGGCGGGCGCGCGGCCCAGCGGTAGACACAATCTGTGTCCGCGTGCCTTCCCCTCCGAGAGTGCGGGCCGTGATGGCTTCTGGCTGCGCTGTGCCTCCCACCGTCGTTCGACCCCCTCACGGTGTCACTGGAAGACAGCTCGGGAAACAGCCCCTCTCCTCTGCCGATCCCTTCCCCGGCGGGTCCTCCTCTTGGTGGCCCGCCTTCTGTTTCGGATCGTCGAGCCTGCCGCCCCCTCGCGCACCCTCCCCGCGGTTCCTTCCCTCCCCCTCCCACCGCTCCCCGCCGAAGGCGGCTTGAAGACGTAAGCGAATCCGTAACAGCGCTGGGAGGCTAGATCATCCGGGTATGACTGAGGTTCCGTCATGCACCCGTACGAAAGGCCCGTCGTGGCGCATGGCGTCGGTTACTCGAACAGCTCGGGCCTCGGGCATGAGCGCTGAGACCTCCTGCAGAGTGAGCCAGCGAACCGATGACGCTTCGTCAGACGTGTGGGCAGTCCCCTCGACTACCCGGCATCGGATCGCCAGGGTCACGACGCCTAGCTTCATGTTCTTGTACACGCCGACTAGGTGATCTGGGGCTACCTTGACGCCGGTCTCTTCGTATACCTCGCGGACGACCCCTTCGTAGGGCGTCTCGTCTAGCTCCAGGACACCCCCGGGCGGCACCCATCGGCCGTCATCAGCTCGCTTGATCGCCAGGACGCATCCGGCGTCGTTGACTACCACTCCGGTGACGCTCACAGAGTGGCGGGGCAGATCACTCGTCTTGCTCACTGGTCTGCTTCCCATTCCGCCTGGTGCTCAAGGGCACGACCTTGAACCCTGAAGAGTGGACGCCTCGCGAGCTCCGCCACAGCTTCGTGTCCCTGCTCTC
>NZ_BOOF01000066.1 GCF_016863095.1 Microbispora siamensis | reverse complement strand
AACCGACACCGGCTCGGCGGCCGGGGACACGACGACCGAGGTCCCCGGCGGGGTGGGCGCGGACCTCGGCGGGGGCGTGCCGTTCGTGCTGTCGGCGAAGACGGAGACCGCGCTCCGCGCCCAGGCGGGCCTCGTGCACGACGCCCTCGCCGCCGGGTCCGCCGAGCCGCGCGACATCGCGTACACCCTCACCCGCAGGCCGCGGCTGGAGCACCGGGCCGTCGTGGACGCCGGCCCGGCGGGGGACCCCGCTCAGGCGCTGGCCGCCCTCCGCGACGGCGCGCGCCACCCCGGGGTGACCACCGGGCGCGCGGCGCCGGACCAGCGGCTCGCCTTCCTCTTCTCCGGGCAGGGGGCGCAGCGGGCCGGCATGGGCGCCGGGCTGCTGGAGACCTCCACGGTGTACGCCGCCGCGTTCGACGAGGTCTCCGCGTCGCTGGAGCCGCACATCGGTGTCGCCCTGCGGGACCTGCTGGCCGACCCGGAGCGGCTGGGACAGACGCGGTACGCCCAGCCGGCGCTGTTCGCGGTGGAGGTCGCGCTCCACCGGCTCGCCGCGTCGTACGGGCTGCGGCCCGACTTCCTGATCGGGCACTCGGTCGGCGAACTCGCCGCCGCGCACGTCGCGGGGGTGCTCGACCTCGCCTCCGCCTGTGCGCTTGTGGCCGCCCGCGGCCGGCTGATGCAGTCGGCCAGGGAGGGCGGCGCCATGGCCGCGTTCGCCGCCACGCCGCAGGAGGCGGCCGAACTGGCCGCGTCGGCGGGCGGTGGCGTCGAGATCGCCGCGATCAACGGACCGGCGTCGGTGGTGCTCTCGGGCGACGCGGACGAGGTCGACCGGCTCGCGGCGCGGTGGAAGGCCGCCGGCCGCAAGGCCACCCGTCTCAAGGTGAGCCACGCCTTCCACTCGGCCCACATGGACGGCGTACTGGAGGAGTTCCGCCAGGTGGTGGCGGGGCTGACGTTCGGCCCCGCCCAGGTGCCCGTCGTCTCCACGGCGACCGGGAAGCTCGCCGGGGAGCGGGAGATGTCGTCGCCGGACTACTGGGTGGCGCAGCTGCGCGGCGCCGTGCGGTTCGCCGACGCGGTCCGCACGGCGCGGGAGGCGGGCGTGACCCGGTTCGCGGAGCTGGGCCCGGACGGGTCGCTCGCCGCGCTTGCCCAGGAGACCGATGACGCGGAGACCGATGACGCGGAGACCGATGGCGCGGAGACCGATGGCGCGAAGACCGCCGGCACGGCGGTCGCGGTGCCGCTGCTCAGGCCCGGCCGTCCGGACGCGGAGGCGTTCCGTGCGGCGCTGGCCCGCCTGCACGTGTCGGGCGTGCCGGTCGAGTTCGGGCCGCTCGTGGAGGGCGGCCGGCTCACGGACCTGTCCACGTACCCGTTCGAGACCAGGCGCTACTGGCTGTTGCCGCCCGCGGACGACGACCGGCCGTCGGCGTACGGGCTGGACACGTCCCCGCACCCGCTGCTGGCCGGTGCGGCGGAGCTGCCGGACGGCGACCGGCTGTTCACCGGCGTGCTGTCCATCCGCCGCCAGCCGTGGCTGGCCCACCACCGGGTGGGCGGGCGGGTGCTGGTCCCGGCCATGGCCCTGGTCGAGCTGGCCCTCGCCGTGGGCGCGACGGCCGGCCGGCCGACGCTCGGCGAGTTCGTGATGCACGCGCCGATCGAGCTTGAGGGCACGGCGGAGGTCCGTCTCCAGGTGGCCGTGTCCGCGGACGGGAACCTCACGGTGCGCAGCAGCCGCGCCGAGGGACCGGCGAAGTGGGCCGTCAACGCCACGGCCACGCTCACCGAGGACGAGGTCCTCCCCGGACGGCCGGTCGCGTCGGGTCCGGGCACCCGCCTCGATCCGGGTACGCCCGAGGACACCTATCGGTTGCTCGCCGACCACGGCTACGAGTACGGCCCGGCGTTCCAGGGGCTCGTCTCCGCCTGGCGCGACGAGGGCGACCTGTACGCCGAGGTGGCGCTGCCGTCGTCGCTGCGCACCGAGGCCGCCGGGTACGCCGCGCACCCGGCCCTGCTGGACGCCGCACTGCACGCGCTCTCGCTGGACGGGCTCTCGCTGGACGGGCTCGAGGGCCCCCGGCGGGTGCCGTACGCGCTGAGCGGCGTCCGCGCGCATCGTCCGGCGCCGGGGGCGGCCCGGCCTTCGGGAGCGAGTCCCACCCGTGTCCGCGCCCGGCTCACTCCGCTGGACTCCGACGCGTTCCGGGTGGACCTCATCGGCGACGACGGACGCGAGGTGCTGACCGTGGAGCGGTTGCGGCTGCGCCCGCTCCCGGCCGCCGCCGCGCTGTACCGCCTGGCCTGGGAGCCGGCGGCACCGCCCGAGCCGGTCGGGAACTTCGCCCTCGCCGGTGACCTCCCCGCAGACCCGCCGCCGCTCGTGCTGCTGGACGGGCTCGACCGCGACGACGACCCGTACGCCGCGCTGGACGCGGCCCGCGAGGTGCTGCGGCGGTGGCTCGCCGATCCCGCGGCGGGTGACGCCCGCCTGGTGGTGCTGACGCGTGGTCTCGCCGTGGACGGCGCCGAGGACGCGAGGCCGTCCACCACCGCCCTGTGGGGCCTGGTCAGGTCGGCCCGGGCCGAGCATCCCGGCAGGTTCGCCCTGCTCGACATCGGCCCGGGAGACGCCGGCCCGGGAGACATCGGTCCGGAAGACGCCGGCTGGGAAGACGCTGCGTCGGGGGACCTCGATCCTGGGCTGCTCGCGGCGGTCGGCGCGGCGTTCCCCGAGGCCGCGATCCGCAGGGGAGCGCCGCTGGTGCCGCGACTCGTCGCCGAGCCCGCGGCACCGGCCTCCGGAACGCCGCCGCTGTGGCCCCGCAGCGCCGCGGGCGGCACGGTGCTCGTGACCGGCGGTCTCGGCGCGCTCGGCCGGCGGATCGCCGCTCACCTCGTCACCCGGCACGGCGTGCGGAACCTGCTCCTGGTGAGCCGCCGGGGCGAGCGCCATCCGGACGCCGCAGCGATCCAGGCGGAACTGACCGCGCTCGGCGCCGCCGTCGCCGTACGGGCCTGCGATCCGGCGGACCCGCGGGCCCTGGCCGCCCTGCTCGGCGGCCTCGACGGCCCGCTGACGGGCGTCGTCCACGCGGCGGGCGTCGCGGAGGACGCGGTCATCGAAGGGCTCACCGCGCAGGCCCTGCGGCGGGTGCTCGACGCCAAGCTCGCGGCCGCCCGCGCCCTCGACGAGGCCACCCGCGCCGCGGATCTCGACGCGTTCGTGCTGTTCGGCTCGGTGGCCGGCGTGCTCGGCACGGCCGGTCAGGGCGCGTACGCCGCCGCGAACGCCGCGCTGGAGGCGGTGGCGTGGCGCAGGCGGCGGGCCGGCCGGCCCGGGCTGACCGTGCACTGGGGCCTGTGGGACGTCGGCGACGGGATGAGCGGCGGTCTGGCGGGGCGGGACGTCGCCCGGCTCGGGCGGGCCGGCATCCGGCCCATGGCCCCGGCCGACGGGCTCGGCCTGTTCGACCGCGCCCTGCGGCTGGACGCCCCCGTCGTGGTGGCGGGCAGTCTCGACCTCCCGGCCGCGCGGGAGCGGATCCGCCCCGCCGACGCACGACCCGCCGCAGGAGCCGCCGTACGAGCCGACGTACGGCCCGGCGCTCGGCCCGAAGGGCCGGGCAGCGTGCCGCCCGAAGGCCCGGACACCGCTCGGGCGGTGCTCGACGCGGTGGCCGCCGTGCTGGGGCACGCCGGCGGCTCGGAGATCGATCCGGATCGGGCGTTCACCGATCTCGGGTTCGACTCGCTGACCGCGGTCGAGTTGCGCAACCGGCTCGGCGGCGACCTCGGCGTCCGCCTGCCCGCCACGGTGGTGTTCGACCACCCCACCCCGGCGGCCCTGATCGCCCATCTGGACGGCCTTCTCGCCGGCCCGGACACGCGCGGCGACCAGGCCGAGGGGGCGCGGGAGCCGTACGGGCCGGACGACGACGCCGTCGCGATCGTCGGCATGGCCTGCCGGTTCCCCGGCGGCGTACGGACACCGGCGGAGCTGTGGGAGCTGCTCGCCTCGGGCACCGACGCCATCACCGAGTTCCCCGCCGACCGAGGCTGGGACCCCGACCTGTTCGACCCCGATCCCGAGCATCCGGGCACGTCGGTCACCCGGTACGGCGGGTTCCTGCACGACGCCGCCGAGTTCGACCCCGAGTTCTTCGGGATCAGCCACCGGGAGGCCCTGGCCGTCGGCCCGCAGCAGCGCCTGCTGCTGCAGACGGCCTGGGAGGCGATCGAGGACGCGGGGATCGATCCGGCGACGCTGCGCGGCACCCAGAGCGGGGTGTTCGTCGGCGTCATGTACTCCGACTACGGCGCGCGCGTCCACCAGCGCCGCGGCGCGGCCGGCGACCTGGAGGGCTACCTGGTCAGCGGCAGCGCGGGCAGCGTCGCGTCCGGCCGCATCTCCTACACGCTGGGCCTCGAGGGCCCGGCGGTGACCGTGGACACCGCCTGCTCCTCCTCCCTGGTCGCCGTCCACCAGGCCGCGCAGGCCCTCCGCCTGGGCGAGTGCGCCCTGGCCCTCGCCGGCGGCGCGACCGTGATGGCGAGCCCGGCCACGTTCGTCGAGTTCAGCCGTCAGCGCGGGCTGGCGCCGGACGGCCGCTGCAAGCCGTTCTCCGCCGACGCCGACGGCACGGCGTGGGGCGAGGGCGTCGGGCTGCTCGTGCTGGAGCGACTCTCCGACGCGCGGCGCAACGGCCACCGCGTGCTCGCCCTGGTCCGTGGCTCCGCGGTCAACCAGGACGGCGCGAGCAACGGACTCACCGCGCCCAACGGCCCGGCCCAGGAGCGGGTGATCAGGGCCGCCCTGCGCGGCGCCGGTCTGCGGCCGTCGGACGTCGACGTGCTTGAGGCCCACGGCACCGGCACCCGGCTCGGCGACCCGATCGAGGCGGGCGCGGTGCTCGGCACGTACGGCCGGGACCGGGACGGGCGCGCGCCGTTGCTGATGGGCTCGGTCAAGTCGAACATCGGCCACACCCAGGCGGCGGCCGGGGTGGCCGGGATCATCAAGATGGTGCTGGCCATGCGGCACGGGCGGGTGCCCGCCACACTGCACCTGGCCCGGCCCAGCGAGCACGTCGACTGGTCAGGCGGCGCGGTCACCGTGCCCGCCGAGCCGGTCCCCTGGCCCGACACCCCCGGGCCGCGCCGGGCCGCGGTCTCCTCGTTCGGCATCAGCGGCACCAACGCCCACGTCATCCTCGAAATGGGCGACGAGCCCCCGGCGCCCGCCGCCGCGCCCGACGAGGAGACGCCCGCAACGCCGGTCGTGCCGTGGGTGCTCGGCGCCCGCACCGCCGAGGCGCTGCGCGAGCAGGCCGCACGGCTCAGGCGGCACGTGCTCGCCGACCCCGGGCTGCGGATCGCCGACGTCGCCCTGTCACTCGCCACCACGCGCACCGCGTTCGACCATCGGGCCGTCGTGCTCGGCCGGGACCGGGCCGAGCTGATCGCCGGGCTCGACCACCTCGTCGCGGGGACGCGGCCGGCGGCCGACGGCTTCCCCGTCGTCGTCACCGGTACGGCGGTGCGCGGCCGGACCGCCGTGCTGTTCGCCGGCCAGGGCGGCCAGCGGATCGGCATGGGCGCCGAGCTGTACCGGACGTTCCCGGCGTACGCGCGGGCCTTCGACGAGGTGCGCGAGGAGCTGCGCCGGATCGACGGCGTCGACGTGGCGGCGGTGATCGCGGGGGAGGGTGAGCCGGGGCTCATCGACCGGACCCGCTACACGCAGGCGTCGCTGTTCGCGCTGGAGGTCGCCCTCTTCCGCCTGCTGGAGTCGTGGGGCCTGCCGGCCGACGCCCTCGCGGGGCACTCGGTGGGCGAGATCGCCGCCGCGCACGTCGCCGGGGCGCTGACCCTGCCGGACGCGGCGGCGCTCGTGGCCGCACGCGGGCGGCTCATGCAGGAACTGCCGGAAGGCGGCCTGATGGTGGCCGTGCAGGCCGACCGGGCGACGGTGGAACGGCTGGCGCGGGAGGCGGAGGCGCCCGTGGACGTCGCCGCCGTCAACGCGCCCGGCTCGGTGGTGATCTCCGGAGACGCCGAGCCCGTGGAGAGGCTGGCCGCGATCCTCTCCGAGCGCGGGCACCGGACCAGGCGGCTCACCGTGAGCCACGCCTTCCACTCGGCCCGCATGGAGCCGATGCTGGCGCCCTTCCGGGCGGAGATCGCGGACCTGGCCGCGTCGCCCCCGCACCGCACGCTCGTGTCGACGCTCACCGCAGAGGAGGCCGGCGCCGGCACGCTGGCGTCGCCGGACCACTGGGCGGAGCAGGTGCGGGGAACCGTGCGCTTCGCCGACGCGGTCGCGCGGCTGCGCGGCCTCGGCGCCGCCCGCTTCCTGGAGATCGGCCCCGACGCGGCGCTCACCGCGATGGTCCGCCAGTGCGACCTGGGCGAGGACGCCGTCGCGGCGGCCGCGCTCGGCCGCGGGACCGGCGAGGTGACGGCGCTCTACACGTTCGTGGCCCACGCCTTCGTGGCCGGGGTCGCGTGGGACTGGCGGGCGCTGCTGGGCGGCGGCGCCGTGGTCCCGCTGCCCACCTACCCCTTCCGCCGCGAGCGCCTGTGGCTCGCGGCCCCCGCTGCGGACGCGACCGCGACCGGCGTCGGCGCGGACGATCCCGGCCACCCGCTGCTCAAAGCCGCCGTCACCGTCCCCGACGGCGGGCAGACCGTCTACACCGGCGTGCTGTCGGCCGGGCGGCAGCCCTGGCTGGCCGACCACGCGCCGGCGGGGGTCCCGGTGCTCCCGGCCGCAGCCCTCCTCGACGTGACCGCCCGGCTCGCGGCCCGGCACGGCGCCGCCGGGGTGCGGGAACTGGAGCTGCGCTCCCCGCTGCCGATCCCCGCGGAAGGGGATGTCCACCTGCGGATCACGGTCGACGGCGACCGGGTCCGCGTCCACGGCCGTCCCTCCGGGGCCGGGGAGTGGACGCTGCACGCCGAGGCGGTGCTCGGCGACGACGATCCGGGGCCCGGCTGGTCCGGCCGCCGCCCGCACGAGGCCGCGTCCGTGGACGTGACCGGCGCGTACGCCGAGTTCGCGGCGCGCGGCTACGCGTACGGCCCCGCGTTCCAGGGCCTGCGCGCCATGTGGCGGACCGGGAACGAGCTGTACGCCGAGGTCGAGAGCGAGATCGTCCCCGGGCTGCTCGACGCGGCCCTGCATCCGTGGATCGTCGGCGCCGGGGAGCCGCCGGAGGGGCGCATCCCCGTCCCCTACGCCTTCCGCGGCGTGCGCCTCCACGCCGAGCCCGGGGAGAGGCTGCTGGTCAGGATCCGGCACACCGGAGAGGAGACGTTCGCGCTCGACGCGGCCGACGCCGGGGGAGCCCCGGTGCTGTCGGTGGCGGAGGTCCGGGTACGCCCGGTGGAGGAGCGAGCGCTGCGGAGCGCGGGCGGAGCCGGCCCGCGGCCGTACGAGGTCGTCTGGGTCCCGGCCCCGCTCGACGCCGCGCCCGCGTCTGACACGCTCGCTTCCGGGGGGCCCGGGTCCGGGTGGCCGGCGGTCGTCCTGGCTCCCGAGGGGCTCCTCATCGACGCGCCCTGCCCCGTCGTCACCTACCCCACCGGCCCATACGGCGGGCATGCCGAAAACCCCGGCGGCCGCGCCGCGTCCCCGGACGGCCCGGGCGCGGCGGTCCGCGCGGCCCTGGACGCGGCGCGCGCGGCCGTCCTCGGGCTGCCCGACGACGGTCACCTCGTCGTGGTGACCCGGGGAGCCACCGGAGACGAGGGACCACCGGCAATGAGTGGTTCGGGATCGGGCGGCTCCGGCGGGCCGGGCGATCTCAGCGGCCTGATCGGGGCGGCGCTGTGGGGCCTCGTCCGTGCGGCGGTCCAGGAGTTTCCCGGCAGGGTCGGCGTAGTCGACCTCGACGGCAGTCCGGAGTCGCAGGCCGAGCTGCCACGCGCCCTGGCGGCCCGGCCCGGCCAGCTCGCCCTCCGCCGGGGCGAGGCCGTACGTCCCCGCCTGCGTGCCCTGACCGGCGCCCCCGGCGACGCGCCGGACCTGGGCTCGGGCACGGTCCTGGTCACCGGGGCCGGCGGCGCGCTCGGCGGCGAGGTCGTGCGGCACCTGGCCGCCCGCCACCGAGCCCGCAGGCTCCTGCTCGTGAGCCGGCGCGGCGACGCCGATCCCGCGCTGCGCGCCCTCGCCGAGGAACTGGCGGCACGGGACGGCGCCGAGGTCCGTACGGCCGCCTGCGACGTGGCCGACCCCGTGGCGGCGGAGGCGCTGGTCGCCGGGGTGGCCGGCGACCTCGTCGCGGTGGTCCACGCGGCGGGCGCGCTCGACGACGCCGTGCTGGAGAACACGACCCCCGAGCGGCTCGACCGCGTCCTGCGCCCGAAGGTGGACGCGGCCTGGAACCTCCACCGGCTCACCGCGCACCTGCCGCTGAGGGCGTTCGTGCTGTTCTCGTCCGTCGCGGGGGTGCTGGGCAACGCGGGGCAGGCGGGTTACGCCGCGGCCAACGCGTTCCTGGACGCGCTCGCCCGGCACAGGCGGGCCGCCGGGCTGCCGGGCCTGTCGCTCGCCTGGGGCCTGTGGGACAGCGGCGCCGGCATGGCCGCCGAGCTGAGCGCGTCCGCGCGGGCCCGGCTCGACCGGATGGGCGTCCGCCCGCTGGACACGGAGGAGGCGCTCGGCCTGCTCGACCACGCGCTGGCGGCCGGCCCCGCCGTGCTCGTTCCGGCGCGGTTCGACCGGGCCGCGCTCGCCCGGCGGCACGGCGAGCTGCCCGAGGTGCTCGCCGATCTCGCTCCTCCCGCTCCCGCCGCGCCCGCCGTACGGGCCGTGCCGCTGGCCCGGCGTCTCGACGGGCTGGACGAGGAGGCGGCCAGGGCCCTGGTCCGCGGCGTCGTCGCGAGCCGGGTCGCGGAGGTGCTCGGCCTGCCCGGCGGGGCGCGCGTGCCCGAGGACCGCGGGCTTTTCGATCTCGGTCTCGACTCGCTCACGGCGATCGAGCTGCGCAACCGGCTCGGCGAGGAGGCGGGCGAGCGGCTCCCGGCGACCGTGCTGTTCGACCACCCGACCGTACGGGAGCTCACCGCGTACCTGCTCGACCGCGTGCACGGGGAGCGGCCGGTGTTCGACCCGGCGGCGCTGGACGTCTGGGTGTCGGCCGCCTCCGGCCGCACCGACGGCGACCGGCAGCGGGCCGAGCTCGTACGGGCGCTGCGCGGCGCGCTCAGCGTCCTCGACCCCGCCGGGGGACGGCAGCAGGCCGACGGCGGCGACGCCCTGGCCGGGGTCGAGGCGGCCTCCGACGACGAGCTGTTCGGCCTGCTCGACCGGGAGCTGAGCGAGTGACCCCGCCGCACGCCCTTTCCCGCAGAACCACGGATCCTCAGGACGGAGAGCGGTTCATCCATGGCGAATGAAGACAAGCTGCGCGACTACCTCCGGCGGACCACGGCCGACCTGCTGCGCGCCCGCGCGGAGCTGGAGCGGCTCGAACAGGCCGCGCACGAGCCGCTGGCGATCGTCGCCATGGCCTGCCGCTACCCCGGCGGCGTACGGACGCCCGAGGACCTGTGGCGGCTGGTCGAGTCGGGTACCGACGCGATCACCCCCTTCCCCCGGGACCGGGGGTGGCCACTCCACGAGCTGTTCGACCCCGACCCGGACCGGGAGGGCACGAGCTACGCCTCCGAGGGCGGGTTCCTGCACGACGCCGCGGGCTTCGACGCGGAGCTGTTCGGCATCAGCCCGCGCGAGGCCCTGGCCGTCGACCCTCAGCAGCGCCTGCTCCTCCAGGCCGCCTGGGAGGTCTTCGAACGGGCCGGGCTCGACCCGCGCGGGCTGTCGGGCGAGCGGATCGGAGTGTTCGTGGGGGTCATGTACTCCGACTACGGCTCCCGCCACGTGCGCGCCCCCGAGGGGTTCGAGGGGTTCATCGGCACCGGCAGCGCGGGGAGCATCGCCTCCGGCCGCATCGCCTACGCCTTCGGCCTGCAGGGGCCGGCCGTCACCCTGGACACGGCGTGTTCGTCGTCGCTGGTCGCCCTCCACTACGCCGCGCAGGCCGTCCGCCGGGGCGACTGCGACCTGGCCGTGGCCGGAGGCGCGACCGTCATGGCGACCCCGGCCACGTTCGTCGAGTTCAGCCGCCAGCGCGGGCTCGCCCCCGACGGCCGGTGCAAGGCGTACGCGGCGGCGGCCGACGGCACCGGCTGGGCCGAGGGCGTCGGACTGGTGCTCGTGGAGCGGCTGTCGGAGGCCCGGCGCAGGGGCCACCCGGTCGTCGCGGTCCTGCGCGGCAGCGCGGTCAACTCCGACGGCGCGAGCAGCCGCCTGTCCGCGCCCAACGGCGCGGCGCAGCAGCGGGTCATCCGGGCCGCGCTCGCCGACGCCGGTCTCGGCCCCGAGGAGGTGGACGCGGTCGAGGGGCACGGCACCGGCACCGGCCTCGGCGACCCCATCGAGGCGAACGCCCTGATGGAGGTGTACGGCAGGGCCCGCGCCGCCGACGACCCGGTGTGGCTCGGCTCGCTCAAGTCCAACATCGGGCACTCGCAGGCGGCCGCGGGTGTCGGCGGCGTCATAAAGATGGCGCTGGCCATGCGGCACGGCGTGCTCCCCGCGAGCCTGCACATCGACGAGCCCACCCCGCACGTCGACTGGGCCGCAGGCGGTCTCGCCCCGCTCACGGCCGCCCGTCCCTGGCCCGATCGGGACCGCCCCCGCCGGGCCGCGGTCTCCTCCTTCGGCATCAGCGGCACCAACGCCCACGTGATCGTCGAGCAGCCCCCGGCGGCCGAGACGGGGACGCCGGAGGCGCCCGATGCGGAGCGGCCGGTGGTCTGGACGGTGTCCGGGCACACCGAGGCGGCCCTGCGCGCCCAGCTCGGCCGGCTGCGGCGGTGGGCGGAGGACCACCCCGGCGCCGACCCCGCCGACGTCGCCCACACGCTGCGCACGGCACGGGCCGACCTCCCGCACCGCGCGGTCGTGGTGGGGACGGACCTGCGCGGACTGACCGGAGGGCTGGCCGCGCTGGAGGAGGGCCTGCCGTCCCCGCGTGCCGTGTCGGGGGAGGCACAGGCCCCGGACGGCGGGCGCGTGCGGCCGGTGTTCGTCTTCCCCGGCCAGGGGTCCCAGTGGGCGGGGATGGCCCGCGAGCTGTTCGCCGCCTCCGAGCCGTTCCGGGAGGAGATGCTGCGGTGCGCCGCCGCCCTCGCTCCCCATGTCGACTGGGACCTCGTCGAGGTGGTGACCTCGCCCGAGGGCGGCGCGGCCGACCTTCTGAACAGGGTCGACGTGGTGCAGCCGGCCCTCTTCGCCGTGATGGCCTCGCTGACCGCCGCGTGGCGGTCCCTCGGCGTCGAACCGGCCGCGGTGGTGGGCCACTCCCAGGGCGAGATCGCGGCGGCGTACGCGGCCGGCGTCCTGGACCTGGCCGACGCTGCGGCCCTCGTCGCCCGGCGCAGCCGCGCCATCGCGGACATCGCGGGCGGCGGGGCGATGGCGTCGGTCGAGCTGCCCGCCGCCGAGGTCCGCCGCCGCCTCGGCGACCTCGACGGCGTCGCGGTGGCGGCTCTGAACGGGCCCGCCGCCACCGTCGTGTCGGGCGAGGCGGGCGCCGTGCGCGAGCTGGTCGCCCGGTGCGAGGCCGAGGGCGTACGGGCCCGGCTCGTGCCCGTGGACTACGCGTCCCACTCGCCCGCCGTGGAGCCGTTACGCGACACCCTGCTCGCCCGCCTCTCGGGCATCCGTCCCAGGTCCGGGGGGACGCCCTTCTACTCGACCGTGGTGGTCGGCGAGCTGGACGGCGCCACGCTCGACGCCGCGTACTGGTACGACAACCTGCGCGAGCCGGTGCGGCTCGGCGAGACCGTGGCCGCCCTGATCGCCGCGGGCCACCGGTGCTTCCTGGAGGTCAGCCCGCACCCGGTGCTGGCGGCGCCGCTGCGGGACACGGCCGAGGAGGCCGGCGTGGAGGCGGACGTGGTGGCCACGCTGCGCCGCGACGACGGAGGGCTCGACCGGCTGCTCACCTCGGCCGGATCGCTGTTCGCGGCCGGTGTCCCGGTGGAGTGGGGTCCGTTCGCGGCGGGGCGGGTGCTCGACCTTCCCACGTACGCCTTCCAGGAGCGGCGCTACTGGCTGGACACCGTCACCGCAGGGCCCGCCGGGCCGGCCGGCCTTCCCCTGACGGGCCACCCCGTGCTCGGCGTCGCCGTCGAGGACGCCGCCGGGGGGAGGGTGCTGTTCTCGGGCGCGCTGCCGGCCGGGGGGTGGGCGCGGCAACACCGGCTGGGGGAGCGCGCGCTGCTGCCCGGGAGCGCGCTGGTCGAGCTGGCGCTGGCGGCGGGTGAGCGGGTCGGCCTGCCCGTGGTGGAGGACGTCACGCTCGTCGCCCCGGTGGAGACGGCGGGCCCCGTCCAGGTGCAGCTCGAGGTGGAGAACGCGCCGGGCGGCGCCGCCTTCACGATCCACGCCAGGACGGGCGAGGGCGACGCCGCGGGTGCCTGGCGGCTCCACGCCTCCGGCTCCCTGCGCGCCGAGAGTCCCCCCGGCGCGGCGCCGGCCGGGACGGGACAGACGCGGCCGGACGGCCCTCCCGGCGAGTGGGTGCCCGAGGGCGCGGAGCCGATCGACGTGGCGGCCGGGTACGACCGGCTGGCCGAGGCGGGGGTGCACTACGGCCCCGCCCTGCGCGCCGTGCGCGCCGCCTGGCGGCGGGACGGCGAGCTGTTCGCCGAGCTCGCGGTCCCCGCTTCGCCGGCCCCGGTTCCCACTGCGTCGATCCCGGTCACCGCCGTGGGCACCTCGGCCGCCGGAGGGGCCGCACCGGCTCACGAGCCGGCGCCGCCGCCCCCGGGGGAGGAGGGCTTCGCGCTGCATCCGGCCGTGCTGGACGGCGCGGTGCAGGCCGCCTTCCTGGACCGCGTGGCGCGGGACGACGGCCCGTCCGAGGTCGTCGTGCCCTTCGCCTGGAGCGGGGTGCGGGCGTACGCCCCGGCCGGCGGTCCCCTGCGGGCCCGGCTGGTCCAGACTGGCCCGGACACCTTCACCGCGATCCTCACCGACGACGACGGCCGGGTCGTGCTGACGGCCGACGAGGTGCGCGTACGCCCGGCACCGGAGGAGGCCGGCCGCGAGGCGGCCCCCGCCGCGTCCCCGGGGCTGCGTCTGAAGCCCCTGGAGAGGCGGGCCTCCGGGAACGACGTCTCTCCCGCGACGGCCGCCGGGGCGTACGCCGCCCTGGACGGCCTGGGCGCGCGAGAACGGGAGGATCGCCTGCTCGACCTGGTGACGCGGGCGGTCGCCGGGATCCTCGGCTACGACTCGGCGGAGGAGGTACGTCCCGATCGGCCCTTCCGCGACCTGGGGCTCGACTCGCTGACCGGCGTGCAGCTCCGCGACCACCTGGGCCGCACCCTCGGCCTGCGCCTGCCGAGCACGCTCGTGTTCGACCACCCCACCCCGCGTGCCCTCGCCCGCCATCTGGGCGAATCCCTGACAGGAGCCGCTGCCGCCCCGGCGGTTCCGGAGCTTCGCGGCGGCGCGGCGGCGGAGGAGCCCGTCGTGATCGTGTCCATGGCCTGCCGCTATCCCGGCGGCGTCACGACCCCCGAAGAGCTCTGGGATCTGCTTGAGGCGGGCGGCGATGCCATCGGGCCGTTCCCCGCCGACCGCGGCTGGGACCTCGCGGCGCTGTTCGACGACGACCCCGACACCCCGGGCACGTCCTACGCCCGCCAGGGCGGCTTCATCCACGACGCCGCCGACTTCGACGCCGGCTTCTTCGAGATGAACCCCCGGGAGGCGCGGGCGGCCGACCCGCAGCAGCGGCTGCTGCTGGAGACGTCGTGGGAGGCGTTCCAGCGCGCGGGCATCGACCCGTCCCGCCTGCGCGGCTCGCGCACCGGCGTCTACGTCGGCCTCATCTACACCGAGTACGGCGCGCGGGCCCAGGACGACCCCCGCGAGCACGGCGGCTATCTCGGCACCGGCAGCGCCGGGAGCGTGGCGTCCGGCCGGATCGCCTACACCTACGGTCTCGAAGGCCCGGCGATCACCGTGGACACCGCGTGCTCGTCCTCGCTCGTCGCCCTCCACCTCGCCGTACGGGCGCTGCGGGACGGGGAGTGCGACCTGGCCCTGGTGGGCGGGGCGACGCTCATGGCCACGCCGGCGACGTTCGTCGAGTTCAGCCGCCAGCGCGGGCTGTCGCCCGACGGCCGATGCCGGGCGTTCGCGGACGCGGCCGACGGGACGGGCTTCAGCGAGGGCGTCGGCCTGCTGCTCGTGGAGCGGCTGTCGGACGCGCGGCGCAACGGTCACCCGGTGCTCGCCGTCGTGAAGGGGACGGCCGTCAACCAGGACGGCGCGAGCAACGGCCTCACCGCCCCCAACGGCCCCGCCCAGGAGCGGGTGATCGAGGAGGCGCTGCGCGCCGCCGGGCTGTCCCCGGCCGACGTGGACGCGGTCGAGGCCCACGGCACCGGCACCACGCTCGGCGACCCGGTCGAGGCGCGGGCCCTGCTGCGCACGTACGGCGCGGCCAGAGGCGACCGCCCGCCGCTGCGGCTGGGGTCGCTCAAGTCGAACATCGGCCACACCCAGGCCGCGGCCGGGGTCGGCGGCGTCATCAAGATGGTCCTCGCGCTGGAGCACCGGACGCTGCCGCGCACGCTGCACGTGGACGGCCCGTCGCGCCACGTGGACTGGGACGCGGGCGGGCTCGAACTGCTCACCGAGGCCGTGCCCTGGCCCGCCGGGGACCGCCCGCGGCGCTTCGGCGTCTCGGCCTTCGGCATGAGCGGCACCAACGCCCACGTGATCGTCGAGGAGCCGCCCGCCGCGGACGCCGCACCCGACGCGCGGCCGGAGCCGGCGCCCGCCGCCGCGGTCCCGCTGGTCCTGTCGGCCAAGTCGCCGGGCGCGCTGCGCGGCGAGGCGCGCAAACTCGCCGAATACCTGGAACGGCACCCCGGCGTCCCGACGGCCGACGTCGCGGCGGAACTGGTGCGCACCAGGGCCGAGTTCGCGCACCGGGCGGTCGTCGTGGCCTCGGACATCGGGGAGGCGGTCGAGGGGCTCGCCGCCGTCGCCGAGGGGACGCCCGCCGCGACGGCCGTCACCGGGTACGCAAGGCAGGCCCGCCGGCCCGTCTTCCTCTACCCCGGGCAGGGCGCGCAGTGGGACGGCATGGCCCGGGCCCTGATCGAGGAGTCGCCCGCCTTCGCCGCCCGGATCGCCGAGTGCGCCGCCGCCCTCGACCCGGTCACCGGCTGGTCCCTGCGGCAGGCCCTGCTCGACGGCGCCGACCTGGGGAGGGTCGACGTCGTGCAGCCGGTCCTGTGGGCCACGATGACCGGCCTGACCGCGGTCTGGGAGTCCTTCGGCGTACGGCCCGCCGCGGTCGTCGGGCACTCCCAGGGCGAGATCGCCGCCGCGCTCACGGCCGGGGCCCTGTCGCTTGAGGAGTCGGCCGCGGTGGTGGCGCTGCGCAGCCGCGCGCTGCGGGCGCTGTCCGGCGGGGGCGCGATGCTGTCGGTCGCCGCTCCGGCGGACGTGGTCGCCGAGGCCATCGAAGCCATCGAGGCGGCCGGGATCGCGGTCGCCGCCGTCAACGGGCCCGCCGCCACCGTCGTCGCCGGGGCCGCGGAAGCGGTCGACCGCCTGCGGCGCGAGCTGCGGGAGCGGGGCGTGCGCGTCCGGCTCGTCGACGTGGACTACGCCTCGCATTCTCCGCAGGTGGAGCCGCTGGAGGCGGAGCTGCTCGAGGTGCTGCCCGAGCCCGCGCCCTCGCCGGCGTACACGGCCGACGTCTTCTCGACGGTGACCGGCGGGAGGGTCGACCCCGGCGGGGAGCCCGGTTTCGGGCGGCCCGCGTACTGGTACCGCAACCTGCGCAGCCCCGTGCTGCTCCAGCCGGCCGTGGAGGCGGCCCTCGCGGCAGGGCACGAGGTCTTCATCGAGGTCAGCCCGCACCCGGTGGTCGGCATGGGGGTCCAGGAGATCCTCGACGCGCACCCGGAGGCCCGCTCGCCCGCCGTCGTCGGCACCCTGCGGCGGGACGAAGGCGGCCTGCGCCGCGTGCTGGTCTCGGTGGCCGAGGCCTGGGTCAACGGCGTGCCGGTCGACTGGGGCGCCCACCTGCTCGCCGGGCCGTCGGGCCGCGCGCCACGGCCGATTCCCACCCTGCCCACCTACGCCTTCGACCGGCGCCGTCACTGGCTGGACGCGCCGGCGCGGACCGCGGCCGCCGTGCCGGGGGCCCGCCGGGCCGCCCATCCGCTGCTGGACGCCGTGCTGCGGCCGGCGGGGGAGGACCGCGTGCTGCTGCTCGGCCGTCTCGGTCTCGACGGCCACCCCTGGCTGGCCGACCACGCCGTGGAGGGCACGGTCCTGGTGCCCGGCGCGGTGCTCGCGGAGCTGGCCGCCTTCGCCGGGGGGACGGTGGGCGCGCCGCGGGTGGACGAGCTGACCCTGACCCGGCCGCTCGTCCTGGAGCCGTCCGGCGCGACGGAGATCCAGGTGACGGTGGGACCGGCCGGGACGGACGGGCGGCGTGAGATCGGCCTGCACGCCCGGCCCGCCTCCGGGCCGGACGCCGCCGACGACCCACTCGGCGCGCCGTGGACCATCCACGCCGCCGGTGTCCTCGCCCCCGCCGTGCCCGTGCCCGCCGGGTCCGCAGGCCCGGACGGGGGGTCCCCGGGGGCAGCGTGGCCGCCCGCCGGGGCCGTCCCCCTGCCCGTCGACGGGCTGTATGAGGACCTCGCGGCGAAGGGCTACCGCTACGGCCCGGCCTTCCGCGGCCTGCGGGCGGTGTGGCGGTCGGGGGAGGACGTCGTCGCGGAGGTGTCCCTGGACGCCCCGGCGGGGTTCCGGCTCGCTCCGACGGTGCTGGACGCCGCCCTGCACGCCCTCGCCCCCGCCCGCCTGTTCCCCGACGACGGCGCCGTACGGCTGCCCTTCACGTGGCGGGGGTTCACCGCGCACGGCCCGGCCCCGGAGACCGTCCGCGTACGGCTGCGCCGGGCGGGCGACGACGCGGTGGCCGTCGAACTGGCCGCGGCGGACGGCGCGCCGGTGGCGTCGATCGACGCGGTGACGTTCCGCGCGGCCGACCCGGCCGATCTCGCCGCGGCCTCCGGGGGCGACTCGCTGTACGAGCTCGTCTGGGAGCCGGTGACCCCCGGCTCCGGCGTCCCGCGCGAACGGGCCTGGGCGCTCGGCACCACGGACGCGGACTTCCCCGGCCTGGACGCGGCGCTCGCGGCCCTGGACGCCGGGGTGCCCGCCCCCGCCGTGCTGGTGATCACCCCGCCCGCCGCTCCACCGGACGGCGGCGTGCCGGAGGCCGTCAGGACGGCCCTGCTGGAGGTGCTCGGCACGCTGCGGCGCGGCCTCGCCGACGCCCGGCTCGCCGGGACGCTGTTCGTCGTACGCACCCGGGACGCGGTCGCCGCCGCCCCGGGCGACCCGGTGGGCGCGCTCGACGGCGCCGCCGTCTGGGGCCTCGTCCGCAGCGCCCAGAGCGAGGAGCCGGGCCGGATCGCCCTCGTGGACGACGGCGGCGCTCCGCTCGCCGCGGTGCTCGACGCCGCCGCGACCGGCGAGCCGCAGACGGCGCTCAGGGACGGCCGCCCGCTGGCGCCCCGGCTGGCCCCCCGCCGCCCCGACCTCGTACGGCCGCGCGGCGGCTGGCGCCTGGAGGCGGGGGAGGGCGGTACGGCCGAGGACCTCGTGTGCCGGCCCGCCGAGGACCGGCCGCTCGGGCCCGGCGAGGTGCGGGTGGCCGTGCGGGCCGCGGGGCTCAACTTCCGCGACGCGATGCTGGTGCTCGGCATGTACCCCGGCGTGGCCGACCTCGGCACCGAGGGCGCGGGCGTCGTCCTGGAGGTCGGCGACGGCGTCACCGGCCTCGCGCCGGGAGACCGCGTGATGGGGCTCGTCGCGGGCGGCATCGGGCCGTCGGCCGTCACCGACCACCGCCTGCTCGCGCCGATCCCGGCCGGGCTCACGTTCGCCCAGGCGGCGACCGTGCCCGCGGTGTTCCTCACGGCCTACTACGCGTTGCGCGACCTCGCCGCCGCGCGGCCCGGTGAGCGGCTGCTCGTGCACTCGGCGGCGGGTGGCGTGGGCGGCGCGGCCATCCAGCTCGCCCGCCACTGGGGGCTCACGGTCTTCGGCACCGCGAGCCCCGGCAAGTGGCCGCACCTGGAACGGGCGGGCCTGCCGCCCGAGCGCGTCGCGAACTCGCGCGACCTGTCCTTCGCCGGGGCCGTCCGCGCCGCGACCGGCGGCCGGGGCGTGGACATCGTGCTCAACTCGCTGGCCCGCGAGTTCGTGGACGCCTCGCTGGGACTGCTCGCGCCGGGCGGCCGCTTCGTGGAGATGGGCAAGACCGACGTGCGCGACCCCGCCGAGATCCGCGACCGGCACGGCGTCCTCTACCGGGCCTTCGACCTGGCCGAGGCCGGGCCGGACCGGATCGCCGCCATGCTCGCCGACATCGCCGGGCTCCTCGCCGAGGGCGTCCTCGCCCCGCTCCCGGTGACGGCCTGGGAGACCGGCCGGGCCCCCGAGGCCGTACGGCACCTCGGCCTCGCCCGGCACGTCGGCAAGGTGGCGCTGCGGATCCCCCGCCCGCTCGATCCCGAGGGCACGGTTCTGGTCACGGGCGGCACGGGCGGCGTGGGACGGCTGGTCGCCGCGCACCTGGCCCGGCGGCACGGCGTACGGCACCTGCTGCTGGTGAGCAGGCAGGGGGAGCGGGCGCCGGGGATCGAGGACCTGCGCGCCGAGCTGGACGGGCTCGGGGCGCGGCTGACGGTCGCCGCCGCCGACGTCGCGGACCACGCCGCGCTGGCCCGCGTGCTCGGCGAGGTGCCCGCCGAGCGGCCCCTGACGGCCGTGGTGCACGCGGCCGGCGTCCTCGACGACGCCACGCTGGCCACCCTCGACGCCGGCCGGCTCGACGCCGTGCTCAGGCCGAAGGCCGACGGCGCCTGGCACCTGCACGAGCTGACGCGGCACCTCGACCTCGCCGCGTTCGTGCTGTTCTCCAGCGCGGCCGGGATCGTCGGCAGCGCGGGGCAGGCGGCCTACGCGGCGGCCAACGTCTTCCTCGACGCCCTGGCCGCCCTGCGGGCCCGCGAGGGGTTGCCGGCGACCTCCGTCGCGTGGGGCCTGTGGCGGTCGGACAGCGCCATGACCGGCGGGCTCTCGGCGGCCGACCGGGCCAGGATGGCGCGCTCCGGCCTGCTGCCGATGGCGCCGGAGCACGCCCTGGCGCTGCTCGACGCGGCGCTGGACGCGGCTGCCCCGGCCCTGGCCGCCGTACGGCTCGACCCGGCGAGGCTGGCGGCCGCACCGGACCTCGCCGCGCCGCTGCGCGGGCTCGCCCGCGCGGGCGCACCCCCGGCGAACGCTCCGGCGGGGACGGCCCCCGACCTGCCGGGCCTGCTCGCCGCGGCCGAGCCGGCGCGGCGGCGCGCGCTGGTGAACGAGACGGTGCTGCGGTACGTCGAGGCCGTGCTCGGCCGGGCCCCCGGGGACGACGACGGCGAGCCGCGCAGCTTCCGGGAGCTCGGGTTCGACTCGCTGACCGCCGTCGAGCTGCGCAACCGGCTCGGCAAGGCGACCGGCCTCCGGCTGCCGGCCACCGTGGTCTTCGACCACCCGACCCCGGACGCCCTGGCGGAATACCTGCTCGGCCGCCTGGCCCCCGACGACCCCGCCCCGAACGACCCCGCCCCCGATCCGGCGGTCCCGGCGCTCACGGCTCCCCCCGCTCCCGCGACCGGCGGGGAGATCCCGGCGACCGCGGAGGAGCTGTTCCGGTTCATCGACTCCGAGTTCCGATCCGAGGGACGGCGGCATGTCTGACGAGAAGCGACTGGTCGAGTATCTCCAGTGGACGACCGCCGAGCTCACGCGGGTGAAGCGGGAGCTGGCGGCCCTGACCGAGCCCGAGCCGGTGGCCGTGGTGGCGATGGCCTGCCGGTTCCCCGGCGGCGTCCGCTCGCCGGAGGACCTGTGGCGGGTGGTCGCCGAGGGCGCCGACGCGGTGGGAGAGCCGCCCGACGACCGCGGCTGGGATCCGGCCCTGCACGAGCACACGAAAGCCGGGGGGTTCCTCGACGACGCCGCGGGATTCGACGCCGCCTTCTTCGGCATCGCGCCGCGCGAGGCCGCCGCGATGGACCCCCAGCACCGCCAGCTTCTGGAGGTGTCGTGGGAGGCGATGGAACGGGCCGGCATCGTCCCCGCCTCGCTGCGCGGCAGCAGGACCGGGGTGTTCACCGGGGTGATCTACCAGGACTACGCCCCGCCCCTGGACGGCGTGCCGCCCGAGGCCGAGGGCTACCTGATGACCGGGAACGCCACCAGCATGGCCTCGGGCCGCCTGGCCTACACCTTCGGGTTCGAGGGGCCCGCCCTCACGGTGGACACGGCGTGCTCGTCCTCGCTCGTCGCGATCCACCTGGCCGTACGGTCGCTGCGGGCGTCCGAGTGCGACCTGGCGCTCGCCGGCGGGGCGACGGTCATGGCCACTCCCCGGGTGTTCGTGGAGTTCGCCCTACAGGGCGGGCTCGCGGCCGACGGCCGCTGCAAGGCGTTTTCCCGGTCGGCCGACGGCACCGGCTTCGGCGAGGGCGTGGGGATGCTGGTGCTGGAGCGCCTCGGCGACGCTCGGCGCGCGGGTCACCCGGTCCTCGCCGTCATCCGCGGATCGGCGATCAACTCCGACGGGGCGAGCAACGGCATCACCGCGCCGAGCGGCCCCGCCCAGCGCAAGGTGATCGAGGCGGCCCTGCGGTCGGCGGGGCTGTCCCCCGCGGACGTGGACGCCGTCGAGGCGCACGGCACCGGGACGGCCCTCGGCGATCCCATCGAGGCGGGCGCCCTGATCGAGGCGTACGGCACGGCCTCGGGGCGGCGGGAGCCTCTGTGGGTCGGCTCGGTGAAGTCGAACCTGGGACACACGCAGGCCGCCGCCGGGGTGGCCGGGGTCATCAAGATGGTGCAGGCGCTCCGGCACGAGACGCTTCCGGCGACCCTGCACGCGGACGAGCCGTCCGCGCTGGTCGACTGGGACGAGGGCGGGGTGGCCCCGCTGACCCGGCCCCGGCCCTGGCCCAGGGCGGACCGGCCCCGCCGGGCGGGCGTCTCCTCCTTCGGCATCAGCGGGACCAACGCCCACCTCGTCGTCGAGGAGCCCCCGATGCCCGAGTCCTCGGCGTCGGGCGGACAGGCCGGGGCGGCGCCGGAGCCCGGATCCGGGGCGGAGCCGCATGGGGAACCTGCGGCGCTCCCCTGGGTGCTGTCGGGCCGGTCCTCCGAGGCGGTGCGCGCCCAGGCGGCACGCCTGCGCGACCTCCTGCGGGCCGGGGAGGGGATCGATCTCGCGGCGATGGCGCGGACGCTCATCGGCGCCCGCTCGTCGTTCCGCCACCGGGCGGTGGCGATCGGCGCCGACGCCGCCGAGCTGTCCCGGGAGCTGGACGCGCTGGCCGCGCCCGCCGCGCCGGTCGGCGCCGCCCGGCCCGCCCCCGCCGTCGCCTTCGTGTTCTCCGGACAGGGGACCCAGCGCCCCGGGATGGGGCGGGAGCTGCACCGGCGGTTCCCCGCGTACGCCGAGGCGTTCGACGCCGCCTGCGCCGCGCTGGACCGCGCCCGCACGCGGCGCGGCGCGGACGGTCCTGGCGTGGCCGAGGTGGTGTTCGCCCCGGAGGGGTCGCCCACGGCCGCGCTGCTGCGGCGCACCGAGTTCGCCCAGCCGGCGTTGTTCGCCACCCAGCTCGCCATGTTCCGGCTGGCCGAAGACCTGGGCCTGACCGGCGGCGCGCTGCTCGGCCACTCGATCGGGGAGCTCACGGCCGCGCACGCCGCGGGGGCGCTCTCGCTCGACGACGCGGCGTCCCTGGTCGTGGCCCGCGCCCTGGCCATGCAGGCGGCCCCCGAGGGCGGCGCGATGGTGTCGCTGCGCGCGCCGGAGCCGGAGGTCGCCGCCTCGCTGAAGGACGTGGACGGCCTGGTCGCGGTGGCCGCGGTCAACGGCCCCCGCTCGACGGTGATCTCGGGGGACGCCGCCGCCGTCCGCAGGCTGGCGGCCGGCTGGCGGGCGCGGGGCGTGCGCACCAAGCCCCTCGCGGTGAGCCAGGCGTTCCACTCCCCGCACATGGACCCCGCGCTGCCCGGCCTGGCGGAGGCCGCCCGGGCCCTGACCGTACGGGAGCCCGCCGCCGTGCTGGTCTCCACCCGCACCGGGAGGGTCGCGACGCGCGAGGAACTGGCCGCGCCGGATCACTGGGCCGCGCAGGTGCGCGAGCCGGTCCGCTTCCACGACGGGGTGCGGGCGCTGCGCGCCCTGGGAGTGGACACCTTCGTGGAGATCGGCCCCGACGCCACGACGGCCGGCATGGTCGCCGACTGCCTCGCGGAGGAGAGCGGCGAGGTGGCCGCGATCCCGCTGGTGCGCGACCCGTCGGCCGAGGCCCGCTCAGTGCTGCGGGCGCTCGCCCAGGCGTACGCGCGGGGTGTCGCGGTCGCCTGGGCGAAGGTGATCGGCGAGGGCCCGGCCGCCGACCCGGCGGCCGTCCCGACCTACCCCTTCCGGCACGAGCGCCACTGGATCACCCCCTCGTACGGCGTCCGGGGCGGCTCGCCCCGCGAGCGGGAGCTGTGGCGCGCCGTGGACGACCTCGACGCCGGGCGGTTCGCCGCCCTCGTCGGCGGCGTCGCCGCGCCTCCCGAGGTCGTACGGGAGGTGGTGGCGGCGCTGCGGCGCTGGCGGTCGGAGGCGAGCGGGCAGGGGCCCGGCGAGATCCCGGCGCCGGCGTCGTCCCCGCTCGACGGCGTGCCCGCCGCGGAGCGGCACGGCGTGCTGCTGGCCATGGTCCTCGCGGCCGTGGACGGCGCCCTCGGACATGCCGCCGGGTCGGTCGGCCCGCACGACGACCTCACCCAGGCGGGCATCACCTCCTTCGGCGCGCTGGAGATCGCCGGGCGGATCTCCCGCGAGACCGGCGTGAACGTGCCGCCCGGCCTGGTGCTCGACCACCGCATGGCCCACGAGCTGGCCGCCCGCCTGGACGAGCTGCTGCAGCGACGATCCGAGCACGACGCCATGGAGCCTCGATGACCACCGACACCTCCGCCGCGCTCGCGCGGCTGCGCGGGCTGCACCGGGACGGGGCGCTCGCCGAGCGCTTCGACGAAGTGGGCCCGCTCCTCGCCGCGATGTCGGCCGAGGACGCCGCCCGGGCGGCGCGGCTGCTCGCCCGCGCCGACCTGGACGCCGCCCGCGAACTCCATCCGCGGCTGCCGGCCGTGCGGGTGACCGTCACCGGGCACGGCACGCTGGAGGCGCTGCGCGTCGCGCTCGTCGGCGAGCTGGCCCGCCACGGATACGTGCCGTCCGTCCGGCTCACCGGCTTCGGCTCGTACGTCTTCGAGCTGGGCGACCCCGGCAGCGAGCTGTACGCCGAGAAGCCCGACCTCGTGGTCTGCGTGCTCGACCACGCGACCGTGTTCGACGAGGTGGGCGTGCCGTTCACGGTCGAGGACGTGGAGCGCGTGCTCGCGGAGAAGCTGGCCCTGTGGCGGGGGCTGGCCGCGCGGTACGGCGAGAGCGGCTCGGGGGCGCTCGTGCTCAACACCGTGCCGCTGCCCCGCCTGTGGCAGGCGCGGCTGCTCGACCACAGGTCGCGGGCCCGGCTGGGCGCGGCCTGGCGCCGGGCCAACGCCGAGCTGCTGGAGCTCGGCGCGTCCGCCGACCGGGTGGTCGTGGTGGACGTCGACCCGCTGCTGTCGGCCGCGACCGAGCTGAGCGACCCCCGCTTCGAGACCTACGCCGGCGCGCACCTGTCCGACGGGCTGCTCGGCGCGTACGCGCGGGAGCTGGGCCACCTCGTCAGAGCGAGGACCGGGCGGGCCAGGAAGGTGCTCGCCCTCGACCTGGACGGCACGCTGTGGGGCGGGATCCTCGGCGACGACGGCGTGGAGGGCATCGAGGTCGGGCACGGCCCGCGCGGCGAGGCCTTCCGCCGCTTCCAGGGCGTGGCGAAGCAGCTCGCCTCCCAGGGCGTGCTGCTCGCCGCGGTCAGCAAGAACGACCGGGACACGGTGCTCGCCGCCCTGCGCGACCATCCCGGCATGCTGCTGCGCGAGGACGACTTCGTCCGGATCCTGGCCAACTGGAGCCCCAAGCCGGTGAACCTGCGCGCGCTGGCCGAGGGTCTCAACCTCGGCGGCGACAGCGTCGTCTTCGCCGACGACAGCGTGCACGAGTGCGCCGCCGTCGCGGCCGAGCTTCCGGAGACCGTCGTGGTGCATCTGGGCGACGATCCGGCGCTGCACGCGGCGACGCTGCTCGCCGACGGATGGTTCACCACGACCGAGATCACCGCGGAGGACCGGGCGCGGACCCGCCGCTACCACGAGGAGGCGGCGCGGTCGGAGTTCCTCGCCGCCGCCGGCTCGGCCGAGGAGTTCCTGGCCGGCCTGGACGTGTCCGTACGGCTGGCCCCCGCGGAGCCGGGGGAGATCGCGCGGCTCTCCCAGATCACGCTGCGGACCAACCAGTTCAACCTCACCACCGAGCGCCTGTCGCCGGAGGAGGTCCGGGAGCGGGCGGAGCGGCCCGGCTCCCGGGTGCTGGCGATCTCGGCGGCGGACCGCTTCGGGAGCAACGGCGTCGTCGGCGCGGTCTTCCTGCGCGCCAGGCCGGAGGGCCTGGTGATCGAGAACTTCCTGCTGAGCTGCCGGGTCTTCTCCCGCGGCATCGAGCAGGCGGTGCTGTCGGCGGTGCTCCACGCGGCCCGGGAGGCCGGTTTCGCCGAGGTCCACGGCCGCTACCTGCCGACCGCCAAGAACGGCAAGGTCCGCGATCTCTATCCGCACTACGGCTTCGCGCCCGTGGAGGAGGGGGCGCGGTTCGTGCACGACCTCGGCGAGATCGTCGGCGTGCCCGCCCATCTCACGCTGCACGCCGAGGGCCCGGTGGTCCCGGAGGCGTCCCCAGAGGCGTTGACAATCTGAGGCTACCTCAGGTTGACTGTGCCGCGACGTAAAGTGAGGAAACCTCCGGATACGTCCCGTTGACCCCCTCTATCACCCTTGCGAAGGAGAGGACGTTGGCCGAGGGAATCGCCGTCTCCGTGCACGACACCGCCCCCGTCTGGCGCGGCGACACCGCGGGCGACGCGCTGCGCCGTTCCGTCGACCTGGCCCGGGCCGTGGAGGCCCTGGGCTACCGGCGCTACTGGGTGGCCGAACACCACAACACGCCCGCGCTCGCGACCTCCAGCCCGGCCGTGCTCGCGGGCTCCATCCTCGCGGCGACCTCCACGATCCGGGTCGGCTCGGGCGCGGTGCTGCTGCCCAACCACTCGCCGTACGTGGTGGCCGAGCAGTTCGGCGTGCTGGCCGGGCTCCACCCCGGGCGGGTCGACCTCGGCCTCGGCCGCGCGCCCGGCGGCTCGGGGGAGGCCGCGGCCCGCCTCGGCGACCCGCGCCGGCTCGACTTCGACGACGCGCTGCGCGAGCTGAACGAGTACTTCGCCGGCGGCAGCGGCGGTGTGCGCGCGATCCCCGAGCCGGGCACCCCGCCCGAGATCTGGCTGGTCGGGTCGAGCGCCTCCAGCGCCGCCTACGCCGGCCGGCTCGGCCTGCCGTACGTGTACGCGCACGCGATCGTGGGCGGCGGGGCGCCGGAGGCGCTGGAGGCGTACCGGCAGGCGTTCCGGCCCTCTCCGGCCCTGGCGGAACCGCACGCCTGCGTGGCCGTGATCGCCGTCGCGAACGACAGCGACGAGCGCGCGCACCGGCTCGCCGCCTCCTTCGTGTACGGCCAGATCCTCATGCGCACGGTCGACCCGGCCACCGTCCTGCCGACGGAGGAGGAGACGGCCGCCCACCGGTTCACCGCCGCAGAGGAGCGGTTCCTGCGCGAGAAGATCGACCCCCAGTTCGTCGGCAGCCCCGAGCGCATCGCCCCCCGGCTCGGCGACCTCCTGCGCCGCACCCGCGCCGACGAGCTGTTCGTGCTCACGCAGGTGCCCGACCACCAGGCCCGGATCCGCTCCTACGAACTCGTCGCCAAGATCGTCTCGTCCCTGTAGTCCCGCACGGCCGCGCCGCCGCCGGTTCAGTCCCGCTTTAGAACCGGCCACCACTGTGTGTACGGGCCGGAGATCCCTTCCGGCCGTGAGCGACGTGGCGAGGAATGAGACGAACATGGGTGCTGCCAGGAGGCCCGGAACCACCAGGAGGCGCGGAACCACCGCCCCCGCCGTGACGGCGGGGGCCGCCATGCTGGTGCTGGCTCTCGCCGCCGGCTGCTCCTCCGATGCGGACGGGACGGCCCGCGTCGCCGGAGGCGCGGCGAGCGGTGGCGGGGCGGGCGTCGCGTCCCCCCGCAGCGGGGGGACCCTGCGCCTGGCGGTGGAGAAGGAACCGGAGTGCCTGGACCCCCACCAGAGCCCGACCGAGTCGGCCCGGCTGCTGACCCGGCCGCTCGTGGACTCGCTGGTCTACCAGGACCCGCGCGGCGGCCTGCACCCCTGGCTCGCCCGTGAGTGGACGGTCTCCGACGACCGGCTCACCTACACCTTCCGGCTGCGCGAGGGCGTGACCTTCACCGACGGGCGGAAGTTCGACGCGTCGGCGGTGGTGGCGAACCTCGACCACGTGGTCGACCCGAAGACCAAGTCGCTGCTCGCCGGCAGCCTCATCGCGGCGTACGAGTCGGCGAAGGCCGTCGATCCGCTGACGGTCGAGGTGAAGCTGAAGCGGCCCGACTCCGGGTTCCTGTCCGCGCTCGCCCAGCCCAACCTCGGGATCGAGTCCCCGGCCACGCTGAAGGGACCGGCCTCGAAGCTGTGCGCCGTCGTCGTCGGCACCGGGCCGTTCAAGAGCGACGGCGGGTTCACCCCGCAGAAGGGCATCGACTACGTCAGGAACCCGGCGTACGCGTGGGCGCCCGAGGGGGCGGCCCGCGGCGGTCCCGCGCTGCTCGACCGCATCGAGGTCACGGTCGTGCCGGACAACTCGGCCCGCCTGGGGGCGCTCACCAGCGGTCAGGTCGACGCGGTCACGGGCCTCGCCCCGGCCGGCATCGGCACGCTGAAGAACACGCCCGGCTTCGCCCTGCACACGACCCGGTTCCCCGGCGCCAACTACAGCTACTGGCCGAACACGGCGAAGGGCCCGCTGAGCGACGTGAACGTGCGCAAGGCCCTGCGCGCCGGCATCGACTGGCGGCGGATCGTGAAGAACGTCTACTTCGGCGTGTACGACGGCGCCGACGGGCCGCTGTCGGCCAGCACCCCGGGCTACGACCACTCGGTGGCCGCCGCGTACGGCTACGACCCCGCCGAGGCGAACCGGCTGCTCGACCAGGCCGGATGGACGCAGCGGGACGCGCAGGGCTACCGGACGAAGGACGGCAAGAGGCTGACCCTGCGCCACATGTGGTCGGACCCGTCGGTCGGCAACCTCGCGGTGCAGATCCAGGCCGCGGCCAAGCAACTCGGCGTCGAGCTCGTCGAGGAGAACCTCGACGGCGGCACCTTCGTCAACCGCCTGCTGGCCGGCGACTACGACCTGATCGACACCAGCTTCTCCTCGCCCGGGCCCGACGTGCTGCGGGTGCTGTTCGGCGCCGACAACATCCCCACGCCCAAGCGCGGGATCAGCAACAACATGGCCAGGTACGACAACCCCGAGACGGAGGCCGCGTTCAAGCGGGCGCTCGGCGCCAAGGACCAGGCCGAGCAGTTCGGCGTCTACGCCGAGGTGCAGCGGAGGATCACCGAGGACGCGGCGGTCCTGCCGATCTACTCGCCGCTGTCCACCCTGGCGGCGCGCGAGGGCGTCCGCGACGTGCGGTTCAACGTCGACGGCACCCCCGACCTGTCCGGCATATGGCTGGCGTCCTGAAGACGTCCCCGGCCGGGGCGGCGGCGGCGCGGAACGGCCGCCGCTCCGGCCGGGGCCGGAAGACGCTCGTGCGCCTCGTGCTGGTGCGCCTGGCCGCCTCGGCCGGAGTGCTCTGGGGCGCGGTGACGGTGACGTTCGTGCTGCTGCAGGTCATGCCGGGCAGCACCGCCGACGTCCTGCTCGCGCGCTCCGCGGTGGGCCCCGAGGTGCGGGCGGCGATCATCGCGGAGTACGGGCTCGACGACCCGCTCCCGCTGCAGTACCTCACCTACCTCGGCCGGATCGTCCGCGGCGAGTTCGGCGAGTCGTACGTGCTGCGCAGGCCGGTGTGGGACGAGATCGCCGCCCAGCTTCCCGGCACGCTGCTGCTGGTGGCGACCACCCTGCTGGCCACGGCCGTCGCGGCGGTGGTGCACGGCGTGGTGAGCGCGAACCGCCGGGCGTGGGTGCGCTCGCTGTTCGCGTCGGCCGAGTCGCTGGTCGTGGCCCTGCCCCCGTTCTGGCTCGGGCTGCTGCTGCTGACCGTCTTCTCCTTCACGCTGCACTGGTTCCCCGCCATCGGATCCTCCTCGCCGGCCGGGCTGGTCCTGCCGACCGCCGCCCTGGCCGCCGGGCCCGCGGCCGTGGTGGCAGGCGTGCTGCGGGAGGGGCTGCTGCGCGCGATGGACGAGCCGTTCGTGGTGACCGCACGCGCCCGGGGCATCGGCGAGGCGGCCCTGCGCCTGCGCCACGTGCTGCGCCACGCCCTGCTCCCCGTCACCACGCTGCTCGGGTGGATCGCCGGCTCGCTGATCGGCGGCGCGGTCATCATCGAGATCGTCTTCTCCCGGCAGGGCATCGGACGGCTGGCGCTGTCGGCCGTGGCGAACAAGGACATGCCCATGGTCATCGCGGTCGTCCTGGTGACGGCGGTCGCGTTCGTGCTGGTGACCATCGCGGTCGACATCCTCACCTGGGTGATCGACCCCCGGACGCGGGACGCGGGGAGGTAGCCGATGCCCAGGAGCCTGTGGCCGTGGACGGCCGTGCTGGTGGTGCTGGCCGTCATGGCGGCGGTGCCGTCGCTGTTCACCGGGATCGACCCGGACGCGGCGGACCTGAACGCCCCGCTGCACCCGCCGAGCGCCGAGCACTGGCTCGGCACCGACCAGAACGGCCGCGACCTGTACGCCCGGATCGTGTACGGCGCCCGGCCGTCCCTGCTCATCGGGACCGGCGCGGTCCTGCTGGCGCTCGCCGCGGGCGTCGTGATCGGGGTCGCCGCCGCCCAGCTCGGCCGCGTCGCCGACCAGGTGCTCAGCCGGTCGCTCGACGTGGTCCTGTCCGTCCCCGGCCTGCTGCTGGTGTTCCTCGTCGTGGCCGTGCTCGGTCCGGGGAGCGGCACCGCAGCCGTCGGGCTCGCCGTGGTCTCCATGCCCGGCTTCGCCCGGGTGGCGCGCAGCGAGGTGATCCGCCTGCGCTCGGCCCAGTACGTCGAGGCCGCCCACGGGTTCGGCTGGTCGCGGGCCCAGGTGGTGGCCCGGCACGTGCTGCCCAACGCGGCGGGCCCGGTCCTGGCGCTCGCCACCGTGAGCCTCGGCGCGATGATCGTCGCGAGTTCCTCGCTGAGCTTCGTGGGCCTCGGCCCGCGGCCGCCGACGGCCGAGTGGGGGGCCATGCTCTCCGACAGCCGCGAGTTCCTCGCGCTCGCCTGGTGGCCCGCCGTGTTCCCCGGGGTGGCCATCACGGTCGCGGTGCTGGCCGTCACGTTCGTCGGGCAGCACCTCAACCGCCGCGTCGAGGGGAGGCTCTCGTGACGCCGGCGGGCGGCGGCCCCCTCGTCGCCGTACGGGACCTCACGGTGCGCTTCCCCACCCGCCACGGGGTGGTGGAGGCGGTGCGGGGCGTGTCGTTCCGCGTCGACCGCGGGCAGGTCGTCGCCATCGTCGGCGAGTCGGGCTCGGGCAAGAGCGTCACGGCCCGCAGCCTCGTCGGACTCGCGGGGGAGGGCGCGCGGGTCGGCGCGGCCGAGCTGGCGTTCGACGGCGCCGACCTCCGCCAGGTGCGGGGACGGGCCTGGCGGGCGCTGCGCGGGCGCCGGGTGGGGTTCGTCCTGCAGGACGCGCTGGGCTCGCTCGACCCGCTGCGCCGCGTGGGCGCGGAGGTCGCCGAGCCGCTGCGCGCCCACCGGATCGTGCCGGGACGGCAGGTGGACGCCGAGGTCGTGCGGCTGCTCGGGGAGGCGGGGATCCCCGCCCCCGAAAGCCGTGCGCGGCAGTACCCCCACCAGCTCTCCGGAGGGCTGCGCCAGCGCGCGCTCATCGCCTCGGCGCTCGCCGCGCGGCCCGACCTGCTCATCGCCGACGAGCCGACGACGGCCCTGGACGCCACCGTGCAGCGTCAGGTGCTCGCGCTGCTGCGCGAGCGCGTGGGCGACGGCACCGCGGTGCTGCTCATCAGCCACGACCTCGGCGTGGTCGCCGAGATCGCCGATCACGTGTACGTGATGAAGGACGGGCGGTTCGTCGAGGACGGCCCGGCGGCCGCGGTGCTGGAGTCGCCGTCACACCCGCACACGAAGACGCTCGTGGGCGCGGTCGCCGGGCACGCGCGCGGGGCTCGGCCGGGACGCGTGAGCCCCTCCGCGCCGGAGGCCGCGGGGACGGCCCGCGAGGTGCTGCGCGCCGAGGGCCTGGTCAAGCGCTACACCCTGCCGGGACGGGGCGAGTTCACCGCCGTGGAGGACGTGTCGGTCACGGTCGGGGCCGGGGAGACCCTCGGCGTCGTCGGCGAGTCCGGCTCGGGCAAGACCACCCTCGGCCGGCTGCTCATGGGCCTGCTGGAACCGGACGCCGGGCGCGTGCTGCTCGACGGGCGGCCCTGGGACGGGCTGCGCGGCCCGGAACGGCGCGCGGCGCGGCGCGGCGTGCAGATGATCTACCAGCACCCGCTGTCGTCCTTCGACCCCCGCTACACCGCCCGGCAGATCCTGGAGGAGCCGCTGCGGGCGGACCGCACGCCGCGCGAGGAGCGCGACCGGCGGGTGGCTTTGCTGCTGGAGCACGTCGGACTCGCCCCTGACGTGCTCGGCCGGCGCGCCAGGGAGCTGTCCGGGGGGCAGCGGCAGCGCCTCGCCATCGCCCGCGCGCTCGCCCCCGGACCGCAGGTCATCGTCTGCGACGAGCCGGTCTCCGCGCTCGACGCGTCCATCCAGGCCCAGGTCCTCGACGTGCTGGAGGACGTCCAGGAGCGGCTCGGCGTGGCGTACGTGTTCGTCTCGCACGATCTCGGTGTCATCCGCCGGCTGAGCCACCGTGTGGTGGTGATGAAAGACGGCCGGGTGGTGGAGAGCGGCGAAATGGAAAAGGTATTCGACCATCCCGAGCATCCGTACACGAAAGCGCTCATCGACGCGGTTCCCCGTTTCTCGTCCCGTTTCCGTCGCGTTCCGGGAGGGCGGGCGTGACCGGCCCATAAGCCATTCTGAAGCGGCGCTTAATTCGCCTTGTTCCTGAATTGCCCGGCTGCTTAACATCGCGGCGTCGTCCGGCAACGAATGACGTCCGGTCCCTCTCTCTCGCCGAAGGAAAAGGGAAATGACGGAAGCTCCGCCGTACCCGCAGAAGCGCACCTGTCCCTACGAGCCGCCCGCCGGCTACCGCGAGATCGGAGAGCGGGGACCGGTGCTCAAGGTGACCCTCTTCGACGGGCGCGAGGCGTGGATGGTGACGGGATACCGGGAGTCCCGGGAGATCCTCACCCACCCGAACCTGTCCTCGCAGCGCACCCATCCCGGGTTCCCCATCGTGGCGCCCCGGTTCCGCTCGCAGATCGCCCGCACGCTTGCCCTCATCGCGATGGACCCGCCCGTCCACGACGTCTACCGCCGCTACCTCAACCCCCACTTCAGCCTCAAGTCGGTCCGCCGGATGCGGCCGGAGATCGAGCGGATCGTCGCGGGATTCGTCGACCGGATCGTCGAGCACGGCCCGCCGGCCGACCTGGTGCCGCTGCTCGCGGTGCCGCTGCCGTCCCTGGTCATCTGCCGACACCTCGGCGTGCCGTACGAGGACCACGACTTCTTCCAGGACGCCAGCGGCAAGGTGATGCTCGGCACCGAGGAGGAGTCGGCGACGGCGGCGCAGGACCTGTTCGACTACATCGACCGGCTGGTGGCCGAGCAGATCAAGGACCCGTCCGACGGGCTGCTCGGCACGCTGGTCCGCGAGCGCGTCGTCACCGGCGACATCGGCCACGACGAGCTGGTGTCGATCGCGCTGGTGCTGCTCATCGCCGCGCACGAGACCACCTCCTCCTCGCTGGCGCTGGGCGTCATCACGCTGCTGGAGCACCCCGAGCAGCTCGCGCTGCTGCGCGAGGACCCCGACCGGCTCCCGGGCGCGGTCGAGGAGCTGCTGCGCTACATCGCCACCACCGACCTCGTCGCCACGCGGGTCGCGAAGGGCGACATCGAGATCGCCGGCCACCTCATCCGTGCGGGGGAGGGCGTGCTCGTCTCCGGGACGCTGGCCAACCGCGACGCGGCCGTGCACGAGCGCGCCGACGAGCTCGACGTCCTGCGCGAGGACAGCCACCATCTCACGTTCGGCTTCGGCATCCACCAGTGCCTCGGCCAGAACCTCGCCCGGCTGGAGCTGGAGGTCGCGTTCAAGGAGCTGTTCACCCGGATACCCGGGATCCGGCTGGCCGCCCCGGTCGGCGAGCTGCCCATCCTCGGCGCGGGGACCGTGCAGCGGGTGCTCCAACTCCCGGTCGCGTGGTGACGGCCGTGTGGGTGTCGGCCGACCAGGAGCGCTGCATCAGCGGCGGCCGCTGCATGGCCGCCACATCCGAGGTCTTCGACCAGAACGAGGACGGCCTGGTCGTGGTCCTCACCCCGCAGGTCGCGCCGGAGCTGGAGGACCGGGTCCGCAAGGCGGCCTACCTCTGCCCGTCGCGGGCGATCCGGATCGGCGACGGCCCCTCCGAGGGCTGATCCCCATCCGCCGGGCCCCACCGGGGTCCATGGCTCACGCACAACCGAAACAGGCGGACGTAAATGACAGAAACGGCACAGGAAGCCTCTCCTCTCCCCTCGCTGACCGGAATGAGATTCGTCGCGGCGTTCCTCGTGTTCGTCTGCCACGCCTGCGTGCTGGGTTACTTCCACCAGGACGTCGCGGCCTCGCTCCAGACCTACGCCTTCACTTCCGGCTGGCTCGGCGTGGAGTTCTTCTTCGTGCTGAGCGGGTTCGTGCTGACCTGGTCGGTCCGGGAGGGCGAGCCGCGCGCCCGCCTGTGGCGGCGGCGGCTCGTCAAGGTCTACCCCAACCACGTCGTCACCTGGCTCGCCGCGCTCGGGCTCGCCCTCTGGGCCGGCCAGTCCGTCGACCTCCTGACGGCGCTGCCGAGCCTGCTGCTCGTGCACACCTGGCTGCCCCGGGCCGACTTCATCCTCTCGATCAACGTGGTCACCTGGTCGCTCGCCTGCGACGTGCTGTTCTACCTGGCGTTCCCGTTCCTGTACCGGCTGGTCCGGCGGATCCCGGCCGCGCGGCTGTGGCCGGCGGCCGGCGCGGTGGCCGTGGTGATCGCCGTGCTGCCCGCGATCGCCCTCGCGGTCCTGCCGGGGACGCCGAAGCTGCCCGGCCAGGAGATGTCGCTCACCCAGAACTGGTTCCTCGTGTCGTTCCCGCCGACCCGGGCGCTGGACTTCGTCCTCGGCATCCTGCTGGCCAGGATCGTGGTCACCGGCCGGTGGATCCGGCTGGGCTGGGCGCCCGCGCTGGCGATCCTCGCCGCCGCCTTCGGCCTGCAGATGTTCCTGTGGCCGACCGTCTACGGGCTCACCGCGCCCGTCGCGCTGCCGATCGCCCTGCTCATCACCGCGGTCGCCGTCGCCGACCACCGGCGGCGCTTCAGCCCGTTCCGCTCCCGCCCGCTGGTCTGGCTCGGCGGCATCTCGTACGCCTCCTACCTGGTCCACTACCTGGTCCTGACGTACTCCCACGTCGCCCTCGGGGCCGGCCGGACGTGGGACGCGCCGTCCGCCCTGTTCCTCGTCACGGCCCTGTTCGGGGTCACGACGCTGCTGGCCTGGGGGCTGACGCGGTTCGTCGAGGAGCCGGCGATGCGGGCCTGGGCCGGCGCGAGGCCCGTCGGCGGGCACGGGGCCGCGCCGCTGCCGGGAGCCCGCTCGCCCGAGCCCACCGCCTGACCGGGACGCACCCTCACCACTTCGAGACCGGCTTCGACACGGAAGGAACCGAGGTACCCCCACGTGAACGCTCCGACGACCACCGCGAACGAGGACCTGTTCGCCTACCCGCAGGACCGGGCCTGCCCCTGGCAGCCGTCCCCGGGCTACCAGGACCTGGGGCGGCAGGGGCCGCTCCACCGGGTCCGGCTCTGGGACGGCAGGTGGATCTGGATGGTCACCGGCCACAGCCAGGCCCGCCGGCTGCTCGCCGACCCGCGCATGTCGGCCGACCGGTCCCGCGACGACTTCCCCGCCGTCCTGCCCCGGCTGGACGCGCCCATCTTCAAGCCCATCGCGATCATCGGGTTCGACCCGCCCGTCCACGACGTGCACCGCCGGCTGCTCGCCCCGGACTTCAGCCTGAAGCAGGTGCGCGCCATGCGCCCGCACGTGGAGGACCTCGCCAGGCGGCTGGTGGCGGACATGCTCAGGGCGGGGCCGCCGGTGGACCTCGTCGAGGCGTACGCGCTGCCCATCCCCTCGATGGTGATCTCCGAGCTGCTCGGCGTGCCGTACGACGACCACGAGTTCTTCGAGGCGAAGACGGTGGGGCTGCTGCAGGCCAAGTCGGCCGAGGACGCCGAGAGGGCGGGCCGGGAGCTGTGGGACTACCTCGACGGCCTGATCACGCGCAAGGAGCGCGAGCCCGGCGGCGCCGGCGTGCTGAGCCGGCTCGCGGGCGAGGTCGACGAGGACGGCGACCTGACCCGCGAGGACCTGCTGCGCATCGCGCTCGCGCTGCTCATCGGCGGGCACGACACGACCTCCCAGATGATCGCGCTGGGCGTCGTCACGCTGCTGGAGCACCCCGAGCAGCTCGCCGCGCTCCGCGCGGACCCGGGCGTCCTGCCCGCCGCCGTCGACGAACTGCTGCGCCTGGTCTCCATCACCGACGTCTCCGGCGTCCGGGTGGCGACCGAGGACATCGAGATCGACGGAGAGGTGATCAGGGCAGGGGACGGCGTCCTGGTCTCGTCCTCGATGACCAACCGCGACCCCGCCGTCTTCCCCCGGCCGTACGAGTTCGACGTCCACCGCACCCGCGGCGGGAACGCCGCGTCGGGCCGCCAGCACCTGACGTTCGGGTTCGGCATCCACCAGTGCCTCGGGCAGAACCTCGCCCGCATGGAGCTGGAGGTCGCCTTCTCCGTCCTGTTCGAGGGGATCCCGGACCTGCGGCTCGGCGTCCCGCTGGAGGCGCTGCCCACGCGCAGCGGCGGCACGATGCAGGGCGTCCACACCCTGCCGATCGAGTGGTGAGCCCCGGCAGGGGCGGGAGAGGAGAAGCGATGAAGGTGACCGCCGACCGGAGCCGCTGCATGGCCGCCGGGCACTGCGCGATCAGCGCGCCGGACGTCTTCGACCACGGCGAGGACGGGCTGGTGGTGGTGCTGGACGCGGAGCCGGGGGAGGAGCGGCGCCGGGAGGTGGAGGTGGCGGAGGACCTGTGCCCGTCCCGCGCCATCGCCATCCTCCGCACCGCCGCCGTGGCGGCCTCGTCCGACGCGGCCGCCCCGGAAACCGCGCCCGCGGACTGACGGGCGAGGGGCGGCGCCGCGGGACGACCTCCCGCGGCGCCGCCCCTCCCGCGGCTCCGCTCCTCCGGCTCGCCGGGCTCGGCGAGCCTGCGGCGATCTCCGCCGCGTGCGCGCCCCCGATTCCGCCCGGTGACGCGGCACGCGTCAGAGATCGACGAAACGCATGCTCTGCTCGTTCCAACGGGTTCCGTGCACCTCGTCCGCCGGCACGGCGGCCTCGACCGCCGCCAGGTCGGCCCGGGACAGGCTCAGGAACACCGCGTCGACGTTCTCCTCCAGATGGGCCCGCCGCTTCGCGCCGGGGATCGGGACGACGTCCTCGCCCTGGTGGTGCAGCCAGGCCAGCGCAAGCTGGGCCGGGGTGATCCGCAACTCCTCGGCGAGCTTGCCCAGGCGGTCGGCGAGTGGCAGGTTGCGGGGGAGGTTCTCCGCCGAGAACCGGGGCAGGCCGAAGCTCCGGAAGTCGCCGTCGTCCAACCGGTCCCGGGAGCGTACGGTGCCGGTGAGGAAGCCCCGGCCGAGCGGCGCGTACGGCACCACGGCGATCCCGAGTTCACGGCACACGGGGAGCACGCGCCGCTCGATGTCCCTGGACCACAGCGACCACTCCGTCTGCAGCGCGGCGATCGGGGCCACGGCGGCGGCGCGCCTGATGGTCTCCGGCGCCGCCTCGCACAGCCCGATCTCGCGCACCTTCCCCGCGGCCACGAGTTCCGCCATCGCGCCGACCGTCTCCTCGACGCCGACCTCGGTGTCGATCCGGGTCAGGTAGAGCAGGTCGACGTGGTCGAGGCCGAGCCGCCGCAGGGAGTCGTCGCACGCCCGCCGCACGTACGGCGCGTCCCCCCGAACCCCCGAGCCGACGCCGGGGCCGGGGCGCACGACGCCGAACTTGGTCGCCACCACCGCCGACTCGCGGCGCCCGGCGACGGCGCGGCCGACCAGTTCCTCGTTGGCGCCGTGGCCGTACACGTCGGCGGTGTCGAGCAGGGTGGCGCCGAGGTCGAGGGCGCGCCGGATGGTCGCGATCGCCTCGGCCTCCGAGACCGGACCGTAGAACTCGGACATGCCGAGACAGCCGAGCCCCTGGGCGCCGACCGTCAGGGAGCCGATTCTGCGGGCGGGCAGCCGGGTCAGAGTCATGGCGTCCCTCCGCTACCGGTAGACCACGATCGCGGACTCGTACGCGTCGTGGGCTTCCTTGACCAGCGGGCGGAACCAGCGGACGCCGACGGCCCCGCGCAGCGGCCCGGCGACGACGACGGCCGGGAAGTGCGCGGCCTCGCCCGCCGTCAGCCGCGCGTCGTCCACCAGGCCGCCGGAGCGGATGACGTTGCCGTCCCGCAGCCGGATCTCCTCGCCGAAGTACGCGATGAAGTGGCCGTCGTGCTCCTGCTTGTAGAGCATGCGGCCCGCGCCGGTCGTCTCGCCGAGCGGTTCGCCGTCCGGGCCGAAGATCTCCAGTCTGACCGTTGCGAAGTCCTTCTCGGTCGGGGTCGTCCCGGTGGGGTCGGCGTTGTTGGAGCGGTACTCCACCACCTTCTCGGTGAGGTCGCGCAGGATGAGCGACCGGCCGGGCCGGGCGAGGGCCCCCACCCGGTCGGAGGTGGTCTCCGGCGGCGCGGCCAGGAACGGCAGCAGGAAGGAGCTCACCGCTTCGTGCACCGGCGCGATCCGGTCGGACAGCGCGCGCAGATCCATATTCGCCTCCCGGGGCGGAAACAACGTGTTCCGACACTAAAAGGAGGCGCTCAAGCGACCCTAAAAGCGGGCCGCGTATTCCTGCCCGGCCGTCTTCCGCTGAATCGCCAGCGCGAGTTCCATGCGCGAGCTGACCCCGGTCTTGCGGTAAATGCGGGTCAGGTGGACGTCGACCGTTCGCATGCTTATCGTGAGCCGGTCGGCGATGTCCCGCCGTTTCATTCCCGAACAGATGAGCAACGCGATTTCGCGTTCCCGGTGGGTCAGGCGGCCGAACACCTCCAGTCGCCCGAACACCTCCTGCCGCGCCCCGGAGTGCGGGGCGACGGCCGCGGGCGGCCCGCCGGTCCGCCGGCCCAGCCAGTCGAGCAGGGTCACCGCCTCCGACCGCCGCGCGATCTCGGCGGCGAGCCGTACCGTGTGGGCCGCCTGCTCGGCGCGGCCCTGCTCGCCGAGCGCCCGCGCCGCCTGCCCCAGGGCGTAGCTCTGCTCCACCGGCATGCCGACCGAGGCGAACAGGTCGGCCGCCTCGCGGTAGCACCGCACCGCCTCGCCCGGCGACCCCTGCACGCGCAGCAGGTGGCCGCGGGTCATGGCGGCGTACGCCAGGTTGGGGGGCACGGGCACGGCCTGGGCGTGCTCCTGGGCCCGGCGCGCCCAGTCGTCCAGGGGCATGCCCGCGTCCATCCCGGCGGCGCAGAGCGTCTCCCAGATCGTGAGGCGGCTGCCCGAAGGGATCACCCGCATGTCGGCGCCCCGGCCCTCGTTGAGCAGGAGCGTGACGCAGTGGGCCGGGTCGCCGTCCAGCCAGGCGCACTTGGCCAGCGTCAGCGCCGCGATCGAGGCGCTGCCGTTCACGTGCGCGCCGGTCAGCGCCTGCTGCGCCAGCGCCTGCTGGGCGAGCGACTTGGCCCGCCCGCTGCCCGGGGGCTGCATCCACACTTCGGCGGCGGACTTCAGCGCGACCGCCTGGGCGTGCCGCAGCGGGTTGCCCGCATCGGACTCGACGATGGCCGCGTCGGCCGCGTCCCTGGCCTGCCTGAGCCGGCCGAGGTGGCGCTCGGCCTCGCTGAGCAGCACCAGGAGCGTCGGCAGCAGGAACGGCCGCTGGCGCCGCCGGGCGATCTCCACGCCTCGCCCGACCTGCCGCTGGGCGTCGGCGTTGCGGCCGAGGTAGATGTAGGCGAGCCCGGCGAGCAGCAGGCACTCGATGTGGCGCGCCATCAGGTGCTCGGGGGTGCGGTCCAGCGACTCGGCGGCGGCGTCGGCCTCGGCCAGGGCCCGCTCCACGTCTCCGGCGGCGACCGACGCCAGCGCGCCGAGCCCGAGCAGCCCCGCGGCGACCGGGTCGTCGCCGGCGGCCCGCGCCGCGCGCAGCGCGGGCTCCGTCTCGGCCCGGCCGGCCGTACGGCCCAGCATCGACACGCGGAAGCCGCGCGCCAGGACCAGCCGCGGCCAGACGGGGGAGTCGCGCAGGTCGGGCCGCCTGAGGAGGTCGCCGAGCAGGTCGAGCGTCTGCACGTCCTGACTGAGCACGCCCTCGACCACCGAGACGAACGCGACCTGCTCCGCCAGCGCCGCCGGGTCCACGGCCGCGCCCGACTCGTGCACCACGAACAGCAGGTCGCGGCTCTCGGCCATCCGTCCCAGGCGGCCGAAGGCCGTGCTGAGCGCCAGCCGGGCCCGCGCTCCGATCTCGGTCGAGGCAGGCGCCTCGCCGAGCACCGGCGTGAGCCAGGAGACGCACTCGCTGACGTCGGTCTCCATGATCTCCTGGGACGCGTCCACGATCTGCGCCAGCTCGCTCGCCCGGGCCCGCGACAGGGAGCTGACCAGGTGGAAGCCGATCTGGGTGCCGGCCTGCCCGCGGGCGGACAGCCGGTGCAGCGCCCGCTGGTGGGCCTGCGCGGCCCAGCAGGGGTCGATCATCTGGCGCAGCAGCGTGCCGAATACCTCGTCCCTGATCGAGAAGAGCGTCCCGATGGGCTCCACCCGCACCAGGTCCCGGCGGACGAGGCGGCGCAGCGCGGCGGAGGCCACCAGCGGGTCGAGTTCGGCGACCTCGGCGAGCAGGTCCGCGTCGAACCGCGAGCGCAGGATCGCCGCGGCGTGCAGCGCGTACCGCTCGGCGAGCGCCAGGTCGCGCACCTCGCTCATCACGGCGAACTCGTACGGCGCGAGCGCGCCGTCGCCGCCCGAGCGGGCGCTGTGCTCCAGCGCCTGCAGTGCCCGGAGGTTGAACGGGTTGCCGCCGCTGCGGTGGCGAAGCTCGTACGGCGCGGGGACGGGCGACATGGCGAGCATCTGCTCGTCGTCGAGCGGCCCCAGTTCGATCCGCACGGTGCGTCCGAAGGCCGCGGTGACGGACACCGCCTCGGCCAGGCGGTCGGGGGTCTGGCGGGGGCGCAGCGAGACGATCACGTCGACCAGCGGCGCGGGGTCGCCCCCGGCGATGCCCACCAGCTCGCCGATCGTCTGGTCGTCGGCGAGGTGGGCGTCCTCGATGACCACGAGCTCGCGGTCGGGCCGGTGGCGCCGGCGGGCGAGGCCGATCACGGGCCGGTCGCCCTCCTCGCGTTCGCCGGCCCGGCGCGCCCGCCACAGCAGCTTCCTGACGGCGTTCATCGCCCGCTCCCGGTCGCCCGAGGAGCATCGGTAGACGGTGGCGGGCAGGGCGGTCCACTGCCGCTCCCGGACGAGCGCCGACAACAGGTGGGTCTTGCCGGACCCCGGCTCCCCGAGGACGGCGATGAGACGCCCCTCGGAGCCGGGCTCCTGGGTCAGGGACCGCAGCAGGTCGAACTCGGCCGTGCGCACCACCCTGGTCGACGCGGTGTCGGTCAGTCTGTCTTCGTACACGCTCATCTTCTGTGACGACCCCAGGCATTTGGTGACCGAAAAGAGCTTTACGGCCCTAATTGCGCTCCTTTCTCGCATCTGGGCCGAAACTTCCCGTGGGAGCAGAGGGCGGAGGTTCGGGCGCCGGTCTTCGTCGATCCGGCTGTGCGGGACGGGATGTCCTTTTACTCTACATTACCTAGCTGCTTAGTTGGTTTTGTGACGTACGTCTCACGAAGGGCTGGTGCGATTGTGCGGAGAGTCAGTCCCGTGTGGTGATGCCCTCCAGCACCAGTTCCAGGAAGCGGGCGCTGCCGTCCCGGTCGGGGGTCGCCTGCTCGCGCACCCAGGCGGCGCCGCTGAGGAGGTCGAACAGCTCGTCGGGGGTCAGGTCGGGCCGCACCCTGCCGGCCGCCTGGGCGGCGCGCAGCAGGTCCGCGCCGCTGCGGTGCATCGCGCTGCACATCGTGTGGGAGGGCGTGCCCTCGTCGTACATGCTCTGCGCGAGGATGCCCACCAGGCCGCGGAAGGTGCTGAAGTGGACCACCGCCTCACGCATCCAGGCGACCAGCGCGCCGAGCGGGTCGGGCCCGGCGGTCAGCCGCTCCGCGTGGGCGACCAGGTTCTCCAAGCCGTCCCGGGTCGCGGCCTCCACGAGCGAGGCCCGCGTGGGGAAGTGCCGGTACAGCGTGCCGATCGCCACGCCGGCCTGGCTCGCGATGTCCTCCAGGGAGGCGTCGGCCCCGGCGCTCTCGAACGCCTTGCGGGCCGCGGCCAGGATCGCGTCGTAGTTGCGCCGGCCGTCGGCCCGCTTGGGGCGCTGGGCGATGTAGGGCTTGCCGTCCACCGGTACCTCCCGCTTGACATCCTGAGGTCGCCTCAGGTTAAATCCTCTCACTTAACCTGAGACGACCTCAGTATAAATGCGCCCACTAACCTGAGGTCGCCTCACCCTGATTCCCCCTGTCAGCGGACCGTGGAGGTTCCATGACCACCGAAAGCGTCTCCGGCGACGTCTCGGCCGGCGTGCCGCGGGCCGACCGCGCCTGGGCCCTCGTGCTCGCGGCGATCGTCGGGGCGGAGTTCATGCTCCAGCTCGACGGCACGATCGTGAACGTCGCGCTCCCGACCCTCCAGTCCGACCTCCACCTGTCGGTGGCCGGGGGATCGTGGGTGCCGAACGGCTTCTTCCTCGCCTTCGGCGGCCTCCTGCTGTTCGCCGGCCGCCTCGGCGACGTGCTCGGGCACCGCAAGGTCTTCCTCTCCGGGATCGGGCTGGTCGTGGTGGCGTCGCTGGTCGCCGGTCTCGCGCCGAACGTGGAGGTGCTGCTCGCGGGCCGGGTCCTGCAGGGCGCCGGCGCGGCGATCGCCGGTCCCACCGGGCTGGCGCTGCTGGCGATCGTCTTCCAGGGGGAACGGCAGCAGCGGGCCTTCGGCCTCTACTCCACGGTGACCGGACTCGGCGCCTCCGCCGGCATGGTCCTCGGCGGCGTGCTCACGTGGGCGGGGGACTGGCGCTGGAGCCTGCTGGTGAACGTACCCATCGGCCTGGTCATCATAGCGGTCGCCGCCCGGGCCCTCGGCCTGCGGGACGAGGCGACCCGGTCCCGCCCGCTCGGCCTGCCGAGCGCGCTGCTCAGCACCGCCACCCTCGCCGCCGCCGTGTACGGCCTCGTCCACGCCGCGGAGAAGGGCTGGGGCGACCGCTGGACGCTGACCGCCCTCGGCGCCGCGGTCGTGCTGGCCGTGGTTCTCCTGCTGGTGGACCGGCGGGCCGCCGAGCCGCTGCTGCCCCTGGCCCTCTTCTCCGGCCGCGAGCGGGCCGGCGCCTTCCTCGCCCTGCTGCTGCTCGCGGCCGTGCTCACGAGCTTCCTGATCTACCTGGTCCAGTACCTCCAGGGCGTGCTGCACCTCAACGCGCTGCAGAGCGGCCTGGCCATCCTGCCCTTCGGCCTGGCGCTGCTCGTCAGCACCCAGATCCTCACCAAGTACATCGCCACGATCGGTCTCAAGACGCGTGCCGTCGTCGGCCTGCTCGTGGTGCTGGCCGGGGTGGCCTGGCTGACCCGCCTCGACGGCGGCAGCACCTACGCCGGCGGCGTGCTCCCCGCCCTCATCGTCATGGGGCTCGGCGTCGGCGTGGCGATCATCCCCTTCAACATGATCGTCCTGACCACCGCGCCGCAGGAGTACGCCGGGGTCGCCGCGGGGGTGCTGCAGACGGCGCTCACGATCGGCGGCTCGCTCGGCCTGGCCGCGATGCTGATCCCGCTCTCGCAGGGCACGGGTGGTCTCGCCGGGACCATCTCGTCGGTGTTCCTCTGGGCCTGCGGCGCCCTGGTGATCGCCCTGCTTGTCGCGCTGGTCTTCTGGTATCGCCCCGGCGCGCGGGGGGCCACACCCGCCGCCGGGGGCTGAAGGGGCCGTCCCTCCCGCGCCCCATGGCGAGGGGCGAGCCGTCCGCAGCCGGCTCGCCCCTCGTGTCGTTTCTCCGCGTCGTATCCGTGCCGTGGACCACGTTCATCCGGCGATGGCGAGATCCGCGTCGGCGGAGAGGATCGCGAACTGGAGCCGGCGCATGGTCACGCGGGGGTCGAGCCCCAGCTCCTCCCGCAGCACCTGCCGGGCCGACTGGAAGACCTCCAGAGCCTCGGCCCGCCGCCCGGAGCGGTAGAGCGCCAGCATGAGCTGCTCGCGCAGGTTCTCGTTCAACGGGTACTGCTCGACCCACCGCGACAGGTCGCCGATCACCTCGCGGTGCCGCCCGAGCCGCAGCGAGCACATCGCGATCGCCTCCAGGCACTCCAGCCGGACCTCCTCGGCCCAGCGGGCGAACGTTCCGACGATGAGCCCGTTGTCGATCCCGGCGAGCACGGGCCCGCGGAACAGGGCAGCGGCGGCGGCGAAGGACTCCAGCGCCCGCTCCGGGTCGCGGTCCGCCTCGTCCCGGCCCGCGGCGTGCAGACACTGCAGACGGAACACGTCAACCGACGCGCGGTCCGTCTCCAGCAGGTAGCCCTGGGCGTGCGTCCGGATGGCGGCCCCGTCCACCGCGGGCTGTACGTAGTTCTTGCGCAGATGCGAGATGTACACGTGCAGGGCGGCGCGAGCGCGCTTCGGGGGCTCGTTGCCCCACAGCTCGTCGAGCAGCTCGTCGGTCGACACCGGCTGGTTCGCCCGGATCAGCAGCGCGGCCAGCAGCGTCTCGACCTTGGGCGCGCTGATCGTGTGCGTCTCCTCGTCCACCACGCGTAGTGGCCCGAGCAATTCGTATCTCATTCGTCTCCCCGCGCACGGCTGCCTGAGGTGCTCCTGGAAATCGGCGCATATCACCGCGATGACGACGATTCTCGCGATCGCTCACGTCCCTGACATCAGCGGAAGTGCGTACGGCACGCATTTCGGGGTGCGTATTGCGCGAGGAGGGCGGCCGTGCCGCTCACCGCCCACGCCCGGCTACATGGTCTGGCGCGCCACCACCGCGTACACGGTTCTAAGCTGTGACGGATTTCGTGCGCCGGGCGCTCATACGGCGCCTGCGGCCCTGCTCGGCCGCCGACGACACCCCGACATGCGGAGAGCGGAACAGTGAGAGGATTGCGAGGGTGACGGCAAGAACCAGTGACATCGAGAACGCGGCCGGCGTGCTGCGCGCCGGAGGCCTCGTGGCCTTCCCGACCGAAACCGTCTACGGTCTGGGCGCCGACGCCGAGAACCCCGCCGCCGTCGCACGCGTCTTCCAGGTCAAGGGGCGCCCGCCCTCCCACCCCCTGATCGTCCACATCGCCGGCGCGCAGCACCTCGGCGACTGGGTCGAGGACGTGCCCGAGACGGCGCGCCTGCTGGCCGAACGGTTCTGGCCGGGGCCGCTCACGCTGGTCCTGCGACGCGGTCCCCGCGTGCCCCTCGAAACGACCGGTGGCCTGGAGACGGTGGCCGTACGGGTGCCCGATCACCCCGTCGCGCTCGCGCTGCTGTCGGCCTTCGGCGGAGGCGTCGCGGCCCCGTCCGCCAACCGCTTCGGCTCGGTCAGCCCCACGACGGCGAACCACGTCCGTACGGAGCTCGGTGACGCCGTCGACTTCGTGCTGGACGGCGGCCCCTGCGAGGTCGGCGTCGAGTCGACCATCGTGGACGCCACGGGCGACACCCCGAGCGTCCTTCGGCCCGGTGGGGTGACCCGCGAGGACCTCGAAGCGGTGTTGGGATTCCCGCTTGCGGTCCCCGCGACGAGCCGCATTCGGGTGCCGGGCCAGCATCCGTCGCACTACGCGCCGCGTGCGCGGGTCGTCCTCGTCGAGCCCGAGAAGGTCGTCGCCGAAGCGGAGTTCGCGCAGGAGCTCGGGCACCGGGTGGGTGTCCTTCTTCCTCCCGCCTTCGCCGACGCTCCGGTGAAGGCGCACGCCGTGGTGGCGGTCCCCGGTTCGATGGCCGCCTACGCGCGCGGGCTGTACGGGTTCCTGCGCGAGCTCGACCAGCGGGGGTGCGACCTCATCGTCGCGTCCTTGCCGGTGGAGGAGGGGCTGGGACTGGCGATCGCCAACCGGCTCCGCCGCGCCGCGGGGCCCCGGCCCTCCGCGTAACCGGCAACGCCCTCGTCACTGTGCTTGTGGCGCGCCTCGCGGTCCGCGGCAAGGACCGAACCGGCGCGAGGACGTGGTAGGGAGCGCGACCGGCTCCGCGGGCCATGCGCGGACGCGCCCCGCGACCGTACGACCGTACGCCGCCGGCGTGGGGCCGGATATCAGGCACGTTGTCCGCGCGCGGGCACCGGACGGCCCGCGGCTGCGCTGGTGATGATCGACGCGACGAAGGCGACCGTCCGTAACGTTCGTCTTTGGCGTCGTGAACCTCCTCATCGGTGAGAGAGAGCGGCTCCAGGGACGTGGTGTCTGTCCGCCGGACCGCCCGCACCATGCCGCCGGGTGGTGGCCACGGGTCGGCTGTTAGCGCTAACAATTTTCCTGGCGCGATTCCTTCTCTGTCAGATGGCCGTGGTGACAGGTCGGAGCCAATACAAGACCAAGAGGCGATGTCAAGGGTCGCGCCTCGCACCCCTGAGGGGCGGCGGACGGGCGTGCGGCTCACCAGGCGTTATCGAGGGTCTCCGCCGCGACGGCTCTGAAACTTTCTTGCGGGTCTTGACACATTTCGGCGTGGTTTCCCAAACTCTGTCCCAGAGGCGGCCTCCTCCTGCCATGTGGTGGTGCGCGGTGAGGACCGCCGTTCGCGACGCCCTGGTGGTGTGCGTTCCCCGATCACGGAGCGCGGCGTCGATCGCGCGGGTGACCCCGCGTGTCCGCTTTTCCTGCAACGGCTCCGTCGCCGTCGGCGGCTCCACGACTTTCGGGTTCACCGCGAACGGCACCGCGGCCACCCCGACCGCTACCCGCACAGCCCCTGACGGCGGCCGGACATGATGATGAGGAGAACACAGATGCGTCTGCCCTGGCGAGCGCGGTCACCGCGCCCCTCCGCCGGCACGACCGCGGCGCCGCCCCGGCGGGCCTCGCGCCGCGGCCTCGTGATCGGCTCCATCCCGGTGCTGCTGGCCGGAGCCGGCGGCCTGGTGGCCACACAGCCCGCCCAGGCCGCCGTCGCCTGCCGGGTCGACTACACCGTCAGTTCGAGCTGGCCGGGCGGCTTCAACGCCAGCGTCACCATCAACAACCTCGGTGACGCGGTCGACGGCTGGCGGCTGACCTGGTCGTTCGGCGCCGGCGAGCAGATCACGCAGATCTGGAACGCCACCCACACCCAGTCGGGCGCGTCGGTGACCGCCTCCAACGTCTCCTACAACGCCTCCATTCCCTCCGGAGGCAGCGTCAACTTCGGGTTCAACGGTTCCTCGAACGGCTCCACCCCGGTGCCCACCTCGTTCTCTCTGAACGGTGTGGCCTGCACCGGCAGCCCGGGCACGCCCAGCCCCTCCCCGACGCAGTCGCCCAGCGCGTCGCCGACGCGTTCCCCGTCTCCCTCCCCGTCTCCCTCTCTGTCTCCGTCTCCGTCCCCGTCGGCGACGCCGACCGGCACGTGCGC
>NZ_BOOF01000065.1 GCF_016863095.1 Microbispora siamensis | reverse complement strand
GTACCGGTCGGTCTGCGCGTAGGAGGTTGTCACGCCCTCGGCACGGTAGCGGGCCTGCCGCCACGCCAGGACCAGATTCCAGACCAGGCGTACGCAGCCGAACGTGCGGTTCAACACCGCGGCTTGTTCGGCGGTGGGGTAGATCCGCACCTTGTAAGCCGTACGCACGTTCGAACTTTACAAGCGTTTTGCCTAACCGGTCAGCAGAAGGAGCAAAGTCGTGAGCGCTTCTCGTTCAAGGCTGTCCCGGCTTCGCCGGGCCACTCCTGACGAGGTCCGGATTCCTCCCGGTCCTGAAGAACCGGGCTTCCTCCGGAGGACCCGGTGAGGATCCGGTTCCGCGCCGGCCGGTCAGTTCATCCGGGCCGTGTCGGAAGGCATGGCCACCGGATGGCGCAACGCGTCGGCGCGGGTCGGATACACGGTGAGCCGCGAGATGAGGCCGAGCAGCGAGAACAGGTGACGCATCTGCGGGCTCATCCCGCAGACGGCGCCGTCACCGTCCTTCGGCGGGGTGCGGACGCAGGCGTCGATGAGCACCCTCATGCCGGCGCTGTCGATGAACCGCAGCTTCTCGACGTCGAACAGGATGCGCGTCGCGGGCCGGACCAGAAGGGGAGCCACCCGCTCACGCAGCTTCGGGACCGTGATCACATCGAGTTCGCCACTGAGGGTGACGAGGGTGAAGGGAGGCGACTGCGCCACCGACACCTGGAAGTCGTGCAAGGGTCCCACCTCCGCTGGTGAGACGACCCTATCCGGACCGCTTCCGGCCTCGCCCATATTACGCGCGAGGGGTGATTAATCCCATATAACCGACGAAAACTCTGTTCAGGTTTCACTTCCGCCGCTCGGGTAGTCGCGGTCCATGGGCATACGAGCAACGGCGGTCGTCTGCCTCGCGCTGGTCGCCCCCGCGCTGATCGTCACAGGGTGCGCCTCAGCGGAGGACACCTCGGTCGCCGGGACGGCGGAGCGGTTCCTGTCCGCGGCCGGAGAAGGCCGGGGAGGGGAGGCATGCCTGCTCCTGGCACCCAGGGCCGCGCGGTCACTGGACGACTGCGAGAAACAGATCGTGTCGGCCGGACTGCGGGCGGGCGCGGTACGCGGTGTCGACGTCTGGGGCGACGAGGCGCGCGTACGGGTGGACGGCGACACGCTCTTCCTGCACCGGTTCCCCGACGGCTGGCGGGTGCGCGCCGCGGGCTGCGAGTCCCGCCCGGATCAGTCGCACACAGGGCAGCCGTACGAATGCGAGGTGGAGACGTGAACGGTGCGCGCACGCTCTACGCGGTGCTGCTGGTCACGATCGCGCTGGTCCTCGCGTACGTGATCGTCGTCGGCCTCGCGGGGAGGTAGCGGCGATGAAGCGTCTGGTCAGGGAGAACGCGCTCGCACTGTGCTTCCTGCTGCTGTTCCTGGTCACCCTGGCCGGGCAGTCGGTCGCGGGCGCGGCGGCCTTCAACGAGGAACAGGTGGCCGAAGGCGGCTCCCCCGTCACGTGGGCCCACTACGTCACCTCGTCGAGCTTCGCCGTCGACGTGGCCGAGAACTGGCAGTCGGAGTATCTGCAGTTCTTCCTCTACATCCTCATCACCGCCTGGCTGATCCAGCGCGGCTCGCCGGAGTCGAAGAAGAGGGGCGAGGAGGGCCTGGAGTCCGATGCCGAGCAGAAGGTCGGCCCGCACGCCGGCCCCGGCTCCCCCGCCTGGGCGGCGGCGCCCGGCTGGCGACGGACGGTCTTCAGCCATTCCCTGGGCATCGTGATGGGACTGCTCTTCCTGCTGTCCTGGCTGGCCCAGTCGGTCGCCGGTCTCGCGGCCTACAACAACGAGCAGCTCGCCCAGCTGGAGGACCCGGTCGACTGGGTCGGCTACGTGACCTCCCCCGACTTCTGGAACCGTACGCTGCAGAACTGGCAGTCGGAGTTCCTGGCGGTCGCCTCCATGGTCCTGCTGGCGATCTTCCTGCGCGAGCGGGGCTCACCGCAGTCGAAGAAGGTCGGCGACCCGCACTCCGAGACGGCGTCCACCGGCTGACGGACCCCACGCCACCGGATGACAATCCCGGTCAAAGCCTCCGAATGTCCACGTTTGTCGCATTCCACGGTTTGGGTACGCCCAGCGCCAATCGTGGGGAGGAGCACCGAGATGACGTTCAATCCGCTGCAGGAGCGGGGGATCCCGCTGGATCGGCAGGTGCGCAACTGGCGCGAGCTGAATGTCACGCCGATCGATCCGGATCGCGCCGATCCCTACACCCGGTGCCGGATCATCACGATGAACGGCATCGAGATCGAAGCGATCATGTTCAGCCATCATTTCGCCAGGCGCTGCCCCGACCTGGAGGTGCGGCAGCGCCTGGCGGAGGTGCGCTACATCGAGGCCCAGCAGCAGAAGGCGGTCAACTGGCTGCTGCCGGGGCTGGCCTCGGTGCTGGAGACGACCCTCGCCTACGAGCAGGTGGCGGTGGACCTGACCGCCTGGGTGGCCCGGATGGAGCCCGACCCCTATCTCAAGCAGGCCTACCAGTTCGGCGTGCTGGAGGACTTCGACCACCTGTACCGGTACGCCAACCTGTACGAGATGATCGAGCACCGCAAGGCCGAGAAGATCGTCGACCAGCTGACCGAGGTGATGCCGGGCCGGCCGACGAAGATGCACCACCGGCACCCGGCCGACAACGTCCGGGAGCACTACAACCGGGAGACGGCGCAGGCGATCTCCAAGCTGCACGCCTTGACGATCATGTCCGCGGAGCAGCAGACGATGAACTTCTACATGAACGTCGGCCCGATGTACATGGAGCCCATCGCGCGGCAGCTCTACCAGGAGATCGGGCTGATCGAGGAAGAGCACGTCACGCACTACGAGTCGCTGCTCGACCCGGGCGAGACGTGGTGGGAGCAGTGGCTCAACCACGAGTACAACGAGTGCTACCTGTACCACTCGTTCATGAAGACCGAGTCCGACCCGAGGATCAAGGCGATCTGGGAGCTGCATCTGAACATGGAGCTGGAGCACCTGCGGATCGCCGCGGACCTGTTCCGGCAGCACGACGGGCGGGATCCGGAGCAACTGGTGGCCCGGGAGTTGCCGAAGCCGGTGACGTTCGAGCCGAACAAGGAGTACCTGCGCGAGCTGATCGCCACGCAGATCGACTACACGACGCTGGGCACCGGGTACGTCCAGGAGGCCCACGAGCGGTTCCAGCGCTGGCAGGAGCAGCTCATGGGCGGGGAGGAGCCGCCCAGCGAGCGCGTCATCGACGAGAACCGCGCCAGGTCGGGCGACGAGTACCGCCTGGAGACCGAGGGCACCCACCCCCTCTACAGCCTGCGCACCCACTGAAACGGGGCCCGGCCCGGGCCCGCACGCACGCGTACGGACCCGAGCCGGGGCTCATGCTCCTACCTGCGCAGCGCCTGGCGGATCAGGTCGCGCGCCCGATCCATGATCGCCGCGGGCGGGCCCAGCAGCAGGTTCCTCGTCATCGACTCCACCCCCGGGTGCGGACGGGTCGGGGCCATCGCCTCGGCGGCCCGGACGCCGAGCGCCATGGCCCGCCGCTCCGCGGCCGTCGTCTCGGCCCGGAGCCTGGCGAACTCGTAACGCTCCTCGGCCCGCGCGTGCGTGAGCACGGCCATCCGCAGCTTGTCCAGCTCGGGCATGAAGCCGGGGTGCTCCGGGCCCATCTCGTCCAGCCTGCGGAGCATCTCCTTGGCCTCGCGCTCCTCCTTGAGCCGGTCGGCCACCACTTCCGCTCCCCCGTCCACCCGCAGCCGCGTGTAGGGGTGGACGATCTCCTCCTCGGCCGTCTCGTGGACGGCCAGCATGCGCACCAGCCGCCGGAACGGCTCGTGGCGCCTGCCCGGCGCGGCGTGCTCCACCTCGTCGAACATGTCCCTGATCAGCGAGTGCTGGTGGACGAGCAGGTCGACGACGTCGCCTTCCTTCATCAGTTCGGGCACCGGGTGCTGCACGTCGGTCATGTCCCTCTCCCCTCGGATACGGCGCCCGGCCTCCGACGGGAGGCCGGGCGCCGGACGAAACGGGACCACGGTCGAACCTGACCGCACATGGCGGACACCCGGCTATCTACCCCTGCCGTGCGGTGATCAGCAGCCGATGGGGCTCGATCCCAGCGCCACGTCGTCGTACCAGATCGTGTCCGAGTCGCCGCCGTAGCTCTCCCAGCCCAGACGGAACGTCGTGGGCCGCGGCGCGGTGGAGCGGCGCAGCCACTGCGCGTCCACGTCGGTGGTCGGCGTGCCGTCCACCCGCAGGCCGGCGATCTCCTGGTCGTCCAGGTACGTACGCATGGCCTGCTGCGTGGTGTCGATCTGGAAGCGCAGGCAGACCCAGCGGTTGACGGGCAGCGGGGCGCTCAGCGCGACGCCGGAGGGGCTCTGCTCGGGCAACGTGGCGTCGTCGGACTCCCGGTTCCACTGCAGCGCGCCGTTCTGGCCGCCGATGCGCAGATCCTTGCCGCCGTCCCTGGAGTCCGACATCGTGATCATCGCGACGTGGCCCGCCGGGAGCGCCGTCGTGTGGCGCACCCACATGCGCCCGTACACCACGGGTGAGATGGCGGAGACGTTCTTGGTGGTCCCGGCGAAGATGTGGTTGCAGTAGTTGCCGCCGCCGTTGATCCGCAGCGACCTGCCGCCGCTGTGCGCGGTGGCGGTGTCGATCGTGGCGGTGCCGGTCCCCGAGCAGTTCGGAGTGGTCACCTGCCACTCACCCGACGGCGTGCCCGACTGATCCTCGAAGCCGGAGCAGACGACCAGGCCGTTCCCCGAGCAGCCGGACGGCGAGGGCGTCACCGAAGGACTGGGCGAGGGAGACGGCGAAGGGGACGGCGAGGGCGAAGGAGACGGCGACGGCGAGTGGTCCACGGTCGGCGACGGCGACGGTGTCGGCCTCGGCGACGGCGAGAGCGAAGGAGACGGAGAGGGAGAGGGAGAGGGAGAGGAGGTGCCGCCGCACGGCACGCCGTTCAGCGACCAGTCGGACGGCGTCGTGAGGCTGCCCGACCAGGTGCCCTGGAACCCGAAGTCGGCGGTGCCGCCGGTGGCCAGCGAGCCGTTCCAGGCGACGTTGGTCGCGGTCACGGTAGTGCCCGACTGGCCGACCTGGGCGTTCCAGGCGTTGGTGATCTGCTGGCCGGTGCCCGCCGTCCAGCTCAGCGTCCATCCGCTGACCGCCGAGCCGAGGTTGGTGAGCCGCACCGACGCGGTGAAGCCGCCCGGCCACTGGTTGGTCGTGTAGTCCACCTTGCAGACGGGAGCCGCGGTCGCGGGGCCGGGCACCAGCACGACCACGAGGCCGGCGACCAGCGCGGCCAGGGCCGCGACCAGGCGCGCCGCCGGAGAGCCCGGCAGGCCGCGGGCGGCGGGGCGATGCCCTCGGACGGAACGGAACTGCTTCATGCGTACCTCGTTTTCTGCGCATCTGCTCGTTCGGCACGCCACCCGGCTCGCGCGCCCCGCCCTCCTCCCGAAACGAGCACGGACAGGCGAGGTCAGGCGCTCCCGCTCGGGGCCGCGGCCACTGGGACAGATGGGTCGCGACGCTGCGGCCCCCCGGACGCAGATGTTTTCTCCGGGTCGCGGAACCGGTCAACGGACGCCACCGCTCCCGGGCCGGTCCCGCCCGAGCGGCGACGACGCCCGCGCAGCTCACGGGCACGACATGGGCCGGAGACGGCCGGGCGCGGGCGACGGGGCGAACTGAATCTTTCACCGCGGGCACCCCGGCGCGCCCGCCCACGTGACGCGCCCTGCCTGTCCGGCCCCCGGCCGGTGCCCCCGAGCGCCCGACTCTCGTAGTCTTCGCACTGACACGCGCGAACGCAAAGGACAACCCCCAATGGCAGATGCAGGGTCCTGGGTCGTCGTCGGGCTCGACAACGGCGGCACAAGCAACAACGCGACCGTTCTCGACGCCTCAGGGCGGTTCCTCGTGGACCGGATGGTCGAGACGCCCAGCCTCGTACGGGAGGGTCCTGAGGTCGCGGTCGAGCAGCTGCTGCTCGCCCTCGACAACGTGCTGGAGCTGACCGGCACGCCGCGCTCCACCGTACGGGCGGTGGGCCTGGACACTCCCGGCCCGGCCAGCGCCGACGGCGTGATCTCCTCGAAGGGCGCGACCAACTTCGTCGATCCCGGCTGGTTCGGCTTCGACTTCCGCGGGGCTCTGGAGTCCCGGCTGGGTCTGCCGGTCGTCTACAACAACGACGGCAACGCCGCCGCTCTCTACTCCCACCACGTACGCTTCGGGCCGGACGCCTGGCAGCACTCGTCGGTCTCGGCGATCGTCGGCACCGGCCTCGGCGGCGGCGTCATCCAGTCGGGGCACGTGGTGAAGGGCGCCGCCGGGATGGCCGGCGAGCTCGGGCACGTCCACATCCCCCTGCAGGGCCTGCTGGAGGAGGGCCAGCCGCTGCCCGAGTGCAACTGCGGCTTCGTCGGGGACGCCGAGAGCGTCGCCTCGCTGACCGGCATCGAGAAGAACCTGCTGCCCTACTGGCTGACCCGCTTCCCGGGCCACGAGCTCAACGGGGTCGAGCCCGTCGGGAAGGCCGCCAAGCTGCTGCGCGGCTACGCCGAGAACGGCGACCCGCTCGCGCTCAAGGTCTTCGAGCAGCAGGCCATGGCCATCGGCAGGCTGTTCACCATCGCGGCCAACTTCACCGACCCGGACGCGTACTTCCTGGGCGGCGGGGTGGTCGAGGCGGCCCCGCACTTCCGCGAGTGGTTCCTGGAGAAGGTCCGCGAGCACACCCTGCTGCGCGAGGAGCAGCGGCGGGTGGCCGCGGTGACGCTGGTCGAGGACCTCGACATGGCCGGCGCCCGGGGCGCGGCGCTCGCCGCCCTCGCCGAGATCGTCGGCCGCTGACACCTGTTCGCGATCGGACCCGGCCGCGGCGGGTGATCTGGACGGATCACCCGCGCGGCCGGGGTCCGGCGAACGGAACGTCCAGAGCGGGTTGCGAATCTCGTTCGGTTCGGCACGATGCGGGATCGTGAACGACACAGACCTGCTCAACGGCCGCCGCTTCGTCATGATCAGCTCCACGGCCAGCACGGTGGACGCCGACGCCCCCACCGAGTTCGCCTACGAGGAGTCGGGCGGCGTCATCTGGGGGCACTACACGGGCGACACCGTCGTCCACGGCCGGTTCGTCGGCACCCGGGACGCCGACCGCATCGAGCTGTCCTACGTCCACCTGCTGAAGACCGGCGAACGCGCGAGCGGCCGCAGCACCAGCCGCATCGAGACGGCCGAGGACGGCCGGCTGCGCCTGGTGGAGGAGTTCCAGTTCGAGGGCGACGACGCCACCCACGTCAGCGTCTGCGCCGAAGTGATCTAGCTAGGTCGCGTCGCGCAGCGCCGCGCGGCCCTCGGCCGCGCCGACGAAACGCATCTTGCCGAGCGGCAGCCCCTGCCCCTGCCCCTGTCCCTGCTCGGGGTCAGACGAGGGCGAGGGGCCGGGCCGCCGCGGGGCGCCGCGTCCCCGGTCCCGCTCCCGGTCGCTCGGCAGCACGTACGGCCGCCTGAGCACCTCGTCGAGGATGAACACGGTCTCGGTGGCCTTGACGGCCGGGATGTTGGCCAGGCGTTCTGTGACCATCGCGTGCACCTCGGCGACGTCGGCCATCCTCACCTGGATCATGGCGTCGTGCTGCCCGGTGGTGATGGCGCAGTACTCCACCTCCGGCATCTGGGCGAGCTGGGCGCGGAACTGCCGCCACATCTGCTGGCGCACGGTCACGAAGATCAGCGCGACGATGCCGAGGCCGGCCCGCTGGTGGTCGATCTCGGCCGTGAAGCGCCTGATCACGCCGTCGGCGCGCAGCGCCTCGAAGCGCGTGTAGGCGTTGGCCCGGGAGATTCCCACCCGCTCGGCGAGGGCGGACACCGAGACCCGCCCGTTGTCCCTGAGCACCTCGAGGATCTTCAGATGGGTGGCGTCCAGCTCCAGGCCGATGCCGATCCGTCCAGTGGCGCCGCCCCCGGACCCCGAGTTGCTTGACATTTCGGTCACTGGTTCTTCCTCCATGGGAGATTCGTCTCGGCTTGGCCGCAGGAGCTGGACTTTCTGCCGGACAATCCTGGACGATCGGCGACCAAACGTCCACACGGCCAAGGGTTGGCCAATTTTCGGAGGACCACAATGACGACCCGTTCGTGGCAGGCGAGGGCCGGCCTTCTGCCGGTCGCGCTGACCGGCGCACTCGCCCTCGCGGCCTGCTCCGGCGGCGGCTCGTCCAGCAGCACCCCAAGCGGCGCCGCGGGCAAGACGCTCGTGATAGACACCTCGTTCGACCTCAAGACGGCCGACCCGGGACGGACCTACGAGCCCACCGGTCTCATCGTCGACAAGGCGACCTACGACACGCTTCTCACGTTCGAAGGCTCCGACGTCACCAAGCCGGTGCCCGCGCTCGCCGAGTCGTACGAACTGTCGCCCGACGGCAAGGAGCTCACGCTCAAGCTGCGGCAGGGCGCCAAGTTCGCCGACGGCTCCCCGGTGACCGCCGACGACGTGGTGTTCTCCCTCACCCGCGTGCGCGACATGAAGGGCACCCCGTCGTTCCTGCTCGACGGCGTGGAGATCGCCAAGACCGACGACACGACCATCACGCTGACGTCGAAGAACCCCAACCCGGCGCTTCCGTACATCCTGCCGAACCCGGCCCTCGGCATCCTCAACTCCAAGGTGGCCAAGGAGCACGGCGCGACGAACGACCCGAACGACAAGGCCGAGCAGTACCTGAACTCCGCCTCGGCCGGCTCGGGTCCGTACACGATCGAGTCGTTCAACGTGAGCAGCCAGGTCGTGCTGAAGGCGAACGCGCAGTACTGGGGCGCGAAGAAGCCGTACTACGACAAGGTGGTCATCCGCAACGTCGAGTCGGCCACGCAGAAGCTCAACGTGCAGCGCGGCGACAGCCAGGTGGCGCTGAACCTGTCCGGCGACCAGGTGGCCGGCGTCTCCGGCGGCCTGCAGGTCAAGCGGACCGCCTCGGCGTACGTGTTCTTCCTGCTCGCCAACCAGGACTCGGGCGTCAGCAAGATCACCTCCAACCCCAAGTTCGTCGAGGCCGTGCGCAAGGGCATCGACTATCCCGGCCTGCTCGAGCTGGCCGGCGAGGGCTCGACGCAGGCGTCGGGCATCATCCCGTCGATGTTCCTCGGCGCGCTCCCGCCCGACCAGGCGGCCAAGCGCGACGTCGAGGGCGCCAAGGCGGCGCTCCAGCAGAGCGGCGTGACGAACCCCACGGTCAAGCTGGAGTACCCCAGCGAGCTGACTGTGAACGGCCTGTCCTTCCAGCCGCTGGCCGAGCGCATCCAGGCCAACCTCAAGGAGGTCGGCATCACGGTCGAGCTGACCCCCGCCCCGGTCACCACCGCGCTGGACAACTACCGCAACGGCAAGGAGGAGCTGGGCCTGTGGTACTGGGGCCCCGACTTCCCCGACCCCAGCAACTACCTGTCGTTCGCCCCGGGCAAGCTGGTCGGCCTGCGGGCCGGATGGAAGGCGGGCGCGGACAAGGACGTCGAGGCCGCGGCCGACAAGGCCGGCGCCGCGGTGACCGACGACGACCGCAAGCAGGCGTACACCGACTTCCAGCAGAAGCTCAACGCGACCGGTCCGTTCATGCCGCTGATCCAGCCCGGCCAGAACATCGTGACGGCGGCGTCCGTCACCGGTGTGGAGTACCACCCCGTGTGGACGATCAATGTCGCCGACCTCGGCGCCAAGTAGCCGCCGTACGAGGAACCGGGCGCTGCGCAGCCCGCTCGCCCGGTTCCTGGTCCGGCGGATCGTCACGGCGCTGCTGCTTGCGGTGGGGATCACGCTGGTCACCTTCGTGCTGACCAACCTGGTGCCGGGCGACCCGGTGTCGGCCAACCTCGGCCAGCGGGCGCTCGGCGACCCGGCGATCGTGGCCCAGTGGCGCGCCGATCACGGCCTCGACCGGCCGCTGCCGCAGCAATACCTGATGCACCTCGAAGGGCTGCTGCACGGCGACCTCGGGACGAGCCAGCAGAGCCACCGCCCGGTGCTGGACGACCTCGCCGAGTCCGTGCCGGCCACGCTGGAGCTGGCCGGGGCGGCCATCCTCGTCTCGCTGATCCTCGGCGTCGGATTCGGGGTGATCGCCGCGCTGCGCCGCGACCGCCTCTCCGACCACGTGCTGCGGGTGCTGAGCCTGATCGGCATCTCGGTGCCGACGTTCTGGCTCGCGCTGGTGGCGTTCTACGTGTTCTTCTTCCGGCTGCAGGTCACCCCCGGCAGCGGCCGCATCGATCCGGGGATGACCCCACCGCCGCAGGTAACCGGCCTCTACACGGTCGACGCCCTGCTGTCGGGACGCTGGGACGTGTTCTCCTCGGCCGTCGGCCACCTGGCCGCGCCGGCGCTCGTGCTGGCCCTCTACACGATCGGCCTGCTGACGCGGTTCACCCGCTCGGCCGTGCTGGAGGTGCTCGGGCAGGACTACGTACGCGCCGCCCGCGCCAAGGGCCTGCCCGGCCGGGTGGTGCTGTTCCGTTACGTCCTGCGCCCGGCGCTGGTGCCCGTCATCACCGTCGCCGGCCTGGCGTTCGGCAGCCTGCTGTCCGGCACCGTGCTGGTGGAGGCCGTCTTCGCCTGGCCGGGGGTCGGCCAGTACGCCTACAAGAGCGCCACCACCCTCGACCTGCCCGCCATCATGGGCGTCGGTCTCGTGGTGGGCGTGGTCTACCTCGTCATCAACCTGGTCGTCGACGTGCTCTACGGCGTCATCGACCCGAGGGTGAGGGTCTCATGAAGCGCGCCGGCCTGTTCGCGCGCACCCGCGTGAGCCGGCTTCCGCAGGCGTGGCGGCGGCCGCTGGCGATCGTCGGCACCGTCGTCGCGCTGGCCTGGATCGTGGTCGCACTGGCCGCGCCGGTGCTCGCGCCGCACGACCCGCTGGCGCAGGAGCTGCCCAGGCTCGCGCCGCCCGGCCCCGGCCACTGGCTCGGCACCGACCAGCTCGGCCGCGACATCCTCAGCCGGATCATGTATGGCGCGCGGGTGTCCATCCCGCTCACGCTGCTGCTCGTGGTGCTGTCGGTGCTGATCGGCGGCCTGCTCGGCGCCTGCGCCGGATACTTCGGCCGGTGGGTGGACGAGACGATCATGCGCCTGGCCGACCTCGTGTTCGCCTTCCCCACCGTCATCCTCGCGATGGTCGTCGCCGCCGCCCTCGGCGCGAGCCTCGGCAACGCGGTGCTCGCCGTGCTCGTCGTCGCCTGGCCGGCGTACGCGCGGGTGACCCGCGGGCTCGTGCTCGGCGTACGGGAGCGGGAGTTCGTGCTGAGCGGGCGGCTGCTGGGCTTCTCCGCCTGGCGCTCGCTGCGGGTGGACGTGCTGCCGAACGTCACCGGGCCCGTGCTGGTGCTCGCCACCCTCGACATCGGCACCGCGCTGCTGCTGCTGTCGGGCCTGTCGTTCCTCGGGCTCGGCGCCAAGCCGCCGTCCCCCGAGTGGGGCGCGATGGTCGCCGCCGGGGTGGACGTCTTCGACAGCTGGTGGGTCGCGACGTTCCCCGGGCTCGCGATCCTGACGGTCGTCCTCGCGTTCAACTTCCTCGGTGACACGCTGCGCGACGCGCTCGACCCGCGTACCGCCCGGGCGATCAAGGAGCGTGCGCTGTGACAGCAGAGTCAGGGACGGCCGCGTTGTCGATCGAGGGGCTGCGACTGTCGATCGGCGGCCACGACGTGCTGCACGGCGTCGACCTGAGCCTGGAGGCGGGCCGCGTGCACGGCCTCGCCGGCGAGAGCGGCTCGGGCAAGACCATGACCGGTCTCGCCGTGCTCGGCCTGCTCCCCCACGGCTCCCGCGTGTCGGGGCGGATCGCCTTCGGCGGCCGGGACCTGCTGGGGATGCCGGCCCGTGAGCTCAACCAAGTGCGCGGCGCCAAGATCGCCATGGTCTTCCAGGACCCCGCGACCAGCCTGCACCCGATGCTGACGGTGGAGCGGCAGCTCACCGAGCACATGGGCCACCACCTGGGCGTCGGCAGGAAGGAAGCGCGCGAGCGGGCCGCCGGCCTGCTCGCCAAGGTGCGCATCCCCGGCCCGGAGGAGGCGCTGAAGCGCTATCCGCACCAGTTCTCCGGCGGCATGCGGCAGCGGATCGCCATCGCCGTCGCCCTGGCCTGCGAGCCCGAAGTACTGATCGCCGACGAGCCGACGACCGCGCTCGACGTGACCGTGCAGGCCGGGATCCTCCGCCTGCTGCGCGGCCTGTGCGACGACCTCGGCCTCGCCGTCCTCCTCGTCACCCACGACCTCGGCGTGATGTCGGCGGTCGCCGACGAGGTGAGCGTGATGAAGGACGGCCTGGTCGTGGAGACCGGCCCGCGTGGCCAGGTGCTGCGCGAGCCGCGCCACCCCTACACCCGTTCGCTGCTCGACGCCCTGCCCGTGCCTCCTGGGGAGAACTCGCCATGACCGTGCCTCTGACTGGGCCCCTGTTGTCCGTGGAGGACCTGGTCGTGGAGCACCGCACGCCGGGCCGCCCGGTCGTGCGGGCCGTGGCCGGGGCCAGCCTGCACGTCGCCGCCGGCGAGGTCGTCGGCCTGGTCGGCGAGTCGGGGTGCGGCAAGTCCACCCTGGCCCGGGCGGTGTGCGGGCTGCACGGCGCGGCCTCGGGACGGATCCTCGTCGGCGGGCACCCGGTGACGCCCCTCGGGCTGCGCCGCAGGGACCCGGCGCTGACCGGCGTGCAGATGGTGTTCCAGGATCCGTACTCCTCGCTGAACCCGCGCCGCCGCGTGGGCGCGCAGATCGCCGACGGGCTGCGTACGGCGGGCGACACCGCGACCGAGCCCGCCGACCTGCTCGAACGGGTCGGGCTGCCGCGCGCGTTCGCCGGCCGATACCCGCACGAGTTCTCCGGGGGGCAGCGGCAGCGCGTCGCGATCGCGCGGGCGCTCGCCGCCCGGCCGTCGCTGCTGATCGGGGACGAGCCCATCTCCGCCCTGGACGCCTCGGCCCAGGCGCAGGTGGCCCGGCTGATGCGCGACCTCGCCGTGGAGTCCGGCGCGGGCCTGCTGTTCATCAGCCACGACCTGTCCGTCGTACGGCTGATCGCCGACCGGATCGCGGTCATGTACCTCGGCAAGGTCGTGGAGACCGGGCCGACCGCGGAGGTGTGGGCCGACCCGAAGCACCCGTACACGCGGGCGCTGCTCGCCGCGATCCCCTCCCCCGACGGCGCCGGGGTGCTGCCCGCCGAGCTGCCCGGGGACGTGCCCGACCCCGCCGATCCCCCGGCGGGCTGCCGGTTCCACCCCCGCTGCCCGTTCGTCATGGACGTGTGCCGGGAGCGGGAGCCGGACTTCGGACCGGCGGCCTGCTGGCTGCACGCGCCGGAGTCGTCCTCCACGCCATGATCGACCCGCTCATGCTGGAGGACGTGCGCGCCGGGATGGCCGGGGCGGGCATCGACGCCCTCGTGCTGCGGCCCTCCCCGGACTTCCGGTATCTGCGGGCGGCCCCGCTGTCGGCCGCGGGCGGCGAGGAGAGCTACCTCGTGGTGGCGCTCGACGGGCCGCCCGCCCCGGCCGACGACCCCGCGCAGGCGGCGGCCCTCGTGCCGCCGACGGCCCGCCGCGTGGCGGTGGACCCGCAGATGCACGCCGCCGAGCTGTTCGCGCTGCGCCTGGACGCGGAACTCGTGCTGGCCTCGGCCGTGCTCGCGCCGCTCCGCCTGCGCAAGCGGGCCGACGAGGTGACCGCGATGCGGCATGCCGCCGCGGCGGCCGACGCCGTGCTGCTCGCCGCGCGCGAGCTGACGTGGTTCGGCGCCACCGAGCTGGCGATGGCCCGCAGGCTGCGGGCGATGCTCGCAGAGACGGGCTGCGAAGGGGCGCCCTCCGTGCTCGTCGCCGCGGGCGAGCACTCCGCCGACGCGCGTCACCGGCCGTGCGAGCGGGTGATCAATCCCGGCGACGCGCTGCTCGTCTCGGTCGGCGGACGCTGGAACGGCTACTGCGCCGAGGTCGCCCGGGTCTTCGCGGTGGCCGAGCCGCCGGAGGACTTCGACGCCATGTATTCGGTCGTCCTCGCCGCCCAGCGGGCCGCCGTCGACCGCGTACGGCCCGGGGTGGCCTGCGCAGAGGCCGCGACGATCGCCGGCGAGGTCATCGACGGCAGCGGTTACGGCGACTACGCCGCCGTCCGAGCCGGCCGGGGCATCGGACTGAGCCCGGCGGAGGGGCCCTGGCTGGCGGCCGGGGAGAGGTTCGAGGCCGGGATGACCGTATGCCTGGAGCCCGCCATCTACCTGCCCGACCTCTTCGGCGCCCGGGTGGCCGACGTGGTCGTGTGCGGTGTGGAGGGGCCGGAGCTGCTCAGCACCGGCTCCCGCGCGCTGCACGTCCTCGACCGGTAGACCGGTCGAGCCGTCAAACCGGTGGCTCGGGGTCGTACTGCATGTGCCGGCGCACCTCGCGGGCCCGCTCGACCCCCGCGAGCCGTGCCACCAGGTGGAGCGCCATGTCGATGCCCGCCGACACCCCGGACGAGGTGACGACGTCACCGTCGTCGACGAAGCGCTCCTCGCGCCGGACGTCGACGGTCGGGTCCAGCTCGGCGAGCAGGTCGAGGGCGCCCCAGTGGGTTGTCGCGGGGCGGCCCGCCAGCAGCCCGGCCGCGGCGAAGACGAGCGATCCGGTGCAGACGCTGGTCATCAGGGGCACGCGTGCGCGCAGGTCCCGCACCCACGCGAGGTGGTCCGGGTCCTTGAGCTGGGGACGGGTCCCGGCCCCGCCCGGGTGCACGAGCACGTCGAGGCGGCCGTGTCATGCCCGTCATCCTCGCGCAGGGGCGTACGGAGACGAAAGCACCGGCAAAAGTAGGCAAATAGTCGCTATCAGCACCAGCAACCACAGGGGGCTCGATAGAGGATAGAAAGGTCATTTTCCCGAAGCTCTCGCGGGTCGGGCACAGATCCGCGTCGGGAGACACGTCATCGGGGGAGGATCCATGACCACGACCGAGGCGACGCCGGGCACGACCACGGCAGGCACGCCTGCCGGCACGGCCACGACCGGCACGACGACCGCCCGGGGCCGGACGACCCGTGCCCGGACGACGACCAAGCCGCCCACGCCAACACCCACGCCCACTCCGGCTCCGCCCACCGGCCCGGGCATGGAGATGAAGGAGGAGCACCGGCCCCAGCTGGACCTGAACCTGCCGTTCCTGAGAGTCCAGCTGCGGGCGCCCGAAATGCACCTGCCGCACGTCGGCATGCCGCACATCAGCGGCCAGGACGTCGGGCACGCCGTGGACGTCGCCCGCACGTTCCTTCCGCCGCCCGAGCGGATCATGTACTACGGCGGTCTCGGTGCGCTGGCCGCGCTCGGCATCCTGGAGTGGCCGGTGGCGGCGGCGATCGGCGCGGGAACGATGATCGCGCAGCGCGCCAGGGGCCGCGAGCAGCGCTGGTCCCCGTTCGGCGGCCCGCAGAGGGAGACCCGCGGGACGGCCGCGCCCACACCGGGGACGGCCGCGACCGGGGCCGGAGCCATGCAGGAGCCTGCGGCGCCGGCGACAGGCCGGACGGCCGGGAGGAGGGCCACCTCGGCCAAGGGCGAGGCGAAGACCCCCGCCACCACCACCCGGCGCAGCAGGGCCGGCGCCAAATAACGCAGGGCGCCTCGCGCGGGTCCGCGAACCGGCGGCACCGCGCGAGCGGCGCGCGCCCAGAGACAGCCGGCGGAGGACCGGCACGGGGACCAGGCGGGGCCGGGGCACGCTCACGCCCCGCGCCGGGGGCAAATCATGATCGGGGACACGGCAGGGAACGCATGATCAGGACGTGTATCCGCAACGGTCACCGACCGCTCACCGAACGGTAACCTTAACTACGCCGTTTTGGGAGGTTGATGCGTCACTCTTCCCTAGAAGCCGATTTGTCCTACTGAGGTGTGAAGTGTCTGAGTTCCTCGCCGCCGTACTCTCCCGGGCGGCCCTCATGGTCCTGGAGGCGCTGCTCGTGCGTCTCGTCCAGGCTCTTCTGACGTCGACCTTCCGCGTCTCGCTGCCGCACGCGGCCTGACCGGCGCACGTCTTTGGTCATCGCGGGCCGGTGCCGCCGGCCCGAAAGTCCCGAACCACGAGTCCGGGGACGGCGCCCGTCACCACAGGAGCCGCAGCCGGCGAAAGCACACTGAACGTCCCGCAAGTGGACGCCCCACAGTGAACGTCCGGTGAACGCGGAAGCCGGCTCCCCCAGGGAGCCGGCCGCTCTCCACCATCAAGGGGGACGGGAGCGCCGGGCACATCACGCCCGGCTCGGCGGCCCCTCGCCCCCCGGCGACGGCCACCGGCCCGTCCGCACGGGCCCTGTACGGCCTGTCGCCTCCCGCGAAATCGTCGCGGGCCGGTCAGTCCTTGAAGGCGTCCTTCACCTTGCCGGCGGCGTCCTTGACCTTCTCGCCGGCCTGCTTCATGTGGCTCTTGGACTGGTCGGCCCGGCCCTCGGCCTCCAGGCTCTCGTCGTCGGTGACCCTGCCGAGCCCCTCCTTGGCCTTGCCGGCGACCTCTTCCGACTTGTTGCGGAACTTGTCCTCCGTGCTCATCCGGGCGCTCCTCTCGGTTCCAGAAGCTGACGAACTCCCTCTTTCCCCTGGTGAAGGGGCTAAACGCCACCCGGCGTGTCGCCGCTCACACCCCGCAAACACAATCCCACCAAAACGGGAAAAAGTGACGAATCGGGCGTACGCTAGGAATAAGAACTTCAGCACACACCTCTGAAGGGTGGTGTGACGTATGACACACGGTGCCGACATCGGGACGCATCCCGACATCATGCAGATGCGCGCTCGCTACGAGGCCGCCGCGGCGAATCCCGCCGCGCAACTCGCCGACGGGCTCACGCTCCTGAGCGGCCTGTATCTAGCGCTCTCGCCGTGGATCGTCGGATTCAGCGGCACGCGAACTCCGCTTGCCGTGAACAATCTGATCACGGGCCTCGCCGTGGCGCTCCTGGCGATGGGGTACAGCTCGGCGTTCGGGCGCACCTACGGAATCTCCTGGGTCGCCCCGCTGCTCGGTATCTGGACCATCATCGCCCCCTGGGTGATCCGCGGGGGCATGGCGACCACCGCGACGATCATCAGCAACGTGATCGTGGGCGCGCTCATCCTGCTCTTCGGTCTCGCGACCATGCGGTTCGGCATGATGGAGCGCGGGCAGCCCGGCGGCTTCCGCACGACGGGATCGGCGCACATGGGCCCGGCCCACTGACCGGACCCCGGCCGACGGCGGGCGGCGCCCCCGCCCCGCACCGGTCACGCGCGGCGCGCAGGCGCGGCACCGCCGTCCCCGGGATGCCGTATCGGCGCCGCCGACACCGTGGCGGTCATGTCACCGGCTCCCGTTACTCTCGTCTCGTCGGAGACGAGAGGACGGTGGCGGCGTGACGACAACGGCCCCCGTGGCGAGTCCGGTGGACTTCGCGGCTTACGGCGACTACACCATCAAGGCGGCCACCCGGCCGGACGGGTCGTTCGAGCGGCCCCTGTACGGCTTCCGCGACCGCGTGACCACCGACGGGAGCGGCGGATATCCCGCCGAGCCCGGCCGGTATCACCTGTACGTGTCACTGGCCTGCCCGTGGGCCCACCGCTCGGTCATCGTGCGGGCGCTCCTCGGCCTGGAGGACGTCGTGTCGATGTCCGTCGTAGATCCCGTCCGCGACGGGCGCGGGTGGGCGTTTCGCGAGGGCCCCGGCCACGGCCCCGACGACCTCAACGGCTTCACCCTGCTGCGGGAGGCGTACGAGGCGACCGAGCCCGGCTACGACGGCCACGTGTCGGTGCCCGTGCTGTGGGACCGGCGCACCCGCCGGATCGTCAGCAACAACTTCCCCGACATCAGCCTCGACCTCGGCCAGGCGTTCGCCCGGTGGGCCAGGCCGGGAATCGACCTCTACCCGAAGGACCTGCGGGAAGACATCGACGCGCTCAACGAGCGCGTGTACGCCGACGTCAACAACGGCGTGTACAAGTGCGGCTTCGCCGAGAGCCAGGAGGCGTACGACGCGGCCGTGACGACATTGTTCACGGCGCTCGACGAGCTCGAGGAGCGCCTGGCCGGCCGCCGCTACCTGTTCGGCGACCGGCTCACCGAGGCCGACGTCCGCCTGTGGGTCACACTGGCCCGGTTCGACACGGTGTACGTGACCCACTTCAAGGCGAACCTCCGCCGCCTGGCCGACTACCCCAACCTCTGGCGCTACGCCCGGGACCTGTACGCGAACCCGGCCTTCGGCGGCACGACGAACTTCGACCACATCAAGCGGCATTACTACGGCACCCACCCGAAGATCAACCCGCTGCGCATCGTGCCCGCGGGGCCGGTCATCGACTGGAGCCTCTAGGGAGTGTCCGTGATCTTTTGCCGTATCACGGACACGACCCAGCTCACCTGGAGGGCAGCGCCTCGCACAGCCGGTCCAGGTCCTCCTCGGTGTTGTAGTAGTGCACCGAGGCCCGCACGAGGGAGGGCAGGGCGCGGGCTTCGAAGTCCCACCGGGCGGAGGACGCGGCGGACACCGAGACGTTGACCTTCGAGGCCGACAGCCGGGCGGCCACGTCCCGGCTGTCGTGCCCGTCCACGGTGAACGTCACGATGCCGCACCGCCGCGCGCCCTGGTCGTGCACGGTCACTCCGGGGAGTGCGGCCAGCCGCCCGCGCAATGTCTCGGCGAGGCCGGTCACCCGCTCCTCGATGGCGTCGAGCCCGAGGCTCAGCGCGTAGTCGGCGGCCACGCCGAGACCGATCTTGCCCGCCACGTAGCCCTCCCAGTTCTCGAACCGCCGGGCGTCGCCGCGCACCTCGTAGGAGTCGGCGGAGGTCCAGGTGGCGGCGTGCAGGTCGAGGAACGGCGGCTCCAGGCGGTCGAGGATGCGCCGCGAGCAGTACAGGAACCCGGTGCCGCGCGGCCCGCGCAGGAACTTGCGGCCGGTCGCCGACAGCAGGTCGCAGCCGATCTCACGGACGTCCACCCGCAACTGCCCAACCGACTGGCAGGCGTCCAGCAGGAACGTCACCCCGGCCTCCCGCGCCACGGCGCCGATCTCGGCCGCCGGGTTGACCAGGCCGCCCTGGGTCGGCACATGGGTGACGGCGATCAGTTTGACCCGCTCGTCGATCATGTCCCGCAGCGCCTCGACGGACAGGGCACCGGTTTCGTCGTCGGGCACCACCTCGACCCGTACGTCGTGCCGTCTGGCGATCTGCAGGAAGGCGATCGCGTTGCTGGCGTACTCGGCGCGCGAGGTGAGGATGCGGTCGCCCGGCTTCCACGGCAGGGAGTAGAAGGCCATGTCCCAGGCGCGGGTGGCGTTCTCCACGAGGGCGATCTCATCGCGGTCCGCGCCGACGAGCTCGGCCACCGCGTCGTAGGTCCGCTCGGACCGGTCGAGGGCGGCCGCGGCCGCCTCGTAACCGCCGACCCGCTCCTCCAGACGCAGATGGTCGACCACGGCCTCGGTCACCTGACGGGGCGGCAGGGACGAACCGGCGTTGTTGAGGTGGACGACGTGCTCACATCCCGGCGTGTCCGCCCGTACCCGTCCGACGTCGATGGTCACGTGAAGCCTCCCGAAGATCCTGAAAGCCCCATTCTGCCCAGTTTGCGGCACACTTCTGCGCGTATACGTACTCCTCGGCGGCCCTGGCGGGTCTTCGCCGTGGCGGTGCCGCGGGTAGCCGATCTGGGTTTCGTGAATCCCTCATCGCATAATGAGGTATGAGCACCTCCTCCCCCGCGGGCGGCTGGACGTTTCTCACCAACCACGCGCACGTCCTGCTCGCGCTGTCCCGCGATCCCGACGCGCGGCTGCGGGACGTCGCCGAGTCGGTCGGCATCACCGAGCGGGCGGCCCAGGCGATCGTCTCCGACCTGGAGGCGGCCGGCTACCTGCGCCGTGAGCGCGTAGGACGGCGCAACCACTACACGATCAACCCGCTGGCCCCGTTCCGCCACCCGATCGAGCGGCACCGGCACATCGGCGAGCTGCTCGAACTGTTCGGGGCGCCGGTTGACGCACGAAGCTGATTTCGTGAATACTTGAACACAGTTCGAGGGGGAGTACCCGGCTTCCTCAGCGTCGTCATCACGGCCGCCGTCGTAGGGCGTCCCGGCGCGAGGGTCACCGCTTGCGGTGGCACGGGGAGACCGTCGGCCTGCCGAGCCCGCCCATGCGGCGGTGAGGAGGTTGACGATGTCTGTGCCCCTGTGGGTCTGGGCCGCGGTTCTGGCGGTCATCCTCGCCATGCTCGCCGTGGACCTGTTCGCCCATCGCCGCGCCCACGTGGTGGGCGTCCGCGAGGCGCTGGCCTGGTCGGGAGTGTGGATCGCGCTGGGCCTCGGTTTCGGGGTCGTGGTCTGGCTGGTCTGGGGGCCGGACGCGGGCGGACAGTACCTGGCCGGTTATCTCATCGAGAAGTCCCTGGCCGTCGACAACGTCTTCGTGATCGCGCTGCTGTTCTCGTTCTTCGCCGTCCCCCGCGAACTGCAGCATCGCGTGCTGTTCTTCGGCGTGCTCGGCGCGCTGGTCTTCCGTGCGATGTTCATCGGCGCGGGCGCCGTCCTGCTCGACCACTTCCACTGGATCCTGTACGTCTTCGGCGCCTTCCTGCTCTACACGGGCGTGAAGATGGCCAGGCATTCGGCGATCGAGGTGCACCCCGACCGCAATCCGGTGCTGCGCGCGATGCGCCGGCTCATCCCCGTCACCGACTCCTACCAGGGCCAGCGGTTCCTCGTACGGCAGGACGCGGACGGGCGGCCCGGCGGCCGGTGGGCCGCGACGCCGCTGCTGGCCGTCCTGGTCGCGGTGGAGACCAGCGACATCGTCTTCGCCGTCGACTCGATCCCGGCGATCTTCGCCGTCACCTCCGAGCCGTTCCTCGTCTTCACCTCCAACGCCTTCGCGATCCTGGGGCTGCGGGCGATGTACTTCCTGCTGGCCGGGGCCATGCACCGGTTCGGCTATCTGCGGTACGGCCTGGCGGCGATCCTCGTGTTCGTCGGCGCGAAGATGCTCCTGGCGGACGTGTACAAGATCCCCGTATGGCTGTCGCTCACGGTCATCTGCGCCTGCCTCGTGATCTCCGTGGGCGCGAGCCAGTACAGGAACCGCCGCGAGGAGCGCGCGGCAGCCCTCCGGCAGGAGGCGGCCGACGCGACGCCAGAGCGGTTCCGGTCCACGGATGGCCCCGCTGGTCGCCTGCCGTGATCGAGCGTCGATCGGGAAGCGGCAGTGGACCGCCCGTGGCCGGGCAGGCCGGCGGAAAGTAAGCCATTGTCTGCGATAACCTCGGTGCCCTCCTGGGAGAACACTCCGCCGCGGCGAAGGCGACTCCCACCGCTTTTCCGCGACAGCGCTTCGGGGGGCAGCATGGGGGGATGGTGCACCGCCGCATGATCAGCGAGATCCTGCCTCCGTGGGTGGCGTCGGCCGAGAAGTTCGGCGACGTACCGGAGGAGACGCTGTTCCCGGAGGAGAGGCCACTGATCGCGCGGGCCGTCGACCGGCGGCGGCGCGAGTTCGTCACCGGACGCCACTGCGCCCGGCTCGCGCTGGCCCGGATCGGCGTGACGCCGGTGCCGATCCCGCGCGGCGAGCGAGGCGCGCCCGTCTGGCCCGCCGGCACGGTCGGCAGCATCACGCACTGCTCGGGTTATCGCGCGGCGGCCGTCGCCTCCGCGGACGTCGCCCGCGCGGTCGGCATCGACGCGGAACCGCACGAACCCCTCTCGGAGGAGGTCCTTGTCACGATCGCCTCGCCCGGGGAGATCGCCGCCCTCCGGGCGCTGGGCGACGCGGACGGCGAGGTCTGCTGGGACAGGATCCTGTTCAGCGCCAAGGAGTCGGTCTACAAGGTGTGGTTCCCGCTGACCGGCCGCTGGCTCGACTTCTCCGAGGCGGTCGTGGACATCGAGCCCTCCGGCACGTTCCGAGCACGGCTCCTGGTCGCCGACCCGGCCATGGGAACGCGCGCCCTGCGGGGCCGGTGGGTGGTGAGCGACGGGCACATCGCGACCTCCATCGCCCTCCCCCGGCCCTGACGATCCCGCACCGGCGCACCTGCCGGGTCACCCGGCACGGAAATAGTGGCCCTTGTCGAGGTCGTCGATCAGCCCCGGCTGCACCGGCTGCCATCCCAGCAGTTCACGGGTCAGCGCACTGGACGCCGGGGCGTCGGCCCCGATCATGCCGCCCAGCCAGGAGAAGTGCTCACCCGCCTCCTCATGGGGAATCGAGACCACCGGCAGGTCGAGGTGGCGGCCGATCACCTCGGCGACGGCGCGGATCGGCACGCCTTCGTCGGTGACCGCGTGCAGCACCGAACCCGCGGGGGCCTTCTCCAGTGCGAGGCGGAACAGGTGCGCGGCGTCGAGCCGGTGCACCCCGGGCCAGCGGTTGGACCCGTCGCCGACGTAACCGGAGACGCCCCTGTCGCGGGCGATGCCGACCAGGGCCGCCATGAAGCCGTGGTCTCCCTCGCCGTACACCGTGGGGGGCAGGCGCAGCACCGACGAGCGGACGCCCTGGGAGGCGAGGCCGAGCGTCCTCAGCGCGGTGGCCTGCCGGGCCCGCGGGCCGTCGTGTCCCGCGTCGGAGCCGGGACCGCGCCCGTCCCGTTCGGTCGCCACCCGCCCCGGCGTGACCCCGAGGAGCCCGGAGGCGAGGACGAACGGCCGGTCGGAGCCCGCGAGGGCCTCGCCGAACGTCTCGACGGCGCGGCGATCCGCGTCTGCGGCGCCCTGGAAGTCGCCGCTGAAGGCGATGTCGTGCTTGAACGCGAGGTGGATCACGCCGTCCGACGCCGCGGCCGCGCTCCGCAGGGTGTCGAGATCGTCGATGGTGCCGCGGCACACCTGCGCCCCGGCCCTGGTGAGTGCGGCGGCCGAGGCGTCGGACCGCGCCAGACCGACGACCTCGTGCCCCGCGCCGATGAGTTCGGGGACGACGGCGGAGCCGATCCAGCCGGACGCGCCGGTGACGAATACGCGCATGACGTGCTCCAAGTGGTCGATTGCCCTCCGCACCGGTGCACAGCGAGGACTCCCCGTGCACCCCGAGCGGATGACGATGTCAGTGACTGTCGTCAGGGTAGCACTGATGTCAGCCGCTGTCATCAGGGTAGGATCCTGGGCATGGGTCGATGGGAGCCGAACGCGCGCGGCCGTCTCGCGCAGGCGGCGATCGAGCTCTACGTCGAGCGCGGATACGAGCAGACCACGGTGGCGGAGATCGCCAAGCGGGCGGGGCTGACGGAGCGCACGTTCTTCCGGCACTTCGCGGACAAGCGCGAGGTGCTGTTTTCGGGCTCGGGCTCGCTGCGGGATCACCTCGTTAACGCCGTCGACGCCGCGCCGGACTCCGCGGCGCCGATCGACGTGATCGCCGGAGCCGTCGCGAGCGTCGGCGTCCTGTTCCACGAGCGTCACGAGAGCGCCCGGCAGCGGCAGGCCGTCATCGCCGCCAACGCGGAACTGCGGGAACGCGAGCTGATCAAGCTCGCGTCGTTGTCCGCGGCGCTCGCCGACGCCCTGCGGCGGCGCGGCGTCCCTGACCCGGCCGCGAGCCTGGCCGCCGAGGCGGGGATCGCCGTGTTCAAAATAGCGTTCGAGCGCTGGATCAGCGGGACCGGCGAGCCGGACCTGAGCCGGTTCGTTCGCGAGGCGTTCGACGAGCTGAAAGCCGTGACCGCGGGCAGGTGACCACCCCCGCCATCACGCTGCCGGTCGGCTTGGCGAGCAGCGTGTCCGTCGAGGGGCCCTCACCCGAGGGTCTCCGATGCGGAGGAACGAAGTCCCTCCGCATCGGAGACCTCCCCTCGCCAGGAAGGTGACGGTCAGCAGCCGTGTCCCGCCTCGAGCCGCGAGGGTCGAGAGCGGATGCGTGGTGGGCCTGGTCAGAGCGCGGTGATGGTCCACTGGTTGTTGGTGCTGCCGTTGGGCGTCCACATGCCGACGGCGGAGCCGGCGGTGGTGTAGCCCATGCCGTCGAGGGACGTCCCGGTGCCGCGGTTGACGATCTGGTAGCGGCCGTTGCCGAGATCGTTCAGGCGCCACTGCTGGTTGTTGCCGCCGTTCCAGGCCGCCTGCCTGGCGTTGGCGCCGTTGGCGGTGTTGCCCCAGCTGTCGGCCACCAGGCCGTTGGTGCGGTTGACGATGCGATACCACCCGCCGCCGAGGTCCACCAGCTGCCACTGCAGGTTGGTGCTGCCGTCCCAGTTCCACTGCTTGAGATTCGACCCCGACGCCACGTTGCCGCCGCTGTCCAGCACCAGACCGGTGGCGACGTTGGCGATCCGCACGTAGCCGGTGGGGGTGCCGCCGGAGCCCAGGGCGGGGATCTGGCCGTTGAAGGTCAGCTTGACCACGTACGCCGGGGCGCTGAACGGGGCGTTGGACGAGGGCATCGAGATGTGCAGGGCGGAACCGTCCTGCGTGCGGTTGGGCAGGGTGGTGTACTGACCGGCCGAGGGGCCGAGCAACTGCACCGAGGCCAGGTTGCTCAGGTTGATCCGGTTGGCGCCCAGAGTCGTGATGTGCAGGGTGCCGCCCGGCCAGCCCAGCACGGTGGCGTACAGCACCGTGTTGTCCTTGCTGCGGGTGAAACGGATGTCGGTGTTGGTGCCCGCCCGCGGCGTGGTGAAGGAACCGCCGCCCATCTGAGTGGGGCCCTCGCCGTAAGTCGCCCAGGCCCGGGTGGCGTAGATGGACTCGCCGAAACGGGTGAGGTAATCCCCGATGCCCAGCAGGATCGACCGCTGCCCGGACGGGATCGTGCCGTCGGCCATCGGGGCGATGTTCAGGAGCATGTTGCCGTTCTTGCTGACCCGGTCGATCAGCGAGTGCAGCATGGCGTTGAGCGAGTAGTAGCCGATGCCGACGGTGTAGCACCAGCTGGAGCTGGAGATGCTGTCGTCGGTCAGCCAGTAGGGGTTCTGGATGGCGGCCGGTCCGCCGCGCTCGTAGTCGAAGACCTCGCCCCGGGTGTTGAACCCGTCCTTGTACGTCGCGACGACGTCCCTGTTCCAGGCCACCGCCTGGTTGTAGTAGTACGCCAGGAAGTCCAGCCGCCGGGACTCGTCCAGCCGGCTGAGGTTGAAGTCCTGCCAGATGATGTCCGGCTGGTAGCCGTCGATGACCTCCTTGAGCTTGTCGTACCACAGCTGCTGCTCCTCGGCGAAGCTGAGCTGGCCGTACAGCTTCTTCAGCGAGGTGGTCGACTGGGCCGGCACCCACTGGTAGAAGCCGGTGAAGTTGTACGTGTGGTGCATGGCCACGAGCAGTTTGAGGTCCTTGGCCCGGATGGCGTCGGCGTGCAACCGCAGCAGGTCGAGCCTGGGGCCGGTGGCGACCGAGTTCCACTCGTTCACCCGGCTGTTCCACATCGAGTAACCGTCGTGGTGCTCGGCCACCGGGCCCGCGAACCTGGCGCCGGCGTCGGCGAACAGCTGGGCCCACTCGGCGGGGTCGAAGTTGCCCCCGGCGGACTTCAGCTTCGGCGCGAACTGCACCCAGTTGCCGGCCTTGTCCCGTGCCCCGTTGATGAAGTTGTGGTACGGCCACACCGACGGGTCACCATAGACGCTCTTGTGGTGATTGTTCTCGTTCGACCCGTTGTTGTACATGTTCCGCGGATACCACTCGTTCGCGTACGCGGGGACGCTGAAGACCCCCCAGTGGTAGTAGATGCCGAACTTCGCGTCCTGGAACCACTCGGCGGCCGGCGGGTGCTGGTCCACCGACGACCAGCTCGGGGTGTAGCTCTGCGGACCGGCGGTGGCCCACGCGGGACCGGTCTTCAGCACACCGGCAGCCGTGGCGACCGCGGCCGTGGCGAGCAGCTGCCTGCGACTGAGCCGGAACGAGGATGCGGACATGGGGAGGCACCTCTCACGATCGGGGAGATTCGGCAACAGTACGTATGAGCACGATCCCTTGGATGTTTCACGAAGATGAAAGGACGGTCACCGCGGAGACATTGGATGTCGTTGTACGCCAAGGGCGGCGATATGTCCACACTCCCCCGCCGCCGGACGTGACGGTGACGCGATCTGGCCCAGCGGAGCGTGGGGCGTACGACAAGCGGAGATGAGCGTTAGGCGCGCGAGTTCGCACGTTTGCGCATGCCGCGTCGGCATTGCCGCCACCCTCGCCACCCTGGGTGCATTCAACCCATGTCTACGAGAGCGTTGATCCCGTTGCTGCCCAGAAATGGGATGTCTGAAATTTTCATCGAGTGTGCGAGAACACGGAGCGGAGCGATCGGCATGCGTGAGCCGGGGGGCGCGGCGCGGGTCGTCCCACGCCGCGCCCCCGGCCATGTCGTCCGGCTCGTTCAGGTGGGGCGCTAGCCGCCGATCGCGACGGCGAAGATGTGCATCGTCGCCACCCCGTTCGCCGCCCGCGCGCTGATGTTGGGCAGGTCCACGCGGGACACCTCCTTGTTCTGCAGGGCCACGCCCGCGTAGTAGATGGTGGCCGCGGTGTTCTGCCGCTGGTTGTTCGGCCGGTTCTGGTAGGCGGCCACGACGGCGGCGTCGCCCTCCGGCCTTGGCCCGCCGTACCAGTCCGGTGAGCTGAGGGTGAAGGTCTGTCTCGTGCCGTCCTTGTAGACGACGGTGGCCGGTCCGGACACCGCGCCGTACGTGCCGGACAACAGGAATCCGAGCGTCTTGCCGGTGCCGGTCACCTTGAGCGACTGCCCCGAGGCGATGGCGTTGTCGGGGGTGCCCACCGCGCCGCCGGGCCAGGTGAAGTTCAGCCCGTTCTTGGTGACGGTGCTCCCCGGGGTGACCCCGGCCTGGGCCAGCGCCTGGGCGGAGATGCTGGCGCCGTTGCCGTCGAAGTTCCCGGGAGCGGTGTTGGCGTCGTCGGTGACGGCGACGTTGCTGAAGAGCTCCTCCAGCGGCTTCTCCCGTCCGTCCCATACCCGGACCGTGGCCTTCGCGGACGCGGTCCAGCCGCTGCCGGCCTGGGTGCCGCTCGCCGTGCCGATCAGGGCCACGTCGCCCGCGCCCTGGCCCTGGGCGGGGATGACGGTGAATTCGACGGTGCGCTCCGCGCCGGGCCGCAGGGGCTGCAACTCGACCTTCTCCGGTGAGACGCTCCACCCTTCCGGCGCCTCGACGGTCACGACCGTCCTGGGCGCCAGCGGCATCTCGACCGCCCGGACGGTGACGCCGACCTTCGCCTCCTGGCCCGGGCTCACCTCGGCGGGCGCGCTGATCTTGACCTTCTGCAGGGCGTAGGCGCGGTAGGTGTGCCCGGCCTTCCCGGTGAGTTCGATCAGGTCGGACTCGGCCTTCTCGGTGCGGGCCGTGCCGCCGCGCGTGTCGTCGACCACCTTGTAGCGCCCGGCGAAGATCGCGCCGCGTACCCTGACGACGCCGTCACGGTCGGGCGTGACGAGGTACTCGTCGGCCTGCCCGTCGCTCCACGCCGCGCCGACGGTGTAACCGCCGCGGCCCCGCAGGCCCTTGACCCGTCCCTTCGGCCAGGCCTCTGGCAGGGCCGGCAGCAGGTGCAGCTCGCCGTTGCGGCTGTGCAGCAGCATCTCCGCGATGCCGGACGTCGCGCCGAAGTTGCCGTCGATCTGGAACGGAGGGTGCAGGTCGAACATGTTCGGGGCGAGCCTGGCCGGCGTCACGAGGAGGCGGACCAGGTCGTGCGCCCGCTTGCCCTCCTCCATCCGCGCCCAGTAGTTGATCTTCCAGGCCAGCGACCAGCCCGTGCCGTCGTCGCCGCGCAGTTCCAGCGTCCGCCGCGCGGCCTCGAACAGCTCGGGGGTGTCCCGCTTGGTGATCTGGTGGCTGGGGTGCAGGCCGTAGAGGTGCGAGATGTGCCGGTGGTTCCGCTCGGTCTCCACCCAGTCGTACAGCCACTCCTGGATGTTGCCGCGCGAGCCGATCTTCATCGGAGCCAGCCGCTTCCGGGCCTCCAGGACCTGCGCCCGGAAGCCGGCGTCCAGGCCGAGAACCTCGCTCGCCTCGGCGCAGCCGTCGAACAGGTCGCGCAGGATCTGGTTGTCCATCGTCGGACCGGCGGCCACGCTGGCGTTCGCGTGATGGCTGAGCTCGGGCGAGTTCGATGGGTTCGTGACCAGGTATCCCAGCTTCGGTTCCTCCACGAGGGTGTCGAGGAAGAACTGGGCGGCGCCCTTCATCGCCGGGTAGTTCTTCCGGAGAAACTCGACGTCGCCGGTGTACAGGTAGTGGTCCCAGATCATGGTGGCCAGCCACGCGCCGCCGGTCTGCCACATGCCCCAGAACGCGCCGTCGACGACCGAGGTCGCCCGCCACGCGTCGGTGTTGTGGTGGGTGACCCAGCCGCCGGCGCCGTACTGCACCTGGGCCGTGCGGGCACCGGTCACCGTGAGGTCCTGGATCATGTCGAACACCGGCTCGTAGCACTCCGACAGGTTCGTCGAGCCGGCGGGCCAGTAGTTCATCGGCAGGTTGGCGTTGATGGTGTACTTCGAGTCCCACGACGGGGTCAGGGAATCGTTCCAGATGCCCTGCAGGTTGGCCGGCTGGGTCCCGGGACGCGAGCAACTGATCAGCAGGTACCTGCCGAACTGGAACAGCAGCGCGGAGAACTGCGGGTCGTCGACGGCCGAGTGCTGCGCGATCCGGACGTCCGTGGGCTGGTCGGCCGCGTCGGTGCGGTCCAGTTCGAGTGACGTCCGCTTGAACAATGCCTGGTAGTCGGCCACGTGACGGCTGCGCAGCCTGTCGTGGGGCGTCTGCTGGGCGGCCTCGAGGTGCCGCCGCGCGATGCCCTGGTAGTCGCCGCTGACGTCCTTGTAGTTCACGTAGCTGGAGCCGATGGAGATCAGCAGGGTCACGCTGTCGGCGGCGGACACCTGGAGTGTTCCGCCGGAACTGGTGACACTGCCGCCCTCGGCGAGGGCCCGCGCCAGCGCCAGGAACTTGACCGAGCCGGGGATGCCCTCGAAGTCGCCCGAGACGCCGTCGAGCGCCACCGTCGTGCCGTCAGGGCTGGAGCGTGTCGTGCGCTGGGGACTGTCGAACGTCGCGGTGAACGTGATCGAGCCTGGCTTGTCGGCGGTCAGGCGGACGACGATGACCTGGTCGGGTGCGCTCGCGAACACCTCGCGCTTGTACCGCACGCCGTTCAGGAGGTAGTCGACGGACGTGGTGGCGGTGGTGAGGTCGAGCCGACGGTTGTACTCCGAGAACCCGCTCGTGCCGGGGAAGTTGAGCCTGATGTTGCCGACCGTCTGGTAGGCGAGCTGGCCCGCGGGTTTCCCCAGCATGTTCTGGTCGATCAGGCTCTGGGCCTCGGTCCATTTGTCCTCGAAGACGAGCCGGCGGATCTCCGGCAGCGCCGCCAGGCCCTTGGGGTTGCTCTGGTCGTACGGTCCTCCGCCCCAGACGGTGTCCTCGTTGAGCTGCAGCCGCTCGGCGTCGACGTTGCCGAACACCATGGCACCGAGGCGCCCGTTGCCGATGGGGAGGGCGCGGAGCCAGTCCGTGCCGGCGCCCTTGTCGTACCACAGCGCCAGGTCGCCGGCGGCGCGCACCTCCGGAGGCGCCACCGATCCGGCTCGCGCGACCGCTGTCCATTGCATCGGCAGCATCAGAGCCCCGGCTCCGACCGTGCCGATCTTCATCAACTGCCTTCGCGTCAGATCTGGCATTCGCTCTCCAAGCGCGCTGCGGCCTTGCCGGCGGCCGGCACCGCGCCAATGGAGCTGCGAACCGGCTGCGTGACGAGGCTGTGTAGGGGGTGAGGGCAAAGCTACAAAGATTTGATGTATCGGTCAACGATTCGTCTATAAACGCCCGAAAGGCGGCCATCTGACCCTTGCAACGGCAGGAAACATCTAACCTTTGACTTGTCCACGTGGGTGGGATGGGGCGACGGCGACGTACGGGCAAGCCGCATCCGCTTCCTGGCCGCCCATGGTGGACGGGTGAACTCCCCGCTCCGGCCGGACTCTGGGAACCTACCTGCCATGTCACGCACAGACGATGTAGTGGACAGCATCAAGCGGATGATCCTCGACGGCGTCCTGCGGCCCGGCGACCGCCTGCCCGTCGAGAAGGACCTCGCCGAGTCGCTGGGCGTCTCGCGCGGGGCGTTGCGCGAAGGGGTGTCGGCGCTGTCGATCCTCGGGATCGTCAGTACCCGGCAGGGTGACGGGACGTACATCACGAACCTCGACGCGACGCAGTTGCTGGCTCCGATGGGCTTCGTCGTCGAGCTGCACGGCCAAGGCGACCCGCGGCACGTGCACTCCGTACGGCGCCTGCTGGAGTCCGAAGCGGCACGGCTGGCCGCGACCAGGATCACCGACGAGGCGCTCCGCCAGGCCAGGGACCTGCTCGGCGAGTCGGCCAGGATCGTCGGTCAGGCGCCTCACGACCACGAGCGTCTCATCGAGATCGACATCGCCTTTCACCGCATCATCGCCGCCCATACCGACAACCCGGTCATGGTCGGCCTGATCGAGGCGTTCGCCAGGCGCACCGTCCGCGGCCGGCTGTGGCGCAGCCTGCACGAGGAGGGGGCCGACCGGCGCACCCACGAGGAGCACGTGGCGATCTGGGCGGCGCTCGCGGCGCGCGATCCCGAACGGGCGCGCATCCGGATGGCCAACCATCTCATCGGGGTGGAGGAGTCCCTGCAGCGGCTGCCCGACGACGGCGACGCGCCGTCCGAACCCGTGGCCGGCTGACCTCGGGCCGGGCGAGGGCCGTCATGGGGTGACCCGGTGGGGGCACGGCGCGATGACCGGCGCGATCACCTCACCGTTTGGGGGTCCGCGCCGGACCGCGAACGACCGAGGTTCTCCCGCAGCCAGGTCTCCGTGGTGCTGACGTGCATGAGCGCGACCGCCTGGGCGAGGGGGGCGTCGCCGGCCGCGAGCGCGCGGTAGATGGCGGCGTGCTCGGCAATCGTGCGGCCGGCCGCGTTCTCCTCGACGAGCCCGCGCCAGACACGGGCCCGGAGCGTCCGGCTGGCGATGCCGCCGAGCAGGGCGGACAGGGACTTGTTGCCCGTCGCGTCGAAAACGGCCCGGTGGAAGGCGTCGTCGTGGTGGTTGAGCGCTTCGATGTCGTCCTGCGCCGCGATCATCGCGTTGAGGTGCCGTTCGACGTCAGCGAGCTGGTCGGCGGTGATCCGGGCGGCGGCCAGACCCGTCGCCACCGGCTCGAACAGGCGCCGCACCTCGGTGATCTCGAGCAGATCGTCGCCCCGCATCATCTCCACGGCGAGGCCGACTCCTTCGAGCAGCAGCTCCGGCGACAGGCTCGTGACGTAGGTGCCGTCGCCCCTGCGCACCTCGAGCACGCGTGTGGTGACGAGGGAGCGGACCGCCTCTCTGAGCAGGTTGCGGGACAGGCCCAGCTCGGCGGCCAGCTCCTGTTCTGGAGGCAGCCGGGCGCCCGGGGGAAGCGTCCCGTCCTTGATGAGGTGCCTGATGCGTTCGATCGCCTGCTCGGTCAACGACATACCTGCATTTTGGTATGTCAGGACAGCGGACCTCCACACGGTCCCTGCGGGTGCGTGGGAAGGCTGTCGGAACCAGCCGCACCCCTGCCGGATGAGGGGTGCCGTGACATGTGCTGCCTGGCACGGTCCCGTCGTGCCACGCCTTCAGCCGGGACAGACATGCGATGTGTCGTGATCTCGGCCCGGCCGGGACAGTCGATACGTCGGATCCCTTGCCCACTGCGAGCCACCCAAATAACGGAATATCACCATTCTGTCCTCAAGGTCTGGACACTGACGGGGTTTGAGCATAGAAAGACATCCCATGTCCTGTGCGTGATGAGCCCGCTCACGGCGAGTCTCGCCCAAGCCCCGCACGTGGGCGTCACCTGAGCGTGGCGCGGTCAGGGACGGCATGGCAGCCGTGGTGCTTCAGAAGGAGAGACGATGGAACGCAGACGGTTCGCGCTCGCCGCGGCCTTAGCCATATCGGGGTGCCTCGCCGCGGCCTGTGGCGGGAACAGCGGCACTGGGAACGACAACTCCGGCGGGGACGCAGCGGCGAAGCCGGTCATCGGCGTCGACTACCCGCGTTCCGATACGGACTTCTGGAACTCCTACATCAGCTACGTGCCGAAGTTCGCCGGCGAGCTGGGTGCGGAGGTCAAGACCACCAACTCCCAGAACGACATCGCCAAGCTCACCGCCAACGTGCAGACCCTGGTGGGTCAGGGCGTGAAGGGCGTGGTCATGGCGCCGCAGGACACCGCGGCGGTGGCGCCCACGCTGCAGCAGCTCGAGAGCAAGAAGATTCCCGCCGTGCTCGTGGACACCCGGCCCGACACCGGCAACGCCTTCATGGTCGTACGGGCCGACAACCGCGCGTACGGGGAGAAGGCCTGCAAGTTCCTCGGCGAGAAGCTCGGCGGCAAGGGCAAGGTGGTCATGCTGGAGGGCGACCTGGCCTCCATCAACGGCCGGGACCGCACCGAGGCGTTCAACGACTGCATGAGGCAGAACTACCCCGGCATCAAGGTCTTCGGCGAGGCGACCAACTGGGACGGCGCCGTGGCCTCGCAGAAGCTCTCCACGGTCCTGACCGCGAACCCCGACGTCAAGGGCGTCTACATGCAGTCGAGCTTCGCCCTCGCCGGAACGCTGCAGGTGCTCAAGCAGCGCGGCCTCCTGGTGCCGCCGACTGACCCCAAGCACGTCTTCGTCGTCTCCAACGACGGCATCCCGCAGGAGCTCAAGGACATCGCCGCCGGGAACATCGACGCCACCGTCTCCCAGCCCGCGGACCTGTACGCCAAGTGGGCGCTGTCGTACGCCCAGGCCGCGATCGAGGGCAAGACCTTCCAGCCGGGCAAGACCGATCACGACAGCACCATCATCCAGGTGCGGCCCGGCCTGCTGGAGGACCAGCTGTCCGCACCGCTCGTCACCGCGGACGGCGGCACCTACGGCGGGATCCCCAGCGTGAAGCACGATGACAAGTCGCTGTGGGGCAACAACCTGAGCTGAGAGGGCGTGGCCATGGAAGAGTTCGCGGGAGGGCCCGCGAGCCCTCCACCCGCCCGTGACAGCGGGCCGGTCCGTTCGGACCCGCCCGTCGCCGAGGCGGAGCGCATCACCAAGAGGTACGGCGAGACGACGGCACTGAACCGTGCCCACATAGCGATCGGGCCCGGGGAGACCCACGCACTGGTCGGGCGCAACGGTGCGGGGAAGTCCACCCTGGTCTCCATCCTGACGGGGCTGCAGGCGCCGGACGAGGGCGAGGTGCGCTTCGCCGGGTCCCCGGCGCCGCGGCTGTCGGACCGTGACGCCTGGCGGGAACGGGTCGCCTGCGTCTACCAGAAGTCCACGATCATCCCTGAGCTGACCGTGGCGGAGAACCTCTATCTGAACCGGCACGACCGCAACCGGCTGGGGCTGGTCGGGTGGAAGGGCCTGTGGCGGAAGGCCGCCGACCTGCTGGAGGCGTGGTCGGTGGACGTCGACGTCCGCCGGCCGGCCGGGGAGCTCGGTGTGGAGCAGCGGCAGTTCGTGGAGATCGCCCGGGCGCTGTCGTTCGGCGCGAGGTTCATCATCCTCGACGAGCCCACCGCCCAGCTGGACGGCGCGGCGATCTCCCGGCTCTTCGAGCGGATGCGGGCGATGCGGGAGCAGGGAGTCACGTTCCTGTTCATCAGTCATCACCTGCAGGAGATCTACGAGATCTGCGACATGGTCACGGTGTTCCGGGACGCCCGGCACATCCTCACCACGCCGGTGGCGGACCTTCCGCAGGGCGAGCTGGTGGCGGCGATGACCGGTGAGGCCGCGGGGCTGCGGGAGCACGCCGTGCGCCCGCCGGTCCCGGCGGAGGCCCCGGTGGTCCTCGACGTACGGGGCCTGTGCGACGGCGACGTCTACCAGGACGTCGACCTGCGGGTACGGGCCGGGGAGATCGTGGGGCTGGCGGGGCTGGGCGGCAGCGGGAAGACCGAGCTCGCCGAGACCATCGCCGGATTGCGCGCCGCCAAGGACGGGACCCTGGAGGTGGCCGGGAGCCGCCCGCGCCCCGGGAGCGTGCCGGAGTCGCTGGCCGCCGGGGTGGGCTTCGTGCCCCGCGACCGTCACCACCAGGGGCTCGTCCCCCTGATGTCCATCGCCGACAACACCACGATGACGGTGCCGGAGCGGCTCGGTCAGGCGGGCTTCGTCAGCGGCCGGCGCAGGGACGCGCTGGCCCGCGAGATGATCACCAATCTCGCGATCAAGACACCCGGCCCGGAGCTCCCCGTCTCCGGGCTGTCCGGCGGCAACCAGCAGAAGGTCGTGATGGCCCGCGCCCTGGCCAGCGACCCTCGTCTGCTCGTACTGATCACGCCGACCGCCGGAGTCGACGTCCGGTCGAAGGAGTTCCTGCTCGGCAAGGTCGAGGAGATCGCCGGCAACGGAACGGGCGTCGTGATCGCCTCCGATGAACTTGACGACCTGCGGCTGTGCAACCGGGTGCTCGTGATGTTCCACGGCCGCGTCGTCGCGGAACTGGCCGCCGGCTGGCACGACCACGAGATGGTGGCCGCCATGGAAGGAGTCGACCTCGATGCCTGACAGCACCACCGCTCACGCCACGACGGGACACCTGCCGAGCCCGCCGGCGCCGGAGGAGGCGAGAAAGCGCCGCCCGCCGATCCCCCTGGCGCGGCTGCGGGACTTCGCGCTCGTCCCCGCGATCATCGTGATCGCGATCGTCGGGCAGATCGTCAACCCGATCTTCCTGCAGAGCGACAACCTGATCAACATCCTGCAGACCATGTCGGAGATCTCGCTGCTCGTCCTGGCGCAGACGCTCGTGCTCATCGCCGGCAGGATGGACCTGTCGCTCGAGTCGACCTTCGGGCTCGCCCCCGGCGTGGCCGCATGGCTGACGGTCGCCGCTGGAACGGGACCCGGGCTCGGGCTGCTGCCCGGCGCCTGGGGAATCCCCGTCACCCTCGCGGTGGGAGTGCTGATCGGGGCGGTGAACGCGCTGTTCATCGTCCGCTTCGGGCTCAACGGTTTCATCGTCACCCTGGGCATGCTCATCGTGCTGCGTGGCCTCCTCACCGGCATCTCCGGCGGGCAGACCTTCTTCAACCTCCCGGAATCGATGACCTACCTCGGCTCGGCCATGTGGCTCGGCGTGCCCGCGTCCATCTGGATATGCCTGCTGCTGTTCGCCGCCGGCGTCGTGGTCATGGGATTCACCCGGTTCGGCCGGGCGCTCTACGCGATCGGCGGAAACGTCGACGCCGCGAAGGCGGCCGGGATCCGCACCGACCGGGTGCTGTGGATCGTGCTGATCTCCGCCAGCCTGCTGGCCGCGATCGGCGGCCTCCTGCTGACGGGCCGGCTCGCCTCCGTGGCCGCCGCCCAGGGCGACGGCGCGATCTTCACCGTGTTCGCCGCCGCCGTCATCGGCGGAGTCAGCCTCAACGGAGGCAAGGGCACGGTGTTCGGCGCGTTCACCGGCATCCTGTTGCTCTACATGATCCAGAATGTCCTCACCCTCGCGGGCGTCCCCGCGCAGTGGATCCAGGCGCTCAACGGGGCGATCATCCTCACCGCGCTCGCGATCTCCCGCCTCACCGGCGGCAAGTCGCAGGAATGACGAGAAGGGGAGGCCGATCCCCGGACCGGCCTCCCCCACTCATCACCGCGTACGGGTTGGAAGGCCTCGGACGCGAGAGGGCCGGAAGCCCGTCAGGACGGGAGCAGCGGCAGCAGCGCGTTGAGGCGTCCGGACGCGAAACCGGACAGGTCCAGCGAGCAGAAGGTGAAGCCGGCGCCGCGGACCGCGGAATCCACGCGCTCGCGCAGCTCGCACGCGCGCGGGATCTCAGTGGCCGGAACCTCGACCCGGGCGAGCGTGCCGCCGGAATGGGCGCGCACCCGGCACACCGGGAAGCCGAGATCGCGCAGCGCGCCCTCGGCGGTCTCGATCCTGCGCAGGACCTCCGGCGTGACGGGGTCGCCGTAGCTGACCCGCGAGGCCAGGCAGGGCGCGGCGGGTTTGTCCGCGGTGACCAGGCCGAGCTCCCGGCTGACCGCGCGGACGTCGGCCTTGGTGAGCCCGGCCTCCACCAGCGGCGCGATGGCCCCGCGCTCGGCCGCGGCCCGCTGTCCGGGGCGGTGGTCGCCGAGGTCGTCGAGGTTGGTGCCGAGCGCGATCCGGGCACCCATGGCGGCCGCCAGCGGCGTGAGCGCGTCGAACAGCGCCGACTTGCAGTGGTAGCAGCGGTCGGCGCCGTTGGCGGCGTACTCGGGCCGGTCGGCCTCGTCCGTGCACACCTCCAGATGCGCCAGCCCGTGGGCGCGCGCGAAGTCACGGGCCGCGGCCCGCTCGGAGGCGGCCAGGCTGGGTGAGACCGCGGTGACGGCCAGTGCGCGCCTGCCGAGCGCCCTCGCGGCGGCGAAGGCGAGCAACGCGGAGTCGGCGCCGCCGGAGTAGGCGACGACGACCGCGTCCTCACGGAGCAGCCGGGCCGTCAGCCGGTCCATGGCGTCGCTCACCGCGCCCGCCTGACCGGCGTCCGGGGTCCTCTCTCCGCTGGAAGCGGGACGATCAGCCACGAGCGGCCTCGCCTTCGAAGGCACGTGGGACGGTGAGGCTCTCCTCGACGCCGAGGACGTGCAGGGCGGCGTGGAGCCTGGCCCGCTCGGAGTCCCGCGCCAGCAGAGCCCGATGGACGGCCCGGTGCTCCCGGAGCGTGCGGTGAACGGCTTCGGGATCGCTCATGCCCCGCCAGATGCGGGCGCGTACGGTGCGGCCGGACATGTTCTGGATGACGGCGGCGAGGACGGCGTTGCCGCAGTGGGAGGCGATGAGGGCGTGGAAATCCTGGTCGAGCGCGATCAGCTTCTCGTGGTCGACGGGATCGCAGGCGGCGACCGTCTCGGCCTCGTCGAGCAGATCGCCCAGGCGGACGAGATCGGCGTCGGGGATGCGCGTGGCCGCCAGCGCCGTCGCCTCCGCCTCCAGAATCCTGCGCACGTGCAGGAACTCCCCCGCCCCGGCGTCCAGGTGGATGTCGGCGACGAAACTCATCCCGTCGAGCAGCAGGTCGGGAGAGAGGCTGGTGACGTAGGTGCCGTCGCCCTGCCGCGTCTGCAGGACCCGCATGGCGACCAGCGCGCGCACGGCCTCGCGCAGCGTGTTGCGGGCGACACCTAGCTGTTCGGCCAGATTCTTCTCGACGGGGAGCTTCTGCCCCGGACGCAGTTCCCCATCGATGATCATCTGCTTGATCGTGTCGATCGCCGTCTCGATGACGCCCACGTCAGCCTCCCCAATGGTGACCATCAGGGTAGCGGTACGCGGCGATCGACTCTGAGTGCATACGAGCGCTGTAACCAGGCTTCTCAGGCAGCAGGTAGCGGCCGCGCTCGATGCGGACGGGGTCGGTGAAGTGCTCGTGCAGGTGGTCGACGTACTCCAGGACGCGGCCCTCCAGACTGCCGCTCACGCACACGTAGTCGACCACGGCCATGTGCTGGACCAGCTCGCACAGACCGACGCCGCCCGCGTGGGGGCAGACCGGCACGCCGAACTTGGCGGCCATCAGCAGCACCGGGACGATCTCGTTGACCGACGCGAGGCGGCAGGAGTCGATCTGGCAGAAGTCGATCGCGCCCGCCTGCAGGAGCTGCTTGAACATCACGCGGTTGTGGCAGTGCTCTCCGGTGGCGACGCCGACGGGGGCGACCGCCTTGCGGATGGCCGCGTGGCCGAGCACGTCGTCGGGGCTGGTCGGCTCCTCGATCCACAGCGGCTCGTACGGCGCGAGCCGGTTGACCCACTCGATGGCCTGGGGCACGTCCCACACCTGGTTGGCGTCGATCATCAGGACGCGGTCGCCGAGCTCCTCCCGGGCGATCGACAGCCGGCGGACGTCGTCCTCCACGTTGGCGCCGACCTTGAGCTTGACGTGCGTCCAGCCGTCGGCGACGGCCTGGCGGCACAGACGGCGCAGCTTGCCGTCGTCGTAGCCGAGCCAGCCCGGAGAGGTCGTGTACGCCGGGTAGCCGTGCTCGGCCAGCTCGGCGATCCGCTCCTCGCGCGTGGGGGCGAGCCGGGCCAGCATCGCGACGGCCTCGGCGGGGGTCAGCACATCGGACAGATAACGGAAGTCGCAGGCGGCGACCAGTTCCTCGGGCGTCATGTCGGCGACGACGCGCCACAGGGGTTTGCCGGCCCGGCGGGCCGCCAGGTCCCACGCCGCGTTGAGGACGCCCGCGGCGGACAGATGCACCACGCCCTTCTCCGGCCCGAGCCAGCGCATCTGGCTGTCGGCCATGATCTCCCGGTAGAGGCCGCCGAGGTTCCCGGCCAGCTCGTCGACGTCGCGCCCGGCCAGCCGCGCCCCGATCTGCCGGGCGGCGGCCACGCACAGGTCGTTGCCCCGCCCGATCGTGAACGTCAGACCGTACCCCGCCAGGTCGCCGTCGTCGGTCTCCAGCACCACGTACGCCGCGGAGTAGTCGCCGTCCGGGTTCATGGCGTCCGAGCCGTCGAGCGTCGCGGAGGTCGGGAACCTGATGTCGATCACGTTCACAGAGGTGATCGTCGGCATGGGCGAACTCCAATTGATCCGATGAATATGAATGGAACAGTAGGATCGCGCCGGGAGAAGGTCAAGACAAGTCGGCAGATATCCAACCAAAGGCTTTACTTCAACCCGATGAATCTGGCAGGCTCGGCACGTCGTACGGCCCTGTGAACCAGCGGAGAGGCCAAGATCGTGAAGCTGTTGCGGGTGGGTCCGGCGGGTGAGGAGCGACCCTGTGTGCTGGCACCGGACGGGCGGGTGTTCGATCTGTCGTCGGTGACGGGCGACATCGATGGCGGGTTCCTCGCGGGGGGCGGGGTCGAGCGGGTGCGGTCGGCGCTGGCGGAGGGGCGGCTGCCGGAGGCCGGGCCGTACGGGCGGGTGGGGGCGCCGGTGGCCCGGCCGGGGAAGATCGTATGTATCGGGTTGAACTATTCCGATCATGCGGAGGAGACGGGGGCGGCGATCCCCGCCGAGCCGGTGGTGTTCCTGAAGGCGTCCAACACGCTGGTCGGTCCCGATGACGAGGTGCTGGTGCCGCGCCGGAGTGTGAAGACCGACTACGAGGTCGAGCTTGCGGTGATCCTCGGCCGTACGGCCCGTTACCTGTCGTCTCCGGAGGAGGCGGCGGACGTGATCGCCGGCTACGCGATCGCCAACGACGTGTCGGAGCGGGAGTTCCAGAACGAGCGTGGGGGTCAGTGGGACAAGGGCAAGTCGTGTGAGACGTTCAATCCGCTGGGTCCGTGGCTGGTGACGCCGGATGAGGTGGGTGATCCGCAGGCGCTGGGGTTGCGGTTGTGGGTCAACGGGGAGCTGCGGCAGAACGGGAGCACCAAGAACCAGATCTTCGGGGTGCATCACGTGATCTGGTATCTCAGCCAGTTCATGGTGCTGGAGCCGGGTGATGTGGTGAACACCGGCACCCCGGCGGGTGTGGCGCTGGGCCGTGGCCCGCAGGCGTACCTGCGGGCGGGGGATGTGGTGGAGCTGGAGATCGACGGTCTGGGCCGCCAGCGCCAGCGGATAGGCCAGGCATGAGTGGGAGTGAGTTCGAGGGGCTGGTGGCGATCGTCACCGGCGGGGCGTCGGGCATCGGCAGGGCGGTCGCCGAGGAGCTGACCGCGCGGGGCGCCCACGTCGCCGTGCTGGACCTGCGCGGCACCGAGTTCGTGTGTGATGTGACCGACGACGCCTCCGTACGGCGGGCGGTGGCGGCCGTGGCGGAACGGTACGGGCGGATCGACGTGCTGGTGAACAACGCCGGTATCGGCGCGCAGGGCACGGTGGCCGGCAACGACGACGCCGAGTGGCTGCGGGTGTTCGACCTCAACGTGGTGGGGATCGCGCGGGTGACCCGGGCGGCGCTGCCCCACCTGCGTGAGTCGCCGCACGCCGCGATCGTCAACACCTGTTCGGTCGCGGCGGCGGTGGGGTTGCCGCAGCGGGCGTTGTATTCGGCGTCCAAGGGGGCGGTGCTGGCGCTGACCCGGGCGATGGCGGCCGACCACATCCGCGAGGGGATCCGGGTCAACTGCGTCAGCCCGGGCACGGTGGACACCCCGTGGGTGGGGCGGTTGCTGGAGACCGCGCCCGATCCGGAGGCCGAGCGGGCGGCGTTGTGCGCCCGGCAGCCGCACGGCCGCCTGGTGACGGTGCAGGAGGTCGCCCACGCGGTGGCCTACCTGGCCAGTCCGCGGGCGGGGTCGACGACCGGGGTCGAGCTGGCCGTGGACGGCGGGATGGCCGGTCTGCGGCTGAGGCCGGTGACCTCGTGACGGCCGGCGAGCGCCACCCGAGTGTGGTGGGCAGGCTGGGGCGGTACGGGCTGGGGACCGCGCCGCTGGCGGGGCTGTTCGCGCCGGTGAGCGAACAGCAGGCCGAGCAGGTGCTGGCCGCCGCCTGGCAGGCGGGGATCCGCTACTTCGACACCGCGCCGCACTACGGCAGCGGGCTGGCCGAACAGCGTCTGGGGCGGTTCCTGCGCGGCCTGCCCGACGCGGGGGATGCGGTCGTGTCCACGAAGATCGGCCGCGTGCTGGTCCCCGGCCAGGGCGAGGAGGAGGGCTTCCCCGGCCGCACCGGGTTCGTGCGGGTGCGGGACTACAGCCGCGACGGCGTGCTGCGCTCCCTGGACGACAGCCTGAACCGGACCGGGCTCGACCGCTTCGACCTGGTATTCATCCACGACCCGGACGACCACTGGGAGCAGGCCGCGGGCCAGGCCTACCCGGCGCTGGCCGAGCTGCGCGACCAGGGGGTGATCGGCGCGATCGGCGCCGGGATGAACCAGGCCGAGATGCTGACCCGGTTCGTCCGCGAGACCGACCTCGACGCCGTCCTGGTCGCGGGACGCTACACCCTGCTCGACCGCACCGCCGCCGAATTGCTGCCCGAATGCGAGCGGCGCGGCGTCGCCGTCATCGCGGGCGGGGTGTTCAACAGCGGCATCCTCGCCGGCGGCACCACCTACGACTACAACACCGCCCCGCCCGCCGTGCTGGAACGGGCGCGTGAGCTGGGACGCATCTGCGCCTCCCACGGCGTCCCGCTGCCCGCCGCGGCCCTGCGCTTCCCCCACCGCCACCCCGCCGTCACCACCGTCCTCATCGGCGCCCGCAGCGCGGAGGAGATCGCCGAGGATCTGGAGCTGGCGGCGACGGACATCCCGGAAGCGCTCTGGGAGGACCTGGACCATGTGGGTTGACCTCGCCTACGGCGCCGGCGGGCTCGCGGTGGACCTGCCCGACGAACGGACCACGGTGATCACCCCGGTCGCGCGGCCCGCGGCGGCGGACGAGGCGGCCGAGCTGCGCCGAGCCCTGCGCGAGCCGGTCGCGGGCCCGCCGCTGCGTGAGCGGGTGCGGCCCGGGCAGACGGTGGCGATCTCCGCCTGTGACGGAACCCGGCCCCAGCCCCGCCACCTGATGATCCCGGCGATCCTGGCCGAGCTGGACGGGATCGTCAGCCTGGACGACGTCGTGATCCTGGTGGCCACCGGCACCCACCGCGGCAACACCGAGGCCGAACTGCGCGCGATGTTCGGCGACCAGGTCGTGGACGCCGTACGGATCGTCAACCACGACGCACGTGACGCGTCGTCCCTGAGGTGGATGGGCCGACACGGCAAGGACGTACCGGTCTGGCTGAACCGGGAGTGGACCGACGCCGACGTGCGGATCACGACGGGGTTCGTCGAGCCGCACTTCTTCGCCGGGTTCTCCGGCGGTCCGAAGCTGGTCGCGCCCGGGCTCGCCGCCCTGGAGACCGTGCTCACGCTGCACGACGCGGCCCGCATCGGCGATCCCCGGGCGACCTGGGGAGTCATCGAGGGCAACCCGGTGCACGACGACGTCCGTGCCATCGCCGCCGCGACCGGCGTCACTTTCGCCCTCGACGTCGTGCTCAACCGAGAACAGAAGATCGTGCAGGCGTTCGGCGGGGATCTGCTGCCGATGCACGCCGCCGCCACCGCCGCCGCCCGCGCCGCCGCGATGCGCCCGGTTCGCGAACTGTTCGACGTGGTGGTGACGACGAACGCGGGCTTCCCGCTCGACCAGAACCTCTACCAGTCCGTCAAGGGGATGAGCGCCGCCGCCCAGGTCGTCAGGCCCGGCGGGACCATCGTCTGCGCCGCCGAGTGCCGGGACGGCTTCCCCGACCACGGCTCCTACCGGGACGTGCTCACCTCCGCGGCCTCCCCGGACGCGCTGTTCGAGGAGATCTCTCGCCGCACCGAGACCGTGCCCGACCAGTGGCAGGTCCAGATCCAGGCCCGCGTCCAGCGGCACGCCCGCGTGATCATGCACACCTCGCACCTGAGCGACGCCGACCTCGCCGCCGCCCACCTGGAGCAGACCGGCGACATCTCCGCCACCGTGCGCGCCCTGCCCGGACGGGTCTGCGTCCTGCCGGAGGGGCCGATGACCATTCCCTACCTCGCGGGAGAGTGACGTGCTCCGCTGTCCCCTGCCCCACCCGCCGCTGCGGTCCGCGCTCGCGTACGTCGTACCCGCATGAACGAGGCACTCGACCTCGGTTACGCCCGCGTGGACCTCGGCCGCGAGGCGCGCCAGGGGCTGCCCGAGATCGTCTACGGCCCGGGCAAACAGGTGAGCGAGATCGCCGGGATCGTCACCGCCCTGCTCGGGCGGAACACCGGGCCGGTCCTGGTGACGCGGATCGAACCCGGCACGGCCGCCGCCGTGCGCGCGCTCGTGTCCGGCGGCGCGTACGACCCGGAGGCCCGGCTGCTGGTCTGGCGCGAGGCGCGGCGGATCGAGCACACGGTCGCCGTGGTCACGGCCGGCACCGCCGACGGTCCCGTCGCGGCGGAGGCGGCGGCCGTCGCCTCCGCGCTCGGCCTGCGGACCACCATGGTCAGGGACGTCGGGGTGGCCGGACTGCACCGCGTGCTCGCCGCCACCGATGACCTGCGCGCGGCCGACAGCGTGATCGTCGTCGCCGGCATGGAGGGCGCCCTGGCCAGCGTCGTCGGCGGTCTCGTCGAGACGCCGGTGATCGCGGTGCCCACCTCCACCGGATACGGCGCGGCGCTGGAGGGTGTCACGGCGCTGCTGGCCATGCTGACCTCCTGCGCCGCCGGGATCACCGTGGTCAACATCGACTCGGGCTTCGGCGCCGCCCTCGCGGCGTACCGCCTCACGCGGAGGGCGTCCCGGGCGGAGACCGGCCCGGCGGGCGAGGAGGGACCGCAGGCGGCGGACACGACATCAGGGACGTGCCGATGATCCTCTACCTCAACCCGTTCACCGGCCTCGCCGGCGACATGCTGCTCGGCGCGTTGCTCGACGCAGGCGCCTCGCTCGACGCCGTACGGCAGGCGGTCGCCGCGACCGGGCTCACCGGCTGGCGGCTCGACGCCGAGCGGGTGCGCACCGGAGCGCTGACCGCCACCCGCGTGCGGATCGAGGTCGACGACGACGCCACCGAGCGCCCGGCCGCGGAACTGATCGCGATGGCGGCCCGGACCGGCCTGACCGTGGCGGAGGCGGCGCTGACCGCGATCGCCGAGGTGGAGGGCGCGCTGCACGGCGTGCCGGCCGCCGACGTCCACCTGCACGAGCTCGGCGGGCACGACACGCTGATCGACATCGTCGGATGCGCGGCGGCGCTGCGCGACCTCCGGGTGACGCGCGTGCATTCCGCGCCGCTGCCGCTCGGCGGCGGCACCGTGCACACCCGCCACGGCGTGCTGCCCGTCCCGGCCCCCGCCACGCTCGCCCTGCTGACCGGCGCGCGGGTGCGGGGCGGGGAGGCGGGAGAGGCGGTCACGCCGACCGGGGCGGCCCTGCTGCGCGCCGCGGGCACGACGTACGGCCCGGCTCCGGAGATGGCCCTGCGTGCCACGGGGTACGGCGCGGGCGGCCGCGTGCTGCCCGACCGGCCCAATGTGACCGTGGCCGTGATCGGAGAGCCCGTGGCCGAGGCCGGCAGGCAGATCGTCCTGTCGACGAACCTCGACGACGTGACCGGGGAGGTCCTCGGGCACGTCATCGACCGTGCCCTCGCGGCGGGCGCCGCGGACGCCTGGATCACACCGGCCGTCATGAAGAAGGGCCGGCCCGCGCACGTCCTGCACGTTCTCACGCCCCCCGAGCTGGCCGACGACCTGCAGAACCTGGTTCTCGCCGAGACGGGGAGCCTGGGCCTGCGGCGCGGCGTGGTGGAGAAGATCGCCCTCCCCCGGCACTTCGAGACCGTACGCCTGCACGGCCGGGACGTCAGGATGAAGCACGGGCCGTGGGGGGTCAAACCCGAATACGACGACCTTGCCGCGCTGGCCGAGGCCACCGGCAGACCGCTGAGGGAACTGGCACGAGAGGCTTTCGACGCGCTGTGAATTCCGCTGTGACTCCCCCGACTCCCCCTGCGACTCCGGCCGAGAGCCGCATCGACGCCCACCACCACCTGTGGGACCTCTCCCGGCGCCCGCAGACGTGGCTGGACCCCCCGCAGATGGCTCCCATCCGCCGCGACTTCACCCTCACCGACTACGCCTCCGCCGCGGCCGGAACGGGCATCGGCCGCTCCGTGCTCGTACAGGTGCTTGCCGACGCCGAGGAGACGCGCGAGTTCCTCGCGCTGGCGGCGCGGTCGCGGACCGTCGCCGCGGTGGTGGGATGGGCCGACCTGACCCGGCCCGATCTCGCCGACGAGCTCGCCGCCCTGGCCGCCTCGCCCGGTGGCGACCTGTTACGCGGAATCCGCCACCTGGTGCAGGGCGAGTCCGACCCGCGCTGGCTGGCCCGCGACGACGTACGCCGGGGACTGCGGCAGGTGGCGGCGGCCGGGCTCGCCTACGACCTGCTCGTCCTGCCGCACCAGCTGCCCGCCGCGATCGAGACCGTACGCGCCGTGCCCGAGCTGACCTTCGTCCTGGACCACCTGGCGAAACCGCCCATCGCCTCCGGAGAGCTCGAACCCTGGGCGGGTCTCATCCGCGAGCTCGCCGCGGAGCCCAACGTGACGGCCAAACTGTCCGGCCTGATCACCGAGGCGGCGTGGGACGATTGGGACGCCGCCGCGCTGCGTCCGTACGTCGACGTGGCGCTCGACGCGTTCGGGCCCCGTCGTCTCATGTTCGGCTCGGACTGGCCGGTCTGTCTCCTCGCAGGCTCCCTGCCGCTCTGGACCGAGACCGTCTCGGCGCTGCTCGCGGATGCCGGGCTGCCGGCCGCCGACCGCGAGGCCGTCTTCCGGGACACGGCGACGCGGGTCTACCACCTGGAGGGGTGACCACCCGGCGAGCCGGAGACCGTGTCATGGGTCGTCGTCGGCGACGGAACCTAGTGGGAGTCGCGCGACACCCGGTGGCCGCTGGAGCCGGTGAGGAAGTCCAGGTCGGCGCCGGTGTCCGCCTGGCCGACCGTCTCGACGTACAGGCGCTCCCAGCCGCGGCGCGGGGCGGCGAAGGCCCGCACCATGGCCGGTGACGGCTCGCGGGCGGCCAACTCCTCGTCGGGGACCTCGACGTCGAGCCTGCGGTTCTCGACGTCGAGGACGACGATGTCGCCGGTGCGGACGAGGCCGAGCGGCCCGCCGGCGGCCGCCTCCGGCGCGACGTGCAGCACGACCGTGCCGTAGGCGGTGCCGCTCATCCGCCCGTCGCAGATGCGGACCATGTCCCGTACGCCCTGGGCGAGCAGCTTCGCGGGCAGCGGCATGTTCGCGACCTCCGGCATGCCGGGGTAGCCCTTGGGCCCGCAGCCGCGCAGGACGAGCACCGAGTCGGGGGTGACGTCCAGGTCCGGATCGTCCAGCCGGGCGTGCAGGTCCTCGACGGAGTCGAACACGACGGCGGGCCCGCGGTGGCGCAGCAGCTCCGGGGAGGCCGCCGCCGGTTTGATCACCGCGCCGTCGGGGGCGAGGTTGCCGCGGAGCACCGCGATCCCGGCCTCCTCCAGCAGGGGCGTCTCGCGGGGGCGGATGACCTCGGGGTCGTGGATGCGGGCCTGGTCGAGGTAGTCCACCAGCGGACGGCCCGTCACGGTGATCGCCTGCGGGTCGAGCAGGTCGCGCACCTCGCGCAGCACGGCGTGCAGGCCGCCCGCCCGGTAGAGGTCGTCCATGAGGAAGCGCCCGGCGGGCAGCAGGTCGACGAGCAGCGGCACACCCGACCCCGTACGGTCGAAGTCGTCCTGGGTGAGCTCCACTCCCAGCCGCCCCGCGATGGCGAGCAGGTGGACGACGGCGTTCGTTGACCCGCCGAGCGCGGCGAGCGCGACGACGGCGTTGAGGAAGGAGCCCCGGCTGAGCACCGTGCTGGGGCGGCGGTCCGCGGCGACCATCTCGACGGCGAGCGATCCGGTGGCGTGCGCGGCCTCCAGCAGCCGGCTGTCGGCCGCCGGGGTGCCCGCGACGCCCGGCAGGGTCATGCCGAGGACCTCGGCGAGCAGGCCCATGGTGGAGGCGGTGCCCATGGTGTTGCAGTGGCCCTTGCTGCGGATCATGGACGACTCCGAGCGCAGGAACTCCGGCTCGGTGAGCGTCCCGGCGCGGACCTCCTCGCTGAGCTTCCACACGTCGGTCCCGCAGCCGAGCGGGACGCCGCGGAAGTGCCCGGTGAGCATCGGCCCGCCCGGCACGACGACCGCGGGCAGGTCCACGGACGCGGCGGCCATCAGCAGGGCGGGGATCGTCTTGTCGCATCCGCCGAGCAGCACGACCCCGTCGATCGGGTTGGCCCGCAGCAGTTCTTCCGTGGCCATCGCGGCCATGTTGCGCCACAGCATGGCCGTGGGGCGCACCTGCGTCTCCCCCAGCGACACCACCGGCAGGTTCAGCGGGACGCCGCCCGCCTCCCAGACGCCCCGCTTGACGTGCTCGGCGACCTCGTCCAGGTGCAGATTGCACGGGGTCAGGTCCGACGCGGTGTTCGCGATCGCGATGTGCGGACGGCCGTCGAAGGCGTGGGAGGGCAGCCCGCGTCTCATCCATGCCCGGTGGATGAACGCGTTGCGACCAGTGCCGGCATACCACTCGGCGCTGCGGCTCGTCCCCATTCGGCACCCAATCTGCGGGGAGGCAGAGACTTTGCGAGGCTAACCCACCATTCACCTTGCCCGGAAGATCCGGGTGAGGACCTTTTCTCCCGCCCGAAATCGGCTCTAGTATCCGGAACATGACCGCGCTTCCGCTCGCTCCGCCGCGGGCGGTTCCCGGCGGCCCACCGCCCATCGGTGCGATCGCCGCCGGACAGGAGGTCCCGTGACCAGGCAGTTCACCGCCGCCCAGGCCTGCGGCGAGGTGTACGTCCTCGGCGAGGGCCCCGTGTGGGATCCCGCCAGGCAGCGCCTGCTGTGGGTGGACATCGACGCGGGGGCGGTGCACGAGGGACGGCTCGACCCCGCCACCGGCGCCGTCACCGCCACCGCGGCGCACACCTTCGACGGCCCCGTCTGCGCGGTCGCCGTCTCCGCCGACGGGGAACTCGTCGTCGCCAAGCGTGAGGTCCTCACCCGGGTCGACACCGCCGGCCGCCGCACCGAGCTCGCCCGGGTGCTGCCTCCCGGCGCACCGAGCAGGCTCAACGACGGCGCCGTGGACCCGGCCGGGCGTTTCCTGATCGGCAGCATGGCGCTGGACGACCGGGAGGGCCAGGAGGTGCTGGCCCGCCTCGACGGCACGACCTGCGTCCGCCTCGACGACGACCTGACCCTGTCGAACGGCCTGGCCTGGAGCCCCGCGGGCGACCGCTTCTACAGCATCGACAGCACGCCGCACGTGGTCTGGGAGCGCGACTACGACCCGGCCACCGGGCGGACCGGACCCCGGCGGGAGCTGTTCAGGCTCGCCGACGGCATGCCCGACGGGATGTGCGCCGACGCCGAGGGCAACCTGTGGATCGCGATCTTCGGCGGCGGCCGGGTGGAGTGCCGCGATCCCGGCGGGCGCCTGCTCGCCACGGTCGAGGTCGGCGCGCCCAACGTCACCTGTCCCGCCTTCGCCGGGCCGGATCTCGACGTCCTCGTCATCACCACGTCCACCGAGGGCGTCGATCTGGCCGAACATCCCGGGTCGGGGCACCTGTTCACCGCCCGAGTGGGCGTACGCGGCCTGGCGACGCCCTACTGGGTGCCGCCCCGATCATGAACCCCGATCCCCGTCGAGGAGACACGACCTTGCCCCTCACCCGCATCGGCGCCGTCGCGCCCGGCCCCTTCTCCCGGTAGTGCGGGCACTGGTCATCACCGGCCCCGGCAGGGCCGAGGTCAGGGACGTCGAGCCCCCGGTCGCCGCGCCCGGGCAGGTGGTCGTCGACGTCGAGCGGGTCGGCCTCTGCGGCACCGACGTGGAGCTGTTCACCGGTGGGATGAGCTACCTGCACAGCGGTCACGCGCGATATCCGCTGCGCCCCGGTCACGAGTGGTGCGGCGTCGTCACGGCGCTCGGCGAGGGCGTCGCCCCCGGCTGGCTGGGCCGCCGGGTCACCGCCGACACCATGCTGGGCTGCGGCCACTGCCCCCTGTGCCGGGACGGCCTGCACCACGTGTGCCCCGACCGGGCGGAGATCGGCATCCGCAACGGCTTCCCTGGGGCGCTGGCGGAACGGCTCGCCGTACCGGCGACGGCACTGCACGCGCTGCCCGAGACGATCGACGCGACGCTGGGCGCGCTGGTCGAACCCGGCGGCAACGCCCTGCGCGCGGTGCGCTGCGCCGCCCTGGAGCCCGGCGATCGGCTGCTGGTGCTGGGCACGGGCACGATCGGCCTGCTCGTGGCGCTGCTCGCGCGGACGCGAGGCGCGCAGGTGCATCTGATGGGCCGCGACGAGCCCACGCTCCGGCTGGCCCGCGACCTCGGCTTCGCGGGCGTGTGGACCCGGCCGTCACTTCCGTCCCTCACGTGGGACGCCGTGGTCGACGCGTCCACTGCGGCGGACCTCCCGGCGCTCGCGCTCGACCTGGTCAGGCCCGCGGGCCGGGTAGTCTATGTCGGTCTCGCGGGGTCCCCCAGCCGCATCGACACTCGCGACCTCGTGTTCAGGGACGTCACCGCCGTCGGCGTGCTCAGCGGTTCGGCCGGTCTGGCCGGGACCATCGAGGCGTACGCGGACGGGTCGGTCGACGCCCGCCCGCTCGTGGCCGCCACCGTCGGCCTGGACGACGCCGCCGGCGTACTGGCGGGGCGCCGCCCGGCCGGCGCCGGCCCGGGCCCGAAGATCCATATCGACCCCCGGCGATAGAGGCGCACCGGCGCCTCCGGACGGAAGCGTTGAGATCATGAGCCTTACTGATGCCGAAACCCAGGCCGGACC
>NZ_BOOF01000064.1 GCF_016863095.1 Microbispora siamensis | reverse complement strand
TTCTCCCCCTCCGGCTGATCCCTGCCGATGCCCGCACTCCGTGCTCCCTGCCGACGCCCGCACTCCGTGCTCCCTGCCGACGCCCGCACTCCGTGCCGACGCGGGGTGGGGGCTCAGACGCCGGCGTCGGCCGCGGAAGGCGTCGTCCCGCCCCGGAGACCGCTCGGTGAAGAGCCGCCGGTCACGGCGAGAAGCCGTCGCCCGGCGTGCTCCGGCCGGATGTTGGGGCCCTTGGCGGCCCCGGTGTTCGGCCGGCGCGCGAACGTGTCGATCGCCTGCTCGTCGATCGTGATGCCGAGGCCCGGCGTGTCTCCGAGGACGAAGGCGCCGTTCTCGACGTACAGGTCGAGCGACATCCCGACCGGCGGGTAGAGGTCCTGCAACTCACTCGCCATGTGGTTCGGCACCGACGTCGCGGCGTGCAGCAGCGCGACCGGCGTGGTGCCGATCGGGCTGACCGGCAGCTCATGGGCGTGCGCCAGGGCGGACACCCGGAGGAAGTGGGTCACCCCCCAGACCGCGGCCGTCTGGACGATGTCGACTGCTCCCGCGGCGAGCAACGGACGGAACTGCTCGAGCCCGGTCAGGTTCTCCCCCGAGGCGACGGAGGCCCGGATCCCCCGGCCGACGACGGCCAGACCTTCGGCGTCCCACCGCCGGACCGGCTCTTCGATCCAGGTGAGATCCAAAGTGCGCTCGAGCTCGCAGACGTGCCGAACCGCCTGCTTGCGGGTCCATGCCTCGTTCACGTCGAGCATGAGGCCCGGCCGCAATCCCTGCCCGGCCTCCGTCAGGACATCCCGCACCAGCGTCAGGCGATGCCGGTCGCGTTCGATGTCGAGGCCGCCCTTGAGCTTGGCCGCCCGCAGACCGTGCTGGGCGTAGACCTGGTAGACGGAGACGAGCTCGTCGTCGGTCAGGCCGATGTCGAGGCCCGAGGCGTAGGCGGGAACCCGCCTGTCCCGTCCGCCCAGCAGACGCCAGAGCGGTTCACCGGCCGCCTGTGCCTTGATGTCCCACAGGGCGGTGTCGAGTGCTCCGATCGTGCCGAACACGGCGCCCGCGTGCCCCGCCTTGAAGGTCTGCCGCAGCATCCGGTCGTAGAGCGCCGTCACGCCGCGCGGATCCTCGCCCTCGATGGCGGCGAACACGGCGTCGATTTCCACGTGCGGCCCCAGGCCGACGCCGGTGATCCCCTCGTCGGTGTCCACCATGACGATCGGCGTCGAGACGACTCCGTCGGGGAAGACACCGTTGGCGTCACCGACGGGACGGCCCCATTCCTGGACCGTCGTCATGGTCCGATACCCCGTGATCCGCATGTCAGCCCTTCGTGGAACCGGCGGTGACGCCGTCGGCGATCTGGCGCTGGAGGAAGAGATACAGCATCAGCACGGGTATCGCGGCGATCAGGACTCCCGAGGCGAAGGTGGGAATGTCGTCGGAGTACTGTCCGCGCAGTGAGTTGACACCGATCATGAGGGTCCGATGCTCGGGCGACGGCATCATCAGCAGGGAGATCAGCACATCGTTCCAGCAGAACAGGGTGTCGAGGATTCCTACGGAGAGCAGCGCCGGAACGCCCAGCGGGAGCATGATCCGCCGGTACACCCCGTACACCGTGTTTCCGTCGATCCTGGCCGCGTCGACGATCTCCGCCGGAATGGTCCTGTAGTGGCTCGTCATCAGGAAGATGGTGAACGGGAGGAACTGCGCGACGTAGGCCAGGATCAGTCCCGGGTAGGTGTCGACGAGCCCGCTGTCGGCCATGATCCTGGTGAGCGGCACCATGATCACCTGGAACGGGATGAACAGCCCCGCGAGACAGCCCAGGAAGATCACCGAAGAGCCGCGGAACCGCAACTGGCTCAGCGCGAAGCCCGCCATCGACCCCAACAGCAGCAGCAGGGCCACGGCGAACGACACGACGATGAACGAGTTGGCGAAATACCGCGCCATTCCGGCGCCGGTCCACGCCTCGGCGATGTTGTCCCAGCGCAGGGAATCCGTCGGGGAGAACCGGTCGAGGATGTAGTCGCGCCGGGTCTTCATCGCGACGTTGGCGGTGAAGACGAGAGGATAGATCGTCGCCAGCGCGAGAGCGGCCATCGGGACGGCGGCCACCCATCTGGCCAGACGCCTGCCGGGCATCAGTCCTGCCTCCCCGTGCGGCGGAGCAGAGTGATCTGCAGGAGCCCCACCACGAGCATGACGACGAAGAGAACCGTCGAGGCGGCCGAGGCGAGCGCCGGCCGGTTCATCTGTCCCTGCTGATGCCAGATGTAGTACTCCGGCAGGTAGGTCGAGCCCTCCGGTCCCCCGCTGGTCATGACGAAGAGCAGGCCGAACATGGACGTCAGCATCCCGATCATCGTGGTCACGAAGACGAACTGGATGGTGCGCGTCAGACTCGGGATGATCACGTGCCAGATGACCTGGCGGAGCGACGCGCCGTCCACGCGGGCGGCGTCCAGAAGCGAGGTGTCGAGGGTGCTGAACCCGGCGAGGAACACCACCAGCGCCATCCCGAACGTCGCCCAGACGTGCACGCCGACGACCGTGAACATGGAGATGCCCGGATCGCCGAGCCAGTCAACCGGGCCGACGCCGATCGCCCCGAGCGCGGCGTTCAGCGGGCCGTCGAACCCGAGCATGAGGTTGAAGATCGCACCGACGATCACCGGGGAGAGCACAGCCGGGAAGAAGTAGACGCTGCGGTAGACCCGATGCCCCGGAACGCGCAGATAGATGAAGGTGGCGAGCAGGCCCGGAATCGCCACCGCCACGGGAAGCAGCAGCACCAGCAGCCCGACGTTGCGCAGCGAGGTGTGGAACAACGGGTCGGCGGCCAGCTCCAGGTAGTTGCTCAGGCCGACCGGGGTCCCGTTGAGCTCGCCGTCGCCCGTGAAGGAGAAGTTGACCCCCAGGACGAGCGGCCACAGCCGCAGCAGCACGATGATCAGTACGGCCGGGGCCACCAGGACGTAGGGGGCGAGGCGTTCCGCGCGCGCCCCACGGGAGGCCGGCCGGGTAGCCGCCCCCTCGCGAGGTCCCCGCTGCTTCGTCGTCTCTCCGCCGGCCCGCCCGGAACCTGCCGGTCGGACCAACGGCGACGAACCTCCGAGCGGCACGCGATCAGCCCGCCCGGTCGGAGGCGGCCAGCTGCTCCACCGCCTTGTCCACCGTGGTCGACCCGCTCAGGAGCTGCTGGGACAGCCTTCCCATCAGGTCCAGGGTCTTGGAGGACAGCGCGACGTGCAGGGCGGGCTTGCCTGTTTTGATCTCGGACACGATCGCGGCGACGGCCGGGCCGGCCTGCGAGACGTCGATCGTCGTGTCGGACGCGATCGCACCGGCCTTGGAGTAGAACGCGGTCAAGGCGTCGGTCGAGGTCAGGGAGCGCACCAGATCGGCGGCCAGCGCCGGATCCTTCGTCCACTTCGCGACCGCGTAGCCGATGCCGCCGTCGTACGGAAGGCTCGGGGTGGCCCCGTCGGCGACGACGGGGGCCTGCATGACGCCGATCTTGTCGGGCGGTAGGAACTCGCCGAAGTCCTTCCAGTGCCCGATATCCGACATCAGCCCGATGATGTGGGCGGCCTTCCCGGTCTCGAAGACTCTGAAGATGTCGGTGAACATCGCGGTGGAGTTGGCGCCCTTGTTGTTCAGCCCCTTGTCGTTGGCGTCCTTCCACAACTCGAAGATCCGCTTCACGTGGGGAGAGGTCCAGTCGCGCTTCCCGCCGATCCAGTCGTCGTACTCCTGCGGCGTCAGGATGCCGGATCCGAGGCCCGACATGAAGAACTGAATCCCGAAGCCTTCCTTGTTGCCGAGCGCGAAGCACGACGCCCCGGTCGCCTTCTTGATGGTGGCGCAGTCGCCGGCGAACTCGTCCCATGTCTTGGGCGGGTTCGCCGGGTCGAGACCGGCCTTCTCGTAGAGCGCCTTGTTGTAGTAGATCGGGTGTCCCTGCAGGGTCACCGGCGCGGCGTAGATCTTGCCGTCCTTGCTGAACGCGTCCCAGCCCGCCAGCCGGCTCTTGTCCCCGGCCACGTACTGGTCCAGCGGAAAGAGCGCGTCGACCCGGTCACGGATCTGCCCGCCGCCGTTGAAGAGCATGACGTCGGGCCCCTTGTTGGACTGGATGGCCGTGCCCAGCAGGGTGTAGTACTGGTCGAACGGCTGGGCGACGAACTCGACGGTGACCCCGGGATGCCGCTTGGCGAAGTCGGCCTTCGCCTTCTCGATATATGCCGCCGCGGTCGGTTCACTTGATTTCCAGTCCCAGACCACGAGCTTCTGCTGCTTCTGCTGAGAGTCTCCGGACGGGGACTCCGTCCGTGCCGCGCTCCCGCAGCCGGCCACGGTCAGTCCCGCGACCATCACCGCCGACCACAAGGCTCTCTGCTTCATCGCTGCTCTCACTCTCCGAGAGCGGCCGGCGGACCCGGCCGTGTCCGGCGAAAGGTAACTCGTATGACGTCTGACGTCAATAGACGTCGCGTATACTGGCGCGGTGGCGCTCCTTGGCCAGGGCCACCGGAGGGGGATATGACGGCATCGCAGGAAACGGCCGGCGGTACCCCGGCGCCACCGGCCTGGGTACGACGCCCGGCCAGCCTCGCCCGAGCGGTGACCGCCGAGCTGGTGGAGCGTATCGTACGCGGCGTGCACCCGCCGGGGACGCCGCTGCCCCCCGAGCCCGCGCTGTGCGAAGCCTTCTCCGTGAGCCGCACCGTCGTCAGGGAGGCCGTGAAAGTCCTGCAGGAGAAGGGGCTGGTGCAGGTCCGCCAGGGCGCCGGCACGATGGTGACCCCGCCCGCGATGTGGGACATGCTCGACGAGCTCGTCCTCGCCGCGACCATCGCCGAGGACGAGAGCCTGGCGATTCTCGACGACCTCGTCGTGACGCGGCGTGTCCTCGAGTCCGACATGGCGAACGTCGCCGCCCGCCTGGCCGGGCCGGACACGGTCGAGCGGTTGCGCGCGCTGGTGGACCAGATGGACGAGCTCGTGGACGACCCCGCCACGTACGCGCACAGCGACCGCGCCTTCCACGACACGATCATGCAGGCGTCGGGAAACCGCATCGCCCGAGGCGTCGTAAGGGCACTGGAGAGCCAGGTCGTGAACACCGCCCGCTACATGGGCCGGACCGAGCGAGCCCTGTGCGTGGCGTCGAACCTGGGCCACCGGCGCATCTACGAACGCATCGCCGCCCACGATCCCGAGGGCGCCTCCGAGGCGATGTTCAACCACATCACCGAGGCCTGGCTCGTCCGCCGCAGCGGACCGGCCGATCCCGTACGGCTGCGGCGTTAGGCCGCGCCCCCGCGCCGGCGGCCACCCCGCCGGGCGGGGCTGGGTGGCCGGCCGGCCTGACCGCCCGTTCGCGTCCTCCGGAACGATTCGATCGCCGGGCGGTGAAAGTTTCATCGCGGCACGCCGGTGGTGACCACGGGCGCTTCCCTGGTCAGACGCGGGAGCGACGGCTCGTCTCGGGCAAGTGCCCCACCGCGTCGGAAAGACCCGGTGTTGACAAATCTTGTCACGGTCATATTTGCTCCGCTGCACCATCGGCTCCAGCCTCCCAGAAGAAAGGAGATTCGATCACGGCGCCTGATGTGAGCGCTAACATAACCTGCTGCGGCCGGCCTGCCCCTGTGCGCCGGACCGGCGGGTTTCGATAGGCGGAACGCGCGCGCCGGGTCGACCCGGGTATTCGCCGAGTCAGCGACCGGAAAAACCGGGCGGACCGACGCGGTCACCCCAGAAAAGGTGCAGGCAAGAATGGCTCCCCCATCTACGTGTGTCACCACGGGAACGGCAAAGGAACTTGCGTGATGTCGAGGCACAGGTCCCTCTTCACCGCTGTCGCGACTGCGGCATTGCTCGTTCTGGCTACGGCGCAGACGGCGCTGGGCGACAGCGCGACCACGTCTGTCGCCAGGAAGAGCGCCCTCGCGGCCACCGCGGGATGCGGCAAGACTCCGACGCTGAGAAGCGGCACGCAGTCGATTACCACCAGCGGGAAAAATCGCAGCTACATCCTGAGAATTCCCGACAACTACAACAACACGACCCCCTACCGGTTGATCTTCGGATTCCACTGGAACGGTGGCACCGCAAATGACGTCGACTCGGGCGGAACCAGCGGGTACCCCTGGTCCTATTACGGGCTCAGGGCGTTGTCGAACAACACGGCGATCTTCGTCGCGCCGCAGGGTGTCAACAACGGCTGGGCCAATTCCGGCGGTGAGGACATCACTTTTGTCGACGACATGATCCGGCGGATCGAGGCGGACCTCTGCGTCGACACGACGCAGCGCTTCGCCATGGGTTTCAGCTATGGCGGCGGCATGAGTTACGCGCTCGCCTGCGCCCGGTCGACGGTCTTCCGCGCCGTGGCGGTCTACTCCGGCGCACAGCTCAGCGGGTGCAGCGGCGGCACCCAGCCCATCGCCTACATCGGGCTGCACGGCCTCAGGGACCCGGTGCTCAACATCTCTCTGGGCCGAGGGCTGCGTGACACGTTCGTCAGGAACAACGGCTGCACGCCCCAGAACCCGCCGGAGCCGGCGCAGGGCAGCCTGACGCACATCGTCACCTACTACTCGGGGTGCCGAGCCGGGTATCCGGTCGCGTGGGCGGCGTTCGACGCGGGTCACACGCCGAATCCCGTGGACGGGAAGTCCGGCGACCTCGAACCTGGCGAGAACTCCTGGACCAGGCCAGTGGTGTGGAATTTCTTCGCGCAGTTCGCAGGCGACAACCCGCCGGCCTCACCCTCTCCCTCGCCGACGGCTTCTCCTACCGGCAATCCGCCGGCGACGAGCGCACTGAAGGGCGTGGCGTCGGGGCGGTGCCTGGACGTCAACGGCGCATCCCAGGCCAACGGCGCCCAGGCGCAGATCTGGGACTGCAACGGGCAGGCCAACCAGCAGTGGACCTCCACCAGCGCCGGTGAACTGCGCGTCTACGGCAACAAGTGCCTCGACGTCAACGGCGGCGCCACGGCCGACGGCACCAGCGTGATCATCTGGGACTGCAACGGCCAGAACAACCAGAAGTGGCGCCTCAACACCGACGGCACCATCACCGCCGTCGGCGCGAACAAATGCCTGGACGTGTCCGGCGCCGGCACCGCCAACGGCACCAAGACGCAGATCTGGACCTGCCACGGCGGCACCAACCAGAAATGGACCCGCACCTGACCCGCAATCCCTTACCGGAGCGGCCTGAGAGCCGTCCCGCGCGGGCGAGAGCCTCACACGAGCCGGTCCGCCCGAAATCCGCGCGGACCGGCTCGCCTTTTCCACGTGCCACACGGCCTGGCGCCGCCCCAAGCGTCCCGCCCACCCGCCGCCATGCCTCGTCGGTGCCGGCCTCGTGGGTCGTACCGGACGAAGGCCGTCCGCCCCGCAACCCATGCGTTTGGAGAACCTCAATGGCTGATGTATCGCGAAGGCAACTGCTGAGACTCGGTGCGATCGGCGCCGGAGCCGCGATGCTGCCGGTGCAGTGGACGGCCACTGCGCGGGCCGCGTCGGCGCCGCCGCCGGAGGTACGCGCCGCCAACGATCTGGCGCTGTGGTACGACGCGAGCGCCGGCACCGATTGGCTGCGCGCGCTGCCGATCGGTAACGGCCGCCTGGGTGCCATGGTGTTCGGCAACGTCGACACCGAGCGGCTGCAGCTCAACGAGGACACGATCTGGGCCGGGGGGCCGTACGACCAGAGCAACACGAAGGGCGCGGCGGCGCTGGGGCAGATCCGGCAGCTGGTCTTCCAGAACCAGTGGAGCCAGGCCCAGACTCTGATCGACCAGAACATGCTGGGCAATCCCTCCGCTCAGCTGGCGTACCAGACCGTGGGCAATCTGCGGCTGACCTTCGGCAGCGCCAGCGGCGTCTCGGAGTACAACCGGTTCCTGGACCTGACCACGGCCACCACGACCACGACGTACCTGCAGAACGGCGTCCGGTATCGGCGAGAGGTGCTCGCGAGCGCGCCGGACCAGGTGATCGCCATCCGCCTCACCGCAGACAAGCCCGGGTCCATCACGTTCTCCGCGACGTTCGACAGCCCCCAGCGGACGACGCGCTCCAGCCCGGACGGCACGACGGTGGCGCTCGACGGCGTCTCCGGCGATCAGAGGGGCCTGTCGGGCAAGGTCAGGTTCCTGGCGCTGGCCCGGGCCGTCGCCGACGGCGGCACGGTCAGCAGCTCCGGCGGCACCCTCCAGGTACGGGGCGCCAACAGCGTGACCGTGCTGATCTCCATCGGCTCCAGCTATGTGAACTACAAGGACACCAGCGGCGACTACCAGGGCATCGCACGGCGATACCTCGACGCCGCCAACGGCAGGACCTACGACGACCTGCGCGCCCGGCACGTGGCCGACTACCAGCGGCTGTTCGGCCGCACCACGCTCGACCTCGGCCGCACCTCGGCGGCCGACCAGCCGACCGACGTGCGGATCGCGCAGCACGCCACCACCAACGACCCGCAGTTCTCGGCGCTGCTGTTCCAGTACGGCCGCTACCTGCTGATCTCCTCCTCGCGGCCGGGCACCCAGCCGGCCAACCTGCAGGGCATCTGGAACGACTCGCTGACCCCGGCGTGGGACTCGAAGTACACCCTCAACGCCAACCTGCCGATGAACTACTGGCCGACCGACACGACGAACCTGTCGGAGTGCTACGAGCCGGTGTTCCGGATGATCAACGACCTCACGGTCACCGGCGCCCGCACGGCCCGGGTGCAGTACAACGCCGGCGGCTGGGTGACCCACCACAACACCGACGGGTGGCGGGGCTCGTCGGTCGTCGACTTCGCCACGTCCGGCATGTGGCAGACCGGCGGCGCGTGGCTGGCCACGATGATCTGGGACCATTACCTCTTCACCGGCGACCTCGACTTCCTCCGGCAGTACTACCCGGCGATGAAGGGCGCGGCGCAGTTCTTCCTGGAGACTCTCGTACAGGAACCGAACCTGGGGTATCTGGTCACGAACCCCTCGAACTCGCCGGAGCTGACCCACCACTCGGGCGTCAGCGTGTGCGCCGGCCCCACGATGGACAACCAGATCCTGCGTGACCTGTTCAACGGCTGCGCCAAGGCCAGCGAGGTCCTCGGCACGGACGCGAGCTTCCGGAGCCAGGTCCTGGCCGCCCGCGACCGGCTGGCTCCGATGAAGGTCGGATCGCGCGGCAACATCCAGGAGTGGCTGTACGACTGGGTGGAGACCGAGCAGAACCACCGGCACATCTCGCACCTGTACGGCCTGCACCCCAGCAACCAGATCACCAAGCGCGGCACCCCCACCCTGTACAACGCGGCGCGGCGGACGCTGGAACTGCGCGGCGACGACGGCACGGGCTGGTCGCTGGCCTGGAAGATCAACTACTGGGCCCGGATGGAGGAGGGCAACCGGGCGCGCAACCTGATCGGCCTGCTGGTGAGGACGGACCGGCTCGCGCCGAACATGTTCGACCTGCACCCGCCGTTCCAGATCGACGGCAACTTCGGCGCCACGTCCGGCATCACCGAGATGCTGCTGCAGAGCCACAACGGCGAGCTACACGTGCTGCCCGCACTGCCCTCTGCGTGGCCGAGCGGGAAAGTGCAGGGCCTGCGGGGACGTGGCGGCTACACGGTGGACGCGACCTGGAGCTCCGATGGGGCCATCGAGATCCTCGTCAAGTTCGACCGTGACGGCACGGTCAACGTACGCAGCCGTATCTTCACCGGGACCTACCAGGTGGTCGACGCCGCGACCGGCGGTGCCGTCACCGTCACCAAGCCCGAGGCCGACGTCATCGCGCTGCCCGGCCAGGCCGGCCGCACCTATCGTCTGACCGGGTCCGGGGGAGGCTCCACCCCGACCGGCTACGTGCGGATCGCCAACGTCGCCACCGGTCTGGTGCTGGACAGCGGCGGCAACGTGGCGTCGGGGTCGAATCTCAAGCAGTGGAACTGGGACGGCAGCACCAACCTGCAGTGGCAGCTGGTGGACCTCGGCGGCGGGTGGTATCGCATCGTCAACCGCACCAACGGCCTGGTGGCCGACAGCTGGGGCAACACCGCCAACGGCGCCAACGCCAGGCAGGCGGCCTGGAACGGCGGCAACAACCAGCAGTGGCGCCTGAACGATCTCGGCAACGGCCGCTACCAGATCGTCAACCGCGGCACCGGGACGTCCCTCGACGGCATGGGCTACACCACCGCCGGTTCCGCCGTCGGCATGTGGACGCCCAACAGCAACACCAACAACCAATGGACCATCACCGCGGTCTGACCGACACGCGGAGACCTTCCTGCGAATCCTCGGCAGCCTGCCCGGATTCGCGGGAAGGCCTCGGCCCGCATGTGGCTGCCGGGGAACGTCCTCGATGTCATCGCCGGACTCACCCCACTTCTGCTGCGAACGCATCAAGTTCTGTTCATTCGTGGCGAAAGTCGTTAGCCTCGACGCGATCGGTCTCACCGGTCCGAGCCGCATCTCCCCATCCAGGGGCCGTACCTCGTGGAGAGCAGAAGTGACGATGGCGCGCTGGTTGGGCCGGTTGCTTCTGCTGGTCGTCGGCGGCGTGCTGGCGATGACCGCCCTGGCGGCGCCCGCTTTCGCCCATGGCCAGCTCGCGATGTCGACACCGGTCAAGGACAGTACCGTGCGCGAGCCGATGGAGTCCCTCGCGCTCTACTTCACCGAGGCGCCCGCCCCGAACGCGTACTTCGCGGTCACCGCCCCCGGCGGCGCCCGCGTCGACCGGCCCTGGACGCACGGTCAGCCGAAACGCCTCGACAAGCCCGTCCAGGAGTACAACCTCGTCGACGGGGTGTGGGAACCGAGCGTGTACAACACCGGGTACCCCGCGGAGATCCCGGTCGCCTACTGGCCGAAGCAGGGCGAGTACGTAGTGCGCTACCTGTCGATCGCCTCCGACGGCGAGCCGGTGCGGGGAGAGCTGCGGTTCACCTACAAGGGCAGGACCTCGGGGCCACCGAAGGGCTGGCAGGCCCCGGACAACGAACCCGACGCCATCCTGCTCGCCTCGGCCGAGCCCGGGAGCGGCACGCAGGCCCCGGTGCCAGAGGCCGGCGGGAGCCCGGCCCCGGTAACGCAGACCGGCGGGAGCCCGGCCCCGGTGGCACAGACCGGCGGCAGCCCGGCGGCGATGGGCCCCGCGGTGCCCCAGACCGGCGCCGGCGCGGCCGCGGTTCCCGAAACCGGCGGCAGTCAAGGCGCCGTGCCTGAAACCGGCACGCCCGGCACCGCCGCCCGGACAGCGCAGCCGGCCGACTCCGGCACCGGGCTGTCGGTATGGCTGGTGCCCGCGCTCCTCGTCATCGGAGCGGGCGTCCTGGTGGCGCGAGCGGCACGGCGGCCCGTGCCGGCCGCGTCGGCGGCCCGGCCGTCTCCCGGCCGCCCGCAGGCCAAGAAACCCGCACGCCCGTCGGCGTCCCGTACTCCACAGCGCCCCAAGTCCACCAGGCGACGCTGACTTGCCCCACCCCCTTCAGGAGAACTCCCCCATGACGATCGCCCCTGCGCGCCTGCGCCCGCTGCTCGCCGCGTTCCCGCTCGGCGTGGCCCTGCTGATGGCCACGTCGGCCTGTGGCGGGTCGGATGCCGCGATCCACGCCCAGTCGGCCGCCCCGGTATCTACCGAGTCGGCTGCCCCGGCTCCTGCCGAGTCGGCTCCCGCCGCCCCCAGCGAGTCGGCCGAAGCCGCGCCCGCCGACTCGGCCGTGAAGGAGATCACCGTCACCGTCGCCGGTCGGAAGGTCACGCCGCCGCCGGGACGGATCGAGGTGACCAAGGGCCAGACGGTGCGGATCACGGTCACCAGCGACGCCGCCGATGAGGCGCACCTGCACGGGTACGACAAGGAGGCAAGCCTGAAGCCCGGCACGCCCGCGAGCATCGAGTTCGTCGCCGACCAGACCGGGCTATTCGAGATGGAGACCCACGAGTCGGGACTGCAGCTGTTCCAGCTCGTCGTGCGTTAGGCGAGCGAGATGCTGCTGGCTCACGGCATCGGCGGCCGTCAGGATCTGCCGATCCCGTTCTCGGCCGCGCTGACCGGCGCGATCCTCGCGTTGCTGGTGTCGTTCGTGGCGCTCGGCGCGTTGTGGAGACAACCGCGGCTGGGTGGCGCACTCACCGGTGCCCGCTCACTGCCCACCGTCATCCAGACGGCGGTGACCGCACCGGCCTGGCGGTGGGTCTGGCGGATCGCCGGGCTCGTCGCCGCGGCGTACTTCTGCATCGGGCTGATCTTCGGTCCCGATCGGGCCGACAACCCCACGGCCGGGGCGTTCTACGTGCTGTTCTGGGTCGGCCTGGTGCCGCTGTCGCTGCTGTTCGGCCCGGTGTGGCGCGGCCTGAACCCGCTGCGGACGCTGCACCTGCTGGCCTGCAAGGGGCTCGGACGCGACCCCGAGCTCGGCCTGAGGCCGATGCCCGCGGCCCTCGGATACTGGCCCGCCTGCGCCGGCCTGTTCGCCTTCGTCTGGCTGGAACTGGTGGCCCCCGAACGGGCCACCCTGCCGGTCATCGGAGCCTGGCTCGCGGCCTACACCGTGCTCATGCTCGCCGGAGCGGTCGTCTTCGGCTCCCGGTGGTTCGACCACGCCGATCCGTTCGAGGTCTACAGCGACCTCGTGGGCAGGCTCGCCCCCGTGCACAGGCGCCGCGACGGCGTCGCGGTCTGGCGCAACTCCCTGGACGGGATGGCCGGGCTACGACCGGCACCGGGACTGACCGCGCTGGTGGTCGTGCTCCTGGGCTCCACCATGTACGACAGCCTGTCCAACGCCCCGGTATGGGTGCGCTTCGTGCAGGAGAGCGCGGTGCCGGTGCCGGTCACGGGCACCGTCGGCCTGGTCATCGTCATCGGCCTGGTGCTCACGGCGTACCGGGCCGCGACCGCGCTCGCGGGCCGATGGGGCGCGGCCGAGCCCGGCACGACCGCAGGCGAGATCGCCCACTCGATCGTGCCGATAGCCGTCGGATACGTCGTCGCCCACTACTACACCCTGTTCCTCCTGGAAGGGCAGCGGACGATCGCCCTGCTGTCCGACCCGCTGGACACCGGAGCCGACTGGCTCGGCACCGCCGGATGGACCATCCAGGCGCTCGGCACCACCCCCGCCGGAGTCGCCACCCTCCAGGTCACGGTCATCGTCATCGGCCACGTGCTGGGCACCGTCCTGGCCCACGACCGTGCGCTGGCCCTGTTCCCGCGCCGGACCGCCGTACTCGGGCAGGTTCCCCTGCTCGTGCTGATGGTGGTCTACACCGTGGTGGGCCTGCTCCTCCTGTTCGCCGCCTGAGCGGGAAGGCGAAGGCCGGGAAGGGGAAGGCGCCGTGCGGTCACGCCGACTGCCTGAGCGACATCACCGCCCACGGCGCGAGTTCGACGTCGAGGTCGAGCACACCGGTCTCGGGCACGGTCAGCGTGAACCTGAGGAGCGAGTCGGCGACTCTGCTCAGGTATTCGCTCTCGGCCCGGGACGGGTTGAGAGGAGACCCGAGCCGATACCAGGCCTCGGCGGCGTTGCCGTGCTCCCAGTCCACGATCTCGACGAGAAACTCGGTGCCCGGCTCCAGCCCGCCAATCGAGTGCCGGATCCTCCGGCTCGGCCCCATCTCGGCCAGCGCGCGTGTCGCGGGGTACGAGTTCTCCGACCGGACACCCCGCAAGGCCATGTCCTCCGGGTAGTTGAAGAACACCGCCGACACAGCCGACGTCCGGCTGTCACGGGTCACGACCCCGTCGGACGTCGAGAGGAGCAGCCGGTCACCGAGCCTTTCCAGCATCGTGAACGCGTGGAACGTCGGCTTGTGGATGCCGCTCTCGTTCACCAGGCCGAATCCGCCGTGGAACGGCCCGATCCCGGCGCCTCCCTCCTCGAACACGTCCGTGAAGGTCCAGTAGGAGATCGAGTCGGCGAGGGTGGCGCACTGCAGGTACGACCGCGTGATGAAGGTCGCCGCGAACAGCGTGTCGTGGATGAAGTCACGGGATGACGGCGACGTCGACCACTCCGTGATGTGGATCTCCGCGTCGGGGTACGCGCTGTTGCTCACCAGCTTGCGAAGCAGGGTCAGGTCGTCGAACGTCGCGTCGGCGTACCGGGTGATCTGCACCGCCTCGCCGTCGGCACCGAACGCGAAGTCGGTGGGGTACGTGTGGGTCGAGATGAAGTCGATCGGCAGTTCGCGCTCCGCGCACCAGGCGATGAAGTCCTCGACCCACACCGGCCGCCAGTCGAGCGCGTCCACGTCGGCCGCGCCGGCCGTCGCGTGCGTCGCGGCGCGGTCCTCGACTTCGCCCTTGTAGCGGTCGTCCGGCACGAAGACGCTCGTGGCGGGCCCGCCCACCTTCAACCCGGGGTCGATCCTCTTGATCGCCGTCACGGTCTGCTCGTAGAGCTCGAAGTACTCGGTCTTCGTCCCGGTCCAGAAATGGGGAACCAGGTTCGGCTCGTTCCACACCTCGAATCGCCACTGCCTCACCTCGTCGAGGCCGTACCGGTCGATCCAGTGCTCGACCGACCTCGTGACCAGCTCGACCCAGCGCGCCATGTCCTTGGGCGGGCTGCAGTGCGCGCCCCACCAGAACACCGTCTCCGTCACCGTCGCCAGCTCGCGCGGCATGAAGCCAAGCTCGACGAACGGACGGACACCGCGGTCCACGATGAAGTCGAACACCTTGTCCACGTAGCCGAACGTGTACACGGGCGAGGCGAGGGGCGCGTTCTCGCCGAAACCGCCGCCGTAGCTTTCCCGGTACACGAACATGTCGTCATGGAAGACGCCGTGGAAGCGGATGTACTGGAATCCGCACGCGTCGACGACCTCGGCGAACTGCCGTTGCCAGTCCGCGCGCAGTGCCTCGTTCGCCCGCCCGGCGCCGATACACCTGCTCCACACGTGCGGGAACGCACTCTCGTCGCACGGCTTGCCGTCGATCCTCAACCGGGGTTCGGACACACCGTCGCTCGTCATGGTCTCTCTTCTCTTCACGAATGGTTTACGGGTGGGAGATGGCCGGCGGCTAGCCCTTGATGGCGCCCAGTGACAGACCCGACTGCCAGTACCGCTGCAGGCTGAGAAAAGCGACGATCAACGGGACGATCGTCAGCAGCGCGGACGTGATCACGAGATTCTGGACGAGGGCGCCGTTCCCGGCCGACGAGCCCAGCTTGTTCCACTGGTTGATTCCGACGGTCAGCGGATACCAGGCGGGGTCCTTGAGCATGATCAACGGCAGGAAGTAGTTGTTCCAGATCGACACGAACGAGAAGAGCAGGACCGTCACACCTGCCGGCGCGAGCATCGGGAGCGCGATCCGGAGAAAGGTCCTGAACTCCCCCGCGCCGTCGATCTTCGCGGCCTCGAGCAGGCCGGTCGGCACCGCTTCGGCGGTGAAGACCCACATCAGGTACAGCCCGAACGGGTTGATGAAGGACGGGATGAGAATCGCCCACGGGGTGTTGGTCAGGCCGAGGTGCGCGAACAGCAGGAACTGCGGGATCGCCAGGGCGATGCCGGGGACCGAGATCGATCCCAGTACGACGAAGAGGAACACCCGCTTGCCCGTGAAGTCGAGCTTCGCCAGGGCGTACCCGCCGAGGGCGGCCAGGAAGGTCGACACGGTCGCGCCCACGACCACATAGAGGAGGGTGTTGAGGAGCCACCGGGAGAAGATCCCGTCCTGGTAGCGGAACACCTCCACGATGTTGTCCCAGAGGGCGAACTCGCGACCGGGCGCGAGCCCGAACGACGAGACGAAATCGGCCTGCGACTTGGTCGCGTTGATGACGAGCCACACGAGCGGCAGCAGGCAGTAGAGGGTGAACAGGGCCGTCATCACGGTGAGCGTCGTGCTCTTCCTGGGGTTGTCCACTGTGTGGAGCCGGCGGCCGCGACCGGGACGACGGATCGGCGCGCCGGAGGAGTTCCCGGCCTCGGCCCGCGGGCTACTGATGGGACGCATTCCTCAACCCTCTGATCTGGACGGCGTAGGCGACGGCGATCGTGATCGCCGCCATGACGAGCGCGAGTGCTGCCGCATAGCCCTGCTGAGACCCGGTGAACGCCAGGTTGTACGCGTACAGGTTGGGCGTGTAGAAGGTCGTGACGCCGCTGCCCGCCACCATGGTGGGCAGGATCTGCGGTTCGTTGAACATCTGGAACGTGCCGATGATCGAGAAGATGATCGTGACGACCAGGGATCCACGCAGTGCCGGCAGCTTGATCGCGCGGACGACCTGGAACTCGTTCGCCCCGTCGATCGCCGCCGCCTCGTACAGTTCGCGTGGGACGGCCTTGAGCGCGGCGTAGAAGATGAGCATGTTGAAGCCGGTGAACGCCCACGTCACCATCAGCCCGATGGAGATGAGCGTGGTGCCGGGGGCGAAGGGGTCGATGTCCGTGCCCAGGGCGCGGTTGAGGCTGCCGAACAGGCCGTACTTCACCCCGAGCAGGAATCCCCACATGAGAGTCGACACGATCGCCGGCACCGCGTAGGGCAGGAAGATCGTCGCCCGCATGAACCTGGTGCCGTGCACGCGCATGGAGTCCAGCGCCAGCGCCAGTGCCATGGAGAAGAACAGCATGATGGGCACCTGGACCAGCGTGAACCGGACGACGCGTCCCACCCCGTCCCAGAACTGCGGATCCCGGAACAGCTTGCCGTAGTTGGCGAACCCGACGAACGTGGTGCCCCCGACGAGCTTGTCCTGGAAGAGGCTGAGGTAGGCGGCGTACAGGATGGGCACGATGAACACGAGCGCGAACAGCGCGCCGAAGGGCGCGATGAACGCCAGTCCGGCCCGTGACTTCCGGCGCTTCCCCGCCGGCGCCGGATGCCGTTCCTCATCCGGCGGCGCCATGGCCGAAGGGGTGACGTCGAACCGACGTGCCAGGTCCATGTCCGTGTTCCTTCCGATCCGCCGCGTTGCCCGGCTCGCTTCTTCCGGCGACGGTGTGTCGCGCGCGGCCCCGCCCCCGATGGGAAGCGCTAGTCCACCTCGAAGCCCTGCTCGTTGCCGTACTGGATGCAGCGCTGCTTCCACTGTTCGAGGATCTCGGCGAGCTTGACCTTGCCCGTGGTGTAGAACGGTGACGCGATGTCGCCGTAGATCGAGCGCGCCCATTCGAAGAACGGCGGATACTGCCAGCCGCTCCCGACGGTCTCCGAGGCCTCGGCCAGCACCGCGCCGACCTTCTGGCCGCCGAAGTACTTGTTGGCCTTGCTCTGGAACGCCTCGCTCTCCAGCACCGACGTGTTCGGCACGAAGGCGCCCGCGTCGACACGGGACGACAGGCCGCCGCCGTGCGTGAAGTACTCGAGGAACTTGAACGCCGCGTCCTTGTGCCCCGCCGCGGCCGGGATGCCGAAGGAGCTTCCGCCGTTCTCCGCTCCGACCTTGTCTCCCTGCCGCCACTGCGGCATCAGCGCGACTCTGAAGTCACCGGCGGCCTTCGGTGCGCGCTCGGGCAGCGTCGAGGTCAGCCAGCCGCCCATGGTCTGGGTGGCGAGGGTTCCGTCGTTGAGCGTTCGGTTCCAGTCGTCGGACCATCCCGTGATCTTGGTGTTGACCAGGCCCTCGTCGAGCATCTTCTGCCAGAAGGCCACGGCCCTGGTCGTGCCCTCGTCCGTGAAGTCGATGTGCACCTTGTTGCCGTTCACGGTGAACGGGCGACCGCCGGCCTGCCAGATGAGCGACAGCAGGAAGAAGATGTCCCCCGTGTCCTGGGCGATGTAGTGGTCGCCGCCGAGCGCGTGCACCTTCTTGGCGGCCTCGTAGTACTCGTCCCACGTGGCCGGGGCCTTGTCGACGCCGGCCTTCTTGAGCGTGGCGGAGTTGTAGAACATCGCCGACGGCCCGTAATCGGACGGCAGGGCGTAGACCTTGCCGTTGACCGTCACGTCGCCCCACGCGGCCGGGACGTAGTCGTTCTTGAGCTTCTCGACGCCGAACTCTCCGAGGTCGGTGAGCTTGCCCGGGATGGCGAAGTAGGGCACCGCGAAGTACTCGAACATCACGAGGTCGGGCACACCGGAACCGGCCTGGATGGCGTTGTCGAGCGCCTTGTACTCGTCCTGGGACGAGCCGGCGTTGACGACCTCGACCTTGATGTTCGGGTTCGCGGCCTGGAAGCCGGAAACGGCCCGCTCGACCGTGCCGTCCCAGCTCCAGACCGTGAGCTTCACCTGTTCGTCACCGCCGCCGGCCGCCCCGCCCCCACCGCCGCCGCCGCCCGAGCAGGCGGCCAGCGCGAACATCGGCACGAGCGCTGCGGAAAGGAGCCGTACCTTCCGGGAGAGCCGCATGAGCCTCTCCTCTCATCCCGAGGATGGTTTCGAAAATATTTCGCAACTTGTTCGTTACTGCCAGGGACACTAGGTGGCGCGTCTGTCAGTGTCAACGGGGTGGACGGGAGCAAATCGCCCACACCGAACCCGTGGTAGGTTTCGAAATAGTTTCGTAGCCGCGGAAGGAGCCCTGATGCCACGGCGAGGTCGTTCCGAGCGGGCCACCTTGGCGGATGTCGCCCGGCTGGCCGGCGTCTCGCCGACGACAGCGTCGAAGGTCCTCAACGGCCGCAGCGATGTGGGGGCGAAGACGCGTGAGCTCGTCCTCGGAGTCATGGCCGAGATCGGCTACAAGCCGACGGCGGCACGTCACGAGCAGACGCGGGACCGGACCCTCGTCACCATGCTCGACATCGTGGAGTCCCGTTACGCCGGGACGGTGCTCCAGGGGATTCTCGTGGCCGCGACCTCCGCGCAGGCCGAGCTCCTCCTTCGCCTGCCGCCCGGCGAGCCGATCAGCACCAACCGTACGGCGGCCCGCGCCTGGGTGGAGGAGCAGAAGGCGTCCGGCGTCGCCGGTCTCATCGCGCTCGCCGTCGCCGTGCCCGACGCGGTGCTCCTCGCCACGGAGGATCTCGAAGTGCCCGTGGTGACGATCGACCCGATCGATACCACCGAATCACGTGTCGTCAGCATCGGCTCCACCAACTGGGCGGGCGGTCGCTCGGCGACCGAACACGTCATCAGGCTCGGCCACCGCAGGATCGCCTGGGTCGGCGGCCCACTGGGCTCGGCCCCCTCGGTGGAACGATTCCACGGATACCAGGCCGCACTCGACTCGGCCGGCATCACGCCGGACCGCGCACTGATCCGCCATGAGGCGTTCTCCGTCGAGGCGGGACTCCGGCACGGCCGTGAGATCCTCTCGCTCGACGAGCGGCCGACCGCCGTCGTCGCGGGCAACGACGAGATCGCCGTCGGCGTCCTCGCCGCGGCCAAGGAGCTGCACATCGCCGTCCCCGGCGAGCTGTCGGTCACCGGGTTCGACGACACTCCGCAGACCGAGTGGACCACGCCCCGGCTCACGTCCGTCCGGCAGCCTCTCGTCGGCATGGGCCGGATGGCCGTCGAAACCGTCCTCGGCATGGCGGACGGCGTCCAGCCCGCCTCACGGCACCTCCAGCTGGCGACGACCCTCAGCGTCCGCGACTCGACGGGCCCCGCCCCGTCGATCTGATCCGCCCAGGTCCGGCACCGCGTCGCGGGCGGGAAATCCTCTTTGCCTCACGGTCCGCGGCGTGTCGGCCGACATCTGGGCCGGCAGCCCCGGCGCCGAGTCCTGGTCCGCCAGGGACGGCCGCAGTATCGTGTCGCCCTGGCCTGGCAGAACACCGCCTACAACCAGCCGCCGCACCCGAGCTTCTTCATCGGCAACGGTATGTCCACCCCGCCCCAGCCCAAGGTCTACCTGCGCTGACCACTGTGACCGGTCCCCGGTCCTCCCCCGCGATGCCAGGGACCGGCATCTCTCCCGGCGCGACGGTGCAGACCGTCGACAACGCCGGCGACCGCAACGTCTTCTTCGTCACCATCGACGGGTGGGTGCCGTCCGGCGGTCCGTCCGACAGCGTCCACCCCCGACGCTCCGGTCGGTCGCGGAGCACGGCGAGGTGGGGATGGCCCTCACCACCGTGCTCGGCGACCGAACGGACCTGAACCGCCGAGGTCAGTTGTTCGCGATGAAGTCGGCGACCAGCCGGTTGAACTCGTCGGCGTGCTCGATCATCGCCCAATGCCCGCAGCGGTTGAGCAACACCAGCCGGCTGTTCGGGATGTTCGCCAGCAGGTACAGGGAGGTTTCGAACGGGACCACGCGGTCGTCGCGGCCGTGGATGAGCAGGGTCGGCACCTGGATCGCCGGCAGCAGCTCTGGCTTGACCCACTTCGGCAGCGGGGCGCCCTTCGGCAGGCCGTCCACGTAGTTGCGCAGGTGGTCCAGGCGGGCGAGCGCGGCGTCCGAACGCGCCCGGCACAGCTCGGGGGTGGCGAACCGGGCCTTGTCGTAGACCATGATCTCGACGAGCCGGCGCATGTTCTCCGGGCTCGCGTCGCGGTAGGCCTCGATCAGCACCTTGAGGCCCTCGGACGGGCCGTCACCGGCACCGAAGAGCGTGGGCATCCGGCCGACCGGCGGACCCATGGTGACCAGATGCGAGATCCGGGAGGGATGCTCCGTGGCCAGGCGCAGCGAAGTCTGACCGCCCATCGAGTTGCCGACGAACGCGGCCTTCTCGATGCCGAGGGCGTCCAGGAACTGGATCGCCGCCTCCACGTGGTCGAGCCGGTCGACGGTCGCGGGATCCGACTCGCCCCAGCCGGGCATGTCGACGGCGTATACGTGGAAGTGCTCGGCCAGCGCCTCGATGTTGCCGGCGAAGTTGCTCCACCCCGTCGCGCCCGGTCCGCTGCCGTGCAGCAGCACGACCGGATGGCCGGAGCCCGCCTCGTAGTAGCGGAGCTTCCAGTCCTCGGTCTGGACCGTGCGCGCGATGTCCTTGGCGTCGAGGGTCATCAGTTGGCCTCCCCGTTCGGCGCGGACGCGGCGGCCAGCAGCCCGGCGACGACGCCCGGGGGGCGGTGGCCCCAGCTGTGCAGCCTGTCGAGCGTCTTCACCTCCCACGTCTCGTCGTCGATGATCAGCCCGCCCCAGCCGTACTCGACGCTGAAGCCCGAGGGAGTGAAGACGTAGAAGCTGAACATCTGGTCGTTCGGATGCATCCCGAGCGTCATCTCGAACGGCTGCTTGGCGTCCATGCACCGGTCGTAGGCCAGTCCGACGTCGCGGATGTCGGTCACCTCGACCATGAAGTGATGGGTCTTCTTCGGCGACGGCAGGTCGCCGAAGGCCACGGTGTGGTGACGGCCGTTGCAGTGCAGGAAGATCAGGTCGGCGACCACGCCCGGGGCCAGTTCCTCGACGATGACGTCGCTGATCTTGAAGCCGAGCAGGTCGATGTAGAAGTGCAGGTAGGTCTCTCGCGAGACGCCGTGCGCCAGGAGGACCTGGTGGCCCGCGCCGCCGGCGCCCGTCACGAACCCGCCGAGCAGCTTCGCGGACGCGAACGGCGTGGCGGCGTCGGCCAGGCCGGTGACCAGCTCGACCCGGTTGCCCATGGGGTCCGTGGTGACGAAGATCCGCTCCACCTTGCGGGCGGCGGCGAGGGCGTCGCCGCCTTCGGTGACCTCGATCCCGGCCGCACGGACCTTCTCGACCAGCGCGTCGAGCGTGGCGGAGTCCGAGACCTCGTAGCCGGTGGCCACCAGGTCGTCGGCGGGCCCCCTCGTGATGATCCAGCGGTGCGCCTTCTCGTCCGTGCGCAGCGTGAACCCGCCATCGGTCTTCTCTCCGAACTGCATGCCCAGCAGCTCGACGGCGAAGCGCTCCCAGTCAGCGAGGTCGCCGACCTCGTAGACGACGTAACCGAGCTCCTTGACTCCGGACATCTCTCTTCTCCTTCTCAGGTAACCGATCTCAGGCGGGGACGGCGAGGCTGCTGACGTCCGCCGCCGCGACGAACTTGTCCGGACGGAGCGCCACGGCGCGGGCGCCGTACCGGCGCAGCCACGGCAGGAGGACCTCGTCGAGGTCGACGATCTCGTCCGGGCCCTGCGTGTACGCGGTCTTCGGCCGTACCGCGACGTAGAGGGCATCGAGCGCGTCCCAGCCCGCCTTCTCCTCCGCCGTCAGCAGGGTCGCGGGGTCGATGTCGTCGCCGAGCAGCACGAAGCCGTCGCCGAGGAGATCGTCCAGGCGCGCCATCCGGCCGGCGGCGTCGCCGGCGGTCGGCTGCGGGACCATCCGGCCGACGATGCTGGCGTCGCCCAGCGGCCCCCTGATCCATCCGCCCTCGAGCACCGGCGGGGCGATGAGCGGCGGCTCGAACGGGGTGACCGTGTCCTGAGGAACCGCGTTCATCGCGGCCTGCTCCTCCTCGGACAGCTCCTGCTTGATGACCCGCCCGAGCTCGACCGCGAGCCGGGTGTAGAAGGCGGCGTTCGGGCGCCGCTCCGCCTCGTAGGTGTCCAGCCAGCTTTCGGGCAGCTCTCCCTTGATCACCCGGGCGAGCTTCCAGCCCAGGTTGTGGGCGTCGCGCATTCCGGTCTGCATCCCGGCTCCGGCCCACGGCGGCATCAGGTGGGCCGCGTCCCCGGCCAGGAACACCCGGCCCTTGCGCCATGTGTCAGCCATCCGGGTGTGATGCTTGTAGAAGGCGTGCTGGTGGATCTCGACGTCCTCCTCGGTGACACCGAGCGCCTTGAGCAGCGGCCAGACCTCGGCGCTGGTCGGGTAGTTCTCAGGGGACTCGCCGGGTTTGAGCGGGATCTCCCATCGGTGGTTGCCGGCGGAGAGCGCGATGTCGACGACCGGCCGCTCCTTGTCGGACCAGAAGGTCAGGAAGTCCCGGTCGGGCCACCACCTCTTGACGCGGCAGTCGATGATCACCCACATGACGTCGTTGGTGTCGCCCAGCAGGCGGCAGCCCACCACTCCGCGGATCGTGCTGCTGCCGCCGTCGGCACCGATCGCGTATCGGGCGCGGGTGGTGCGGGTCTCGCCGGTCGCGGTGTCCGTCGAGGTGACGGTGACGCCGTCGGCGTCCTGGTCGATCCCGGTGACCTCGGCGCCGTAGTGGACGGCGATGCGGTCGCCGTGCTCCCGCGCGGCCGCGCGCAGCTCGGCCTCCATCGTCGGCTGGTAGATGTTGTAGAAGCGCGGCCTGCGGCCCAGCGTCGAGGGCGGGTGCTCGACCCGCATGATCTCCGTGCCGCCGTAGGTCACCCACCGCAGGGCCCGCTGGGGGTCGATCTTCTTCTCGATCCGCTCGTCGACGCCGAGGTCCTGGAAGATCCGCATCGTCCAGTCGTTGACGGTCACGGCCCGTGCCCGGGGATAGATGTCCTTGTCCCGCTCGAGGGCGACGGCGGAGACGCCGTACCTGGCGAGGGTGAGTGCGGCGATCACGCCGGTCGGGCCGTACCCGACGATCGCGACGTCCGCGTCGTAGCTCTCGGTCATGCGCTGACTCCGTTCTCTGCCGCACGCGCTCGATGCGGCACTTTTGGACCGAACGTTCGGTTCAGACGTGAGGAGAGTAACAACGAGCCGCGGCGACATGTCAAGGGCCGTCGCGAACGGAGCCACCACCCGCGGCCGGGCCGTGGGGATGAGCCGCCATGGCCGCATCTCTAGACTTCGGCGCGTGGAGAAACCCGCGCGGGAGGCGCACACCGGAAACCGCCGCGGCCGCAGGTCGCGGCAGGAGATTCTCGACGCGGCCGCCCGGGTGATGTCCGTGCGCGGCTACGCCGGTACGTCGATCTCGACGCTCGTGCAGGAGACGGGCCTGCCGAAGAGCGCCTTCTACCATCATTTCGACTCCAAGGCGGGGCTGCTCTCGGCTGTCATGGCCCAGGGGGCGCAGAACTTCTTCGACGCCATGCGCGAGGCCCACCGGAACCCGCCGGTGGGCGGCACCCCGCGTGAGCGTCTGGGGTGGTACCTGCAGAAGACGGGCGAGGTCTTCGTGCACCGGGAGGAGTTCCTCCGCCTGTTGCTGGTGCTGGTGATGAGCAACGAGGCCGCCGAGGCGCGGGAGGCGATGCGGACCGTGATCGCGGTCCGCGACGAGGGCCGCGACTACATGCGGCACATGATCCGCTCGTCGTTCGCGAGCGAGGGCGAGGACGCCGCGAACGCGGTCGCGGACGCCCTCGCCCACTTCGGCATGGCCGGGTTCGACGGCGCGTTCGTCTCGCTGCAGTCCGAGGACGGCAAGCCGATCTCGGAGTTCATGGAGCAGCTCGCCGACGCCATGGTGGCGATCGGCGAGGCGCTGATCGCCGACCGCTGAGGCGGACCCGGGGCGGCGCGACGGTCAGGCGGGCCGTTTCTCGCGCCCGGCGACGATCGTGAGCGCGATGTCGACGATCATGTCCTCCTGGCCGCCCACGAGCCGGCGGCGCCCGCACTCCATGAGGATGTCGCGGACGTCGACGCCGTACCGTGCGGCGGCGGTCTCCGCATGGCGGAGGAACGACGAGTAGACGCCGGCGTACCCCAGGGTGAGGGTCTCCCGGTCGACACGAACCGGGCGGTCCTGCAGCGGGCGGACGATGTCGTCGGCGGCGTCCTGGAGCTGGAACAGGTCGCATCGGTGCTCGAAGTCCGAGAGGTTCGCGACCGCGATGAACGCCTCCAGCGGGCAGTTGCCCGCGCCCGCGCCGTGACCGGCCAGCGACGCGTCGACCCGGTAGACGCCGTTCTCGACCGCGACGACGGAGTTGGCGACCGACAGCGAGAGGTTCTCATGGGCGTGGACGCCGATCTCGGTCCCGGCGTCAAGAACGTCGCGGTACGCGCGGACCCGCGCGGCCACGTCGTTCATCGTGAGCCTGCCGCCGGAGTCGGTGACGTAGACGCAGTGCGCGCCGTAGGACTCCATCAGCTTCGCCTGCCGGGCCAGCTCCTCCGGCGGGGCCATGTGGGAGAGCATCAGGAAACCGGACACGTCCATGCCGAGTTCGCGCGCCGCAGCGATGTGCTGGGCGGAGATGTCGGCCTCGGTGCAGTGCGTGGCGACCCGGACGGAGCGGACGCCGAGGTCGTACGCGTGCTTCAGCTCGTGGACGGTGCCGACGCCCGGCAGCAGCAGCGTGGTGAGGCGGGCGTTCACCAGCACCGATGCCGCGGCTTCGATCCACTCCCAGTCCGTGTGCGACCCGGGACCGTAGTTGAGCGACCCTCCGGCAAGGCCGTCACCGTGCGCGACCTCGATCGCGTCGACGCCGGCCCGGTCGAGCGCGATGACGATGCGCTTGACGTCCTCCAGGGTGATCCGGTGGCGTACGGCGTGCATCCCATCGCGCAGCGTGACATCCTGGACGAAGATCGGAGTAGCCATCAGTGACCCGCCTTCCCTGCCGCGATGCGCTCCGCGACCCGCAGGCCGGCGGAGGTCATGATGTCGAGGTTGCCGGCGTAGGCCGGGAGGTAGTGTGCGGCGCCCTCGACCTCGAGGAAGACCGACACCTGGTGGGTGGGCCGGGAGGCGCCGCCGGCGAGGAGCGTCCCGATCGGCTGGTCGGCGGGGATCTCGGTGATCTGCACCTGCTGTTTGAGCCGGTAGCCGGGGACGTAGGCGGCGACGTCGGCGACCATCTTCTCGATCGACCGCCGGATCTCCTCCTGTGCGGCCGGGTCCGGTGCTGCGACGAGGCAGAAAACCGTGTCCCGCATGATCATCGGTGGCTCGGCGGGGTTGAGTATGATGATCGCCTTGCCGCGGCGCGCCCCGCCGACCTGCTCGATGGCGGCCGCGGTGGTCTCGGTGAACTCATCGATGTTGGCGCGGGTGCCCGGACCGGCCGACTTCGACGCGATCGACGCGACGATCTCGGCGAACTCGACCGGCACCACACGGGCGACGGCGGCGACGATCGGGATCGTCGCCTGGCCGCCACAGGTGACCATGTTGACGTCGGGTGCGTCGAGGTGCTCGTCGAGGTTGACAGCGGGGATGACGTAGGGCCCGATCGCCGCCGGGGTCAGGTCGATCAGCCGCTTCCCGAGCGGGGTCAGCTTCGCGGCGTTCACCTCGTGCGCCTTCGCCGAGGTCGCGTCGAAGACGATCCCGATCTCGTCGAAGTCCGGCAGCGCGATCAGCCCGTCGACGCCCTCGTGCGTCGTCCGGACGCCGAACCGGGCGGCGCGGGCCAGGCCGTCCGACTCGGGGTCGATGCCGACCATGGCGCCCATCTCGAGGTGGTGCGCGCCGCGCAGCACCTTGATCATCAGGTCGGTGCCGATGTTGCCCGATCCGATGATCGCGACCTTCGTCTTGCTCATGGTGCTGCTCCTTCGACGAAGCGGACCGTCACCGTGCCGAGGCCGGACAGGGTGGCGGCGACGGTGTCACCGGCGGCGACCGGCCGCATCTGGCCGAGCGCGCCGGAGAGGACGACCTGCCCCGCGCGCAGCGGCTCGCCGAGGTCGCGGGCCATGCGGGCCAGCCACACGACGGCCTCGATCGGGTCGCCCAGGCAGGCCGCGCCGGTCCCGGTGGATACCTCCTCACCGTTGATGCTCATCGACATCGCGACGTCCACCGGCTCGAACTCGTCGAGGGAGCGGCGCTCGGTCCCGAGCACGTAGGCACCCGAGGAGGCGTTGTCGGCGACCGTGTCGCCGAAGGCGATGTCCCATCCGGCGATCCGGCTGCCGCAGATCTCGAGCGCGGCGACGCCGTACTCGATCGCCTCCCGGACCTGCGGGGCGTCGAGCGGGCCGTCGGCCACGTCGGAACGGAGCACGAACGCGATCTCCGCCTCGACCCGTGGCTGGAGGACCCGCCCGACCGGGATCGCGTCCCCGTCGGCGTACGCCATGTCGTCGAAGAGGACGCCGAGGTCGGGCTGGTCGACGCCGAGCTGCCGTTGCACGGCCTCCGAGGTCAGGCCGATTTTGCGGCCGGTGATCCGGGCGCCGGCGGCGAGGCGGCGCCCGGTGAGCGCCGCCTGGACGGCGTACGCGGCGGCCAGGTCGTCCCGGCCGATCAGGTCCCGCACGGGGGCGCAGGGCACGCCGGACGCGGACGCCCCGGCGAGCCGCTCGACCGCGGCGGCGATGTCGGACTGGCTCGTGGCGGCGAGCCCGGTGGTTTCGGTCACTCTCCCACTGTGCGGGCGGCCTCCGGCGCCGAACCAGCACTTCGTCTCGTTCAGCGATACGCTGCGGAGGTGAAGGAAACGGCCGACCTCGACACCGTGCTGGGCAAGGCGGTGACGATCCTTCGTGCCTTCCGGTCCGAGGACCGGGTCGTCAGCCTCGCCGAGCTGGTGCGGCGTACCGGCCTCCACAAGGCGACTGTGCACCGGCTGTCCGGCGACCTGGTCGCCAACCGCCTGCTCGACCGCGCCGACGGCGGCTACCGGCTCAGCGGCGGCCTCTTCGAGCTCGGGATGCTCGCCTCGCTGGAGCGCAGCCTGCTCGAGGTCGCGATGCCGTTCCTTCAGGACCTTTACGAACGCACCCACGAGACCGTCCACCTCGGAGTGCGGGAGGGTCACGACGTCGTCTACGTCGCCAAGATCGGGGGCCACCGCCAAGCCAAGGCGCCCTCGCGCACGGGCGGTCGCATGCCGCTGCACTGCACCGCGATCGGCAAGGCTCTGCTCGCGTACGCCGACGCCGACCTGCGGCGCGAGGTGCTGACCGGGCCGCTCGAGCGGCGCACGCCGCACACCGTCGTCGCGCCGGGCATCCTCCGGCGCCAGTTGCAGCACGTCACCGAGACCGGCGTCGCGTTCGAGCAGGAGGAGTCGGCCGTCGGGCTCGTGTGTGTCGCCGCGCCGGTGCTGGGGGGCGGCGACGAGCCGCTCGCCGCGATCAGCGTGGCCGGCCCCAGGCACAGGTTCCGGCCCGAGGGACACGTGACGGCGGTGCGCGCGACGGCGGCCGCGCTCGGCAGCACATTGAGTCGGCGCGACCTCCTCCGCTGAACCGGCTTCTCAGCGGGCGCGAGTGATCGCGTCGGCGATGGCCACGAGCGCGGCGATGAGCGGCTTGATCTGCTTCGGGGAGCTGGTTCCTCCGGCGAAGCCGCTCAAGGCCTCGCTCTCCATGGCCCGGTACGCGATGAACATCAGCACCCCGACGTTCGGCTGCTCAATCGTTGAGTTCCTCGGACCAGATTTCCGGTTCGGCAATCCAGCCCGCTGTCAGGATGAGGCGGGTTCGACGGTCCGACGAATGCCTTGGTCGGCTGCCTGTTCTCCACCGCGGTGCGCTTGGTGAACGGCAGCACGAGCCGGGACGGGTGGGCGACGTCGCGGTAGATCTTGTGGGTGACGGGGCGACCGACCGGCAGGTGGAACGCGTCCGCCGGCAGCAGCGCGTTGTGCGCGTCGGGCGGCGGTTCGTTGGACATCGGGCGCCACCGAGCTCCGCCCCCGCCGGTCAGGCCGGAGACACCGACAGGGTCCAACGGGTTTCAGTCGACACGAACGGAGTCCAGCGGGATCGGTGAGAACATCGGCGGCTCCTCCTCCGGCGTCAGCGCCGTGGGGCCGTAGATCCAATCGGTGAAGGAGTAGTCGTAGGTGTCGCGGGCCCGCAGGAGCGTGTTGCGCCGGAGGCGGGCGGCGCCGTCCAGGTGCCACAGCTCGCCCCAGGCGCGGGCCGTGGTCAGGACGCGCCGACAGTGCTCGGGGCGGACGGCTTCGTAGGCTGCCAGGGCGCCCTGCCAGTCGATCGCGCCGTCCTCGGCGCGGCGAGCGGCGACGTGCCTGGCCAGCACCCAGCCGTCCTCGACGGCCATGATCGCGCCCTGGGCCATGTACTGCAGCGGCGGGTGGGCGGCGTCGCCGAGCAGCGCGATGTTGCCGTCGACCCAGGTCGTGATCGGGTCGCGGTCGAACATCCGCCACCAGCGGTCGCGCCACATCAGCGGGATGCCGGCCCGAACCTCCGGGCAGGTGGCGGCGAAGGCGGCGTCCAGTTCGTCGGGCGTGCCCCAGTCCGCCTCGCCCGCGAGGGCCTTGGGGGACTCGAAGACCGCGACCTGGTTGAGCATCTCGCCGCCGCGCAGCCCGTATTGGACGAAGTGGCAGCGCGGGCCGACGTGGACCGAGACCTCGCTGAGGTCGACGTCCCGGCCGGCCCGCTCGATGGGCACCGCGGCGCGGTAGGCGACGTAGGAGGAGCTGACCGGCTCGTCCTCGACCAGAAGCCGGCGCGCGACCGAGTGCAGGCCGTCGGCGGCGATGACGATCGCGGCCTCGTCGGTGCGGCCGTCCGCCAGCAGCACCCGGGCGCCGGACGCCGTGTTCTCGTAGCCGCCGACGCGGGCGTCGGTCACCAGGTCGACTCCCGCGCCCCGGCAGGCGCCAAGGAAGATGCCGTGCAGGTCGCTGCGGTGGATGACCATGTACGGGAAGCCGTACCTGCGTTCCAGGTCGACCAGGTCCAGGCGGGTCAGTTCACGGCCGTCCACGGCGTCGCGCATCACCATGCTCTTCGGCAGCACGCCGAGGCTCTTGGCCTCCTCCAGCAGGCCGTAGTCATGCAGGATCCTGGTGCAGTTGGGTGCGATCTGGAGGCCGGCGCCGACCTCGCCGAACTCGCGGGCCTGCTCCAGCACGCGTACCCGCAGGCCCTCGCGGGCCAGGGCGAAGGCCGCGCTCAGGCCGCCGATGCCGCCTCCGACGATCAGGACGTCGACGGGGTTCGCGGAGGTGGTGGATGTCGTCACGCTGCTCTCCTCGAAAGCCGGGACGCTCACAGCCACGCCGGCAGGGCCGGCGCGAGGGAACCGTCGGGGGTGGTCAGGGCGTGCGGGCGTCCGGCGAGGTACGCCGCGACGTCGGCGAGCGGGCCGTCGACGGTGGCGGGCTCGCCCTCGCCGGGCAGCTCCCAGCGGTCGCCGGTGTCGGTGGCGGCCAGGACGACAGCGGGACCTGCGGCGCCGCCGCGCTTGGCGGCGATGTCGTCGGCGAGGGCGGTCAGGAATCCGGCGGGCAGGTCGGTGAAGGCGACGCCGGAGGCCAGGTCGACGGCGTGGACGCAGACCTCGCGGGAGCGCAGCCACGGGATCTCGGTCGCGGGGACGGTACGGCCCTGGGCGGTGACGACCTCGGCGTTCCACCGGTCGTCGTCCAGCCCGGCGATGCCGGCGGCGAGCCGTTCGGCGGACGAGGTCAGCCAGGCGGCCAGCTCGGCGGCCGGCTTGCGGGAGCCCGCCTCGATGTCGGCGTCGCGCTGTTGCGGCGAGGAGTACATCGGGGTCGGCTCGCCGGTGGCGGCCCAGCGCACCAGATTGCTCAGTGCGTCGGCGTTCGCCGCCACGTGGGCCACCAGGTGCTTGCGGGTCCAGCCGGGGAGCCCGGAAGGGGCGAGGTACTGCTCCTCCCCCCATCCGGCGGCGGCGCCGAGGAGCAGCGTGGTGCCCATCTCGCACCAGCTCAGGACGTCGTCGAAGGTGCGGCGCATCAGGCCGCCCCGTCCTTGGCCACGGTGTTCTCAAGCCGGCCGATGCCCCGGATCTCGGCCACGACGCGCTCGCCGCCGGTCAGGTAGCGCTTGGGGGTGCGGGCGTGGCCGACGCCGCCGGGGGTGCCGGTGGCGATGATGTCGCCGGGGTTGAGACGCACGATGGTCGAGACGTACTCGACCAGTGCGACCGGGTCGAAGAGCAGGTCGCCGGTGTTGTCGTGTTGCATCACCTCGCCGTCGACGCTGAGGCTGACCTCGACCTCGGGGCGTACGCCGCCGGGCAGTTCGTCGGGGGTGACGAGGTAGGGGCCGACGGGGGTGGAGGAGTCCCAGATCTTGCCCTGCAACCACTCACGGGTGCGGAACTGCCAGTCGCGGCAGGTGACGTCGTTGAGTACGGTGAAGCCCGCGATCGCGGCCTCGGCCTCCGCGCCCCGGGCGCGGCGGACCGGCGCACCGATCACCACGGCGAGCTCGACCTCCCAGTCGAACTCCTCGGTCTCCTCGGGGCGGGCGATGTCGTCGCGGGCGCCGACGAGGCAGTCGGCGAACTTCGCGAACAGGGTGGGGTACCGCGGCAGGTCGCGGCCCATCTCCTGGATGTGGTTCTTGTAGTTGAGCCCCACGCAGACGACCTTCGAGGGGCGCGGGACCACCGGCGCGAAGTCCGCACCGTCGGCCGGGTACGTCGTGGCGGTGCCGGCGTCGGCGGCGGCGGCCTTGGCGGCCCAGTCGCCTGAGGCGAGGAGCTCACCGAGGTCGGCGGCGCCGAGGTCGACCAGCCGATCGCCGTCGAGCCGTACGGCCCGGGTCGAGCCATCGACGCGGAGGGTGGCGAGCTTCATCGGGTGGTCCCTTCGATACGGGTGTCGTACTGGGTGCGGTCGAGCCGGAGAGCCTCAAAGACCGGGGCGTCGCCGAACCGGAACAGATCCAGCGCGCCGGAGTCGGAGTCGGTGGAGCCGGCCTCGGAGCGTGCCGAGAAGGGCTGCCAGGACGGGACGGCGAACAGGTCGCCGCGGGTGACCGTCCAGGTCCTGTCGCCGACGGTCACGGTGCCGGAGCCGTCGAAGACCTGGTAGACCGACGAGCCGGTCTCCCGGACCGGGGTGGTCTCGGCGCCGCGGGCGATGCGGTGCATCTCGGCGCGGAGTGTGGGCAGCACGTCGGCGCCGGTGGCGGGGTTGGTGTAGCGGACGGCGGCGTGGCCGGGCTCGACCGTCCCGCCGAAGCCCTCGGCCTCCAGGGCGAGCTGGTCGGCCAGGGCGCGGTCGGTGAACTCCCACTTGTAGGACAGCAGCGGGGTGCCCGGGGTGAGCTCGCCGACCGACAGCGGACGCAGGCCGGGGTGGCCCCACAGCCGCTCGGAGCGCGACCGCTCGGGGGTGATCCGCTCGGCGTCGCCGATCGCGTCGCGGCCGAACTCGAAGAACTGCGTCTCGGTGAGGTACTGGAAGGGGATGTCCAGGCCGTCGAGCCAGGCCATCGGCTCGGCGGTCGCGTTGTGGTGGGCGTGCCAGTTCCAGCCGGCCTGCGGGAGGAAGTCACCGCGGCGCATCGGGACCGCGTCGCCGCCGACGACAGTCCACACGCCCTCGCCCTCGACGACGAAGCGGAAGGCGTGCTGGGTGTGGCGATGCTCGGGAGCGTCCTCCCCCGGCATCAGGTACTGGATCGCGGCCCACAGCGTGGGCGTCGCGAAGGGCCGTCCGCCCAGCGCGGGGTTGGCCAGCGCGATCGCCCGCCGCTCTCCCCCGCGGCCGACCGGGACCAGCTCGCCGGCCTGCGCGGCGAGCCGCCGCAGGTTCTCCCAGCGCCACAGGTGCGGCACCGCGCGCGAACGGGGATGCGCCGGCATCAGGTCACCGATCTCCGTCCACAGCGGCACGAGCAGTTCCTGCTCGAAACCGCGGTAGAGGTCTTCGAGCGCGGGAGTGACGTCGGGCTGGTCCGGCGCGTCGATCGCGCGGAGTCGCACCGGGGAGTTCGGCGTGGTCACAGGGGTGCTCATACGGCTAATGTTGCTGCGGTAGCCCCCTGGAGAAGACGTAATTCTGCTGTGCAGAATCGAGGGCCCGTGGGCAAGCCGCTGAAGAATCCGCCGACCTACCTGATCAACAGCGTGGACCACGCGCTGCGGATCGCCGCGATGCTGCAACTGGAGGGCGAGCTGACCGTCTCGGAGGTCGCCGAGCGGCTGGGCGTGGCCCGCTCCACCGCGCACCGGCTGCTCGCGATGCTGGTCTACCGGGACTTCGCGGTGCAGGACGAGCGGCGCCTCTACCGGGCCGGCCCGATCCTGGAGCTCGCGGCCCACTCCCCCTCGGCCGCATCTCGCCTGCGGGCGGCGGCCCTGCCGCACCTGCACCGGCTGGTCGGCGTGCTCGACGAGTCCGCCAACCTGACGGTGCGCACCGGGGACACCGTCCGGTTCATCGCCAGCGTCGAGTGTTCCCAGACCCTGCGGGTGGGCTCCCGCGAGGGCATGGTGTTCCCGGCCCACCACACCACGGCGGGGCTGCTGCTGCTGGCGGAGCTGACCGACGAGGAACTCGAGGCGGTCTACCCGGCCGAGCGGTACGCCGACCGGCCTGCTGAGCGGCTTACCGCGCGGCCCGACCTGGACCGGCTGCGGACCGAGCTGGCCCGGGTGCGGCGCAAGGGTTTCGCGCTCAACCAGGGCCGCTCGGAGCGCGGCGTGGTGGCGGTCGGTGTGCCGGTCAGGGCCCCGGACGGGACCGCCCTCGCCGGCCTGTCGGTGTCGATGCCGAGCGGACGCTACGACAAGCACCGGCTGCCGTCACTGGTCGACACCCTTTCCCGTGTCGCCGGCGCCATCGAGGCCGATCTCGCCCGCTGAACTGCCGGCTGCCGCGGCGAGCACGATCAGGCTCCCGTACGCGTCACGCCGCCGCAGCCCCGCGATCTCGGCTCCGGACCGGATCCGGCGCGGCGTCAGGCGAGCTCGCGGCGCATGGACGCGAGCACGGTCTCCTTCGCCCAGAGCGCGTCGTGGCCCGGTATGCCGAGCAGGACGTCGCCGCTGAGGCCGTCCATGAGGCGGCAGTGCCTGACGGCGAAGTCCTCGGCCGCCTCCGCGCCGAGGTCCGACAGCCTGCGCACGATGGCGGCCAGCTCGGCCGCCCACGAGCGGAAGAAGCCGTCGAGCCGGAGCAGGGTCTCCTCGTCATCGGGCGGCCGGGCGATGACCTGCGCCCACAACCGCCAGCGCACGTCCTGTCGCCCTCGCGGCAGGTAGAGCTCGACCAGGCGGTCCAGTGCCGCGCGGGCGTCCAGGCGGGCCAGCTCGGCTCCGCGGCGCTCGTCGAGGTCGGCCTCGCTCATGAGCAGGGTGGAGATGAGGATGCGGTCGCGGCTGCCGAAGTAGTAGAGCACGTGGCTCGTGCTCATCCCGGCCCGGTCGGCGATGTCCTTGACGCGCAACTGCGTGAAGCCGACCTCCTCGATCGCCAGCAGGGCGGCCTTGAGCACGTGTGCCCGCATGTCGGGGCGCTCAAGGGTGATCTTCGACTCCCGCACCATGCGCATCACGGTAGCGCCTTCCCGTCCTGATTCGCGGTCGAACATAGACCTGTGCTCAAACTTTGAGTACGGTTCAAACCTTGTCGCCGCTCCCTGACGCGATCCGGAGGAAGAGTGAGACTTACGCCCACTGAGCGGGATCGGTTGCTGCTGTTCACGGCGGCCGAGCTGGCCCGTTCCCGGCGGGCCAGGGGCCTGCGGCTCAACGTGCCCGAGGCGACGGCGCTGATCGCGGACACCGTCTGCGAGGCGGCCCGCGGAGGCGCCCGGCTCGCCGAGGCGATCGAGGCGGGCCGCGGCGTGTTGGGCCCGGACGACGTGCTGCCCGGCGTGCCGGACGTCGTGACCGAGATCCAGGTCGAGGCGGTGTTCGACGACGGCTCCCGGCTGGCGGTGGTCACCGACCCGTTCGGCGGCGGCTCGCTGGGCCCCGACGCCCCGGGCGCGCTCTTCGCGGCCGACCATCCGGAGGAGGCGTCCGAGACCGTCAGGATCGAGGTGGTCAACACCGCGTCCGTGCCGATCAGCGTGACCTCGCACTTCCACTTCTTCGAGGTCAACCCGCGGCTGCGCTTCGACCGCGCCCTCGCCTACGGCCGCCGCCTGGCCGTGCCCGCGGGCTCGACGGTCCGGTTCGAGCCCGGCGTCGCCCGTACGGTGCCGCTCGTCGCGATCGGCGGCGCGCGGGTGGCCGTCGGCTTCGCCGGACTGGTGGACGGGCCGCTGGACGCGCCGGGCGCGTTCGAGGCGGCGATGGAGCGGGCCCGCGCGTGCGGATATCTGGGGGCGTGATGAGTACGTACGGCTACCGCGAGGGCGACCGGCTGCGGCTCGGCGACTCGGGCCTGGTGGTGGAGGTCGAGCACGACTCGCAGAAGCGGGGCGAGGAGTTCCTGGCCGGGTTCGGCAAGACCGCGAGGGACGGGCTGCACCTGAAGGCCGCCTCCGTACGGGAGACCTGCGACCTGGTGATCAGCAACGTGCTGATCCTGGACCCGGTCCTCGGGGTGCGCAGCGCCTCGATCGGCGTCCGCGAGGGGCGGATCCACGCGATCGGCCGCGCCGGCAACCCCGACACGCTGGACGGCGTCGACGTGGTGGTGGGCACCGGGACCACGATCGTGCCCGGCGAGGGCCTCATCGCGACCGCCGGGGCGATCGACACGCACGTGCACCTGCTGTCGCCCCGGATCATGGAGGCGTCGCTGGCCTCCGGCGTGACGACGATCATCGGGCAGGAGTTCGGCCCAGTGTGGGGGGTCGGGGTGAACTCGCCGTGGGCGCTGCGGCACGCGTTCAACGCCTTCGACGCCTGGCCGGTCAACATCGGCTTCCTGGCCCGCGGCTCCTCCTCCCACCCCGCGCCCCTGGTCGAGGCGCTGGTCGAGGGCGGCGCCTCGGGCTTCAAGGTGCACGAGGACATGGGAGCCCACACCCGCGCCCTGGACACCGCCCTGACCGTCGCCGAGGAGTACGACGTGCAGGTGGCCCTGCACACCGACGGGCTCAACGAGTGCCTGTCGGTGGAGGACACCCTGGCCGTGCTCTCGGGAAGGACGATCCACGCGTTCCACATCGAAGGCTGCGGCGGCGGGCACGTGCCGAACGTGCTCAAGCTGGCCGGGGTGCCCAACGTGATCGGCTCGTCCACCAACCCGACGCTGCCGTTCGGCCGGGACGCCATCGCCGAGCACCACGGGATGATCGTCTCGGTGCACGGTCTCAAGCCCGAACTTCCCGGCGACGCCGCGCTGGCCCGCGACCGGATCAGGGCGGGGACCATGGGCGCCGAGGACGTCCTGCACGACCTGGGCGTCATCGGCATCACCTCGTCCGACGCGCAGGGCATGGGCCGGGCCGGCGAGACCGTCAGGCGCACCTTCGCCATGGCCGGGAAGATGAAGGCAGAGCGGGGCGCCCCCGGACGGCACGACAACGAGCGCGTCCTGCGCTACCTGGCCAAGCTCACCGTCAACCCCGCCATCGCGCACGGCCTGTCGCACGAGGTCGGCACGCTGGAGGTGGGCAAGCTCGCCGACATCGTCCTGTGGCAACCGGCCTATTTCGGCGCCAAGCCGCAACTCGTGCTGAAGGCGGGCTTCCCCGCCTACGGCGTGACCGGCGACCCGAACGCCTCCACCGACACCTGCGAGCCGCTCGTGCTCGGTCCGCAGTTCGGCGCGCACGGCGCTACCGCCGCCGACCTGTCGGTCGCCTTCGTGGCGCAGGCCGCCGCGTCCGGCGACCGCCTGCCCACCCGCAGGCGCCGGGTCGGCGTGCGCGGCACCCGCGGCATCGGTCCCGCCTCCATGGTCCGCAACACCCGCCTCGGCCACGTGGACGTCGATCGGCACGGCCGCGTCTCGCTCGACGGCGAGCCCGTCGAGTCCGGACCGTCCGACTCCGTCTCGCTGAACCGCCTCTACTTCCTCTGAGGAGCGATCCCCTCGTTCATGCCGCCGGAGTGGCACCCGCACAGCCGCACCTGGGTGTCGTGCTGCGGATTGGTCGGGTGCCGCGAGTCGACCTGATTCGCCTGTTGACGGAGGGTGCGCCATTTCGTACGTTCCGCGTAGGCCGTCCCCCGGGCGCCCCGAAGCGGAAGGGGTTGCAGTGACCAGCGAGCCGGATTCGAACGGGACTGCGCCCAACATCGGGCCGCATATCGGGCCGGATGTAGTGCCGGGGCCACTTGCCACGCCACCACCGGAGTTCGCCCGCAGGCGCGAGTCGGGACCGCTGGAGCCGGCGACCATGCCCAGCGGCGACCGCGTCCCGATGGCCGTCCGGTACGAGGACGTCCGCGCCCTGCTGGCCTCGCCCACGTCCAGCCGCAATCTACGCCTTCCCGGGTTGCCGCGGTTCGTGAGCGGCGTCGGCATCGACGACGACCCGGACGCGCTGGTCAATCAGGATCCGCCGGAGCACACGCGCTACCGCCGGATCATGCAGGGCACCTTCACCCCGCGCCAGATCGAACCGTGGCGTCCCCGCATCGCGAGGATCGCCCAGGAACTCCTCGACGGCCTGGGCGACCGCTTCGACCTGGTCCAGGGATACGCGCTGCGGCTACCGGCCCATGTCATCTGCGAGATGCTCGGCGTGCCGATGGACCACTACGAGCAGTTCGTCCGGTGGACGGATATGTTCCTCACCACCTCCACGGCCACCGAGCAGGCGCGTTACGAGGGCCATGCCGACTTCATGGCCTATGCCGCCGAGCTGGTCGCCCAGCATCGCCTCTCCCCCGGCGAGGACCTCATCGACCTGCTCATCCAGGCCAGGGATTCCGGCGACCGGCTGTCGGAGGGCGAACTCGTCAACACAGTCTTCTCTTTGATCACCGCCGGTTACGAGACGACAGCCTCGATGATCGCCCGTGGCGTATTCCGGTTGCTCCTCCACCGGAGCCAGTGGGACGAGTTGGTCGCGGACCCGGCCCTGACGGCTACCGCGGTCGAGGAGATCCTTCGCTACGACGGGCCGCCGGCCAGCGCCTTCATGCGCCGTATCACGGAGGACACCGACCTGCCCAGTGGCTCGCTGAGGGCGGGGACGGTCGTCATGCCGAACCTGAACGCGGCCAACCACGACCCGCAGGCGTTCCCCGAGCCCGGCCGGTTCGACATCCACCGTTTCACCGGCCATCCCCCCAACCCGCATGTCGCGTTCGGTTACGGTCCGCACCGCTGCCTGGCCGCCAGTCTCGCCAGGGTCGAGCTCACCGAGGCGATCAGAGCCCTGGTCACCCGGCGGCCCGCCCTCCGCCTGACCACCTCGCCCGAGTCGGTGACGTGGAGCGACGGCCTGGTCCTGCGGCCGGTCGCCATGCACGTCACCTCGGCTGGATGACGCTGACGGGCCTCCACCCGCGGTGCCGGACGCCGGAGTAGCCGCCGCCACTTTTTGGACTTGCTGGTCCATTTTTCGCTCGTTAGCTTGTGACCGCCCGGCCCCCCGAGGCCGGACGGTGTCACGCATGGCGACGAGAGACTGGAGTTTCCCATGCATGCGATTCGTATCAGCGAGTACGGCGGTGCCGAGGTCATGCACTGGACCGAATTGCCCGATCCCACGCCTCGGCAGGGAGAGGTGCTCGTCCGGCTCGGCGTGGCCGGGGTGAACTACATGGATGTCGGCGTACGGACGGGGCCGGCTCCCGGCTGGACCCTTCCCGCGATCCTGGGAATCGAGGGCATGGGGTACGTCACCGCCCTCGGCGACGGCGTACGGGATTTCACCATCGGTGACAGGGTTGCCTGGTATTACCACCGGGGCAGCTACGCGCAGCAGATCGCCATCCCGGCGGAGTCGCTGGTGCGTGTTCCCGAAGACGTGGACGACGAGACGGCGGCGTCGGTGATGATGCAGGGACTCACCGCCAACCACCTCACCACCGAGACCTACCCGATCAAGCCGGGCGACACGGCGGTGGTGCACGCCGCCGCCGGAGGAGTGGGGCTCATGGTGACCCAGATGGTCAAGGCGAGGGGCGGCGTCGTCATCGGCCTGGTCTCGCAGGAGGAGAAGACGCCGGTCGCGAAGGAGGCCGGAGCCGACCACGTCATCGTCTCCAGCGGCGGCGGCTTCGAGGATCGAGTGCGGGAACTGACCGGCGGCGAGGGCGCGCACGTGGTGTACGACGGCGGGGGAACGCCGACGTTCCGGTCGTCGCAGTCGGCCCTGCGCCGACACGGTGTGCACGCCTACTACGGCCCCCTCATGGGCGTCCCCTCGCTCACCCCGACGGAACTGCCCAACAGCATCCTGTTGTCCCATCCGCTCGTCCGCGATCACGTGCCGACCCGGGAGGCGCTTCTCACGCGTACGGCGGAGGTGTTCGACTTCGTCAGGAAGGGGCTGATCAGGCCGATCGTCGGCGGGCGCTACGCTCTCGCGGACGCGGCGCGGGCGCACGCGGACCTCGAATCCCGCCGCACCGTGGGGAAACTGCTGCTCCTGCCCTGAACGGATGACCCGGCCGTACGCGAGGGTCAGTCGGCCACGGGGATCGCCGCCCGCAACCGCGTGATCCACCAGTCGAGCGCGGCGCGCAGATGGGTGGACTCCCCGGTGGACAGCATGATCGCCACGCCTCCCTGGATGGCGGTGAGCAGCGCGGCGGCGCTCTCGTCGGCGTCGACGGACATGGGGAGCAGGCCATTTCGCTGCAACGCCCTGACTCCGCCGGCCAGACTCTGCTGCCAGCGTCTCATGAACTCGGCGACGATCGCCCGTGCGCCTGGCGTGGTGCGTCCCACCTGCAGGAACAGCGAATACAGCGGGCACTGGTCGCCCTGCGACTCGTAGCGCTCCACGAGGGTGTCCCGCCAGCGGTACCAGGCGTCCCAGGAATCGAGCCGGCGCAGCTGCGGCAGCTGCTCGTTCAGTGCCTGGTCCGCCTCGTACTGCGCGACCGCGAGCAGCAAGGCGTCCTTGCCTTCCGGGAAGTAGTGGAAGAGCTGGCTCTTGCTCGTGCCGGTTCGCGATCGGATGTCGTCCAGGGTGACGTCGGCGACCCCCTTCTCCCGGAGGACCTCGGCGGCACCCTCGACGATCCGCGCCCGGGTCGCCCGCCCCTTCGGCGTCAGCACATGTTGCATGGCCTCGCTCCTCGCCCCGCTGGACGTGGCGGCCACTTTATTACACCCCTGCCGAGTGGCGATCTGCGTACCCCCGGGCGTGCGGCTGTGCGGTCGAGCGTGGCGCAGACGGAGTTCCACCGGATCGCGCCTCGCAACGCTCACGATCGGGAGGCCGGGCGGAGGTGATCGAGGTCACCGCCCGGCCGCCGCACTCTGTTTCGAAAGGAGTACGGTTCGAACGGAGTACGGCGGCCGCCGCGAGATCGACGCCTGCCGATCAGGCGATGGAGAAGTCGTCGGCGTAGACGTTGCCCTGGCCGTACCAGCCGTTGACGTAGACGGTCACGGCGCCGGACGAGCCGGTGGTGAAGGACAGGGACAGTTCCTTCCAGCCGCCCGACGAGGCCCAGGTGGAGCCGGTCGCGCCGCCGGACACGCCGAGGAAGGCGAAGTTGCCCTGCACCCAGGCCTTCAGCGTGTACCGGTGGTTGGGCTCGAGCGTCAGCGACTGGGTGCACTGGCCGTTCTGGCTCTGCGTCGGGGTGACCTGCAGGGCGTGCGACCCGGAGTGCGCCGGAGTGCCGACGACCGTGCTGCCCGGCTGGCAGACCCACGGGCTGAGGCCGCCGGACTCGAAGCCGGGGTTGACGACCGTACCGCCGCCGGACGACCCGTTGATCTTCAGGTTGAAGGTCGTGGTGTGGCTTCCGGACGGTGAGGTGCCGGTGACGGTGATCGGGTACGTGCCCGGCTGGACGGCCGAGGTGGTCGCCAGGGTCAGCGTCGAGCTAGCGCCGGCCGTGACGGAGGCGGGGTTGAGCGTCGCGGTCACCCCGGAGGGCGCCCCGGCGGTGGTGAGATTGACGGTCTGCGCGTCGCCGTTGGTCACCGCGGTGCTCACGGTGGCCGTCGCCGTCCCGCCGGGGTCGACAGAGCCGGACGAGGGCGACACGGAGATCGAGAAGTCGTTGTCCGGGGGCTGCTGGCCGCCCCCGGAGAACGGGGCGAACGTCTGGCTGAAGAACCAGGTGCTCTGTTCGATGCCCGAGCAGCTGTCCGAACCGCCGGTGCCGGGGCAGCCGCCGTTGTCGCGCTGGAGCGCCCAGAACGAGATCATCGCGAGGCCCTTGCCGGTGGCCCAGTTCAGCACGGGCGCGGCGTCCGCGGTGCGGAACGTCTCGGCCGGGCCGTAGTCGTCGATGCCGATCATCTCGGTGACGCCGATCATGTTCCAGACCTGGTCGGACGTCTTGTCCGGGTAGAGGGCGGCGAGCTGGTCGTGGAGCCCGGTCGCCGCGGTCTGGGTGTCGGTCGCCATGTTGTGACTGGCGCCGTCGTAGTAGTCGAACGTCATGATGTTGACGACGTCGATCCTGGCGTTGTTGGTCTTGGCGTTCCGCAGCACGGCCAGGCCGCTGTCGGCGAGGCCGTGGGTGGTCGTCGGCAGCGTGTACGAGAACTGGACGGTCTTGCCGTTGGCGGCGGCCCAGTCCTCGGTCAGCTTGATCGCCTTGTTGCGGCGGTCGATCCCGGCGCTGTTGTTCAGCGAGTTGTCCTCGATGTCGAGGTCGATCCGGGTAACCCCGTACGTGTTGATCACGCTCTGGAAGACGGCCGCGATCGAGTTGACGTTGGTGCAGCTGTCGGCGATCTCGGTGCCGGTGTTGGTCGCCGTGTAACCGCCGAAGGACGGGATGACGTCACCGCCGGCGTTCCGGATCTTCGTGATCGACGCGCCGAACGTCGAGGAGGCGATCGGCATGCCGGTGTCGCCGTTCCAGTAGGCCGTGCACGAGCCCTTCGTCGCGGCCTGGAGGAACGCCATGGACAGATACTTCGCCCCGGACTGCTGGGAGAGCGTCGCGGGGTCCTCGCCGGTCCACGCCTCGAAGTACGGCGCGAACACGTGCGCGGGCAGGGCTGCCGCCGCCTGTGCGGCGGTCGCCCGTGTGGTCGCCGCCTGCGCGGTGGCGGTCTGGGTCGCGGTGAGGCCGAGCGTCGCGGTGGCGGTGGCGATCAGAGCCACGGCGGCGCGCAGCAACGTGCGTGGTCGCATGAAATCTCCTGCACCAGGAGTGATCGGCGCCTTGACGCCGATCGTGGGGGGTGATGGTGCACCGGCGAGACCGTCGGTGGATTTGCTACAGCAGCGAACTGCTGGACGAGCACACGGATCCGCGCATCCCATGGTCGGGACCGGCGAGCCTATTTGTCAAGGTTCTTAACAATTAACCGCTCCACCAGGGAAGACGCCGCGCGCACCGGAAGGAGCAGGCGCGGGCGTGTACCGGGCGGGACATCGGCGGCGTCCCAATGGGGCGAAGGCCGCTCCCGACAGCAGGGAGCGGCCTTCGCGCTCGTTCGGCGGCGTCAGCCTGATCCAGGTCCGGTCTAACGGCCCTGGAGCGACCTGGCGTTGTCGCCGAAGGTCCAGCCCTTCGACCCGTCCCAGTTGATGGACCAGGTCATCAGACCCTTGAGCTGGCCGTTGAAGCTGTTCCAGCTCTGGCTCACCAGGGACGGCGCCATGTAGCCGCCTCCGGCGCCGGGCTGGGCGGGCAGGCCGGGGACCTGCTTGTCGTACGGGACCCTGATCGTGGTGCCCTGGATGACCAGGCCCTTGTCCAGGCAGGTGGTCTGGGCGACGAATCCCTGGACCGTCCCGGCGGAGTAGGAGTCACCCGAGCAGCCGTACATGCTTCCGTTGTAGTACTGCATGTTCAGCCACCACAGGCGGCCGTTGTCCACGTACTTCTTGATGATCGGCAGGTAGGCGCCCCAGATCGAGCCGTAGGTGACGCTGCCTCCGGTGACGTACGCCGTCTCGGGGGCCATGGTCAGGCCGAAGTTGGACGGCATCTGGGAGAGCACGCCGTCGATGATGCGGATGAGGTTGGACTGGGAGGCGGACAGCTGGTTGATGTTCCCGCTGCCGCTGAGGCCGGTCTCGATGTCGATGTCGATGCCGTCGAAGTTGTACTTCTTCAGGATCGGCACGATGGTCTCGACGAAGCGGTCGGCGACGGTGCTGGAGCTGAGGTCGATGCCGGCGGTCGCTCCGCCGATGGACATCAGGATCGTCGCGCCGTCGGCCTTGGCCTGGCACATCTCGGCCGGCGTGGAGACCTTGACCGTGCTGTCCATGCCGTCTTCCCACAGGACCGTGCCGTCCGAGCGGATGACCGGGAACGCCGCGTTGATCACGTTGTAGCCGTGCTGGCGGATGCGGGCGTCGTTGATCGGCGTCCAGCCGAACGGCGGGTGCACGCCGTTGGACGAGCCGTCCCAGTTCTCCCAGTATCCCTGGACGACCTTGCCGGCCGGCCGCCCCTTCACCGGGCACGTCGTGTCACCGGGCGACGGCGACGCCGACGGCGAGGGCGAGGGCGAAGACGACGGAGACGGAGAGGGAGAGGGAGAAGACGACGGAGAGGGTGACGCGGACGGCGACGGCGACGGCGACGGCGACGGTCCGCCGGGACCGTCGAAGCTGATGTCGTCGGCGTAGTAGGTGCCCTGGCCGTACCAGCCGTGCAGGTAGACCACCGCGCTCGTCTGGCCGGCACCGGTGGTGAAGGACACGCGCAGTTGTGTGTAGGCGGACGGCGACGAGGTCCAGGTGGACGATCCGCCGTTCACGCCGAAGTACACGTAGCTTCCGCGGACCCATGCGCTCAGCGTGTAGGCGGTGTTCGGCTTCACGGACACGGTCTGGGTGCACTGTGCGTTGTCCGAGCCGCTGGCCGCGCCGGCCAGCGCTTTGCCGCCGGTGTGGACCGGGGAGCCGACCACCGATCCCAGGCCGCCGGTGCAGGACCATGGGGAAAGGCTGCCGGTCTCGAAGTCGGAGTTCACGAGCAGATTGGCCGCGTTGGCCGATGTCTGCGTGAGGACGGCGCCCGCGGCCGCCAGCAGCAGCGATGCTGCCAGCGTCAGCAGGCGGGGTGTGCGCTTTCGCATGAAGGTCTCCTGAACCAGGAGTGATCGGAGCCAAGGCGCCGATCGCGGGGGGTGATGGCGCGCCGGCGACCTCACCGGTGGGTCGGTTCACCAGCGAGCCACTGGACAGTACGGATCCGTGGTCCCATGGTCGGGACCCACGCTCTCACTGTCAAGGTTGTTAACAGATAACTCGCTCACCAGCGAGGATGCCCGTAAGACCAGGGGATCGAGCGAGATCGAAGGGCTTGGTCGCCCCTCGCGCCAGAGGTCCGCCGGCCCAACCCTGGTCGTCTCCATCGCGGGTCAGGAGAAGGCTTCGATTGTCACCGAAATGAGTGCCTCGTAGCGCATCGCCGTCGTCAGGCCCCCGAAGCAGCGACCGGATGATGCCGCCGCAGGTGCCGGACGCAGCGCTGCCGCCGATACCTCCCAGCGAGCGCGCCCGGTCGCCATCGATCAGAACCTATATCCGCAGCAGCGGCGAGAGCGGGCGGCTCTGATACTTCTCCCGCCCCATGCAGGGCCACTCATATTTGCCCGCCAGCGGCTCCCACAGGCGGGCATCCTTTGGGCTCGGAGATCGCAGGATTCAGTTATTGCCGGGAAATGGCTCTGGTAATGCCGGTGGCAATGGTCGTGACGAGCACCCAGCCCGCCAGGACGAGCCCGTAGGCGACCCACTGACCGTCGCCGATCGGTTGGAACGACTTCTCCTGTCCGAAGTCGATCAGGGGAAACAGCAAGTCCAGGGCGTAGACGACGGCGTTGAATGCGGGTCCTTTGCCGGCCTCGGCGCGCGGTGGTGCATCCATGGCGAATACGACTGTTCCGAGGGCGAGTAATGCCAGGAACCACAAGGCGGCACGGACCGGGCGATAGCCGTACCCGACCGTGACGTCCTGCAACAAGCCCCAAGCACGAGCGTATAGCGGCAGCGTCGCACGCCGCTGCCGCTCTTTGGCTAGCAGGATGGTGCGGGCTCTCGCATCCTCTCCTAATCTCCGGTGTGTCGCGGCGAGTTGCTCATACGGTTGCGGCGCATACCCGTCCTCGTCCAATTTCAGCCAATCCAGACGCCGGGCAGGGGGGAGCACAGGATCTACGGCATCGTAGACGAGGCCGTCCTGCCGATGCGGTCCCCAGGTTTGAGGGTCGTCACGAAGTACGCCGATACGTGCGTGCCGCAGGTCGATCACGCCTTCGGGCGTCCGGCGAGGGCGAAGGTAGAGCTCTCGGACCTCCAACTGCCAGGCAGCAAGCGCCTTGCCGTCGGGGGCGCATAGCGTGGCGTCGTCGAAATCGAGATGTCGACCGATGCTTGCACCTATCAGGGTGAGCTCCCCTTCGCTCGTGAAGCCGTGGCCGCATTGCAGGCCGCGGCCGATATTCGCCCCCGCCGCGTCGAGTGCTTGGCCGGAGGGGTTGCTTAGCTGCGCGCCGGTGAAGTCGGCGAAAGTGCCGATATGCGCGTCTGCGAGCCGAACGGCGCCTTCCGCTCGAAAGCCATCGGAACATGACAGACCGCCGCCGATGGTCATCCCGTCGCCGTCGAGCGCGACAAGCCGCGACGAGTCCAGACCTGTGGTGGACGGTCTTGTGCCATCGATGTGGGCCCCGTTCAGGTGCAGCGATCCCGCGATACGCGCTTGAGTGAGGTCGACCCTGCCCCTTGCATCGAGGTTATGTGCATCCAGTGTGCCCTCGACCTGCAGGTCCTCCGCCTGGAGCGCGTCACCGTCCACCTGTGTCAGGCGCGCATCCTCCAGGTTGAGTTCCCGGTCGATGCGCGAGTCGGCTAGACGTACCGTGCCGGCTGCGGAGAACCCTCCGCCCAAATACAGCCCGCCCTCTGCGGTGATACGGGAGCCGCGGAAGGCCATTTCTCCGGGGTTATCGATCCTTGTTCCGCCGAAGCTGAACAGACCCGCAATACGAGCATTGCGAACGCTGACCATACCGCTGACCACCATGCGCTTGCACAAGACACTCCCGTCGGCCACCAGCCCGTCCAAGGTCAGCGCCTTGCCCTTTGCGCTCAAACGAGCATCGCTCATGACCACGGTGCCGCTCGCTTTGACGTTGGAGAATCTCACGTGTCCTGTTGAGCTGAACCCGATCGCTGAGATGCCGCGGCCCGCCTGGAGCCGGTCACAGTCGATCGCCAAACCGGTCACCGAAGCCCGTGCGTAACTGAGAGTGAGGCTTCCCGCAAGTTGGGTCCCCCGCAGTTCCACGAGGCCAGTGAACACGCAGCCTTCGAGCCGCAGATGCCCATCGATCTGAGCATTGGAACCCGAGAGCCCTGGCAGGTGGGAGCCATTGAAACCCAGTTGAGAACAACGCGTCCAGTACAGGCTCGGGTCGCGTTCGAAGTAACATGATAAGAATCGCGCTGAGTGGCGGAGGGTGGCGTAGGCAAGGTTCACACGTTCGGTGATCCGAGCGCCCTTGATTCGTATAGCCGGGATACGGTGCGATCGAGGCGTCTCTTCCCGCATCAGAAGTGTGGCGATCACCCTGGCACGGACGGTCCGTTCCGGCCCCCAGGTGGCGCCCCCCGCGGGATCGACATTCTCTGGCTCACCGACCGTGAAGTCCACCTCCTCTCCCAGCGGAAACGCGTCCCACACCCGACGTTCAGCCTCCGACAGATCTTCAACCCGCAAGGTGCCCCCTCTCGCAGTCACAGCCCTCCCTGAGCCGACAGCCTGCCGTGAATCACGGATACGCCTCGGTCACTTCGGCTGAGAGGCGACGGATACCCGTGTCCTACGCGCCCGGCGTAGTCACCGAGCATGCGACAGTCAAAGACTTTCCCATGAAGTTCGGTATCAAGCGGCAGAACCGCCAGAAGCGAGCCTTGATGTCTAAGACTCTGTCGGGTCTTACTGATGAAAGGGCGGGCGAGGCGGGCAACTGGGGGCATTTCGTTATGGCTCTGTCGGCCCAGAGCTGCCCGGGCTACGCCTTTTGGCGATACCAACTAGTAGGGTGCCGTCACCTATCTCGGTCTGACCATCCCACGCCTAACTTGCTTCCTGACCCGCCCGGCAGCGCCGGTCTCTATCCCTCGACCAGGTCGCCGAGCAGATCGAGGAAGGCGCGATCGTAGCGGCCGTCGACATGCTGGACGTTCCAGAGGCCGGAGGTACGCACCGCCAGACTCTCGGCATGACGGCCGAGCCAGCGCGGGGACGGCGGGTCGACGCCTCCCCGGATAAGGGACAACAGTGCGATGGCATTCGACTCGATCGCCCGGCGCTGCTCGCGCTCGGGAGCGGGCAGGCATAGGAGGCGCATCGCGCCGATGTGGTCACTCACCGCGCGTTCGAGCTCGTGCTGGGCCAGGCGGACCTCGGCGCCTGCCCGTGGGAGCCGCCACCCGGCTCTGACTACGGCCGGCCACTCGCCGCTGTTGAGCAGAGCCGTACCTACGTGGAGACGGAAGATCGACCCTCGGTGATTACCGCCTCCGGGGTTGGTGCCACCGACGTTCCCGCGGTGCTGGCGTAACCGAGTCCACAGCTGGGTCCGGGACCGCTCCGTCAGCGCGTGCGTCCCGACCCGCACGACTCGCGGGCGGTTCCCCTCCGTGCGGGTCTCGCCGTCTTCGAAGAAGAAGTACACGCCGTGGGCCGGCCACGAATCCGCCGCTGAGCATTCCCTCAGCCGGGGAAGTCTTGTGCGTGCTGCGAGTGTTTCCAGAAGCCCGTAGAAGCGGTCGGTGTCCGCCCGCCGCTGTACGTCGGTCATGAGAGCCGCTCCAGCACCGCGCCAGGGGGAAAGCTGCGCCGGTCCCTGTCCCAGAATGCGGCGAAGGCCTGACCCAACCCATGGGGCACCTTCATCATCGCGCCGCCGCTATGGCCGACCATCGTCACGTGGAACACGGGTGAAACACCGCGTTCGCGCCATGGAGCGCACCGTACGACAGCGGCGTAATGGCCCCGGGCAGGCGTGAACGCGACCACGGCATCCACGTCCAGGCGTGACGCCTCCTCCACCAGGAGGGACTCCAGCAACCCCGGCGGCCAGTCCCTCCGGTTCAGGACCTTCTCGTAATACCCGATGGCCTCCTTAGCTCTGACCACCCCGTATCCGCCGCTGAGGATGAGGACGTGGACACCAGACAAGACGGCCTGCTGGAGTGACGACCCCGCGGCGCGGTAGAAGAAGCCCTCATATCTCCGCCAGGCGGGCAGGAGCAGCACCTCGTCGACCTGCGCCGTCAGCCGGAGGCGGGCGCGGGCCGCGAGCAAAGCCTCAGGCCAGGAACACGACGTAGCCCCGGAAGACGGCTCCCCGCCCCGCGACTTGCCGGCCGAGCAGGGAATGACGACGAGCACCCTCCGCGGGTCGATGTCCGTCAGCTCGTCCACCCCACACGGCACGGTGGCCGGTTGCGGCGTTGCAGAGACCGCGATCGCCGGGGCAGCCACTCGGCGGAACCTCACGTATCGCCCGATCTCCACCCGATCAAGCTCGTATCCCGCCGCCCGCCACGCCCGGGTGTTGGGCCGGTCTCCGTACCACCACTGCGGATGATGATCGACCGCCGAGCGCGGAAGACCCCGGACGAGACCATTGAGCTCGTCCCATGTGACGATCACGATGTCCTCCCGCCGCCCGCGCAGCCACCTGGTCAAGCCGCTGCAGTCCGCGCGGCCGCGTTCACCCGGCACGAGAGCCCTCCCGCCACTCGTTGTGGCACCGGCTGCAACGGAAGACCCGCCAGTCCACGTAGTGCCAGTCGGCGTCGGGATTGTCCCGTGCCTCCTCCTCGTCCTCGAACGCCCAGCCCCGGTAGCCGTTCTCCTCCACATCCCCAGAGCCACAGCGCGGACACGGGTGTCTCGGCGTTCGTGACCAGCGGTAGTGGCAGCCCCCGCATAACAAGGCGATACGTCCGTCCGGGAGCCTGCTTCCCGTCACGTCCTCGCCACCGCAAACGGGACAGTCCCGATCCCCGCGGGTGCCGTGAGGAATTTCGGACCTCGGGATGAGCCGTACCCGGCCGTCCTCAACGACCGAGCCGAAACAGCGCCGCACACCAGGAGCCACCGCTAGAAAACGCCGAGGCCGCAGCCGTACCAGTGCCGATGCCTTGCGCTGGTCCGCCGTGCGCGGCTGGAGCACCTCATCCTCCCTCGCAGCCGTCACTCGGCTGAGCATGACGTCTAGCCCAGCCTCATCCCTCTTGGTCTCCACCAGGATGGCGGGGCGGTCTCCTTCATCGAGAACGCCGAGGTCGAACGCGTCGTACTCGAAGACCACCTGCCGGGCGGGCCATCGGTGATGCACCACCAACTCGGCGAACGTGGCTATCTGGATCAGATACTCCCGGTTGAGCATCGGCCTCGGGCCGGTGGAAAAAAGGTTGTACGGCCCTTTCGCCGCGTGCGCCCCCGCGAGGCGGAACACCCCGGCCCGCTCGACCATGACAAGACCGGATCGCAGAGCGAGCACAAGCCCTTCCGCCTCCTCCCGGTGAAGAGGCGGATCGATCCGTAGATCGGCGACGGGAAGATCGCGTCGGGCGGCGAACTCCTCCGCCCAGTGTCGAAGCCGGCCCTCAATGGGAGGCATGGGGGGTTCTGCCATCTCATTCTCCGTCCGGCGGCCGTCATGAACGGCCAGATGAGTAAGTGATCACCACACTAGGGCGTTCCCGTTCTTCGGCGGGGAATTCAAGCAGCTTGCCGGTGACCCGGATGAGAAAGGCGAACTGCGCCCACCGCAAGTTGAGTAACGCCTGGCGACACGGCCGCGGGGGTGCGGCAACCGTCCGCGTCGTGATCGCCGAGGCGAACTCCCTCGCTCGGACAGCAGGAGGATCTGGGCTCTTTACATGACTGCGGCGGGCTCGGCCTTGCGCCGAGCCCGCCGCTCCGGCTCCATTCGGTCCTGGTCACGCTCGCTGACAGGGCTCACATGTCAGGAACGCCAGAGCCGGACCCGCGTCAGG
>NZ_BOOF01000063.1 GCF_016863095.1 Microbispora siamensis | reverse complement strand
TTTGGTGATGTCGACTTTCGAGGTCTGCCAGTCCGACCATGGCCCGGTCACACCGTTCGCGTACACGCCGCGGACTCGCCAGCGCACCAGCCAGCCATCGGTCAGCTTCCCCGACGGCACTGACACCGACGCAGTTGACGCATTGATGTTCGTCGCGGTCGTGCCCGTGCCCGACCAGATCAGACCCGAACCCTGCTCCGGCACCGACGGATCATGCTCGACCTCCGCGCCCAGATACGAGCCTTGAATGGTCGAGCCCTGGAGCATCAGATCGTTGGTGATTGTCGCCCGGAAAGTCGGCTGCAACGACGCCAGCGTCCACAAACCGGCACTTTGCGTTGCTGGCGTCGCCGACACCGCCGACACCACGGGCTTGGTGATGTCGACCTTGGAGGTCTGCCAGTCCGACCACGGCCCATTCACGCCGGTCGTCGTCACACCGCGGACCCGCCAGCGCACCAGCCAGCCATCGGTCAACTTCCCCGACGGCACCGACACAGACGCATACGGCGAATCTGGGTTGGTCGCCGTAGTGCCCGTCCCCGACCAGATCAGACCCGAGCCCTGGGCCGGCACCGACGGGTCGTGCTCAACTTCCGCACCGAGGTAGGAGTTGCGAAAGACTGGATCGGTGATCTTTGCGCGGAAGTACGGTGTTAAGGACGACAGCGTCCAACCGTCCGCGCCCTGAGTGCCCCGCGCCGACAACTCCGACACCGCAGGCTTCGAAACATCGATCCTCGCCGACTGCCACTCCGACCACGGCCCCTCCACGCCGGTCGTCGTCACACCGCGCACCCGCCACCGCACCAGCCACCCATCGGTCAACTTCCCCGACGGCACCCTGACGGAGGTTGACGACCCTGACGACGCCGAGGTCGTCCCCGTCCCTGAGGAGATGAGACCCGAGCCCTGGGCCGGCACCGACGGATCGTGCTCAACCTCATAGCCCAGGTAGGACGAGCGGTACAGCGGGTCGGTGATTTTGGCCTGGAAGTACGGCGTCAGCGACGACAGCGTCCACACGCCCGTGCTCTGGGTGCCCAATGCCGACAAAGATGACACCGCAGGAACGGCGTCTCCCGCCGTGGCGGACGTCAGGCTCGTGAAGCCGACTGTTCTCCCGGTAGACCCCTTCCGAATGCCAAGTGCGGACGACGTGGAAGCACCCTTGGCACGACCTACATTCCTCAGCGACAACCCTTGAGCCCGCGCAACTTCCGGAGGACCCGTTAGCTTCTCGGGCTTTGCATCCATGATTTCTGCAGGCAAAGGCGGAGGAGACTTCAGGCCACCCTCGGCCGGCTCATCAGTCGATGTGTGGCGCTTCTCAAGGGGCAGCCCACCTTCCGGACGCCTGCCGTCGTCGCTCGGACGCGGGCCCGGCACCGCCGGATTTCTCGGTTCAGTGGCCGATGTGTCGACCAAATGCGGCAATTCTTGCGCCGAGCCCGCCTGCTGAACCGGCGGGGCGCCTGTCGAGCCGGCCGTGACGTTTGGCAGGTTCAGCGTCACGAGTGGCACAGACTCCGCCACGGGAAAGGCAGGAATTTGTAACGTTCCAGGTAGAAGCGCCACTATGACAAGCGTCGTGACGCGAAGAAGCCACCGCGCCGGACCGATCTTGCCCATGCCGAACCGACTCCGACGCACTGCAGCCCACCTCCGTCAGCGCGCAGCAGGCCGCACGCAGGACGCTCGCGTGTAACCGAACTTCAAGAAAGGCTCGGCAACACCGGAGCAGATCTTCAGCAAAGTGATCACACTGTACGATTCGGATGATCAGGCGTAAAGAGAGCATAAAATGTGATGTTCATCACATTTATTGCAGCGTGCAGTCAAGAGCTTTCGGAGCGTGGTCATTTAGGAGGGTGAATATCTATCCCTGAATAAAGTCCACCCCACTCCAGGTCAATCGAAAGCACAGGACGGGCCAACAGTAAAGTGCAACAGCGCATCATGACGAATGCATAAGTCAAGCTTCACTTCGACTCATATGCCACTAGGATGCTGGGCACTACCGCTACGTCGTTGAACGCTCGGGTCATCTGTCGCCGAATGCGATTACTCTGGTTCTTACCTGATTTCAAACGCTCGTTGGGTTATCGATTCGAAGCGCTGCATTATCGCTAGGTAAAGATCGGCAACTTCCTGAGGCCGTGAAACGTTAGCAGCAAAGCTCGCGCCACATCTTGGCTTACTTCGGCCGCTTTCACTACGGGCCATGGCTAGGGCATGCGAGTCTACTCGCTCTAAATAAGCCTCGAACTCGCCCTGCTTGTGTCCATCGTCCCCGAATTGTTCAGCTAAGGTAAAGACTCCAAAGCAGCGCCAGTAGTCCCGACATTCCTCAAAGCCCGCATTGTTTAAGGGGGTCGAGAAGTTTGGGTACCGATGAGCCAAATGCTTGGCGAGTTGACTACTGTCCCGAAGGGCTGGACCATCGGCGATAATGGCCCATGGAATACCGAAAGCATCGAGGTAGTCTATATAAGGCCCGAATCTCTTATCTCCATCGACGCTGATAATCGGAATGTTAGCCGCCTCTGGATCAGGAAGGTTGAGACTGGCTGTATCCCGCCACCACTGAGAGAGCGCGCCAACTTCAGTGCTCCCTTCGCAGAGAATGACACACGAAGCGAACAATAGGGCCCGTACATGTGAAGGCTCTAGCAGCTGGACGAATCGCGCCCATTCTGTCTCTGGAACATCCCCTACACGGCAAACGACAGGTCCTTGGGCTCCTGGCGAAAGCCTCACGATTCCAGCCAGATCTTCCTTCCGCTCTACAGGGACCATATCTGGGCTATGGGTTACTACCATACATCGCCCGGCTTTTCTTAGCTGACTGATGAGGCGACGCTGCATCGTAGGTTCGAGATTAACAGCAGGCTCGTCCAGCACCAAGAACCGACCTGGAGGGCCACTTAGCAGGGTGCTGAGTAAGAGGGCCTCCTGGACGCCGGCGCCGGAGAATTCGATCGGTCTTTCTCCGGTGGTAGTTACGGCCAACGGTTCAATTAGCAGGTCTGTGCTGCTGACGGTAGTAGCCAATCCAAAGGTTTGGCCAGTGAGAAAAGTGAAGGTTTTTTTGGCTTCCGCATAGAGACTGCGATCCGCCGACTTGCCATTTTTAAGTCGAAAAAGCTCCCCTGCCAAATTTCTTCCGGACCTCAAATCGAGCGGCGCTTCCAACTCAGTGGAGTCGTAATGACGCTTGAGTGGGACGCGCCGGTTGTCGGTGAGTACAATCGTGCGTCGAAATATCACGGCTAGAAGCTGGGCGAATGTGACTGTATGGTTGATGATTTGCTTGATTTGCAGGGCTGAAGCTAGCTCTTTAAGGCTCTGGGGAATGCGGCCTGATGTATTAAATGCTGGGGAGATTTCAAAGCTCGCGCGCTGATCTGGCATTTTTACTAGCGCAGTGCGAAGGTCAACGCCGTTCGCTAGTTCCTTTATCGACCGCTCTAAATCGCTGGGGCCAGGGTTGTCGATACCTAACATTAGGCGTGTGAAACTTAGCTGTGCACCCCCGATCGGCAGGAAAGGTGTAGCTGGTCCAGGTTCGATTAGGGATGTCCCCCCGATCAGGGGGATGTGCCATTGATTGTTGAGGTGAGTGAATTCGTAGGCGGCCCACCAGAGGCCACCTATCCGAGAACTGTCAAAATTCAGCTTGAGGCTGCCCGATAGTAGGGGTTGGAGAGTTGCCTGATCTATATTTTGCGCCGCAGCCTCTAGTCGCATACTTGAGAACGAATAGGCTTCGCCCGCAATAAAGGCTGCTTGCACGTAGGAGGTTAGTAACTGCTTCTCCCAATCCTGATCGAATTCTAAAGTGAGTTCAATGCTGTAGGAAGTCGCTTCGTCGCGGGCGGCGGATTCATATAGCACTAGTCTATCTATATCCGGCCTGCCTGTGTGATGATTTAGGACGGTAGTGACGACATCCAAGCACCGTGCAATGTTAGTCTTACCCACCCCGTTCGGCCCTGTGATAAAAGTTAAGGGAGAATCGAGAGAAAGGTCGAGATGTCTAAGGGACAAGAAGTTTTCTGCTCGTATCCTAGTCAATAACATGGGAATGCTCTCTTCTGTGTGGCCGACGAGCACTTGCCTCGCAGTGATCCCAGGTAGCGGGGACTTGATGACTGCTGAGGCCAGCAACTCTAAGGCATTCTAAAAGAAGGTGTCTTCGGTTGCCTCTCTGTTTGCGTCGCCGCCAAGTTCCCCCCACTCTTCATCGGTGACCGGCGGCATCCCCATCAGTTCCGTCGCCGTGTCCAGGCCGTGACGGGTCAGGCGTCCGCCATCCATAAGCCCCTCACGGCGGGCACGCTCGCGGGAGACGATCACGGCCAGGGCCTCATGCACCCGGACGAGAGTGTCACGCATGGCTTCGATCTCATGTGTCGTCAGTTCCGGTGCGTCCTTGAAGCTTGGCATTCCGAAGTAGAAAACCACGACCTGTCCCTCTCGCCAAGAATCTGCCTCTCGCCGCCGGCCTACCGCGTCCCCTGCACCGCGTCAGGGTGGGAATGGATGGCCCGTCCCCCGCTCCGATGCCTGGTTGTCGTGGCTCTGATCTCTGGCGGCTCCCAGGGTCTGGGTGTGGGGGAGCGGAGGACCGTGGACGCAGGCACCACGATCCGTCACAGATCAGGCCAGATGAGCAGGCACCCTTCGCCCAGAGCGGGGGAGGGTCACCGGTACGGGTAGCCGATTTCCCGTACCGTCGTGAGCGCGGCGACGCGGGACGAGCAGGACGACCCTGCCCACCCGGATGGGCACGGGACCCTCACCACGCCGCCGCGCAGCTCTTGGGTGATCACATTTCGAGATCAGCCGGTCGGGGAGCCTTGTCCGTCCCGGTCTGCGTGGCGTCGCTGATCACATCGAACGCGCCCGCATTGACTGCCTTGATGAAGATGTCCCAGGTGTCTTCGCTGGTGACTAGGAACGGCGAGGAGGTGACGATCCCGGCATTCCATAGGTCGCCGATCGTGACCGTTACTTCCTCGCCTTCCCGTTGCGGGATGAACCGGCCCGCCTTAACCGCGCCTACGAACCGGGACCACCGGCCCAGACTGAGGCGGACGAATCCGTGCGAGGCGTCGATGGGATCGCGGACGTACACCACGTGTCCGCGGGGCTGATACTCCACCTCCAGCCCCTCATATACGCCAACGCTACGGGGACCGTTTGCCGTCACGAGCTGCTCCCTGTCGGTACCGGAAGATTCGCCCTCGCCTGGTCCCCAGCCCGGCCGACCCTCGCTACGCTCAACGCTTCCCGGCGCACCTGACGCACCCGGCCCCCGACTCTCCGGGCCGCCGTCTCCACCGCCGAAGCAGGACACGACGTGTAGTTCCATCTCCCTGTCTGTTCGCAGACACGGCCCGTCCACCACCGGAACTGCCATCCCTGCGGCCCGGCCTCCACCCACACGTTCACCCGGTTGGCCGCCGTCACTATCGCCAGTCCGTATCCCGAACCGACTGTTGCCGTGATTCCGGTGTGGCTTAGTTCTTCCTGTAGCCGTCCCGCCAGTGCGACAGCAGGAGACGCCGGGTCCTCAGCAGCGGGGGAGGCCATCAGAGGCACAGCGCCGTTCCTGGTCATCGCTTCACCCCCACTCCTGCGAAGAACGGCACGTCAGGCTCAAGCTGTGCCGTCAGAACAGGTGCATCGGGCCGCCACCGCCGTACCGGCACCAGACCGGGGGACACCAGATCCAGCCCGTTGAAGAACCGCGCAACCTCATCGAACGTGCGACCCACGGCCGGAGCGTTCGCCCGCTCGTAGGGCTTGGCCGCCCCGGACAGTTCCGGCCGATGCTCCACGTGCGAGACCACCAGGAACGATCCTGGGGCCATCGCATCCACCAGCGTCCGGACTGCCCCGTACGGGTCCTCGTGGTCGGGAACGAAGTGCAGCACCGCGACCAGCAACACCGCCACGGGCCTCGACAGGTCTAACAGGGCGCGCGCGTCCGGATCGGTCAGGATCTCACCCGGCTTGCGTACGTCCCCGAAAAGGACCCGTGTCTGCGCATCCGTCGCCAGGAGCGCCCGCGCATGCGACAGCACCACCGGATCGTTATCGACGTACACCACCAGCGCCCCGGGGGTGGCATCCTGCGCGACCTGGTGAACGTTGGCCTTCGTCGGTAACCCGGCCCCGATACCGAGGAACTGGCAGATCCCAGCATCACCCGCAAGGAACCGCACCGCACGCCCAAGGAACGCCCGGTTCGCCCGCGCGATCTCCCGCGTGATCGGAGCAACCGCCATGACTCGTTCGGCGGCCTCCCTGTCGGCGGCAAAGTTGTCCTTGCCCCCGAGGTAGTAGTCATACATCCGCGCGACGTTGGGGGTAGCGGTGTCGATCAAGGGGGTAGCGGACCGTTTCTTCTGGTCACCTAAATCGCGCGCATCATGGGGCTTGGGGGCAGCGCTCGCGCTCATGTCGGCACCTCCTGGATGTTGGAGATGACGAAGCGGTCTCCGCGAAGAACGATGTTGGCCGTCTCTACCGGGACGTGCGCGTAGTGCGTGCGCTCGATCTCGAACACGGGGACACCGGGGGCGATCTTCATTTCATGTGACTCGTCCGGCGTCGGCATACGGGTGCGGATGTCTTCCTTGACCTCATCCACATAGATGCCGATGGAGTCGAACCGCTCGATCACGTCGGGGGCATTGACGACGCCACTGGCCGGCGTCTCAATGGGTGTTCCTCGCGTGAGCGCCAACGGCTCCCATTGCGTGCTGATCTGGACGCACTCGCCTTCGACAAACCAGCGGTAGACGACTTCGCTGACCATGTCGCCGAGGTTGATCTGTAGGCGATCGGCGATGACTTGGGTTGCCTGCACCTGGCGGTAGTCCGCGGTTACATCGGCGCTCCATCCTCCGTCGTTCGCCTCTTGGAGGTTGGGCTTTTGCTTCCGGCTGTAGCGGTTCCCTGTGTTGCGGAAGAGTTCCTTCCGCTCTCTGACGAAGCTGCCCTTGCCCTGCTGGCTGATCACGAGACCTTCGGAGCGCAGCAGTGCTAGAGCCTGGCGGGCCACAGGCTGAGACACCTGGAACTCGGCCCTGATCTCGCGCTCTGTGGGGACCTGATCGCCGGGCTGTAGTTCGCCGGTGACGATCCGGCGTCTCAGCACGTCGGCGACCCGCGCATAGAGCGGTTGTGTGATTGGCATCACACTTCACCTCCTCGGGGAACTCATCTTAGGCACAGTGTAGTTATCAGGTTGTTGTAATAAGTACAACAAGACAGCGGAGGTAGTCATCGCACTTCAAGGCCCCATCCCCGTCTCATTCGAGCAAGTGTTCCCGCACGGCTGCTACGTGGTGGGGGAGGTGAAGCAGGTCAAGGACTTCGAGGCATCCACGAAGGGCCGCCACGTCCCGATGCGGGACAAGGCCACGGGAGAACTCGTGTGGCAGGTCCCCGTCATGGATGGAGACCCCACGGTGAGTGCCGCGAGCAAGACCGTCACCGTAAAGATCGTCTCGCCGGTCGAACCGGTCCCTCCGGCTCCGATGCCGGGTCTCCCGTTCACTCCCGTCGAGTTCGACGGGATGTCTGTCACGCCCTGGGTGAACGGGTCCGGGCGGCTCGCCTACTCGATCAAGGCCCGAGCGATGCGGGCTCCTCGATCCGCCGCGCCCAGAGCGAGTCACGCCAGCGGCAAGGACTCCGCCGCTCCCACGGAGCGGAGATCCGCGCCCAACGCTGGACAGTCGGCGCTCTGACAACGCAAGTGGGGCCGCTGGAAGCTGGCACTTCTAGCGGCCCCTGATCTCCTCCGATACCCATCTCAGAAGAGGAAGTCAGTTTATGCTGCGCAAACTCCCTGGGGAGGAAGTCAGGGGACTGGTCTCCACGACCCCGGACACAGCGGTCGTGTTCCGCCCCGCAGTCGTACGGACTCCCGCAATCATCACCATCGTCATCTTCCTCTGGCGGGTGCTCGCCGGCCTGGTGATGACTGTGGTTCGGCATCCCGTCGCCGTCGCACTCGTCGCACTCCCCTCGGGGATCGTCTCGCTGTTCGGCTGGCGCGTCGCGGTGGTGGCCACCGGACTCGTCTGCTCGCTCCTCTCGGCCTGGGCCGCGCTCGGCTACAGCTCCTTCATGCGATCGGTGGCCTGGCCGCTGCTGGCGTTCGGCCGGTGGTTCTGGGTCTATCGGCGACACTGGATGCCGGTCATGACGGTCGCGGGCCTCGGACGTCAGATCAAGGGACGGGACTACATGCCCCGCCTGATCAAAGTCACGTGCGACGGCTGGGCCGACCGGGTCACGGTCAAGCTTCTCCATGGACAGTCCGACGAGGACTGGGCCGATCGGACCGCAAACCTGGCGCATGGGTTCGGCGCCGTCTCCTGCCGCGTGGAGGTGGAGCGCGCTGGCCGCGTCGTCCTGACCTTTCCTCGGCGTGACCCGCTCGCCGTGCCGCTGCACGCCCGCCCGATTCCGGCGGAGCCTGCGGTTCATTCGGTGGAGGTCGGCCAGTGTGAGGATGGCTCGCCGTACCGGCTCAAGGTGCACGGTACGCATGTCCTGATTGCGGGCGCGACTGGCGCGGGAAAGGGCTCCTGGCTGTGGTCGACCATCCGCGGTCTGCTCCCCGCGATGCGGGCGGGCCTGGTGCAGATCTGGGCGCTCGACCCCAAGCGGATGGAACTGTCCTTCGGTCGGGCGTTGTTCGGTGCCCGATACGCGGCCACTCCCGAACAGTGCGCCGACCTGCTGGAAGCAGCGGTCTCGGTGATGCAGGAGCGGGCCGACCGGTTCGCCGGCCTCCAGCGGTCGCACACGCCGACCGTCGATGACCCGTTCGTCCTCGTGATCGTCGATGAGGTGGCCTTCCTGACGGCCTACCAGTCGGACAAGCAGCTTCGCCAGCGCGCCACGGCGGCTCTGGCGACTCTGACCACTCAGGGACGTGCGGTGGGCGTGGGGGTCATGGCGGCTTTGCAGGACCCGCGCAAGGAGGTCATGAGCATCCGGAATCTGTTCCCCGACAAGATCGCCCTCCGGTTGGACGAGTCGGAGCAGGTGGACATGGTCCTCGGCGACGGGGCACGCGACCGGGGCGCGCTGGCCGACCACATCTCACCGGTTCCTGAGCTGGGTGCGGGCGTCGGCTACGTGCGGCTGGAGACTTCCCCTGACCCGGTACGGGTGCGGGCGGCCTACGTCTCCGATGAGGACATCCGTCACATGGTCATCCGGTACTCGGGGGCGGGTGAGGCCGTATGAGGCTCGGACACCTGCTCTACGGCCTCCAGTGCGTGGCCTGCGGCTCGGAAGATCGCCTCTGGGCAGACTACGAGTGGAACCTCATCGAGTGCCGAGAGTGCGGAGAACGAACGCCGCTGACGCCGGAGATCAGCGAATTCCGGGAGGCTGAGTGACCGAAGCGCTTTCTCGGGCCGAGCGCATGAGGATGCCGCTGGCTCGCGAGGTCGCCAAGGCAGTAGCTATCGAAAACGGAGTCTGCATCCGGTCGATCCCCATGAGGGTGATCGACACCGAGACGGGCAAGAGCCAGACCGTCTACCTCCCCTGCAACGCCACCTTGGAGAGCAGGTGTCCGGCATGTGCGAAGCGCAACCGGCACCTTCGCATGGCGCAGTGCCGGGAGGGCTGGCACCTGGAATCAGAGCCAGTGGCGGAGACGGATGAGCCGGACAACTACCAGCGCTATCTCCTCGAACTGCGTGCGGACTTTCAGGTCATGAGGGAAGACGCCGAACGCGCCGGTCAGCCGACCGAAGACCTTGACCTTGGTTTGGCAGAACTGGACGCCGAAATCCGAGCGGCAGGGACGCGGGGACAGGTAGTCAGGGCAACGGCGGGCAAGCGCAAGCGATCGACGCGAAGGCGACAGGACGCGCCCGACCTGCCGAGACGGAAGATGGCGAACACGACTCTGGGCCGGGTCTACACGTCCCCTGACGGCAAGAGGTATCGGCCCTCGATGTTCATCACCCTCACCCTGCCGTCCTATGGGCGGGTGAGGGACGGGGCTCCGGTGGATCCGGCCTCGTACGACTACTCACGCGCCGCTCGGGATGCTCTTCACTTCTCGAAGCTCGTTGATCGGTTCGTGCAGAACCTTCGACGGGTGGCGGGATACGACGTGCAGTATTTCGCGAGCGTGGAGCCGCAAAAGCGCCTCGCCCCGCATCTGCACATGGCGATAAGGGGGACGCTGACGCGGGCTGATATCAGGGCCGTCGTCGCCGCGACCTATCACCAAGTGTGGTGGCCGTCGTGTGACGTCGTGCGCTTCGACGGTGACAACCTGCCCGTCTGGGTGGAGCGTCCGCAGCAGTCCGGCGGCGATCAGGACAAGCAGACGGGAGACTACGTCGATCCCGTCAGCGGTGAGGTTCTCCCTACCTGGGAGGAGGCGCTTGACCGGCTCGGCGATGACGAGGATGCGGAACCTCTTCACGTGGTCCGTTTCGGGTCTCAGATAGACGTGCAAGGAGTTCTTGCGGGGACTCGGGACGCCGACCAGTGCATTCGGTATCTCTCGAAGTACCTCACGAAGAGCATCGGCGGGACGATCGAGAGCGAGGATCGTAGGAGACGGGACCACGCGGCCCGGCTGGTGGAGGCCCTGCGTTACGAACCGTGCTCGCCGATGTGTCCCAACTGGCTCCGGTACGGCGTGCAGCCCAAGAACGCCAGAGCCGGGATGAGCCCGGGGCGTTGCAAGGGCAGAGCGCACAAGCCGGAACATCTGGGCTACGGAGGCCGGCGTGTGCTCGTGTCTCGCAAGTGGTCGAACAAGACCCTGGCCGAGCACGGGCAGGATAGGCGCGCGTGGGTTCTCCAGGTCCTTGGGATCGCGGACGATCGGAACCGAGGGGACGCGCACCGCTATGTCTGGCGACGTGTCCCGGAGGGTGACCCTGGGCTTCCCCCGCTGGATGTGCGCTTGCTGCATCTGGTTGCCCAGAGACAGAGGTGGCGTAGGCACCTGGTGGAACTACAGGCCAGAGCGGAGGGACGACCGGCCGATACTCTCTCGGCAATCGACGGGCGGCCATGTGGCCAGCTATGAGCCTGCGCAACGGACCGGGATGAGTACGGTGAGGGGCGCATATAGAAAGGACGGGCCGAAGGCACCTTCCCATGCGGCTCCTCAACCCCGCGCACGTCGTAAGTGCTCTCGATGGGACGTCAGCCACGACGGACCCGAGGGCGGGTGGGCGGGCTCGCAAGAGGAGTCGCAGGGCAACCACAGTGTCACCGGAAGTGGGCACGGGGACACCGCGGCGACGCCAAGCGGCCAGAGGCAGCGCAAGGGGCCAATGTCTGAACGCTCCTCGTCGCCGTCGCCGTCGCCGTCGCCGGAAGCCTTGCGGGCTGTCCGGGAACAGGCTCGCCGTGATGCCCTGGCCTCGACGCCGGAAGATCGCCGTCGCCGGAATCAACAACTCCTCGCGCTGGCTCGCTCGCTCCGGACGGGAAGCGTAGGCGCGGCCTGATGGGCACCGTAGCCCCCGGCTGATCACCGGGGGCTATGGCTGCTCACGCTGGAAGGATGCTGATGGAATCGGCGGGGTACATGTGGGGAAGCCACCGGCCACCGTGCGGAAGCGGGTGGATGAGTACCCGCGAAACGTACTTGGCTGCGATGGTCCTCCTCGCCTCGGCAAGACTCGGCTCGTCGCTCAGCCACGTCCGGATGAGGTCTTCCTTGCTGGTGTCGGCCTGGCGCTGGGTCGTGAGAATCCTCGCCTTCTGGCGCTTGAGCTCGTCGATCTGGTCGCGAATGGCCGACATGATCGCTCCGGCGTCGGCCATCGGGAGGGTACCGGCCGCTGCTTGCTGGCGTGCTTCTCTGATGCGGCCCTCAAGCTGCTTGATCTGCTCCTCTACCTGGTTCCCCTCGTCGGGGTCCTGCTCGTCGCCGGTGCTGGTCTCGTACTCGATCTCGATCCGGTCGAGCACGTAGGCGCTCACCATGTCCTCGATCCACTGCTTGTTGCGACTGAGCTTGCCGCACCCTCCGCTGCCCTTCAGACATGAGTACTGGGCCGCGCGGTTCTGACCGGGAAAGCGAATCCGAAGGGCTGCGCCGCACAGACCGCACCGAATGAGGCCGCTCAGGTGGTACTTGCGTACGCGCTGCTCGGGCTTGGCCTTGATCTTCCTGGCGAGCACGACATTCAGCGCTTCCCAGGTCTCCCGGTCGAGCACTGCGGGCCAATCGCCCTGGCCTATGATCTCGCCCTGATGTGCGACGAGGCCGGCGGCCTTGGGGCGTAGCAAGATGCGCCGCACATCGTCACGGAACAACCAGGGCTGTCCGTTGGGGCGGGTGAAGCCTTCCCTGTTCCAGTAGTCCATGACGGCCGTGAGACCGCGACCTGCGAGGATCATCTCAGCGCCCTTGCGGATGAACTTGCAGGCGACCGGGTCGAGGTGGGTGAGAACGCCGATGCCCTTGTCGGGGTCGGGGGGAAGGTAGCCGAGTAGGTGGGGGCCTCCGTGGTGGGGAAGGTTCCTCTCTCGGCGCTCCTGGTTCTTGCGGGCTACTCGCTCGGCTATCCGCTCGGCCTCGGCCGCGTCTGCCGCAGCCAGGACACGTCCCACCATGCGGCCGTCTGCGGTGGTCAGATCGACGGTGCCTGAAGCGACGGAGAGAAGCCGAACCCTCGTGCGCTCCACAAGAGAAATGATCTTCTCGTACTCCAGCGGCCTCCGAGTCAGCCGCGAGTTGCTGTAGTAGACGATCATTTGGATCGCGCCCGACTCTGTGTCCGCGAGAAGCTGCTCGAACTCCGGCCGCTTCTTCCTGCTCCGCGTCGATGCGCCTATGTCGTTGTCGCAGTAGCGGCGCACCTCGGTAGCGCCATGACGGACGGCAAGAGCGATGGTGTCCTTCTCCTGCCGCTTCACGCCGAGTTCAAGCCCTTCGGCGTCGTCGGAGATACGCAAGTAGATGCCCGCGACCATGGGCGGCGCGTCCGGCCGGACGTCGTCGTTATTCAGTGGCCAGACCTTCATTCCCGTCCCTACGCTGGCCAAATGTCCACCTCCGTCGAATTGGTTATGTGGGTTATATGCTAAATGTCAGCCATCTGACGCATGTGCTGCCGGACGGCAGGATGCTCCTGAACGACGTCTCGTTCCGGGTGGGGGAGGGCGTCAAGGCGGCCCTGGTCGGGCCGAACGGCGCGGGCAAGACGACCCTGCTCAGGATGATCGCTGGCGATCTCCAGCCGGTCGAGGGCACGGTGGCCCATTCGGGCGGTCTCGGTGTGATGCGGCAGTTCGTCGGCAACATCCGGGACGGCCGTACGGTCCAGGACCTGCTGCTCAGCGTCGCGCCGGAACGGGTCAGGACGGCGGCCGAACGGCTCGACGCCGCCGAGCTCGCGATGATGGAGCGCGACGACGAGAAGACCCAGATGCGGTACGCCCAGGCGATCACCGACTACACCGACGCCGGGGGCTACGACATCGAGGTGCTCTGGGACGCCTGCGCGATGGCCGCCCTCGGCACGCCGTACGACAGGGTGAAGTATCGCGAGGTCGCCACGCTGTCCGGCGGCGAGCAGAAGAGGCTGGTGCTGGAGGCGCTGCTGCGCGGGCCCGACCAGGTGCTGCTGCTCGACGAGCCCGACAACTACCTCGACGTGCCGGGCAAGGTGTGGCTGGAGACGGCACTGCGCGAGACGCCCAAGACCGTGCTGCTGGTCTCCCACGACCGCCAGCTTCTGGCCAACGCCGCCGACCGGATCGTCACGGTCGAGTCCGGCAACGTCTGGATCCACGGCGGCGGCTTCGCGACGTACGCCGAGGCGCGGCGGGAGCGCAACGAGCGGCTCGACGAGCTGCGCAGGCGCTGGGACGAGGAGCACGCCAAACTCAAGCGCCTGGTGGTCATGCTCAAGCAGAAGGCCACCTACAACGACGGCATGGCCCCGGCCTACCACGCGGCGCAGACCCGGCTGCGCCGGTTCGAGGAGGCGGGGCCGCCGGAGCTCGCGCCGAAGGACCAGGTCATCAGCATGCGGCTGCGCGGCGGACGCACCGGCAAACGCGCGGTGATGTGCGAGGGCCTGGAGCTGACCGGCCTCATGAAGCCCTTCGACCTGGAGGTCTGGTACGGCGAGCGGGTCGCCGTGCTCGGCTCGAACGGCTCCGGCAAGTCGCACTTCCTGCGGCTGCTGGCGGGAGAGAACGTGCGTCATTCGGGCACGATGCGGCTCGGCGCGCGGGTCGTCCCCGGGCATTTCGCCCAGACCCACGCCCGGCCCGAACTGCTCGGCCGTACGCCCTGCGAGATCGTCATGACCGAGCACGCCCGGCTGAAGAACGAGGCGATGAAGGCGCTGGCCCGCTACGAACTCGCCGGCCGGGTCGCCGAGCAGCGGTTCGAGACGCTGTCGGGCGGCCAGCAGGCCCGCCTGCAGATCCTGCTGCTCGAACTGTCGGGCGCCACGCTGCTGCTGCTCGACGAGCCGACCGACAACCTCGACCTGGCCAGCGCGGAGGCCCTGCAGCAGGGCCTGGACGCCTTCGAGGGCACCGTCGTCGCGGTGACGCACGACCGCTGGTTCGCCGCCGACTTCGACCGCTACCTGGTCTTCGGCTCCGACGGACGGGTGTACGAGTCGCCCGAGCCGGTCTGGGACGAGACACGCGTGGTCCGTCCCCGATAGACGGCCGGTAAAGATACCGGCGGGAGCGAGCGTGTCCCGGAGGCGGCGTCCCATTCAGCGGTTATGACGGCTAAGTGACGCGACGTTGCCACATGACCGTCGCACTCGCCCTCGCCGCATTGGCGATGGCGTCGTGCGCGAGGGAGAACAAGCAGGAGGGCCCGCAACCGCTGGCCCTCAAGGAGCAGGTGTCCTCGATCGTGCGCTCGGGGGCCGGATACGCGGTGACCTTTGCGGGGGTGCTGAACAACCCCAACCGCTGGCACTTCGGGGAGAACGCGGTCGCCGTGATCACGGCGGTGGACGCCGCAGGCAAGGAGGTCGTCCACCTGGAGCAGCCGCTGGACGCGGTGCCGCCCGGCCGCCCGCTGGCCTTCGGCGGCCAGGTCCCGAGCCGCGCCCAGCCGGTCCGCGTGAAGATCGATTATCGTCCCGCCTCGTGGCGGTCCATCCCGCGCGTCCCGTCGGCGTTCCTCAAGTTCCCGATCTCGGACGTCCGCACCGACAAACTGACGAACGGGTCCTACCTCGTCACCGGCTACGTGCTCGACCCGTTCCGCAAGCCCGCGGCCGGCCTCGCCGTCACGGCCCTGCTGCGTGACGCGGCGGGCAAGCTCGTCGGCGGGGCCACGTCGTGGGTGGACGACGTACGGCCGGGGGCCAAGGGCAGGTTCGTCATCACCGTCGAGGGCGTGAGCGGACCGGTCGCCTCGACGGACGTGCAGGCCACTACCTGGGGCTCGACCGCCAAGGCGTACGAGGATCTGGCCCAGGCCGGGGCCGTCCCGCTGCACACGGTCGCGCCGACGACGGAGCCTTTCGCCAAGGACCGCGGGTATCCGCCGCCCAACGACCGCCGCCAGTGAGCGGCCCACTGCCGATCTTGACAGGACGGGCGGGTTACCGTAGCGGGATGGCCACCCCCAGGATCGTGCTGTTCGGAGCCACCGGCTTCACCGGCAGGCTCACCGCCGAGGCGCTCGCCGCACGCGGGGCCCGGCCGTTGCTGGCCGGGCGGGACCAGACGCGGCTCACCGCCCTCGCCGACTCGCTGGGCGGCGACCTGCCCACCGCGGTCGCCGACGTCGGGCGCCCCGAGTCCGTACGGCGGATCGTCGGGCCGGGCGACGTGCTGATCTCGACCGTCGGCCCGTTCGTCAGGTGGGGAGAGGCCGCGGTCGCCGCCGCTACCGAGGCGGGTGCGGTCTACCTCGACAGCACCGGAGAACCCACGTTCATCAAGCGGATCTTCCAGCGGTACGGCCCCGCCGCGGCGGCCAGGGGCGCTGCCCTGATCACCGCCTTCGGGTACGACTACGTGCCCGGCAACCTCGCCGCGGCACTGGCCCTGCACAAGGCCGGGCCGGGGGCCGTACGCGTGGACGTCGGTTACTTCGTGGAGGGCGGCATGGCGCGGCGCGCGAGCGCCGGGACCCGCGCCTCGGCGCTGGGAATGATCCTCGAACCGATGTACGGCTTCCGGGAGGGCCGTATCGTCCCCGAGCACGGCCGCACCCGCAAGTTCCTCGTGGACGGCCGCGTACGGCACGGCCTGTCCATCGGCGCCTCAGAGCACTTCACGCTGCCGCCCGCGCATCCCGGCCTCCGCGAGGTGAACGTCTACCTCGGCTGGCTGGGCGGGCTGACGAGGGTCGCGGGCGTGCTGGCCAAGGCGACCCCCACCATCGCCGCGCTGCCGGGGATCCGGCGGGCGACCGAGGCGCTGGCCGACCGGGTGCTCCGTACGGGCGGGGGCGGCGCGCCGGCCACGGCGGGCGTGTCGTCGCGCATCGTCGCCGAGGCGTACGACGCGGAGGGCCGCCGCCTGGCCGCCGTCCACCTCGCCGGAGGCGACCCGTACGAGTTCACAGCCGGCGTGCTGGCCTGGGCGGCGACGACGGCGCTGGCCGAGGGGGTGCACGGCACCGGTGCCCTGGGACCCGTGGACGCCTTCGGCCTCGACGCGCTCACGCGGGGCTGCGCCGAGGTGGGAATGACCGCGAGGGAGTGACGGACGTCCACACGGCGTCGTGTATCGGGGGCCGGGTTTTTCACGATTAGTCGCGTAATTTAGTGGAAAATTCCGGCAAATTACCTGGATGGCGGAGTGTAAAAGCCGTCGATGTAGGACGTGACTTCGCCTGAATGGGTGGAGCGGGGAGTTACTGAGCATTTACTCTCAGTTATATGAATGATGGCGTCCTGGTCGAGGCATTGCGGGCCCGGGATCCGGGAGCGCTGGCCGCCCTTTATGACACATATGCGGGCAGTCTTTACCGATACTGCCGCACGTTGCTGGCCGGGCCCGACGCCGCTCAGGTCGCGCTGCGCGACACGCTGATCGCCGCGGAGGCCCTCGTCGGCTCGCTGGCCGACCCGGACAGGTTCCGTCCCTGGCTGTACGCCCTGGCCCGTGGCGAGTGCATGCGCCGCCGCACGCCGGGGGAGGAGGACGGGCCGGAGACCGGTCCGGTCCCCGTCGCGACCGTGCCCTTCCCCGGCGTCACGGCCGAAGGCGCCGAGGCCGACCTGCGCCTCGTCGCGAGCAGCGCCGTGGGGGCGCTGTCGGCCGAGGATCGGGAGGTGCTCGAACTGGCGACCCGGCACGGGATCACCGGCCAGGACCTGGCCTCCGTGCTCGGCACGGGCGAGCGGTACGCCGAGGCGCTCCTCGACGCGGCCACGGAGCGCCTGCGTGAGACGGTGACCGTCGAGATCCTGGCCAGGCGTGCCACCCATGACTGCGAGCGGGCGTCCGCCATCCTCGCGGGCTTCACGGGAGAGCTCACCCCGCAGACGCGGGCCCAGCTCACGCGGCACCTCGCGCGGTGCGAGACCTGTGGGCGCCAGCGCGTCCGGCAGGTCTCGCCGGCCAAGGTCTTCGGCCTGCTCCCGCAGATCGCCCTGCCGGAGACGCTGCGAGTGCGGGTGCTCAGCAGCTTCATCGACCCCGAACTCGTCCCCTATCGGCGGTACGTCGCCAAGCGCGTGGGCGGGCTCAACACGGCGGGCTTCCCGAGGGCGGGCCGTCGTGAGGGCAGGCTGGCGCAGGCGGTGGCGGGCGCCGTGGCCGCCCTGGCGGCGGTGGCGACGATCGCGCTCGTCTTCGCCCAGTTCGCCGGGGACCTGCGCGAGCAGGCCACCGACACGTTCGCCCCGCGACGGCTTCCCACGGCCGAGGCTCCGGCCGGCGCGTCCGGCGGCGCCGCCTCCCCCGAGGGGTCCCAGGACGAGGCCGACGGGGTCGGCGGGCGCTCGCCCGTGCCTCCGGTCTCCCGGGATCTGGCCGAGCCGGTCGAGCCCGTGGTTCCCGCGAGGCCGGTGGCCCTGCCGCGCCCCGCGCCCCTGCCCGCTCCCGTGCCGCCCACCGCCGGCCGGCCGCACCATCCCGCGCCGCACGGGAAGCCGTCCGAGCACCCCACGGGCGGGTCGTCCTCGCAGGGCCCGGGCGCCTCGCCGTCCGGCCCGACTCCGACGCCGACCATCACCCCCGGAACCCCCGGAACTCCTGGAACCCCAGGTACCGAGCCGGGCGAGGAGCCCAGCCCCGGCGGGTCCGGCTCCGATGGGCCAGGTTCCGGTGGACCCGGTTCCGGTGGGCCAGGTTCCGGTGGGCACTGGCCCGGCCGCCCCGGCTCGGGCTGGCCGCCCCGGGGCGGACCGCCGCCGGCCCACTGGCCGGGCCACCGTCCGCCGTGGCGCGACCACCAGCACCATCCCCGTCCGCATCGGGAATGCCCGCCGACTCCCGCGCCCTCCCCCAGGCCCTCCGGCGATCACGGCGGGCCCTGGGCCGTACCGCCCGGGCGCGGCGGACACGGCGGGAGGCAGGGCGCCGGAGACGGCGGCCCGCAGCGGCACGTCCGGCCCGGTGGCCCCAACGGCATCGGCGGCCCCGACCGCGACGGTCGTGACCGCTCGCGCCGCGACGGTCCTGGACCCGGCCGCCCCGACCGCCCCGAGCGCCCGGACCGAAACGGCCGGGACGGCTCCCTGCCGGGCGTACCCGGGGGAACGCGGGACGGCGGCTCCGAACGCGGGCCGGAGCGCCGTGGCACGTCCGGCGACCCCGCGGCCGGAAGCTCCGGCGGGCCGGGAGGTTCTTTCCCCGCCTAAACGGGACGACCTACCACATAGGTTGATTACTGGACGTAGCTTAGATGTGTACGGAGAGTAGTCGCCGGGAACTGAGGGGAGTGGAGCAGGGAAGGGGAAGGAATTGCCACTCCTCAGAGCATCGGGGCTGGTCGCCGGGCTCGGGTCAAGTCTCGTCCTGACCTTCGGAGCCCCGGCGGGAGCCGATCCGAAGCCGTCCGCCAAGGACGTCGCCAAGGCACGCCAGCAGGTGCAGGAGCGCGTACGGGAACTGGGCAAGGCCGAGGCCGAGCTCGCGGCCGCGCAGGCCCGCCGGGAGGCGCTGAACACCGAGGCCGAGCGACTCGTGGAGGCGTACAACGGGCAACTCGTCCAGCTTGAGCAGGCGCGTTCCGCGTACGAGCAGTCGGCGCGGCGGGTCCGCCAGGCGGCCGGCCAGGTCGAGGAGCTGCGTGGCGAGGTGGCGGCGAGAGTGGCCGAGGGGTACGGCGGGGTGCGGCTGTCACCGTCCGCCGCGGCCATGCTCGGCGGTCTCGGCGACGTGCACGGCTTCCTGCGAAGAGCCAGCGTGCTGACGCAACTCGGCGACGAACAGACCGCCTCGCTGCAACGGCTGAAAGACGCACAACAGGTCTTCGAGATCCTCCGAGAACAGGCGGCCCGTGCCTACTCCGAGCAGTCGCGCAGCGCCGACGAGGTGCGACAGGCGAAGGACGCGGCACAGCGGGCCGTCGAGGAACAGCTCGAACAGACCAAACGGATCGAGCAGGAGAAAGCGGAGATCTCCAAACGGCTGGAGGCCGCCCGCGACCGCGTCGACGAACTGAAACAGGCGAGGAGCAAGGCCCGGCAGGCGGCCCTCCCCGCGCGCCGGAGTCTGGCGGTGCCGGCCTGGACCGGGCGGCTCGGGTCGGGACCCGGCGAGATGGCCGCCCAGTGGGCGCTCAAACAGATCGGCAAGCCGTACGTGTGGGCCGCCGCAGGCCCGTCGGGGTTCGACTGCTCGGGGCTGACGATGCGGGCCTGGCAGCGGGCCGGGGTGTCACTCGATCACTGGACCGGCACGCAGTGGACCTCGGGACGGCACGTCCCGCTCAGGGAACTGCGCACCGGCGACCTCATCTTCTACGGCCGGTTGAGCCGGAATCCCGGCACCATCCATCATGTGGGCATCTACATCGGGCGCGGCATGATGGTCCACGCCCCCCAGACGGGGGACGTGGTGCGCATCTCGCCCATCTGGCGCCACGATCTGGTCGGCGCCACCCGGCCCGGCTGACTCAGTGCTCCTCGTCGTGGTGCTCGGTCTCCTGGAAGCGCTCGATGCTGGCGAGGATCTCGGCCTCGGCCTCAACGCGGCCGACCCAGTTGGCGCCCTCGACCGACTTGCCGGGTTCCAGGTCCTTGTAGACCTCGAAGAAGTGCTGGATCTCCAGCCGGTCGAACTCGGCGACGTGGTGGATGTCGCGGATGTGCTCCATCCGCGGATCGGTCGCCGGAACGCACAGGACCTTGTCGTCGCCGCCCTTCTCGTCGGTCATCCGGAACATCCCGACGGCGCGGCAGCGGATCAGGCAACCGGGAAAAGTCGGCTCCTGGAGCAGGACCAGTGCGTCGAGCGGGTCTCCGTCCTCGCCGAGAGTGTTCTCGATGAACCCGTAGTCGGCGGGGTACTGGGTAGACGTGAAAAGCAGGCGGTCCAGACGTATGCGGCCGGTCTTGTGGTCAACCTCGTACTTGTTCCGTTGTCCCTTGGGGATCTCAACGACAACGTCGAACTCCACTCGTTCCTCCGCATGAGTCCCCGGTCTCCCGGGCTGGCGTTAATGTCTCGTAGGCGTGGTCAAGGTCGGCGCGAAATGAGGGTGTAGTGGTGCGACGTGAGCGGTGGATGGTGGTGGCCACCCTCGCCCTGCTGCAGATCTTCGTCGTCCTCGCGGGCACTTATTTGATCACCCATGACGCCGACAGGACCCCGGCTCCGGTCGCGTCTCCGAAGCCGACCCCGATCCCCCTGGTGACCGCGGGTCCGGTTCTGGCCGCGGCGGGGGACGGGGCTCTCCCCGCCAAGGGTACTTTGACCACCCGGCTCACCGCTGCGATGGGTGACCCCGCCCTCGGCGGCAGCGTGGCCGGGATCGTGCTCGACGCCGTGACGGGAACGCCGATATTCGACGGCCGCTCGGGCACGGCCATCACCCCGGCCTCGACCACCAAGGTCGTCACCGCGCTGACGGTGCTGGCCACGGTGGGGCCGGACGCCCGCCTGGCCACCCGGGTCGTGCGGGGGTCCTCGGCCGGGTCGATCGTCCTGGTCGGCGGCGGCGACCCGACCCTGGCCGGCCCGCGGACGAGCGCCGCCGAGCAGGAGGAGATCTACCCGCGGCCCGCGTCGCTCGCCCGGCTCGCCGCGAGCACGGCCAAGGCGCTCAAGGCGGCGAAGCTCACCTCGGTGGACCTGTCGTACGACGCCTCCCTGTTCGGCGGGCCGCGGACGGCGCCGGGCTGGAAGCCGACGTACATCCCGGAGGGCAGCGTCGCCCCGGTGTCCGCGCTCATGATGGACGAGGGCCGGGCGGCCAACGGCGCCCGCTACCCGGACCCGGCGCAGGCCACCGCCGACGCGTTCGCCACGCTGCTCAGGAAGAACGGCATCAAGGTGGGCAAGGGGGTCGACTCGGCCAAGGCCGCGCCCACCGCGCAGGAACTGGCCCGGGTGGAGTCCGGCCCGATCTACGCGCTCGTGGAGCGGATGCTCACGCACAGTGACAACGACCTCGCCGAGGCGCTCGCCCGTCAGGCCGCCATCAAGGAGGGCCTCCCGCACACCTTCCAGGGCGTGCCCACGGCGGTCGGGCGCGTGCTCACCCGCCTCGGCGTGGCCGGCGGGGTGGAGGTCCACGACGGCAGCGGGCTGTCCACCAAGAACCGGATCACGCCGACGGCCCTCGCCCACATCCTGGCCGTGGCCTCGTCCTCCGCCCATCCGGAGCTGCACTCGCTGATCAGCGGGCTGCCGGTCGCGCATTTCACCGGGACTCTGCATAATCGTTACGGGAAGTCCGATTCCAGGGCCGGCGCCGGATTGGTACGCGCGAAGACGGGCACTCTGAACGGGGTGAACACCCTGGCGGGCATCGCGTACACATCCGAGGGCCGGTTGCTGACCTTCGCGTTCATGGCCGACCAGGTGGCCAACCCGCCGGAGGCGATCGCCGCCCTCGACAAAATGGCCACGATCGTCTCCCAGAGCTAGTGATCCCCTCGCGCCTGCATGCGCGGCGAGAAGTCGGAGAACGTACGGTGGTGGGTATGCAGGTGATCGACTGGGATCTGGCCGTCGCGACCGGGGTGCGCCTCGTGCGGCCCGGCCCTCAGGTGAGCCGCGAGGAGGCCAGGCAGGCGGTCCTCGAACTGCGGCGGCTGTCGCGGGACGCCGAGGGGCACGTGCGGGAGTTCACCCGCATCGACTCGGCGACGCCCGAGGCGGCGACCGTGGTCGACCGTCCCGGGTGGATCCGCGCCAACGTGGACGGCTTCCGCGTGGTGCTCGAGCCGCTGACGCAGAAGATGTCGAACATGCCGGCGGTCGTCGGCGCGGTCGGCTCGCGCATCACCGGGCTCGAAGTCGGCGCCGTGCTGGCCTTCCTCGCCTCCCGGGTGCTCGGGCAGTACGAGCTGTTCCTGCCGCCCGACCCCTCGGGTCACGCTCCGACCGGCCGTCTGACGCTGGTGGCGCCCAACATCGTGCACGCCGAGCGCGAGCTGGGCGTCGATCCCCGTGACTTCCGCCTGTGGGTGTGCCTGCACGAGGAGACCCACCGGGTGCAGTTCACCGGCGTCCCCTGGCTCCGCGAATACGTCCGCAGCCAGATGACCGAGTTCCTCCTCGCGTCCGAGATGGACCTGGCGACCCTGCTGGAGCGCCTGCGCGCCGCCTCCGACGCCGTGGCCGACGCCTTCAGGGGTGGCGAGGGCAACCTCATCGAAGCCATCCAGACGCCCGAGCAGAAGGCCGTGCTCGACCGCGTGACGGCCGTGATGACGCTGGTGGAGGGGCACGGCGACTACGTCATGGACGCCGTGGGCCCGTCCGTCGTGCCGTCGGTCGCCGAGATCCGCGCCAAGTTCCAGCGCCGCCGCGAGGGCGGCTCGCGCTTCGACCAGCTCGTCCGCCGGCTGCTCGGCATCGAGCTGAAGATGAAGCAGTACGCCGAGGGCTCCCACTTCGTCCGCACGATCGTGGACGAGGCCGGCATGGAGTCGTTCAACAAGGTCTGGACCTCGCCGGAGACCCTGCCCGACCGCGGGGAGATCGCCGACCCGCACGCCTGGATGTCCCGGGTCCTGGCCTCCGCCTGATTCCCGCCCACCTCCCCGGACCCGTCGGACGCCCGTTTCCCCACACCCGCCCCGGGCGGCCAGAATGGCCGCATGGGCCCGCATCCCGCCGTCGCCGACGTCCGCCGTGCCGTACGGCTGTCGCTCGCGGACCTCGCCGCCCCCGGAGGGGCGCGGGGGGCGCGGGGGTCGTCCGGCGCGCTCGTCCTCGTGGCCTGCAGCGGCGGCGCCGACTCGCTGGCGCTGGCGGCGGCCACCGGCTTCGCGGCCCCGCGCCTCGGCCTGCGCGCCGGGCTGCTGACCGTCGACCACGGCCTGCAGGAGGGCTCGGCCGGCCGGGCCCGCGACGTCGTACGGCTCGCGTCCTCGCTCGGTCTCGGCCCGGCCGAGGCGCTGACCGTCACGGTCGGCACGGCCGGGGGCCCCGAGGCCGCGGCGCGGGAGGCCCGCTACGCCGCGCTGACCGCCGCGGCCGAGCGGCTGGGCGCCGCCGCGGTCCTGCTCGGCCACACCCGAGACGACCAGGCGGAGACCGTGCTGCTGCGCCTGGCCCGCGGCAGCGGCACGCGGTCGCTTTCCGGTATGGCGGAGGTCTCCGGGATCTACCGGCGCCCCCTGCTGGGACTCGGCCGGGAGCGGACCAGGCAGGCCTGTGACGCCCTCGGCCTGCGGCCCTGGGACGACCCGCACAACGACGATCCCGCGTACACCAGGGTCCGGGTGCGGCGCGACGCCCTCCCGGCGCTGGAGACCGCGCTGGGACCGGGGATCGCCGAGGCGCTGGCCCGTACGGCGCGGCTGTGCAGGGACGACGCCGACGCCCTGGACGAGTGGGCGGACGCCGTCCACGCGAAGTCGCGCGGTCCCGGCGGGGAACTGGACGTGTCCGTGCTGGCGGACGTGCCGGGGGCGGTGCGGCGGAGGGTCATCCAGCGGGCGGCCGTGGAGGCCGGGGCGCACGCCGCCGCGCTCGCGGCGGTGCACATCGAGGCCGTCGAGCGGCTGGTGACCGGCTGGCACGGACAGAAGGGAGTGGACCTACCCGGGGGGGTAGGGGTGGTCAGGCGCTGTGGCACCCTTGTCTTCGCCGTGGACAACCTCTCGCTCGCGTAAGGAAAACCCCAGGTGGACGCAGCCGACATGGGCAAGGATCTCTCCAGAGTCCTCATCTCGGAGCAGGAGCTACAGGAGAAGATCAGAGAACTGGCGGGCCAGATCGACGCCGACTACGCCGGCAGGGAACTGTTGATCGTCGGCGTGCTCAAGGGAGCGGTCATGGTCATGGCCGACCTCGCCCGCGCGCTGCACGTGCCCGTGCAGATGGACTGGATGGCCGTTTCCTCGTACGGTGCGGGGACCATTTCGTCCGGCGTCGTGCGGGTCCTGAAGGACCTCGACACCGACATCGCCGGCCGGCACGTGCTCGTGGTCGAGGACATCATCGACTCCGGGCTGACCCTCTCGTGGCTGATGAACAACTTGAAGTCGCGCAACCCGGCGTCCGTGGAGATCTGCACTCTGCTGCGCAAGCCGGACGCGGTGAAGGTGGAGTTGGACGTCCGTTACGTCGGTTTTGACATCCCCAACGAGTTCGTCATCGGGTACGGGCTCGATTACGCCGAGCGGTATCGCAACCTGCCGTTCATCGGGACTCTTGCGCCTCATGTGTACGGAGGGGATTGACTTCCTCCCGGCCCTAAAGCTGAAGGACCGGGATTCCCGCCCTCACGGGCTGGGCTTCCTGCTTCACCGCCGACCGCCGAAGGGAGGACCCTTGCGGACTCACGTCAGCTCCACAGGCAGACACCGCTCGACCAGCGGCCAGGATGTTCTTGGCGGCGTTGACGTCCCGGTCGTGCCGGGTGCCGCATCCCGGGCACGTCCAGTGCCGGGTGGACAGGGAGAGTGCGGTGGGCAGGTGCCCGCACGCGCTGCACGTCTTCGAGCTGGGATACCAGCGGTCGATCACGACCAGGCGCCGCCCGGCACGCGCGGTCTTGTACTCCAGCTGGCGGCGGAACTCGCCCCACCCGGCATCGGAGATGGCCCGCGCCAGGCGGCGGTTGCGGACCATGCCTTTGACGTTGAGGTCTTCGATCACGATCAGGTCGCGGTCGCGGACCAGCCGGGTGGAGGTGCGGTGCAGGAAGTCGGCGCGGGCGTCGCGGACCTTGGTGTGGGCGCCGGCGACCTTCGCCTTGGCCTTGGCCCGGTTGTTCGATCCGCGCTGTTTACGGGCCATGCGCCGCTGGTAGCGGGCCAGGTTCCGCGCCTTGCGCTCCAGATGGGCGCGGGTTGGGGCGAACGCCGTGTGCTGGTGCCGCAACGTCTGCTGCAGCGGGACGCTGGAGACCTCGTACAGGAAGTCGTGGCCGCCGTCGCGTTTCAGCTCGGTCAGATACCGGTCGGTCTGCGCATAGGAGGTCGTCACGCCCTCGGCACGGTAGCGGGCCTGCCGCCAGGCCAGGACGCTGTTCCAGACCAGGCGTACGCAGCCGAACGTGCGGTTCAGCACCGCGGCCTGTTCGGCGGTGGGGTAGACCCGCACCTTATATGCCGTACGCATGTTCGCATTTTACGAGTGCTTTGCCTGACGGTCAGCGGAAGGAGCAAAGTCGTGAGCGCTTGCCGCTCTGGGCTGTCCCGGCTTCGCCGGGCCAACTTTTACGGGGTCCGGATTCCTCCCGGCCACGCAGGGGAGTAAGCCCTTAGCGAAGTGACCCTCGAATCGTGCGTTATTGGGCGCCAGGTCGGGGAACACGGGGTTGGCTGACGTACGTTGGAAAGGCAAAGCCGGAGCCGCTCGGGCAGTTACCCGCCGCGGCTGCCGGGTGTACCTTCGGATATCCGTGGGCGGCCGCTCGGCCGGCCCGCGGTAGCCAGAAGGAGCGGTAAGGGATGCCGCGACCCCGGGGTTTCCCGGGGCAGGCCTTGGTCAGGAAGGGACGGGCCCGCCGGGGTTCCGCAACGGATGGATCTCAAGCGATTTACACGTGGCCCACTGCTGTGGATCCTGGGCATCGTATTGCTTCTCCTGCTCGTCACCACGATGTTCGGCGGAGACGGTAACTACACCACCGCTGACACCTCGACGGTCGTCCAGCAGATCCAGCAGGGCAATGTCAAGAACGCGGTGGTCGTCGACAAGGACCAGCGTGTCGAACTGACGCTGAACAAGCCGATCGACGCCGGCGGCAAGCAGGGGGTCACCCGCATCCAGGCCCCCTGGGTCGAGGGCCAGGGCGTCCAGCTCACGCAGGCGCTCGACCAGGCCAAGCCCTCCGGGGGCTGGACCGTCGAGGTGCCGAAGGAGAACTTCCTCGTCAGCCTGCTGGTCAGCTTCCTGCCGATCATCATCATCGTCCTGATCTTCCTGTTCATCATGAACCAGATGCAGGGCGGCGGCTCCCGGGTCATGAACTTCGGTAAGTCGCGGGCGAAGCTGATCACCAAGGACACCCCGAAGACGACGTTCGCCGATGTCGCGGGGGCCGACGAGGCCATCGAGGAGCTCCAGGAGATCAAGGAGTTCCTCCAGGCCCCGGCCAAGTTCCAGGCGATCGGCGCCAAGATCCCCAAGGGCGTGCTGCTGTACGGCCCGCCCGGCACCGGCAAGACCCTGCTCGCCCGCGCCGTCGCGGGTGAGGCGGGCGTGCCGTTCTACTCGATCTCCGGTTCCGACTTCGTCGAGATGTTCGTCGGCGTCGGCGCCTCCCGCGTCCGCGACCTGTTCGAGCAGGCCAAGGCGAACGCCCCGGCGATCATCTTCATCGACGAGATCGACGCCGTCGGCCGGCACCGCGGCGCGGGTCTCGGCGGCGGCCACGACGAGCGCGAGCAGACGCTGAACCAGCTCCTCGTCGAGATGGACGGCTTCGACGTCAAGGGCGGCGTGATCCTCATCGCCGCGACCAACCGCCCCGACATCCTCGACCCCGCGCTGCTGCGTCCCGGCCGTTTCGACCGGCAGGTCGTCATCGACCGGCCCGACCTGGAGGGCCGCAAGGGCATCCTGCGCGTCCACGGCCGCGGCAAGCCGTTCGCGCAGGACGTCGACCTCGACGTGATCGCCCGCAGGACCCCCGGCTTCACCGGCGCCGACCTCGCGAACGTGATCAACGAGGCGGCCCTGCTGACCGCCCGCCAGGACCAGAAGCTCATCACGATGTCGACTCTCGAGGAGTCGATCGACCGCGTGATGGCCGGTCCCGAGCGCAAGTCCCGGGTCATGTCGGACCAGGAGAAGAAGATCATCGCCTACCACGAGGGCGGCCACGCCCTGGTGGCCCACGCGCTGCCCAACTCCGACCCGGTCCACAAGATCACGATCCTGTCGCGCGGCCGCGCCCTCGGTTACACGATGACGCTGCCGATGGAGGACAAGTTCCTCGCGACCCGGTCCGAGATGATGGACCAGCTCGCCATGCTGCTCGGCGGCCGCACCGCGGAGGAGCTCGTCTTCCACGAGCCCACCACCGGCGCGTCCAACGACATCGAGAAGGCGACCTCGATCGCCCGCCGCATGGTCACCGAGTACGGCATGAGCGAGCGGCTCGGCGCCCGCAAGTTCGGCAGCGGCAACGGCGAGGTCTTCCTCGGCCGTGAGATGGGCCACGAGCGCGACTACTCCGAGCAGATCGCCTCGGCGATCGACGAGGAGGTCCGCCGCCTCATCGAGAGCGCGCACGACCAGGCGTGGGAGATCCTCGTCCAGTACCGCGACGTGCTCGACAACCTCGTGCTCGAACTGATGGAGAAGGAGACGCTCTCCCGGGAGCAGGTCCTCGAGATCTTCTCGCCCGTCGTGCCCAAGGAGAAGCGTCCCTCCTACGCCGGATACGGCAAGCGCCTGCCGTCCGACCGTCCTCCGGTCATCACGCCCAAGGAGCGCGCGAACGGCAACGGCTCGGCGCTGCCCGCCGGCGGCACCGGCTCCACCCCGTGGGTCAACGACCAGTCGGCGCAGCGGGACGAGGCCTGACCATGGCCGAACCCATGGTGGGGCCGCCCCCTGGCTTCGACCACGACCGGATCGAGAAGGCGGTCCGGGAGATCCTGTTCGCGATCGGGGAGGACCCCGATCGCGACGGGCTCCGGGACACCCCGGCCCGGGTGGCCCGCGCGTTCGCCGAGCAGTTCGCCGGCCTGGGCCAGCGGCCCGAGGACGCGCTGACCACGATGTTCGACGCGGACCACGACGAGATGGTGCTCGTCAAGGACATCGAGGTGATGTCCACCTGCGAGCACCATCTGCTCCCGTTCCACGGCGTGGCCCACATCGGCTACACCCCGAACGACAAGGGACGCATCACCGGCCTGTCCAAGCTGGCCAGGCTGGTGGACGTCTACGCCCGCAGGCCGCAGGTCCAGGAGCGGATGACCTCACAGATCGCCGACGGTCTGATGCAGGTGCTGGAGCCGCGCGGAGTGATCGTGGTCATCGAGGCCGAGCACATGTGCATGACCATGCGCGGCGTGCGCAAGCCCGGCGCCAAGACGATCACGTCGGCCGTCCGGGGCGACTTCCGTTCCAGTGAGGCGACCAGGGCCGAGGCCATGTCGCTGATCCTGCGCGGCTGAGCGCGGGCGACGGCCGATTGGGACACCGCTCCTGCCCGACAGGCATCGACCCTTGGGGCACTACTCTTGACCCCATGACCGCAGCGAGTGTGCCCGGTATGCCCGAGTTCGGGCGCTGCCTGGTCATGGGCGTGGTCAACGTGACCCCCGACTCCTTCTCGGACGGCGGGCAGTGGTTCGACGCCGACGTCGCGATCGGGCACGGCCTCGCCCTGGTGGCCGAGGGCGCCGACATCGTCGACGTGGGCGGCGAGTCCACCCGTCCGGGCGCGGCGCGGGTCTCCCTTGAGGAGGAACTGCGCCGCGTCGAGCCGGTGATCCGCGCGCTCAGCCAGGAGGGCGTGACGGTCAGCGTCGACACCATGCGCGCGGAGGTGGCCGAGGCGGCCGTCGCGGCCGGGGCGAAGCTCGTCAACGACGTGAGCGGCGGGCTGGCCGACCCGGCGATGCCGCGAGTGGTGGCCGCGACCGGCGTGCCGTACGTCGTGATGCACTGGCGCGGGCACAGCCGCGACATGGACAGCCGGGCCATCTATGGCGACGTCGTGACCGAGGTGGCGGAGGAGCTGCGCAAGCGGGTCGACTCCGTGCTGGCCGAGGGCGTGCGGGAGGAGCAGATCGTGCTCGATCCCGGCCTCGGGTTCTCCAAGAACGCCGAGCACAACTGGGCACTGCTGGCCGGCATCGGCGAGCTGAACCGCCTCGGCCGCCCGTTGCTGATCGGAGCGTCGAGGAAACGCTTCCTCGGCCGCCTGCTGGCGGGGCCGGACGGCGAGCCCCGGCCGTTCGACGGCAGCGACGACGCCACACTGGCCGTCACCGCGCTCGCGGCGCGGGCCGGCGCGTGGTGCGTGCGGGTGCACCGGGTGGCGGCGAACGCCGACGCGGTGCGTGTGGCCGCCGCGTGGAGGGCAGCAGCCGTACGACACGCTGACGAGGGCCGGTGACGACATGCCGACAGGGACGCCCATGAAGGACATCGAGGAGCTCAACCAGGCGTTCTACAACGCCATCGAGAGCGGCGACCTCGACAAGATGTCGGAGATCTGGATCGAGGACGTCCCGGGACGTCCGGCCATGTGCGTCCACCCCGGCTGGCCCATGCTGACCGGCCGGTCGGAGGTGCTGCGCTCGTGGGCGCTCATCATGGCAAACACGCCGTACATCCAGTTCGTGCTGACCGACGTGCAGACGACCGTGCTCGGGGACGTCGCCGTGGTCACCTGCGCGGAGAACATCCTCACGGCCGCCGACACCGACGAGCCGGGCTTCGCGGCCGGCCGGGTCGTCGCCTCCAGCACCTACGTGCGGACCGGGACCGGCTGGCGGTTGTGGCTCTACCACGGCTCACCGGTTCTGCAGAGCGACGACGACGAGGAGGATCAGGAGCAGTGACGGCGCGGCCGGCGACCAGTCGTGACAGCGTGCGGTTGACGGGTCTGCGGGCCCGCGGCAGGCACGGCTGCCTGCCCGCCGAGCGCGAGCTGGGCCAGGAGTTCGTGATCGACGTGGCCCTGTGGTTCGACACCGCCCCGGCGGCGGTGGCCGACGACCTGACGCTCACCGTGGACTACGGGGCGTTGGCGGGGGAACTCGTCCGCATCGTGGAGGGCGAGCCGGTCAACCTCATCGAGACCCTCGCCGAGCGGCTGGCGGCGGCCTGCCTGGCCCACGAGCTGGTCGAGGAGGCGGAGGTCAGCGTGCACAAACCGGCGGCGCCCATCCCGCTGCCGTTCGGCGACGTGGTGGTGACGATCAGAAGGGGTCGCGCATGAGGGTCGTGATCGCGCTCGGCAGCAACCTCGGCCGCCGCATCGAGAATCTCCAGGGCGCCGTCGATTCGCTGTTCGACGCCCCCGGGCTCACGTTCGTGGCGGTGTCCCCGGTTTACGAGACCGATCCGGTCGGCGGCCCCGAGCAGGGCGCATACCTCAACGCGGTCGTGATCGCCGAGAGCATGCTCGACCCCCGTACGCTGCTCGACCGCGCCCAGAGCGTCGAGAACGCGTTCGGCCGCGAGCGCAGGGAGCGGTGGGGCCCTCGGACGCTCGACGTGGACCTCATCACGGTCGGGAACCTCATGTCGGACGACCCCGAGCTCACACTCCCGCACCCCCGGGCGCACGAGCGGGCGTTCGTGCTGGTGCCGTGGGCGCAGGCCGATCCCGCTGCGGTGCTGCCCGGGCGCGGGTCGGTGGCGGCCCTGCTGGCCGACATGGACCAGAGCGGGGTGCGGCTGCGGCCCGACCTCGTGATCGAACCCCCGGCCTGATCGACGAGGAGTCCCCGCGTGAAGCCCAGCAATCCCGGCGTGCTCGTCGGTCTCGTGGTCGTGTTCGCCCTGCTCACCTGGGGGCTGCTGCGGCAGTTCTACTCCGTGGTGCCGACCCTGCCGTGGACCGCGATCCCCACCACGCTGCTGCTGGCCGTCGGCGAGGCGTACACGGGCTGGCTGACCCGGGCGAGGATCCTGCGCCGCCCGAACACCAAGCCGGTCGAGCCGCTGGCCGTCGCCCGCCTGGCGGCGCTCGCCAAGGCCACGGCGTACGTCGGGGCGGCGTTCGGCGGCATCTTCGCCGGGTTCGTGGTGCGCGTGCTCGACCTGCTCGACCTGGACAAGCCCCGCCAGGACGCGCTCGTCGGCGGCGGATCGTTCGTGGCCTGCGTGATCCTGATCTGCGCGGCGCTGTTCCTCGAACACTGCTGCCGGGTGCCCGGCAAGCCTTCCGGGGAGACCTGACCGCGACGTGTCGATCTATTTGTCGATGTCGCCGACCACGAAGAACATCGAGCCGAGGATCGCGATCATGTCGGCGACCAGGTTGCCCGGCAGCATCTCCCGCAGCACCTGGATGTTGTTGTAGGAGGCGCTGCGCAGCTTGAGCCGCCACGGCGTCTTCTCGCCCCGCGACACGAGGTAGTAGCCGTTGAGGCCGAGCGGGTTCTCCGTCCAGGCGTACGTGTGGCCCTCGGGCGCCTTCAGCACCTTCGGCAGCCGCTGGTTGATCGGTCCCGGCGGCAGATGCCGCAGGCGCTCGACGCAGGCGTCGGCCAGGTCGAGGGAGACCTTGACCTGTTCGAGCAGCACCTGGAACCGGGCGTGGCAGTCCCCGGCCGACCGGGTCACGACCTTCACCGGCAGCTCGCCGTACGCGAGGTAGGGCTCGTCGCGCCGCAGGTCGAAGTCGACGCCCGAGGCCCGCGCGATGGGGCCGCTCACGCCGTACTGCATGATCGTCTCGCGGTCGAGCACGCCGACGCCGCGGGTGCGGGCCAGGAAGATCTCGTTGCCGGCGATCAGCTCCTCGATGTCGGGCAGCCGCCGCCGCACGGCCGCGACGGCGGCGGTGACGCGGTCGAGCCAGCCCAGGGGCAGCTCCTCCTTCAGCCCGCCCACCCGGTTGAACATGTAGTGCATGCGGCCGCCGGAGATCTCCTCCATGACGTGCTGCAGGGTCTCCCGCTCGCGGAAGGCGTAGAAGACCGGCGTGATCGCGCCGAGTTCCAGGGGATAGCTGCCGAGGAACATCAGGTGGCTGAGCACCCGGTTGAGCTCGGCCAGCAGCGTCCTCGCCCACACCGCCCTGGGCGGGGGCTGCATGCCCAGCATGCGCTCGACCGCGAGCACGACGCCCAGCTCGTTGGCGAACGCCGACAGCCAGTCGTGCCGGTTGGCGAGCACGATGATCTGCCGGTAGTCGCGCACCTCGAACAGCTTCTCCGCGCCGCGGTGCATGTAGCCGACGATCGGCTCGGCGGCCGTGATGCGCTCGCCGTCGAGGACGAGCCGCAGCCGCAGCACGCCGTGGGTGGACGGATGCTGCGGGCCGATGTTGAGGATCATGTCCTCGGTGGCCAGCTCCCTCGCCTGCACGGCGTCGGCACCCGCGCCGATCCCCACGATGCGTTCCCGGCGCGCGCCCTCCTGCTCGGTCGTCATGCCGTCCATGCTTTCACGCTCGCCATGGAGGAGCGAAGACGGCGAAGGCATCAGACGAACTCGACCACCGTCTCCTGTCGACGGCAGTAGCCTGCTGTCCGACTTAAGGCTAGCCTTGATTCCGGAGGCGCTCTTGGCATGGACGATGAAGGTCACAGATGAGTATGCCGCCTGGTTCAGGACGCTCCTCAAGGAGGATCTTGACCGGAACCGGTGGTACAAGGAGAACATCCCCCTGGCCATACAGCTTTACCTCGACTACACCAGCGACGAAGAGGAGTGAACATGCCGCAGAGAGTGCCGGGGGACTGGGCCGACCTCGAGCGGGAACTGCACGAGGCCGGCGTCTCCCCTTCCGTGATCGAGCAGGGCGCCAGAAAGCTTCTCGCCGAGGTGCGCGGTCATCAGCTCGCCGAGGCGCGAAAGCAACTTGGGCTCGGCCAAAAGGACGTCGCGGCTGTCATGGGTCTGAGTGTTGCCCGGGTCTCACAGATCGAGCATGGAGAGGTCACATCCCTCGAGGTCATCGCTCGCTATGTGGAGGCGCTCGGGGCCCGCTTGGATCTGGTCGTCGACTTCGGTGATCGGACGCTGCGCTTGCCTGTCAGCGAGAAGTCGACGGATGCCGCTTGATTGGGGGCCTCTCAGGCGAGACCCCCAACCTGACCTTCCGTCGTCAGGCGGCGGCGATCTCGCGTAGCGCTTCGATGAGGCGGTCGACGTGCTCGGTGGTCGTGCCGATGCCGACCGAGGCGCGTACGGCGCTGAACGTGCCGTCCGCGCAGCCGCCGTCCTCACCGCCGCCGAGGAGGTGGCGGACGAACGGGTGGGCGCAGAACTTGCCGTCCCTGACGCCGATGCCCCAGTCGGCCGACAGTGCCTCGGCGACCTCGCGGGACGTACGGCCGGCGACGGTGAACGACACGATGCCGACACGCGGGTGGTCCTGACCCCACAGCGACAACTCGCGTACGCCGGGGATCGTGGCGAGCCCGGCGCGCAGACGGGCGAGCAGCCGCTCCTCCTCCCGCACCAGCGCGGTCCAGCCGGTCGCGGTCAGCGCGTCGCAGGCGGCGGCGAGCGCGATCGCGCCCAGCACGTTGGGGGTGCCCGCCTCGTGCCGCGTCTCGGGGTCGTCGCTCCACTCGGTGGTCTCGCCCACCGCCTGTACGGCTCCGCCGCCGCGCAGGTACGGATCGGCGTCGGCGAGCCAGTCGGGGCGGCCCACGAGCACCCCGGCGCCGAACGGGGCGTAGAGCTTGTGCCCCGAGAAGGCCACGTAGTCGAGGTCGAGCGCGGAGAGGTTGAGCCCGCGGTGGGGGACGAACTGGGCGGCGTCCACGGCGATCCGCGCGCCGTGCCGGTGGGCGATGTGGGCCAGCCCGGCGATCGGCCACAGCTCGCCCGTCACGTTGGAGGCGGCGGTCACGACGAGCAGGGCCGGGCCCTCGATCGCGGCCAGCGCCTCGTCGGCCGCCCGGATCGCCTCGCCGGGGAAGGCGGGGGGCGCGAGCCGTACGGCGTTCGGCCAGGGCAGCAGCGAGGCGTGGTGCTCGGTCTCGAACACGACGACGGTGGTGCCCTCGGGGAGGCTGCGGGCCAGCAGGTTCATGGCGTCGGTCGTGTTGCGCACGAAGACCAGCGCGTCGCCGGGGCGGGCGCCGACGAAGGCCCGCACGGTGTGCCTGGCCTGCTCGTACCTGGCCGTCGTGAGCTGCGAGGCGTAGCCCGCGCCCCGGTGCACGCTGGAGTAGGCCGGCAGCGCCGCCGCGACGGCGGCGTTCACCGGCTCGAGACAGGGCGCGCTCGCCGCGTAGTCGAGGTTCGCGTACGGCACGAGCCTGCCGCCCCTGACGGGCACCTCAAGGTCGGCGCCCACGACAGCCGGCAGGCGCACGGGCTCGGAGATGCGGTTGACGGCCTGCTGGACGAAGGTGAGTGCGGACAACGCCAAGCCTCCTCGGGGTCGGGGACCCCGGCCATGGCGTTGGAACGGCGGAGCCCGCGCTTGCCCGGCACACCTCGTGCCGGACCCGGTCCTCACCCGGGGCACCCCGCCGCGAGCGCGAGGGTTGCCGGCCAGCAAGCCGGGGCTTGACGCTGGCACTCATGACCTGGACGGCACTATAACCCGATACGGCCCCCCGGCCGCAAGTGCCGTGGGTGCGAGCGACTTCAGCCGTTGTCGACCGTGACACCCAGGATGTGGGCGAACATCGGCGCGAGTTCCATCAACTGGACGCCGCTGATGGTCGCGCCGCGCAGCGCGTCGTAGCCGTCGGAGATGCCCAGGGACACGGCGCCGCGCAGGTCGACCCGGGACATGCGCGCCTTGTCGAAACGCACCCGTTCGAGCGTGGAGCCGGGGAAGGCGACGCCGGTCAGCATGGCGCCGGCGAAGTCCACGTCGCGCAGTGTGCACTCGACGAACGAGACCTCCCGCAGGTCGGCCGCGCGGAGGTTGACCGAGTCGAGCTTGCAGCGGTGGAAGGTCACATGGTTCATCTCGGCGCCGGGCAGCGCCGTGCCGGCCGGGGCGCTCATGATGATCTCGGCGTCCGCCCAGGTGGACTCGGTGAGGTCGCCGCCCACCCAGCGCACGCTGTTCAGCCACACGTCCGAGAACCGGGCGCGCCGATACCGGCCGCCGAGGAACGTCACCGAGGTGAACGCCGACTCCATGAACCGGGCGTTGGACGCGTCGGCGTCCTCGAACTCCTGACCGTCGAACAGGACCGTGTCGTAGTCGCCGCCCTGAGCGAGCCGGCCCTCGAACGGTTCGAGGTGGTCGGCGTAGGGCAACTCGCCGAGCTCGCGGGGTTCTCTGCGGTGCTGTTCGCGGCGCTTCGGCATCGCCCCAACCTACGCCATGACGGACCCGCACGCCCGTACTCCCAGGCGAGGTCTTTCATCCGTATTGTTGTCCATTGTGAAGTTTGATCCCTGGAATGCCGAGTTCATCGCGTACCCCTACGACGCCTACCGTGACCTGCGCGACAACGAGCCGGTCAGCTTCTTCGAGCCGACGGGGCAGTGGCTGATCGCCCGCCACGCGGATGTGAACGCTCTGCTGCGCGACCGGCGCCTCGGCCGGTCCTACCTGCATGTGGCGACGCACGAGGCGTTCGGCCGTGAGCCCGAGCCGGAGTTCCAGGAACCGTTCTGGCGGGTGATCCGGGCCGGCATGCTCGACGTCGAGCCGCCGGTCCACACGCGGCTGCGCCGCCTGGTGTCCAAGGCGTTCACGCCCCGCATGGTCGAGTCGCTGCGCCCCCGCGTACGGAAGATCGCGACCGAGCTGACCGAGGGACTGGTCGAGCGCGGCGGCGGCGACCTGCTGGCCGAGGTGGCCGAGCCGCTGCCGGTCACCGTGATCGCCGAGATGCTGGGCGTGCCCGAGGCCGACCGCCACCTGCTGCGCCCCTGGTCGGCCGACATCTGCGGAATGTACGAGCTGAACCCCTCCCTGGAGGTGCAACACACCGCCGTACGCGCGGCGACGGAGTTCGCCGGCTATCTGCGCGAGCTGGCCAGGGCGCGCAGGGAGCGGCCGGGCGACGACATGATCTCGGCGCTGGCCCAGGTGGTGGACGACGGGGACCGGCTGACCGAGGACGAGCTGATCGGCACCTGCGTGCTGCTCCTCAACGCCGGGCACGAGGCCACGGTCAACGCCACCGGCAGCGGGTGGTGGGCGCTGTTCCGCAACCCCGGTGAGCTGGAGCGGCTGCGCGCCGACCCCGGCCTGATGCCGACGGCGGTCGAGGAACTGCTGCGCTACGACACCCCGGCGCAGATGTTCGAGCGGTGGGTGCTGGAGGACATCGAGGTCGGCGGGGTGACGATCCCCCGGGGTGTGGAGATCGCGCTGCTGTTCGGCTCCGCCAACCGGGATCCCGAGGTCTTCGCCGACCCGGACCGTCTCGACCTCGGCCGGGCGGACAACCCGCACATCTCGTTCGGCGCCGGCATCCACTTCTGCCTCGGCGCGCCGCTCGCCCGGGTCGAGATGGCGGAGTCGTTCGGCGCCCTGCTGCGGCTGGCGCCCAGGCTCGAGCTCGCCGAGGAGCCCACCTGGAAGCCCAGCTACATCATGCGCGGCCTGGAGTCCCTCAAGGTCACCGTCTGACCACCTGGCTGAGCCAGCCGAAGCCGCCGAGACCGGCCGGGTCGATCAGCTCGGCCTCCTGGGAGGCCCGGCCGAGCGCGCGCACGTATCCGGCGGGATCGGCCGACGCCAGCGCGAGCGGCGGCCGGGCGCCGGTGAGCCCCAGGTCGCGCAGCGCCTCCCGCTGCGTGGTGAGCGTGGTCGCCCGCGCCCCCGCCCGCTCGCCGGCCGCCGCGCAGGCGTCCAGCGCCACGTGTGCGGTGATGTCGCACGACCCGTCCGGTATGGGCGGCACCACCGAGCCCTCGCGATATCCGGCGACCGTGCCGAGCGGGGGCCGCCGCCCGGCCGGATGGGCGTAGTCCACGGCGACCGCCGTGCCCCGCGCAAGCCGGGTGATCAGCGATGCCCACGCCTCGTCGCGGGGGTGGCCGATCTCGGCGCGTTCCCCCGGTGCGCGCAGCGGCCACCACCGCTCCAGCCAGGCCAGGTCCTCGGGGCCGGGAGCGGGCCCCAGCCGTTCTTCGCCGGTCGAGGTGTCCACGAGCACCAGGCGAGGACCGTCCGGCGTCATCTCGGCGATGTCGAGCGGCACGTTGTCCAGCCACTCGTTGGCGATCACCAGGCCGGTGACCCCGTACGGCGCCTCCGCCTCCCAGGCGACGCGGGGGTCGAGATCGCCGGGCCGGGGGGACAGGTCGACGGCGGTGACCCGCAACCGCTCCGCGAGGTCCGGCGGCGCGGCGGCCCGCACCCGGGCGGCCAGCAGGCCGTTGCCGCTGCCCATGTCCACGAGATCGACCGGATCGGGTCGGCCGAGGGCGGCGTCGACCCGCAGGAGCAGGCGCAGCACGGCCTCGGCGAAGACCGGAGAGACATGCACCGACGTGCGGAAATGCCGGTCGGGGCGCTCCCGCAGGTAGAAGCCCTCCGCGCCGTAGAGCGCCCGCCGCATGGCCTCCCGCCAGGTGACCTCCACGGCGCTTTAGGTTACCGACACGCCGAGGGCGTAACGAAAAGTAGTCACTTTCGTACTTATGGCTCAACATAGGCCCGTGAGAAACGGGACAAAATCCGACCGTTGGGCCACGCCCGGGCCGGCGGGAGCGCCGCCGCTACGCTGAACCGAGGGGAGGCGTCATGGACACAAGTGACCGCCCGGCGCGGCTCGCCGTGGGAGTGCTCGGCGCGGGACGGGTCGGTTCCGTGCTCGGAGCCGCGCTCATGCTCGCGGGTCATCGGGTGGTGGCGGCCAGCGGCGTGTCCGACGCGTCGGCGCGGCGGGCCGCCGACCGCCTCGGCCTGAAGCTCAGCAGGCCCGACGAGGTGATCGCGCGGTCCGAGCTCGTGCTGCTGACCGTGCCGGACGACGTGCTGCCCGGCCTCGTCTCCGGCCTCGCCGCCACCGGGGCCGACCTCCGCGGCAAGCTGCTCGTGCACGCCAGCGGCGCGTACGGCCTGGGCGTGCTCGACCCCGCGGCCGAGGCCGGGGCGCTGCCGCTCGCGCTGCACCCCGTGATGACGTTCACCGGCAGGAGCGACGACCTGACCCGGCTCAACGGCTGCTCCTTCGGCGTCACCGCGCCCGACCTGCTGCGGCCGGTGGCAGAGGCGCTGGTGATCGAGATGGGCGGCGAGCCCGTGTGGATCGCCGACCAGGACCGGCCGCTCTACCACGCCGCCCTGGCCGGCGCCGCGAACCACATGGTGACGCTCGTCGCCGAGTCGCAGGAACTGCTCGCCAAGATCGGCGTGGAGCATCCCGGCCGGATGCTCGGCCCCCTGCTGAGCGCGGCGCTCGACAACGTGCTGCGCCTCGGCATCAGCGGGCTCACCGGGCCCGTGGTCCGCGGCGACGCGGGCACGGTGCGCAAGCACGTCGACGCGCTCATCCTGGCCGCCCCCGAGGCCGCGGACGCGTACGTCGCCCTCGCGAGGCTCACCGCCGACCGGGCGCTCGCGGCGGGCCTGCTCAAGCCCGAGGCGGCCGAACGCCTGCTGGATGCCCTGGGAGGGAACATATGGACCTGACCGTCGCCGCGGACCGCGCCGCCCTCGACAAGGCGAGGGACGCACTCGGCCCCGGAAGGATCGCCCTGGTCCCCACGATGGGGGCGCTCCACGAGGGTCACCGGTCGCTGATGCGGCTGGCGCGCGAGCACGCCGACCACGTGGTGGTGAGCGTGTTCGTCAATCCCCTGCAGTTCGGCCCCAACGAGGACTTCTCCCGCTATCCCCGTACGTTCGACGCCGACCTCCGGGTGTGCGAGGAGGAGGGCGTGGGCGTGGTCTTCGCGCCCTCGGCAGAGGACATGTACCTGCCGGACCGCCAGGTGGAGGTCTCGGCCGGCGGCATGGGCGGGGTGGTCGAGGGCGCCTTCCGGCCCGGCCACTTCGACGGCGTGCTGACCGTGGTGCTCAAGCTGTTCAACCTGGTGCGGCCGGACGTCGCGGTCTTCGGGCAGAAGGACGCCCAGCAGCTCGCGCTGATCCGGCGGATGGTGGCCGACCTCGACGTCCCGGTGTCGATCGTCGGCGCCCCGACCGTGCGGGAGCCGGACGGCCTCGCGCTGTCGAGCCGCAACAGGTATCTGTCCGAGGCCGACCGCCGCACCGCGCTCGCGCTGTCGCGGGCGCTGCGGGCGGGCGAGGCGCGGGCCCGGACCGCCGGACCGGCCGGGATCCTCGACGCCGCGCGGGCCGTGCTGGAGGAGGCCGCCCGCTTCGACCCGCCGCTGCTGCTCGACTACCTGATCCTGGCCGACCCCGCGACGTTCGCGCCGGTCGGCGACGACCACCGCGGCGAGGCGATCCTGGCCGTGGCCGCCAAGGTGGGCACCACCCGCCTCATCGACAACGTGGTCCTGACCCTGTAGGGGGCTCAGGCCGCCCCGGCGCGCAGTGTGAACCAGAAGGTGGGGAACGGGTTCGTCCCGGGGGTGACGTCGACCAGCTCCCAGCCGGCGAACCTGGCCCGCAGCTCGTCGGCGGTGACGCCGGAGAACTTGTCGTCGAGCGTTCCCGGGCCGTACCCGAACATCAGCAGCCGTGCACCGGGAGCGGCGCGGCGGGTGAGCCCGGCGGCGTAGGCGTCACGGCGGTGCGGCGGGATGCCGCAGTAGCAGCTCAGGTCGAAGAACAGGTCGTAGGGGCCGGGGGCGTCCAGTTCGTCGAGCCGGGTGGCGTCCCCGTGCAGCAGCCGTACGGCCGCTCCCGCGGCGGCGGCCTTCTCCCGGGCCTGCTCGATCGCGCGGTCGACGAGGTCGACGGCCACGACCTCCCACCCGTGCCGGGCCAGGTATACGGCGTTGGTTCCGGTGCCGCAGCCGAGCTCCAGGGCGCGGCCTGGCGGCAGCGCGTCTCGCCTCTCCCCGTGCCCCTCGATCAGTGCGACCAGCTCGGGCGGCGTCACACCGGTGTCCCAGGGCGGCTTCCCGGCGCGGTAGTACCTCTCCAGTGCCCGGCGTACGGCCTCCTCCTGGTCCCGTTCGGTCTCGTTCGGCTTGTCCATGGCTCCGCTCCATCTCTTTAGAGTCAAACTCTAGTGACCAACTCTAGAGATATACTCGCGCCATGGACACCGTCAAGCGGCCGGACAAACGGGCCGAGCGCTCACGCCGCACCCGGGAGAAGGTCATCCAGGCGGCGCGGGAGCTTTTCGTCGCGCAGGGCTATGGGGCGACGAGCCTGCAGGAGGTCGCCGACCGGGCGGGCGTGGCCGTCCAGACGGTCTACTTCGTCTTCGGCAACAAGCGCACGCTGTTCAAGGACGTCGTCGACACGTCCATCGCCGGCGACACCGAGCCGGTGGCCGTCATGGACCGTGAATGGTTCCGCGCCGCGTGCGCGGAGCCCACGGCGGCCGGCCAGTTGCGCGCGCACGTGCGCGGCACGAGTGAGATCCTCGGCCGGGTCGCCCCGCTCATGCCGATGATCGCGTCCGCCGGGGCCACCGACCCGCAGATCGCCGCGCAATGGCCCGACGGCCCCGATCCGCGCTACGTCGTGCAGCACGCCGCGGCGCAAGCGCTGGCCGGCAAACCCGGCGCCCGCCCGGACGTCTCCGTCGCGATGGCGGCGGACCTGCTGTTCTGCCTGCTCAGCCCGCAGCTGTATCTGCTCTTCGTGCAGGACCGTGGCTGGTCGCAGGACAGGTGGGAGGAATGGGCCTACGCCACTCTGACCGCCCAGCTCTGCACCGACGCCGCAGCGGGCCCCTCGCAGGAGGGGCCGGGGCCCGAGGTGGGGCCGGGGCTGTAGGAGGGGGCGGGGCGTCACCATCGCCAGGGGGGCGTTATCGTCATTATGACGAAAGGGGATCCCCTCATGGTGGCGCTCGCACGCAGACTCACCGCCCCCGCACCCGGCTGGACCGTCGAGGCCGACGTGGTCGTGATCGGGTCCGGCATCGCCGGCCTCACCGTGGCGCTGCGCCACGTCGAACTCGACCCCGTGGCGCGGGTGCTCGTGGTCACCAAGGACGTCTTGTCGGCCGGGTCGACCCGGTGGGCCCAGGGCGGCATCGCCGCCGTCCTCGACCCCGAGGACACCCCCGACGAGCACCTGAGGGACACGCTCGTCGCCGGGGTCGGCCTGTGCGACGAGGAGGCCGTACGCGTCCTGGTCACCGAGGGCCCCGACGCGCTGAAGCGGCTGATGAGCCACGGCGCGGAGTTCGACCGCGACACCGACGGCGAGCTCCAGCTCACCCGCGAGGGCGGCCACCACCGCAACCGGATCGTCCACGCGGGCGGCGACGCCACGGGCGCCGAGGTGCAGCGGGCCCTGGCCGAGGCGGTGCTGGCCGAGCCCCGCATCGAGGTCATCGAGCACGCCCTCGCCCTCGACCTCCTCCTCGACGCCGAGGGCCACGCCTGCGGGGTCACGCTCCACGTGATGGGGGAGGGCGCGCGCGACGGCGTCGGCGCCGTACGGGCCGGGGCCGTGGTGCTGGCCAGCGGCGGCATGGGCCAGGTCTACGCGGCCACCACCAACCCCGTCGTGTCCACCGGGGACGGCGTGGCGCTCGCTTTGCGGGCCGGCGCGGTGGTAAGGGACATCGAGTTCGTGCAGTTCCACCCCACGGTCCTGTGGCTGGGGGAGGGCTCGACCGGCCAGCAGCCCCTCGTCTCCGAGGCCGTGCGCGGCGAGGGCGCCGTGCTGATCGACGCGACCGGCGAGCGCTTCATGCAGGGTGTCCACGAGCTGGCCGACCTCGCGCCCCGCGACGTGGTCGCCAAGGCGATCATGCGCCAGATGGCGCGGACCGGCGCCGACCACGTCTACCTCGACGCCACCCACTTCGGCGAGGAGAAGTGGCGCTCCAGGTTCCCCACGATCCTCGCCGTCTGCCGGGAGCACGGCATCGACCCCGTCACCGAGCCCATCCCCGTCGCCCCGGCCGCCCACTACGCGAGCGGCGGCGTGCGCACCGACCTGTACGGCAGGACCAGCGTGCCCGGCCTGTACGCCTGCGGAGAGGTGGCCTGCACGGGCGTGCACGGCGCCAACCGGCTGGCCTCCAACTCCCTGCTGGAGGGGCTCGTCTACGGCGAGCGCATCGCCGCCGACCTGGCCGCGAAGAAGCTCACCCCGCGCGAGCCCGCCCCGGCCGACGAACGCCCCGAGGGCCTGGTGGACCCGCGTACGCGGCCGAGGATCCAGAGCCACATGAGCCGGGGCGCCGGGGTGCTGCGCAGCGACCGGAGTCTCGCGCAGGTCGCCCGCGCGCTGTCCGACGCCCGCTGGACGCCGGTCGCGGTCGAGCCCTGCACCGAGTCGTGGGAGGCCACCAACCTCCTCACGGTGGCCTCCGCACTGGTCGCCGCGGCGGCCGTGCGCGAGGAGACCCGCGGCTCGCACTGGCGGGAGGACCACCCCGACCGCGACGACGCCCACTGGCGGGCGCACATCGACATCGCCCTGACGGCGGAGGGACTGACCTTGACGTACACGCCTCACGAGGAACTGCGGACCGAGCTGGACAAGGCCGGACTCGACCCGGACGCCGTGCTCGGTCTCGTCCGCGCCGCGCTGGAGGAGGACCTGGCCGGGGGACAGGACGTGACCTCGGTCGCGACCATCCCCGCCGACCAGCGGGCCGTCGCCGACGTGGTGGCCCGCAAGGAGGGCGTGGTCGCGGGTCTGGCCGTGGCCGAGACCGTCTTCCGGCAGGCCACCGGGCAGGTCGAGGTCGAGCGGCACGCCGCCGACGGCGACCGGGTGCGCCCCGGCGACGTGGTGATGACCGTGCGGGGCGCGACCAGGGACCTGCTCACGATGGAGCGCACCGCGCTCAACTTCCTCACCCACCTGTCCGGCATCGCGACCCAGACCCGCCGCTGGGTGGACGCCGTCGAGGGCACCGGCGCCCGCATCCGCGACAGCCGCAAGACCCTGCCAGGGCTGCGCGCCCTGGAGAAGTACGCCGTACGGGCCGGCGGCGGGGTCAACCACCGGATGGGCCTGCACGACGCCGCCCTGATCAAGGACAACCACGTCGTCGCCGCCGGAGGCGTCGCCGAGGCGTTCCGGGCCGTACGGCAGGCCTTCCCCGGCCTGCCGATCGAGGTCGAGGTGGACCGCATCGACCAGATCGAGCCGGTCCTGGCCGAGGGCGCCGACGAGATCCTGCTCGACAACTTCACCGTGGACCAGCTCGCCGAGGCCGTACGGCTCGTGGCCGGGCGGGCGCGGCTGGAGTCGAGCGGCGGCCTGACCCTGGACGCGGCGCGCGCGGTGGCCGAGACCGGGGTCGACTACCTGGCCGTCGGCGCGCTCACCCACTCGGCCCCGGCACTCGATCTGGGCCTGGATCTTCGTGAGGCATAATCAGGGAATGCTGCTCACCATCGACGTCAGCAATACCCACACGGTGCTGGGCCTGTTCGAGGGTGAAGAGGTGATCGAGCACTGGCGGATCGCCACCGACCCCCGCCGTACGGCGGACGAGATCGCGGTGGTGCTCCAGGGTCTGCTCGGGCAGTCGCCGCTGCTCAAGGACGCCGACATCAGCGGCATCGCGATCTGCTCCACGGTCCCGTCGGTGCTCAACGAGATGCGGGAGATGTCCCGGCGCTACTACGGCGACGTCACTGCGGTGGTCGTCGAGCCCGGCGTGCGCACCGGCGTCCCGGTCCGGATGGACAACCCCAAGGAGGTCGGCAGCGACCGCATCGTGAACGCGCTCGCCGCCACCACCCTGTACGGCGGGCCGTGCGTGATCGTGGACTTCGGCACGGCCACCTCGTTCGACGCCGTCTCGGCCCGGGGCGAGTACGTCGGCGCGGTGACCGCGCCCGGCCTGGAGATCTCGGTGGACGCGCTGGCCACGGCCGGGGCCCAGCTCCACAAGGTCGAGCTGGTCCGGCCGCGGTCGGTGATCGCCAAGAACACGGTGGAGGCGCTCCAGTCGGGCATCATCTACGGTTTCGCCGGCCTGGTCGACGGGATCGTGGACCGCATGACGGCCGAGCTGGCCTCCGACCCCGACGACGTCACCGTGGTCGCCACGGGCACCGGTGCGCCGCTCGTCATCGGCGAGGCCCGTACGATCGACGTGCACGAGCCCTGGCTCACGCTGATCGGCCTGCGGCTGGTCTACGCCCGTAACGCGTCCTGACGACTCCCTCGCGTACGGGACCATAGAAGGCAGGATCCCGTTCAGAGAGGACTGACGTGATGGACGCCGACTGGGTGGCGCGTTTCGCCGATGAGGTCATCGCCGAGGCTGAACGGCGCGCACCGGGCAAACCCGTCGTCTGCGCGTCCGGCCTCAGCCCGTCCGGCCCGATCCACCTGGGCAACCTGCGCGAGGTCATGACCCCGCACCTGGTGGCCGACGAGATCAGGCGTCGCGGCCACGAGTGCGTGCACATCATCTCGTGGGACGACTTCGACCGCTTCCGCAAGGTTCCGGTGGGAATCGACCCCGCCTGGAACGAGCACATCGGCAAGCCGCTGACCACCGTCCCGGCCCCGCCCGGCAGCGAGTACCCGAACTGGGCCGAGCACTTCAAGGCGCCGATGATCGCCGCGTTGAACGAGCTCGGCGTGGAGTTCCACGGCATCAGTCAGACGCAGATGTACACCTCCGGCGCGTACCGGGAGCAGGTGCTGCTCGCCATGCGCGAGCGGCGGAGGATCGACGCGATCCTCGACCAGTACCGCACCAAGAAGGCCAAGGCCAAGGAGGTCACGGACGCCGACGAGGCCGCCGCCCTGGAGGGCTCGGGGGCCGCGAGCGAGGACGACGGCTCCGGCGCCGGGGGCTACTACCCCTACAAGCCCTACTGCTCGGTCTGCGACCGCGACCTGACCACGGTCACGTCGTACGACGACGAGACCACCGCGATGTCCTACACCTGCGTGTGCGGCCACGGTGAGACCGTCCTGCTGTCCGAGCACACCCGCGGCAAGCTGGTGTGGAAGGTCGACTGGCCGATGCGCTGGGCCTACGAGGGCGTGGTCTTCGAGCCGTCGGGTGTGGACCACAGCTCGCCGGGCTCTTCGTTCGTCGTCGGCGGCCAGATCGTCCGCGAGGTGTTCGACGCCCCGCAGCCGATCGGGCCGATGTACGCCTTCGTCGGCATCAGCGGCATGGCCAAGATGAGCAGCTCCAAGGGTGGCGTGCCGACCCCGGCCGACGCTCTGTCGATCATGGAGCCCGCGCTGCTGCGCTGGCTGTACGCCCGCCGCCGTCCCAACCAGTCGTTCAAGGTCTCCTTCGACCAGGAGATCCAGCGCATGTACGACGAGTGGGACACGCTGACCAGGAAGGTGCAGGACGGCACGGCGCTGCCGGCCGACCAGGCGGCCTACCGCCGCGCGTCGAGCACCGCATCCCGGGTCCTGCCGGAGACGCCGCGGCGGCTGCCCTACCGGACCCTCGCCTCGGTCGTGGACATCACCACCGGGCACGAGGAGCAGACGCTGCGCATCCTGCGCGCGTTCGACCCGGAGATCACCGGGCTGGACGAGCTGCGGCCGCGGCTCGACCGGGCCCAGCACTGGGTGAACACGTACGTGCCCGCGGAGGAGCGCACGCAGGTGCGCGAGACGCCCGACAAGGAGCTGCTCGACACGCTCGGCGAGCAGGACCGGGAGTCGCTGCGCCTGCTGGTGGAGGGCCTCGACGAGCACTGGTCGCTCGACGGGCTGACCACGCTCGTGTACGGCGTGCCGAAGGTGCAGGCCGGGCTCGACATGGACGCCAAGGCGGCCACGCCCGAGCTGAAGGCCGCCCAGCGCGCCTTCTTCGCCCTGCTCTACCGGCTGCTCGTCGGCCGCGACACCGGCCCGCGGCTGCCCACGCTGCTGCTGGCCGTGGGCCGCGACCGGGTGCGCGAGCTGCTCGGCCGCGCCTGATCCCGGCGCCTAATCTCCTGGGGGTGGGCCGGACGGTATGACCGTCCGGCCCGCAGCCGTGCGCCGAGACAGGCGTAGCGGCGTAGGCGAATCAGGGCAGCAGGACCAGCCGGCCGCGCAGGCCGCCTCTCCGCAGGCGTTCGTGCGCCTCGGCCGCCCGCTCAAGCGGATAGGTGCCGGCGACCCGCATGCTCAGCCGTCCCGCCTCGGCGAGCTTCGCGACGTCCCGGAGCTGGGCCGCGTCGGCGCGGACGAACACCGTCGAGACCCGGATGCCGCGCAGCGGGACGGGGGCCTGCCCCGCGACGACGGCGACGAACGCGCCCCCGTTGCGCACGGCGTCCAGCGCGGGCAGGCCGACGACCGCCGCGTCCACCAGGCCGTGCACGCCGCCGGGGACGACGGCTCTGACGGCCGCGGCCAGGTCGGCGCCCCTCGGGACGAACCATTCCGCGCCGAAGCCCCGGACGAGTGCCTCGTCGCCGGGCGCGGCGACCGCGGCGACCCTGAGCCCCCGTGCTGCGGCCAGCTCCACGAGATAGCCGCCGACGCCACCGGCCGCTCCCGTGACGAGCAGGGTCTCACCCTCGGCGAGCCCGGCGAGATCGAGCGCCTGGACGGCGGTGAGCGCGTTCAGCGGCAGCGTCGACGCCTCGGGCGCGGCCACCCCGGCGGGCGCGGGCGCGACGGCCGTCTCGTCCAGCACGACCAGGTCCGCCTGGGTCTTGAGCGGCTCCGTCAGCCGGTCCGACAGCCCGATGACCCGCTCGCCCGGGCGTACGCCCGTCACTCCCGGTCCGGTCCCATCGACCACGCCCGCCACGTCCCAGCCGAGTGCGTACGTCTCCAGGTGCGCCATGAGCCCGCTGTCGGCGAGGGCGCCCGCGGCCGTGAACAGGTCGACGGGGTTCACGGCCGCCGCCTCGACCCTGATCCGCACCTGCCCAGGCCCCGGCTCGGGCTCTGCCACCTCGACGACCCGTACGGCCCCATCCCGTGCCACCAGTGCTCTCATGAGTTCCTCTCCTTCCGGCGTGTCCTTCCGGCGTGGCAAGGAGCGTAAGGAGAGCTGCTCTCTTTCGGTAAGAAGGCACCTGGAAGTGCGTAAGGGAGGCGGAGGAAAGGCGATGGCCCACGGCCCGCTCCGCTACAGAGGCTGCGTACGGCCGGAGGCTCGACTCCGAACCTTGACGACCTTCATGGCAGGCGTTTACCGTCCCTGAAGGGTGGGCCGACGAAGCATCGTCGTGGGGGAGGGCGGACGATGGGTGTTCCCGAGGTCGTCTACCGAGGTGACAATCTCGCCTCGGACCTTGAGCGTGCCGGTCTCACCGAAGAGGATCTGCTTCTCCTCGCGGAGCTGGCCAAGGGCGTGACCGCCGACCGGGTGGGCCGCAGTCTCGACGTCAGCGGGCGCACCGTGCGGCGCCGGCTGCGGTGCATCTGCGACCGGATCGGCGTCGCCACCGCGATCGAGGCCGTCGCCTGGGCGGCGCGCCGCCGCCTCATCTGACCGCGTCCGCGACGCCCTCCGGCGAGAAGGGCTCAGTCGGCGACGCGCACCGCTCCCGCGAACGGCCGCCCGGCGATCTTCGCGATGTGGATGACGTCTCCCGTGCGCGGCGCGTGGATCATGTAGCCGCCGCCGATGTAGATGCCCACGTGGTGCAGGTCGGGGTAGAAGAACACCAGGTCGCCGGGGCGGAGCTGGTCGCGGGAGATGTGCGTGCCGGCCGTCCACTGGTCGCCCGTGTAGTGAGGCAGGCTGATGCCGACGGACTGGTAGGCCGCCATGACCAGGCCCGAGCAGTCGAAGGAGCCGGGCCCCTCGGCGCCCCACACGTACGGCTTGAGCTGCTGCTTGAGGGCCCAGCGCGCCGCCTGGGCGGCCTTGCCGTCGCCCACGATGGGGAACGACATCCTGCTGCGCGTCTCGGCGCCGACCGTCCGGGAGACCTGCCGGTAGAGGTTGCTCTCGGTCTTCTTGATCAGCTTGGTGATCTTGTCGCGCCGTGAGTCGAGGCCGCTGAGGAGCTTCTTGACCTCGGCCTGCCGGGCGGAGGCGCTCTCCCTGGCCCGCGCGGCGGCGTCCATGGCCTTGGTAACCTCGGCGACCTCCTGGCTCTCCTGCAGCTCCAGCGCGTACGTCGTGGAGGCCTGGTCCAGGTATCGCCGCGGGTCGGCGTCGCTGTCGATGAGCACGAGCGCGTTGCCGAGCCCGTTGGTCATGTAGGAGTGCTGCGCGAGGGCGCTCGCCTTCTGCCGACGGACCTCGAGTTCGGCCTCGCTCTTGGCGAGGTTCTTCTTGGCGAGGTCGGCGGACCGCTCGGCCGCCTTCAGGCGCACGCGCTCGCCGTTGTACTGCTCGGTGAGGGTCTCGATCTCGGTGTAGAGGCTCTCGACCTGCGCGGTGAGCTCCTTGAGGCTCGGCTTGGGGTCGGCGGTGGCGCGGACCACCGGGGCGCCGAACGTGATCGCGGTGATCGCGACGCCGACGAACGCCAAGCGGCGGACGGCACCCGGACCGGCCGTGCCGGATCCGGACCCTCGGCCGCGGGCGTGCCTGCCCGCCGGCCGTCCTCCACGCATGCGCAACCGAGCTCCTCTCCCACATGTGCCCGCGGCGGGCCCGTCGTCGAGACGGGGCCGTACGGCGGGGCACCTCTGAGCGCCTACCGGGTTAGCTGACGGGTTCGGGCCGGAGTAGCCCTACCTTTGCGGATTCACCCCTTGACGATCCGAGATCGAACCGATCCTGATCCTGCAGTTGGGTCCCCGGTTCCCCTTCGCACTCGGTGCTTCGAAGATTCGGCGCCCGGTCGCCGTGAGCGCTCACGATGACCGGCATCGTCGCTGGACGATAGTGCACGGCGAGTTCTTGCTCAACCAGAACTCCGAAACCCGTCTACGTTTGACAACCAAACGATCACGGTCGGGTCACGGGAACGGTAGTGATGCGTCCGCGTTCACCTGGGTTTAGAGCGATCTGAGGCATTGGCCGTGCAGCTCGGGCGGATGAAAAAAGTGGGACGAACCGGAACAGTCACCTCAGGGCGGGGCCGTGCATCCGTCCGTATCCTGATGGCTACGCAGGGTCAAGCATCGTGTCGGGTGTCGTGTTTGGACATGACCGTTATCCGTAGCGGCGCGATCCGTACCGACCGCGTGGGATCGGCCGCGGTCCGGCTAGGCTGGCCGGTCATGGAGCAGGTCGCCGCGCAGACATCCAGTGAGTCGGGTGCCACGGCCGTGACGGTGCGCCGGGCCAGGACGCCGGACGTCCGGGCGATCCGGCGCCTCGTCGACGCGTATTCGGGCGTCGGTCCCCGCCTGCTCAAGAAGAGCACGGTCACGCTGTACGAGGACGTCCAGGAGTTCTGGGTGGCCGAGACGGGCGGGCAGGTCGTCGGCTGTGGCGCGCTGCACGTGCTGTGGGAGGACCTGGCCGAGATCAGGACCGTCGCGGTGGACCCCGCGGCACGCGGCGGGGGCATCGGCCACCGGATCGTCGCCGCGCTCATCGAGACCGCCAGGGACCTCGGTGTGCGGAGGGTCTTCTGTCTCACCTTCGCGGTGGAGTTCTTCGCCAGGCACGGCTTCACACCCATCCAGGGCACCCCGGTCTCCCAGGAGGTGTACGCGGAACTGCTCGCGTCGTACGACGAGGGCGTCGCCGAGTTCCTCGACCTGGAGCACGTCAAGCCGAACACGCTGGGGAACACCCGGATGTTGCTGCACCTCGACCGTCATTGATCGCCATTGATGGGCATTGATCACCGATCTTGACGGGGGTTGTCGGCGGCTGCAAAGGTGACTGTTGATACACCTGTCGCTACTTTTGGCAATATCAGCGTGTGCTACAGACGTGCGGCGCATGCGTCTTCGAAACGAGGTGACACGGTGAGCACCGGACAGCCGCCGTACCCCCAGGACGAGTCGGACGGAACGCCACCGCCGTCATCGAACCCCGGGTACAACACGGACAGACAACCCCAGGACTACGACCCCGACGTCACGGTCGTCAGCTATCGCGGGCAACACACGGGCCCGCAGCAGCCGCCCGGCTACGACCCCGCCCAGGGCGGCTACGGCCAGCAGCAGGGGCAGCAGCAGGGCTACGGCGCCCAGCAGGGCCAGCAGCCCGGTTACGGGCAGCAGCAGTACGGCCAGCAGGGGTATGGCCAGACCGGCCCGCAGCAGGGCTACGGCCAGGAGGCCGCCCAGCAGCAGGGCTACGGCCAGCAGCCCGGTTATGGGCAGCAGCAGTACGGCCAGCAGGGGTACGGCCAGACCGGCCCGCAGCAGGGTTACGGCCAGCAGGGGTATGGCCAGACCGGCCCGCAGCAGGGCTACGGCCAGCAGTACGGCCAGCAGGGCTACGGCGCCCAGCAGGGCCAGCAGCAGTACGGCCAGCCGTCCCAGGGCGGCTACGGCCAGCAGGCCGCCTCCCAGGACTACGGCCAGCAGCAGGGGTACGGCGCCCAGCAGAGCCAGCAGCAGGGCTACGGCGCTCAGCAGGGCTACGGCCAGCAGCCCGGTTACGGGCAGCAGCAGTACGGCCAGCAGGGCTATGGGCAGCAGCAGTACGGCCAGGAGCAGTACGGCCAGCAGCAGTACGCCCAGTCGTCCCCCCAGCAGGGCTACGGCCAGCAGCCCGGTTACGGGCAGCAGCAGTACGGCCAGCAGGGCTATGGGCAGCCCGGCTTCGGCCAGCCGTACGCGGCCTCGGGGCCGATTCCCCCTGGTGCCCCGGCCCCGCTCGCGGAGTGGTGGCAGCGCCTCGTCGCCCGCATCATCGACGGCGTGATCGTCGGCATCCCCTTCGGGATCATCACGCTCGTGATCACGGGGATCGTCGTCACCAACGCGAGCATCGACCCGACGACGGGGGTGTTCACCACCGGAAGCGGTTACTTCCTCGCGTCACTGCTCACGGCGATCCTGGGCGGCCTCGTCATGGTCGCCTACGAATTCCTCATGCTGCGGGCGCAGGGGCAGACGCTCGGCAAGAAAGTCATGGGAATCAAGGTCGTTCCGGTCGGAGGCACTCTCGACGCGGGCGGGCTTCCCCAGGATGCGGCGCTCAAGCGCGCCGGCGTGCTCTACGTTTTCGAGTTCCTGCAGTGGATTCCCGTTATCAGCTACCTCGCGAGCCTCGCCTCCCTTCTGAACGTGCTGTGGCTGTTGTGGGACAAGCCGCTGCATCAGGCGCTGCATGACAAGGTCGCCAACACCGTGGTGGTCAAGGTCAAGTAACGACGACAGACGGGGCCGATGGAACGGACCATCGGCCCCGTTTTTCTATGAGTGGCTATGGTCCGTCCGCACAGCCCGTTCACCCCGCTGTGACGGAAAAACCTTGCGGAGCCTCCCGGGCATGCCATGCTTGGGTTCACCGTCCCGAGAGGTGCCCAATGACCGCGAGGCCGCCCCCGGCGTCAATCCTTAAGAGTCGCCCCCGCCGTCCCGCCCGGGCCATATCCGCCCACGGGCGGCTTAAGGAACCGTCAGGGGCGCTTATGGGGCCGCATGGAGCCGCACAGGCCCTTATGGCGCTCCCGGATCCCCACCCGCTCTACCCGGCCGCAGGCGACGTCCGCGGAATGCGGGGATCGTTTGGCCGTGGGAAACTCTGACGCCACGACCGTCCGGGCCGTCCACGTGATTGTGCCCTCGCTCCTTTTTTCGATCTTCAGACCTCCCGCCCGTCGATCTTGATGGAACCGGCCGGTCCTCTCTTTTTACGAGGCTTCCGGGCTGTGCCGATCTGCTTGCGCGTATATCCCGCGAGCCGTGCGCGCCGTACGAGAAGGGTGCCGGGCCCCCTTGTGAAGATCCGGCCGCCGTGACGCGGGCTCCTCGTTTCACCCGGGCTCTTCAACGGCGTACGTCCTCGGTCCGGCCTTTTCCGCGGGACGTGTTTGCCCCTTCGCACTTGTCCGTCCGTGCCTGTTCGTCCTGGTCGGCAAGCCGCTCACCAGCGGCTACGGCCTGGACTAGGGGGAACCCGGGGGCGTGCGGCCCCGCCGCCCGGGAAGTGCGCAAGCGGCTGAAACGGCGGGACGGCCCAGGATCGGTGACCGGTGGGGTCGGCATTCTGGGTACGATTTCGAGTGCATCCGGTAAGGCCGCTGGAGAGACGAGGGATTACCCCGGCCCTCCAGGGGCACCCCGGAAGGCACGCCTGGTCCCTCCCGGCGCTATGGTCGTATCAGGGCGCCCGGCCCGGCAAGAGGCCGGCGGCCTTGCCACGTCCTCGGAATTTCCTCGGGTGCACCTAATGACACCCCCGGCACGAGCGAGGCAGAATGACAGAGGTATTGTCCGCCTTGATACCTTCCGCGGTCGTCGCCGGCGCGGCCGTCTACGGCATCGTAAAGTTGGTACGTTCCGACGCGGCGGGCCTCCGCACGGCACGGGAGCCACGCGAGAAGTCACCGGACTCAGAGGTTCCTGAGAATCCGCAATCATGAATTGTCAGCCAGGGGAAACCGGGTATATGTTTGGCTGACGAATCAAACTATGGGCTGCGAAAGGATTGCCGGATGGCCAAGCACACGCAGGTGATTCTCATCGACGATCTCGATGGCGGCGAGGCCAATGAGACGGTCACCTTCGCGATTGACGGCACGTCATATGAGATTGACCTGAGCGACGGCAACGCGAAGCGGCTTCGCGAGGCCCTGTCGCCTTTCGTCAGCAGCGCGCGGCGCGCGGACAGCGGGCAGGCCCGTGGGCGCCGTCGTGGTGCGGGCGGCGGGGGCCAGCGAGCCATGACCCGCGAGAAGAGCGCGGAGATCCGCGCCTGGGCGAAGGCACACGGACACCCCGTGAGCGAGCGCGGTCGCATTGCCGCCTCGATCGTCCAAGCGTACGAGGACGCGCACTAACTCAACCTTGATCGCGCGGTTATGGTGGTCGTCGGAGGACCTGACGATCGCATAACCGCGCGATTGTGTTTGCGCTCCCTTAAAACCTCGTTCGCTTGCGGCGTATCGGGAACATGTCACCCCCAGCAGGGGGTTGGATAGAGCATGAACGCCCTGCGCTTGGGGAACCCTTCTGCCAAGGAGCGGGTCGCTGGGTCGGGGCTACCATGCGGAACGACGGGCCGGATCTCCCGTGCTCGCCTGACCGCTCTGTGAGGAGCGACG
>NZ_BOOF01000062.1 GCF_016863095.1 Microbispora siamensis | reverse complement strand
CGCACGGCGGCAACAACACGACGACCGAGGCGTTCCACTTCGGCAAGCCCATGATCGTCATGCCGCTGTTCTGGGACCAGTACGACAACGCCCAGCGCGTGCACGAGACCGGGTACGGCGTCCGCCTGGACACCTACGGATTCGCCGACGAGGAGCTGACCGGGGCCATCGAGAGGCTGCTCGGCGACCAGGACCTGCGCGACCGGCTCGCGGCGGCCGGCGAGGAGATCCGCCGCCGTGACGGCCTGCGCGTGGCCGCGGACGTCATCGAGAACATCGCGGCCAAATGACCAAGGGCAGCCGTCTGATCGAGGACGCCGCTCCACGGGTCTTCTGGACCGACCGGCCCGGGGCGCCCGGCCCGTACGAGCCCCTGCACGGCCGCACCACGGCGGACCTGCTGGTGGTCGGCGGCGGTTTCACCGGACTGTGGGCCGCCGTGCTGGCCAAGGAGGAGAACCCGGCCTGCGACGTCGTCCTCGTGGAGGCGCGGTCGATCGCGTACGGCGCGAGCGGCCGCAACGGCGGGTTCGTCTCCGACTCCCTGACCCACGGGCTCGCCCAGGGGACGCGCCTGTGGCCGTCGGAGAACGCCGCCCTGCTCGCGCTGGGGCGGGCGAACCTCGCGGCCATCGCCCGCTTCGCCGACGACCACGACATCGACGCCGACCTCCGCCTGGTCGGCAAGACCACGGTCGCGGTGGCGCCCCACCAGGTGGAGGAGCTGAGGCGGGCCGAGAAGCTGCACCGCGAGCACGGCGAGGACGCGGTGTTCCTCGGCCGCGACGAGATGCGCGCGGACGTCGACTCGCCCACCTATCTCGCGGGGCTGCGCCTGCGCGGCACCGGCGGCGTCCTCGACCCCGCCGGGCTCGCGTGGGGCCTGGCCCGCGTCGCGGCGCGGCTCGGGGTGCGCATCCACGAGGGCACCGAGGTCACCACGCTGACCCGGACGCGAACCGGCGTGGAGGCCGGGACGAGAGGCCACGGCTTGGTGAGCGGCGCGGTGAGCGCCGGGCAGGTGCTGCTGGCCACCAACGCCTTCCCCTCCCCCCTGCGCAGGCTGGGCCTGTTCGTGCTGCCGGTCTGGGACTACGTGCTCGTCACCGAGCCGCTGTCGCCCGAGCAGCGGGCGTCGCTCCGGTGGCCGGAGGGCCAGGGACTGACCGACGCGGGCAACCGGTTCCACTACTACCGGCTCACCCGCGACGATCGCATCCTGTGGGGCGGGTACGACGCGATCTACAACTTCGGCGGCGGCGGCTCCGAGCAGCGCGACGCCACGCACGAGCGGCTCGCGCGGCACTTCTTCGCGACGTTCCCGCAGCTGCGCGGCCTGCGCTTCACGCACAGGTGGGGCGGGATGATCGACTCGACCAGCCGGTTCACCCCGTTCTTCGGCACGGCGATGGGCGGGCGGCTGGCCTACGCCCTCGGATACACCGGCCTCGGCGTCGGCGCATCCAGGTTCGGCGCGCTGACCGGCCTCGACCTGCTGGCCCGGCGGTCCACCGCGCGGACGCGGCTGGGCATGGTCCGCCGCCACCCGGTGCCGTTCCCGCCCGAGCCGCTGCGCTGGCCTGTGGTGCAGCTCACCCGCCGCGAACTCGCCCGCGCCGACCAGAACGAGGGCCGCAGAGGGCCCTGGCTGCGGTCACTCGACCGTTTCGGCATCGGCTTCGACAGTTGAGGACGACCTCATGACGACATTGATCAATCCCGCCGACGCCCGGGTCATCGAGGAGGTGCCCGACACCCCGCTCGACGGGGTGGCGCGGGCCGTCCGCGGAGCCCGGGAGGCCTTCGAGCAGTGGCGCGAGACGACGCCGGGGGAGCGGGCGCGGGTGCTGCTGCGCCTGGCGGACCTCGTCGAGCGGGACGCCGCGGAGCTGACCCGGCTGGAGGTCGAGGAGACCGGCAAGCCCGCCGCCGTGTTCCGGGACGGCGAGCTGACCTTCGCCGCCGACAACCTCCGGTTCTTCGCCGGCGCGGCCAGGTCCCTGGACGGCACGGGCGCCGGCGTGTTCAGCGCCGGATACACGTCGGTGCTGATCAGGCGGCCGATCGGGGTCGTGGGGGCGATCGCGCCGTGGAACTTCCCCCTCATCATGGCGGTCTGGAAGATCGGCCCGGCCGTCGCCGCGGGGAACGCCGTCGTGATCAAGCCGGCTCCCCGGACGCCCCGCACCACGCTGCGGCTCGCCGAGCTGTTCGCCGAGGCCGGGGCCCCGGAGGGCCTCGTACGGGTGGTGACCGGCGGCGCGGACGTGGGGCGGGCCCTGGTGACCGACCCCGGCGTGGACATGGTCAGCGTCACCGGGTCCACCGCCACCGGCCGCGAGGTCATGCGCGGCGCGGTGGACGGCCTCAAGCGGGTCCATCTGGAGCTGGGCGGCAAGGCGCCCGCGCTCGTGTTCGCCGACGCCTCGCTTGAGGACATGGCGGCCGGGGTGGTCATGGGCGCCACCTACAACACCGGCCAGGACTGCACGGCCGCGACGAGGGTGTACGTCGAGAGGTCGCGGTACGCCGAGGCGGTCGAGGCGCTGCGGGAGGCCGTCGCCCGCGTCCGGCCCGGCGACCCCTGGGCGCCGGACGCCGACATCGGCCCGCTGATCAGCGCCGAGCACCGGGAGCGGGTGCACGGCTTCGTGACCAGGGCGTCCGGCCGCGTCGTCCACGGGGGCGCGCCGATCGACGGCCCCGGCTTCCACTACGCGCCGACGCTGATCGCCGACGCCGACCCGGCGAGCGAGATCGTGCGGAGCGAGGTCTTCGGCCCGGTGCTGGTGGCGATGCCGTTCGACGGCGAGGACGAGGCGGTGCGGCTCGCCAACGCCACGCCGTACGGGCTGGCCTCGTCGGTGTGGTCCACGGACGTGGCCCGCGCCCTGCGCGTTTCCCACCGGCTGGACGTGGGCGTGACCTGGGTGAACGACCACCTGCCGATCGCCTCGGAGGCGCCGCACGGAGGCGTGAAGGGCAGCGGGTTCGGCAAGGACATGAGCCAGGAGGCCGTGCTGGAGTACTCGGTCACCCGGCACCTCATGATCAAGCACGCGGCCCCGCAGGCGCGCGACTCGTTCCGCCCCGCCTGACCAGCCCCGCCTGCTCTACGCGTCAGGGATGTTGCGCAGCGCCTCGCGGCGGCTCAGCCCGCTGATGCCCTGGTGCTTCACGTAGCGGAGCACCTCCTGCGGGTTGGTCTTCGCGTACTCCCGCAGCGCCCAGCCGATCGCCTTACGGGCGAAGAAGTCGGTGTCCGACAGGCTCGGCTCGATGCAGGCGTAGAGCAGGTGGACGTCGGTCCGATCCTTGAACGAGTTCTGGCACAGGATGGCGGTGCGCCGCTTCCACAGGTCGGGGTCGTGCGCCCACTCCAGCACCAGGCGGCGCATGCTCTCGGGGTACAGGCGCAGCAGCGTGCCGATCCGGTGCACGGCGATGTCGTCGACCAGATCCCACCAGGCCCCGGTGACGACCATCTCCTCGTACATGGGGATGGTGTAGAGCGTCTGCCAGGACCGGTAGAAGCGGTGCGCGGACAGCTCGATGGCGGCGTAGCGCTCCTCGCGGTATTCCGCCTCGCGCCACAGCGCCAGCACCGCCCTGCGCCACTCGGGGGCGCTGTCCAGCCGGTGCTCGGCGAAGACCTTGCGCAGCGCGGCCCGCCGCGGCACGGCCGTCACCCCGAGGAACGGCATCTCCGACTTCATGTACGACCGCATGGAGGCGGCGCGCGCGGGGTCGGCGAGCTCGGTCAGCGCGTGCCGTACGGCCTTGAGTAGCGTCATGACGGCTGGCTCGCCCGCTCGCCGGTCGCCAGGCCGTCGAACAGCAGCTTGACGAAGTGGTCGGCCAGGGCGTCGGTGTCGAGCCTGCCGCCCGGGCGGAACCAGCGCACGGTCACCCAGATCGTGTCGCGGATCATCCGGTAGGTGAGCTTGGGATCGACGTCGGGGCGGAACTGGCCGGCGGCCTGGCCGCTCGTGATCTGCTCCACCCACATGCGCTCGACCTCGTCCTCGGCCCGCACCAGGTAGTCGAACCGGTCGCCGGGCAGCGAGCGCAGGTAGTTCCAGTCGTTCTGCATGACCGTGATGGCCGCCCGGTGGTCCTCCAGCGTGCCGAAGCCGATGCGGACCATCTCCGCCAGGACAGAACGCGGGTCGGCGTGCGTGGTCAGCGCCGCGCGGTAGCGGGTGATCAGATCCTCGAGGAAGGTGCGCAGCACCTCGTCGACGATCGTCTCCTTGGAGTCGAAGTGGTGGTAGAGGCTCCCGGAGAGGATGCCGGCCTCAAGCGCGATCTCCCGCACCGTGGTGGCCTGGAAGCCCTTGCGCGCGAACAACTCGGCGGCGAGCTTGACGAGGTGGTCGCGCCGTTCGGACGCCGAACCGGCCGTCCCCCGCTTCGCCTTGACCGGCGCGGCCGTGCCGCCGGAGTCCTTACGCTGGTTCACGGCTCCCATTATGGCCGTCGAGCAAGAGCTTGTTCACATTCTCGCCTCGGCCGACCTCCCCGCACGACCGGGATCTGTAGGGCAGGATCGAACCCATGGCGAAAATGGGGTATCCGTTCACCTTGGGGGTGGCGTCAGGAGAGCCGTTATCCGACGGCGTGATCCTGTGGACCCGTCTGGCCCCCGAGCCGCTGCATCCGACACAGCCCGGCGGCATGCCCAGCCGGGCGATGACCGTACGGTGGGAGCTCGCCGAGGACGAGGGGTTCACGAAGGTCCTCCAGTCGGGCACGGCCCCCGCGCAGCCGGACTGGGCGCACAGCGTGCACGTACGGGTGACCGGGCTGCGGCCCGCGGCCGACTACTTCTACCGCTTCTCCATCGAGGGCCACGTCAGCCCGGTGGGCCGCACCAGGACCGCGCCCGGCCCGGATTCGACCGCCCCCGTCCGGTTCTGTTTCGTCTCCTGCCAGCGCTACGAGCACGGCTACTTCACCGCGCTGCGCCACCTCGCCGGCGAGCGGCCCGACCTGGTCCTCCACCTCGGCGACTACATCTACGAGTACGGCAAGCCGAAGAACCCCAAGCCGGGCCGCTGGGTGCGCCCGCTGGAGTCGACGGCCGAGTGCACGACACTGGGCGCCTACCGCGACCGCTACGCCCGCTACAAGATGGACCCGGACCTGCAGGCAGCCCACGCCGCCGCGCCGTGGATCGCGATCCCCGACGACCACGAGGTCCGCGACAACTGGGCGGGCGCGCTGCCCGGTGACGGCGGCAGCCCCGCCGCCTTCCTCAAGCGCAGGGCCGCCGCGTTCAAGGCGTACTACGAGCACCAGCCGCTGCGCGTCCGCCCGTCCGGGTCCGGCCTGCAGAACTACCGCCGGCGGCCGTACGGCCGGGTGGCCGACTTCCTGCTCGCCGACACGCGGCAGTATCGCGAGGGGCGCGACATGCTCGGCGCCGAGCAGGAGAAGTGGCTGACCGACCGGCTGCATGGATCGACGGCCCGGTGGAAGGTGCTCGCCCAGGCGGTGTTCTTCTCCCAGCGCAGGTTCCCGCTCGAACCCGTCAGCGCCGACGCCTGGGACGGCTACCCCGACTCGCGCGCCCGCGTGCTCGCCGCCGCCCCCGACGGGCTGGTCGTGCTGAGCGGCGACGTGCACAGCGCGTACGCCTCCGACGTGCGCGCCGACTGGGCGGATCCGGCCTCCCGCGCCCTCGGGGTCGAGTTCGTCGGGCCGTCGGTGACGAGCATGCCGGGCGTCACCGACGCGAGCGCGATCCTGGAGCTGAACCCGCACATCGCGTTCTTCGACAGCCGCCACGGCTACGTGTCCTGCGTGGCCGACATGGAGAACTTCCGGGCGGACTACCGGGCCGTGGCCTTCGTGGACCGTCCCGGCGCGCCGCTGACCACGATCGCCGGCTTCGAGGTGAAGGAGAACAGGCTCCACCGCGTCGATGTGTGACCTTCCCTCTAGCAAATAGGAAACTTTCCTATTAGATTGCGGGGCATGCCTGAGCGATGCCCTGCGGGCGCAGCATGAAGCGAAGCCCTGACCTGCTCCGTCTGGCCGACACGGTCCTGTTGCCCGGCTTCACCGGGACCACCGCCCCCGACTGGGTGCGGCGGCGGCTCGCCGGCGGGCTCGCCGGTGTGGTGCTGTTCTCCCGGAACGTCGACACCCCGGCCCAGCTCGCCGCACTCACCTCGGCCCTGCGCGCGGAGAATCCGGAGATCCTGATCGGCATCGACGAGGAAGCCGGGGAGGTGACGAGGCTTGAGGCCCGTACGGGCAGCTCACGGCCGGGCAACTACGCCCTGGGCGTCGTGGACGACGTGGAGCTGACCGAGCGGGTGGCCCGCGACATCGGGTGGGACCTGCGGGCGGCGGGGGTGAACATCGACTTCGCCCCGGCCGCAGACGTCAACTCCAACCCGGACAACCCGGTCATCGGCCTGCGGTCGTTCGGCGCCGATCCGCTGCTCGTCGCGCGGCACACGGCCGCCTGGATCCGCGGCCTGCAGTCCACCGGCGTGGCGGCCTGCGCCAAGCACTTCCCCGGGCACGGCGACACGTCGGTCGACTCCCACCACGGCGTCCCGCGCGTCACGGTCTCCCGGGAGGAACTGGCCGAGGTCGAGCTGTGGCCGTTCCGGGTGGCCATCGCCGAGGGCGTGCGCTCGATCATGACCGGTCACCTGCTGGTCACGGCGTACGACGAGGACCTGCCGGCGACGCTCAGCCCCCGCGTCCTCACCGGCCTGCTGCGCGAGGAGCTGGGCTTCGAGGGCCTGATCGTCACCGACGGCATCGAGATGGCCGCCGTCTCCGGCCGGTACGGCCTGGGCGGCGCGAGCGCGATGGCCGTGGCGGCGGGGGCCGACGCGGTCTGCGTGGGCGGGGAGAACGCCGACGAGGCGACCCACGAGCACATCCGCGACGCCGTCGCGGACGCGGTGACCGAGGGCAGGCTGTCGGAGGAGCGGCTCGCCGACGCGGCCGCGCGGGTGCGCGCCCTGACCGCCTGGCAGATGCAGGCCCCGCCCCTGGACGATCGCCAGGACGAGATCGGGCTGGTCGCCGCCCGCCGGGCCCTGCGGGTGACCCGGCACGGGGCGGACGGCGTGCTGCCGCTGGCCGCCGCCCCGCACGTGGTGGAGCTCGCGCCGGAGACCAACCTCGCGATCGACAAGGGCATGCCGTGGGGCGCGGGGGAGCCGCTGAGCAAGCTGCTGCCCGGCACCACGGTCGCCCGGCTGCGGCAGCCGGACGTCCACAACGGCGTCGCCGGCACCGTGCTGAGCCAGGCCGCCGACCGGCCCCTCGTCATCGTGGTGCGGGACGCCCACCGCCACCCCTGGCAGACCGACCTGCTGGAGCGCCTGCTGGCCGCCCGGCCGGACGGCGTCGTGATCGAGATGGGGCTGCCGGGCCGTACGGACCTGGGGGCGGTCCACATCGCCACGCACGGCGCCGCCCGGGTCTGCGGCCAGGCGGCGGCCGAGGTGCTGGCCGGCCTCGCCTGACATCTCCCATAGCATTGGTCACTGCTGACATGCGAATGGGAGCGTCATGAAGGTCGCCTACGTCACCACGGACCATCCGGCCGCCGGGCAGGACGACGAGCGGGAGATCGTCCTCGCCGCCTGGCTCGGGGCCGGCATCGAGGGCTCGCCGGTGAGCTGGCACGACCCCCGCGTCGACTGGTCGGACTTCGACGCGGCGGTCGTCCGCTCCGCCTGGGACTACATCGAGCGTCGTGACGAGTTCGTCGCGTGGGCCCACCGGGTGGAGTCGGTGACGCGGCTGTTCAACCCGGCGTCGGTGATCGAATGGAACACCGACAAGACCTACCTGCGCACGCTCGGCGTGCCCACGGTTCCCACCCACTGGGCCGAATCCGGAACGGATCTGCCCGAATGGGACGAGTACGTGGTCAAGCCCGCCGTCTCCGCGGGGGCCCGGGACACCATCCGCACCAGGGACCGGGACGCCGCCGCGGGCCACGCGGCCGCGCTGCTCGCCGCGGGCCGCACGGTCATGGTGCAGCCGTACATCCCGTCCGTCGAGCAGGAGGGGGAGCTGTCGCTGCTGTACTTCGGCGGCCAGTTCAGCCACGCCGTACGGCGGCACCCGATGCTCACCGGCGTGGCGGAGACCGCGGAGAACCGCGCCACGCTGCGTGACCCGGACGACGATCAGTTCGCCCTCGCCGAGCGGGTCCTGGCCGCCGTGCCGGAGAACCTGCTGTACGCCCGGGTGGACCTGGTGCGGATGCCGGACGGCGAGCCGGTCCTGATCGAGCTGGAGCTCACCGAGCCCTACCTGTTCCTGCGGGACGAACTGGCCGCGCCCGACCTGTTCGCCGAGACGCTCGCCGAGATGCTCAAGGGCTGAGCGGGCGGGCCCGCTCGGCGGCGGCGAGCGCCAGCCGTACGGCGTCGGCCGGGCCGGCGGCGGCCACCGGACCGGGTACGGGACCTCCCTCGGCGTCGAGGACCCGCCACCCGCCGAGGGTGATGACCGGCGTGCCGGCCCGCTGGGCGAGGGCCAGCTCCGACAGCGTGCCCCAGGAGCCGCCCACGACGACGACCGCGTCGGCGGCCCGCACGATCAGCGCGTTGCGGGCCTCGCCGAGGCCGGTGGGAAGGGCCACGGTGAGGTCCGGGCTCGCCCCGGCGCGGTCCCGGCCGGACAGGACGCCGACCACGACGCCTCCGGCCTTTCGCGCGCCCGCCGCCGCGGCGGCCATCACCCCGCCGTACCCGCCGCACAGCACGACCGCGCCGCCCTCGGCCAGCAGGCGGCCCACGTCACGGGCCGCCTCGGCCTCCTGCGGGGTGCACTCGCCCGGCCCGCACACCGCCACCTGCCACATGCGCACCAGGCTATGCGGGGACGAGGCTAGGCGGAGATGCCGCCGTCCACCGGGATCACGGTGCCGGTCAGGTACGACCCGGCGCGTGAGGCGAGGAAAACGGCCGCGCCGGCCATGTCGTCGGGCCTGCCGATCCGGCCCAGCGGGACGTTGCTCTCGATCGCGCCGCGCATCTCGGGGTCGTCGAGCGCGAAGGCCATCATCTTCGACTCGAACGGCCCCGGCGCGATCGCGTTGACCGTGATCGACTCCCGGGCGAGCTGGCGGGCCAGGTGCCGGGTAAGCATGTGGACGCCCGCCTTGGCCGCCGAGTACGCGTAGTTCTCCATGAACGGCACCCGGAGCCCGTCGATCGACCCGATGTTGATCACACGTGCCGGGTCGTCAGGCGATGCGGCGGCGCGCAGCAGGGGCAGGAAGCGGCGGGTGAGGAAGAAGACGCCCTTGACGTTGATGTTCCAGAGCTTGTCGAAGGCGTGCTCCGGATACTCCTCCAGCGGCGCGCCCCAGCTCGCCCCCGCGTTGTTGACGAGCACGTCGAGCCGGCTCTCCCGCTCCGACACCGCCTGCGCCAGCGCCTCGACGCCGTCGGGGGTGGACAGGTCCGCCTGTACGGCGTGGCAGCCCAGCTCGGCGGCCGTCGCCTCCAGCTCGTCCTTCTTCCGTGAGGAGATGTAGACGACGGCGCCCGCGTCGCGGAACCCGCGCGCGATCATCTTCCCGATGCCCCGGGACCCGCCCGTGACGACGACCGTCTTGCCTTCCACCGAGAACAGAGTCATGCGGGCAGCATACCGACCGGTCGGTTCCCGCGTCAGGGAGTGAAGCTCCCGTACGCGCCGCGGAAGAACACCAGCGGGCCGCCGTCGTCGTACCGGTCGAGCCCGGTGACCCGGGCGACGACGATCACGTGGTCGCCGGCCGGATGCTCCCGGTCCACCGTGCAGTCGATCCAGGCGAGCGCGCCGTCCAGCACGGGCGCGCCGCCGGGGGACAGGGCCCACGACAGGCCGGAGAACTTGTCCCCGCCCTTCGCGGCGAGCCGCTCGCACACCTGCTCCTGGTGGTCGGCGAGCACGTTGACGCACAGGGTCGTCGCGGCCTTGAGGCGCGGCCAGCTCGTGCTGGCCCGCGAGACGCAGAACGACACCAGCGGCGGATCGAGGCTCACGGACGTGAAGGAGTTGACCGCCAGGCCGCTCGGCTCCCCGGTCTCCGGGTCGATCGCGGTGACGGCCACGACGCCGGTGGCGTACCTGCCGAGGACGTTCCTGAAGTGCTGGGGATTGACGGCCGGAATCCTCCTGGTGCCGTCATGGCCGACCCTCCGGGCCACAGGGGTGCTCATCGCGCACGTGCCTCCTCAGTCGCCTCCCCATAAGTCAAGGAGGCCCGGAGTCGATGCATTCCCTGTGTGATTAACGGTGGCGCGTCCTGGCGGGCGTGGGGGACCCGCCAGGACGCGCTCCGCCCCGGCGCGAGACCTCGACCCCGGCGAGGGTTGGGGTCGAGATCTCGTTCAATCGCACGGAGTCCATGGGGAGCGGCCGACCGGCCGCTCGGGCGTGCGGTGGTACCGCGTGCTCGGGCATGTCACGCCGTTCCCGCACAAGGCGGTCATGTCGGTGGATACCGACAGCTCTGACATGTCGTTCCCGTCGCTCTGATAGGTCTGGGCTCTGGCAGGTCTGGGCTCGCGCCAGGGCGAGTTCGGCGTTCCCGCACCGACCGCCCTCACGGGCCCACCTCCATTGGATGGATTTGTACCAACGTTTGGATAATGCGCGGCTGGGTGGGCTCAGGTCAAGGGGTTGTTTCCCGGTAGACCGAGATCCTCTAGATTTGTTGGAACAAAAGGGTGGATTGAGGAAAGATGGCACGATCGTCGCTCTACCAGCAGGTGGCCGCTGAGGTACGCAGGGCCATCTACGCGGGCGAACTCGCGCCGGGCGACCAAATCCCGACCGAGGCCGACCTCATGGAGGCGCACGGCGTCAGCCGCAACACCGTACGGCTGGCCCTGGGCGAGCTGGAGAACGAGGGTCTCATCCTGCGGATGCGCCGGCGTGGAACGTTCGTACGCGAGCGCCGCCCCCTCCTCATGCGCCCCCAGGACGAGTTCCTCCCGTACGACCAGGAGGGGCGGCGGTTCGACACGTTCGTCCACGCGGTCCGCTCCGAGGGCCGTACGGCGGACCAGAGGATCGAGGTCTCGATCGTCGAGCCGCCCGAGGACGTGGCCACCCGCCTCGCCCTCGCCGACGGCGCGCTGGCCGTCGTGCGCCGCCGGCTGCGCTTCGTGGACGGCCAGCCGTACAACACCTTGGACTCCTACTTCCCCCTGGAGATCGTGGGGGACTCCGAGATCGCCCGGCCCGGCGACATCACGCGCGGGGCCAACCGGGTGCTGGAGGAGCTGGGCCATCTCCAGGTTCGCGTGATCGACGACCTGTCGGCCCGCATGCCGACCTCTGACGAGTCGTCGCGGCTCCAGCTCGAGCCCGGCACTCCGGTCGTCGTCCACACCAGGGTCGGCTACGACGCCGACGACACGCCCGTCCGCGTCGCCGTGTCCGTGCTGCCCGCAGACAAGCATCTGATCCGATACGAGCTGGAACGTCATTGACGAGGCCCGGACGCCCCCTCGCCTGAGCGGGCGTCCCCGGCCGCCGGGCCCTCCTCCGGAGGGCCGTTCCCGCGATTCCCGTCCTGACCCCGGCAGGGGACCGCGCCGCGCCCGCGCGCCCTAGCGGGGTCCGCCGTCTCCGGACGGACGCTGTACGGCATTCCGCCGTCACTCTCAGTGATCAAATCGCCGCCGTCGGCACGAAAGGAATCAGGCATGCCTGCGAACACCCTGGATCTTGTTACGGAACTCACGCTGCGTCGCGCCACCCCGGCCGACCTGCAGGGGGTCCTCGCCCTGCTGGCGCGCACCGCCGGGTGGCTGAACGGCCTCGGCGTACGGCAGTGGCCCGCCGACGGCTTTCCGGCCGAGCGCATCGAACCACTGATCGCCGAGGGCGTCATGTACCTTCTGGACGCCGGCGAAAACGCCGGACGGGTGCCGGCCGCCACGATTGCGGTGGACGGCCATGCCGACCCGGAGTTCTGGACCCCCGCCGACCGCCCCGGCGACGCGCTCTACGTGCACAAGCTCGCCGTGAGCAGGACCTACTCGGGCCAGGGCCTGGGGGAGACGCTGCTCGACTGGGCCGCCCTGCGGGCCGCCGCGCACGACCGGCCGTACCTGCGGCTGGACTGCGCCAAGGACAACGCCCGGCTGCAGTCGTACTACCGGAAGGCGGGCTTCCGGCACGTCCGCACCGTCGACCTGCCGCACCGAGCCTCAGGCGCGCTGTTCGAGCGGGACGCCTCCGCCGCGATCCCGGCCGCGTTGTCCTATCGCCGCACGCCGGCGGTGCCGGCCCAGCGCTCGGGACATGCGGCGCAAGCCAGGAGGGTTCTTGACATCACCGCGCACAACGAGTTGATCGAGTGCTGAACAGGGCGGATGCCGTGAGGCACCGCAAAGGGACCCGATACTGTTCACTTCATGACGGGATCCCTCCTTGAAGTGATCGCGCTCGACCTGCGTGACGCCGTGGCCGCCGAGGAGGGCGGAGCGGACCGCCTGGAGATCGTGTCCGACATGGACTCGGGCGGGCTCACCCCCTCGGCGGACCTCGTCGCGGCGATCGCGCGCGAGTGCGGGCTGCCGCAGATGGTCATGCTCCGCTGCAACGCCGGGTTCACCGTGACGTCGGAGGAGCTCGACCGGCTGCGCGGCCACGTCAAGGAACTCGCCGAGGCCGGCGCGGCGGGCTTCGTCTTCGGCTTCCTGTCCGAGGACGGGTCGGTCGACAGGGAGGCGACGGACGCGCTGATCCACGCGGTCTCGCCGCTGCCCTGGACCTTCCACCGCGCCGTGGACCACGCCGCCGACGTGCGGGCCGCCTGGCGCGCCGTACGGCTGCTGCCGAACCTGGCGACCGTCCTCACGTCGGGCTCGCCCGAGGGCGTCGGCAGCGGCCTCGGCGTGTTACGCGCGCGGGCCGAGGCGGGGGACGCCTCGCTCGTGCTCGCCGGCGGCGGCCTGCGCGAGGAGCACGTCCCGGTGCTGCTCGACTACGGCGTCCGCGCCTTCCACGTGGGCACCGCCGTGCGGGGCTCGTGGCGGGAGCCGGTGGACGCCGACCGGGTCAGGCGCTGGCGCCGCATCGTCGACCGGTTGTGACCGCCCGGCTCTGAGACTCAGGCGCGGCGGCGGGCGACCAGGACGGCGTCGCGGATGGTGATCTCGCCCCCCTCCGGGTCCGCCGCCGTGCGCGGCCGGGCCTCGGCCGCCGTGACCTCCCACTCGGCCGGATCGAGCGACGCCGCGACCTCCTCGGCGGTGAACATCATCTGCGGGAAGTGCATCCGCCGGGCCCTGGTGAGCAGATCGGACGGGTGGTGCCCGACGATCAGCAGGGTGCCGCCCGGGGCCACCGCGGCGGCCAGCCGGGCGAACAACGTCCGCCTGGCCTCGCCCGGCAGGTGCATGTACTGCGCGGACACCAGGTCGTACGCGCCCTCGGGAAAGGCGTGGTCGCGCAGGTCCGCGCGCACCCACTCGGTGCGGTCCGCGACGTCCGCGCCGGCCTCGGCGGCGTGGGCGGCGGCCCGCTCCAGCGCCGTGGCGGAGATGTCGACTCCCGTCACCCGCCAGCCCCGCGCGGCGAGCCAGACGGCGTCGGCCCCCTCACCGCTGCCGACGTCGAGGGCCCGGCCCGGGGGCAGCTCGGCGGCCTCGGCGACGAGCTGCGGGTTCGGGCGGCCGCTCCAGATCGCCGGCCGGGAGCGGTAGCGCTCCTCCCAGGCCGCCTCCTCGAACAACGTGCGTATCTCGTGCCGGTAGGCGTCGACGGCCTCCCGGGTCTCCTCGGCGATGAGATCCATGTTGATCGCCGCCCCGGCCGCCAGGCCCGCGGCGGCGGACGCGATCACCACGGCGCGCACGTCCGTCACGTTCCCCGCCACCCAGACACCGGGCACGGCGGTCGCCCCGGTCGGCTCCGCCGCGATCCGGGTGCCCACCACGTGACCGCCGGCCTCCACCTCGACCGGCTTGAGCCCGAGCGACTCCAGCACCCCGGACCGGGCGGTGAGCGGCGCGGCGACGACGAGCGCGTCGAGCGCGACGACCTCGCCGGAGGCCAGCCGCACCCCGGTGAGCGCGTCGCCGGTCACCTCGATCCCCGTGACCGGGCCGTCGGCGACGGGGATCCGGCGCGCGGCGAGCCGTTCGGCCTCCTCCTCGGACGGCGTGGGGCAGTGGTGGGTCAGGAACACCACGTCTTCGCTCCATTGCCGCCACAGAAGGGCCTGCTCGACGGCGAGTGGCCCGGTGGCCAGCACGCCGATGCGCCGGTCGCGGACCTCCCACCCATGGCAGTACGGGCAATGCAGGACGTCGCGGCCCCACCGCTCGGCCAGCCCCGGCACGTCGGGCAGCTCGTCCACGGCCCCGGTCGTCACCAGCAGCCGGCGGGCCCGGACGACGCGCCCGCCGTCCAGCGTCACGAGGAAGTCGTCGCCCTCCCGCGTCGCGGTCTCGGCCCGCCCGGCGACGATCTCGCCGCCGTACCCGATGACTTCCTCGCGCCCGGCCGCCCGCAGCTCGGCGGGCGGCGTGCCGTCCAGGCCAAGGTAGTTGTGCATGTGCGCGGCCGGCGCGTTGCGCGGCTCTCCCGCGTCCACCACCAGCACCGACCGCCGCGCCCGCGCCAGCGCCAGGGCGCCGCCGAGCCCCGCGGGGCCGCCGCCCACCACCACCACGTCGTACTTCTTCTCGTCCACCCCGTGCCTCCTGTGCCGACGGCTGCTTCAGATGTCTGCCGTCGAACAGTGCGGCACAGGCGGAGAGAGCGGCAAGAAACTTTGCCGATCTGGCAAATCTCAGCAGAGGGTGCGGTCGGCCCGGGCCAGCGCGGCGACCAGGGTTTTGATCGTCGCGGGCTCGTCCAGCACGCCCCCCGCGGCCTCGCGCCGTTCCTGCCAGGCGCGCACCCGGTCGGCGTACTTCTCGTAGCAGGCGAGATGGAACGCGTACACGGTCGTGAACCGGCTGACGAGGTGCGAGGGGTGCATGTCCCAGCCCTGGTAGAAGCCGTGTGCCAGCGAGTGCGACACCAGCGCCGAGTGCCTGCGCAGCAGGGCGTGCACGTCGGCCGCCGCGTCCGAGGCCGGGGCCGCGGCCAGCGAGCCGTCCGACAACTCCACCCCCGTCCCCGACAGCGCCGTCTGCATGACGTGGCGGGCGTGGTCGCAGGCCGGGTGGTCGAGCCGCTGCTCGTCCGGCGGCAGCCCGAGCGCGGCCGTGTAGTCGAACACCCCGAAGTGGGCGGCCGCCAGCCGGCCGCCAAGCGAGGGCACCAGGTCGGCCGACCGCTGGAGCATGAGCACGGTCTGCGGGGCCTCCACCTGCATCTCGAAGCGCAGGGTGCCGGAGGGCAGGCGCAACGCCCGCTCCAGCGCCTCCAGGCAGCCGGCGAACTGCCGCAGGTAGTCCTCCATCAGGACCTTGGGGAACGTCACCGTGAACCCGTCGGGGAGCCGGCCGGCCCGTCGTACGACGCCGGCCAGGAACCCGTCGAGCGTGCGCACCGAGCGCAGGGGGTCGCCGTCGGCGAACGACTTCACCCGCAGCCCCCACCTGCGGGGCAGCGTGCCGGCCTCGTGCATCGCGGCCACGGCCGCCGCCGCGGACTCGGTGTGCCGGTCCTCCTCCTCGGAGGAGCGCAGGCCGTACCCGTCCTCGAAGTCGATCCGCAGGTCCTCGATCGGCTCGGCGTGCAGCTTCCTGCGTACGCGGTCGTGCACGGGCGGGGCCAGCTCGGGGTCGAGCTCGAACAGCGCGGCCAGCTCGGCGGGAGTGAACAGGAGCCGGTGGAGGAGGTCGGTGGCGGCGTGGCGCCACTGCTGGACGATCTCCGCCGTCACCCGGTCCGCGGGCACGTACACCGTGTGCACCGGCTGCCACGCGGGTTCCCGTTCGGGGAACCGGGCGAGCTGCTCGCGATGGGCGCCGGCGAAGCCGTCGAGCAGACCGTCGAGCGGCCCGTCCTGGCCGGTCAGCGTCGTCTCCATGGGGACGATCCTCGCAGAGTCCCGCCACGGGGAGGGCAATCACGCAACGTCGCTGCATGACCACGCAGCGTTGGCTATCCTTTTCCTCGAACACATGAGCGAAAAAGAAACGGCCCCCTGTCGGGGGCCGTAGAGCCCGGGGACGTAGCCGCGGGCGCGGTGACTCCATGTTAGGAGATGGTGGCGGTGCGCGACAACCCCGTTCTCGAAGTCGTGCGTGTCGGGGTCTACGTCGACGGGTTCAACCTCTACTACGGACTGCGCTCCCTGCGGGGACGCCGCTATCTCTGGCTCGATCTGCGGGCGCTGGCCCTTCGGCTGCTGAGGCCGGGGCAGACGCTGACGGCCCTCCGCTACTTCACCGCTCCCGTCCGGGGCGACGCGCGCGCCCTCGCCCGCCAGCAGACCTATCAGGCGGCCCTGGAGACCCTGGGGGTCGAGGTGGTGCTCGGGCGGTTCCAGGAGCAGCGGGCCTCCTGCCGAGCCTGCGGCGTCTCCTGGCGGACCTACGAGGAGAAGCAGTCCGACGTCGCACTGGCCGCCGCCATGGTCGGCGACGTCGCGCTCGACCTGGTCGACATGGTGCTGCTGCTGTCGGCGGACTCCGACCTGTGCGCGGCCATCGAGGCGGTGCGCCAGGTGGACGCCCGGCGCGGTGGCAAGACCCGGGTCGTCTCCGTCTTCCCGCCCGGCAGGCGCTCGGACGGCCTGCGCCTCGCGAGCGACGCCTGGTTTCCCCTCGGCGAGGCGCTCATCCGGCAGTCACAGTTGCCCGACCGTGTGTCCGGCCGTGAGGGAGCGCGCTACCACCGGCCGGCCCACTGGTCCTGACCGCGCCATCCTTGGGACACGACACCCGTCAGGACACGACACCCGTCAAGACGCGCCCCCCGGCCGGGCCGGCCGGCCGCAGGCGCCCAGCATCGCGTCCCTGCCCACCAGCTTCACCCGCTCGCCCCTCCGCAGACTGCCGGCCAGCGCGGCCTCCGCGGCCTCGATCGCGAGCCAGTCCTCGTACGTCACCGGGCTCAGCCCGCGTGCGGCGAGCAGGTCGTCCAGCCGGGCGGTCGCGGTCCCCGGCACCGCTTCGGCGAGCAGCGTGCGCACGGTCTCCGCGGCGTCGGACTTGTTGGTCCCGATCACGCCCGTCGGCCCCCGCTTGAGCCAGCCCGCGACGTACTGCCGGTCCGTCACCCTGCCGGCGACGTTCGGCACCGTCATCGACCCCGGGTCGAACGGCACCCCCGGCAGCGCCACGCTCTGGTAGCCCACCGAGCGCATCACCATGTCCGCCGGGATCGTCTCGAAGTCCCCGGTGCCGACGACACGCCCGTTCTCCAGCCGAGTCCGCTCCAGCCGTACGCCCTCGACCCGGGACACGCCGAGGATCTCCACGGGGCGCAGCCAGAAGCGCACCTCCAGGCGGCGGGGCCGGTCGGCCGGCTTGCGCTCCGACCACGACCGAAGCACATCCACGTTGCCCCTGACCTGGCGCGACAGCGTGGTCAGGTCGGCGACCGCGATCTCGTCGGGGAAGGTGAGGACGTCGGCGTTCAGCAGCTCGCCGAGCTCGCGCAGCTCCTTCAGCGTGAACTTCGCGTGCTCGGGGCCGCGCCGTCCGACCATGTGGATGCGCTTCACCTTGGAGGCGGCCAGCCGGTCGAGCACCTCCTCGGGCACGTCGGTGCCGCGCAGCTCGTCGGCCGTCTTGGCCATGATCCGCACCACGTCCACGGCGACGTTGCCGACGCCGATGACGACGACCTCCTCCGCGTCGAGCGAGAACGTGTCCGGCGGGACGTCGGGGTGGCCGCAGTACCAGTTGACGAAGTCGGTCGCCGCGACGCTGCCCGGCAGGTCCTCGCCCGGGACGCCGAGGTGCCTGTCGACCATCGCCCCGGTGCAGTAGACGACGGCGTCGTAGCAGGACAGCAGGTCGTCCGCCGAGAGGTCCGCGCCCAGCTCGACGCCGCCCAGGAAGCGCACTCCCGGGGTCTCCAGCACCCTCCTCAGGTAGCCGGCGATCGACTTGATCGACGTGTGGTCGGGCGCCACGCCGTACCGGACGAGCCCGTACGGCGTCGGCAGGCGTTCGAGGACGTCCACCTCGACGGGATCGTGCGACTGCTTGACCAGCGCCTCGGCCGTGTAGATCCCGGCCGGGCCCGACCCGACGATCGCGACGCGCAGTGTCACCATGGCCTCCAGCAGCGGCGGCGTCCCCTACCAGTGATTCTTTATCACCGCCGGTCGCCCTGCCAGGGGAACGCCGTGCCGTGGGGCCGGATTGTCATCCGTGTTGTGATGGTTCGCGGGGTTGCGGCGACCCGGCGGCCACGATCAAAGTGATGCCCGTGGGCAGTGGGGCTAAAAGACGGGGAAACCCGCGGACGAGAAGGCCGGGCGGTGGCACCCTCCCTGACATGAGGGGACTCCGCGGGGGGCGGGACGAGCCCGGGGCCTCACCGGCCACGGCGCACGGCCCGCAGAACGGTCACGAGGACGGCGGCGACGCGCCGTCGCCGCACGGCTCCGGGCCGGACGGGCTCAGGTACGAGGCGCTGGGGCGGGTCATGGCCGCCTTATCCGGTGAGGCGGAGATGCTGGAGGCGTGCCGCGACCTCACGTGGTGGCGGGGCACCGACCGCTCCTGGCACATCGAGTGGCGCGACGGCCCGTACGCCGCCGAGGTGGCGGCGCTGCTCCTGGAACGGATCGGCGAGCCGGGCCCGGGCGCCGTGCGGGCGGCGCCCGCGGGCCCGGCGACCACGTCGACGGCGATGCTGAACGTGATGGGCGTCACCTTCGTGCTGCGGGCCATCGACCCGTTCGGCATGGAGCGGCTGCGGACCAGGCCCGGCCTGTGGCGGCTGTCGGCCGCGCTGGACGGCCCGGCCGGCCCCGTCGGCACCGGCGGGCGGTCCCGTCAGCACTGGGAGGAACTGCTCGGTGGCTGATTATCGGCGACTGATATCGACCCGCCCGTCGTTTACGTGAGGCGGTGGGGCCCTGGGAGTCGATAGCCTTGGGAGCACATCGTCTTCGTCTCGTCTCTCAGGTCGGAGACCTCTCACGAGCAAGGAGTAGCCGTGCTGCTGCGTATGTCGACCCTGTTCCTGCGCACCCTGCGTGAGGATCCGGCGGACGCGGAAGTGCCGAGCCACAAGCTGCTCGTCCGCGCCGGCTACATCCGCCGCGTCGCGCCCGGCATCTACTCCTGGCTGCCGCTCGGCAAGATCGTGCTGGAGAACATCGCGCGGGTCGTGCGCGAGGAGATGGACCGGATGGGCGCGCAGGAGGTGCTGTTCCCCGCGCTGCTGCCCCGGGACTTCTACGAGCCCACGGGCCGCTGGACCGAGTACGGCGACACGCTGTTCCGGCTGAAGGACCGCAAGGGCGCCGACTACCTCCTCGGGCCGACCCATGAGGAGATGTTCACCGACATGGTGAAGGGGGAGTACTCCTCCTACAAGGACTACCCCGTCACGCTGTACCAGATCCAGACCAAGTACCGCGACGAGGCACGTCCCCGGGCGGGCATCCTGCGGGGCCGCGAGTTCGTCATGAAGGACTCCTACTCCTTCGACCTCGACGACGACGGCCTGAAGCGGTCCTACGAGATGCACCGCGAGGCGTACATCCGGATCTTCGAGCGTCTCGGCATCGACTACCGGATCTGCTTCGCGATGTCGGGCGCGATGGGCGGGTCGGCCTCCGAGGAGTTCCTCGCCCCCTGCCCGACCGGTGAGGACACCTTCGTGGCCTGCCATAACTGCGGATACGCGGCCAACGCCGAGGCCGTCGTCACGCCCGCGCCGCCCGCCGTCACCGCCACGCAGCCGCCCATGAAGGTGCTCGACACGCCCGACACCCCGACGATCGAGTCGCTCGTCTCGTACGTCAACGAGCACCACGGCCTCGGGATCACGGCCGCCGACACGCTGAAGAACCTCGTCGTCAAGGTACGCACGCCGGGCTCCGACGAGGTCAAGACGGTGATCGTCGGCGTGCCCGGCGACCGCGAGGTCGACTTCAAGCGCCTGGAGGCGGCGCTCTCGCCCGGCGTGCCGGAGATCTTCGAGGCCGAGGACTTCGCCCGCCACCCCGGCCTGGTGCGCGGCTACATCGGCCCGCAGGTGCTCAGGGACCTGGGGATCACCTACCTGGTCGACCCGCGCGTGGTCGAGGGCTCGGCCTGGGTGACGGGCGCCAACGAGCCGGGCAAGCACGCCGCGCACGTCGTCGCGGGCCGCGACTTCCAGCCCGACGGCACGATCGAGGCCGCCGAGGTGCGGGCGGGCGACGCCTGCCCCCGCTGCGCGCACCCGCTGTCGATCGACCGGGGCATCGAGATCGGCCACATCTTCCAGCTCGGCCGCAAGTACGCCGACGCCGCCCAGCTCGACGCGCTCGGGCCCGACGGCAAGCCCATCCGCATCACCATGGGCTCGTACGGCATCGGCGTGTCCCGGGCGGTGGCCGTGCTGGCCGAGCAGCGCCACGACGAGCTGGGCCTGGTGTGGCCCAGGGAGGTGGCGCCCGCCGACGTGCACATCGTGGGCACCGGCAAGGAGAACCAGATCGAGGTCGCCAGCACGCTCGCCGAGACCCTTGAGGCGCGGGGGCTGCGCGTGCTCGTGGACGACCGGCCCGGTGTGTCGCCCGGCGTCAAGTTCAAGGACTCCGAGCTGCTCGGCCTGCCCACCGTGCTGATCGTCGGCCGGGGCCTGGCCAACGGCGTGGTCGAGCTGCGCGACCGGGCGACCGGGACCAAGGAGGAGATCCCGCTGGACGAGGCCGTCGAGCGGGTGCTGGCCGCCTGCCGGGCCTGATCACCGGGCACCCTGCGTCGCCGTCCCGTGCTCACACGGGGCGGCGGCGCGTTACTGTCCTTCAGGCGCGGACGGCTCCGGCTGGGCCTCCTCAGAAGCGGACGTTCCCGCGGGCCCGTCCGATCCGGAGGAGTCCGGCGCGGGGGTCTCGGCCCCCTGGTTGGGGACGGCGACGTCGAAGTCGGCGCCGCCTCGGCCCATGCCCGGGAACGGGTCACCGATCTTCGGCTGCCAGCCGTACGCCCGGGTCGCGCACTCCTGCGCGGCCAGTGCGGCGATCCGCCGCAGCGCCGGGTCGCGGTCGGCGGCGAGCTCCAGGTAGGCGGTGGTCACCCGCTGCTCCACGAGCACGGCAAGGCGCACCGCGTCGGCCGGTTTGCGCACCTCGAAGGGCAGGCTGTAGGTGGGGCCCGGCTCGGCGGGCGTGCCGCCCCGCTGGGTGATGAGCGCGCGTAGCTGGTCGCGCCGCGCCCGGTGGGCGTCGAACCCCGCGGTGGCGCGCCTGAGCAGCGCGCCGCTCGTCCTCCCGCCGATCACCCCGTACGCGTACACGGCGGCGTGCTCGGCGGCCAGGGCCCGGGCGAGCGCGTCTCCGGCCGGCGCCCGGGCGGGTTCGGCCGAGGTCTCAGTCACGCACCCTCCCCAGGGCGACGACGTGGACGGCCTCGCACGCGCCGATGCTCGCCAGGAGCTGGGAGAGCGCGGGGGAGGCCATGGCCATCTGCGCGGGCCGCGCCGACGCGGCGCGCCGCTCGGCGTCCCTGAGCGCCCCGACGGAGACCGCGGACGGGCTTTCGGACGGCGACCCTGACGGCGACGCCGGCGGAGGCGCAGAGTTCGCGGGGAACGTTCCCGTGCCGCTCCCGGCGGGCAGGAGCGCACGCAGGGCCTGCAGATGGGCCGCGTGACGCTGACGGAACGGCTCAAGCGCGGCGGCCCGGCCGGGCAGGGCGGCGACCGCGCGCCCGTAGAGCGACACCAGCTGTTCCTTGCCCGCGATCAGCGAGGTGATCAGCACGGTCTGCGGATCCGGAGGGGCCGGCGCGGCGGGTTTCCGCGGGGCCGAGGAGCAGCCGGCCGCGGCCAGACCGGCCGCGGCGGCGGAGCCCAGCAACGCGCGTCTCGTCACCTGTGCCCCGCCGCTGTGTCTCACGACACAGCATCGTACGGCGCGCCGCCCACTGGTCATCGCCCGTGACCCGTGATGATCGTGCACGTGTCGGATCGCCGCTCGGGTGTGGCGCTGTTTCCACCTCCCGGTGTCGATAGGCTGTTGGCACATCGGGCTAGGCACACGGTCACAGCCACACGGTCATTGGGAGGTCGGCATGGGCAGCGACGCTCGACGCGGCCGCCTGGTTGAGCTGCTCGGCCCGGTGGTCGCCGCCGAGGGGTTCGACCTGGAGGACGTCACGGTCACACCGGCGGGTCGCCGGCGGCTGGTGCGCGTCGTGGTGGACCGGGACGGCGGCGTGAGCCTGGACGACGTGGCAGACGTGAGCCAGTCCGTCTCCAAACGGCTGGACGAGGTGGACGTCCTCGGCGGCAGCCCGTACGTCCTCGAGGTCACCTCTCCCGGCGTCGACAGGCCGCTCACCGAGCCGCGCCACTGGCGCCGGGCGCGTGGGCGGCTGGTGAAGGCGGAGCTGCGTGACGGCACTTCCGCGGAGGGCCGCGTGACCGAGGCCGACGAGACCGGTGTGGAGCTGGACGGCGCGCGCCGCATCGCGTACGGCGAGCTGGTGCGCGGCCGGGTGCAGGTCGAGTTCAACCGGCGCGAGGCCGGGCTCGACGACGAACTTGATGAGGACCTCGATGTCGACGAAGACATCGACGACGCCGACGACGAGGGCTAGGGGGGAGCCTTGTGGACATTGACATGAGCGTCCTGCGCAGCCTGGAGCGGGAGAAGGACATCTCCTTCGACCTGGTCGTCAAGGCGATCGAGGACGCGTTGCTCATCGCGTACTTCCGCACGGAGGGCGCGGCGCAGAAGGCGCGGGCCGAGCTGGACCGCGACACGGGCCACGTGATCATCTGGGCCGCCGAGCTGGACGAGAACGGCGAGGTCGTGCGGGAGTACGACGACACCCCGTCCAACTTCAGCCGGATCGCCGCCACCACGGCCAAGCAGGTGATCCTTCAGCAGCTGCGCGACGCCGAGGACGAGGTCAACTTCGGCGAGTTCGCCAGCCGCGAGGGCGAGCTGGTCGCGGGCGTCATCCAGCAGGGCAAGGACCCGCGGGTGGTGCTGGTCGACCTCGGCAAGATCGAGGCGGTCCTGCCGCACAACGAGCAGGTCCCGGGCGAGGAGTACGCGCACGGCGAGCGCATCCGCTGCTACGTGGTGCAGGTGAAGAAGGGTCCCAAGGGGCCCTCGGTCACCCTGTCGCGCACGCACCCCAACCTCGTGAAGAAGCTCTTCGCGCTGGAGGTGCCGGAGATCGCCGACGGCACGGTGGAGATCGCGGCCATCGCCCGCGAGGCCGGCCACCGCACCAAGATTGCGGTGAGGTCGCGCAAGCCCGGCGTCAACGCCAAGGGCGCCTGCATCGGCCCGATGGGCTCGCGCGTGCGCAACGTCATGACGGAGCTGCACGGCGAGAAGATCGACATCATCGACTGGTCGGAGGATCCGGCCGAGTTCGTCGGGAATGCCCTGTCGCCCGCGCGTGTTTCCCGTGTCGAGGTGGTCGACGCCGACAGCCGCACCGCGCGGGTGATCGTGCCCGACTACCAGTTGTCCCTGGCGATCGGCAAGGAGGGCCAGAACGCCCGCCTCGCCAACCGCCTGACGGGCTGGCGGATCGACATCCGGCCGGACACCGAGCAGGCACCTGCTGATCCCGCTGATGCGTCGGCAAGGTAAGCTGGAATATGGTTACCAGGCAGCCCCGCTGAGAACATGTGTGGGCTGCCGGGTTCGCACGGTAAAGTCCGAGTTGCTCCGCCTGGTCGTGGTCGAGGGCGTGATCGTCCCCGACACGCGAGGACGGCTCCCGGGACGTGGTGCCTCGTTGCACCCGTCCCCGCGCTGTCTGGAGCTCGCAGAGCGCCGCCGGGCGTTCCCACGCGCGTTCCGCGCGGAGGGATCGCTTGACACGTCGCTCTTGCAAGCTCACTTGGAGGGGTTGACGCCGGAGCGGTCCGGGTGAATGGTTACCGCTGGCCCTCGGTATCGGCTCCGGGAGCCAGGGCACGAAATTGTCATGTAGGACGCCGAGTTGATGGGCGGAGTCAGATTGCTATGAGCGCCTGATGAGCACGCGGCGATGAGTACGTTCAGGTAGCGACGGTCCGGCGGCACTGCGAGCCTCCCGGGCCGAGTTAGGGAGTGCAGTGGCGAAGGTCCGGGTATACGAGCTCGCCAAGGAGTTCGGGGTCGAGAGCAAGGTCGTCATGGCCAAGCTCACCGAAATGGGCGAGTTCGTGAGGTCGGCGTCCTCGACAATCGAGGCGCCGGTCGTCCGCAAACTGACCGAGGCGTTCAAGGGTGACGCCTCCAAGGGCGGGGGCAAGCCCGCCCGTCCGGCGCAGCCGAAGCCTGCGCCGAGGCCGGCTGAGAGCCAGGCCAACGGGGGCGCCCCGCAGGCGCCCGTTTCCCAGTCCACCGGCGCGGTGGCCAAGCCGGGCCCGAAGCCCGGTCCGCGGCCCGCTCCGCGTCCGGTTCCGATGCCTCACCCGCCGGTGTCCCAGCCGGACGCGGCGCGCCCCGAGGCCGCCCGTCCGCAGGCGCCTCGTCCGGAGGCCCCGCGTCCCGCGGCCGCAGGCCCGAGGCCGGGCGGCCCCGGCGCCGGTGCCGGTGCGCCCAAGCCGGGTCCCAGGCCGGCCCCGGCCCCGCGCCCGGGTGGCGCACCCGCCGGTCCCGGCGCGCCCACCGGTGGCGCTCCGCGCCCCGGCGCGCCCAAGCCGGGTCCGCGCGGCCCGCGTCCGGGCAACAACCCGTTCTCCTCGACCGCAAGCGGCATGGGCCAGCGCCCCGCGCGGCCCGGTGGCCGTGACGGCGGTCGTCCCGACCGCGGGGACCGTCCCGAGCGTGGCGACGGCGCCCCCCGCGAGCCGCGTCGTGACGGCGCGCGCGACGGCGCCATGCCGCGTCCGCCGGGCGCGCGTTCCGGCGCTCCGGGCGCCGGCGGCCCGCGTCCCGGACCCGCGGGTCCGCGTCCCGGGCCGGGCATGGGCGGTCCGCGTCCGGGCCCCGGCGCAGGTGGTCCGCGTCCCGGTGGTCCGCGTCCGAACCCGATGATGATGCCGCAGGGTCGTCCGGCCGCGCCGGGCGGCGGTGGTCCGCGTCCCGGCGGCGGCGGCGGTCGCCCCGGTGGTCCCGGCGGCGGTGGCCGTCCGGGTGGCGGCGGCGGTCGTCCCGGTGGGGGCTTCGGCGGTCCGCGTCCCGGCGGCGCCACGGGTGCCGGTCGCCCCGGTGGTCCCGGCGGCGGTCCTGGCGGTGGCGGCGGCGGTTTCGCCGGCCGTCCGGGTGGCGGCGGCGGCCGTGGCCGCGGTGGCGGCACGGCGGGCGCGTTCGGGCGTCCGGGCGGCCGTCCGACCCGTGGCCGCAAGTCCAAGCGCCAGAGGCGCCAGGAGTTCGACAACATGCAGGCCCCGGCGATCGGCGGCGTGCAGGTTCCGCGTGGCGGCGGCCAGACCATCCGCCTCCCGCGTGGCGCGTCCCTGTCGGACTTCGCCGACCGGATCGGCGCCAACCCCGCCTCGCTCGTGCAGATCATGCTGCACCTCGGCGAGATGGTGACGGCGACCCAGTCGGTCAACGAGGAGACGCTGCAGCTTCTCGGCGCCGAGCTGGACTACGACGTCCAGGTCGTCAGCCCGGAGGAGGAGGACCGCGAGCTCCTCGAGTCCTTCAAGATCGAGTTCGGTGAGGACGAGGGCGACGAGGCCGACCTCGCGCCGCGCCCGCCGGTCGTGACCGTCATGGGTCACGTCGACCACGGTAAGACGAAGCTGCTCGACGCGATCCGCCACACCAACGTGGTGGCCCGCGAGGCAGGCGGCATCACCCAGCACATCGGCGCCTACCAGGTGGCGACCACGCATGAGGGCGAGCCGCGGAAGATCACCTTCATCGACACCCCGGGTCACGAGGCGTTCACCGCCATGCGTGCCCGTGGTGCGCAGGCCACCGACATCGCGGTGCTGGTGGTCGCGGCCGACGACGGTGTGAAGCCGCAGACCATCGAGGCGCTGAACCACGCCCAGGCGGCGAACGTCCCGGTCGTGGTGGCGGTCAACAAGATCGACAAGGAGGGCGCGGACCCGACCAAGGTGCGGGCCCAGCTCACCGAGTACGGCCTGGTGGCCGAGGAGTTCGGTGGCTCCACGCTGTTCGTGGACATCTCCGCCAAGCAGGGCATCGGCATCGAGAACCTGCTCGAGGCCATCCTGCTGACCGCGGACGCCGAGCTCGACCTGCGGGCCAACCCGGAGATGGACGCCCAGGGCCTCGCGATCGAGGCGCACCTCGACAAGGGCCGCGGCCCGGTGGCGACCGTGCTCGTGCAGCGCGGCACGCTGCGGGTGGGCGACTCGATCGTCTGTGGCGAGGCGTTCGGCCGCGTCCGCGCGATGCTGGACGACAACGGCGAGACGGTCGAGGAGGCCGACCCGTCGCGTCCGGTCCTGGTTCTCGGTCTGACGGCCGTCCCGCGCGCCGGTGACAACTTCATCGTCGTCACCGACGACCGTATGGCCCGTCAGATCGCCCAGCAGCGGGCGGCCAGGCAGCGGATCGCCGACATGGCCAAGTCCGGCCGCCGGCGCACCCTCGAGGAGCTGTTCAAGGACCTCGAGAAGGGCCAGGTCGACGAGCTCAAGCTCATCATCAAGGGTGACGTCTCCGGTTCCGTCGAGGCCCTGGAGGACGCGCTGCTCAAGATCGACGTCGGCGAGGAGGTGCGCCTGCGGGTGCTCCACCGCGCGGTCGGCGCCATCACCGAGCACGACGTCAACCTGGCGATGGGCGACGACAACGCCGTCATCATCGGCTTCAACGTGCGGCCCGAGGTGCGGGCGCGCGACCTGGCCGAGCGCGAGGGCGTGGACATCCGGTACTACTCGGTCATCTACCAGGCGATCGAGGAGATCGAGGCGGCCCTCAAGGGCATGCTCAAGCCGGAGTTCGAGGAGGTCAGGACCGGCACCGCCGAGATCCGCGAGGTCTTCAAGGTCCCGCGGATCGGCAACGTCGCCGGTTCGATCGTCCGCTCGGGCGTCATCACCCGCAACAGCAAGGCCCGGCTCATCCGCGACGGCGTCGTGGTGGCCGACAACCTCACCGTCTCGTCGCTGCGTCGCTTCAAGGACGACGCGACCGAGGTCCGCGAGGGCTTCGAGTGCGGTATCGGTATCGGCTACAGCGACATCAAGGTCGAGGACGTCATCGAGACGTTCGAGATGCAGGAGAAGCCGCGCGTCTGACGCGCCGTCCCGCCGCCCCCGCCACGTGCGGGGGCGGCGGCCGGTCGTCCGTGACGTGGTGACACACCCATGTTCATCGGTGCTCTTACTCTTGACATCCTGCTCGGCGACGTCCGTTCGCTGAAGCAGAAGCGGTCGGTGGTCCGGCCGATCATCGCCGAGATCCAGCGCAAGTACCCCGCCGTCGCCGTCGCCGAGGCGGGCCACCACGACCTGCACCGGCGCGCCGAGATCGGCGTCGCCGTGGTGTCGGCGTCCGCGGCCAACTGCGACGAGGTGCTGGACGCCTGCGAACGCCTGGTCGCCTACCACCCCGAGATCGAGTTGCTGTCCGCGCGGCGGCGGCTCTTCAACGACCACGAGGAATAGACGGCCGGGGCCCGCGCGTCAGCCGTACAGATACGAGGGAGCGTGAGCATGGACGCAGCGCGTGCCAGGAAGTTGGCCGATCGCATCCAGCAGGTGGTCGCGGAGATGCTGGAGCGGCGGATCAAGGATCCGCGGCTGGGGTTCGTGACGGTGACCGACACGAGAGTCACCGCGGACCTGAGCGACGCGACCGTCTACTACACGGTTTTCGGCTCCGAGGCGGAGCGGGCCGACACGGCCGCCGCCCTGGAGAGCGCGAAGGGCATCATCCGGTCCGAGGTCGGACGGCAGACCGGCCTCCGGCACACCCCCGGCCTCACGTTCGTGCACGACCCGCTCCCGGACAACGCCCGCCACATGGACGACCTGTTCGCGCTGGCGAAGGCGAAGGACGCGGAGATCGCCCGCCAGGCGGAGGGCGCGCAGTTCGCCGGGGACGCCGACCCCTACCGCTTCGAGGAGGACCTCGACGCCGAGGCGGCCGAGGAGGAGGGCGAGGACGAGCCCACCGGCCGGGCGGGGCACCCCGCCCGGTGACCGCGAACGAAAGCGCCATAAGCGAGGCGGACTGGCGGCGCGCGACCGAACTGATCCGCGCCGCCGGCACGCTGGCCCTCGCCTGTCACGTGTCCCCGGACGCGGACGCCCTCGGCTCGATGCTGGGCCTCGGGCTGGCGCTCGCGCGTACGGGAAAGAAGGTCGTCGCGTCCTTCGGCGACCGGGTCTTCGCCGTGCCCCGGCTGCTGCGGTTCCTGCCCGGACAGCACCTGCTGGCGGAGCCTTCGGCCTACCCCGCCGAGCCCGAGCTGATGATCACCTTCGACGCCTCCACGATGGAGCGGCTGGGCCTGCTCGCGCCCCACGCGGGCAAGGCCGGCGAACTCGTCGTGATCGACCACCACGTGTCGAACACCGGCTTCGGGACGGTCCACCTCGTGGATCCCGCGGCGGCCTCGACCACGATGGTCGTCGAGGAGCTCATGAACCGGCTCGGCCTCACGATCGACCGGGAGGTCGCCACCTGCCTGTACGCGGGTCTGGTGACCGACACCGGCTCCTTCAGGCACTCCATCACCACTCCGGCCGCGCACGCCATGGCCGGCCGGTTGCTGGCCACGGGGCTGCGCCCTGAGGAGATCGCCAGGGAACTGTGGGACCGCTCGCCATTCGCGTACCTGCGGGTGCTCGGCACGGCGCTCGGGCGGGCCACCCTGGAGCCGGACGCCGCGGGCGGCCTGGGGCTGGTGTGGACCTACGTGACCCGGGCCGACCGCGCCGCGGAGGGCCTGCCGTACGACGAGGTGGAAGGCGTGATCGACGTCGTGCGCCGGGTCGACGAGGCGGAGGTCGCGGTCGTGCTCAAGGAGGACGACGAGGGCGGCTGGAACGTCTCGACCCGGTCGAAGGGCGCGGTGGACATGGCGCGCGCCTGCGCCGCGCTCGGCGGCGGCGGCCACCCGCGTGCCGCCGGGTTCTCCTCGGCGCTGTCCGCGGCGGACACGATGGCCGCCCTGCGCCCCCTCCTCGCCCCGGAAGGGAGCCGGCCATGAGCACGGCCAGAGCCAGAAGGACTCCGCCGCCGAGCGGTCTGATCATCGTGGACAAGCCGGCCGACTGGACGTCGCACGACGTCGTCGGCAAGATGCGCGGCATCGCGGGCACCCGCAAGGTCGGTCACGCGGGCACGCTCGACCCGATGGCCACCGGGGTGCTGGTGATCGGGGTGGAGAAGGCGACCCGCCTCCTCGGGCACCTCGCGCTGACCGAGAAGGTCTACGAGGCGACGATCCGCCTTGGCGTGACGACGAACACCGACGACGCCGAGGGCGAGGTGGTCGCCGCCACCCCCGCCGGGCACGTGGCCGACGAGCAGGTGCGCAAGGGCGTCGCCGCGCTCACCGGCGAGATCATGCAGGTGCCGCCGCAGGTGAGCGCCATCAAGGTCGACGGGCAGCGGGCCTACAAGCGGGCCCGCGCGGGCGAGGAGGTGGCGCTGGCCGCCCGGCCGGTCACGATCCACGCGTTCGACGTGGTGGAGATCCGGCGGACCCCGGAGACGGTGGACCTGGACGCCGTGATCACCTGCTCCAGCGGCACCTACATCCGGGCGCTGGCCCGCGATCTCGGCGCGTCGCTCGGTGTCGGCGGCCATCTCACCCGGCTGCGCCGCACCCGGGTGGGGCCGTACGGCATCGAGGCGGCGCGCACGATCGAGGACCTCGCCCGGGAGTGCGTGATCATGCCCATGGCCGACGCGGTGGCGGCGGCCTTCCCCCGCAGGGACGTGGGTGAGGACGAGGCGCGGCTGGTCGCGCACGGCGGGAGGCTGCGGGCGGCGGGCCTCGGGCCGGGCCCGATCGGCGTCTTCGGGCCGGACGGCGCGCTGCTCGCGCTCGCCGAGGAGCGGGGCGGGACGGCCAGGCCGCTGGTGGTCTTCGCCTCCTGACGCCGGGGCTGGTTCCCCGGCACCCCCGGGGGCATGGCAGTCTTGTCTACTGCGCGCTTCCCAGGCGAGGCGACTCAGCCGCCTTACCCGAAGGCACGGCAATCGGACACAGAAGCGAGGTCGAGGTGCAGAGCTGGCACGGGCTGGACGAGGTCCCGCAGGACTGGGGCAGGTCCGTCGTCACGATCGGCGTGTTCGACGGCGTGCATCTCGGTCACCAGCGGATGGTGGCCCGGGCGGTGGAGATGGCCCGCGATCTGGGGCTGCCCGCCGTGGCGGTCACCTTCGACCCGCACCCCGACGAGGTCGTACGGCCGGGCAGCCACCCGCCGCGGCTGACCACCACCGACCGCCGGGCCGAGTTGCTCTCCGCGCTGGGCGTGGACGCGGTGTGCGTGCTGCCGTTCACGCTGGAGTTCTCCCGGATGTCGCCGGACGAGTTCGTCCAGACGGCTCTGGTCGACCGGCTGCACGCGGCGGGGGTCGTGGTGGGGGAGAACTTCCGCTTCGGCCACAAGGCGTCGGGCGACCTGGAGACCCTGCGGACACTGGGGGAGAAGTACGACTTCCAGGCCGAGGGCGTGCCCCTGGTCAGCGACGGCGACGCCATCTCCTCCACGGTGATCCGGGAGCGGCTGGCCGTGGGTGACGTCGCGGGCGCGGCCGTCTTGCTGGGCCGTCCCCACCGGGTGGAGGGCGTGGTGGTCCGCGGCCACCAGCGCGGCCGGGCGCTCGGCTTCCCCACCGCCAACGTCGAGTCGCCGCAGCACACCGCCATCCCCGCCGAGGGCGTCTACGCGGGATGGCTGCAGTGCACCCAGAGCCCCTCGCCGTACGAGGGGGAGCGGTGGCCGGCCGCGATCTCGATCGGGACCAACCCCACGTTCGACGGGGTGGAGCGCACGGTCGAGGCGTACGCGCTGGACCGCGACGACCTAGACCTGTACGGCGCGCACGTGGCCGTGGACTTCGGCGCGCGGCTGCGCGACACGCTCAGGTTCGACTCGATCGAGGCGCTGATCGAGCAGATGCACGACGACGTGGCCAGGGCCCGCGAGTTCACCTCCTGAACCTGCCGCTTCCGAACCTTCTGCGTGGCGCGTCGTGACAGGGTGTGTCCGACGAGCTGGTAGGGTTGTATGTCAGCCATGCTCAGGTGGCGTAAAGCCACCCCGGCTGTCCTGTCACGGCGACTGTAGGCACGCACGGTCGTTCGCGGGCTCGGAACCGTTGCGCGTGCCATTTCACCAGAATGGAGAAGCAGTGTCGCTTGACGCCGCTACCACCAAGGCCATCATCGGCGAGTACGGCACCAGCGAGGGTGACACCGGGTCGCCGGAGGTCCAGATCGCGCTTCTGAGCAAGCGGATCAGCGACCTCACCGAGCACCTGAAGACCCACAAGCACGACCACCACAGCCGCCGTGGTCTGCTCCTGCTGGTGGGCCGCCGGCGCCGGCTGCTGAAGTACCTGCAGGCCAAGGACATCACCCGCTACCGCTCCCTCATTGAGCGGCTGGGCCTTCGCCGATAAGGTGAGGAAGGAGCGGCGATTCTTCGCCGCTCCTTTTCCATAACCGGCCACAATGGAACCGGTCCAACGGGCTGAGCGAAACAATCGAACAGCCGAGACAACTGAATAGCCGAGACACAGTGCCCCGCGTCCGCAAGCAAGCCGCAGCGCGATCCCGCGGCGTGAGAGGGCCGGTCCTCGGTAGTGGCCCCCGGTCGGCACGGCGACAGCCGTGTGGACGGACCGGGCGCTTCGATCGAAGACCGGCACTGCACCTGAACGGGGAGCCCGGCGACCGAGGACGTGGGGAGACCGACCCGAAGAGGAGGTCCCCCGTGGAGGGTGTCCACAGCACAGAGGCCGTTATCGACAACGGTCCCTTCGGCACGCGCACGATCAGGTTCGAGACCGGGCGGCTGGCCCGGCAGGCGGCGGGCAGCGCCGTCGCGTACCTGGACAACGAGACGATGATCCTGTCCGCGACCACCGCGTCCAAGCATCCCAAGGAGAACCTGGACTTCTTCCCGCTGACGGTCGACGTCGAGGAGCGGATGTACGCGGCCGGCCGCATCCCCGGCTCGTTCTTCCGCCGGGAGGGCAGGCCGTCCGAGGACGCGATCCTCACCTGCCGCCTCATCGACCGGCCGCTGCGCCCGTCGTTCGTGAAGGGCCTGCGCAACGAGATCCAGATCGTCGCGACGGTCATGGCCCTGCACCCCGAGCACCTGTACGACGTGATCGCGATCAACGCCGCGAGCATGTCCACGCAGCTCGCCGGGCTGCCGTTCTCCGGGCCGATCGGCGGCGTGCGCGTCGCGCTGATCGACGGCCAGTGGGTGGCGTTCCCGACCCACACCGAGCTGGAGCGCGCCACGTTCGACATGGTCGTCGCCGGGCGTGTCCTGGCCGACGGCGACGTCGCGATCATGATGGTCGAGGCCGAGTCGACCCGTGACACGCTCAAGCTGGTCGCCGAGGGCGCGGTCGCTCCGACCGAGGAGGCCGTGGCCCAGGGCCTGGAGGCCGCCAAGCCGTTCATCAAGGTGCTCTGCGAGGCCCAGTCGAAGCTGGCCGAGGTCGCCGCCAAGCCGACCGCCGAGTATCCGATCTTCCTCGACTACCAGGACGACGCCCTGGAGGCCGTGACCGCCGCCGTCAAGAGCGAGCTCGCCTCGGCGCTGACGATCGCGGGCAAGCAGGAGCGCGAGCTGGAGATCGAGCGCGTCAAGATGCTGGCGGCGGAGAAGCTGCTGCCCGACTTCGAGGGCCGCGAGAAGGAGATCGGGGCCGCGTTCCGGTCGCTCACCAAGAAGCTGATGCGCGAGCGCGTCATCAACGAGGGCGTCCGCATCGACGGCCGTGGGCCGAAGGACATCCGGCAGCTCAACGCCGAGGTCCACGTGGTGCCGCGGGTGCACGGGTCGGCCCTGTTCGAGCGGGGTGAGACGCAGATCCTCGGCGTCACGACGCTGAACATGCTGCGCATGGAGCAGATGATCGACACGCTCAATCCCGAGCGGACCAAGCGCTACATGCACAACTACAACTTCCCGCCGTACTCCACGGGCGAGACGGGCCGCGTCGGCTCGCCGAAGCGCCGCGAGATCGGCCACGGCGCGCTGGCCGAGCGGGCGCTGATCCCCGTGCTGCCGTCGCGCGAGGAGTTCCCGTACGCCATCCGCCAGGTGTCGGAGGCGATCGGGTCGAACGGCTCGACCTCCATGGGGTCGGTCTGCGCCTCCACGATGGCCCTGCTCGACGCGGGCGTCCCGCTCAAGGAGATGGTCGCCGGCATCGCGATGGGCCTCATCGGCGAGGGCGACACCTACGTCACGCTGACCGACATCCTCGGCGCCGAGGACGCCATGGGCGACATGGACTTCAAGGTCGCCGGCACCAAGGACCTGATCACCGCGCTCCAGCTCGACACCAAGCTGGACGGCATCCCGGCCCACGTGCTCGCCGCCGCGCTGAAGCAGGCGAGGGGCGCCAGGCTGGCGATCCTCGACGTGATGCAGGAGGCCATCGACAGCCCGGCGGAGATGAACCCGACCGCGCCGCGCATCATCACGATCAAGGTCCCGGTCGATAAGATCGGCGAGGTCATCGGCCCCAAGGGCAAGATGATCAACCAGATCCAGGACGACACGGGCGCCGAGATCACCATCGAGGACGACGGCACGATCTACATCGGCGCCACCGACGGCCCGTCCGCCGAGGCCGCGCGTACGCTGATCAACGGCATCGCGAACCCGCACATGCCGGAGGTCGGCGAGCGTTACCTGGGCACGGTCGTCAAGATCGCCGCCTTCGGCGCGTTCGTCTCGCTGCTGCCGGGCAAGGACGGCCTGCTGCACGTCTCGCAGATCCGCAAGCTGCACGGCGGCCGCCGGATCGAGAACGTCGAGGACGTCATGAACGTCGGCGAGAAGATCCAGGTGGAGATCGCCGAGATCGACTCGCGTGGCAAGCTCTCGCTGGTCCCGGTCGAGGTGGTCGAGAAGGAGGCCGCCGAGAAGGCCGCCGCGGCCGAGAACGGCGAGGCCGAGCCCGCGCCGGCGGAGGCCGCCGCCGCGCCGGCGGAGGAGGAGCAGCCGCGGACTCCGCGCCGTAGCCGCAGCCGCACCCGTGGCGGCCGGGACGAGCGCAACTCGTGACGACCGAGACACTGTTCCCGGGCAAGGACGGTGCGGGGGTCATCCGCCGCACCGTCCTTCCCGGCGGCCTGCGGGTCGTGACCGAGACGATGCCGACCGTGCGCAGTGTGGCGGTCGGCCTGTGGGTGGGCATCGGGTCGCGTGACGAGGCCCCCGAGCACATGGGGGCCACGCACTTCCTGGAGCACCTGCTCTTCAAGGGCACGCCCACGCGCGACGCCATGGAGATCTCGGCGTCCATCGAGGGCATCGGCGGTGAGATCAACGCGTTCACCGCCAAGGAGTACACCTGCTACTACGCCCGGGTGCTCGACGAGGACCTGCCGCTGGCGATCGACGTGCTCGCCGACGTGGTCACCTCCTCGCTGATCACCGAGGAGGACGTGGAGTCGGAGCGCGGCGTGATCCTTGAGGAGATCGCCATGCACGACGACGATCCCTCCGACGTGGTGCACGAGCAGTTCTCCGCCGAGCTGTACGGCGACACGCCGATCGGCCGCCCGATCCTCGGCAACGAGGAGTCGATCAACGCGCTCACCCGTGACCGCATCCGCGAGTACTACCAGCGGTTCTACGTGCCGCCCCGCACGGTCGTGTCCGTGGCGGGCAACGTGGACCACGAGCGGGTGGTCGCGCTGGTCGCGGCGGCGTACGAGCGGGCGGGCGCGCTGGGCGGCTCCGCCGCGCCCGCGCCCCCGCGCATCGGCGGCCCCGGTGTGGACGTCCGGACCGGCGTCCGGGTGCTCGACCGGCCCACCGAGCAGGCCAACCTGGTCCTCGGCATGACCGCCTTCCACCGCAACGACGACCGGCGTTTCGCCCTCGGCGTCCTGAACGCCGCGCTCGGCGGCGGCATGTCGTCGCGCCTGTTCCAGGAGATCCGGGAGAAGCGCGGCCTGGCCTACAGCGCCTACAGCTACACCTCGCAGTACGCCGACACCGGCCAGTTCGGCATCTACGTGGGCTGCCTGCCCTCGAAGGTGGACGACGTGCTGAAGATCTGCCGTGACGAGGTCGCCAGGGTCGTGGCCGAGGGCATCACCCCCGAGGAGATCGCCCGCGGCAAGGGCCAGATGCGCGGCGGGCTGGTGCTCGGCCTGGAGGACACCGGGTCGCGCATGTCCAGGATCGGCAAGAGCGAGCTCGTGTACGAGCGGCTCATGACGGTCGACGAGGTGCTCGGGCGCATCGAGGCGGTCACCCCCGAGGAGATCGCCGCGGTCGCCGAGGACATCCTCAACCGGCCGCTGACGCTCGCGGTGATCGGGCCCTACTCCGACAAGGACTTCGGCTCCGCCATCGCCTGACCGTGCCGTTGGAGGCCGCGCCGGTGCCCTTCCGGGCCGGCGCGGCCTCGTCGTTCCACGGGCGCGGGCACGTATAGCCTTGGGCGCGTGATTAAGGTCGGTGTTCTGGGCGCCCGCGGGCGCGTGGGTGTGGAAGTGTGCAAGGCCGTCGCGGCGGCCGATGACCTGGAGCTCGTGGCGGAGGTCGACAAGGGCGACCCGCTCGACGCGCTGACCGGCGCCGAGGTGGTGGTGGACTTCACCCACCCCGACGTCGTCATGGGCAACCTCGAATGGTGTGTCTCCCGCGGCATCCACACCGTCGTGGGCACGACCGGTTTCGACGCCGGACGGCTGGAGACCCTGCGGGGCTGGCTGGCCGCCAACCCCGGCACGAACTCGCTCATCGCCCCCAACTTCGGCATCGCGGCCGTGCTGATGATGCACTTCGCCGCCAAGGCGGCCAAGCACTTCGAGTCGGTCGAGATCGTCGAACTGCACCACCCGCACAAGGCCGACGCCCCCTCCGGCACCGCCCGCCGTACGGCGGAACTGGTGGCACGGGCGCGGCGCGAGGCGGGGCTCGGCCCCTCTCCCGACGCGACCACCACCGCGCTCGACGGCGCCAGGGGCGCGGACGTCGACGGCGTCCACGTGCACGCCGTACGGCTCGCCGGGCTGATCGCCCACCAGGAGGTCATCCTGGGCGGCGAGGGGGAGACCCTCACGATCCGGCACGACACGATGAACCGGGCGTCGTTCACGCCGGGCGTCCTGCTGGGCGTACGCCGCGTGCAGGGGCTCGACGGCCTCACCGTGGGCCTGGAGCGCCTTCTCGACCTGCAGTAGTCACGCCGCGTTTCCGATCATCGAGGCGGCGGGGTGTAGCGCATCCTGATCTTGATGTCGCCGTCGCCATGACGCGCCACGTCCTCCAGGCCGAGTCGCCGGTAGAGGGCGTGAGCGCGGTGGTTGACCGTCAGAACGTCCAGGAGCAGGTCCTGACCTCGTCGGCGGGCCTCGTCCAGCAGTGCGGTGATGAGGTGGGTGCCGATCCCGCGCCCCTGATAGGCGGGGTCGATCTCGATGCGGCCGAGGTAGATCTCGGTGGGCCGGTAGTCGACGCTGAGCATGCCGGCGTCGACGCCGTCGACAGTGACGATCCGCGTGTTGCCGGGGTCGAACACGCGCGCATGATGACCCCGCTGGTCCTGCTCGTCCCAGCCCCAGATCGCCGCGACGTACTCGCCCAGGGCTGCCTTGTGCAGCCGGAAACAGAACTCGCTGTCGGCCTGAGTCGCCGGGCGCAACCCTATGACGGTCATACGACCTCCTTACCGGACCGGCGGGGGCGCTGCGAGCGATGCCGGGCCGGTGAGCCGACGGTGAGGGAACGGTGAGCGGTCGTCGCCAGTGTTGAGCCGGTGCCGGATCCACCGGGGACCGGCCTCGGAGAGGGAACACGACGATGGGCGAGCTGAGCGGCAAGACGGCGCTGGTGACGGGTGGATCGCGGGGGATCGGGCGTGCGGTCGCGTTGCGGCTGGCCGGTGAGGGGGCTCTGGTCTGCGTCCACTACGGCGGTAACGAGGACGCGGCCGAGGAGAGCGTGGCGCGGATCCGGGACACGGGTGGCCGGGCGTTCGCCGTACGGGCCCGGTTCGGCGAGGACGGCGCGGTGGACAGGCTGTTCGAGGGGCTGACCGCCGGGCTGGCGGAACACGGCGCGAACGGTCTGGACATCCTGGTCAACAACGCGGGCGTCGCGTCCGTCAGCCCTGTCGGGCAGGTCACCGAGGAGGAGTTCGGCAGGCTGCTGTCGATCAACGTGAGCACGCCGTTCTTCGTGATCCAGCGGGCACTGCCGCTGCTGAACGACGGCGGCCGGATCATCAACATGGGCTCGACGGCCAGCCGGTTCGCCGTCACCACACAGATCGGCTACACCATCAGCAAGGCGGCGCTGGAGTCCATGGCCCCGTCGCTGGCCAACGAGCTGGGCAGGCGCGGCATCACCGTGAACACGGTCGCGCCCGGCGCGGTCCGGACCGACATGACCGCCGGCTACACCTCGATTCCCGAGGTGGTGGCGGGGCTGGAGGCGATGGTCGCGCTGGGGCGGCTCGGCGAGCCGGAGGACGTCGCGGACGTGGTGGGATTCCTGGCGGGTCCACGCGGCCGGTGGGTGACCGGGCAGACCGTCGACGTGTCGGGCGGGACCTACCTGGGGCCCATCGTGCCCGCGTGATCGCCGCTGTGATCACCTCTGTGAGCGTCGGCGGGCCACCGGGGGACATCGCGGGATAATCGCGGGTATGCGGTTCGGAATCCTCGGCGAGACCCGGGCGTGGCGCGACGACGGGACCGAGGTTCCGCTGGGCGGACCGGCGCGGCGTGCGCTGCTGGCGCTGCTGCTGATCCGCCCCGGTCAGGTCGTGCCGTCCGACCGGTTGACCGAGGAGATCGATCCTGACGGCGTGCTGTCGGCGCACGCGCTGCAGTCGCAGGTGTCCCGGCTGCGCGCCGCGCTGGGGCCGACGGCCGCGATCGAGCGGAGCGGACCGGGATACCGGATCGTGGTCGCGGACGACGACGTGGACGCCTGCCGGTTCGAGCGGCTGGCCGGGCAGGGCCGTACGGCGTTGCGCGACGGTGAGACCGAACGAGCGGTGACGCTGCTGCGCGAGGCGCTGGACCTGTGGCGCGGGCCCGCGCTGGCCGAGCTCGCCGAGAGCGAGACGGCCCGGGCCGCCGCGACGCGGCTGGAGGAACTGCGGCTGGCGGCGATGGAAGACCGGATCGAGGGCGAACTGCGGCTCGGCGAGCACCGCGCCATGGTTCCGGAGCTGCGCGAGCTGGTCGGCCGCCATCCGCTCAGGGAACGGCCGGCCGGGTTGCTGATGCGCGCGTTGTCCGCGGAGGGCGGGCAGGCCGAGGCGCTGGTCGTGTTCGAGGAGACCAGGCGGCACCTGGCGGAGGAACTGGGCGCCGATCCTTCGGCCGAGCTGGTCGCGCTGCACCGGGAGTTGCTGAGCGCCGATTCTTCGCCGTCGCCGTCCGCGCCGCCCGCCCAGCTGACCTCCTTCGTCGGCCGCGACGAGGAGGTGGCCGAGGTCGCCGGCCTGCTTCGGGTGGCCCGGCTGGTCACGTTGCTCGGTCCCGGGGGCGTCGGAAAGACCCGGCTGTCGGTCGAGGTGGCGGTCGAGTCGGCAGGGGCGGTGGCCGACGAAGTGTGCTTCGTGGAGCTGGCCGCGCTGGGCGACGGGGCAGGGCTGGCACCGGCGCTGCTCGGCGCGCTCGGCCTGCGCGAGCGCGGGCTGCAGGTGGGGGACGGCCCGCAGACGCCGGTCGACCGCCTGATCGCGGCGCTGTCCCACCGGGTGCTCCTGCTCGTGCTGGACAACTGCGAGCACCTGATCGAGGAAACGGCCGCGCTGGCGGCGCGGCTGCTGGCGGCCTGCCCGCGGCTGCGGGTCCTGGCCACCAGCCGCGAACCGCTGGGTGTCATCGGCGAACACCTCCACCAGGTGCGTCCGCTCGACGGCGACGCGGCGGTGCGGCTGTTCACCGACCGCGCCCGCGCGGTGCGGCGCGGCTTCGCCGCCGACCCTCGGCGCGTACGGCGAATCTGCGCGGCCCTGGACGACCTGCCGCTGGCCATCGAACTCGCGGCGGCGCGGCTGCGCGCGCTGGACCTCGGCGAACTCGAGGGACGGCTGAACGACCGGCTCGGGGTCGGGGCCCGCGGCAGCCGCCCGGCCGACGGCCGGCACCGGACGCTGCGCTCGGTGGTCGCGTGGAGCTGGGACCTGCTCACCGAACCGGAGCGACGAGCCGCACGGCGGTTCACCGTCTTCGCCGGGAGCGCGACGGCGGAGTCGGCGCGGCGGGTGTGCGGCACGGACGCCGAGACGCTGGAATCGCTGGTCGACAAGTCGCTCCTGGAGGTCTCCCACGGCCGTTACCGGATGCTGGAGACGATTCGCGCCTACGGCGCCGAGCGGCTCGACGAAGCGGGCGAGAACGACTCCGCACGGCGCGCCCACGCCCGGCACGTCCTGGAACTGGTGCGCACCGCCGATCCGCATCTGCGGCGAGCCGGGCAACTGGAATGGTTGCCGATCGTCGTCGCCGAGCACGAGAACCTGCTGGCCGCCGTGCGCTGGGCGGTCGAGGCTCAGGATGCCGCGACGGCCCTGGAACTGCTCGCCTCGGCCTCGACCTACCTGTGGATCCGGGGCGCGTCGGCCGCGGCCGCGCCGTACGCGATCAGGCTGCTCGACGCGATCGGCGACCAGCCCCCTCCCGGCCTCGGCGAGGAGTACGCGACAACCGTGCTGCTCGCCTCGTCCGACCGCGAGACGTGGCGACGCCACCGGGCGACGGCGGGGAGGGCACTGGCCGCCGCCTGGCCCGGCGACCGGGCGGGCCGTCACCCTGCGGCCCTGCTGCTGTGGATGCTGCGAAGCGCCGGCGAAAGCGACCCACAGGCCGCGTTCACGCTCCTGACGGCCCAGCACGACTGTCCCGAGCCGTGGGCGCGCGCCGTCGCCCGATACGTGTCGGGCTTCGGCACCCTGGGTGTGAGGGGCGTCGAAGCGGCGGCGCGGGACTTCGGCACGGCCGCCGAGGAGTTCCGCGTCCTGGGCGACCGATGGGGCACCGCACTGGCCCTGGACATGCTCGCCGGGCTCGCGGGCGGACGCGGCGACCACGCCCGGGCGATCGCGCTGACCGATGAGGCCCTCACCCTGACCGGCCGACTCGGCGCTCAGGAGGACGCCGCCGACCTGCTGGTCAACCGGGCCGACTACCTCGCCGCCGCCGGCGACGCGGAGGCGGCCCGTGCCGACTATGCGAAAGCCGCCGATCTGGCCCGCCGCGCCGGCAGCACCACCTGCCTGGGGGCGGCTCTGCGCGGGCTCGGCGACATCGCCCTGGGGGAGGACGACCTGGACGAGGCGGAACGCCTGTACGCCGAGGCCGCGCAACGGCTGGATCCGCACTGGATCAGAAGCCTCGGCAACCGGGTGCGCACGCTCGCCGGGCTGGGCCGGGTCGCCGAAGCGCGCGGCGACCAGGCCACTGCCCGGACACGCTACCGGGAGGCCGCCGAGGCCGCGGCGGCGGGCGGCTCGACCCCGGACGCGCTGCGCCTGCTGGGGCTTCCCGGTGCCCTGTCCGATGCCCTGGCAGAGGCGGTGAGCGGGCGGTGAGGCTCCGGTGAGCCCTCCCCGGCAGGCTCTCTGCCATGAACGACGCAACGAACAACGCAACGACCAACCGCAGCGTGCTGATCTCCGGCGCCTCCGTCGCCGGCCCCGTCCTCGCCTACTGGCTCCACCGCCACGGCTTCACCCCGACCATCGTGGAGCGCGCTCCCGCCCTGCGCGACGGCGGCTACGCCGTCGACTTCCGGGGTGAGGCGCACCTGTCGATCCTGCGCCGGATGGGCATCCTGGGCGACATCGAACGCGCCCGCACCGGCATGGGCTCCATGTCGTACGTCAACAGCGCCGGCAAGCCGCTGGCCACGCTGCCCGCCGACCTGTTCGCCGGAGACGTCGAGATCCTCCGCGGCGACCTGGCCCGCGTCCTCTACGACGCCACCAAGGAGCACACCGAGTATGTCTTCGGCGACTCCATCACCTCGCTCAGCGAGGACGCCGACGGGGTGACCGTCACCTTCGAGCGCGGCGCGCCGCGCAGGTTCGACCTGGTCGTCGGCGCCGACGGCCTGCATTCGACCACCCGTCGCCTGGCCTTCGGCCCTGAGGAGGACTACGTCAGGCACCTGGGCCTCTACTGCGCGATCTTCACCACCGCCAACCACCTCGGCCTCGACCACATCGGACACGCCTACCGCACGGCCAACAGGCTGGTGGCGATGTACAGCGCGCGTCACAACACCGAGGCGAAGGCCGTCTTCTACTTCGGCTCGCCGATCCTGGACCTGGACCGCCGTGACGTGGCCCGGCAGCAGGCCGTCCTCGCCGAGCAGTTCGCCGGCAACGGCTGGCAGAGCGATCGGCTGCTGCGGGACATGCGTTTGGCGCCGGACTTCTACTTCGACTCGGTCGGCCAGGTCCGCATGGACGCCTGGACCCGAGGGCGGGTGGCCCTGGTCGGCGACGCCGCCTACTGCCCGTCCTCCCTGTCCGGCATGGGGTCCGGCCTCGCCCTGGTCGGCGCGTACGTCCTGGCGGGCGAACTGGCCGCCGCGCACGGTGACCACCGTGTCGCGTTCGCGGCCTACGAGCGGGAGATGCGCGCGTACGCGGAGGGCTGCCAGAAGATGGGCGACGGCGTGGCCAAGCTCATGGTCCCCGGCAGCCGCTTCCTGGCCTCGGTCCTCAACCGCTACTACAAGGTCATGCCCTACCTGCCGGGGAAGAACATGGCCGCCAAGATCGCCCGGAAGACCGCCGAGAACATCACCCTCCGCGACTACCCGGTGAACAGTGTCCGCTCACGGTAGGACGGACGCCGGTCAGAACAGGGCCAGGCCGAGGGTGAACAGGGCGCCGAAGACGAGTTGCAGGCGACCGGTCTGCTGGAGCGTCGCGATCAGCGCGGGACCGGTCGCCCCCGAGCGGACCGTCCTGATCGGGGCCACCACGAGGGGGAGCGCCAGCACGGTCAGCGCGGCGAAGGGCCGCACCGGCACCAGGGCGAGCGCGAACACGAAGGGCAGCACCAGGGTCGCCGAGTAGGCCAGGCGCGTGCGGCTGTCACCCAGCACCACGGCGAGCGTGCGCTTGCCGGAGGGGCCGTCGGTCACGATGTCGCGGAGGTTGTTGACCATGAGCAGCGCGCAGGCCAGCAGCCCGACGGGCACGGCCGCGGCCAGCGAGAGCCAGGTCAGCCGCTCCACCTGGACGTACGTCGTCCCGGCGACGGCCACGAGGCCGAAGAACACGAAGACCGAGATCTCCCCGAGCGCGCGGTAGCCGTACGGGCGGGAGCCTCCGGTGTAGAACCAGGCGGCCAGGATCGACGCGAGGCCGACGAGCAGCAGCCACCAGGCGCGGGTGGCCACCACCAGGACGAGCCCGGCGACGGCGGCGGCGAGGAAGCACCCGAGGGCGGCCGCGAGCACCTGCTTCGGGGCCGCGACGCCCGAGCCGACCAGCCGCAGGGGCCCCACCCGGTCCTTGTCGGTGCCCTTCACGCCGTCGCTGTAGTCGTTGGCGTAGTTGACGCCGACCTGCAGCGCCAGCGCGACGAACAGCGCGAGCAGCGCTCGCCACCAGACCGCGCCGTCCTCCGCGACGGCGGCTCCGGTGCCGACGGCGACCGGGACGACGGCGGCGGGCAGCGTACGGGGGCGTGCGCCCGCTAACCATTGAGCTGGGGTGGCCACGAGACTCCCTTTTCCTACCTGTGCGTAGCCGGTGAAGGCGTACCTAGTTTGGCCAATCCCCCGTCTTCTCGTGACAGCGGGGTTGGCGGAGGCGACACCGCCGGGGGCGAAAGCCGTACGGACGGGCGGGAAGGGAGGCAGAGGATCGTGGTCCGGTGCGGACTCAGCTGATGTCGGTGGTGAGGCGGATCATCCTGATCGGGCGGCCCATGTCGAGGACGCGCTCGGCCTCGTCCTCGCCCCAGCCGGCCGACTCCAGGAAGCCGATCATCGGGTGGTTGTCGGCGAAGACCCAGGTGACGACCGTGTTGTAGCCGTCCTCGCGCAGGTGGTCGACGGTCGCGTTGAGCAGCCTGCTGCCGTGTCCGCGCCTGATGTGGTTGGGATCGACGAGCAACGTCATCAACTCGGCCGTCGTGGCCGGGTGAAGATCGGGGTCCTCGGCGGGTCCGTGCGACGCCAGCCCCACGACCCGGTCGGAGGCACGCTGCGCCGCGGTCGCCAGGATGCCGCCGGGGCCGAGCGCGGTGAACGCGTCGGTGTCGGGCACCACCCGCTCGACGGCGACGAGCAGACGGTGACGCGGCGTGGGCGGCGAGAGGATCGCCTCCTCCCACTGGCGGCGCCACATCTTCTCCGCCGCCGGCCCAGTCATCTGCTCCAACGGGATCGGTGGCAGGAAGTCGCGATAAACCGCCTTCCACGCCCGGATCTGGGTGCTGGTCACCGCGTCGACGTCCTCGAGGCGGGCAGCTCTAACACCCATTCGGCGGGCTCCTTTCTTAGCCTGTAACACCGTACTGGTCAGGAGGGCCTCGGCGTACCTTCCGCCTGGCGTCGTGCCCGGTATGCCCGGGTTTTTGTGCGGTTTCCGCAGACGCGCATGGAGCACCAGGAGCGAGACCGGTTTTTCGAGGAGTCGATGAACGCCCATTGACAGGTGCTCTCGGCGCAGACCTTCAGCCGTGACCAGGTGCCGTCGGCGTGGGCGGCCGGGATCAGCGCGGCGAGCCGCGCGAGCCCGCCCGCCACTCCGGACCCCACGGGATCGAGCGCCGGCGTCCCCGCCGAGAGCGTTACGCGGACCGGCAGTCCCGCCAGCGCCGCGTCCAGCCCCTCCGGAACCTCGTACGGACCCCCGTCGTGGTTGCCGCGCAGCGCGGCCCGCAGTCCTTCGCGCAGCTGGGTCGCCACCGCGAGGTCCTCGTCGGCGGCGCGGTCGTCGTCGCCGATCAGCCCGCGTTCGCGCAGCCAGACGGACAGCTCGGCCGGCGAGGCCAGCTCGTCGGCGTCTCCCTCGACGTCGTAGGTGTTCACGAAGTCGCGGAGCAGCTCCGCCGGGCCCGTCATGATCGATCACCCCTCGTGACCACTGTACGACAGTCGGAGGTGGCCTAGAGCCCGAGCCGCCGCACCGCGGTCCGCCAGTTCTTGGCGACAGCCTGCTGCGCCTTGGCGAGCGACACCTCGCCGTGGCACACGGCCCTCCACAGGGTGAGCTCGACCGCGTCCTTGTCGGCCGGGGTCTTCCCCTTGCCCGCGAGAACCGGCTGGGGCCACAGGTTCTTCACGCTCTTCGGCGACCCGCCCAGGGACAGCGGGATGAGGTGGTCCTCCTTGTAGTGCGACGGCTTCCTGTCCGCGTAGCCGTACTGGGCGATCTGCGTGACCCGCAGGGCGTTGGTGTAGCTCGCCGGAGGCGCCACCTTCCTGCTGTAGCCGGGCGCGCAGATCGTCGACTTGATCGTCTCCTGGGTGACGGCGGGGTTACGCGCCCCCGGCTGGCACTTCGGGTCCGGCAGCGGCAGGTAGCTCCGGGAGCACTTCGCCCCCGTCGGCTTCGAAGTCGCCGTGGGCTTGGGGGTCGGTGTGGGCTTCGAAGTCGGTGTCGGCTTGGGGGTCGGCTTGGCCGTCGGCTCCGGGGCCGAGCCGCCCGACGAGCCGGCCGGCTTCCACCGCCAGGAGGAGCCGTCCTGCACACACCGGTAGGAGTCGCCGTCCTCCGAGGTTCCGTTCCTGCCGTGGGCCGCCGCCGGGCAGAACGCGCCGGGAGTGACGCATTCCCAGTGATCCCCGACCTGGCGGTAACAGCCCGCCGAGGCGGAGGAGGCCCCGGCGGAGGCGGCCTCGGCGGCGAACGGGACGACGAGCAGGCCGGCTGACGCGAGCACGGCGCATAACGCGATCAGCAGTGAACGGATGCGCACAATGTCTCCTCTGTGAAGGGGGGATGAAGGGCGACAGAGAAAAGACGGTTCAACCGGGGCGAAGGTTCACTGCTGGGACTCATGTGGCTGATGGGACAGGACCGGGGCGAGGCGGCGGATGCCCTCTTCCAGCTCGGCCAGGCCGGTCGTGGCCGTGTGGGTCAGCCGCAGCCGTGGCCCCGGGGGCTCGGAGGGGTAGTAGATGCGCCCCGGGCTCACCAGCACGCCCCGCGCCTGGGCCGCCTCGGCCACCTCCGCCTCGTCGGCGCCGGGCGGCAGCCGTACCCAGACGTGCAGGCCGCCGGGAGGCGCCAGGTGCACCTCGGCGGCGGGCGCGTGGCGGGCGAGCCCCGCCAGCAGCGCGGCCTGCCGTACGCCGATCTCCTGGCGGACGGTGCCGAGGTGGCGCCGCCAGGCGGTGGAGCCGACGAACTCGACGGCCGTCTCCTGCAGGGGCCGGGCGACGAAGAACGACTCCACCACCTGGCAGGCCCGCAGCCGGTGGGCGGCCGGGCCCCGCGCGGTCAGGCCCGCCACCCGCAGGCTGGGTGAGGTGATCTTGCTCAGCGACAGGATGTGGACCACCGTGCCGTGGGCGTCCATGGCCACCATGGGCGGCGGGATGGGTCCTGTGGCCAGATATCGCGCGTAGTCGTCCTCGATCACGAACGCCCCCGCCGCCCGGGCCACGGCGAGCACCTGCTCCCTGCGCTCGCGGGTCAGCGTCGCCCCCGTGGGGTTGTGCAGGGTCGGCTGGCAGTAGAACACCCGCGCCCCCGTCATCGCGAACGCCTCCGCCAGCAGGTCGGGCAGTACGCCGTCCCGGTCGATCGGCACCGCGCTCGCCCGCAGTCCGGCCGCTCTGGCCGCCGCGAGCGCTCCCGGGTAGGTCGGGGTCTCGACGAGGATCGGCGAGCCGGGAGCCGCCAGCGCGCGGAACGCGAGGGTGAGCGCCGACTGCCCGCCGCTCACCACGAGCACGTCGTTCTGCGTCACCGCGCCGCCGACCTCCGTGGCGAACCACCGGCGCAGCTCCGGCAGACCGTTCAGCGGGGGCATGCTCCACGTCTCCGGCCGGCGTACGGCTCTCGCCGCCGCCGCGGCCAGCGCCTTCACCGGGCGCAGCTCGGGGTTGAGATAGCCGCCGGTGAGCGGCACGACGCCGTCGGGCGGCTGGGCCAGCAGGCTCGCCGTCGCCGAGTCGTCCACCACCCGGTCGCCCAGGGCCACGGTCTGCCACGACAGGTCGGGCGTCTCCGCGACCGGCCGCCGGGCCGGGGCCACGAACACGCCCGCGCCGGGACGGGTGACGACGCGCCCCTCCGCCGCGAGCTGCGCGATCGCCCGCGAGACCGTCACCGGGCCCACGCCGTGGCGGCGCATGATCTCCCTGCTGGACGGCAGGCGTTCGCCCGGCCGCGACCGTTCCGTCTCCTCCCGGAGTATCGCGGCGAGACGCGCGATACTGCTATCGTCGTGCATGAAAGCTGACGATAGCGCTATCGACATCCTCCCGATAGCGGACGCCCCCGCCGCGGATGCCCCTCGCCGCCTGGCGTGGCGGGGCAGCCTCCTGGCGGGCGCGGGTGTCCTGTCGTTCTCGGGGTCGTTTCCCGCGACCGTGTTCGCGATGCGGGGGTTCGATCCGTATCTGGTCGCGATCGGGCGCGCGGCGCTCGCGGCGCTCGCTGCGGTGATCTGCCTCAAGGCCGCAGGGGCGCCGCTCCTGCCGCCCCGCGCCCACCTGCGGTCGTACGCGATGATCGCGCTGGGCGTGGTCCTCGGCTTCCCGCTGTTCAGCGGCCTGGCCCTGGACGGCGGCGCGAGCACGGCCCACTCGGCCGTCGTCATCGGCCTGCTCCCGGCCGCCACGGCCGCGTTCGCCGTGCTGCGGGCGGGGGAGCGGCCGAGACCCCTGTTCTGGGTGGCCTGCGCGGCCGGCGCGCTGTCGATCACCATGTTCACGTTGACCCGGGGGACCGGCCGCTTCGCCGGGGCCGACGTGCTGCTCGTGCTCGCCCTGCTGTCGGCCGCCGTCGGCTACACCGAGGGCGGGCGCCTGGCCAGGGAGACGCCCGGCTGGCGGGTCATCTCGTACGCCCTGGTGCTCGCGGCCCCGCTCACCGTGCCCGTGACGGCGGTGCTGGCGGTCACCACGCCCATGGAGCCTTCGGCGGAGTCGGTGGCCGGGTTCGCGTACGTCGGGCTGGTGTCGATGTTCCTCGGCTTCATCCCGTGGTACGCCGGGCTCGCGATGGGCGGGATCGCCCGTGCCGGGCAGATCCAGCTCGCCCAGCCGCTGATCACGCTGGTGTGGGCCTGGCTGCTGCTGCACGAGGAGATCGGCGTCGCGACGATCACGGCGGCCCTGGCCGTGCTCGTGTGCGTGGCGGTCACGCAAGCCAGCCGCGGGCGGCGCGGTGTGGGCACTTGATTGGTGTGACGGCACGGCGCAGGATGAGGCTGACGGTGTTACAAGGTGAGGCGGGTCACACGCACGCGGGATGGTGAGGCGATGTCGGACGTCGTGGTTCCTGAGGGTGGCTTCTGGCCGGCTCCCGAGATCCCGCAGCCCAACATCTACCCGATGGAGTGGCGGGTGGAGACCGAGAAGCTCGCGGCGATCTACGAGAAGTCCAAGCGCATGGTCTGGAACCCCGCCGACCTGCCGTGGGACCTGCTCGACCCCGGGGACTTCACGGCCGAGCAGCGGCTGGGAATCATGTACTGGTTCTCCGTGCTGGCCAACTTCGACGCCTCGGGTCCGGCGGTCTTCGCCCGCGCCACAATCCAGGCGTTCGAGAAGCACGAGGAGGATCCCGTCCGCAAGTGCTTCTTCTCGATCACCCGTGACGAGATGAACCACGAGGAGTGCTGCCAGCGTACGATCGCGCGGCTGTGGCCGGGGGGCCCGCTCGACTGGCAGCCCTCCACCGACCTGGAGCGCGCGGCGCACAACAACATCGGCTGGCTCTACCACAACGGCGGGCGCTACTGGAACGGCTACAACGCGGCCGTGGGCAAGTACTCGCTCGCCGTGCTGTTCACGAGCTTCATGATGGGGGAGATGGCGGCCTCGACGCTGTTCCGGGGAATGGCCTCGGGCACCGAGCACCCCCTGTTCTCGGACATGTTCCACAAGATCGGACGGGACGAGTCGCGGCACCTCCAGATCTGCATGACGATCCTGGAGAACGAGTGGCCCGGCCTCACCGACGACGTACGCGGCCTGATCACGCGGCAGTTGCGCGCCGGGTTCGTGTTCCTGTCGATGATCCTCTGGGAGCCGCCCGAGGGGTTCTGGGAGCTTCCGCCGTACTTCCTGCACAACCATCGGGTGCTGATGGACCACGCGCGGGAGGGCGGCCTCGGCGTGCTCTCGTACGAGGAGCAGGCCGACAACTGGCGGCTGGCGATGGCCCGCGTACGCGCGATCGTCGAGCGGTGGGGGATCGAGTTCCCCGCGATCCCCGAACTCGACATCGACGGCGTGAACGTCGACGTCATCGACCCGGAGGACATCATCCCGGTCTTCTGAGTCCTATTCGACGTTCTATTCGACGGCAGAACGCAGGGCCGCGATCAGGGCGACGACGGCGGGGTGACCTCCGGCGCCCCGGCGGAAGGCGACGCGGGTGCGGCGGCGCATGGACAGCGCGGTCAGCGTGACGCCTCCGGGCGGGTCGGCGGCTCCCAGTTCCGGCACGAGCGCCACGCCCTGCCCGACGGCGACCATCGCGAGGACCGTGGCGAAGTCGTCGATGTGGTGGCGTACGCGAGGGGAGAAACCGGCCGCCTGGCAGGCGCGCACGGTCATCGCGTGGCAGAGCGTGCCCGGAGTGGAGACGATCCACGGCGCGTCGCGGCAGGCGAGGAGCGTGGCCGCGTCCCCCTCTCCGGTGACTGGGCGGATGGTGGCCAGGTACATGGGTTCGTCGAGGAGAGGGACGGCGTCCAGGGCGAGGTCGGGCTCGGCCGGGACGAAGTCGTACTCGTGGACCAGGGCCACGTCGAGCTCACCGGCGCGCAGGCGCGGCGCGACCTCGGCCGGGTCGACCTCGTCCACCATCGGATCCAGGCCCGGGTGACTGCGGGCGAGCGCCGCCAGGGCCGAGGGGAGGATGGCGCGGGTCGCCGTGGGAAAGGCGCCGATCCGCACGGTCCCGGCCAGGTTGGTTCCGGACAGGTCGGTCCTGGCCGCGGCGAGTTCCGCCGCCGCCTGCTCCAGCCGTTCGAGCACGGCCTCCGCGTGCCGCACCAGCGCCACCCCGGCGGGGGTGAGCACGACCCGGCGTCCGGTGCGCTCCAGCAGGGCGACCCCCGCTTCGCGTTCCAGCGCGGCGAGCTGCTGGGAGACGGCCGAGGGGGTGAACGTCAGCGCCTCGGCCACCGCGGCGATCGTGCCCCGGTAGGCGAGCTCACGAAGCAGGCGGAGCCTGCGTACGTCAAGCATCAGTGCAAAAGGGGTCTGCGGACATCGAGCATCAGTACAGCTTAACGGTTTCGACAGAAAGGCGAACTGGACCTACATGGTCGCTCGCCGGAAGGATCGCGGTATGACTCTTTCCGGCATCCATGTCCCGCTGATCACCCCGTTCGCCGAGGACGGCGAGATCGCGTTCGAGGCGCTCGAAGACCTGGCCCACGCCGTGCTCGACGACGGCGCGTCCGGGCTCGTCGCGCTCGGCACCACCGCGGAGGTCGCCACGCTGGCCGAGGAGGAACGGCGCGCGGTGATCGAGATCTGTGGCCGCGTCTGCCGCGAACGGGGCGCCACGCTCACCGTCGGCGCGGGATCGGCCGACACGCGGAGCACGGCCGAGGCGCTGCGCGCCCTCAAGGGGGAGGCGGACGCGGCGCTGGTGACGGTTCCGGCGTTCGTCCGCCCGTCCGAGGCCGGCGTGCTCGCCCACTTCACCGCGCTGGCCGAGCAGACCCCGGTGCCGCTGGTCGTCTACAACATCCCCTACCGGACCGGGCAGTCGGTGGGCGCGGCCACGCTGCGGCGGCTGGGCGAGCTGCCCATGGTGGCCGGGGTCAAGCACGCGGTCGGCGGCGTCGACCTCGACACGGTCGCCCTGCTCGCCGACCCACCGGCGGACTTCGCGGTGCTGGCCGGGGACGACCCGTTCCTGTCCGCACTGCTCGCCCTGGGCGCCTCCGGCGGCATCCTCGCCTCCGCACACCTGCGCACCGGCGAATTCGCCGAGCTCGTCCAGGCGTGGCGGGCCGGAGACGTCGAGCACGCCCGTGCCCTCGGTAACCGGCTGTCGCTCATGTCGGCGGCCATGTTCGCCGAACCCAACCCGACCGTCCTGAAGGGCGTCCTGCACGCGCGGGGCCGCATTCCCACCGCCGCCGTACGGCTCCCGCTCGTTCCGGCGAGTCAGGCGTCGATCGAGGCGGCCCTGCGGACACTGTGACTTCTGGCGGTCGCCGGCAAGGTCTTTTGAAGATAATCCGCAAGCGGACGAATTGATAGCCTGGGTGCATGACCGCCATGGCACCCTCGCGTGACGAGCCCGACCTGTCCTTCCTGCTCGACCACACCGGCCACGTGCTGCGAACGCAGATGGCGGCGGCCCTCGCCGAGATCGGCCTGACGGCCCGCATGCACTGCGTGCTCGTCCACGCCCTGGAGGAGGAGCGTACGCAGATCCAGCTCGCCGAGCTCGGCGACATGGACAAGACCACGATGGTGGTCACGATCGACGCGTTGGAGAAGGCCGGCCTCGCCGAGCGCCGGCCGTCCAGCACCGACCGGCGCGCCCGGATCGTCGCGGTCACGGAGAAGGGCGCGGAGGTCGCGAAACGGAGCCAGGAGATCGTCGACGGGGTCCATCGGGCCGCTCTCGGGTCGCTGCCGGAGGAGGAGGCGGAGGTGCTCGTGCGTGCGCTCAACCGGCTGGTCACGGGGCATCTGGCCACTCCGGTGGAGATGCCGCAGGCGGTGCGGAGGGCGCGTCAGCGAGGCTGATAGGTCCATAAGGGATCGTCTGTAACGGAACTATCTGCTACGGTCGTTCCTGTTCCTCATGAACAGGAGGCGACCCATGTCGCGTATATCCCGATCTCGTTGGCTCGTGCTGGGCGTGCTGTCCGCCACGATGCTGATGACGGTGCTCGACGGCAGCATCGTGACCGTGGCCATGCCCGCCATCCAGCGGGATCTCGGCTTCGCGCCCGCCGAGCTGAGCTGGACCGTCAACGCCTACCTCATCGCGTACGGCGGACTGCTCCTGCTGGCCGGCCGGCTGGGCGACCTGATCGGGCGCCGGGCCATGTTCCTGGCGGGCAACGCCGTCTTCGCCGCCGCGTCGCTGCTGGCCGGAGCCGCCGCCAGTCCGGGGATGCTGATCGGCGCCCGGTTCCTCCAGGGCGTCGGCAGCGCCATGGCCTCGGCGGTCGTGCTCGGCATCCTGGTGACGACCTTCACGGACGCGGGGGAGCGGGCGAAGGCGATCGGCGTCTTCAGCTTCACCGGCGCCGCCGGGGCGTCGCTGGGCCAGGTGCTCGGCGGGATCCTCACCGACGCGCTGGGCTGGAACTACATCTTCCTCATCAACGTGCCGATCGGCGTGGTCACGATCGCGCTGGCGGTCCGGGCGCTGCCCGCCGAGCGGGGACTCGGCCTGTCGGCGGGCGCGGACGCCTTGGGCGCCCTGCTGGTCACGGCCGGTCTCATGCTGGGCATCTACGCCGTGGTCCAGATCGAGCGGTACGGCCTGCGCTCCCTGTGGTTCGGCGCGGTGTCGCTCGTGCTGCTGGGTGCGTTCCTCGTCCGTCAGGCGACCGCCAGGACCCCGCTCATGCCGCTGCGGATCCTCCGCTCGCGCGCCGTCGCCGGGGCCAACCTGGTGCAGGTCCTGACCCTGGGCGCGATGTTCGCCTTCCAGGTCATGGTGGCGCTGTTCATGCAGCAGGTGCTCCGCTATGGCGCGCTCGACACCGGTCTGGCCATGCTCCCGGCGGCGCTGGCCATCGCCGGGGTGTCGCTGTTCGTGTCCCCGCGGCTGAGCACCCGCTTCGGCGCGCGTGCCGTGCTGCTGGGCGGCCTGGCGCTCCTGATCGGCGCGATGGCCTGGCTCACCCGCGTCCCGGTCGACGCCCGCTACGTGACCGACCTGCTCCCCGTGATGGTGCTCATCATGGGCGGCGGCCTGGTGCTCCCGGCGCTGACCACGCTCGGCATGTCCGACGCCCGCCCCGACGACGCGGGCCTGGTCTCGGGGTTCTTCAACACGACCCAGCAGGTCGGCATGGCCGCCGGCGTCGCGCTGCTGTCCACGCTGGCCGCCTCCCGTACGGAGGGGCTGCTGGCGGGCGGCGCGAGCGAGGCGGTCGCGCTGACCGGCGGCTACCGGCTGGCCTTCACGGTCTCCCTGGTCCTGCTGGTCAGCGCCCTCGTGGCCGCGTACGTCGTCCTGCGCCGGCCTCGGACGGGTGGTGTGGAGCAGGCGGCGGAGCTCCAGCCCGAGCGGGTCTGAGGGCCGCCGCGACCCAGGGTCCTGTGACTCCAACCAAACGGCCCCCGGCTGTCACCGGCCGGAGGCCGTGCGGCGTCCTCTCCCGTGCGACCAGTGTTCACGGAGGCAGTGATGCGCGTCCCCTCGCAGGCCATGCGCGCACCTTCGGTGCGGGTGACGAACCGCGCCCGCCTCCCGCACGGGCTCGCCCGGCCGGTGAGTGACGGTGACCGCGCCCCCGCGCGACCGGCTTCCGTACGGCGACGCGTTCGTCGCCGATCTGTCCCCCGACTACGGAGCCATGGTGGATTCCCAGACCTTCATCGTCCTCGCCGGAGCCTTCTTCGGCATCTGGCTCGTCTCCGACTACGTACGCAACTACCTGTCCAAATGCCCCAAGTGCAAGGGGAGCGGCACGCTCAAGGCCACCTGGTGGTCCGGGCGATACCGGCCCTGCCCGCGCTGCGGCCGTAAGGGAGAGGTCCCGCACGCCTTCGGCCCCAAGAGCTGAGCTATAGGGCGCGGGAAAGCCCGCTTTCCGGATGAGCCATTGTCAGGCTGCTCCTGACGGTCTAGTCTTGCCGTTGAGTGTCAAGGACAGCCTGACAAGACATCCCCTGGAGGCGACATGCCGGCTCCTTCTCTGGCGGAACAGGACATCCGCTGCTCGTTCTGCTCGAAGTCCAAGACCGAGGTGGCCAAGGTGATCGCCGGCCCCGGCGTCTACATCTGCAACGAGTGTGTCGGGCTCTGCGCCGAGATCCTGGCGGCGGAGTCCGTCGGGACTCCGGAGATCTCCTACACCGAGAGCATGACCGTCGAGCAGATCCTGGAGCTCCTTCCGCGCGTCGCCGAGGTGAGCGCGCAGGTCGAGGACAGCCTGCGGGTGTGGGTGCATCGGGCCCGCGACCGGGGCGCCACCTGGGCCAGGATCGGCGCCGCGCTCGGCATGACCCGCCAGTCCGCCTGGGAGAGGTTCTCCGGCGAGGAGTGAGCTCGCTAAAGATCCGTCCAAGGCCTGATCGGCTCTGCGAGCGACACTGAAATGTCGGGGGCGCGAA
>NZ_BOOF01000061.1 GCF_016863095.1 Microbispora siamensis | reverse complement strand
GTGTGCATCTCCTCGGGTGAGGCCCTCCCGCTGGAGCTGCACCGCCGGTGGCTGGACACCTTCGGCGTGGAGTTGATCGACGGGATCGGCTCCTCGGAGATGTTCCACGGCTACGTCTGCAACCGTCCCGGCCGGGTGCGCATGGGCAGCCTCGGCGAGGCGGTGCCGGGCTACCGGGTCCGGGTGGTGGACCGCGACGGGAACGAGGTGCCGGACGGCGAGGTCGGCCGTCTGGAGATCACCGGGGAGACCGCGGCGCTCGGATACTGGCGCGAGCCGGACAAGAGCGCCGCCACGTTCGTCGCCGAGCACACCGTCAGGTCGAGCGACCTGTTCAGCCGGGACGCCGACGGCTACTTCCACTACAAGGGCCGCGCCGACGACATGCTCAGGATCGGCGGCAGGTGGGTGGCGCCGGCGGAGGTCGAGAACTGCCTGCTGGCGCACCCGCGGGTGGTCGAGTGCGCCGTCTCCGGCCACGAGGACGGCGGCCTCACCGTCCTGCGCGCCTTCGTGGTGATCGGCGGCGAGGCGACCGGCGGCGAGGTGACGTCCGACGAGCTGCGGGAGTTCGTCAAGGAGCGGCTCGCGCCGTACAAGTGCCCGCGGGAGTTCCGCTTCGTGACCGCGCTGCCGCAGACCTCGAACGGCAAGCTCGACCGCACGACCCTGCGGAATCTGTCCTGACGACGCACCGCCCGGCCGGCGGCTTCCCGCCGCCGGCCGGGCGGCCGTGTGCCCGGTGGTGTCCCAGGTGGCGTCACGGATGGCGTCCCGGCCGCCGGCCGGGACGGACGCCGGTCAGCCGCGCGGCTCCGCCAGGGACGACGCCTGCGCCTCGTCGCCGGACACACCCTGCTGCGCGCCCTGGTCGCGGCCGCCCCGCGCGAGTACGGCGAGGGCGAGGACGGCGAGCGCTACGAAGATCACGGCGCCTGCGGCGGCGACCGTGTTCAGGCCCGCGTCGAAGGCCGAGCGGGCGGCGGCGAGAAGCTCGGCGGCGGCCTGTCCGGGCAGCCGGCCGGCCTCGACCACGGCGGCGGCGATGCCCTCCCGCGCCGCGCCGGCGGAGCCCGCGGGCAGGCCGGGCAGGTCGTCGGGCAGCCGCAGCCGGTAGACGAAGGCGCCGAGGCTGCCCATGATGGCGACGCCGAGCGCGACGCCGAGCTCGCCGCTGGTCTCCATGATCCCCGCGGCGGACCCGGCCTTCTCCGGCGGGGCGGAGCCCATGATCAGGTTGCCGGACAGCGTCATCGGGAGGGCGAGCCCGCCGGAGGTGAGCACGAGCCCGCAGGCCAGCGCGTACGGCTCGCCGGACGTGCCCACCTGGGTGATCACGAGGAGCCCCGCCGCGGAGAGCAGCAGGCCCGCGGCCATCACGTACACGATGGGGAAGCGGCGGGTGAGCATGGGGGCGACGATGGAGCCGGCGACCATCGCCAGGTTGAAGGGGAGCAGCCACAGCCCCGCGGTGAACGGCTGGAGCCCGGCCACCATCTGCAGGTGCATCGAGGACAGCAGGGTGATGCCCGCCATGACGATGCCGCTGATCAGCATGATCGACAGCGAGACGCCGAACCTGCGGTCGCGGAACAGGAGCAGGTCGAGGAGCGGTTCCGCGAGGCCGCGCTGCCGGCGCGCGAAGACCACGCCGACCACCACGCCGGCCAGGACGGCGGCGGCGGGGACCGCGCCCCAGCCGCTCCTGGCCAGCTCCTTGACTCCGTAGGTGAACAGCAGGATCGCGCCGAGCGAGAGCGCGACGCTGGTGAGGTCCAGCCGGCCCGTGCCCGGGCTGTGGTGCTCGGGCAGCAGCAGGGGGCCGGCGACGAGGACCACGACCATGACGGGGACGCCCAGCAGGAAGACCGAGCCCCACCAGAACGAGTGCAGCAGGAGTCCGCCGATGAGCGGCCCGATCGCCATGCCGCCCATGAAGCAGCCGAACCAGATGCCCATGGCCCGCCCCATCTCGTGGGGGTCGCGGAACATGGTGCGCAGCAGGGCCAGGGCCGAGGGCAGCAGCGTGGCCGCCGAGACCCCGATCAGCGCCCGGGCCGCGATGAGCGTGCCGGGATTCTGGGCGAACGCGGCGAACAGCGAGGCCACCCCGAACACGGCGGCGCCGACGAGCAGCAGGCGCCTGCGGCCGATGCGGTCCCCGAGGCCGCCCATCGTCACGAGGAAGCCGGCGGTCATGAACGAGTAGATGTCCATGATCCACAATTGCTGGGAGGCGCTCGCCCCGAGATCGGCGGTCAGCTCCGGCAGCGCGAGATAGAGCACGCTGATGTCGAGTGACAGCAGCAGGGTGGCCAGGGCCAGGACGGCGAGCCCGATCCACTCTCTCCGTCCGGCCCGGCTGCCGGCGCTGCCTTCGGCGGTCGTGTCCATGGGAACGCCCTTCCGCTAGCGGTATTCCGGGAGTGTTTTTCCGCCGCAGCATAGTGCCGAATGCGCCGGGACGTTTCTCGCAGAATGCCGAAATGTGGAAGGGGAGGTTTCGCTCCTCCTTATCGACGGTAGTGTGTTGTCCCTTTCAGACCGACATTTCCTGATTTGTTTCTTCGGCTCGCGCAGGCGAAACGGGCAGGGGCGGCAGTTCGTCGAGTTCGATGCCGAACCAGGCGCGGTAGGCCTGGCGCAGTTCCTCCTCCCCGTCGAGCACCGTCCGCACCCGCCGCCCGTTCTCCCGCAGGGTGAGGGTGTCCCCGCTCAGCGTGACCCTGCCGCCGGGGGTGGGCAGGGTGCAGTAGAGGTGGGTCACGTGCGGGGAATCGGGGGCGTTGTAGTGCCACCAGCACATGGGGTGGAAGTCCTCCGCCGCCCGGGGCCGCGTCTCAAACCGGTACTGCAGGACGTCGTCGCGGAACAGGTCGAGGTCGCCGTACGGCGCCTCGGCGAGCCGGAACACGCCCTGCGGGTCCTGCTGCGGCCCCCGGGAGCCGAACCGCAGCGGGTGCCGGGCCCCCCGGCCGTAGCCGACGTCCGCCAGCCACTGACCGGGGGAGTCCGCGGTCGTCACCAAGAGCAGCATGTGGCCGAACACCGGGCCGAGCACGCCGCCGTCGGACACCCGGCCGGCGAGCATGGTGACCTCGTACCCCAGGGCCCGCAGCAGCGCGGCGAAGGCGCCGTTGAGCTCGTAGCAGATGCCGCCCCGTCGCCTGTGCACGATCTTGTCGATCGCCCGCAGGCCGGTGGCGTGCGGGCGGCGCAGGTGGACGTCGACGGTCTCGAACGGCACCGTCATCACGTGCCGTTCGTGCAGCTCGCGCAGGGCGGCGGCGGTCGGCCGCGCGGGGCGTGCCGCGCCGATACGCCGCAGGTACGCCGCCACGGTCGCGTCGTCGAGCACGGGCTCCGGGAAGTCGGTCATGCCATGGCCTCCTTCGGTCGGCTGCGGGTCAGTTGCGCGCGGGCAGGTCGGCGGGCACGGCGGGGGGCGCCGGGCGGCGGCGCGGCGAGGCGAAGCGCCGCATGAGAGGCTGCTCCACCAGCGTGAACAGCGCCCAGGACAGCGCGAGCACGACGCCGAACAGCAGGACGAGCACGCCTGCCGCGACCGGGGTGGACCAGCTCTTGCCGGGGCCGAGCCACAGGTGGCCGTAGGTCAGCACCATCTGCTGCCACAGGTAGAAGGCGAACGAGATCTCCCCGAGGCGGATCCAGAGCCGCCCGGACAGCCCCGTACGCCGGCCCGCCACGTCGGCGGCGGCGCCCGCGGCGACGAGGAGGCCGAGCGGCACCACCATGACGGCCGTCAGCGTGTAGGTCGTCGGGAACAGCGGCGCGACGGCGTACGCCGCGACCGCGAGAACGGCCGCACCGCCGAGGCCGAGCGGAAGCCGCCGGCCGGTCATGACGATGCGGGCCAGGATGATCCCGAACACGAAGTCCAGCATCCGCACGGGCGGGAACTGGTAGATGATCCAGAAGTCGTACGCCGGGATCTCGACCATGGGCAGCACCGGTTCGCGGGGCAGCAGGCTCGACGCGACCGGGACCAGGAAGATCGCCACGGCCACCCCGGCGGCCCACGCCCACAGCCGCTCCGGCCTTATCCGGCTCAGCGGCCGCATCAGCAGCGGGAAGGCGAGGTAGAACAGCAGCTCGCACGACAGCGACCAGGTGACGCCGTTGAGGCTGCCGCGGATCTCGAGCTGCGGGAACCACGACTGCACCAGGAGCAGGTTGTACAGCGCGTGCCAGTGGTCGACCGCGACCTTCGACACCAGGGTCAGCAGGACGAACGCGACGACCATGGTGACCAGGTGGTTGGGGTAGATCTTGACGAGCCTGCGCCGCCAGAAGCGCCGCGCCGGCTGCCCGGGCCGGTACGACCAGGCGAGCACGAAGCCGCTGAGCACGAAGAAGAATCCGACCCCGGCCCAGCCGCCCTGGGTGAAGACGGCGCTGAACGTCTTCTGGGCCCCGGGCTCCGCGAAGAGCTGCTGCACGGTGGCGTGGAAGAGGAAGACCAGCGCCGCCGCGATGAAGCGCATCCCCGTGAGCGTGGGCAGCCGGGAGGGCGGGGGCGCGGGCGCGGCGGGAGGACTGTTCGCGGGCTGAGCTGAGGATGTCATCGACAGGCTCCTTTACGTCATCGCGTCATCCCTGTAAGAATTCATCGAAAGCGGTGATGTCGCGCCCGTAATCGGTGACGGGCCGGATACGCATGCGCCATCCGCCGGATCGATGCCCGTACCGTGCCACCTTCCGGCGGGCGCGGCTTCTTTTCTCTTGCTGATTTTCCTCCGGCCGCCATATATCCGACGGCAATACAGGAGATGCGTCGCGTTCCGGCCGCGGGTGACCATACGACAAGTGATCGACACCATTCGTCAAACGTGTCGATAAACAACCCGGAAAAGCCAAGGCCGGAGGCCAGCCAAATGACGAGTAACAACTCCGCGGAGACCGGGGCCGGCGGGATCACGATCGAGGTGCCGACGTCCGACGACTGGGACGGCATCTACCGGATGTTCTCCGCGGCCATCAACATCGACGGGGACCCCATGTCCTCGGCGGCGGAGCGTGAGCTGTTCGAACCCGACCGCTCGCTCGTCGCCCGCCGCGACGGTGAGATCGTCGGCACACTGGGCTGCACCACCCGGAACATCGCGGTGCCGGGCGGTGTCGTCCCCGCCGCCCACGGCTGCCGCGGCGCGGTCTCGCCCACGGCCCGGCGGCAGGGCGTGCTGACCCGGATGATGCGCAGGCACTTCGAGGACGCCCGGGCCCTGGGCGAGCCGATCGCCCTGTGCTGGGCGAGCGAGGGGCGCATCTACCACCGCTACGGCTACGGCCTGGCCATCCGCAGGCTCGGGCTGAACATCGAGACCCGCGAGGTCGCCATCCCCCGCGGCGCCGCCAGGGGCAGACTGGTCGAGGCTTCCCCCGCGGACGTCAGGGACGACCTGGTGAAGCTGTACGACCAGGTCCAGGCCCAGCGTCCCGGGTGGTCGGAGCGCTCCGCCAAGCACTGGGACTACCTGCTGGCCGAACTGCCCGCCTTCCGCGCCGGGGCCACCGCGCTGCGGGCCATCGTGCACGAGGGCGACCACGGCTTCGACGGCTACGCGCTGTGGCGGGCGACCGGCGCGTGGACCGAGTCCGGGCCGTGCGGCGAGGTGCGCGTCGTGGAGGTCGTGGCGACGACGCCGCAGGCCTACACCGACCTGTGGACCTTCCTGCTCACCGTCGACCTCACCCGGTCGGCGCAGGTGTGGTCGTGCTCGGTGGACGAGCCGCTGTTCTACTGGGTCGGCGAGCCCCGCCGGATGTCCGCCCGGATGAACGACGGCATGTTCATCCGGATCGTGGACCTGCCCGCCGCGCTCGCGGCCCGCCGTTACGCGGCACCCGTCGACGTCGTGATCGAGGTCGAGGACGCGTTCATGCCGGTCAACGCCGGCCGCTGGCGCCTGACCGGATCGCCCGACTCGGCGTCCTGCGTCGCCACCACCGACGAGCCCGACCTCGTCTGCGACATCCGGGCACTGGGCGCGGCCTACCTCGGCGGCGCGTCGCTGACGTCCCTCGCGGGAGCGGAGCTGGTCCGGGAGACGCGGCCCGGCGCCCTGGCGGCCGCGGACGTCGCCTTCCGGTGGCCGCAGGCTCCCTCCGCGTTCGAAATCTTCTGACCTCGTCCCAGCGCCACGGCCTCCGCCGTACCGGATCGGGGCGGAGGCCTTTCTCACAGCGGGGAACCGGAACCTGGAGGAAGAATTGACCGAGGCGAGTATCGCAGTGCGCGGTGCCTACACCAGCGTTCCCTCGCGCATCGCGTGGTGGGCGCAGGTGCAGCCGCAGCGGCCGGCCATCGTGCACGCCGGCACCGTCGTCACCTATGCCGAGCTCTACGACCGCGCTCGTCGCCTCGCGGCGGTCCTGCGCACCCGGGGGGTCACGCCCGGCACGTTCGTGGCCCTGGCCCTGGAACGCTCGCCCGACCTTGTCGTGGCCGCCCTGGGCGTGCTGCTCGCCGGCGGGGCCTACGTCGGGACCGACGTGGACGAGCCGGAGCCCCGGCTGAACGCCATCCTCGCCGACTCCGGCGCGTCCCTGGTGCTGACGCGGGCGGCCAGGGCGGACCGCTTCGCCGGCGGCCCGGTGCCCGCGCTCCCGGTGGAGGAGGCCCTCGCGGAGGAGGCGGTCGCCGACGAGGTCGCCGAGGCGCTGCCCTCCGACGCGTTCTACGTCGTCTACACCTCCGGTTCCACGGGCAGTCCGAAGGGCGTGGTGGTCGCGCACGAGGGCGTCTCCAACCTGGTCGCCTGGTACCACCAGGCGTTCGAGGTGCGCCCGAGCGACCGGATGACGCAGCTCGCCCGGCCCTCCTTCGACGCCTGGGCGCTGGAGGTGTGGCCGTGCCTGAGCGGTGGCGCCACGCTCTGCCTCGTCGAGACCAGGCTGCCGGAGTCGCCCCTGGACTTCGTCCGCTGGCTGGCCGCCGAGCGGATCACCGTCTGCTTCCTCACCACCGCGCTCGCCGTCGAGATGCTGGACCAGCCGTGGGCGAGCCACGGCGCCGCACTGCGGGTGATGCTCACGGGCGGCGAGAAGCTGCACCGTCACCCCCCGAGGGGGCTGCCGTTCCGGCTCTACAACCTCTACGGGCCGACCGAGACGACCGTCGTGGCCACCTGGACCGAGGTGCCGCCCCGCGCGTCCGGCGACGACCAGGCCCCGCCGATCGGCCGTCCGCTGCCGGGGCTGCACGCGTACGTCCTGGACGCCGAGCGCCGTCCCGTGCCGCCGGGCACGGTCGGCGAACTGCACGTCGGCGGGGTCGGCGTGGCGCGGGGCTACCTGAACCGCCCCGAGCTCACGGCCGAGCGCTTCCTGCCCGACCCGTTCGTCCCCGAGGCCGACGCGCGCATGTACGCCACCGGCGACCTGGTGCGCGAGCTGCCCGACGGCGCGCTCGACTTCGTCGGCCGCGCCGACGACCAGGTGAAGCTGCGCGGCTTCCGCATCGAGCTGGGCGAGGTCGAGACGGCGCTGAACCGGCTCGCCGGGGTGCGCGAGGCCGTGGTCGTCCTGCACGAGCGGGGCGACCGGCTCGTCGGGTACGTCGTGCCCGAGGATCCGGGCAACCCGCCGGAAGCCGGGGAGCTGCGCCGCGAGCTGGGCCTGCGGGTGCCGGACTACATGGTGCCGCACACCGTGACGCTGCTGGAGGCGCTGCCGCTGACGCCGCACGGCAAGGCGGACCGCAAGGCGCTGGCCGGGCGCCCGCTGCCGGTCGGCCGGGGCACCGACGGCGACCAGCAGTTCCGGACCGACACCGAGCGGGTGCTCGCCGAGCTGTGGTGCGAGGTGCTGGAGGTCAGCTCGGTGGGCCGCGAGGACAGTTTCTTCGAGCTGGGCGGCGACTCGCTGCACGCCATGCGCCTGGCCAACCGGGCCAGGGAACGCGGGATCCGCCTGGGCGCCGACGACCTGTTCGAGTTCGACGTGCTGCACGAGCTGGCCGCGTCGATGAACGCGGCGGCGGACGGGTGAGGGGGCGGCGGCGATGAAAGTGGTGCTGCTGGAGCTGTCGGCCTACCCCAACACCCTGCCGCTGGCCTCGGGCTACCTGCAGGCGTACGCGCAGCAGGACGAGCGCGTGGCGGAGAACTGGGACTTCACGATCCACGCGGTCGCGGCGAACACCCCGACACAGGAGATCGTGGCCGCGCTCGCCGGCATGGAAGCCGACGCGTACGGGCTGAGCTGCTACCTGTGGAACATGCGCCGGATGAAGGAGGTGCTCGACGAGCTGGTCCGTCTCCGCCCCGGCGCCCACTTCATCCTCGGCGGGCCGCAGGTGATGAACCATGCCACCGAGTACGTGCCCCGCGAGTGGGAGCACGTGCTGGTGTGCAACAGCGAGGGCGAGCAGCCGTTCACCGCGTTCCTGCGGGAGCTGAGCGACCACGGCGGCGACGGGCCGGACTTCCGCCGCGTCCCCGGAGTGAGCTTCTGGTCCGGGGGCGAGCTGGTGACGACGGACAAGCCGCCCCGCATCAAGGACCTGGACGAGATCCCCTCGCCGTTCGCCGCCGGGATCTTCGACGGCGGCGAGTACACCTTCGCCGTCGTCGAGACCAACCGGGGCTGCCCCTTCCGCTGCTCGTACTGCTACTGGGGTGCGGCGACCAACGACAAAGTGCACCGCTGGGAGCTGGACCGGGTCAAGGCGGACCTGACCTGGATCAGCGAGCACGGCATCGAGAGCATCTTCCTCGCCGACGCCAACTGGGGCGCGCTGCCCCGGGACGTGGAGCTGACCCGGCACATCGTCGAGTGCAAGGAGCGCAACGGCTACCCGCTGATGGTCGCCATCCAGGCGGCGAAGAACCGGCCGGACCGGGTCACCGAGATCACCGAGATCCTGGTCGAGGGCGGCATGCTGACCAGCCAGCCGGTGTCCCTGCAGACGACCAGCCCTCAGGCGCTCGAGATGGTCCAGCGGTCCAACATCAAGGAGTCCACCTATGTGGAGCTCCAGCTCAAGCTGAAGGACAAGCAGATCAGCTCCTACACCGAGCTCATCTGGCCGCTGCCCGGCGAGACGCTGCAGTCGTTCCGGGAGGGCATCGGCAAGCTGTGCGCCACCGGCGCCGACGCGATCGTCGCCTATCCGCAGCTGCTCCTGCGCAACACCCCGATGTACGAGCGGCGCGAGGAGCTGGGCGTGGTCACCGTCCGGGTGGACGACCCGGTGGCCGAGGCGGACGTCGTGGTGGGCACCAACTGGGTCACCCGGGAGGAGTTCCAGGAGGGCGTCTGGTTCTACTACGCGGTGATCAGCCTCTACAACGCGCGCTCCGCCTTCTACGTCGCGCGTGAGCTGCACCGGTCCGGCGCCTGCTCCTACACCGAGTTCCTGACCAGGGCCGCTGATTACTACAAGCGGCGCACCGACACCGAGATCTGCCGCTTCTTCGCGGATTCGGTCGCCACCCTCGGCAACTACGACATCAACAACATCGGCAAGGTGCTGCACTACGTGTTGCACTCGCACCGGGGCGAGATGGACCGGCTGCTGGAGGGGTTCCTCGACGAGCAGGGCTGGCTGGCCGACCCCCGGGTGCGGCTGGCCTTCGAGCTCGACCTGCTGGCCCGCCCGTACGTCTACCGCGAGGCGGTGGCCGAGCCCGTCGTGGAGCTGCGGCACCTGCGCCTGCTGTCGCGCGAGCGCTTCCGCCTCACGGCGGAGCTGCCCGCGGAGGCGGCCGAGCTGCTCGCGTCGTACGAGAACGTTGCCGGCCTGGACGGCGCGGAGGCCGGCATCGGGCCGGTACGCATGCGGATCGACCACCTGGGCCGGCGCAAGATGCCCTATCCCAAGCAGCGCAGCATCGACCACAACGCCGCCTACTGCCAGGCGATGATGAACCGGCTCAAGGACATCCTTCCGTCGTGGACGCCGGTGGTGCCCGACGCGGTCGCCGGAGTCCCCTGATGCGGCGCGAGGTGTTCACCGCCGAGCACGACGCCTTCCGCGACCTCGTCCGGACGTTCGTGAGCAAGGAGATCCTCCCCTCGTACACCCGATGGGAGGAGCAGGGAAGCGTCGACCGGTCGGTGTGGCGCAGGGCCGGGGAGCACGGCCTGCTCGGCATGGACGTCGACGCCGAGTACGGCGGCGGCGGCGACCCGGACTACCGCCACCACGTCATCGTGGCGGAGGAGCTGGCCCGCGCCGGGGTGTACGCCCCGGCGCTGTCGCTGCACAACGAGATCGGCGGCCTCTACCTGCGCACCCTCGCCACCGAGGAGCAGCGGCGGCGCTGGCTGCCCGGGTTCTGCTCGGGGGAGCTGGTGACGGCCATCGCGATCACCGAGCCCGACGCGGGCAGCGACGTGCAGCGCATGCGCACCAGGGCGGAGCGCCGCGGCGACCGGTATGTGCTCAACGGCCAGAAGACCTTCATCTCCAACGGGGCGACCGCCGATCTCGTCCTGGTGGTCGCCAGGACCCCGGGCGGGCGGGGCGCGCCGGGCGCCAGCGTGCTCGTCGTGGAGCCCGGCATGGCCGGTTTCTCCCGCGGCCGCAAGCTTGACAAGATCGGCATGCGGGCGATGGACACGGTCGAGCTGTTCTTCGACGACGTGGAGGTCCCCGCCGAGAACCTGCTCGGCCGTGAGGGCAGGGCGTTCGCGTACATGATGCGCACGCTCCGCCAGGAGCGCATGATGATCGCGGTGGGGGCGCTGGCCGCCGCGGAGCGGATCTTCGAGGAGACGCTGGACTACTGCCGCCGGCGCGAGGTGTTCGGCCGGCCCGTCGGGCGTCACCAGTACAACCGCTTCGTGCTGGCGGAGCTGGCCACCGCGCTGGCCGTCGCCCGCGCCTTCACCGACCGGTGCGTGGCCGGGCACGCCGCCGGCGAACTGGGCGCCGAGGAGGCGGCGATGGCCAAGTGGTGGAACACCGAGCTGTGCCAGAAGGTGGTGGACCGCTGCCTCCAGATGCACGGGGGCTACGGGGTGATCAGGGAGTTCCCGGTGGCCAGGGCGTTCGTCGACACCCGGGTGCAGACCATCTACGGCGGCACCACCGAGGTCATGAAGGAGATGATCGGCCACTCGCTGATCTGAGCAGCCGAAGGCGGCGATGGTGAACCGTTCCTCGTGGTATCTGGCATTCGAACCCCGGCCGCGGGCGCGGGCGCGCCTGTACTGCCTGCCCTGCGCGGGCGGCGGCGCGTCCATGTTCCGCCTGTGGCCCAGGCACCTGCCGCCCTGGGTGGAGGTGCGGGCGGTGACCCTGCCCGGCCGCCAGGCCCGTCGCCGGCAGCCGGCGTTCACCGACTGCGACGAGGCCGCCCGGTGGCTGGCGGAATCGCTGGCCGAGACCCTGGCCGAGGAGGCCGCGCAGACGCCGGGCGGGCCGCTGCCGTACGCCCTGTTCGGGCACAGCATGGGCGGGATGCTCGGCTACCGCCTGACCCGGCTGCTTCTGGCGGAGGGCGGGGCGCCGCCGCCCGCCCTGCTCGCCGTCGCCTCCTGGCCGGTCCGCGGCGCGACGGCGGCGGGTCTGCCCGACCCGGACGACTCCGACGACGGCTTCCTCGCCGCGCTCGGGGCTCTCGGCGGGCTGCCGCCCGAGGTGGCGGACGACCCGGCGATGCTGGCGCTGACCCTCCCCGTCGCCCGGGCCGACTTCACCCTGTGCCGGTCGTACGCGTACCGGGACGAGCCGCCCCTACCGGTGCCCGTCGCCGTCTTCGGCGGCACGGAGGACCTGGTGGCGCCGCCCGTGAGCCTGGAGGAGTGGCGCGACCACACCGAGGACTTCCTCGGCACCCGGCTGTACGAGGGCGGCCACTTCTTCCTGCGCGAGCATCTGGCGCCGCTGGCCGCGTCCCTGACGGCCGCCCTGACCGGAGTCCTCGGCCGCGGCGTCCGCGCGGGCTCCGCACGGTGGGAGATGCCGTGGACGGCGTCGCGGTCGCAGGCTTGTGTGGCCGATTGACCGTATTGACCGTGACGACCGAGCGGTGCCCGTACGGCCACCGCTCCTGGAGGTGCGACCGTGACCGATGCGATGGAAGGCCTGGCGGGCCTGACGGCCGCCGACCTCTTCGGCGGGGCCCGCGCCGGCCGCCTGCCGGCGACCGTCATCACCCCCGAGGACCCGCGTTACGAGAGCATGCTGCGGGGCATGAACCACCGCTTCGTCCCACGGCCCGACTACGTACGGGTGACGAGCACGACCGAGCAGGTCGTGGCGGCGGTGGGCGAGGCCGTCGCGGCGGGCAAGCGCGTCACGGTGCGCAGCGGCGGGCACTGCTTCGAGGACTTCACCGCCTCGCCGGACGTCGAGGTCCTGCTGGACATGTCTGAGATGACCGACGTCTACTTCGACGAGGAGCGGCGCGCGTTCGCGATCGAGCCGGGCGCCACGCTGGGTCACGTCTACCGGGCGCTCTTCAAGGGCTGGGGGGTCACCATCCCGGCCGGGGAGTGCACCGAGGTCGGCGTCGGCGGTCACCTCGCCGGCGGCGGGTACGGACCGCTGTCGCGCAGGTACGGCTCCATCGTCGACTACCTCCACGCCGTCGAGGTCGTGGTCGTCGACGAGGACGGCACCGCGCGGGCCGTGGTCGCGACCGCCGATCCCGGCGACCCGAACCGGGACCTGTGGTGGGCGCACACCGGCGGCGGGGGCGGCAACTTCGGAGTGGTCACCCGCTACTGGCTGCGCACGCCGGGCGTCACGTCGGACGACCCCGCGCTGCTGCTGCCCCGGGCGCCCGGCCGCTGGCGGGTCGGCTTCATGATGTGGACCTGGGACGGGATGACCGAGGAGGCGTTCGCGAAGATCCTGCGCAACTTCGGCACCTGGTACGAGCGCAACAGCGCCCCCGGCTCCGCGGAGGCGAACCTGTTCGGGTTCTTCGAGGGACTGGGCCGCACCGGGCACGTGATGGTGGGCGCGTCGGTGGACGACGACGTGCCGGGCGCCGAGGAACTGGTGGCCGGCTACCTCGACGCCATCGCCGAGGGGGTGGGCCTGGAGCCGGCGCACCGCGGGCAGCAGGTGCAGCCGTGGCTGTACTCCGCCTCCTACCCGGGCCACGGCGACCCCGGCAACGAGCACACCCGGCGTCTCAAGATCAAGGCCGGCTATCTGCGCAAGGGGTACACCGACCGGCAGATCTCGGTCATCTACCGCTACCTCAGCACCCAGGACTACGTGCCCGCCGTCATCGTGGTCGGGTACGGCGGCCAGGTGAACACCGTCGCGCCGCACGAGACGGCCGTCGCCCAGCGCGACTCCATCCTCAAGGCCGTCTACCTGTCGGTGTGGGGCAACGAGGCCGAGGACGAGGCGCAGATCGCCCGCCTCCGCGAGTTCTACCGCGAGGTCTACGCCGACACCGGCGGCGTGCCGGTGCCCGGAGAGGTCAGCGACGGCTCCTACATCAACTACCCGGACGCCGACCTGGCCGACCCCGAGTGGAACACCTCCGGCGTGCCCTGGCACACCCTGTACTACAAGGACAACTACCCCCGGCTGCAGGCCGTCAAGAAGCGCTACGACCCGCTGAACGTCTTCCGCCACGCCCTGTCGGTGCGACCGGCCGACTGAGCCGTACGGAACCGGCCCCGAAGACCCGCCCCGGCGGGAAAGCGCGACCGGCGTTTTTCCCCTTCCGCGCCTGATTCCCGCTTTCCCGCCGGTGGGCGTTTTTCGGCAATCGAGAAGATGCGGGGGGTCGGGGCCGGGATCAAGCTGGGTGAAGTCGTTCATACCAGAAGGAAGGGCCATGGCAACAGATATCGCCAGCGGATCCAGTGCGGACGCGCGGGGTTCCGCGCCCGCGCCTTCCCGAGTCAAGCGCCAATACTTCGCCGAGCTCCAGGGAATTCGCGCGCTCGCCGTGCTCGCGGTCATCACCATTCACAGCGCTTTCACCGCGGGCCAGATCGGTTTCATGGGCAAGCCCGGCAACGGCTTTTTCGCCATCATCCTGGAGAGGGTCACCCGGGAGTCCCTGCCGATCCTCTTCGCGCTGTCCGGGTTCCTGCTCTACCGCCCGTTCGTCCTGGCGACCATGGCGGGGGCCCCCAAGCCCGACCTGAAGTCGTACGCCTGGCGGCGCGTGCTGCGCATCGGCCCCGCCTACTGGCTGCTGGCCGTCGTCATGCTGCTGACCCTCGGCCGCGAGCAGGTCACCGGCGTGTGGTACGTCCTGCGGGTGCTGGTCATGCAGCACGTCTACCAGGCCGGCGCGATCCCGACCGGCATGGAGTCGACGTGGAGCATGGCCACGGAGACCTTGTTCTACGCGCTCCTGCCGATCTTCGCCTGGCTGTTCGCCCGCTTCGCGCGCGGCGCGTCCGGCCCGGCCGGGCAGGCCCGCCGTCTCCTCGTGGGGGTCGCCCTCATCGCGCTCGTCGCGTACGCCTTCAGCGCCTACAGCCACCTGCCGTCCCTCGGTCCCTGGCCGGTCCAGGGCAACTGGCCCATCGGCTGGTTCGGCTACCTGGCGGTCGGCATGGCGCTGGCGGTGCTGTCCGCCGCGGCGGAGACGTCGCCGGACGGGATGCTCGCGCCGTACCGCCTGATCGCCAGGCACCAGGGGGCCACCTGGGCCGTGGCGGCGGTCGTGATCCTGCTGTTCTGCTTCTCGCCGGTGGGCGGCCAGGGCACCTCCGACTACCCGACCCTGGCGCAGGTGATGTTCGACCAGCCGATCGACCTGCTGATCGTCTTCCTGCTCCTGGCCCCGCTGACCGTGCCGGGGGAGCGCTCGAAGTTCATCGCGGCCACGATGACCTGGCGGCCCCTGCAGTTCATCGGGAAGGTCTCGTACGGCATGTTCCTCTGGCACATCCCGATGATCTACTTCTACAACGGCAGCATGGTCGGCGGGTCGAACTTCCCGCGCACGCTGCTGGTCGTCGTCGCGGGCAGCTTCCTGGCCGCGGTGGTGAGCTACTACCTCGTGGAGCGGCCGGCGCTGAACCTGCGCAACCGGTTCGGCAAGGCCTCGCGCGAGCCGAGCACGCCGGTTCTGGTGCGCTGAGCGCGCCGTTCGAGCGGGCCTTCGACGCCTGAATCACGGCCGGGCCCGGCGGATTCCGCGCCGGGTCCGGCCGTACGCGCACAGATGGGATGAGTTCTCCGAGCACGAGTACGAACAGGGAGGCGAAGGGTGAAGATCGGACTGGAGATCGGGGAGTTCGCCTGGGAGGGCGGTCCGGCCGCGATGGGGCGGATCCTCGCGGACGTGGCGAGCACCGCGGACGAGGCGGGCGTCGCGCTGATCGGGGTCGGCGACCACCTGTGGCAGGGCCCGCACGCGGGCGGCCCGGAGCAGCCGGAGCTGGAGTGTTTCACCACGCTCGCGTTCCTCGCCGCGCACACCCGGCGGTGCCGGCTCGGGCCGGTGGTCGCCGGGGTCCACTTCCGGCAGCCGGGCCTGCTCGCCAAGACCGTGACGAGCCTGGACGTGCTGTCCGGGGGACGGGCCATGCTGGGCATCGGCGTGGGCTGGTACGAGGACGAGGCCCGCGGCATGGGTGTGCCCTTCCCGCCGCTCGCCGAGCGGTTCGGCATGCTGGAGGAGACCGTCCAGGTGTGCCTGCGCATGTGGGAGGGCGAGCAGGGTGACGAGCGGCCGTTCGACGGCGCGCACTACCGGCTGGAGCGGCCGCTCAACGCGCCGCAGAGCCTGTCCCGGCCGCACCCGCCGATCATGATCGGCGGCGGCGGCGAGAAGCGCACGCTGCGCCTGGTGGCCCGGTATGCGGACGCCTGCAACCTCTATCCGGGGCCGGACCTGCCCGCCAAGCTCGACGTGCTGCGCGGCCACTGCGAGGCGGAGGGACGGGACTACGACGCCATCGAGAAGACCTGCATCCTCCCCCTCACCCTGGGCCCGGACGGCTCGGGAACCGACGAACTGCTCGGCGCGCTGCGCGGCATCGCCGCCGCGGGCGTGGACACCGTGATCGGCATCCTGTCCGGTCCCGACCCCCGCCGGCAGGTGGACGTCGTGGCCGGGAAGGTCATCCCCGAGGCGGCCGGCCTGTGACGGTCCCCTGAGCCCCTCGCGACGAAGGGCGCACGACGACGAGGTGCCCGTGAGCCGTCCGGCTCACGGGCACCTGGCGTGTTACGGGATCAGCGCGCCTCGGCGCCGACGGGAACCGGGGCCTCCACCACGGGCGCGGGCTCGAGGATGACCGGCAGGCTGCGGTGCCCGTTCATGATGAACGTGGGCAGGGGCACCAGCTCCTCCACCGGGACCGCGAGCTTCATGTCGGGGAAGCGGGCGAACAGCGTCGACAGGCTGATCGTGCCGATGAGCCGGGCGACACCCGCCCCCAGGCAGTAGTGCGGGCCGTGGCCGAAGGAGATGTGCTCCTTGTCCTCCCGGGTGATGTCGAACCGGCAGGCTCCCTCGCCGTGCAGGGCCGGGTCGCGGCCGAGGGCGGCGTAGTTGACCAGGATGGGGTCGCCCTGGGGGATGGTCACGCCGTCGATCTCGATGTCCTCCACGGCGTAGCGCAGGGGGAGCTGCGCGAGGGGGGACTGCACGCGGAGCGTCTCCTCGATCACCTGCTCCCACGTGGCCCGGCCCGAGGTGACGAGCTCGCGCTGCTCGGGGTGGGTGAGCAGCAGCGTGATCGCGTTGTCGATGAAGTTGATCGTCGTCTCGGAGCCCGCGCCGAGGATCGCGAAGATCGTGTCGGTGAGCTCGGACTCGCTGAGGCGGGAGCCGTCCTCGTCCTGGGCCGCGATCAGGTCGCTGGTGATGTCGTCCCCGGGGTTCTCGCGCTTGGACGCGATCAGGTCCACCATCGCGCCGCGCCAGCCCTGGAGGATGCCCTGCGCGACCTCGGGAGTGACCGTCGTGTCGACCATCATGTCGATGACCTTGGCGGTCTCCTGGCGGGCCGCCTCCGGCATGCCGATGAGGTCGGCGACGAGGCGGGCGGGCAGGGGGTTGGCGAACCGGGTCTTGAGGTCCGCCGCCTCACCCGCCGGGGTGGTGGCGAGCCCCTCGATGAGCTCGTCGACGAGCTCGACCACGCGCGGGCGGAGCGCCTCGACGCGCCGGGGGGTGAAGGCCTTGCCGACCAGCCGGCGCAGGCGCAGGTGGTCCTTGCCCGCGGCGGTCGCGATGTTGTCCATGGCGACCCAGCTGATCATCTCCCAGTCGGGCCGGATCTCGCCGTTGCGGAAGGCCGGCCAGTGCTTGCGCGCGCTCTTGGTGACCCGCGGGTCGGTGAGCAGCCGCTTGGCGACGTCGTACCTGTTGACCGACCACGCGGTGACGCGGCCGGGAAGTTCCACCAGGGTGGCGGGGCCGAGCGCGCGAAGCCGGTCGGCCTCCGCGTGGATGTCTCGGCCGGTCGGATCGAGGGCGATGGGACAGCGGTTCTCCATCGATTTCTCCCGCATCGTAGAACTGGTCGGACTGCCGGGAACGAAAGACGGTCTGCGACGCGATTCCATGGCAGATAAGCGGCCGCAGGGTCATCCAATATTCGGAATATACGGCGTGGCAGGCCTTGGACAAAGAAGAGAAAAGCGCTCTCGGTCAATTCGGCAATCTGGGAGACGGCCGCCCTCGGAACGCTCGGGGAAAGGTGTGCTAGGCGCCGGGCGGCATTCTCGGAGATGCGGGGACGGCGTCGCTGACGTGACCATGTGCTGGTGAGGATCGCGTATATCCCGGAGGGCGCCGGATCAACCGCCGGCACCGGTGCGCCGCCGGCGATATTCGCCGGGAATTCATTTCCCGCGCGCTCTCCCGATCCACGACGTCGAGCCGCCCGGGACGCGCCCCGCACGAGGCCCCGGGAGACAGGGGAACCGGAGTGACCAAAGCGTTCCCGGAACCCGCGCGGCCGGGCACGAGGCGGGCAGTGACCTCCTGCGCCCAGGACGAGCTGTGGTTCCGGCAGACACTCGTGCCCGACTCGCCCGCGCACACGCTGTGCCGGGCCTACCACGTCCGCGGCGACCTCGACGTCGCCGCGCTGCGCTCGGCCTGGCGGGCGGTCGTACGCCGGCACGACATCCTGCGGACGACCCTCGTCGTGGTCGACGGCCTGCCGGTGCAGTCGATCGCCCCGGACGGCGCGGCGCCCGAGGCCTTCTCGGACCTCGGGGCGATCGCCCTCCTCGACGCCGCGCCGCACGCCGCCGAGGCCGCCGTCGCGGGCCTGGGCGCCGAGCTGGCCGGCCGCCCGATGGACCTCGCCGCGGGCCCGCTCGCCCGCCTCGCCGTGGCCCGCCTGGCCCCCGGGGAGCACGCCGTGCTGCTGCTCGCGCACGAGGCCGTCGCCGACGACCGGTCGATGGCGATCCTGGCGAACGAGCTGTCGGCGGCCTACGCCGCCGAGGCGGGCGGGCGGCCCGCGCACGAGGTGCTGCCGCCGGCGTCCGCGCAGTACGCCGACTACGCGCGCTGGCAGCACGACCGGCGGACCACCCCGGAGTTCCGCCGCCTGCTGGAGTGGTGGACCGCCAGGCTGCGCCCGCTGCCGCCGCGGCTGAGCCTGCCGGCCGACCGGGCCCGGCCGGCCGGCCCGTGCTGGCGCGGCGGGATCGAGCCGTTCACCTGGACCGGAGAGGCGCCGGCGCTCGCCGCGCTGGCGGAGGCGGAGGGCACCACGCCCGACATCGTCGTGCTGGCCGCCTTCCTGTGCCTGCTGCACCGGCTCGGCGGGGAGCGGACGGTGGCGGTCGGCCTGCCCGTCTCCGCGCGCCCCCGGCCCGAGTTCGCCGGTCTCGTCGGCCCGTTCCGCAACGACTTGGTGCTGTGCGCCGACCTGTCCGGCCGTCCGGGCTTCCGCGAGGTGCTCCGCCGGACGGCGCGGGCCGAGCGCGAGGCGTCCGCCCACGCTGAGCTGCCCTTCGACCAGCTCGCCCGGGCGCTGGAGATCGACCACGACCCGCGTACGCCGCCGCTGTGCGACGTGATGTTCGTGCGCGGGGACGCGCCGGGGCGGCCGCTCGCGCTGCCGGGCCTCGCGGTCCGCGAGGTCCGGGTGCACAACGGCGCCGCCACGGCCGACCTCACGCTCACGGTCGGCACGGCCGCTCCCGCGGTCACCGGTTTTCTCGGCTACCGGGCGGACCTGTTCGAGCCGGCCTCCGTGCGGCTGCTGCTCGGCCAGCTGAGGACCCTGCTGGCCGCCGCGCTGCGCGACCCCGGCCTGCCCGTGGACGAGCTTCCCCTGGAGGACCCCGCCCGGATCCGCGCCGCGGTGCGGGCGGCGGACCTGACGGCCGACGCGTCCCACGTACGCGCGCCGGCGAACGAGCTGGTGCGCATGGCCGCCCGGCGGCACCCGGACAGGGTGGCGGTGGCCTGGACCGGCGGCGAGGTCACCTACCGCGAGCTGGAGGAGCGCGCGGCGCGGCTCACCGCGGCGTTGCGCGCGGGCGGCGGCGTCGCCGGCCGGCCGGTGGCGGTGCGGATGCCGTCGGGGCCCGGGCAGGTCGCCGCAGTGCTCGCGGTCCTCGACGCGGGCGGGCACCTGGTCTGCCTCGGCACCGGCGACGCGGGCGAGCGCGGCCGCATGATGCTGGCCGAGATCCGGCCCGCCTGTCTCGTGCTGGACGACGACGACGGCGGCGACGACCTCGCCGTGTGGTTCGCCGAGGAACTGGGCGGCCGCGTGCTGGATGCGGGAGCCGCGCTGCGCGGCCCCGGCGTGGGAGCCGTGGCGCCGGTCCCGCCCGCCCGTCCGGACGCGCGGGCCTACGTCGCCTACACCTCCGGCTCGACCGGCAGGCCCAAGGGCATCGTCCAGTCGCACGGCAGCCTGGCGCAGTTCGCCGCCTGGTTCGGCGCGGAGTTCCGGCTCGGCCCCGGCCGCCGGGTGGCGCAGTGGGCCGCGCCGGGTTATGACGCCGCGCTGGTCGAGATCTTCGCGACGCTGGCGGCGGGCGCGACGCTGTGCGTCGCGCCCGACCGGATCAGGGCCAACCCCGAGAAGCTGGCCGCCTGGCTGGACTCCGAGCGGGTGACGTTCCTGCAGACCGTGCCGACCTTCGCCCGCGGTCTCCTCCAGGTGCTGCGCGGGCGCGAGCCGGGGGAGCGCGCGCTCGCGCTGGACCACCTCCTGCTCGCGGGCGAGCCGCTGCCCGGCGGCCTCGCCAACGAGCTGCGCGCGGCGCTTCCCGGCGTGCGCCTGGTCAACCTGTACGGCGCCACCGAGTCGATCCTCGCGACCTGGCACGACATCACCGGCCCGGTGTCGGGCACGACGCCGATCGGGGTGCCCATCCCCGGGCGGCAGGTCCTGGTGGTGGACGAGCGCGACCGGCCCTGCCCGGCCGGCGTCACCGGGGAGATCGTCGTGCGCAGCCCCTACGTCGCCCTCGGGTACGCGGGCGAGGCCGCCGCGGACGAGCGGGCCTTCCTGCCGGTGCCCGGCCTGGACGGCTCGGGCGACGCCGGGTGCAGGTTCTACCGCACGGGCGACCTGGGCCGCCGGCGCTGGGACGGCCTGCTGGAGTTCCGCGGACGCAGGGACTCCCGCATCAAGTTCAGCGGGATCCGGATGGAACTGGCCGAGATCGAGTCGGCCCTCGCCGCGCACGAGGCGGTGGCCGAGTGCGCCCTCGTCGCGGTCGCCGGACCTGACGGGCTGGTGAGCCGCCTCGTGGCGTACGTCGTCCCGCGCGGCGCAGCCGCGGGCGAGGCGACGGTGTCCCCGTCCGAGCTGCGGGCCGGCCTGCGCCGCCGCTTCGGCAAGGCCACGCTGCCCGTCTCCGTCAAGTTCCTGGACAGCCTGCCGCGCAACGTCGGCGGCAAGGTCGACCGGCGGAGGCTGGCCGACCCCGGCGCGCCGGCGGCCGTCGCGCCCAGGACGCCGGGCACCCCGGCCGAGCGGGAGATGGCCGCCATCTGGGCGGAGCTGCTGGGCGCGGAGCCCGGCGGCGCCGACGACAGCTTCTTCGCGGCCGGAGGGCACCGCCTGCTGGTGCCGCGCCTGCTCGGCCGCGTCCGTGAATGGTTCGGCGTCGAGGTCTCCCTGTGGGACTTCTTCACCAACCCGACGCTGAGCGGCCTCGCCGCTCTCGTCGATTCGTCAGCCGTGTCCACCCAAGCCGTTACCCAACCTACAGCGGGGTGAGAGTTGTGACTCTGGTCGAGACCGAAACGTCGGTCGACTTCGATGGCGAGACCCTGGACATCCAGGGCGTGCGCCGCGTCGCCGAGGAACGGGCCGTGTGCGCCGTCGCGCCCGCCGCCCTCGCCAAGGCAGCGGCGAACCGGCGGCTGTTCGAGGACATCATCCAGCAGGGGATCCCCGTCTACGGCGTGACCACGGGTTACGGCGAGATGATCTACATGCTGGTGGACACCGACAAGGAGACCGAGCTGCAGACCAACCTGGTCCGCAGCCACAGCGCGGGCGTCGGCCCGATCTTCGCCGAGGACGAGGCGAGGGCCATCCTCGCGGCCCGCGTCAACGCGCTGGCCAAGGGCTACTCGGCCGTCAGGCCCGAGCTGATCGAGCGCCTGGCCCTCTACCTCAACCTGGGCGTCACCCCGGCCATCCCCGAGATCGGCTCCCTGGGCGCCAGCGGCGACCTCGCCCCGCTGTCGCACATCGCCGCCACGGTCATCGGCGAGGGCTACGTCCTGCGCGACGGCCGCCGCGTGCGGACCGGGCCGGTGCTGCGCGAGCTCGGCATCGAGCCGCTGCGGCTGCGCTTCAAGGAGGGGCTCGCGCTGATCAACGGCACCTCGGCGATGACCGGCCTCGGCTCCCTCGTCGTCGGCCGCGCCCTGGACCAGGTGCGGCAGGCGGAGATCGTCACCGCGCTGATCTGCGAGGTCCTGCAGAGCTCGACCAGCCCCTTCGGGGCGGACGGCCACGACGTGGCCCGGCCCCACCGGGGGCAGATCGACACCGCCGCCAACATGCGGACGCTGCTGCACGGCAGCCGCCTGGCCGTCGACCACGCCGACCTGCGCCGGGAGCTGAGCGCCGGCCGCGACGAGAACGGCGGCCGGGGCGTCCACCGCACCGAGGTCTACCTGCAGAAGGCGTACACCCTCCGGGCCATCCCGCAGGTCGTCGGCGCGGTCAGGGACGCCGCCTACCACGCCTCGAACACCCTGGAGATCGAGCTCAACTCCTCCAACGACAACCCTCTGGTGTTCGAGGGCAAGGAGGTCTTCCACGGGGCCAACTTCCACGGCCAGCCGGTCGCCTTCGTGATGGACTACCTGACCATCGCCCTCACGCAGCTCGGGGTGTTCTCCGAGCGGCGCACCAACCGGCTGCTCAACCGGCACCTGAGCAACGGCCTGCCCGAGTTCCTCGTCGCGGGCGACCCCGGGCTCAACAGCGGGTTCGCCGGCGCCCAGTACCCGGCGACCGCCCTGGTGGCCGAGAACCGGACGATCGGCCCCGCCAGCACCCAGAGCGTCCCGTCGAACGGCGACAACCAGGACGTGGTCAGCATGGGCCTGATCGCCGCCCGCAACGCCCGCCGCGTCCTGCAGAACAACACGCGGATCCTCGCGGTGGAGTACCTCGCCGCGGCGCAGGCGGTGGACCTGTCCGGCAGGTACGACGGGCTCAGCCCGGCCGGCCGGGCGGCGTACGACATGGTGCGCTCGCTCGTGCCGACGCTGGACCGCGACCGCTACATGGCCGACGACATCGAGCTGGTCGCCGCCGCGCTGTCCCGCAACGAGTTCGGCCGGGCCGTCGAGCGGGCCGGCGTCGAGCTGCGGTGAGGGGGACGCGGACACCATGAGCACGCTGGACAAGGTGCGGGTCCCGCTCTCCTTCAACCAGGAGTTCCTCTGCCTGTTCGACAAGGGGGACGAGGAGGGGCCGTTCGGGCCCAGATACAACATCGTGTGCGGGTGGCGGCTCGGTGGCGCGGTCGACGTCCCCACCTTGCGGGCGGCGCTCCACGACGTGGTGGAGCGGCACGAGGCGCTGCGCACGCGGTTGGTCCGCGACGAGGGAGACCGGCACCAGGAGATCCTGCCGGCCGAGCCGCCGCGGGTGGAGGTGCGCGACCTGCCGGGTGTGCCGGTGGACGAGCGCGACCGCCGCGCCGAGGAGCTGCTGATCGAGCTCGAAGGCGGCTCCTACGGCCTGGACGAGCTGCCGCTGATCCGCGCGGTGCTCGGCCGGTTCGACGAGCGGGACTCGGTGCTCGCGCTCATCGCCCACCACTCCGCCGTGGACGAGTGGTCCATGAAGGTGGTGATCCAGGACCTGGCCAACCGGTACGCCGCCCGGCGCGGGTACGACGTGCCCGAGCTGCCCCCGGCGCACCAGTACCAGGAGTACGCCCTCTGGGACCGCGAGCGGGCCGCCTCGCCGGCGTTCGCCCGGGCCAAGGAGTACTGGCGCGAGACGCTGGCCGGCGGCCTGATCATCCCCACCCGGACGGACCGGCGGCGCTCGGAGAACCTGCCCAAGAGCACCGCGGCCTACCGCTTCCTGATCGGGCCCGAGGAGACGTCGGCCGCGCTGGCGCTGGCCAAGGCGACGCGCAGTTCGCCGTTCATGGTCCTGCTCGCCGCCTACGAGGTGTACCTCCACGAGGTCACCGGCCGTACCGACATCGCGGTGACGACGCTGGCGGCCGGGCGCACCCAGTCCCGCTTCCAGCAGACCGTCGGCTCGTTCTTCAACCTGCTGCCGCTGCGCAGCGACCTCTCGGGCTGTCGCGACTTCCGCGACGTCATCGCCCGCGTGCGCGCCGCCTGTATCGGGGCGTACGCGCACGACATCCCGTTCGGGCAGATCGTGGAACAGGCCCCCGAGGCGGCGGCGTCCTTCGAGGGCGACGACACCGCGGTGATCTCGTTCCAGGTCTTCCAGTTCCCGTTCTCCCTGGAGCGGGAGCGGATCGGCGACATCGAGTACACGGACATGCGGCGGCGGGTGCTGTCCCAGCCGGTCACCACCGACGTCCCCGACGGCGCCCTGTGGACGCTGGACATCCACCCCGAGGGGGACATCGTCGCGAGCCTGTGGTTCAACACCAACCTGTTCGTGGAGGAGACCATCCGCGACATGGTGTCGCGGTTCCTGCGAGTGCTGCGCACGGTGCTCGCCGATCCGGACGCGCCTCTGGCGTGGGGCACGTCCGGCCGAGTACGGACCGATGCGGAAGAGAGGTGACACACGATGGCCGAACTGACGAGGGTGCGGCCCGACGCCGACCTTGACGACGTCGTCGCGATCATCGAACGGGACGGCGCGGTGATCGTCGAGAACTTCGTCGACGAGGAGACGCTGGCGGGGCTGTGGGCCGACCTCGGCCCGGCGCTGGACGTCGACACCTTCAGCGACAACTGGTACGACGGGTTCCGCACGCGGCGTGTGTCGTCGCTGTTCGCCCGTACGACCCGCCTCACGCCGGTGGTCACGCAGCGCCTGTACCTCGGCGCGGCCAGGGCCCTGATGCAGAAGCCGAAGACCATGTGGATCGGCCGGTCGCGGCAGGAGGTGACGCCGAGCATCCAGATCAGCACCACCCAGCTGATCCAGATCCACAAGGGGCAGGGCAAGCAGCCGCTGCACCGCGACGACGCCCTGCACCTGACCTCCCACCCGGGCAACACCACTCGGGTGCAGCTCATGCTCGCGATGAGCGACTTCACCGCCGAGAACGGCGGCACGCTGGTGATCCCCGGCAGCCACCACTGGGACGATGAGCGCGCCCCGCAGGCCGAGGAGGCCGTTCCCACGGTCATGCCGGCCGGGTCCGGCCTGATCTGGGTGGGCGGCGTCTACCACGGCGGTGGCCGGAACGTCACCGACGTGCCGCGCACGGGCATGACCATCGCGCTGGACCTGGGCAACCTCCGCCAGGAGGAGAACCAGTACCTCGCGGTGCCGAGGGAGAAGGTGCTCGCCTACCCGGAGGAGGTGCGGCGCCTCCTCGGCTACGACCGCTGCCCGCCGGGCCTGGGCTGGGTGGAGATGCACGACCCGGACATCGTGCTGCAGCCGGCCGAGGTCCGGCGCGCGGCCGGTCTCCAGGAGGCGTGGCCGGCCGAGCCCGCCCACGCCGTCTGACCCGGTTCGATATCGCACCCGACGCGACGGGCGCGGCCGACCCCGGCCGCGCCCGTCGCTTATTTCATGCGCGCGGCCACGGGCGAGAACGCGAAGCCGGAGGCGGGGGCGGACAGCCGGACACGGAGCCAGGAGACACGGAGCCGGGAAAACGGACGCGCCGCCGGGGCTGACACCCCGGCGGCGCGTCGCCTGCCGGCAGAGGCCGCGTCCCGCGGGCCGCGGGGGAAGGACCCTACAGTTCGCCGATCCGCCGCAGCTCGTCGAAGGACGACAGGTCCGGCACCGTCCACCCGTCCAGGTCGTACTCGCCGAGGCACTGGTCGACGAACGCCTTGTATCCGTCGAGCTGGCCGCCGGCGGTCTGCGCCGCCAGGAGTTCGATCCTGGTGGCCTCGTGGCTGCCGGCGTAGTTGCGCTCGTACAGCTCGTGCCGCCCACCGAACTCGGTGCCGACCGCGTCCCACAGCAGTTTCATGACCTTGACCCGCTCGACCGCGTCCACGCCGTTGGAGCCGCGCACGTACTTGTCGAGGTACGGACGGATCTCGGGGTTCTTGAAGTCCTCGGCGCTGGAGTTGATGTAGATGAGGCCGCTGGCGATGTCCTGCTCGACGATCTCCTTGACGCGGGGGTAGCCGACCTGCATGAACCAGCGGTACGCCAGGCCGTACTGCGGGTTGGGCAGCACGGCGCCGTTGTTCCACGGCACGGGGTTGCGGGCGGCGGCGTCCGACAGCGCCCAGAAGAGGTTGCGCCACGCCAGCACCTCGCCGATACGGCTCTGCACGCCCCGGAAGTCCTTGGTGCCGGTGATCTCGACGGCCTTGGCCAGCAGGCCGGCGATGAACTCCAGCTTGACCGCGAGCCGGGTGCAGCCGTGGAAGGTGAAGCGCTCGGGGAACCCCGAGCGGCCGGTGAAGAGCTGCACCTTGCCGAGGTGGCCGTAGATGAACACGTTCTCCCAGGGGATGAGTACCTTGTCGAGCACGAGGATCGTGTCGTTCTCGTCCAGCCGGGAGGAGAGCGGGTAGTCGAACGGGCTGCCCATCACCGCCGCGGTCGCGGTGTAGGACGGGCGGCAGATGAGCTTCAGCCCGGGCGCGCCCATCGGGACGGTCGCCACCAGGGCGAATTTCCTGTCCTTGATCGGCAGGCCGTAGTGCGCGATGAAGTTGTAGTGGGTGAGCGCCGATCCGGTCGCCACGACCTTGGCGCCGCTGACCACCAGTCCGGCGTCGGTCTCCCGCTCCACGTGCACGAAGACGTCGGCCACCTCGTCCGGCGGCCGGTTACGGTCGACCGGGGGGTGCACGATCGCGTGGTTCCAGTACAGAACCTTCTCCTGCGACTCCCGGTACCAGCGGCGGGCGTTGTCGGAGAAGGGCTCGTAGAAGTCCGCGTTGGCGCCCAGTGTGCCGAGGAAGGCCGCCTTGTAGTCGGGGCTGCGCCCCATCCACCCGTACGTCATCCGCGCCCAGGCCGCGATGGCCTGCTGGTTCGCCACCAGGTCGGCCGCGCTGCGCGGGGTGGTGAAGAAACTGTGGGTGTACCCGTCGCTGCCGGTGTCGGTCGGCGTGGTCAGCACGTCACGCGTCTGCGGGTCGTGCAGGGCGTCGTACAGCCGGGCCGTCATCCGGATCGGGTTGTGGAACGCCGGATGCGTGGTGACGTCCCGGACCCGGTCGCCGTACAGGAAGATCTCCCGGTCGTCGCGGAGGCTCTCGATGTACTCGGCGCCGGTCATGGGGCGCGTCTTCGGCCGCGCGTCCTCCGTGACGGGCGCGTTGTCCAGAAGGTCCGTCATCGGCCCTCTCCCTTTCGTCCTCGTCGCCCGGCTTGTCCCCGCATCGAGGGCTTGAGGGAGCGCTCGCTGCACGGCATCGCCGGCGCGTGTCAACTGTGTCGGTCGCGCCCTATCCGATGCCGAACCGGGCCCGGGCCAGGTCGCGCTTGGCGAGGGTGGCGAGGAAGGTCGACACCCCGGCGTGGGTGTGGAACATCGACATGTCCCGCCACACGCGCTCGATGCGCTCGCCGTGGCGCACGGCGCTGGAGCCGGCGGTGGGGAACAGGTACCGCTCCACCGCGCGCCAGCAGAGCGTGACGGCCTCCCCGCAGATGGCCGCGATGCGCAGCTCCTGCTCCTTGGTCACGGCGGCGGGACCGAGGGCCGCGGTCTCCCGCCACTGCCGGACGGCGTCCAGGGTCGCCGCCTCGGCCGTGGCGATCATGCCGGCGGCCTTGCCGTACCGGAACTGGTAGTCGGGGTCCTCGGCGCGGACCACGATGGGCGGGAAGGACGTCGTCCGGGTGCGCATGAGGTCCTCGTAGGCGTCCAGGGCTCCCTTCGCCATGCCGACGGCGAGCGCCGCGTCCTCCAGCACCATGAAGCTGAGCTGGCCGCCTCCGTACTCGGGGTTGTCGTGCAGGGCCCGGCCGGGCGTGCCGTCGGTGACGGTCAGCTGGCTCATGTGCGCGGCGATGGTGTGGTGGTCGGGCACACGCCCGCGCTCGACGCGGATGCTGTGCGAGCCGCTGCCGCGCAGGCCGAGGGCGTGTCCCCAGTCGTCCAGGCGGGTCCACTGGTCGCGCGGCACGACGAACAGCATCGGCGCGGGCTCCCGCCCGTCGCCGGCCGAGACCATGGTGTGGCCCATGAAGTGCGTGGCGTAGGGCGAGCCTGAGCAGTAGCCCCAGGTGCCGTCGATCACCCAGCCGCCGTCCGGGTGCCGCTCCGCGGCGCCGCTGGGAACGACGGTGGCGGGGCAGATGAAGTCGCCGCCGGCGAACAGTTCGGCCTGCGCCCGCTCCTCGAAGAGCGAGGCCACCGCGAGCGCGTGTGACGCCCCGAGGCAGTACATCCAGCCGGTCGAGGGGCAGCCGCGGGCCAGCGCGATGACCACGCGCACGAACGTCTCCACGCCGAACTCGTAGCCGCCGTACCGGCGAGGAACCAGGATCCGGTAGAAGCCGGCCCGGGAGAACTCCTCGTGCGTGTCCTCGGCGTAGAAGGTGCGCCGCTCGGTTTCGGCCTGGCGCTCGACCAGGGACGGCGCGATGGCCTCGGCCCGCGCCACGACTTCCGAGGGGGTGAGGTCCGGCTCGGGCGGGCCGGGAACGCGGTGTCCGGAAAGGGTCGCGGCTACTCCCATCGTTGCGCCGTCCTCACGCTCTCGTCGTCGAATTCGGCATGAGGCCAGCGTCGCAAGCCGGGCCCGCGGACCGCATCTCCCGTATTGCGATTCACGGTCCGCCGCCCGCCGATAGGGGCGGCGGCGGTGAAACAAGCACGCGCAGAGATGCCGCGAATCAGGCGGCCACGGACGATGGATGGCGAATTGTCCGTGTCTGGCGGCCGCGCCGTCGCGAAGCTCGGGCCACCAGGCAAACCCTTCCGGTGAAAGAGGCCGACGTACATGAGCTCAGACACGATCGTCATCGACGCCTGGTTCTCGCATTATCCGTTCCCGGCTTTTCTGGAGACCGTGCGGAAAAGGGCCGAGGAATTCGAGCGCGCCCACCCGGAATATCGGATCGACATCACCACCTGCTGGTGGCAGAAGCTGCCCGAGGAGGTCGCCGAGGCCGCCGCGCAGGGCCGGCCGCCCACGATCGCGTCGTACTACACCGGCGCCACCCAGCACGCGCGCGACACGCGGGCGCGGGACGGCCGCCCGTTGTACACCTCTGTGGAGAAGGCCATCGGCGGCCGCACGGAGATCCTCGGCGAGCCGGTCGTGCTGGACGACCTCGTGGACGCGGTCCGCGGCTACTACACGCTGGAGGGGGACCTGTCGTCGATGCCGCTGACGCTGTCGACGATGCTCCTCTACACGAACATGACGGTGCTCAGGGCCGCCGGGATCGCCGAGCCCCCGCGCACCTGGGACGAGGTCGACGCCGCCTGCCAGGCGATCGCGAAGCTCGACGGGGGCCCCTCGCACGGGATGGCCTGGGTGATCGACGGCAAGTTCGTCCAGCACGCGCTGGCCCAGCAGGGCGCGATCTTCGCCGGGCACCGCAACGGCCGGTCCGGCCGCGCGACCACCGTCGACCTCGCCACTCCGGAGATGCTGGCGTACGTGGACTGGTGGAACCGGCTCTACCAGCGGGGCCACTTCCTCTACACCGGTGCGATGCAGGACTGGGAGGGCACGTTCAAGGCGTTCACCGACCAGCGCATCGCCTTCCGGCTGAGCTCGTCGTTCGACGCCAAGTACATGGTCGAGGGCGCCCGGCGGGAGGGCTTCGACATCGCGGTCAGCCCGGTGCCGCACAACGGCCGCGTGCCGTACGCCGGCAACTGGATCGGCGGCGACTCCCTATGGCTGGCGGACGGCCTGGACGAGGCCGTGCGGGACGGCGCGCTGGCGTTCATGCTCTACCTCAACAATCCCCGCAACGCCGCCGAGTGGCACAAGGTGTACGGCTCCGCGCCCGTCACCAAGCCGGCGCTCGCGCTGCTGGACGAGGAGGGCTGGTTCGCCGACCAGCCCTACTTCCGGGTCGCCAGCGAGCAGCTCGAGATGATGGACGGCGAGCCGACCCAGGCGGTGATCGGGGGCTACGCCCACATCCAGCGCCTGGTGATGCGTGCCGTGGAGGACGTGCTGGTGCGGGGCGCCGACCCGGAGGCCCGTCTCAAGGAGGCCACCGCCGACGCGCAGGCGCTGCTCGACGGCTACCACGCCCACTGCCGCGAGGGCGGCCCGCGCGGAGCCTACTGGCTCCACGTCGACAGCTGACCGGAGCATCGAGGAGGAGGGCCGGGTCGCCTGGCCCTCCTCTCACACCACCGGACACGCACAACGCCGAGGGGGCCCCGATCTCGTGGATCGGGGCCCCCTCGCTGCCGGTGACAACCGCGTGAGGCGTCGTCTCCCGCCCGCCGGTCGGAGCGGGTCAGGACACGACAACCGTCCGCCTGGCCCGGGTCTTCGGGTCCGGCGGCACGTCCAGGGGACGACCCGCGGTCCGGTACAGCCACCACTGCACGAGCATGAGGTTGACCACCCAGCCGAACCAACGGGCCGCCTCGATGAGGTAGGGAAGCTGCACGTGGTTCGCGATGCCGATGTTGACGATCACCGGGCCCCACACGTTGTTCATGACGAGCGCGAAGCTGTAGAGCATGAAGCGCCGGTGCAGGACCCACTTGCCGCGCACGGCCGCGATGTACGCGACGACGGTGGTGACCAGCCACAGGACCGTCGCCATCGTGACGCCGATCTGGCCCGTGACCGGAGCGAAGCGCACGATGACCAGGCCTGCCACGCCGGTCACCAGCGTGGCGACGACGTAGATGCGGCCGGCCCACCGGTGCACCGCGGGGCGGCGGCGCCGCAGCCGCGGCCACAGCTGGAGCACGACGGTCACCATCGTGACCGACCCCATGATGATGTGGGTCAGCAGCAGGGGGTAGTACAGCGAGAAGCCGTCGTGCGGCGGGATGGGCGCCTTGGTCTCGTCCAGGCCGGCGCGTGCGAACGGCGAGGTCTGGTAGACCAGGAACGCCGCGACGACGATCGCCAGCGGGACGATCCAGGGGCGGCGCCACCAACGCTGCTCCCCGTGCGGGCGCCCGTTCAGGTCGCCGGCCTTCGGGACCGGCTTCTCGATTTCTATGCGGGTCATCGTTCGTACTCTCCTGTCGGAGCGCCCTCGGTCACCGGGGGCTGATGATGGTGCTCGTGCCGGGGGGCTGCTCCCCGGCGAGCAGGGCGCCGAGCGCGGCCGCGGCCGCCTCCGGTCCCCGCTGCCGCCGCACGTCGAGCCACGTCGTCGTCGACTCGACGAAGCGCCGCTCGGACGCGGCGTACCGCGCGTAGTAGGCGTCCTCGCCCTCCTCGGCCGCGGTCTGCATCTCGATCGCCGGGGTGAAGAACACCTCCGGCTCGGGACCGGCCAGGCCGGGCGGGGGCAGGACGGACGCGTTGGAGTGGGTGAACCCGACCAGCGCCGTGTGGCGGAGCTCCCCGGCGAAGCGCTCGCAGACGGTGGTGCGCCGGACCGGGTCGCCGGTGAGGTCGACGAAGACGGCCGGCGGCGTCGGCGACAGCGAGGAGATCGCGTCGTAGGAGACGACCTTGTCGTACAGGCCGAGCCCCTCCACGAAACCGACGTTGCGGGCGGAGGTCACGCCCACGGCGGACAGGCCCACCTGCCGGAAGGCCAGCTCCTCGGCCAGACCGATCGCCACCTTGCTGGAGGCGCTGGTGATCAGCACCGACTGGGCGCCTTCCGCGGCCTGCCGCTGCAGGAGGTCGGCGAGGTTGAAGGACGCGGGGTAGACGGGGTGGAGCACGGCCCAGCGGTCGTCCAGGGGGCCGGGTTCCGCCACGCGCTCGAAGGTGAGGTACCAGGGGTGCAGGAAGCCACGCTGGGGCGTGGTGTCGACGAAGCCCCGCGCCGTCGGCTGGGCGGCGACGACGTGGTGCGTGGACATGGGCATGTAGCCGAAGTACCTGTCACCCACGGCGATCTCGGGGTGGCGGGACTCCTCGACCCGCGCGAACCCCCACACGGGCACCCGGCCGTACCCCTCGGGGCCGGGGAACGCCTGCCAGAAGGCGATCACGGCGTCGTCGCCGAAGCGGGCGTACGTCGCGTTGTTGGTGGTGAGGCCGAAGCTCTCGACCGCGAGCCGGACCTCTCCCTCGCCCAGCGGAGCGGGCGTGGCCTCCCGCACCTCGCTCACCGTGAGGTCGTCGCGCCTGAACAGCAGGTCCCATCCAGCCGAACCGGACATGTCGTCTCCTTGCCGTGGTGTCGCGTCAGGCCGCGTTGATCGGAGTGTTCTGGTAGGCGGTGAGCAGCCACCGGCCGTCCTGCTTGGACAGCACCCAGGTGGCGCGGACGGCCCGCTCGGGGGCGGGCTCGGTCTCGCCGGGGGCCAGGACGCCGCCGCGCGTCACGAGCACGGCCGCGTCGGCGCCGAGGAACTTGGCCACCACGGGCTCGCCGGTGACCCGGGTGCCCTTGTACGGCCCGGCGAAGGCGCCCGCCATGAAGGCGCGGATCTGCTCGCGCCCGGTGACGAAGACGCCGGGGAGGATCATCGTGGCGTCCTCGGTGAAGACCTCCGCGAACGCGTCGGCGTCGTTGCCGCTCCAGGCCTCGATGATGCGGCCGGGCACCTCGCGGATGGCCGTCGCGTCGTCCACGACGGTGGGGGAAGAGCTGACGGGTGACATGGTTCGGTCCCTTTCACGATCGCTGGAAGGGGCGGGGACGGCGGATCCGGGCCGGATCGAGGATCCGCCCGGGGCCGTCCCCGCATTCGGAGTGTGGTCGCCGGTTCTCCCGGCACGCATCTTGCGGCGTGCGCTCTGCGCGGCGGCTCGTGCCGGGACGCGGCACGGCCCCTGCGGCGCGCCTCCTACACGGTCTGCCGCTGGCGCCGGACGACGCCGCGCGGCGGCAGCGTCTTCGGCCCGCGCAGCGACTGCAGCAGGATCCGCAGGAGCATCGCCGGGCGCTGCAGCGTCTCGGGACGCTCCACCTGGCCGGCCGCCCGCATGTACGCGGCGGTGACCTTGCCGTCCCTGGTGGCGGCGATGATCGTCCGCTTGGCCATCGCCTGCGCCAGGCGCACCTTGAACGTCCGCTTGCCCTCCACACCGGGGAAGCTGAGGTCCACGGTGTTGGTCATCTCCCACTGCGGGTCGATCACGGTCCTGGCCAGGTCGCGGAAGTACTCAAGCGGCCGGGGCGCGGCACCGGTGTGCAGGTGGTCGCGGATGACCAGCGCGGACTTCGCCGCGACCGTCATGCCGCCCGCGTACACGGGGTTGAAGCAGGTCACGGCGTCGCCGGTGACCAGCAGGCCCTGGGGGAAGCGGGGCATGTCCTCGTAACGGCGCCGCATCGTGGTCGGGAAGCGGAACGCCACCGGCTCGGTGAGGGGCTCGGCGTCGCGCAGCGCCTCGGTGTACTCCGGGATGCCGAGCGAGTCGATCCAGGCGTACAGGCCGGCCTGGTCGGTCGGCGGGTGGTCGCCCAGGATGCCGTAGGTCGTCATCTCGACGCGGTCGCCCTCGGTCTTGGCGAAGATGCAGCCGCGGGGCAGGCCCGGGTGCGCGACCACGTTGATCGACAGGTCGCCCTGGTAGGGGTCGGAGTTCAGCCGGTAGTACTGCGTCACGTAGCCCAGGCCGATCTTCTTGCGGTCCTCGGGCACCGGCGGGTAGCCGAGCTCCTCCAGCCAGACCGGGGTGCGCGAGCCGCGCCCGGTGGCGTCGACGACGAGGTCGGCGTCGAGGACCTCCACGTCCTGGCCCTGGCGCTGCACGCGCACGCCGGTGATCCGGCTGCGGTCCGGCGTGGCCTCCAGGCCGAGGATGTCGGTCTGCTCCACGAGCCTGACGTTGGGCAGGGCCTGCGTGCGCTCACGGACGTGGTACTCCAGCTTCGGGCGGCTGGCGCCCACGCACAGCATGTCCGCCGTCTGCTGCTGCAGCCGCTTGCCCAGCATGTACCAGCGGACGGTCCCGCCGAGGTCGCCCTTCGGCACGCCGTCGGCGAACAGCTCCTCGGTGATGCCCGGGTACATCTGCTCGATGGCCCGCTGGCCACCGGTCAGCAGGCCGTTGATGTGCTTGCCCTGCGGGCAGCCGCGGCGGGGCTCCTGGACCCCGGCCAGCAGGTCCCGGTCCACGACGAGCACTTCGTCGTACGCGTCGGAGAGCACCCTGGCCGCGAACAGGCCGGCGAGACTGCCTCCGAGAACCACGGCGCGAGTCTTGATCCCGTCGCCCATCCCGTTACCTCCTACGACTTTCTGGATTGATCTGTTGACCGGAGGCGGATCGTCGTCCACGTACGCGGACCGGCTGCCGGTCGGGGCGTTGAGCGGGGAACCCTCAGGCGGGCCGGAGGGAGTTCAGTTGGGGATGGAGCCGACCAGGCCGCCGTCGACGACGATCTCCTGGCCGGTGATGTACGAGGAGCGGGGCGACAGCAGGAAGAGCACCGTCTCCGCGATCTCCTCGGGGTCGCCGATGCGGCCCAGCGCCACCTGGCCGCGGAAGAACTCCCGCACCTGCTCCTGGTTGCCGGTGACGACGTCCAGCATCGGCGTCTGGACGTGGCCGGGGGTGACGGCGTTCACCCGGATGCCGCGCTCGGCCAGGTCCGGGGCGAGCGTGCTCGCCAGGCTCAGCACCGCCGCCTTGCTGGCGGCGTACAGCGCTCCCATGGCCGCGCCGCGGTGTGCGAGCCAGGACCCGTTCAGAACCACCGATCCGCCGTCGCGCAGCAGCGGCAGGGCCTTCTGGACGGTGAAGAGGGTGCCCTTGAAGTTGGTCCCGACCACCAGGTCGTAGTCCGCCTCGGTGATGTCCGCGGCCCGCGAGGCGAACGGCACGCCCGCGTTCGCGAAGACCCCGCCGAGGCCGCCGAACCGTTCCCCCACCCGGTCCATGAGCCGGTCCAGGTCGTCGCAACGGGACACGTCGGCCGGCACGGTGAGGAGCCGCTCGCCGTGCCCGAGCTCCCGGGCGGCGGCCTCCAGCCGGTCCTCGTCACGCCCGGCCAGCGCGACGCGCGCACCGGCCTTCAGCAGACTCCGGGCGGTGGCCAGGCCGATGCCGCTGCCGCCGCCGGTAATGAGTACGGCGATATCCGCGAATTCGCTCATGCTGTCACTTCACACCGCCGCCGCGCGGTTGCGCATCTCATGGAATGCTCATGCGCGGCCATTCATATGTGGCCTGGTGGCCGCCGGAAAGTGTCCAGCACACTGGGAGAAGACCCGTAAGGCCGCCGGTGCGATGATTTCCGCGGACGTTTCGCGATCGCGGGTCTATTCGAGTTCAACACGTGGTTGCCGGTCCACGCGGAATATGGCCGATCCATGCCTTCGAGCATTTATGGAAAGGATTCGCCGATGAGCGTTGCCACGATTACCCCCGCCGTGGCCGACCTCCTGGACTCGTTCGAGAACGCCGCCCCCGACCGGCTCGACGCCGAGTTCCAGCGGCTGACCGGGGCCCTGTGGTCGGAGGGCGCGCCGACAGCCCTCGCCGAGTCCACCGTGCCCGCTCTGATCGCGCTACTCGACCGCGCCGGCGACGACCGCCGGGGGCTGCTGGCCGTGCTTCTCGGCCTGCTCGCCGAGACCGACATCCAGGACGGCGGCGGCGAGGTGGCCGCCGCGGTCCGCGAGGGCCTCGACCGCTACCTCGACCTGCTGCGCGGCGGCGACTCGCGGTCGCCGCTGACGCTCGCCCTCCTCTACCTGCTGTCGCACTTCCCCGCCGACCGCGACCGGATCCTCGCCGCCGCGGGTGAGGCCGCGCTCGACGAGGAGGACCTGACGAGGCTGGAGCGGACGCTGCGGCTCCTGGACCCCGCCGACCCGGACCTCGGCCGGTGCTGGCCCGCGCCGTCGGTGTGGTCCCTGGACGAGACAGAGCGCAAGTTCGACCAGCGGTGGATCCGCGAGCTCACCCCCGAGCAGGTCAGGGCCAACTGGGACTACGACACCCAGACGGTGCTGGCCTACACCGGCGCGAAGGCCTACTGGGCGGCCCGCAACGGGACCCCCGCCCCTTCGAAGGCGCGGCCGATCGACGACAGGCTGCGGACGAGCCCGTCCCCCGTGGCCGCCGACATCTTCCGGCGGCACGCCGGGGCGCTGCGCTGCCCGGGCTGCGGCGGCGCCTTCGAGCTGAGGGACACCGGCGCCCGGTGTGACCGGTGCGCCACCTCCTACCCCATCGCGCACGGCATCCTCGACCTGTCCGCAGGCGTGCGGGACACGGCGGACGTCGCCGACGACGTCACCGCCGACCTGCTGCAGAAGCTCGCCGAGATGCCCAGCATGGGCCTGTACTACGAGTCGGTGCTCCGCCCGGCCTTCCTCCGGGTGGCGGGCTCCAACTGGGGCGACGAGGTCACGTGGGACGACGAGGACGCCTACATCGCGGAGCACGTGCGGCCCGTGGACGGGCCCGTGCTCGACCTCGCCGCCGGCGCGGGCAGGTGGACCGAGGTCCTGGCGCGGACCGTCGGCGCCGAGCGGGTGATCGCCCTCGACGCCGGGCTGCCCATGCTGAACGTGCTGCGGCGCAGGCTCGCCGACGTGCCGGCCGTCCTCGGCGACGCGCTGGCCCTGCCCTTCGCCGACGCCAGCCTCGGGGCGGTGCAGTGCTGGAACGCGCTGCAGGCGTTCCCCGAGGACGCCGAGCGGGTGATCGGCGAGGTGGGCCGGTGCCTGCGGCCCGGCGGCACCTTCACGATGATGACGTTCCGGTTCTCGGACGACCCGGTGGAGCGGCACTTCCAGGAGTCCCACCACTTCCCGAGCCGCCCGGAGGGCATGCTGCTGTTCGACATCGGCCGGATCGCCGAATGGCTGGACGGCGCCGGGATGACCGTCCAGGACCTGTCCGGTCCCGGCACGTTCGTCTTCGTCACCGCGGTACGGCGGTGAGCGGCGCAGCGGCGACCCGGGCCGCCGGGCGGGACCCGGGCGTCACGCCGCCGGGGACGGCGGAGTACGAGGCCGCGACCGCGGTCTTCAACCTGCACGCGCCGGTGCGGCCGGCCGCGGCGATCACCGCGCGGACCGTGGACCAGGTCCGCGCGGCCGTCCGGTACGCCCGCGAGAACGGCCTGGGCGTGCGGGCGCACACGACCGGGCACCAGTCCGCCGCCGCCCGTCCCATGGGCCGCGACCTTCTGGTGCGCACGCTGCTGGACGGACCGGTCGAGGTCGACGCGGCGCGGCGCAGGGCGTGGATCCCGGCGGGCACCCGCTGGGGCGCCGTGGTCGAGGCGGCCGCCGCCCACGGCCTGACCGCGGCGCACGGCTCGTCGCCGACCGTCGGCGTCGTCGGCTACCTGCTGAGAGGCGGCCTGAGCTTCTACGGCAGGAAGGTCGGTCTCGCCGTCAACACCGTGCGCGCGGTCGAGCTGGTCACCGCGGACGGCGAGGTCCGCCGGGTGGACGACGCGTCGGACCCGGAGCTGTTCTGGGCGTTGCGCGGCGGGGGAGGGGGATTCGGCGTCGTCACCGCCATCGAGATCGACCTGTTCCCCGTGGCCCGGGTCGTCACCGGGGCGGCCTTCTGGCCCGCGGCCCACGCCGCCCGGCTGCTGTCGGCGTGGCGCAGGTGGACCTTGGACGCGCCGCCGGAGGCGTCCACCTCCCTCCGCATGATGAACCTTCCGCGCGTGCCGGAGGTGCCGGACGTGCTGTCGCGGGGCACGATGCTGTGCGTCGACGGCGCGGTGCTGTGCGAGTCGGAGGACGACGTGGCGACGGCGCGCCGGCACGCGGAGGACCTCCTCGGGCCGCTGCGCGCCGTCGCGGAGCCGGTGCTGGACACCTGGCACCTCACCACACCGGCCGCAGTGCTCGAGACGCACATGGATCCGGCGGACCCCGTCCCCATCCTCGGCGACCACCTGCTCCTGCGGGAGCTCGACGAGGAGGGCGAGCGGGCGTTCCTGCGGGTGACGGGGGAGGGCTCGGGCTCGCCTCTGATCCTGGCGGGCCTGCGCCAGCTCGGCGGGGCGATCTCCCGCCCGGTCCCGGGCGCGGGCGCGCTCGGGCACCTCGACGCCCGCTACGCCTACTCGGGCGCGGGGGCGCCGGACGGCCCGGCCGCCGAGGAGACGATCAGGCGGCACTGCGCGAAGGTGCGGGCGGCGCTCCGGCCGTGGGACACCGGCCGCACGGCCCCCACCTTCGTGGAGACCTTCGACCAGCCGCAGGGGCATCTCGGCGCCGAGCAGGTGGCGGCCGCCGACCGCGTCCGCGCGCGGGTCGATCCGGCCGGGCTGTTCCTCGGCGACGCCATGGCGAACACGTCCGCCCTGCTGTGACCATGGGGGCCGCTCAGGGCACGGGCCGTACCCCGATCGGCAGGTACGGCCCGGCGCTCGCGTCCACCACCGTGCGGCCGGGTCAGCCGGCCGCGGCGCGCAGCCGCCCGAGCCGGTGCTCCCAGCCGGCGCGGTGGTTGCCGATGTGGGCCGACGGCAGGTCGCGGTGCGTGAGTACGACCATCGTGTCGTCGCCGTCAGGGGTCAGCACGACCTCGACGGTCGATCCGCCGGGCGGCAGCGCGTCGTTGCCGGGGATGCCCCAGCTGAACACGACGCGGTACGGCGGCTCGACGGTGATGTAGACACCGCGCGCGACGACCTCGCCCATGTCGAGCGAGAACACGCCGCCGGGCCGCGGGTCGAGCTCGGCCCGGTCGCCGATCCACTTGACGATGAGCGCGGGGTCGGTGAAGTACGGGAAGACCACCTCGGGCGGTGCCTTGATGTGCTCGGTCGCGACGATGACGTCTTTGCGGATCTGTGCGCTCACGGCTACCTCTTCGGCGGTCGGGGATGGTCCGTCTCGATGGCCTGCTTCAGGCGGCTGAGGGCGTCGGGCCAGAACTCGGAGAGCAGCTCGCGCACCGGCTCGAGCGACTCGTGGCGCAGCGCGTAGAGGCGGCGGGTTCCCTCGCGGCGCTCGGTGAGGAGACCGGCCTGTTTGAGCACGCCGATGTGCTGGCTGACCGCCTGCTGGGTGAGAGTGAAGCTCGCCGCGATCTGGCCCGCGGGCAGCTCGGCGTGCTGGACGAGGCGCAGGATCTGTCGACGGTGCGGGTCGGCGAGCGCCCGCAGCACCGCATCGGGTGCGGCGGACGTCGGCTGCTTCTGCTCGGCCATCGGACTAGGATCTCAGGCCCCGAACGGGGTGCCGGTGCCGGTCTTGGCGAAGGTCTCGATGCTCGCCATGAAGTACGTCCAGGCGGCGACGCAGGAGTCCCAGCACTCGAGCTGCGTGGTCAGGCCGGCGTGCCGGAAGCGGAGCTCTGTGCCGGTGCCGGAGGGGACGATGTCGAACTCCATCGTCGTGCCGAGCCACTCCTGGGTGTGTCCGGTGGGTGTGGTTCCGTCGGGCGTGATGGACTCCCAGACCACGCGGGTGGGCCCGGCTTCGAGGACGCGCATCGCGTTGACGCCGTGGTCGCCGAAGCTGGTGACGAGCGTGCCGCCGACCGTTCCATCGCCCTCGGTCGGGCCCCACCAGCGGCTGACGCCGGCGGCGGAGGTGAAGAGCGCCGACACGGTCTCGGGGCTGGAGGGGAGGTTCAGGACCGCGGTGAAGTCCTCGGCCCGCGTGCTGGTGGTGCTGGTCATCCCGGTCTCCTCTCGGATGTACAAGCAATAACTTGTACAAGCTAATGCTTGTAAACGTAGGTAGACCTCTGCCGCGTGTCAAGGGCCGCAAAGCACCTCGTGTTGGACGGGACGGGACGGGCCGCCGGCCCGGGTCGTCTCCCCGGCCGGCGGCCCTTTGCCGTCGTGCCCCTGGCTACACCTGGCCGGCCGCGGCCTTCTCCGCGCTGCCGTCGGCGGTGTCTCCGGCCGTGCCCGCGGCGTCCGGCCCGGCGGCCTCGGGCTGCGCGCCCAGCGGGGGGATGTGCCTGAGCCGGACCAGCGCCACGACGGTGACGACGGCCATGACGGCCGCGCTCACGGCGGCGACGCTGTTGAGCGAGGTGGTGAACGCGTCCCTGGCCGCGGCGAGCAGCTGCTCGCCCAGCTCGGCGGGCACCCGGCCGGCCGCCGCGACGGCGCCGTCGATGTTCTCCCGGGCGGCGGTGGCGGCGGCGGGGGGCACCGCGCCGGGCACCTCGATCTGGGCGCGGTAGACGGCGACGCCGAGCGTGCCGACCGTCGCGATGCCCAGGGAGTAGCCGAACTCGCTGCTGACCTGGGTCAGCGACGACGCCGAGCCGGCCTTCTCCGGCGGCGCGGCGCCGACGATCAGGTGCGTGCCCAGGGCCAGGAGCGGGCCGCCGCCGAGGCACCACACCGCGAACCCGGTCACCAGGGGGGCCGAGCCCGAGGCGGCGTCCGCCTGGGTGAGGATCAGCAGCCCGGCCACCACGACGGCGAGACCGCCCGCGATGAGGTGACCCGGGCGGAACCGGCGCGCGAGGATCGGGGCGACGAGCATGCTCACCGTGCTGACCGCCATGCCGGGGATCAGGCCCAGCGCCGACTGCAGCGGCGAGAGCCCGTCGACCGACTGGAAGTACTGCGTGACGAACACCAGCGTCGTGCCCGTGAGCATCGTGTAGAGCAGCGCGGCGACGAGTGTGACGGTGAGGGTGGGGTTGGCGAAGAGGCGGAGGTCGAGCAGCGGATCGGCCAGCCGGCGCTGGCGGCGTACGAAGGCGGCGCCGAAGGCGAGTCCGACCACGAGGGCGACCAGCGGCAGCGGCCGCCAGCCGTATCTGACCAGCTCCTTGATCCCGTAGACGGCGGGCAGCACGGCGGCCAGGGACAGGGCCACGCTCGCCAGGTCGAGTCGGCCGGCGTCGGGGTTGCGCGACTCCGGCACCACGAACGGGACCACCAGCAGGAGCAGCGCCATGGCCGGCACGGCCAGCAGGAACACCGAGCCCCACCAGAAGCTCTCCAGCAGCACGGCGCCCGCCACCGGGCCGATGATCGCGCCCGCCGTGAAGCAGCCCGCCCATATGCCGATGGCCAGCGCCCGCTGCCGGTCGTCGCCGAACATCGTGCTGATCAGCGCCAGGGTGGACGGTGCCAGCGTCGCGCCCGCGACGCCGAGCAGGGCGCGCGCCGCGATGAGCATGACGGGGTCGGTGGCGTACGCCGACAGCACGGACGCGATGCCGAACCCGGCCGCCCCGATCAGCAGCAGCCTGCGGCGGCCGATGCGGTCTCCCAGGGAGCCCGCCGTGATCAGGAAGCCTCCGACCATGAATCCGTAGATGTCGACGATCCACAACTGCTGGGTGGCGCCGGCGCCCAGGCTCGTGCTCAGGTGCGGCAGCGCCAGAAGCAGGACGAAGACGTCGAAGGAGACGGCCAGGGTGGCCAGGGCGAGCGCGCCGAGGCCGATCCACTCGCGCGGGCCGGCTTTGCGCGGTGTGTCGTCTGCAGTCACGTTCTCGAACCTTTCGCGATCGTGGGGCCTCTGGTCCGGGCGGCGGACGGATGGTCTGCACCGCCCGGCGCTCATGGTGACGGCATTCCACGGTTACACGCGATGGGAGCCGCGAAATGCTGCACGGCCGGAGAAAATCGATACGTTTCCGGGGTGAGCACGATGGAAGAAGACGCTCGGCATCGGGGCCGGGCAGGCTATAACTTCAAACTGTGCCTGAGGGCCCGGCTGAGGAAAGGCAATGGCCCGGTCCTCGCGGCCTATTCCGGACAGCCGCGACAATTCGGAGAAATCCCACATGACTCACACAACATCGGCGGACGGCACCACCATCGCGTTCGATCGGTCGGGCGAGGGACCGGCGGTGATCTTCGTGCAGGGCGGCTTCACCGATCGGAGCCACCCGACCTGGAGTGGTCTCGCCGCCGCCCTGTCGCCGCACTTCACGGTCTACAACTACGACCGGCGCGGTCGCGGGGGCAGCGGCGACCACGAGCACTACGCCGTCGAGCGCGAGATCGAGGACCTCGCCGCCCTCATCAAGGACGCCGGCGGTGAGGCCTTCGTCTTCGGCGGCTCCTCGGGCGGCGCGCTCGCGCTGGAGGCGGCGGCCCGCGGGCTTGCCATCACGAAGCTGGCGGTCTACGAGCCTCCGTACATCGTCGGTGACAGCCGCGCCCCGCTCCCGGACGACTTCCAGGAGCAGCTCAGCGCCCTGATCGAGGAGGGACGCCGCGGCGACGCGGTCGAGCTCTTCATGGTCCAGGCGTCGGAGGTGCCCGCCGAGATGGTCGCCGGGATGCGTACCCAGCCGTTCTGGCCTGACGTCGAGGCCGTGGCCCACACCCTTCCGTACGAGGCCGCCGTCGTGGGCAGGGGCAACAGGCTGCCCGCCGAGCGGCTGGCCGGGATCACGATTCCCACCCTGGCCCTGGCCGGTGAGAACAGCCCCGAGTGGCTGCGCCAGGGGGCCAAGGCCGTGTCCGAGACCGTCCGGGACGCCGAGTACCGGGTTCTGGAGGGCCAGGCCCACGACGTCAGCCCGGAGGCGCTCACCCCCGTGCTGAAGGACTTCTTCAACGGCTGAGCGTCCGCTCACCGATCTCCGCATCCCCTCGCCGCGATCTTCGCGCGGCGGGGGGATGTCGCGTTCACGGGGGCTCTGCGATGGCAGGAACCGGAATCCGGTGTCACCTTGCTGCCGCCGTCCCCACCTGGTCGCGCCGCCGCGGCGGTACGACGATCGCCGGTGAACGGGTCCCCGGCCGGAAGGCGGCGGTGTCGCGCCGCCCGGCCGGGGCCCGTGCCTTCCCCGCCGGCCGTGCCCCCGAAGGGCACCTCGACAAGGGATGATCAATGTCTGCTTCACTCCGCCGCGTCCTCGTGCTCGGCTGCGGCCTGATCGGCACCTCCGTGGCGCTCGCCCTGCGGGCCGCCGGCGTCCACGTCCACCTGGCCGACCGGGACCTGCGCGCCGTGCAGCACGCGGAGCGGTTGGGCGCGGGACTGCCGCACCGCCCCGGCGACCCCGCCGCCGACGTCGTGGTCGTCGCCACCCCGCCGTCCGCCGTACCGCGCGTGCTGCGGGACGCCCAGGCGCGTGGGCTCGGCGCCGTGTACACCGATGTGGCCAGCACCAAGGGCCGGCTCCTCGCCGAGGCGGAGGCCGCCGGGTGCGACCTCGCCACGTACGTTCCCGGCCACCCCCTCGCCGGAGGGGAGTCCTCCGGCCCCGCGGCGGCCAGGGGGAGCCTGTTCGCCGGCCGGAGCTGGGCGTTGTGCCCGCATCCCGCCACGTCGCCGAAGACGCTCGCCGCCGTGGCGGAGCTGGTGCGGCTGTGCGGTGCGGAGACCGTACTGCTGCCCGCCACCGCTCACGACAGGGTCGCCGCCGCGGTCTCGCACGTGCCCCACCTGGTGTCGTCGGCGCTCGCGGCCAGGTTCGCCGACGCCGACGAGACCACCCTCTCGCTGGTCGGCCAGGGCCTGCGGGACGTGACCAGGATCGCGGGGGGCGCCAGCGGGCTGTGGCGCGACATCCTGGAGCAGAACGCGGACGCCGTCGCGACGGTTCTGGAGCAGCTCGTGGAGGACCTCGCCATGGCCGCGGCCGCGCTGCGGGGGAGGGGCGGCGCCGCCGGCGACCCGCCCACGGACCCGCTCACCGACCTTCTCGTCCGGGGCAACCGGGGGCGTGAGCTCATCGTGCGAGCCCGCGCCGCGAAGGTGGAGTCGCTGGCCGCCTGACGGTTCCAGGGCAAATGGGTTTTGTCGGGGCTTTTTGTCCGATTTCTGGCGTCGTTAATTCAGCAATTTAGAAGAAGCATGTCGCCCCCCTGGGGCCGATAGTTGGATAGCGTGGAACATCCATGGAAAGTCGCGGGCGAGGCGAAAGGCGGTCTCCTGGTGAGGAGGCCCCGATGCCTCACACCTGCCGTCGTTTACCGACGTGCCCCCGGAAGCGTCCGGTGAAGGCGCGGGACGAGGTATCCGTCCACGACGCGCCGAACAAACGCCGGCCGCCGCCGGATCTGCTTGTGAGTAATGTGTCCGATGGATAAGGAACCCCACGTGTCAACTTCCTTCGATCACACAGTCGTCCCTCTCGACCAGTTGCTCGCGGAGTTCGGCGAGCAGGTCGTCACTCCCGACGATCCGCGCTACGACGAGATGCGCGCGGTCTATCCCGGTCAGTTCGACCGCAGGCCGGCGGTCATCGTCCGGCCGAAGGACGCCGCGCAGGTCGCGCGGGTCGTGACGATCGCCCGCGAGAACGGCTGCGAACTGGCCGTCCGCGGCGGCGGCCACAGCAACGCCGCGCACGGCGTCATCGACGGCGGCCTGGTGCTCGACCTGCGCGACATGCGCGAGCTCGACATCGACGTCGAGGGCCGCACGGCGTGGGCGCAGGGCGGCATGAGCGCGGGCGAGTACACCCACGCCGTCGTCGCCCACGGCCTGGTGACCGGATTCGGCGACACCGGTTCCGTCGGACTCGGCGGCCTCACCACGGGCGGCGGCGTCGGCTACCTCGTCCGCAAGCACGGTCTGACGATCGACGACCTGCTGGCCGCCGAGGTCGTGACGGCGGACGGGCAGATCCTGCACACCGACGCCGACACCCATCCGGACCTGTTCTGGGCGATCCGCGGCGGCGGAGGCAATTTCGGGGTCGTCACCCGGCTCAAGTTCCGCCTGCACGAGCTCGAGTCGATCTACGGGGGCATCCTGATCCTGCCCGCGACGGCCGAGACCATCGAGGCGTTCGTCACGCAGGCGGAGGCCGCGCCCGAGGAACTGTCCACCATCGCCAACATCATGCCCGCCCCGCCGATGCCGTTCCTGGCCCCCGAGCACCACGGCTCGCTCGTGATCATGGCCATGATGGTCTTCGCCGGGCCGCAGGAGGACGGTGAGCGCGTCCTGGCCCCCTTCCGCGCCATCGCCGCGCCGCTCGCGGACATGGTGCAGCAGATGCCGTACTCCGGCGTCTACCCGCCCGAGGATCCCGGCTTCCACCCTGTCGCCTCCTCTCTCACGATGTTCGCCGACAGGATCGACCGGCAGGCGGCCGAGACGATCGTCAAGCGCCTCACGTCGTCCACCGCCTCGATGGCCGCCACGCAGCTGCGCGTGCTCGGCGGTGCCATGGCGCGGGTGCCGGTCGACGCGACCGCGTTCGCCCACCGGAAGAGCCGGATCATGGTGAACCTGGCCGCCATCTACGAGAACCCGCAGGACGCGCCCGTCCACGACGCGTGGGTGGCGGAGTTCGCCGACGAGCTCCGGCAGAGCGACCACGGCGCCTACGTCAACTTCCTGGCCGACGAGGGCGAGGAGCGGATCCGCGCGGCCTACCCGGGGGCCACCTGGGACCGCCTCCGGGCCGTCAAGACGACGTACGACCCCACGAACTTCTTCCACCTGAACCAGAACATCCCGCCCCTGCCGTAGCCGGGGGAGCCGGCGTAAGGTCCCGTGGAACCCGCTCGGCGGGGTCCACGGGACTTTTGCGTGGGTGCCCTTTCGAACCGGCAATCTCAGAGATGAATTGCCTCATCCGGACATGATTGTATAAATCAGGGAATTTACGTGGCGGAATTCGCTCACGCGCCCCTCATGGATGCTTGCGGGAAATTGGGAGGACACCGGATGAATGGCAACCGTCCCAGCGAGCCGAGCCTCTCGCAGATCGAGGAGAAGGTCGCGGAGATCTGGAAGAACGTGCTCAACGTCCCGGACGGGATGGAGAGCGCGACCTTCTTCGACCTGGAAGGGGAGTCGATCTCGGCCGTGCGCCTCGTCTCCCGGATCGAGGAGGAGCTCGGGGTGTCCATCGACGTGGGCGACATCTTCGAGGAGGACCCCGACGCGCGCGCACTGGCGCGCAAGGTCGCGGAGGCGGCCCAGGCGGCCGCCGTGTGACCACCGTGTGACCAGGCCCACCCTGCGACGAGTACGCGTGCCCGGACCGGTGAGACGCCCTCCCGGCCCGGGCACACGTGTCCTCCCGCCCGGAACGGGCCGTCCCCCGGGCCGGCGGGCCGCGTCGTTCCTGGAAGTGACACGTCCTCGTACGTTCTCCCTCGCGGGGTCGCTCCCGCCGTGACGGCGAAAGGCCTCCCCACACGCCCGGCGTGGGGAGGCCTCCGGCAGAAGAGGGGCGGCCCGGGTGGGCGGTCAGACCGGCTCCGGCGCTATCTCCGCGCCGGTGGCGAGGTCGGCGACCCGGATGGCCTGCAGCGGGCAGCACTCCGCGGCCTCCAGGACGTCCTCGTCCTCCGGGATGTCCTCCCGGACGGGCCGCGCGCCGCCGGGGGTGAGCTCGAACCGGTCACCGGCGATCCCGACGCAGAAGCCGGAGGAGTGACACTTCCGCCGGTCGACCGTCAACCTCCATCGTGGTTCGGTCATCGTGCTCTCCACTCCTGTTCCTCAGAACGTGTGCGCGCGGCTTCCGCGGCACGCCGTCGGGCCGCGGAAGCCGCGCGTGGTGGCCGGGGCGCCCGGCTCAGATGTAGAGCGTGTTGGGCTCCAGGCCGCACAGGACCCGGCCGTACAGTTCCGCGTTGGTGTTGGGGTGCATGAGGGCGTGCAGGCTGACGCTGCTCACGTCGCGGGCGATCCGCTGGATCGGCACGTCGGTGTAGATGGACGAGCCGCCGCTGGCCCCCGCCAGGATGTCCACCGCCTCCTTGGCCAGGCGGACCACGGCGCCCATGTCCGCACGCGCCCGGACCCGCTCCTCCAGGGACCACTGCTCGCCCGACTCGCCCTTTCCGTCCACGAGGGCGGTCAGCCGGTGGGCGTGGAACTCCGCCTCGTCGATCTTCATGGTGGCGTCGGCGACCTGCAGGTGGGTCAGCGGCGCCTCGGCCTGGGAGGCGTAGTCGGTGTAGGTGATCTTGCGCTGGGGCAGGCGCGCGAAGAACGCCTCCCTCGCGGCCTTCGCCAGGCCGAGCACGGTGCCGACCGACGACGCGGAGGCGACCGGCAGCAGCGGCGCCCGGTAGATGGGGCTGCCGGCGTTGAGCCGCGAGGCGTACTGCCCGGTCAGGACGGCCGGCAGGGGCAGGATCCGCTCGGCGGGGACGAACACGTTCTCGGCGACGGTGCTGACGCTGCCGGTGCCGCGCAGGCCCGAGGTGTGCCAGTCGTCCACGATCTTCAGGTCCGACATCGGGACCAGCGCCATGATCGGCAAGGGGCCTTCCGGTGTCATCCGGACCGCGATGATCTCCTGCCAGTGGGCGTGCCAGGTGCCGCTGACGAAGCCCCACTTGCCGTTGACGACGACGCCGCCGTCCACCGGGTCGGCCATGGCGCTCGGGCTCAGCGTGCCGCAGATGCGCACGTTCTCGGTCGAGAAGACCTCGTCCTGCACCTCGTCCGGGAACAGGCAGGCCATCCAGGTCGGGATCCAGTAGACGGAGGCGGTCCACGCGGTGGAGCCGTCGGCCTTCGCCAGCTCGGCGGCCACCTCGACGAGAGTGCGGGTGTCGGCCTCGTAGCCGCCGTAGCGTGCCGGGACCCGCAGCTTAAAGACGCCGGCCCCGGCCAGGGCCTCGATCGTGTCGTCGTGCAGGCGCCTGTTCTCCTCCGACCAGCCCGCGTTCTCCCGGAGAGCGGGCACGAGCTCCGATACGCGCCGGACGAGCTCTTCTCTCGTCGGGACACCGGTCAGCAACATCGTTTCCTCCTCGTCGTGTTTCGAAAGCCGTGTCCCGCCGCGCGTGGCCCAGATGGTCGCCTGGCCGCGTTGTCGCCCCACCCGCGAAGACGGCGCTTCTTCAACACTCAGGGGTCCGCAGATGACATCCCACCGAATGTCGCACCCCGTGCCCGACCGGCACACCTTCGTGATTGCGCTCGGGTCGTGCCGGACGGCACGCCGGAAGATGCACCGTCCGTCGGACAACCCGGACGATGAGGACGACCTGAGTCGAACTGAGACATGAGGGAACGCCCATGCCGCCGGGAACCCCAGCAGAGGACAGCATCAGGACAATCACCCTGGAAGCCTTCGCGGACACGATCATCCCGGGGGAGAAGAGGCACCCCGGCGACAGAGCCGTGGCGGGAGCGGCGGCCGGAGGCGGCGCCGTGCAGGCCGGTGCGATCGAGCTGCTGCAATGGAACGCGACCGGTGTGTCCGAAGGGCTGGACGACTACGCCCGCCTGCTGAACGAGCACGCGTCGGCCTACGCGGACGAGGCCGGTCTCGTCCTCGACGCGTCGGTCCCGCCGTTCGTGGCGCTCCCGTTCGAGCACCGTACGGCCTTGGTGGCGCGGCTGACCGCGCCGGACCACCCGGAGAAGCCGTTCTGGATCCTGCTCGCGCTGTTCAGCAATATGGCCTACGACTCGGCCGCCCACATGCACACCGCCGAGGCGATCGCCGCGGGCCACCCCGGCCTGCGCGCGATGGGCATCGCCGCCCCCGGCGCCGATGGCCTGTGGCGCTTCCCCGCGTTCTCGTACGGCCGGCCGCTGGCCCGCCTGCACCCGGACACGACCCCCTCAGGGAGCCCCGCATGACCAGCACAGAGCGTACCGACGTCCTCGTGGTCGGAAGCGGCTTCGGCGGAGCGATCACCGCCTACCACCTCGCCGCGGGCGGCGCGAAGGTCGAGATCCTGGAGCGCGGACCGTGGCTGACCGCCAAGGACTTCGAGCAGGACTTCATGCTCGGGTCGTCGTACACGAGGATCTTCGACTTCACCGTGGGCGAAGGCATGAGCATCCTCGGCGGCAACTGCGTGGGCGGCGGCAGCGTGGTCTACTTCGCCGCGATGCCCCGCGCCCCGCGCTTCGTCTTCGAACGGCAGGGCGGCCTCGGGCGGCGGGTGTGGCCGGCGTCGGTCAGCCGCGACACGCTCGACCCCTGGTACGACCGCGTCGCCGAGTCGATCCCGATCACCAAGCAGGACTGGGACGACGTCACCTACGCCGGCGGCCTGTGGGCCGCCGCCTGCGACCACTCCGGCCGCACCGCCAACCCGGTCCCCGCGGCGGTCGACCGGAACCGGTGCACCAACTGCAACTGGATGATGGCCGGTTGCAAGTTCGACGCCAAGCAGTCGCTGCTGCTCAACTACCTGCCCGCGGCCCTCGCCCACGGCGCGCGGATCAGGCCGCTGCACGAGGTGCAGCGCATCGAGCGCAACCACGACGGCTCCTACCGGGTCCACTACGACCTCATCGACGAGGAGGACTACCGGATCCGCAGCGCCGGCGGGGCCATCGACGCCAAGATCGTCGTACTCGCCGCCGGGGCGGGGGCCACGCCGGTCATCCTGCAGCGCAGCGAGGCCGCGCTGGGCCGGATGCCGCACGGCGTGGGGCGGTACTTCTCCGGCAACGGGGAGCGCCTGAACACCGCGGTGCTCAACGAGGACCGGGTCCGCGAGGTCCTCGGCCTCACCCGGGAGGGCGGCCTGGCCTACGCCGCCAACCAGATCGGCAAGGGCCCCACCGTGGCCAACTGGGACCGGCTCGACGGCTCGCTCCCCGAGTTCACCCGCTACTCCCTGGAGCAGCTGTACTTCCCGCCCGGCCTCGGCACGATCCTCGCCCAGGTCGCGGACGCCGTCGGCCCTTCCTGGTTCGGCGTGCGGAAGAAGGAGATGCTCAGCCGCTGGCAGTCCTGGCTGATCATCTTCCAGATGATCGAGGACGCCAACGAGGGCGTCTTCGGGCCGCCGCCGGCCGCCGGCAACGCCGACCGCATCTCCCAGCAGATGCTCGGCGTCGGCCGCCTGCGCTACGACCCGGCCGAGACCACGCTCCGGGCCTGGGCCATGGCGGACGCCGAGGTGAAGGAGATCCTCGAGCGCGACGGCCTGGCCGAGGTCACCGCCTGGACCAACGACGTCGTCGGGGCGTACACCGTGCACCCGCTCTCGTCCTGCCGGATCGGCGATGATCCCGCCACCTCCGCCCTGGACGACCGCAACGAGCTGCGCGGGCACCCCGGCATCTTCGTCACCGACGGTTCCGCCGTGCCGACGGCGCTGACCGTCAACCCTGCCATGACCATCGCGGCGCTCGCCGAGCGCGCGGTCCCCGGCATCGTACGGGCCGCCCGCGAGCGCGGCGTCGAGGTCACGTACGGAGCCCCCGCGCCTGACGGCGCCACGAGCGGCCGCCGCGGGGTGGCCGAACTGGTCCCCACTCTCATGCGGAAATAGGAAAGGTGACCGGCCATGGGCGCGATCCTCACCCGGGCGACCCTGTCCGGCTCGCTGGCGCAGGTCAGGCACGTCACCCCCGTGCCGCCCGGCGCGGCCCCCGAGCACGTACGCGCGGTGTACGCGCAGGTCGAGCGGGACTTCGGCATGCTGGCGCCGCCGGTGATCCTGCACTCTCCGGCACCGGAGTCCCTCGCGGCGTGCTGGACGATGCTGAGAGAGTCTCTGCTCGCGGCCGGAGCGGTGGGCAGGCCGGTCAAGGAGGCGGTCGCCGCCGCGGTGTCGCACGGCAACCGCTGCCCCTACTGCGTGGACGTGCACGCCGCGACACTGCGGGGCCTCACCCGCGGCCGCCACGCCGCGGAGATCGCCGCAGGGCGGCTGGAGGTCGTCGACGATCCGGCGATCCGCGACGTGGCCGAGTGGGCACGCGACCTCGGCCGCCGCGAAACCGCGCGGCGCCCGCCCGGGTCGCCCGCCGAGGCGGCGGAACTGGTCGCGGTCGCCGTCGTCTTCCACTACCTCAACCGCATGGTGAACGTCTTCCTCGGTGACTCGCCGCTGCCGCCCGAGGTGCCCGCGCGGGCACGTCCCGGTCTCATGCGGCTGTTCGGGCTGGTGATGAGCCCGGCCGCGCGCAGGGCCGGAACCCCGGGGCTGTCGCTCGACCTGCTGCCCGCGGCGCCGCCGCTCGCGGAACTGGCCTGGGCGAACGGCTCGCCGCGCATCGCGAAGGCGTTCGCCCGCGCCGCCGCGGCCACCGACGCCGCCGGCCGCCGTTCCGTGCCGGAACCGGTCCGCGAACTGGTCGGCGCCCTGCTCGACGAGTGGGACGGCGCGCCTCCCGGACCCAGCCGCGCGTGGGCCGCGGAGGCCGTCCGCGCCCTGCCCGAGACGCAGCGCCCGGCGGGCCGCCTCGCGCTGCTCACCGCGATGGCCTCCTACCAGGTCGACCAGGGCGTCGTGGACGACTTCCGGCGCGGGACGCCGGAAGATCGGGCCCTCGTCGAGCTGGTCTCGTGGGCGAGCCTGGCCGCGGCCCGCCGGGTCGGCGCCCGGGCCGTCGCCCGGCCGGCCGCACACGCATCCCGATCCGACCACGAGTGAGAGGACGTCCCGCATGACCCAGTTGGAGACCGTGCTCAAGGACCTCGCCACAGAAGGCGAGAAGCTCGACCGCCTGGTGTCCGGCCTCGACGCGGACCAGTGGCGGCTGCCCACCCCCGCGCCCGGATGGACGATCAGGGACCAGATCGCCCATCTCACCTTCGTCTTCCGGCTGGCCGCGACGGCGGCGAGCGACGCCGCGGCGTTCGAGGCGATGACGGCGCCGGCGAAGGGGAACTTCGACGCGGCGGTGAACGCGGCGCTGAAGGACTACGAGAACGACACGCCGGAGGTGCTGCTCGCCCGGTGGCGGGCCGAGCGCGAGAGGGTGACCGGGGCGCTCGCCGCCGTCCCGGCGGGTCAGAACGTGCCCTGGCTGGTCAACCCGCTGCCCCCGGTGGTGCTGGCCTCCGCCGGGATCATGGAGCAGTTCGCCCACGGGCAGGACGTCGCCGACACCCTCGGCGTGGACCTGGGGTGGTCGGAGGGGCTGCCGCACCTCGTCGTGTTCGCCGTGCTGACCCGCGACTTCGGCTATCTCTCGCGCGGCCTGACGCCTCCGGCGGAGGAGTTCCGCTTCGAGATCACCGCGCCGTCCGGCGAGGTGTGGGCGTACGGCCCGGAGGACGCCCGGCAGCGCGTCAGCGGTCCCGCCCTCGACTTCTGCCTTCTGGTGACCCGGCGCCGGCACCGGGCCGATCTCGCGGTCACCGCCGTCGGCGAGGAGGCCGAGCGCTGGCTGGACATCGCCCAGGCGTACCGCGGGCCGGCGGGCGCCGGCCGTACGCCCGGTCAGTTCGCCCCCGCCCGCGTGTAGGGGTCCCGCCACTCCGGGCCCTGCCGCGCCGTCCCGTGGTCCCGCCGCACGTCCGGCGGGACCACACGCGTGTGCGCGCCGAGCGCGGCGATCTCGGCGCCGAGCGCGTCGACGGCGGCCGCGAGCTGCGCGTCCGACAGGTACGGCGCCGGACCGAGCCGCAGCCACTCGCCGCGGCTGTCGGCCAGCACGCCCCGGGCCGCCAGGCCCTCGCGCAGCCGCGCGGCGTGGGGGGAGCGGAGCGCGAGGAACCCCCCGAAGTCCTCGGGCGCGCCCCGGCGGTCGCGGGTGATGACATGATCGGGGGCGTCGAGCGCGTCGAAGCGCTCCGCCAGCAGCCCAACCTGGCGCAGCGAGACCTCCCGCAGGAACCCCGGGGTGAGCCCGTGCTCGGTGAAGAACCGGAACACCCGGGCGGCGCGGTAGTGGCTCACCGGGTCGTACGTCGCCCCCGCGAAGCGAGCCGCGCCCTCCGGATAGCCGACGCCGCCGGGGCGCGGGGCGGCATCCAGCTCCGCGAACTCCGCGAACCATCCGGTGATCACGGGCCGCAACGTCGCGGCGTGCGGGGGGATCCGCAGGAAGCAGTTGCCCTCGCCGAGCTGGAGGTACTTGTAACCGCCGCCGACCACCCACGCGGACTCCAGGTCCGCCGAGGAGAACGGCACGGCGCCCAGGGCGTGGTAGACGTCGACGAGCAGTTCCGTCCCCCGCCGGCGGCAGGCGGCGGCGAGGCGATCGAGCCCCGGCACGATCCGGGCCGTCTCGAAGAGGACCGCCGACACCAGGACGGCGGCGGTCCGGTCGTCGACGGCCTCGGCCATCCGCTCGGCCAGCGTGTCCGCGGGCTCGGCCGGGATCCTGACGACCTCGACGCCCTCCTCCGCGAGCCGGCCGAGCTGGCGCCGCATCGTGTGGAACTCCCCGTCGCCGGTGACGAGCCGGGGCCGGCCGCGCAGGTCGAGGGCGGACAGGAAGCGCAGCAGGAGCTCGTGCGTGGAGCCGCCGAGGGCGAGCTCCGCGGACGGCTCGTGCAGGAAAGCGCGGAACCCCTCCCTGACCAGCTCCGCCTTCTCCATGGCCCGGCCCCACTTGGCGTCGGCGTCTGCGGCGGCGTCGTGGAACGCCTCGATCTGGCCCTCCAGCGCGACGTCCGGCCACGCCTGGTGGGAGTGGCCCGTCAGGAGCAGGCGCCGTTCGACCCCGAACATCGAGTAATGGGGCGCGAGCCGCGCCGACTGGTCGTTCACGTCAGGCTCCGCATGGTCCACAGATCGGGGAACACCGGCGTGAACGCCTGGGCGTGGGAGGAGATGGGGGCGTGCTCGCCGTCCATCGTCCGCTCCACCATCGACAGGTGGCGATAACGCCATTCCTGGAAGCACTCGTCGAGGTCGGTCAGCCGCTCGCAGAGCTGCGCCGCCATCCCGTCGTCCTGGTAGACCCGCACCAGCACCGTCTGCAGCTCCCGCGAGGGCTTCAGCGGCGCGGACACGTTCCGGCAGAGCAGCTCGTACGGCACCGCGTAGCCCTCGGCCACGAGCAGGCGCAGGAAGGCGTCGAAGACCGATGGCCGGCTCATCGCCGCGCGGATGCTCCTGCCCGCCTCGTTCTCCTCGGGGTGGTGCTCGTACATCCAGGGGTGGCGCTGCCCCAGGACCGCCTCCACCTCACGGAAGCGGGCGGTGGTGCACAGGGCGGCGAACCGGGGGGTGGCGAGCGGTTCGATGATCTCCATCTGGGCGACCGCGGCCTTCAGCACGCGAAGCGACCGGTCGAGGGCGGACAGGGCGCGGGCGCAGTCGCCGGCGGCCAGCCGGACCTGCAGCACCGTCAGCTCGTGCAGCAGCTGGGTGAACCAGAGTTCCTGGGTGCGGTAAACCGTGCCGAACAGCGTCTCGCCGCTCCCGTCCGCCCCTGAGGACCGGCGAGGCGGCGCCCCGGCCGGAGCCGGTGTCGTGGAGTAGGTGAGCAGGGGTGCGTTGCCGGAGTCCATGGGTGCCTCTCCTTCACAGGGATCGCGCGGCGGCGGCCGGGGTCGGTTCCGGGGCGGTGACGGGCGCCTCGTGGCCGTCCCGCAGGGCACGGCGGTCCACCTTGCCGGACGACGTATGGGGCAGCGCGTCCACGAAGCGGACGTCGCGGGGGTACTTGCGCGGGGCGAGCCGCTCCTTGACGAAGTCCCGCAGCTCGTCGGCCGTGACCTCGCCGCGCCGGACCACGTAGGCCCTCGAACGGGTCAGGCCGTCCTCCTGGTAGCCCACGACCGCGCACTCCAGCACCGCCGGGTGCGTGCGCAGGCAGTTCTCGATCTCGGCGGGGGCCACGTAGACGCCGCCGATCTTCAGCAGGTCGTCCACCCGCCCGCGGTACTCGAAGGAGCCGTCGGAGCGGCGGACGACCAGGTCGCTCGACCTGACGGTGTGCTCGGCGACGAACGTGGCGGCGCTCTTGTCCGGCTCGCGCCAGTATCCGAGCGCCACCGGCTCTCCGGTGATCTCCAGACGGCCGACCTCGCCGTCCGGCACCTCGTTCCCGTCGTGGTCCACCACCCGCGCGCGGTAGCCCGGCACGACCTCGCCCAGGCTCCCGGGGCGGGACCGGCCCGGGCGGTTGGACAGGAAGATGTGGTAGGCCTCGGAGGAGCCGATCCCGTCGACGACCTCGACGCCGAAGGTGTCCAGCCACCGGCGGTGCAGTTCCGGCGGGAGGGCCTCACCCGCGGACGTGCACAG
>NZ_BOOF01000060.1 GCF_016863095.1 Microbispora siamensis | reverse complement strand
CCACCCCGGCCTTCCTCAGCACCTCCTTGTTGTAGTACAGGGCGAGCGTGTTGGCCCCGATCGGGACCCCGTACGTCTTGCCGCCGAGCTGACCCGCCGCGAGCAGGTTCGGCGCGATGGACGAGACGTCGAGCTTGTTCTCCTCGGTCGTCGTCAGCACGCCGGCCTCGGCGAGCGTCGAGACCACCGGGTTGTCCACGATCAGCACGTCCGGCGAGTTGCCCTGCTGCGCCGCCAGCAGCGCCTTGTTCGTCAGGTCGCTGGTGTCGTAGCCGGTCCGCTCGACCTTCACTCCCGCCTGGGTGCCGCACGTCTCCAGCAGCTTCACCCATTCGGAGCTCTTGTCGTACTGGGGGTAGGGGTCCCAGATCGTGTAGGTCCCGCCTCCGGCGGCCTGGCTCGAACTCGCCGAGCCGGCGCCGCCGGACGGTGACGAGCACGCGGCGAGTCCTGCGGCGGCGGCCAGCACCGCCACACCCATGCCGGTCGCACGCCGGCCGCTTGACCCTGTTCTCATTGACGTGACCTCCGCTGACTGCGTTACGCGCCTGTTTCCCGACGAGAGTCGAACCGATTCGCCGAATCGGTTCGCCGACGATAGGCCGGGCCCGTCATATGCGTCAATGGGCTGCGGGCAGGAGTTGCGGAGATGTTGCGGACGGCGCACTTGACCCCCTCGCGAGGGTGCGCTTATCGTCCAGTCGAATCGATTCGGCGAATCGATTCGATCCACCACTCGACTCCCCCCGAATGGGACAGCGCATGGCCGTACCCTTGTCCGGGCGAGCGCGCAGACGCGTGCCTCACGCCGTTCTCGCCGCCGCCCTCGTCACGACCGCGATTCCCCTGACCGCCTCACCAGCCCTCGGCGCCGGCGTGCCGGCCCTCGTCCTCCACTACGACTTCGAAGGCGACCTGTCGAGCGGCGTCATCGAGGACCGCTCCCCGTCCGGCCTCGACGGGGCCCTGGCCAACCCGGGCGCGGCCAAGGCCGCCGCGGGTCCCGACGGCACGCAGGCCCTCTCGCTGCCCGGCGGGCCGACCGGCTCGGCGACCGCCCCCTACGTGACGATCCCGAACGGCCTGTTCCGCGACCGCCACGCCATGACCGTCTCCACGTGGCTGAAGTGGGCGGGCGGCGCCGACTTCCAGTGGGTCTACAACCTCGGCAAGGACGCTGCGACCGCCACGTTCGTCACCCCGTCCTACGCAGGCGACGCCACCACGAGGTCGTCCATCAAGCCGGTCAACGGCAGCGCCGAGGTGGGGGTGCCTGGCGCGCAGAAGCTGCCCACCGGGCAGTGGGTCAACCTCGTCACCACGATCGACGGCAGGACCCTCACCTACTACGTGAACGGCGTGGCCATCGGCAGTACCACCGCCCAGATCGACCTGGCCGCGGTGATGCACTCCGACCGCAACAGCACCTCCGGCTTCCTGGGCAAGGCGTTCTGGGGCGGACACCCGTTCCTGGCCGGAGACCTGGACGACTTCCGCGTCTACGACGCCGCCCTCAACGCCGAGCAGGTCGCGGAGCTCGCCGGAGACCACAAGGCCACTCTCACCAAGGTCGACCAGACCTCCTTCGAGATCACCACCTACCCGGGCACCGCGCCGGCACTGCCCGCGACCGTCGACGCGCAGTTCTCCGACGGCATCCGCCGGGGCGTGCCGGTCAGCTGGGAGGCGGTCGACCCGGCGAGTTACGCCAAGCCGGGCCGGTTCACGGTCAAGGGCACCGCGTACGGGACCACGGTCGAGGCCACGGTCAAGGTCGTCGCCAACGATCTGGTCATCGACCTCGGCGCCGAGACCGGCGCCTTCCACGGCGGCGCGTCCGGCACCCTGTACGGCGTGTACGGCGAGGGCGTGCCGACCTCCAACCTCCTGGAGGGCATGCGGCTGCGCACGGTCGCGACGAAGGCCCAGGACGGCCCCCAGCACCCCGGCGCCGACGCGCTGGAGGTGGTCAAGCCGCTCGCCGACAGCACCGGCGGCGACGTGTACATCTACATGACCGACATCTACCGCGGCTTCCCCTACCAGTGGCCCGGCGACACGCCCGAGGCCAGGCTGAACGACTTCACGGCCAAGATCGCCAAGCAGGTCGACCAGGTCCTCAAACTCGACCCGAAATATCAGGACCACATCGTCTTCGTGCCGTTCAACGAGCCCGAGGGCAACATGTTCGGCACCGGCACGTGGAGCTACAACAAGATCAGTTGGCTGAGCGACCCCCAGTACTACTTCAAGGCCTGGGACGAGGTCAACGCCCTGATCAAGGGCAAGATGCCGAAGGCCAGGATCGCCGGCCCCAACACCAGCGTCCTGTACGACCAGGTGCAGGGCTTCCTGCGGCACGCCGTGCAGGCGGGCACCGTCCCCGAGGTCATGACCTGGCACGAGCTGGGCGACCCCGCCCGCATCCGCACCAACGTGGCGAAATACCGCCAGTGGGAGCAGGCCATCTTCACGGGCACCCCGTACGAGGGCAGGCGGCTCCCGATCAACCTCGACGAGTACGCCTTCAACTACCACACCTCGGTGCCCGGCCAGATGATCCAGTGGGCCTCGGCGATCGAGGAGTCGAAGGTCGACGCCGACATCGCGTACTGGAACATCGACGGCAACCTGTCCGACTCGGCCGTGCAGGCGAACCGCGGCAACGGCCAGTGGTGGCTGCTGAACGCCTACGGCCAGATGACCGGCAACACCGTCAAGGTCACCCCGCCGCGGCCTGATGTCAGCTACACCCTGCAGGGCGTCGCGACGCTCGACAAGGCCAAGGCGCAGGCCCGTACGCTGTTCGGCGGCGCGTCCGGCCTCGTCGGAATCCACTTCGACAACGTCGACACCGGGCTGTTCGGCGACACCGTGCACGCGCTGGTCCAGGAGATCCCGTGGACCGGCCAGATCGGCGACTCCGCGCAGCCCCGCGTCGTCGCCGAGCTGAACCGGAAGGTGACGGACGGCGCGGTGACCTTCGAGTTCGGGTCCGCGCTGCCCGCGCTGAAGGAGTCGTCGGCCTACCAGATCATCCTCACCCCCGGCGACCACGCCGCCTCCGGCACTCCGGCGACCACGCTCTGGCAGGCCACGTACGAGGCGGAGGACGCCGGCCACACCGGCGCCGGGTACAGCAGGAACGGTCCCGAGGGGACCCCGTCCGACGTCGGCAAGTTCTACACCTCCGGCGGCTACGACGTCGGCGGGCTGCGCACCGGCTCCGACGTCACGCTGAGCTTCACCGTGTCGGTGCCGCAGGACGGCACGTACGACCTGTCGGTCTTCGCGAACTCGCTGAACACCTACGGCGCGGTCCAGGAGCAGGGCCCGACCAACGTCTTCCTCCGGGTCGACGGCAAGGACGAGCAGGAGCTCCACCTTCCGCTGGGGTACAAGTGGGTGGTCTGGGACCACACCGACACGAAGGTCACCCTGTCCAAGGGGGAGCACACGATCACCCTGGCCGCCAGGAGCCTCGACGGCGCCCGCGCCACCAAGGGAGACGCGATCGTCGACAAGATCGACCTGTCCCTCGCCAACCCGGCCGCGAGCGAGGCGATCTACGAGGCCGAGCACGCCACGCTGGACGGCGCGCGCACCGACTACGGCCAGAAGAAGGTGTCCGGCTCCGGCGTGGCCGAACTGCGCAAGGGACAGTCGGCGACGTTCTGGGTCTACTCCCGCGGCGACGGCGAGTCCACGGTGGGCGTCGACCTGCGCGGCGGCGGCAAGGGCACGCTGACCGTCAACGGGCAGGACATCGCCGAGCCGTCCGGGTCCTCCGAGATCAAGGCGTTCCTGTCCGGCGGCGTCAACAAGATCACCTACACCGCGCGGACGGGCAGGGTGCGGCTGGACCGGCTGCGGGTCGAGAAGACCGAGGGCGCGCTCACGCCGACCTGGTACGAGGCCGAGTCCGCCCACGTCGCCGGCGCCGCCAAGGTGGCCGCCTATCCGCTGGCGAGCGGCGGTAAGGCCGTCACCGACATCGGCGGCGCCCCCGGCACCGCCGGCACCCTGACCTTCGACGTCACCGCCCCCGAGAACGGGACGTACGCGCTGACGGTCCGCTACTCCAACCCCGAGCAGTCCCCCGCCTCCCACTACAACCCCGACCCGCTGGCCCGCCACGCCGAGATCTCCGTCAACGGCGCCGCACCGCAGCGGGCCTGGTTCCCCCACTCGTTCCACGCCGACAACTTCTGGGAGCTGACCATCCCCGTCCAGCTCAGGAAGGGATCCAACACCGTCGCCTTCGCCTCACGAGAGCTGCCGAACTTCGACGGCGACACCTACATCTCCGACGCCTTCCCGGACATCCTGCTCCGATCGAAGTACGCCCCGATCACCGACAAGATCGCGGTGACACCCATCGCCAGGTGACACGCCGGGCACGTCAGCCGGGCGGGGCCGCTGGCCCCGCCCGGCATTCCTGTTTCTCCACCGGTATTCAGGCCGGGCGGGCCCGGAGGCCGTCGAGAGCCATGCCCAGCACCCGCTCGCGCTGGTCGTCGTCGACGAACCCGCCTCCGGTGATGCCGGAGATCATCCGCAGGACGTCGTCGAAGGTCACGTCGCCGCGAACCTCCCCGGCCTCGCGCGCCCGGTCGAACAGCGGCTCCCCCGCCTCGTACATCGCCGTCCGGCTGGAGCGCATCATCTCCGAGTCGCGGTTGAGCGCCTCGTAGATGGCCCGCTTGGTGGCCGCGTAGTCCACGAACCGGCGCAGCCAGGCGGCCAGTGCCTCCCATGGCGGCAGAGCCGCGACCTGCGCCGCGGCACTGCACAGTTCGTCGATCTCGTCCAGGTACACGCTGTCGAACAGGTCCTGGCGGGTGGGGAAGTTGCGGTAGAGCGTGCCGATGCCGACCCCGGCGCGCCGGGCGATGTCCTCCAACGAGGCCTGCGTGCCGTGTTCGGCGAACGCCTCGCGCGCGGCGGCGAGCAGCGCGTCGAAGTTGCGCCGCGCGTCGGCGCGCTGGGGGCGTCGCACCCTCGTCCGGGGGCCTTCGGCCGCCTTCTCGTTCACCGGGATCCTCCCCAGGTTGTACCGGAGGCATACCTCCGCTAATGTGGAGGCACGCCTCGACTTTAGCAGGCGGGCATCCGCGTTCGTGTCTTCCCTGTAAAACGCCGCCCTGATCGTCGTCTTCACTACGCGCCGTCCCCGTGCCCGGGGACGGCGTCACCGGCGCGCCTCGTCGCGCCCGTTCCTCCTGTCGAAGGATGTCGATGTCACGTACCACCTCGCCGCAACGGCTGACCTTCCTCGCGCTGGCAGCCGCCACGGCCTCGTTCTCCATGCTGCAGTCCCTGGTCAGCCCGGTGCTGTCCACCATCCAGCACGACCTGCACACCGGCCAGAGCACGGTGACCTGGGTGCTCACCGCCTGGCTGCTGTCCGCCTCCGTCGCGACTCCCCTCATGGGCAGGATCGCCGACATGATCGGCAAGGACCGCACGCTGCTCGTCGCGCTGGCCGCCATCGCGCTCGGCTGCCTCGTCGCCGCCATCGCCCCCAACGTGGGGGTGCTGATCGTCGGCCGGGTCGTCCAAGGGCTGGGCGGGGCCGTGTTCCCCGTCTCGTTCGGGATCGTCCGTGACGAGTTCCCCGCCTCGCGCGTCCCCTCGATCGTCGGCGTCCTGTCCGCGGTCATCGCCGTCGGCGGCGGCGTCGGCATCGTGCTCGCCGGCCCGATCGTCGACGCCCTCGGCTGGCGCTGGCTGTTCTGGATTCCAGCGATCATCGTCGTCGCCACCGCGTTCCTGGCGTACCGCCACGTTCCCCGGTCCCCGGTGCGCACGCCCGGCCGGGTCAACTGGGCGGCCGCGGCGCTGCTGTCCGGATGGCTGGTGGCGCTGCTGGTCCCGCTCAGCATGGCGACCTCTTGGGGCTGGGGTTCGGCCGCCGTGATCGCACCGCTCGCCGCCGCCGTGGTGCTGTTCGCCGCATGGATCGCGGTCGAGCTGCGCTCGCGCGATCCGCTGATCGACATGCGCATGATGCGGCTTCCGGCCGTGTGGACGACCAACCTGGTCGCGCTGCTGTTCGGCGCGGGCATGTTCGCCTCGTACGCCTTCCTGCCGCTGTTCGTGCAGATGCCGGCGGCCGTGACGGGCTACGGCTTCGGATCAAGCGTGACCGAGGCAGGGCTGCTGATGCTGCCCATGCTCGTCACGATGGCCGTCGCCGGCACGGTGAGCGGCCCCATCTCGCGCATCGCCGGGGTCAAGGCCCAGCTCGTGTGGGGGTGCGCGCTCGGCGCGCTGGCGAGCGCCGGCGTCGCCCTCTGGCACGACCGGCCGTGGCAGCTCGCCGCCGCCACGGCGGTGTTCGGGCTCGGCCTCGGCCTGGCCTACGCCTCGATGACCAACCTGATCGTGCAGAGCGTGCCGGCCGGCCAGACCGCCGTCGCCGGAGGCATGAACACCAACATCCGCACCATCGGCGGGTCCGTCGGCACCGCCGTCGTCAGCTCCATCGTCACCGGCCACCTGCGCCCCGACGGCCTGCCGTACGAGTCGGGCTTCACCACCGCCTTCCTGGTGCTGGCCGTGACCCTGGCGGCCACCGTCGCCGTGGCACTGCTGGTCCCGGGGGCGCGCCGCCGTACGGCGTCCGCCGTCGAGGCGGCCGAGCGGGTCCCGGCGGGCGCGGCGCGCTGAAAATCACCCAAAGGAGACAGACATCATGCAGAGGACATGGCTCATCACCGGCGCGTCCCGGGGCCTGGGACGCGCGCTGGCCCGCGAGGTGCTCGAACGCGGCGACCGCCTCGTCGCCACCGCCCGCCGGTCGGAAGGGCTGGACGACCTCGTCCGCGCCCACGGCGACCGGGCGCGCGCCGTCGCGCTGGACGTCACCGACGCGACGGCGGCGCAGCGGGCCGTACGGCTGGCCGTCGAGGAGTTCGGCTCGCTGGACGTTCTCGTGAACAACGCGGGCTACGCGAACTCCTCGCCCATCGAGGAGACCTCCGACGAGGACTTCCGAGCGCAGTTCGAGACCAACCTGTTCGGCGTCGTCACCATGACCAGGGCCGCGCTCCCGGTGATGCGCGCGCAGCGGTCCGGTCACATCCTGCAGATCGGCTCCGTCGGCGGCCGGGTCGGGGGAACGCCGGGGCTCGGCGCCTACCAGGCGGCCAAGTTCGCCGTCGAGGGGTTCTCCGAGGTGCTGAACAGCGAGGTCAGGCCGCTCGGGATCACCGTGGTCATCGTCGAGCCCGGCGGGTTCCGTACGGACTGGGGTGGCTCGTCGATGCGCATCCCGCCGGTGGGGGCGGACTACGAGCAGACCGTCGGCCGCATCAACGCCTACCGGCGCGCGGTGGACGGCGCCCAGCCAGGCGACCCCCGGCGGGCGGCCAGGGTGATCGCCGGGCTGGTCGACGTGGACGAGCCGCCGCTGCGGCTGCTGCTCGGCTCCGATGCGCTGCGCATGGCCGAGCAGGCGTCCCGCGCCCGCGCCGCCGAAGCCGAGCGGTGGGCCGCCGTCAGCCGTTCGACGGACTTCGACGGCGTCGTGGGGCTGACCGAGGAGCCGGTCGCCCGCCTCCTCGCGCATGGCGCGCGGTGACCGCTCCGGCCCCGGCTCCGCGCGGTCGGCCAGAGGGGCGGACCGGTCAGCCCCGCAGCTCGGGGAACTGGTCGTCCCGCCACTCCCCGGACGGCGGGGCGCCGGCCTCCGCCGCGTCGCTCTCCCTGGCTCGCAGCTCGACCCGGCGGATCTTCCCCGAGATGGTCTTGGGCAGCTCGGCGAACTCGATCCGGCGCACGCGCTGATAGGGCGCGAGCCTCTCACGGGCGTGCCGCAGGATGGCCGCGGCGGTCTCCCGGTTCGGCTCCCAGCCCGCGGCCGGCACCACGTACGCCTTGGGCACGGCGAGGCGGATCGGATCGGGGGCGGGCACGACCGCCGCCTCGGCCACGGCGGGGTGCTCGATGAGCACGCTCTCCAGCTCGAACGGCGAGATCTTGTAGTCGGACGCCTTGAACACGTCGTCGGTGCGTCCCACGAAGGTGATCGAGCCGTCGGCGTCGCGGACCGCGACGTCGCCGGTGTGGTACAGGCCCCCGGACATGGCTCCCTCCTCGCCGTCCAGGTAGCCGGTCATCAGGTTGACCGGGCGGGCGGCGAGGTCGAGGCAGATCTCACCCTCGTCCGCCGGCCGCCCGGTCACCGGATCGACGACGACGACCGGGACGCCGGGAAGGGGGCGGCCCATCGATCCGGCCTTCACGGGCGCGCCGGGCGTGTTGGCGATCAGCGCGGTCGTCTCGGTCTGACCGTAGCCGTCGCGGACCGTCAGCCCCCACGCCCGCTCCACCTGGGCGATAACCTCGGGATTCAGCGGCTCCCCCGCGGCGACCGCCTCACGCAGACTGCCCGGCCCGTCCCCGAGGTCGGCCTGGATGAGCATCCGCCAGACCGTGGGCGGCGCGCAGAACGTGGTGACCCCCGCGCGGCGGATCTGCCCGAGCAGGGCGGCGGCGTCGAAGCGGGAGTAGTTGTGCACGAACACCGTCGCCTCGGCGTTCCACGGCGCGAAGAAGCAGCTCCAGGCGTGCTTGGCCCAGCCGGGCGAGCTGATGTTGAGGTGGACGTCGCCCGGCCGCACCCCGATGAAGTACATCGTCGTCAGGTGCCCGACCGGGTAGGACACCTGGGTGTGCCGCACGAGCTTGGGCCTGCTCGTCGTCCCCGAGGTGAAGTACAGCAGAAGCGGGTCGCCGGGGGAGGTCCGGGCCTCGAACGGATCCGGCTCCGGCATCGCGTAGGCGTCGCCGTACCGGAGCCACCCGGCCGCCTCGCCCACGCAGACGCGGCCGTACTCTCCCGGCACGCCGTCGAACTTGTGCGTGTCGGCCGCGTTGGCGATGACGTGCCGGACGCGTCCCCGCGCCACCCGGTCGGCGAGGTCCGCGGCGCCCAGGGCGGTGGTCGCCGGCATGATCACCGCGCCGAGCTTCGTCACGGCCAGCATCGACTCCCACAGCTCGACCTGGTTGCCGAGCATCAGCAGCACGTGGTCGCCCTTGCCGACCCCCTGGGCGGCCAGCCAGGCCGCCACCTGATCGGAGCGGCGGGCCATCTCGTCGAAGGAGTAGCGACGCTCGGAGCCGTCCTCCTCCACGATCCACAGCGCCGTACGGGTGTTTCCCCGGGCGATCGCGTCGAACCAGTCCGTGGCCCAGTTGAACCTGTCGCCGAAGACGGGCCAGGCGAACTCGCGTGCCGCCCGCTCGGGCTCCTCCCTCAAGCGGAGCAGCAGGTCGCGGGCTTCCCTGAAGACATGGGTGCTGGTCGTCTCGCTCACGGTGACTCCTTCGTCGCGCAGGCCACGGAGGTCAACGTACGACCGCCCCTCGTGCGATGTCACCCCCGCAGATCCGCCAACAGGGAGTCGGCGACGGCCTCCTCGTAGACCGGGCTCCCCTGCTCACGCATCGCGTCCGCGAGGGCGGGATCCCAGGGCGTGGGCACCGGCCTCCCGGTGAGCGCGACGCGCCCCTCACCGTCACCGGCGTCCCCGTCATCGGCCTTCGCAGCGCCGGCCTTCACAGCGCTGGCCAGACCGGCGAGGTAGTCGGCTGCGGTCATACGCCACAGCTCCGCGCCATGACGCCGCGCGACGGCACCGGCCATGTCCACTCCCGGCCAGTCGAAGTCGCCGTGGTAACGCAGGCGGGCCCCGCCGCGTACGGCGATCGCCGCCAGCCGGTGGAAGGCCGTCGAGGGACGTCCCTCGGTGCAGACGAGGGGCGGGCATTCCGGTCCCAGCTCGGCGGCCGCACGCCGCAGGACGGCCGGGTTCTCGCACACGTGGACGACCGGTGCGCGCAGTGCGATGGAGAAGGTGCCGAGCTGGTGGAGCGTGACCTGGAACGGCGTACCGAATCGGGCGGCACCGGTCAGCCACTCCCCCAGCCCCTCGCCCTCCGCCGGCAGGTTCAGGACGAGGATCCGGCTGGCGAGGTCGTCGACGACCACCTCGTAGCGGTCCCACAGATCGCGGCGCTCCTCAGCCGTGCTCGGGAGCGGAACGCCGTGGCGGATCGCGAGCGCCCGCAGAACCAGGGTGGACAGGGTGGTCCGATGGTTGAGGGCCTTGGGGTCGTCGGTGACCTCGGTTGCCAGCCCGGCAAGGGTGACGGGCGCGCGGCCCTCGGAACGGGCCTCCAGGGACTCCAGAACTCGAACGGCCTGCGCGAGCACGCCGACGGTCTCCGGCCGCGCGATGAGCCTGCCCACCATGCCGTTACGCCTCAACACACCCAGCCAGGTGCGGAACCATTCGGCGCTCTCATACAGTGGGCTCTCCTCCGCGGGCCGCAGTGCCTGACGTCGGGCGGCGAGATCTCGGGCGGCCTCGGCGGGCCGGTCGGCCAACGGGCCGTTCATCGTCTCCAGCAGCCCGGCGAGAGTGAGCCCGGTGCCGGCGTATACGACTGCGTCGAGTTCGCGCAGCGTCACGGAGGCGCGACCGACCCCGAGACCGCGATGGCGACCGGTGATACCGATGATCGCGTTGCGTTCCGCCTCGTCGGGATTGCTGACCCCGACCGATCCGTCCAGGCTGCCGCCGTTGTTCTCCAGGCGGCGCCGCGCGGCGCGGAGCAGGCGCTGGTACTCCGGTGCGTGGTAGCGCTTCACCGCCTCAGGGTCGGTCATACCTCATCCTCCATGTCCACGACCTTCTCGTGATCGTCCGTGGCGAGGAGGGTGCCTTCGGTGAGGGCGGGGGCGCGGCGGCCCGGGCGGAAGCCGAGCAGCGTCTCGGCCAGCTCCTCGTTGCCGGAGAAACCGGCGTCGGCGTCGATGGTCTGGGCGCCGTCCCAGAGCATCAGCATCGCCGACACCGCGTGGGCGCTCTTGTCGTGGTGCATGTCGTAGTGCGCGGCCATCGGCACGGTGTCGAAATGGACCCACAGGTCGTGGCCGGTCATGAACAGGTCGAGGCCGAACTTCACGGTCAGGCCCAGCAGCTCGGGCTTGTACCGGTCGTCGATGCCGGCGAACGCCTCGTCCAGCGCGATCATCCGCGGGCACGTGGGCTTGGCGGACGAGTAGAGGGCGTTGGCGGCGGCGAACAGCGGGAGGTGGATGGCCGCCGACTTCTCCCCGCCGGACATCTCCTCGTGCTTGGCCCGGGTGAGCTTCACCTCCTTCTCCCCCGGCACGGCGAGCACCAGCTCGAAGCCGTACCAGGTGCGGTAGTCGAGCACGTCGGCCAGGGCCTGCTTGTACGTGGCACGCGGATGGGCGGCCCGGTAGTCGCGGATCATCTCCCGCAGCAGGCCGCGCAGCTCGCCCAGCCCGGCCGCGCCGAGCCCATGCGCATCCCGGTCGAGGAGCCGCGAGACCGCGACCTGCCGGTCGTTCAGCCGTTCGGAGCGCCCCCATCGGATGCCGATCCTGGTGCCGGACGACATGGGCCGTGACCGGGTGTCCTCGTTCATCCCCCGCACCAGGTCGCGTGCGGTGCGGACCCGGTCGTGCACCTGCTGGGCGAGCGCGGTGAGCAACTCGTCCTCCAGCACCGTCCGCTCCCGCTCCTCGATCAGCATCCCCTGCTCCTGGACGCGGTCCGCCACCCGCCGGGCGAACGCCGCGACCGGATTGCGGCCGCCCTCGTCGCTGACGTAGACCATGACGACGCCGGCGGGGTCGTGCTCCAGCCGGTAGTCCTCGGCGCAGCCGTCGAGCGCGTCCTGGAAGGTCCGCAGCGAGGCCGACAGCCGGCTCGCGGCGTTCTTGAGCGCGCTCTCCCCGGGCACGCGGATGTCGGCCATCTCCGCGGCGAAGGCGTCAAGCAGCGCGGCCACGTCTCCCGGCAGCACCCGGCCGACCAGGGCGGCGGGATCCGGCGGCGGTCCACTGGAGCGGGCGGACAGTTCCGCGGCCACCGACGCGGCCGCCTCCGCCGGTTCGGGCCAGCCGACGTGGGCGGGCCACGGCGTCACTGCGGTGACGCCGAGCAGCGGGCGCAGCTCCAGATGCGCGTACGGCCCGAACGCCGCGACGTGCTCGAAGAGGTGCCCGAGCGCCTGGCCGAGGGAGGCCTGGCCGTGCCTGAGGTCGGCCTGGGCGACGATCAGCGCCTCGTTCTCCCGTGCCGCCGTGGCGGCGTGCTCCTCGCACCGCCCGCGGACCTCGGCGAGGCGGCGCTCGGCCTCATCGATCTGGGCGAGCACCTCGCGCAGCGGCGCGTCGAGTGCCTCCTCGCCCGCCCTGAGCTCCTCGGCGTCGGCCCGGTGCTCCCGCTCCTTGTCCTCCAGAGCGCGGGAGTCCGCGTCGTGCCGCTCGCGCTGCCGGGCGATCGCGGCCTGGCGGGACGCGAGGTCCCGCTCCTCGGACGCGGCCCGCTCGCGGCCGTCGTGCAGCCGCTGCGCCGTCGTGAGGAAGTCGTCGACGGCCCGCGCGACCGCGTCGACCTCCTGTTCGGCGACGGGCATGCTCCTTTCCGCCGCGACCTGCCGCAGCCGCCGGCGCGCCGCGTCGACCTGGGCCACCGCGGCGTCGAGGTCGCGGCGGCGATCCGCGAGCGCCGACCGCGCCTGGGCCAGCAGCGCGGACTCCTGCGACACGCGGGTGACGGCTTCGACGACCGCCGTGGCGGGCGGGAGCTCCCGCCGGGCCCGGGCGAAGTCCTCCAGGCGGCGGTTCGCGCGCGCCAGGTCGCGCTCGGCGTCCTCGTGCGCCCGGCTCGTCTCGCCGATCATCTCGTCATACTCGGCGAGCCTGGCCGCGCGGCGGTTGGCCCGGTTCGTGGCGCCGATGTACTCGGGCGACGGCTTGGGCCGGGCGCCGAGGAGAAGCCCGAGGGCGAACTGGGCCCGGCCGGTCACCGTCGGCGCCGGTCCGCCCTGCTGATCCCGGCAGGGCGTGATCGTGTCGGAGACCGCGACCGACCGCAGCACGTCCGCGACGACCGCCGCCGGCACCAGGTCCTGCTCCTCCGGCACGAGGACGTCGGCGAGCGTACGGCCGGTCGGGCGGCTCTCCTCGGGGAGCGGGAGCAGGTAACCGTCGGATTCCAGGACCTCGACGGCGTCGCGGGTGTGCCGTGCCTCCGGGTGCACCCAGGCGGTCAGCAGTCCCGCACCGTACAGAGCGCCTTCGAGGCCGGCCGCCTCCTTCTCGTCGAGGTCGTCGGCGAACCGGACGAGCCGCCACAGGGGCGCCCCCGGGCGTCCGTCGCGGTCCGCGGTCCGGCGGTCGTCGTGCGGCGGCGCCTCGTCGCGTTCCGCCGCGATCTCCTCCCGCTCGCGGCGCAGGCGGACGAGGCCGGCGGCGAGGTCGCGCACCCGGGCGGACAGGCGCTCGGCGGACCTGGCCGCCTCCGTCCGCCGTTCCTCGGTCCGCACGCTGTAGACCTCGGCCAGGGACGGCGCCCCGGCGTCGCCGGCGTGGGCGAGGGCCTCCGCCAGCGCCTCCACGTCGGCGGGCCCGGCCACCGCCTCGTCGTCCTCCGGGCCCCCGCCATCCACGTCTCCTGGCGGCACATCTCCTGAAGGCTCCGACGAGCGGGCCCAGCGGGCGGCCCAGGCGTCGAGCACCTCCCGCGCGAGGCGGCGTGCCGTCGCCAGCGCGGCGTCGGCGGCCTCGCACCGCGATTCCCGTTCCTCTACGTCCTTGTCCGCCTTGTCCAGGTCGGTCTCCGCGCGCAGGCGGTCCCGCTCCGCCCCGGCCACTCTGGCGATCTCGTCGCGGACCTTCGCGACGTCGTCCCGGCGGGCGGTGGCACGTGCCCTCGCCGTCGTGAGCAGGTCCTCCCCGGTGTCGGCCGGGCCGTCTCCGTCGTGGGAGACGCCGGCCCGTTCCGCCGCGTCGGCGAGGTCGGTGGCGTGACGGACGATCGCCGCGCGTGCGCCCTCCAGCCGCTCCGCGAGTTCGCCCGCCTCGCCTTCCAGGGCGGTCAGGTGCTCGGCGCCGTCCGCCAGCCGGGCGCGCTCCCGTTCGATCTCCTCGCCGGTCTTGGCGATCTGACGGCGGCGCAGGTCCAGCTCGCTCCGCGCACGGTAGGCGTCGTCCGCGCGCAACGCGGTGAGGCGGCGCTCCAGCCCTTCCCGCTCGGCCTCGGCGGCGGTGGCCGCCTCCGAGGCGGCCTCCCGCGCGGCCGCGGCCCTCTTCCGCGCCTCCTCGGCGCGCACGAGCGTGCGGGCGTGCTCCACCGCGCCGTCCATCTCCGTCTGGATGCGGGCGAGCCGGGCCTTCGCGTGGGTGCGGAGGTACGCGACGTAGTCGGTGAGGAACGCCCGTACGGCCGCGTCGGCGACGGCGAAGTCGTCGAACTGCTTCTGGACCGCCGCCAGGTTCTCGAAGTCGCGGGCCGCCTGGTCGACGAGCTCCTCGTCGATGGGGCTCAGACCCGAGGTGAGCGTGGCCGAGACCTTGTCGGGGTCGAGGTCCTTGGCCAGCAGAGGGCGGCGCAGCGCCAGCAGCAGGTCGAGGAGCTGGGTGTAGCGCTCCCTGCCCAGCCCGAACAGCCGGGCGTCCACCGCGTCCCGGTACTGCGTGGCGGTCTCGCTGTGGGCGTCCGGCCCGAGGACGGCCTTGAGCTGCCGCTCGGTGAGCGGCCGGGAGTCGGGCGCCAGCAGCCCGAAGTCGACGCCGAGGCGCTTGTCGGTGACGAAGAACGAGGTCCGCACCCCGTCCCTGTGCCGGTGCGCGCGGATGCCGATGATGAGGGTGACGGTCTCGTCGGTCTCGGCGGGCTCCGCCCCGATCTCCCGCCGGGCGAACTCCATCCACACGTAGCCGTACTCGGCCTCCTGCCCCCGATAGAGCAGGTTGGACTTCATCGTGCGGTTCTCGCCGCTGAACGGGTCGAGCCGCCGGGCGTCCGCAACGCCGTCGAGGATGAACGGGAAGAGCACCTCCAGCGCCTTGGTCTTGCCCGAGCCGTTGTGCCCGCGCAGGACCAGGCGCCCGTCGGCGAAGGCGAACTCCTCGTCCACGTAGTCCCAGACGTTGATCACACCGGCTCTGGTGGGCTGGAACCGGTCGGGCGGCGGTGTCATCGCTCCTCCTCCTGCGTGGACGAAACCTCCTGCATGCGCGGATCCTGGGGTGCCGGATCCTGGGGTGGCGGATCCTTCGGCGTGGCCGGCTCCGGCAGCGCCACCAGCGACAGCTGGCCGCCCGAGGTCCGGGTGGGCAGAGCGGCCCGGATGTTGCGGTAGCGCAGCGCGGCGGGCAGGACGAGCACGCCGCCGGGCACCGGCCTGAGCAGCATCAGGTCCGCGAGGAAGCCGATGACGGCGTCGAGCAGCCCCCGGGGGTCCTGCTGCCAGGTGGTGGTGAACGAGGCCGCCCCGAACTCGTCGTACAACTCGGTCGTCATCGTCTCGAGGCGGGTGCGCTCCACGAACGGCGCCTCGGCGGGCGCGGGCCGATCGTCGGGGGACGGACCGGCCTCGGGCGGAGACCAGGCGAGCTCGGCGACGATGCCGTCGCGGGGCAGCCCCGTGTCCATCCGTGCGACGAGGTCGGCCTGGTCGTCGGCGAGCGCGGGCACGGGCAGCGGCTCCGGCACGTGCTCGGGGTCCTCAAGCAGGTCGGCGATCTTCGCCAGCAGGAGCCCGGCCGCCCGGCTCACCGCGTTTCCCCTGCCCGGGAACGGCCGGTCGGTGAAGACGCCGCCCGGGTCGGCGAGCATGACGCCCTCCGCGCGCCGTTCCAGAACCAGGCCGGTGAACCGGACGAGGTCCTCGGCGAGACCCGGGGCGCGCAGCGCGTCGGCCACCTCGGGCTCGACGTCCGCGTAGTACACCACGGGGAACTCGACGAGCAGCCGCCGCGCCCTGCGTGCCGGGTTCGAGTGCGGCGGCTCGTGCACCAGGCCGGCCGCGCTGGTGAGGTGCTGGACGGGCCTGGCCGGTTTGAACAGCACCGCGCAGATGTCGTGGTCGATGTCGTACAACGCGTCGCCGCGCTCGGAGTCGCGCGCCCACCACTCCAGGCTGCCGTCGGACAGCCGGAGCGCGCCGCGGTCGACCAGCCAGCCCAGCACGTCGACGATGGCGGCCTTGTGCGAACCGATCGCGGGGTCGAAGCCGAGGCCGTCGATGGAGTTGGCAAGCGGCGTGAAGATCCGCACCAGGTCCGCCAGGCTGATCTCGATGCGGGAGCGCTGGAACGACCCGAGGACCAGGCACAGGTAGGCCATCCTGCGGCGGTCGAACGGCTTGCCCTTGCGGGAGAAGATCGATCGCTGCGTGTCGTCCAGGACGTCGAGGCGGCGGACCAGCCGTACGTGGTGGGTCGTGGCGATCAACGTGTAGCCGAGCAGCTCCCGGAAGTCGCGCGCCATCTCGTCGGCCCAGCGCAGCACCTGGTCGAGCACGCCGGGCCGCGGCCGCTCCTTGGTGATCAGGTCGCAGGTCAGCACGCGGCGGACCGCCTGCTGGTAGGAGCCGAGGTCGGCGGCGGGGACGCCGACGGCGGCCCGGGCGCGAGAACTCGTCACCTGGCACCCCCTGTATTCGAACCTGTCCCCTGCGTCCGCCCGGCGAGCTCGACCCGGAACCCGGGCAGATGGAGCAGTCCCTGCGCGGTGCGCACGGCGCTTCCGGTGTCGCACGGCACGAGCCGGATCATCACGGCGTCGTCGGCGCCGGAGCCTCTCTTCAGGCGGCCGGCGACGACCGTGCGTCCCTCCAGCGCCCGCGTCATCAGTTTCAGCAGGATCCGGGTCTCCGACTCGTCGAGCACCCGCCCGTGCGCGCCCAGCTCCGTCAGGTGGCCGGCGGCCTCGCGCTCGGCCGCGCGTTCCGCGGCCTGCTCGCGGCGCAGCGCCGCCCGCGCACCGGAGTTGCCGCGCACCGGCGTCGGCACGCCCGGGGTGGGCGCCTTACCGCTGCGGAAGAGCGTGACCGACACCTCCACCCCCGGCGCGTCCCACCAGGTCGCCCTGGGCGAGATCTGTTCGGTGTCCTCGTGGGCCGCGCCCAGGTGCCGCGCGGTCCGCAGGTTGAACGCCGCGCCCATCAGCGCGTGGGCGGCGCCCTCGTCCGGCGCGTTCCAGACCCACTCGGCCAGATGCCGCAGCTGGGTGGCCCGGTTGACGCCGCCGCGCTGCGCCTCCGAGATCTGCCGCAGCAACGCGATCACGCCCGACACCGCGATGCGCGTGGCGTTGCGCAGCTCACCGGCGCGGGATTCCTGCGAGCCCTGGGGGGCGAACCACGCCCGCAGGACGGACCAGCGGCGGCGCCAGTCCTCCAGCCGCTCGTCCCGATCCATGAAGGGCCGCTCGTCCGCGGCCGCCGCGCGGTCGAGCAGGGAGGCCAGGCCGCTCGCCTCCACGTCCCGTACGGCCGTGGCCAGGCGGGGCAGATAGCGGTCGAGCTCCGCCATGAACTCGGACATGTGCGTCAGCAGGGCGTTCTTGTAGCGCAGGAACGTCTCGGGAGAGGCGTCGGTGGACCGGATGATCTCGCCGAGCGTCACGTGGAAGTGCGCGGATCGGCGCCCCATGTCCTCCATCACCGAGTCCAGCCGGGACAGCCGCCGGTAGACCTGCTCCGCCTCCCCCGCGCGGTTGGCCGCCGCGAGCGCCTTGAGGTCCTCCAGGATGTCGGAGAAGACCAGCCGCGACAGGTTCGCGTCCTGGATGCGGGCCGCGAGCAGTCCCTCGACCGAGGTGTACGCCCAGTAACCGAGCTCGCTGAACTGGTAGACCGACTGCCTGTTGCGGTAGCGGACCAGGTTGCCGGCCCGGGACGCGTCGTCGAACCGGTGCACCACCCCGTCCTCGTACAGGGCGTCCAGCCGGTCGCGCAGCTTGCCGTCGAACGTCGGGACCTCGTCGTGGAGCCGGGCGAGTTCGTTCAGGGCCGCCTGCACCTCCCCGGCGTCCACCTGGACCCGGTGCACCTCACGCAGCCGGTCCATCGCCCGCAGGACCCAGAGAAAGGCCACAGGGTCTTCGCGCCCGGTGGTGAAGTTGAACAGCCTGAACCGATCGCTGATCGCCAGCGAGTCGAGGTCCAGCGCCCTGCGGTCCGCCATCCGGTCCCCCAATCCGTGTCGCACGCCCCCGATCGCGGAGTCCCGCCCACCGCCAGGGGCGGGACTCCGCGTGCCGAGAAGACCGTATTGGAGGGCACCGACAGTTGCGACCTGCGCGAGGCAGGGGACCGGCGGCCTCAGCTCGCCAAATCAAAGTCGCGCCTGCGCGGGTGGGAGGCGCAGCACGTCGAATGCCTGACCGAGGGCGGGCAGGTCATCGCCAATGCGATGCCGGCCACGGACGCCGTGGACGCGGCCGTCAGCGCAGACATCGCTGCTGGTCTGGGCTCGCTGGATGCGATGGCGGATGAGTACCCCGGCAAGCTGCCCTCGGATTGAACGGTAAGGATTCTCGAATCCTGCGTGTTCGAGCTGCAGCTGGGGTCTGGTCGCGATCAGGCCCCGGCCGGGAGGCCGGTGACGGCGTAGATCGTCACGATGGTGGCCTGCCGATCTTGTGATCGGTGCGGCGGGGTTTGACCTGGATCCCGCAAGCGAACACGACGGGCAACCGTGCTCGGCGCGCCGTCGACCTGCTTCTCCTCGTGCGTGAACGCCCCGATCGAAGATCACGAGTGGAAGCCGGCGTCACGACCTTTGGGTCATCAGGCCGAACCCGGGCCTGGGAGGAGGTCGACGTCGTCGGCGTGCATCGGCTCTCCGCAGTGACTGCAGCGTGGGTCGACGTGGCCGATCTGCCCGCAGGCATGGTGACGGTACAGGACGGGAGGCCCGGCCTCGCCGGCGAGCCAGCGGTCACCCCACCGGGCCATCACCATGAGCATCTCGACGAGATCGGCCCCCTTGGCGGTGAGGTGGTACTCGTACCGGGGGCGGGCATCGTAGGGCAGCCGCTCGAGCACACCCTGTTCGACCAGGTGGTTGAGCCGCTCGGCGAGCACCTTGCGGGAGATCCCCAGGTCGGCCTGGATGTGGTCGAAGCGGCACACCCCGGCCCACACGTCGCGCAGGATCAGCGGCGACCAGGGCTCGCCGATCACGTCCAAGGTACGCGCGATGGAACACGCCATCTCCCCGAACCGCGTTCGCTGCATGGCAGCAATCTAGCAAGTGGGGTTCCCTGAGGGAACCTCGGCTGCTACCTTTCTCAGCGTCTCTTAAAGAAACCTCGAAAGGGATCCGATGACATTCATAAGGCGCTTCGACCACGTCGGCATCACCGTCGCCGACCTCGATGCCGTGACGGCGTTCTTCGTCAGCCTCGGTCTGGAGGCCGATCGGAAGATGGCCGTCGAAGGCGAGTTCCTGGACACGGTGATCGGCATGACCGGCGCCCGCACCGAGATCGTCATGCTGCGAGCGCCCAGCGGAGGTACGACGCTGGAGCTCTCGAGCTTCACGCGGCCGGACCACCTCCCGGGTTCGCCTGCCGCGCCGGCCAACGAGCTGGGCCTGCGCAACGTCGCCTTCGAGGTGCACGACCTCCAAGCCGCAGTCGACCACGCCGCAGCCGACGGCTACGGCCTGGTGGGAGGCATCGGCGAATACGAAGGCGTGTGGCGGATGGCCTACGTCCGCGGGCCCGAAGGAATCATCGTCTCGCTGGCCGAGCGCATCGAGAAGTAAGGAGACATCATGAGCACGACCGTGACCGACGAACAGATTCGGGCTCTGGCCGCGACCGCGAAGCCCTACAGCCTGGCGCTCCTTCAGTGGGGGCCGGAACGGACCATGGACGGCGCGGACGCAATCGAACTCGAACACCAGCGACGCATGGTATCGCTGCGCGCTGAGGGGGTGATCGCGATCCTGTGCCCGGTCGCCTCCGACACCGTGGCCGGCATCGCGATCATGACCGTACCGGCCGAAGAAGCCGCGGAGATCATGGCCGGGGACCCCTGCGTCCGAACCGCAATGATGCGCTGCGAGGTTCACCCGTGCCACGGCTTCCCCGGAGACGCCCTCCCCGTATAAGCGATCCCGGCCAGGGCAATCAGCGTCTATCCGATCCCGGCGTACATCTCGCGGCAGGCGGCCCTTGGAGTACCAGAACGGGGTCTGTCCAATCAACGATGTAACTCGATCTTGATTGTAGGGATCCGCAGGCGGGCTTCGACAAGGAAGGGCGGTCGCAGCGACGCCGAGCGCATCGGTGGTGCCGCTGCGAAGTCATCTCCACGCCGATAGAAGAGGTTGGCGAGTACGTCGGTGGGGGCTGGCGTCCTTCGTCCGCTGCCTGCGTTCGAGGAGCTGACCGCACTCCGAATTGGTCCTCAATTCTCCTACAGAATCGGACCTTATCGAGGGTACCGATTCCGGTCAGGCTAAGTGGCATGACAACGACAGCTGCCCGCTTCGACGGCCGGCTCCTCACGCCTGGCGACGCCGGCTACGACACCGCCCGTACCGTCTGGAACGCCATGATCGACCGGCGTCCACGCATGATCGTCCGCACGGCGGGCGTCGCCGACGTGGTCGCCGCCGTGCGGCTGGCCCGCGAACTGGACCTCGAGATCGGCGTGCGCTGCGGTGGCCACAACGCCGCCGGCTTCGCCGTACCTGACGGTGGTCTCATGATCGACCTGACGCCCATGGGCGGCGTGCGGGTCGACCCGGCCCGTCGCCGGGCCTGGGTGCAGGGCGGCGCGCTGCTCGGCGCGCTGGATCGAGCGTCCCAGGCGTACGGCATGGCCACCACCGCCGGCAACGTCTCACACACCGGCGTCGGCGGGCTCACGCTCGGCGGCGGCATGGGCTGGCTGGCCCGCCAGTACGGCCTGGCCTGCGACAACGTCGTCTCCTACACGATGGTCACCGCCGAGGGGGACGTGGTGACCGCGAGCCGCATCGAGAACCCCGACCTGTTCTGGGGCCTGCGCGGCGGTGGTGGCAACTTCGGCATCGTCACCGAGTTCGAGTTCCAGTTGCATCGCATCGGCACGCGGACGCTGGTCGCCGAGTTCGACTTCCGCGCCGAGGACGCCGTCCCGGTCATCGAGGGCTGGCGCGACTTGAACGCCGTCGCGCCCCGGCAGGCGACGTTCACCGCCAGTGTCGCCAGCAGTCCCGCCGGCCCGATCGCCACGCTGGGGTTCGTGTGGGTCGGCGACCCGGCCGAGGGCCGCCGGCTGCTCCCCGCGATGCGGGCGCTCGGGCGCCCCGTCGCCTCCCGCGTCACCACTCCGTCGTACCTCGAACTTCAGCAACGTGACGACTCCACCGGCGGTCACGCGTACCGCCGCTATTCCAAGGGGCACTACCTGCGGAGCTTTCCCACCGCGGCGATCGAGGCGTTCCTGCTGCGCGGCGGCGCCGACCTGAGCGCGAGCCTGGACCTGCCGAGCGTCGGCCTGCAGGCACACGGCGGCGCGATCGCCGATGTTCCGGAAGCAGACGCGGCGTTCAGTCACCGCGGCACGATGTTCGAGTTCGGTGCCGGCTCTCGCTGGACCGACCCGGCCGAGGACGACGCCAGGATGAATGCCACCCGCGCCGCCGGTGCCTCGCTCGAGCCGTACGCGAGTGGGGTGTACGTCAACTCGTTGACGGCCGACGAGCTGGCCGATGGGCAGCGCGGCGTACGGCGGGCGTATTCGGCCGCGAAGCTGGCCCGGCTGACCGCGGTGAAGACCGCGTACGACCCGGCCAATGTGTTCCATCTGAACCAGAACATCCGCCCGGCATGCTGATGCGCATGTCCTGGATGTGCCCCGGCGGAGCGCCTGCGCGGGATCAGGGTCCCCGTACGTCCCGGATGGCCCTCGCCAGCAGCGCGACCCCCTCGGCGATGGCGGCCTCTCCGAGAGTGGCGTAGCCAAAGATGAGGCCGCCCGGTCCGGTGTCGGCGATCCGGTAAGGGCCGACGCCGTGGATGGCGAGCCCGTGCCGGGCGGCGGCCGTCACCACCGCCGCCTCGTCGAGGTCGGGCGGGAGCCAGGCGACCACATGCTGCCCGGCGGCGATTCCCGCCGGTTCCAGATCGGGCAGGTGGGTGCGCAGGGCGCCCAGCAGTGCGTCGCGGCGGCGGCGGTACAGCGGACGCATCCGGCGCAGGTGGCGGTCGAACTCGCCGCGTGCGAGGAAGTCGGCGAACGTCAACTGGTCGATGACAGGCGAACCGCGGTCGGCGAGAACCTTTGCCGCGGCGACGTCAGCGACCAGATGGGGAGGCACTACCAGCCAGCCGAGCCGCAACCCCGGCGCGAGCGTCTTGCTGGCCGTACCGCAGTAGACGACACGATCGGGAGCCAGGCCCTGCATAGCGCCCACCGGCGACCGGTCGTAGCGGTACTCCGCGTCGTAATCGTCCTCGACCACGATCGCGCCGCGGCGTTTCGCCCAGCGGATCACCTCGGCCCGCGCCGCGGCCGACAGGACTCCCCCGATGGGCCACTGGTGCGACGGCGTGAGCACAACCGCATCGGCGTCGGCCCGATGGAGCGCATCGACCTGAACGCCGTCCGGCCCCACGGGGATGCCGACCACGTCCAGACCGGCGGCGCCGGCCAAGACTCGGGCATCGTCGTTGGACGACGGGTCTTCCAGCGCGATCCGCCTGGCACCGTGCTGGACGAGCACCTGGATCAGCAGCGCGATGCCCTGCCCATAGCCGTTGCAGATCACCACGTTGCCGGGGAGGGCCGATGTGCCGCGCACCCGGTTGAGGTAGTCGCACAGGGTCTCGTGCAGTTCCGGCACGCCTCGCCCGTCAAGGTAGGCGAACCGGTCGTTGGGCGTGGTGGTGAGCACGGTTCGGACCGAGCGCAGCCATGCGGCCCTCGGGAACTGTGAAACGTCGGTGCGCCCGTACCCGAAGTCGACGCTGAAGCCGACACCGCGCGCGGTCGGCTGCGCCGTCGAAGCCGCGGAGCCCGCGTCGGCCGGCGGCATCGACGCGGCGACCTGGGTGTAACCGCCCGATCGGCTGACGAGGTAGCCCTCGGCGACGAGCTGCTGATAGGCCTCCACCACGACCCCACGGGAAACCCCGAGGCCTGTCGCGAGGGTGCGGGTGGGTGGTAGCGACGCGCCCGTTCGCAGCAGGCCGGCCCGGATGCCTGCGCGGATGGACGTCTCGATCTGCCGGTGCAGCGGCACCCCGGCGTCGCGGTCCAGCTTGATGAGCAGATCCTCGGCCGACCCGGAATTGGTTCTCGAGCGCCCCACAGGACCGGACCTTACTGGCGTGTACCGATTCCTGCCAGGCCGAGTGACCTCGAACCGTGCCGCCCGCCCCGCACGTCTACCCATCATGAGGATGCTTCCGGCCGCACTGCCAGGGCGTCCGCGAGCGCGGCGACGGCGCGGCCGAGCCTGACCACGTCCGCCGCGACGAGCACGGACAGGAATCCTCCGGAGCGGCTCAAGACGTGGGCAGACTGGGAGGAGCTGTGAGCGGCGGCTCACTGACTGCTTGGCCTCCTGACTGTTCGACCCCGACGCCCCTCGGCGTCCGGGAGGCGGTCAGCCACAGGCCGGTGAATACGGCGCAGGCCAGCGTCACGGCACCCGCCGCCAGGAAGGCGCTGTTGAGGCCGGATTCGAAGGAGGCGCCGCCGGACTCCCGCATATGGACGATGGCCCCGAGCACCGCCACGCCGAGCACCGCGCCGATCTGCCGGGTGGTGCTGCTGACCCCCGAGGCGAGGCCGCCCTCCTGCGGGCTGACCGCCTGGATGGCGGCCCCGGTCAGCGGCGACAGGGTGAGAGCGAACCCGATGCCGACGACCGCCAGCCGCCACCACACGTTCCCGTAGCCGGTATCGGCCTGGACGAAGCCCAGCGCCAGCAGCCCCAGCCCGGCCAGGGCCAGGCCGATGCTGACGACGACGCGGAAGCCGTACCTGGCCGCGAACCGGCCCGCGTACGGGCTGACGATCACCATGGCCAGCGAGGTGGGCAGGGTCCGCAGCCCGGCGACCAGGATCGAAGTGCCCTGGACGTAGACGAAGAACTGGGAGAAGAAGAACGACGACCCCATCAGCGCGAACCCGACCACGACCATCGCCGTGTTGGACGCCGTGAACAGCCGCTGACGAAACAGCCGCAGCGGCAGCATCGGCGTCGGCGCACGACCCTCGACCACGACGAACGTGGCCAGGAACACCAGCCCGGCGGCGAAGCTGCCCAGGATCACCGGCGAGGTCCAGCCTCGGGAACCGCCCTCGATCAGGCCGTAGGTCACGGCGCCCACGCCCGCGACGGACAGGACCGTGCCGGGGACGTCGATCGGCGGTGCGCTCGGGTTGCGGGACTCCCCCAGCACGCGCAGCCCGGCCAGCAGCAGGACCGCCCCGATCGGCACGTTGACCAGGAAGATGGCGGGCCAGCCGAAGGACTCCGCTAGAACCCCGCCCGCCAGCGGTCCGGCGGCCAGGCCGATGCCGCTGAACCCGGCCCACAACCCGATCGCTCTGACGCGCTCCCTCGGGGCGGGATACGCGGCGGCGAGCAGCGCCAGTGAGGCGGGGCTCAGCGCCGCGGCGCCGACGCCCTGCAGCACCCGCCCGAGGATCAGCCAGCCGATCGAGGGCGCGAGCGAACACACCACCGACGCGGCCGTGAACACCACCACCCCGGCCAGGAACACCCGCCTGCGGCCGAACCGGTCGGCGAAGACGCCGCCCGACAGCAGCAGCATGGCCACCAGCAGCACGTAGGCGTCGACGATCCACTGCAGGCCGGTCAGCCCGGTGTGAAGCCGCTCCTGCATGTCGGGCAGGGCGGCGCCGACGATCGTGTTGTCGAGCAGCACCATGAACTGACCTGCGCAGGTCAGGGTGAGCAACGCTTTCACGTACATCCTTCCTAAAAGCAGTTGATGACTGCGTTTAGGGAGACTCTAACGCAAGTCTCGACTGCGTTAAGGTGAGGGTATGGAGGAGCAGGAGCGGGGCAGGCGGCCCGGCGGGCGCAGCGCCCGGGTCCGCGCGGCAGTGCACCAGGCCGTTACCGACCTGGTCAGCGAGCGCGGCTACGGAAACTTCACCGTCGGCGACATCGCGGCCCGCGCGGGCGTGGCCGACACCAGCGTCTACCGCCGGTGGGGCAACCTCCAAGCCCTGCTCGGCGATGTGCTGCTGACCCGGCTCAACGCGCAGGCGCCGATGCCCGACACCGGCAGCCTGGCCGGCGACCTGCGCGCCTACGCCGCCATCGTGGCCCGCGAGGTCACCGGACCCGACGGCCTGGCGTTGGTGCGGCTGACCATCGCGCTGTCAGGCGAGGGCCAGCAGGGCCTTCAGGCGCGCGACGAGCTCCTGGCCGACCGCACCAGGCAGTTGCAGGCCATGCTCGACCGCGCCCGCGACCGCGGCGAGGACCCGCCCGACGCACTGGAAGTGCTGGACCATCTCCTGGCGCCGATCTACATGCGTGTCCTGTTCGGCGCGGGCCCGCTCACCCCTGACTATCTCGACGGGTTGGTCGACCGGTTGCTCGCCTGATCCAGTCCGGCGCACTGTGGATCACCGCCGACCCCGCCGACGTCACCAAGGTGCTGAACACGATCTGCTCCCTGGACCGACTGCGTGACCCGGTGCTGTTCGGGACGACCTACCGGTGCGGGACACGCGCCGCCGAAGCCTGCGTCCTGAACGTCGAGGACTTCGACCTGCGCACCGACGACGAGCACGTCCGCAGCCACGGCAAGGGCGGTACTGTCCGCACCGTCCTACTGGATGGCCGCGACTACGTCGCCCTCCTCAAGCTCTACCTGAACGGCGCCGGGTACCGGTTATGGAAGCCGCACCGGCGTTGCACACCCCGTGACCCGCAGCTCCTGTACCGGCCAGTCGCCGCTACAAGCGGATCACAGGCCATGCACTCGGCCACCGATGTCCTGCCCCTGTCGCCAGGGTGGGAAGGAGGCAGGCACCCATGTGGACGTCGTACGGCTCGACCGCGCCCGTCATGCCGACGTTGCCCGCCGGATCGGAAACCACATCGGTCCCTGAGCGTAAGCGCCGCTCATCGGCACACCCGCGGTGCGCAGTCCCCGGCGGTCTTCTGCCGCAGCACGGTTACTTCCGCGGCGCGAGGTCCTCTCGCCATTTCCACTGAAGATGTTCCGGGCATCTCATCGGGCGGGACAGGCGACGCCCGGTCGAACCGGACGGCGAAGGGCGGCTATTCGTCGCCCTTGCTTTCGCTCCGGAGCTCCTTGTACATGTCCCTGCACTGCTTGGTGTCCATGTCGTCGGGAGCGCACAGCTGCACGTCCAGGTCGAGATCGACGGTGCGCTGCCGGCCCGCCGAGGTGTAGGTGACGCGAACGCCTTCGGCCCGTGCTGTGCGGTCGCCGGTCTTCCCGTACTGCAGGCCGAGTTCCGTGAGGAGTCCGTCGTGGTCCATGTTGCTGCAGGGCGTGGTCACGGCGGGACTGCGCGCCGGGAATTCCAGCTCGGTCAGAGGCTGCTCGGCGTTGCCGAGCATGGCACGTGTACGGCTCTGCAGCCGCGAGGAGAACGCCTGCAGGACCATGCCGCCACTCGGCCTGATCAGATCGACCTTGTCGATGGTGACCGAACCCGGCCGATCAAGGCACATCACCCATCCTCCCAGGGAGTAGGGCCGACGGGCCACGGTGTCGGGCAGGACGATACCGATTGAGGCGGTCGTGCCCGTTTCGGGGTCTTCGTCGAGAAGGAGCCGCGGGCCCTCACCCACACAGCCGGCTGTCATGACCACGATGACGCTGGCCGGCAGGATCCGGCGGATGAGGGCACGCATGGCGGAACTCCTTACCCCCGATCGACTGGTCTCAGTACTTGTGCGCTTCGGCGATACACAGGCCGAGATGGCCCTGGAGGCCGGCGTGCCGCTGCTGGAGTCACGGGACGAGGGGACGCTCGGCCGCATTCTCGTCCTCGCCGACTGGATCGACTACAAGTGCGGGCGGTTCCGCGAAGCGCTGTTCCACTACCAGCGGGCCATCGCGATTCTCCAGAGGTCGGGAAGCCGTGGCGCCCTCGCGATGGCCTTGCGGTGTGCTGCTCAGCTTCACCTCGAACTCGGCGAGCTCGACCTCGCCGAGCAGGCCGTGGAGCGGGGCCCGGAAGTTGGTGCTCGGCGAGGAACCCTCGTCGGCGGGCGGCCTCAGCTCACCGAGAGGGAGTAGCCGTTGGTGCGGAAGTCCCATGCCGCCGCTCGACGAGGTGATCTCATAGCCGAACTGGACGTCGCCCAGCGTCACGTCGCCGAACCACTTGTTCGTCCTGAGCCAGTTCAGGACCGCCTTGACGTCCACGGTGCCGGAAGTGGCGTTGCCCTGCCGTACGAACGAGAACACCTGGTTGGAGCCGTTGGAGCCGCGGTACACGTCCCAGCTGTGGCCGCCGACCGACACGCTCGTCTGCCGGGAGCCGAGCGGCCCGACCGGGCCGTACTTGTTCATCCAGAGCATGATCTCGTAGGTGTGACCGTCGCACCAGATGTCGTACGCCGTCGTGTACGCGCCACCGCTCGGCACGGTGACGTTGAAGCCGCTGGTCACCGAACCCAGCGTGCTGAGGCGCCGGTTCACGTTCCGGCTGACGTTCGGATAGGACTTCACGCCGCCGGTGTTGGGGTGGTTCGCCCACACACCCCAGTTGCTGTAGGAGTTTGCCCAGATCGTCTGGGGACCGGCGCCGCATTTCGACGATCCGAAACCTTCTCGCCGCCGGGATTGGGGTCACGGTAGGACCGCTCGCACATCGAGGAAACCCCGGCGGGAAAGCTTCTCCGACTCCCCTGGTCAAGCCCGCCTCGGCCCGAGGCGCGCGTGAAACTTCCACGCTCAGGACGCCCGGGTGTCACCGGAGCCCGTGCGCCTTCGCCCAGCCCGCGACGGCCGCGGCGATCAACCCCGGGTGGTCCTCCGGGGTGTGGTGCCCCGCGACCTCGTCGAACCGCCGGATCTCGAGGCCGGCCATGGAGGCCGCACACCAGTCGATCATGTCCTGGTGCACCATCGTGCCGGGTCCGGGCGCGAAGGCCAGCAGGAGCTTCGGCACCTCTGGGCTGGCGGCCAGCCACGTGTCGTACGCCTCCACGCGGGCCACCACGTCGGCGGGCTCACCGCCCAGCGGCATCGAGCGCGCCCACCGCAGCAGCGGCAGGCGGCTCTTCCGCGTCGGGTACGGCTTGCGGTAGACGGCCAGGTCGCTCTGGTCCATGGGGGCGGCGACGGTGCCCGGCAGTCCTTGTTCGATGAATGCGTCGTCGTCCAGGATCATCTTCTCCCCGACGCCCTCGGTCTTGATCGCCGCGAACAGTTCCCGGCCGCCTTCGGGGAACTCCTCCCAGGTCATCGGCTTGACGATGGTCTCTGTGAAGGCGATTCCGCGTACGCGGCCGGGGTGACGGGCGGCCCAGTCGAAGGCCAGCGCGCCGCCCCAGTCGTGGCCGACGAGGACCACGTCGTGAAGGCCGAGGGCGTCGAACCAGGCGTCCAGATAGCGGGCGTGATCCGCGAAGGTGTACGCGATGTCGGGCTTGCCGGAATCACCCATGCCGATCAGGTCGGGAGCCAGCCGGCGGCCCTCGCCGATCGCGGGGATGACGTGCCGCCACAGGTGGGATGAGGTGGGGTTGCCGTGCAGGAAGACCATCGGCGTGCCGGAGCCGGTGTCGCGGTAGTGGATGGTGGAGCCGAGAACGTGCGCAACGGGCACGACGAATCCTTTCAGATCTCGAGCTTGTGAATCGGTGGAACGGCGCGCGCCGGGGCGGAGGGTGGTCAGGCAGCCGCGGACGGCTCGGCCGGGAACGCCTCGATCGGGCTCATCGGAAGGCGGCGACGTTGCGGCCCGCCCAGTCGGCGAAGGACCGGGGCGCACGGCCGAGGACGCGCTCGACGTCCGGGCTGACCTGCCGCTCGGCGTCCGTCGGCTCCCCCAGGATGGCGAGCGTCCCCTCCACCACCTGCTCGGGCATGAACTGCAGCATCTGCGCCCGGGCCTCCTCCCGGGTCTGCTCGGCGAACCGCACCGGCGTGCCCAGCGCGGCGCCGATCGCCGCCGCCCGTTCCCGCGGCGTGGTCGGCGCGGGACCGGTCAGCTCGTAGACGCGGCCCGCGTGCCCGTCCTCCCGCAGGACGGTCGCGGCTACCTCGGCGATGTCGGCCGGGTCGATGGTCGGCAGGCCGATGTCGCCGAACGGGGCGGCGGCCATACGTCCGCCGCGGATGGACTCCGCCCAGGCGTAGGCGTTGGAGTGGAAGCCGCCGGGACGCAGGATCGTCCACTCCAGGCCGGACCGGCGCACCGCGTCCTCGAACGCGGCAGGGTGGCGGTAGAACTCCGGCCTGGTCCCCGCCCCCTGCGAGGACAGCAGGACGACCCGCCGGACCCCGCCGGCCCGGGCGGCGCCGAGGATCGCCTGCGGGTCCTGACCGGCCACCAGCAGGAACAGCGCGTCCGCACCGTCGAAGGCGTCCTTCAACCCGGCCGGGTCGTCCAGGTCTGCTCGCACATGCCGTACGCCCTGAGGCACTTCGGCGGTCCGCCGGGAGACGGCGGTCACCCGCTCGCCTGCGGCGGCGAGCAGCGCGACCACCTGGCCTCCGACGTTTCCGGTGGCACCCGTCACCACGATCATAATCGCTCCTATGAGTTAGTTGACTGACTTAAAACACCGTAGCGGCCCTCGATACCACTTGTCCAGCTCTAGTCAGTTGACGGGCTCAGAAGGTCGGAAGGTTTCCGACACGCGACGGTCCACGCTCACGTGCGGCGATGCCGCGGCCGCGTGCCCGGACTGCGGGGTTCGGTCGCGGCGCAGGCACAGTCACTATTGAACGGCGGCTGTCCGATATGCGGCCGGCAGCCGGGAACTGCTCGTCCCCGTCACCGAACGTTCTCCGGCACGAGCCGCTCGTTGTCCGCAGCGAGCGGCGCGTCAGGTTCGTCGATGTCCGACCGGGTCTTGTCCCGGCGCCACCTGAGTGCGGCGGCCACGAACGAGGCGACCAGCGGCCGGCGGTCTCGCTCGATCCAGGCGAGCACCAGGCGGCTGGGCGGCGCGTCGGCCACTGGGACGCAGACCAGATCGGCCGGGGCCGGTTCGACCAGTGAGCGGGGCAGCACCCCGATCATCCGTCCCACCGTGATCATCTGGAGCATCTGGACCACGTCGGCGACCTCGGGACCGGTGCCATCGCCTCCGGGTACTCCTTTCCAGCGTGGCAGCGTCTCACCCTCCAGATCGGACATGCGCACCGAAGTATGCCCGGCCAGCCGGTGTCCGGCCGGGACGATGACCACGCGGTCCTCGGTGTGCAGCGTCTCGTGGGTTAGGCCGTCGAGGTCGTCGAACGGCGCGTAGAGCAGGCCGACGTCGGCCCGGCCGTCGCGCAGGAAGTCGGCGCGATCGGCCGGGCCGCTGAACAGGATGTCCACCTGGCGGGCGTCGGGCTGGTGCGCGTATTCGGCCAGGAGCCCGGAGAGCAGGCCGGCGTCGCCGCCGGGTTTGAGCACGAGCCGCAGGTGGTCCTGGGTGTCGCCGGCACGCTGGGCGTACCGGATGGCGGCGCTGACCGCGTTGAGCGCGTGCCGGCCGTGTTCCTGCAACGCCTTCCCGGCCGGGGTGAGCTCGACGTGCCGGCTGGAGCGGGTGAAGAGCGGGACACCGAGCCGGGTCTCGATCCGTCGGATGGCCTTCGACAGCGCCGGCTGGGCGATCGAGAGCCGGACGGCGGCCCGGCCGAAGTGCAGCTCGTCGGCGAGTGCGATGAAGTACTCGAGCTCGCGGGTCTCCAGTTCGACCATGCCTACAGGTTATCGCCGAATGGCGAACCGGTCTTGGACGCAGGCGACGTGCGGAGCCCAGAATGCCTGCATGATCTACCACACGATGATTGTCTCCTTCGACCAGCCGCTGCCCGACGCCGAGCTCGACCAGTACCTCGCGGATATCGAACAAGTCATGCTCGGCTCCGGTTTCGTGCAGTCGGTCGCGACCCGGCGCCACATTCCCGTCCCCGGCGAGGAGGACATTCCGGCCCTGATCGCGACCGCGATCGTGCGGGTGACCGTCGCCGATATCGACGCCCTCGCGAAGGCGTTCACCGCGCCGGGCATGCATGAGGTCATCCACCGCTGGCAGTCCCGGCACCCCTACAAGGTCGCCTGGGCGAACCACGAGACTCTGGCATAAGCGGCACTTCCCAAAAGGCGGGCCTGGTCACCGGGGCCGGCAGCGGGATCGGCCGTCAGAACGGCGCGGTCACAGGCCCGTACGTCGACCGCAACGGGACGGCGACGACCTCGGGAGCGGCAGATCCTGGCCGGGCACGGGAGCATCCATGGCCCCGGCCACCAGGCCGTCCTCACCGACGACGACGGTGGACATGGCCCTACGTCTACCGAACCCTGCCCCGGCCCGGGGGTGGCGTCCTCGCCGCCCCCGGGCCGATTCCTGCGGCATGAACACTTGACGACTCGGATGTTATCGATAACTCTTCTCTCCATCACCTGAGCCCTCCGGATACCCCGGAGGCATGTGGAGAACGAATGTGACCGATAACATCACCTACGCCCAACCCGTACGGGGCCACCGCCGGGTGGAGCGCCGCCTCGCGGCGCGGGCCCGCACCGTCGCCGAGGCGTACGCCCTGCTCGCGCCGAGCCTCGCCGGCTTCCTGCTCTTCCTCGTGGCGCCCATCTTCGGCGTCGCGGCGCTGAGCCTGTTCGACTGGAACCTGATGGGCGCGCCCTCGTTCGTCGGACTGGACAACTACCGCGAGCTCGCCGCCGACTCCGAGGTCTGGCGGGCCGTGCTCAACACGATCTACTACGTGGTGCTCAACATCCCGGCGCAGACGGTGCTGGCGCTGCTGCTGGCGCTGGCGCTGAACCGGCGGATGCGCGGCGGCAAGGTGCTCCGGGTGGTCTTCGTGCTGCCCTGGATGGCCATGCCGGTGGCACTCGGCATCATCTGGTCCTGGGTGTTCGACCCGAGATACGGCGCGGTCAACCAGCTGCTGGGCATGGTGGGGATCGACGGCCCGAACTGGCTCACCGACCCCGCGTGGGCCATGCCGGTGATCGCCTCGGTGAACGTCTGGCAGTACACGGGCTACACGATGCTGATCCTGCTGGCCGGGCTGCAGGCGATTCCGCACACGCTGTACGAGGCCGCGGCGATCGACGGCACCACGCCGGTGCAGCGGTTCTTCATGATCACCCTGCCGCTGCTGCGGCCGTCGCTGTTCTTCGTGCTGGTGACGAACACGATCGGGTCGTTCCAGATCTTCGACACGGTCTTCGTGATGACCCAGGGCGGTCCGGGCGGCGCCACCGACGTGCTGAACTTCCACATCTACCAGCAGGGGTTCCAGCTCTTCCGGTCCGGCTACGCCTCGGCGCTGGCGATGGTGCTGTTCGCCCTGATCCTGCTGGTCACCGCGGCGCAGTTCCTCTACTTCCGCAAGCGCACCGTCTACGACTTCTCCTGACGACCCCGATGAGAAGGACCCCGATGAGAAGGATCGGCCTGTATCTCGCGCTCTTCGCGGGCGCCGCGGTCTCGGTCGCGCCATACCTGATGACGTTGAACTCGGCGTTCAAGGAACCCGCGCAGGTGCTCACCACCCGCGCCTGGGAGCCCGCCTTCCCCGTCACGCTCGACAACTTCGCCCAGGTCTGGTCGGAGTACGACATGGCCGGCTTCCTGCTGCACTCGCTGGTCTACGCCGGGGTCGTCACCGCCGGGCAGGTCGTCTTCAGCACGATGGCCGCCTACGCCTTCGGCAGGATGTCGTTCCCCGGCCGCGACGTGCTGTTCTGGGGCTACCTCGCGACGATGATGGTGCCGCAGATCGTCACCCTGGTCCCGCTCTTCCTGATCATGCGGGAGTTCGGGCTGATCGACACCTATCTCGGGCTGATCCTGCCCACCGCGTTCGGCACGCCGTACGGGATCTTCCTGGTGCGGCAGTACTTCCGCACGATCCCGAAGGACCTGGAGTCGGCCGCGCGCATCGACGGCGCGGGCACGCTGACCGTGCTCGTCCGGGTGCTGCTCCCGCTGAGCCGCCCGATCCTGGCCACCCTCGCGACCATCACGTTCATCACGACCTGGAACACGCTGCTGTGGCCGCTGATCGTCACCAACGGCGACGCGACCCGGGTGGTCACGCTCGGCATCTCGGCCCTGAAGGGCCAGTACTCCTCCCAGTACCACCTGATCCTGGCGGCCGCCGCCCTCGCGCTGCTGCCGCTCATCGTGATCTTCCTGCTGTTCCAGCGGCACATCGTCCGTTCGATCGCCCTCACCGGGCTGAAGTAACCACCCCCCGTAGAGAGAAGGGCATACACCTATGTCCAGAAAAATCGCCTTATCTGCTGTCGCGGCGGCGGCCCTGCTGTCCCTCGCCGCGTGCGGCGGCGGAGGAGCCGACGACTCGGACTCGACCGGCGGCGCCGTCACCCTCCGGTACGCCATGTGGGACGAGGTGCAGAAGCCGCCGATCGAGCAGTCGATCCGGGAGTTCGAGAAGGCCCACCCCGGCATCAAGGTGCAGATCGAGCTGAACAACTGGAACGACTACTGGAGCAAGCTGCAGACCCAGCTCGCCGGCCGCTCGGCCCCCGACGTCTTCTGGGACCACGTCTCCTACTTCCCGAAGTTCAGCAAGGAGGGAGTGCTCACCGACCTGGCGCCGCTCATCGCCCAGGACAAGGTGGACACCTCGATCTACGACCCCAAGCTCGCCGAGGGCTGGAAGGTGGACGGCAAGGTCTACGGCCTGCCCAAGGACTGGGACACCATTGGGCTCTTCTACAGCACCAAGGCCCTGAAGGACGCCGGGCTCACCCCCGCCGACCTCGACGGCCTCACCTGGAACCCCGCCGACGGCGGAACCTTCGTCAAAACCCTGCAGAAGCTGACGGTCGACGAGAACGGCAAGCGCGCCGGCGAGCCGGGCTTCGACCCCAAGAAAATCAAGCAGTACGGCCTGGCCATGCAGGCGCCCACCGGCCAGCAGGACTGGTGGAACTTCGCCCTGCAGAACGGCTGCAAGCTCCAGGACAAGCCGTGGGGCCGGTGGACCATCGACCAGCCGGCCTGCGTGCAGGCAATCCAGTTCGTCCAGGACCTGCGGCTGAAGTATCACGTCGCGGTGCCCGCCACGGTCACCAACCCGCCCAACGGCCCGTCGCTCGACCAGGTCGTCGGGCGCGGGGAGGCGGCCACGGCGATGGACGGAAGCTGGATGCTGCGCGCCTTCGACACCGCGCTGCCGAACGGGGGCTTCGGCGTCGCCGACCTCCCCGCGGGCCCGGTCGGCAAGGGCAGCGTCTACAACGGCCTGACCGAGGCCGTCTACGCCGGCACCAAGCATCCGAAGGAAGCATGGGAGCTGCTCAAGTGGCTGATCTCCGAACGCCATCAGAAGGCCGTCGCCCAGGCGGGCGCCGTCTGGCCGGGGATCACCTCGCTCAACGACGTCTTCGCCGACGCGTGGAAGGCCAAGGGCGTCGACGTCACCGGCTTCAAGAAGGCCGCCGAGGGCACCACGATGGGCTACCCGCTGACCGAGGCGGCCGACGTCTACAACGTGAAGGCGCTCGACATCTTCAACCAGGTCTGGCTGGGTCAGCTGTCGCCGCAGGACGCCGCCCAGAAGATCACCACCGAGGCCAACGCCGCCATCAAGTAAGGTCAGACTCATGGAAGTTACCGGTCACATGCCTGCCCAGGACGCTCCCCGCGCACGGTCGGCGAGCATCTGGGACGTCGCCCGGGTGGCCGGTGTCTCCCAGCAGACCGTCAGCCGCGTCATCAACGGCAAGGCCCGGGTGAGCGAGGCGACCCGGGCCAGGGTCCTCCAGGTCATCGCCGAGCTCGGCTACCGGCCCAACCGGCTGGCCCAGGCGCTGGCCGGAGGGCCCGTCCGCTCGGTCACCGTCCTCACCTCCGACACCGCCCTGTACGGCGCCGCAGCCACGCTGCGCGGCATGGAGGAGGCGGCCAGGACGGCCGGGTTCTCCGTGGGCATCAGCGTGCTGGAGCGGACCTCCGGCCAGGCGGACATCGCCCTGCGGCTGAACCGGCCCGGGGAGGCGGTCATGGTGATCGCCTTCGACGACGCGGGGGTGCGCGCGCTGCGGGCGCTGCCCGCGGACGTCCCGGTCGCGGCCGCCGTCGAGCGACGGCCCGACGACGGGCCGGACGACCCCTGGCAGGTCTGGCTGGACGACCGGGCGGCGGCCGCGCACGCGACCCGCTACCTGCTGGGCCTGGGGCATCGCACCGTCCACTACGTGGCCATCCCCTCCTCCACCAGCGCGCTGCCGCAGCGCACCCAGGGCTGGCAGGACGCGCTGCGTGCCGCCGGCCGCCCGGTGCCCGAGCCGCTGCCCGGCGGCTGGAGCCCTCGATCCGGCTACCTCGCCGTACGCTCCCTGCTCGCGGACCGCTCGGTCACCGCGGTCCTGTGCGGCAACGACGACCTGGCGCTGGGTGTCATGCGGGCCGCCCGCGAGGCCGGGCGGGACATCCCCGGCGACCTCAGCGTGGTCGGCTTCGACGACTCCCCGCCCTCCGCCTACCTCAACCCCTCGCTCACCACCGTGCGGCTCGACTTCGAGGGCCTCGGCCGGGCCTGCTTCGGCCTGCTGCACCGCAGGCTGGACCCGCAGAACGCCCCCGCCGTCCCGGCCTGGAGCGAGCCCGAACTCATCGTGCGGGAGAGCAGCGGCCCCGCTCCCGCCTGACCTCCCGCGTCTCCACGGCCCTCCGCCGCGCCATGCGGCGGAGGGGTCCGGCATGCCATGCCGCCTTCTCCTTCGCCGTCGAAAGGCTGAGATGATCCACCACGACTCCGAACACCGCCTGTGGGTGCTGTCCGGGCCGTCCTCCTCCTACGTACTGCACCTCGACGAGGCCGACCGGCCGCGCGTCCTGCACTGGGGACCCCGGCTCACCCCCGAGCAGGCGGCCTCGCTGCTGCTCCGGCTGCCGAGGCCCGGCTTCCGGCCGGTCGAGGACCCGCTGGAGGGCTCCTTCGACCTGGTCGCGACCGGGGGCCTGTGCTACGGGCAGGCCGGCCTGCAGGTGCGCTTCGCCGACGGCACCCGCGACCTGGAGCTCGTCTTCACCGGGCAACGCCGCACCGATCGGGAGCTGGTGCTGGCGTACGCCGACCGTCACTACCCGCTGGCCGTGGAGTGCCACTACCGCCTGTACGGCGACGTGATCGAGCGCCACCTGGTCCTGTGCAACGAGGGCGAGCCCGTCACCGTCGTACGGGCGGACTCCGCCACCTGGGTCCTCCCCCGCCTGGACGGCTACCGGCTCAGCTCCGTACGCGGCCAGTGGGGCGCCGAGACCCGGCTGCACCGCGCCGAGCTGCCGTACGGCGAGACCGTACTGACCAGCCGCAGGGGTGTGACCAGCCACCAGGCCAACCCCTGGGCGATGGTCGACGACGGCACGGCGGGCGAGGAGCACGGCGCGGTCTACTCCTGCGCGCTGGCCTGGAGCGGGAGCTGGCGGCTCACCGCGCAGCGGCTGCCCACGGAGCGCGTGACGCTGTCGGCCGGGGCCGGGCACGACCCCGTGACCTGGGAGCTGGGCACCGGCGAGGAGCTGGTCACGCCGGTGTGCGCGGGCCTGTACACCGAAGGCGGCTTCGGCGCCGCCAGCCGCGCCTGGCACGACCACCAGCTACGGCACGTGCTGCCGCACCCCGGCGAGATCCGGCCCGTGCTCTACAACTCCTGGGAGGCCACCGGCTTCGACGTCTCCCTCGACGGGCAGATCCGGCTGGCGGAGTCGGCCGCCCGGATGGGCGTGGAGCTGTTCGTGGTGGACGACGGCTGGTTCGGCGCCCGCACGCACGACGCCGCCGGGCTGGGCGACTGGTATCCCAGCCCGCACCGGTTCCCCGACGGGCTCGGCCCGCTGATCGACCGGGTGCACGAGCTGGGCATGCGGTTCGGGCTGTGGGTGGAGCCGGAGATGGTCAACCCCGACAGCGACCTCTACCGCGCCCACCCGGACTGGGTGATCCACCGGCCGCACCGGACGCGCACCGAGCACCGCAACCAGCTCGTGCTCGACCTGTCCCGGCCCGAGGTCGGGGACTGGCTCTACCGGACGCTGGACGAGTTGCTGTCCAAGAACGCCATCGACTTCCTGAAGTGGGACATGAACCGGCCCTTCACCGAGGCCGGCCCGGACGATCGGCTGTGGCTGGGCCACGTCCACACCCTGTACGACGTGCTCGACCGCCTCCGCGCCGCCCACCCCCACGTGCGGATCGAGTCGTGCAGCAGCGGCGGCGGCCGGGTGGACCTCGGAATCCTGCGGCGTACCGACCAGGTGTGGACCTCCGACAACACCGACGCCCTCGACCGGCTGGACATCCAGCACGGATTCTCCCAGCTCTACCCGGCCCGGGTGATGGGCGCGTGGGTCACCGACAGCCCCAACCCCTACACCGGCCGGGAGATCCCGCTCGACTTCCGCTTCCACGTGGCCATGGCCGGGGTGCTCGCCATCGGCGGGGCCCTGACCGAGTGGAGCCGGGCCGACCTGGACCGGGCGGCCGAGCTGGTCGCCGACTACAAGCGGATCCGGCCGCTGGTCCAGCACGGCCGGCAGTACCGCCTGCGGCCGCCGGACGGCGAGCTGTCGGCCGTGCAGTACCTCGCCTCCGACGGTAGGGAGGCCGCTGTACTCGTCTACCGCCGCGCCCGCCGGTTCGGGCACGCCGATCCCGGCATTCCGCTGCGCGCCCTCGACCCGGACGCGCGCTACCGCGACACGGCCACGGGTGAGGTCCACCACGGGGCCGTCCTGCTCACCCACGGCCTGTTCCCCGATCTGGCGCCCGGCGACTACGCCAGCGCCCTGGTCCACCTGGTCCGGGAATAGGCGCGCGGGAACAGGCCGAGAGGAGGCCCGCCGGGCGCCGGCGGGCCTCCTTCATTCATGTCATCCCGCCGTCAGGACCAGGCGGTAGGCGCCGTTGGCGTCCTGGTTGGCGATCGGGATCGTGACGCTGCCGTTGGTGACGGTGTAGGCGTTCGACCACACCCGGGTCGCGGCCTGCACGTTCGTCTTGCGTCCCGAGCCCGGGACGTACTCGAGGGTCGCCGTGACCGAGGAGCCCAGCCCGCCGATTCCGTCGACGCGGATCGTGTTGTTGCCGGCCTGGCCGCCGAAGACCAGGCTGAACGTCCTGCCGTCGTAGGCGGCCACGCCGTCGTTGTACGTGGTCGGGGTGACCTTGACGACGTTGCCGGTCTGGTCGGCGTACCACTTGTACATCCAGTACGACGCCGTCGGCTGGCCGTTGTACAGCAGGCCGTTGAGCGTGCCGGCCTCGTACCAGAACGCCCGCTCGGCGTCGCGCACGCCCTCGCGCTCGAACTGCGCGACGTAGTGGTTGACGCTGCTCGGCACGTCGATCTCGCCGGTCGTGGCGTACTCGTTGATGGAGATGGGCCGCGGCGAGATGCCCAGCTCGCGCTCCAGCGCCCGGTAGGCCCGGACGTTGGCGGTGACCTGCTGCCATCCGCTCAGCTCGTGCCACGACACGACCTGCGGCAGCGTGTTCGTCGCCTTGGCGTTGGTCAGGAAGGACCGCATCGCGTTCACGTTCCAGTACGAGTAGCTCGGCCCCATGATGGCCTTGTTCGGCTCGCTCTGCCGGATCCGCTGGTAGGTGCGCACCCACCCGTCGTTGAAGGAGACGCCCGACGCCGACGGCCAGGTCCAGTCCGGTTCGTTCCACGGCTCCCAGGCGTCGATGTTGCTGACGCCCGCCGACTTGGCCGCCGCGATCATCTTGTCGATCCGGCTGTACCAGTCGTTCCAGTTGGTCCAGTTGTAGGGGAAGCCGTCGAAGCTGTCGGCCATGTCGACGGTGATCACGGCGCCGATGGCGGCGGCGTTGCGCCAGATGTTCAGCGTGTCGCCGATCGGGACCGGGGAGCCGTTCGGCCGGTGCTCGTGCAGCGGCGGCGGCTGCCGGAGCTGGTGCAGCTTCAGCGGCTGCATGACCGACACCGGCGGGGTGTTCGCGTCGGACAGGCCGTACAGCGTTCCCGACCCGACGCGGGTGACCGGCCGCACGACGCTGCTCGCGTCGACCACGAGGGCGCTGCCGCCGCCGGTCGTGGTGCTCCACTTCTGGTTGCTCTGCCCGTTGCACGTCCACAGGATGACGGCGGTGCCGTTGGCGGTGCCGGCATGGTCCACATCGAGGCACAGGCCCGACTGCGTCCCCGTGATCGACCCGTCGGAGTTCTGCCGCCACTTCTGGTTGGCCTGTCCGTTGCAGGACCAGATGATCACCTGGGTGCCGGGCGAGGTCTGGTTGTTGTACGCGTCCACGCAGCGGGTGCCGTTCAGGGTGCGCAGTTCGCCGGCCGAGGTGAACTCGAAGCCCTGGTTGGCCTGGCCGTTGCAGTCCCAGATGTCCAGGGTGGTGCCGAGCGTGTCGACGTTGCCCTTCACGTCCAGGCAGCGGCCGGAGGCGGTGCCCACCAGCGGCGCGGGGGCCGCGGAGGCCGGCGCCGTCCAGGTGAGCGCGGTGGCCGCCAGGGTGGCGAGCGCCGTGAACAGGCCCAGGGCGACGGCGCCCGGCGAACGCCGCCGCCCGGCCGCCGGGCGAACGGGTAAGTCGTGCATCGTTCTTCTCCTCGTCGGGGGGTGGTAGGGCCGGAGTGTGCGGAAGCGGCACTCCCGCCGGTAGGGGGGTCGCGGGATCCGCGACGATGTGAGTTATCGGTAACATGAGGATCTAGAACCTGCCGCCGACGATGTCAAGCGGTGGTCGCGGATCGGCCGAACGAAGGGAAGTCGTCTTATCGGTCCGATCGCTGGTCAGCGCCTGTTCCCAGGCAGGAAGAAAGGCCGGGCGGACGTGAAAGATTCACGCCCGCCCGGCATGCTCCTTGACGACTAGAGGTGATAGCGGTAACACTCCCCCAGTCCGTATCTCATGCGGGCTATCCCAGAACCTCCCGTCGCCCACCGACGCCCCGCTGCGCGACCCACACCTGGCCACGTTCCTGGGCTGAACGGCCCTGGTTCCGTTGTTTGTCGTAGGCGGCATAGAGGCCTTCGGTCACGTTCAGTGAACCCGCCGCCAGTGCTCGGCGAAGTTCTTCATGTTCTGACAAGGATGAGACCTTTATCCACGTCTTGCGTTGCTTTCATCGGTTCACGCACAAAGCTCGCTTCTGTTAACGCTATCTTTCGCTGGCGCTGGAGGTTAGGGTCTGCATTCAAGACCCGGACACCTGCGACATATAGCCCCATCCCCCCAGCTCACACCGCCCCCCACATCTCACAGCGAGGTGAACCTTTGTCTGTGCTGCCCTCGTCCCCTCGGAGCCCCGCCCGGAACGGCGTCGTGCCCCACGTGTCAGCGACCGGATCGAGGAGGATCGATTGAGAGTGCGACAGCCAAGGTCACGTCACAGGCTGAGTCGCAAGGGTAGAGGTGTCGCGGGCCTGGTACTGGGTGCGCTTCTCTCGGTCTCGCTCGCAGCGACGCCCTCGCACGCTGCCGAGGACAAGCTGAACGAGGGCCTGGTGCACCACTTCGCCCTCGACGAGACCAGTGGGACGACGCTGGTCAACTCGGGTAGTGCGGGCTCGGCGGCGAACGCCACGCTCGTGCATCCGGAGAAGGCGACCTTGACCGGCGATGGAGTCAGGTTCAACCCCGGCTCCTACGAGAGCGCCCTCGACGGTGCGTACGTGGCGCTGCCGAAAAACATCACCACCGGCATGTCGAACCTCACGGTCGACTATGACGTGTGGATCGACCCGGCGAACGTCGGCGAGCACCAGATGTGGAGCTTCGGCGCGAAGTCCGGCTCGTGCGACGCCGACACCGGCGCCCAGGGCTCCATCTTCGCGTCGAACACCCAGCGGTTCCGCATCGCGGTGGGTTCGGCGAACCTCCAACAGAACCGGGTCCGCATGCCCGAGGGAGCATGGACGCACGTCACCTACACCCAGTCACTGAACGCGAACGGGACGAGCTGGACCGGCAGGCTTTACCTCGACGGCGTGCTGCACGCGACGTCAACGAACCTGACCACGCCGCCGTCGGTGAACGCTGCGGGGACCAACTGCAACTTTCTCGCTCGCTCGCAGACGTCGGGCCACTACTCGTTCCGCGGAACGATCCGGGACTTCCGGGTCTACGACCGGGCAGTGAGCCCCGACGAGACACTCGCCCTGGCGGCAAGGACCGTCTCCAATGGCGTTCACGCCGACGCCGACGCCATCGACCTCGGCCTGACCAATGCGATCGTACGCGACATCGTTCTGCCCAAGGTGGGCTCCGTGGCGGGCTCGACCATCACGTGGACGAGTTCGGACCCGTCAGTCGTCCAGGTCTACACCCCGCCGACCCTCCCCAGCGCACGCAAGGTCCCGGTGACCGGCAAGATCACCCGACCCGCGCAGGGGCAGCCCGACGCGACAGCCACGCTCACGGCGACTGTCCGCAAGGGCGCCCAAGAGGTCACCACACGGGAGATCCCCATCGTGGTGAAGGCCGAGTTCGGCAACGCGCAGGCGGTCGACCGTGACACGTCCGACCTGACCCTGCACGCCACCGACCACGTGCGCGGAAACATCAACCTCCCTGCCACCGGCGAGTTCGGATCCACGATCACCTGGAAGTCGACCACCGACCTCGTCACCCCGACGGGTAAGGTGAGCCGCCCGCCCTTCGGCCGTGCGGACGTCGACGCCGTCCTGACGGCGACCGTCACCAAGGGTTCGGCCTCGAAGACGAAGTCGTTCCCGGTGACCATCACCGCCATGCCCCGTTCCGAGGAGTACGAGCGGTACTTCATGGGGTACTTCAAGGGCGAGGGGATCGCCGACGGCGAGCAGATCATGTTCGCGACGTCCAACGGAAACACCGCTCTGGACTGGACCGGTCTGACCGGAGGCCGGCCGTCGCTCATCTCCCAGCTGGGCGACCAGGGCCTTCGTGACCCGCACATCGTCCGCTCACCCGACGGCGACACGTTCTACATGATCGCCACCGACCTGAACTGGTACGACCAGGGCGGATACGCCATCAACGACACCCAGTACATCGAGGTGTTCGAGTCGCACGACCTCGTGCACTGGACTCCTCAGCGGCACGTGAAGGTCGCGCCCGACAACGCGGGCAACGCCTTCGCACCCGAGTCGCTGTGGGTCAAGGAGATCGGCGCCTACGCCGTGTTCTGGGCACAGTCGCTGTGGAACGACCCCGTGAACCGCACCGGTCAAGGAAACGCGCAGATGTGGTACACCACGACGCGCGACTTCCAGACGTTCTCCGGTCCCAAGGTCTGGCAGAACCCGGCCCCTCTGTCGCGGATCGACACGACCGCGATCCGGGTCGGCGACTACTACTACCGCGTGACCAAGAACGAGGCCGGCAACCAGGGCTCGGACATCTTCTCGGAGAAGCACACCGACTTCCTGGACAGCAACATCGACAACTGGACGTTGGTCGCTCCGGCTCTGGGGCGCACGACGTGGGTCGCCAACCAGGGGTACGAGGGGCCGATCATCTTCAAGGCCAACCCTGGTGACACCTCCTGCCCCGGCCAGTTCTACCTCTGGGGTGACCGATACACGAACGGTGGTGGATACCAGGCCGCGTGCCACGACAACATCGAGGCTCCGACCTGGAACGCCAAGGCGATCACGATGACCAACGCGGGCGTCGCCCGTCCGCGTCACGGCACCGTGATCCCGATCACCCTCCGCGAGTGGAACGACATCCGCCGGATCCCGAACAGCGACGTCACGACCACCACTGAGGTGGCTGTCGAGCCGTACGCGAGCGAGGCCCAGACGACTACGGTCACCGCCACGGTCAAGGCAGCCGACGGGTTCGAGACCGGCGGTCAGGTGCGGTTCAGCATCGGCTCGTGGTCGAAGCTCGCGTACCTGAAGGACGGCGCGGCCACGGTCACGCTGCCGGCGGCTCTGCCTGCGGGTACCCGGACGGTCAAGGCCGAGTACCTCGGCTTCGACTACCTGAAGGCGTCGGAAGGTGCGGCGTCATTCGAGGTGCCCTCCGGCCCGGACGCCGTCAAGGTCCATGCGAAGACCGCGCCGGCGTCGGTCGTCCGCGGGGACACGTTCAAGCTGCACGTGACCGTCGGGCCGGCGGGCGGGCAGAAGAAGAACGCTCCGACTCCGACCGGCGAGGTCACCGTCACCTTCGGCGGCACCGTGCAGGTCGTGTCACTGGCGGACGGCGAGGCCGTCGTCACACTGCAGACTGCCGATCTGCAGCGCGGGGCGTACACGGTCCACGTCGCATACTCCGGCAACCCGACCTACCAGCCCTACGCCGCCGACTACCAGAAGTTGACGGTGCGGTAGCCGGCAGGTGGCGGACCGGCGAGCTCATCCTCGCCGGCCCGCCACGAGCGGCCTGGGAGGGCCGGCGAGCTCAGCGCCTCGACGGCGCCCGGCGGGAGCGTCGGGACCAAAGCACGCCGGGGCCGGGCGCCCGGAGGACGCCCGGCCCGCGACGTCGGCCTGTCGGCCTTATCCGACGCGCTTCCAGGGGCCGTTCGGGTCGCCTGGTGTCTGGTTACGGGTCCACCACTTCGCCTGGTAGACGACGCCCTGGTATTCCGCCCGGTCGCCGGCGACGAAGATCCGTGACGGGGTCCACACGGCGGTGCCGTCCGCCGTGGTCACGATCTGCTGCCAGGGCCCGTACGGATCGCCGGGGGTCTGGTTCTTCGTCCACCACGAGGCGCGCCAGACGGATCCGTGGTAGGACACCTGGTCACCGGTGTCGTAGACCGTGGCGGCGGCCCAGGCCGGGGGGTTGTCGATGACGATGGAGACGGTCTGCTCGGTGGTCAGCCCGTTCGCGCCGACCGCGTCGATCTTGAGCTGGTAGGTGCCGTTCGGATAGGCGGTGGTGTCGACGACGAGGTTGGGGTGAAGCCCGTCGTTGTGGCTGCCGGGCGCCTTGGTGTTGTCGGTCAGCCAGACGCCGCCGCGGTTGAGTTCGATGTAGGTGTAGGACACGTCGGACGCCGTGCCGCCGAGGTCGACGGTGAAGGTCGGGGTGCCGGAGACGGTGGCGCCGTCGGCCACCGAGACGCCCTTGATCGTCGGGTAGGGCTCGAGGGCCCAGAAATGGTCGGGGACGGCGGCCTCGCCTGTCGCGGGTGCCGGGCTGGCGACGAGGGTCGCGTTGCGCCCGTTGCCCGACGAGTCCGCGACGGCCGTGCCTCCGGTCTCGTCGAACGTGTAGCGCAGGACGTCGCCCGCGCCGGCCTGCCCGGTCGCGAGGGCGGACACCTCGGACGCGGTCAGCGCGCGGCTGTAGACGTTGAAGTCGTCGACCGCGGCGGCCAGGTACGGGTCCCCCGAGTACTGCGAGCGGCCGATCCAGTTCTGGGTGGTGCTGCCGAGGCTGGACGGATGCAGGGTCAGGTTGGTGTTGGTGCCCGCGACCTGGCCGTTGACGTAGAGGGTGCCGGTGGTGCCGGACACGGTCACCGTCACCAGCGACCAGGTGTTGAGCGGGAGCGTCGTGGTGGAGCTGATCTGCTGCTCCCCGCCGGCGCCGCTGGTCGTGATGGCGAAGCGGAGCCCGGTGTTCTTGTTGAGCGTCAGGAACATGTAGTTCGACGCGCCGGTGCCGAAGTCGAACACCCGCGACCACGTCGTGTTCTTGGCCGGGTTGACCCACGTCGAGACCGTGAAGTCGCCCGTGACGCCGCTCACCGCGCCTCGCGGGACGTTCACGTACTGGTTGGCTCCGGACAGCGCGACGGCCTTGCCGAGTTTGCCGGTCACCCGGGTGCCGCCGATACCGGAGGACGTGACGGTGGTGTCACTCCACTGCACGACCTGGGCGCCCGGGTCCTTGCTCATGCCGTCGACGGCGAGCACGAGACCGGTGTCGTAGTTCACGAGCTGGTTGTGGCCCTTCCCGTCGGGGACGACCTGCCAGAGCTGGGCGTTGCCGCCGGTGTCGGTCTCCACGACAGCGGACGCACCGTTGCCTGACGAGGCGTCCTTCACCCCGAGCACCAATCCGCTGGCCGCGTTGACCACCTTGTACAGGCCGGAGCCGGTGGAGACCAGCTTCCATTTCTGTGTGGCGCCGCCCGCGGCGGTGGCCTGGTTCACGAGGGTCCCGGCCGACGTCCCCGCATCGTGGGTGTCGAGCGCGAGCCCGCTGTTGAGATTGGTGATCCGATACGTGTTCTCGAGGCCGGTCGCCGTACCGGCGCCGCTGATCACCAGGTGGTAGGCGTCGGCGGAGCTCATCGCCACCGGCACGGTGATGGAGCCCTCGGTCACCTGGTAGACGGTGTCGGAGATGGTGATCGGGCCGGCGACGGGGTTGGTGCGCCCGTACGACGGGGTGTACTCGAGCTTCGCGTGGACGGTGCCGCCCAGGTCGAGCTTGTCCAGTCCGTCGACCTTGACGGCGGTGGCGCCGCTGCCGCCGCCGAAGACCACGCTGACCTGCTTCTTGTCGGTGGGCACGGCGGCGGCGCCGTCGAGGCCGGTGGTGGCGTTGGGCGGGGTGGTCACGACCATGTCCCCGCTCATGTCGGCGTACCACTTGTAGAGCCAGTAGGCGCCGTTCGGGCTTCCGCCGGTGCCGGTCAGCAGGTCGCCGAGCGCGCCATAGCCGTTCCAGAACGCGAGCTCGGCGTCGTGGATGCCGTATCGCTCGAACTTCGCGATGTACCCCACCAGGGAGCCGGGGATGCCGACCTCGGAGGGCGCCGCGTACTCCTCGATCGAGATCGGGCGGGGGCTGATGCCGAGGTCCTTCATGATGGCGTTGACCTTGGCGAGGTCACTCACGATCTTGCCCGAGTTGATCAGTTCGTGCCAGGCGATGATGTCGGGGACCGTGTCGGTCTCGACCGCGTTCTTCAGGAACTTCTCCATGTCGGTGATGTTGTCGGAGAAGCTCGGGCCCTGGATCGGCGTGGTCGGGTCGAGCGATCGCACCTGACGGAAGGTCTTCGTCCAGAAGTCCTCGTAGGTGCCGTTGGACGAGAGCCAGGTGTTGTCCGACTCGTTCCACAGCGCGTACGCCGCCATGTTCGTCGCGCCGGACGCCTGGACGGCCTTGACCTGCTGCTCCACCACGCCCGGCCAGGTGTCCCAGCTGAACTTGTACGGCCAGCCGGCGTAGTAGTCCGACAGGCGGTTCACGACCTTCGCGCCCGCTCTGGCCGCCTTGTCGGCGACCACCAGCACGTCGCCCTTCGCCTGCTGCTTGCCGCCCACGGCCATCTGGACGAACGTGTTCGGCTTGATGGCCTTGACCAGGGCGTCGGAGGGCGTCGCGTCGTCGGCGAGGCCGTACAGGGACCCCGTCGCGACATGCGTGACCGGGCGGAAGGGCTGGTCGGCTTTCACCACGAGCGTGGCCGCGGGGGCCGCCGCGGCGGACGCGGGCGAGGCGGACAGGGCCGCTCCCGTGGCCGCGATCGTGAGCGCGGCCACCGCCAGGACCGCCGCGTGGTGGGATGCGCCCTGATACCGGCGCAGGCCGAGGCGCGAGGCCGATGCCCTCCCCGGAGGCGATGCCGTTCGAGACATGCGTGGTGCTCCTTTGAGTTCGTGAACGAGGGGACGCTCACATTTGGTTGTGCGTCGTCTCGAAGGGGTCCCGGTCCGTGCCGATGCGCTGTGTTAGCGTTAACATAGGAGCGCGTCCGGGGGTGGTGGCGTCCTCTGCCGATGTGGGCGCTTCCTTCGAAAGGGCGAGGACGGCGGCGGGCCGCCCTGGAGTGCCCTGACGCGTGGTGCCGACAGGGGCGACGGACGATCCGTCGCCCCTGTCTAGTCCTTGACGGCGCCGGCGGTGACCCCGGCGGCGACGTAGCGCTGGGCGATGACGAGCAGCACGGTCGCCGGGATCGAGGCGACGACCGCGGTCGCCATGATGGCGTTCCACTGCTGGTTGTTGTTGCCGATGTAGTGGTAGATGCCGAGCGTGATCGGCTGGCGGCCGCCGCCCTGGTCGAGCGTGCTGGCGAAGACGAAGTCCGACCACGCCCACAGGAAGGCGAACAGCGACACGGTGATGACCGAGTTGCGGCTGACCGGCAGCACGACCGACCAGAATGTGCGCACCGCGCCCGCGCCGTCCACCCGGGCCGCCTGCATCAGTTCCTCGGGGATGCCGGACATGAACGCGGTGAAGATCAGCACCGCGAACGGCACCGCCAGCGTGGAGTCGGCCACGATCAGCCCCGGCACGGTGTTCAGCACACCGGTGCTGAGGTAGATCGCGTAGAAGCCCATCGCCATGATCACGCCGGGGATCATCTGGGCGATCAGCAGTACGAAGCTCAGCACGCCGCCGCCGCGCGGGCGCAGCTTGGCCAGCGAGTACGCCGCGGGCGCCGCGATCACCAGCGTGAGGGCCACGGTGCCCAGCCCCACCACGAGGCTGGTGGCGAGGTAGGGCCCCTGCTGCTCCAGCACCGCGCGGTAGCCCTCCAGCGTCCCGTGCACCGGGAACCAGTACGGCGGCGACTTGCGCATGTCCTGGTCGCGGGTGAACGAGACGTTGATCATCCAGTAGACGGGGAACAGCATGAACGCGGTGAAGACCACGCCAAGGCCGGTCCGCCACCAGGTGCGCCGGGTCGCCCTCATGCCGCCGCCCCCTGCCTTCGCTGTGCGCGGATGTAGACGAGTCCGAAGACCAGCGCGATCACGATCAGCAGGTTGCCCACCGCCGCGCCGGGCCCGAAGGAGGGCAGCAGGTTGCCGAAGCCCAGCCGGTACGACCACGTGGCCAGCGTCGTGGACGCGTCGCTCGGCCCGCCCTTCGTCATGATCCAGATGATGTCGAACACCTTCAGCGTGTAGACCAGCCCGAGCAGCAGCGTGATCGCCGATACCGGCCGCAGCAGCGGGAACGTCACCCGCCAGAACCGCTGCCAGCCGCTCGCGCCGTCCAGGGCCGCCGCCTCGTGGATGTGGGACGGGATCGCCTGCAGGCCGCTGTAGAGCACGACCAGGTTGAACGGGATCCCGATCCAGATGTTGGCGATGGTCACCGACCACAGCGACCAGTCCGGGGACGTCAGCCAGTTGACCGGGTCGATCCCCAGCGCCGCGAGCACCGCGTTGACCACGCCCGACTCGCTGTTGAGCATCCACGACCACGTCGAGGACGACACGATCAGCGGCAGCAGCCACGGCACCAGGAACAGCGCGCGCAACGTCGTCGACAGCCGGAAGTTCCGGCTGAAGAACACCGCGAGCGCGAGCCCGATGGAGAACTGGAAGGCCAGCGACACCACCGTGAACACGATGGTGTGCCACAGCGCCGGCCCGAACGTGGCGTCCGCGAACACCTTCGCGTAGTTGGCGAACCCCGTGAACGGCGCGTCCCCCTGCACGAACGACCGCACCGTGTAGTTCCGCAGGCTGAGGTCGACGTTCCGGTACAGCGGATAGACGTAGAACGCGAGCAGGTAGACCACCACCGGCACGAGGAACGCCCATGCCGCCCACTGTCCCGATCGCCGTGCGGGTGCGCGGCGGCCCGCGGCCCGTGGCACCGGGGCCTGTTCGCGCCGGCGCTCCCCCGTCGGCGGGGCCGGCGTCTGTGTTGCGTGTTTCATGCTTTCCTTCGACCCGTCGGACAACCGGATGCGGGCCCGGAGACGATATCCCGGGCCCGCGCGACGCTACTGGACGGCGCTCGCCGCCGTCGCCTGGGCGGCCGTCAGCGCCTCCTGCGGCGGCTGCGACCCGCTCAGCGCGGCCTGCATCGCCTTCCACATGGGCTCGGAGATCTTCGGGTATTTCGTGCCGAGGTTGTCGCTGGTGCGGCCCTTGGCCGCCTTGACCGCCTCCACCCAGACCTTCAGCTCGGCGTTCTGCTCGACCTGCTTGGTCTGCACCTCCTCGGTCGGCGCGATGTACGACAGCGTGGTGTCGGTGGTGAGGGAGTTGCCGGTGCTGGCCAGGCACGTCACCAGCTTCTGCGTGGCGACGTAGCGGGCGGCGTCCTTCTGCACGGGAATGGTGACGAACTCGCCGCCGGTCGGGGCGGGGGCGGTGCCGCCGTCCTTGCCGGGGATCGGGATGATGCCGTAGTCGAAGCCGGTCTTCTTGGCGTTGGCGAGCTGCCAGGTGCCGTTCTCGCCGAAGGCGAAGTCACCGGTCGCGAACTCCTGCCAGCTCGTGGTCTGGGTGTTGTTGATGACCGAGGTCGGGGCGTAGCCCTTCTTCACCCAGTCGGTCCAGAGCGACAGCGCCGCCACGCCCTGCGGGGAGTCGAGCTTCGTGAGGTTCGCGCCGGAGCCCCAGAACCAGGGCAGGAACTGGAAGCTGCCCTCCTCGGTGCCGATGGCGGAGAAGGTGATGCCCTTCTTGCCCGCGGCCTTCACCTTCTCCAGCGCCGCGGTCAGCGACGCCCAGTCCTTGATGCCGTCCGCGTCGACTCCGGCCTTCTTCAGCACCTCCTTGTTGTAGTACAGGGCGAGGGTGTTGGCCCCGATCGGGATGCCGTACGTCTTGCCGCCGAGCTGACCCGCCGCGAGCAGGTTCGGCGAGACGGCCGAGGTGTCGATCTTCGTCTCGTCGGTCGAGGTCAGCACCCCCGCCTCGGCCAGCGTCGAGACCACCGGGTTGTCCACGATCAGCACGTCCGGCGAGTTGCCCTGCTGCGCCGCCAGCAGCGCCTTGTTGGTGAGGTCTGTGGTGTCGTAGCCGGTCCGCTTGACGGTCACCCCGGCCTGCGTCCCGCACTGCGTGAGCAGCTTCACCCAGTCGGAGGAGTCGTCGAACTGCGGGTAGGGATCCCAGATCGTGTAGGTCCCGCCCCCGGCGGCCTGGCCCGCGCCCGCCGACGCGGCACCGCCGTCGCCGCCGGACGACCCGGAACACGCGGTGAGGCCGCCCGCGATGGCGAGAGCCGCCAGGCCCAGACCGGCGGCGCGCCGGCCCCTGTCGAGGCTATCCATGTCGTTGTTTCCTTTCAGTGACCCTGCTCGGTGGACCGGCGCGGCTCAGGTGAGCTGGATGTAGTCCAGCTCGGCGTAGCCGGTGCCGCCGGCGAAGTTGGGGGACCCCTTGGCCAGGCGGATCACGTTGTAGCCCGCCTGCAGGTTGACGCTCGTGCTGACCGTGGCGCCGAACTGGCCCCAAGCGGCCGTGGGCGGATAGCTGACGGTCGTCCAGGCGCCGCCGTTGTACGCCAGCCCCTGCGTGGCGGTCGCCCCGGTGGCGTTGGCGTAGCCGATGGTCATCGTGTACGTCCGGGCCGTGGGCACGTTCACGACGAAGTCGACGTAGCTGTCCGTGCTGTGCGTGCTCGTGTTGTTGTCGATGCGCCCGACGTAGCCGCCCTCGGACGCGCTGGAGCTCGTCAGCCGCTGGGCGCGGAAGACGGACGCGTTCTCCGCCTCGTAACGCTGCTGGTAGGACGGCACGCCGCTCACCGGCTGGATCACCAGGTTGTACGCGCTGGTGGCCGACATGTTCGGCACCGAGACGCTGATCTCCCCGTTGCTCACGGCGTACGTGCTCGTCGAGATGGTCGTGGGCGCGGTCACGGCGGTGAAGCGGCCGTTCGCGGGGGTCGACTGCAGGGTCACCCGGACCGAGGAGCCCAGCGCGCCGATGCCCGTGACGCGGACCGTGTTGGTGCCCGACTCGTTGCCGAAGACCACGTTGACGATCTTGCGCGTGGAGTCGTAGGAGGCGAAGCCGTCCAGCCCGGTCTGGGTGGCCGGGGTGGTGGTGACCATGCGGCCGGCCATGTCGCCGTACCACTTGTACAGCCACCAGGTGCCGGTGGGCTGGCTGTTGTTGACGACAAGCCCGTTCATGGTGCCGTATTCGTACCAGAACGCCCGGTGCGCCATCTCGACGCCGCCGCGCTCGAACTTGGCCACGTAGCTGGCGATCCGGCCGGGGACGTCCACCTCGCTCGTCGCGGCGTACTCGTTGATGGCGATGCGCCGGGGGCTGATGCCGAGCGAGCTTTCCAGGGCGCGGTAGTCGGCGATGTGCGCGGCGATGCCGCTGGGGTCGCCGCCCAACTCGTGCCAGCAGATGACGTCGGGCAGCGTGCCCGCGGCCTTGGCGCTGCTCAGGAAGGACGACAACCAGGAGTGGTTGTAGTAGGAGATGCTCGGGCCGACGATCGGCGTCGTGGTGTCCAGTGCCCGCACGGCCCGGTAGGTGCGCGTCCAGCCGTCGTTGAAGGACCCGGCCGCCGAGGTGTTCCACGTCCCGTCGGGCTCGTTCCACAGCTCCCAGCCGATGACGTTGGTCACCGTGGTCGCGTTGAGGCGGGCGCGGACCATCGTGTCCACCTTGGCCAGCCAGTCGTTCCAGCTCACCCACTTGTACGGGAAATTCGGATAGATGTCCGGCATCCGGATGAACTCCCCGGCCCCGACGCGGGTGGCCTGCGGGGCCACGAGCAGGGAGTCGCCTCCCGGGGGCTGGCCGTTGGGCTTCTGCCCCACGCCGGGGGCGGGCTGCGTCAGCGAGTTGACCTTCAGCGGCAGCAGCGTGGAGTCGGCCGGGCGGCCGTTTTCCGCCAGGCCGTACAGGCCGCCCGCGGCGACGTGGGTGACGGGCCGGAAGGGCTGGGCGACGTTCACCGTGAGGGTGGCGCCCGCCGCCTCGGCGGGGCTCAGCGGGACGAGTGCCGCGGTCAGTGACACGGCCAGCGCGGGCAGCAGGGTCGTGCCTCGGGGTCTGCGCATGAACTACCTCGCTCTTTCTGTGCTCAGGTGGGGGGAGAGCAGGAGGTGGAGCGGGACCGTCCCTCCCCGAGCCGGCGACGCCGTGGACGGTCCCCATGCGGGCGGACCGGACCTCTACGGATCCGGCCCGCCGCGGTCATCCGGCAGCGGCGACCGGGATCCAGACCCGCATCGGGCCCTCGCTCCGGTTGCCCCACAGGAAGTACGGCACCGCCGTGAGCGTGAGCGGCGTGCCCGTCCGCTCCCGCCTGGCTCCGGCGGTGTACAGCGAGTCGCCGGCGTGGGCGACCAGCCCACCGGCGGTGATCACGACCGGGATGTCCGGCAGGTCCTCCCGGCGGGCCGCCGTCGCTTCGGCGCCGGGGTCCAGCCGCACGTCTTCCAGGACCGTGCCGGGCGGCAGGTCGGCCTGCTCCAGGCAGTACACGAGCGGGCCGCGCGTCAGGGCGACGCATCCGCGCACGGCGTCGACCCGCGGATGGGCGGTCACCTGCCGGACGGGCATGTCGAGGTCGAGGACCACGGTCGTGCCCGGCGTCCAGACGCGGGTGAGCCGCACGTAGCCGTCCCGCGCGGGCACCCGCACCGGTTCGCCGCCGACGCTCACCGTGTAGGTGTCACACCAGGCCGGCACGCGCAGCGCGAGCGTCCACGCCTGACCGTCCCCGCCGGCTTCGGCGACCTCCAGTTCGATGCGGCCCTGCCAGGGGTAGGCCGTGCGCATCTCCACGCGGCGCCCCCCGGGGGCGGTGAGGGAGGCGTCGCCGTACAGGTGGATCTGCAGGCCGCCGTCGTCGGCCGTCGCCAGGTAGCCGGGCAGCGAGGCCATGAGCCGGGCGATGTTCGGCGGGCAGCAGGCGCACGAATACCAGGGCAGCCGGCGCGACGCCGCCTCCTCGCCCGAGCTGGCGTGCCCCGTACGCAGCTGCAGGGGGTTGGAGTAGAAGAAGTGCCTGCCGTCGGACGACACGGCGGCGGCGACCGCGTTGTACAGCACCCGCTCCATCTCGTCGGCGTAGCGGGCACGGCCGGTCGCCAGCAGCAGCCGCCAGTTCCACTGGAAGCTCGCGATGGCCGCGCACGTCTCGCCGTAGGCCCGGTCGGACGGCAGCTCGTACGGGTCGCCGTACGCCTCCTCGCGGTGGCGCGAGCCGTGGGCGCCGGTGACGTAGGTCCGCGAGCGGAAGGCGTCGGCCCACAGCCGCTCCGCCGCGTCGAGCAGCGCCAGGTCACCGGTCTCCACGGCCACGTCCACCATCCCGGCCAGCAGGTACAACTGGCGCACGGCGTGCCCGGTCACCTCCCGCACCTCGCGTACGGGCTGGTGGTCCTGGTAGTAGCGGGGGCCGAACCGGCCGTGGCCGAGCAGGCCGCGTCCGCGCAGGTCGAGGAAGCGCTGGGCGAGGTCCAGGTAGGGCCGATGGCCGGTCAGCCGGTACAGCTCGGCGAGCGCGGTCTCGACCTCGGGGTGCCCGCAGACCTCCTCCACTCCGTCCGGGCCGAACCGTTCGACCAGCAGGTCGGCGAACCGCCGGGCGACCGGCAGCAGGTCGGGGCTCACCCCGGTGCGGGCCGCGGCCACCGCCGCCTGGAAGAGGTGGCCCGCGCAGTACAGCTCGTGGCTCCAGTCGGGCTTGGCCCACCGCTCCTGCGGCGCGACGACGGTGAAGTAGGAGTTGAGGTAGCCGTCCTCCCGCTGGGCGCGGGCGAGCAGCGCGGTCGTGTCGTCGACGAACGACCGCAGGCCGTCGTCCTCGGGCGAGGTCGCGAGCTGCCACGCCGCCGCCTCCAGCGTCTTGTGGACGTCGGAGTCGGCGAACCACATGCCGACGAACTCGTCCTCGGACTCCCCCGCGGCGGCGCGGAGATTGCCGATGTTGCCGGCGGTGTGGAGGTTGTCCACGCAGTGCGGCAGCGTGTCCTCGGCGTTGCGCCGCCGCCACCGCCCGAGCAGGCCCTCCGCCCTTAACCGGGCCTGGCCGAGGCCGAGCGGCCGCAGCGCGGACAGGGCCGCCGGGGTCGGGACTACGGGCCCGGCCGCCTCCTGGAGGCCGGGCGCGGCCGGGACGGTGTCTGACAGCTTCTGCTGGGTCATTCCTGATCTCTCGTGTCGTGACGCGGGACCGTGCGAGATTCCGCCGGGACGTCCTTCAGAAGGAAAATTAGGAAAACGGTTGCCGGAAAGCTACCAACGCTGTCCTGGGTCGTCAATAGCAGGTTTCACTGGTGTTACCGGAGGGAACCGGCGCCGCAACGGTCCGGCGATAGAGTGAATGCAGGCAACGCCATCGGAAAGTGGAGGAAACGTGGGAAAGCTGGAGCGTCACGCCACGATCGCCGACGTCGCGGCACTGGCCGGGGTGTCGGTGGGCACGGCCTCCAAGGCGCTCAACGGACGCGGATCGCTGCGGGAGGAGACCCGCATGCGCGTCCGGGAGGCCGCACGGCAGCTCAGCTTCGAGGCGAACGCCGGTGCCCGCAGCCTGCACTCGGGCCGCACCTACACGGTCGGGATGATCACGACGGACACCATCGGCCGGTTCAGCATCCCCGTCCTGATCGGCGCGGAGGACGCGCTGGGCGCCGGGGAGATGTCGGTCTTCCTCTGTGACGGGCGGGACGACCCGATCCGCGAGCAGTACTACGTCAGGACGCTCCTCAGCCGCCGGGTCGACGGGATCATCGTGACCGGCCGGCGGACCGAGGCACGCGCGCCCATCGCCGCGGACCTGCCCGTGCCGGTGGTGTACGCCTTCATCAGCTCGGCCGACCCCGGCGACTGCTCGGTGGTCCCGGACGAGGCGGGCGGCGCCCGCAAGGCGGTCGAGCACCTGCTGGCCGTCGGCCGCACCCGGATCGCGCACGTCACGGGCCCCGAGCATCACAACTCCGCCCGGGTTCGCGCGGCGGCGGCGCTGGAGCGGCTGGCGGAGGAGGGGCTCGAACCGGCCGCGTCGCCGCTGTTCGGCGGCTGGAGCGAGGCGTGGGGACGCCAGGCCGTCGGCATCCTGCTGGCCGGGCGGGCGGAGTTCGACGCGGTCTTCTGCGGCAGCGACCAGATCGCCCGGGGCGTGTGCGACGCGCTGCGCGCCGCCGGCCGCCGGGTTCCGCAGGACGTCGCCCTCGTCGGCTTCGACAACTGGGACGTCATGACCGAGGGCTGCCAGCCGCCGCTGACGAGCGTCGACATGAACCTCGAAGGCCTGGGCCGCTCCGCGGCCGAGATGCTCCTGGCCGCCATCAACGGCTCCCCCTCACCCGGCCGGCACGCCCTGCCCTGCCACCTCGTCGTCCGCGAGTCGAGCGCGGTCCCGCTCCCGTAAGACTCTCTTTTTGGGAGACGCAGCGCCGCCCCGCCGTACGCGGCGGGGTGGCCAGCGCGAATGTTAGCGCTCCCATCACAGACGTCAAAAACTGGCTGGGGCGCGCTCCGGGCGAGGATTTTCATCTGACTCGGCCTGTCTGGCGAAAAGTTACGATCTCGACGAGATTTGCGTGGCGCTCTGGCGTACGGACGCACACAGAGGTGTGATTGCCCCGGCCTGATCCCCCACAGGCATTCGAGAAGGGGTCGCACAACGTTGAGAACTCCACATCGTGGCATCGTCGTCGCGGTCACCGCGGCGGCGGCGCTGCTCCCCGCGACGCCGTCCGTCCTGGCCTCCACCTCCACGGCCGGCCCGCGGGTCTCCTGCACGGCGACGCTGTCGGCGCCCACCCGCGAGGCGGCCTTCGGCGAGGCGGCCAAGGCGACGGGCGTACCGGAACCGCTGCTGAAGGCCGTGGCGTACATGCTGTCCCGCTGGGACGACCACCAGGGCAAGCCGAGCTCCGACGGCGGCTACGGCGTGTTCGACCTGAGCGACCGAGCGCCTGAGGCATGGGACGGCGCGGACAAGGGACGAGCGACCGGGGCC
>NZ_BOOF01000059.1 GCF_016863095.1 Microbispora siamensis | reverse complement strand
CGGATCGACGACCGCGAGCACAGTGGTGAACGCCGCACCGATCTCGACCACGAACATCACCGGATTGCGCCACAACGTCACCGGATTCAGCTTCCGCAACGCCTCAGGCAACGACCTCACGAGCTGCCGGGGATCGAGCAGACCACCGCCGATCCTGCCGTTCGTGCGCCGTGATGACGTCGACATGGCTAGGAGAGTCCTTCCGCGAGCGGCGCGAGCGCGAGGGCCGGCAGGAACGTGAGGGCGACGAGGACGACCGTGACGCCGGCCACCATGCCGACGAACTGCGGGCGGTGGGTGGGCAGCGTCCCGGCGGAGACCGGCACCGGCGCCTGCCTGGCCAGCGACCCGGCCAGGGCGAGGATGAAGACGATCGGCAGGAACCGGCCGAAGGCCATGCACAGGCCGAGCGCCACGCACCACCAGGGCGTGCCCGCGGAGATCCCGGCGAACGCCGAGCCGTTGTTGTTGGCCGCGCTGGTGAACGCGTAGAGGATCTCCGAGAGCCCGTGCGGGCCGCCGTTCAGCATGGCCGCGAGACCGGCCCGGTTGCCCATCGCCGCGGCCGTGCCGGCGAGCACGAGGGCCGGGGTGACCAGGAAGTAGAGCGAGGCCAGCTTGATCTCGCGCGAGCCGATCTTCTTGCCCAGGTATTCCGGCGTTCGTCCCACCATCAGACCGGCAACGAAGACGGTGATCATCGCCAGCACGAGCATGCCGTACAGGCCGGAGCCGGCGCCGCCCGGCGCGACCTCGCCCAGCATCATGTTGACCATCGTCATCATGCCGCCGAGCGGTGTGAAGGAGTCGTGGGCGGAGCCGGCGGCGCCGGTCGAGGTCAGCGTGGTGGCGGCGGCGAAGGTCGCGGAGCCGGGCACGCCGAAGCGGACCTCCTTGCCCTCCAGTGCAGCCCCGGCGGCCCGGGTGACCGTGGCGCCGCCCGAGGCCTCGAAGACGTTCGTCAGCAGCACGCTCACCAGGGCGATCACCGCCATGACGGCGAGGATCGCGTGTCCCTGACGCACCTGGCCGACCATGCGGCCGAACGTGCGCGGCAGTGCGACCGGGATCGCCAGGAGCAGCACGATCTGCAGCCAGTTCGTCCATCCCGCCGGGTTCTCGAAGGGATGGGCGGAGTTGGCGTTGTAGAAGCCACCGCCGTTGGTGCCGAGTTCCTTGATGGCCTCCTGGCTCGCCACCGGGCCCCCGGTGATCGCCTGGGTGCCGCCGGTCAGCGTCGTCACCTCGTGCGGTGCGGCGAAGTTCTGCACCACGCCCCCCGCGACCAGGACCAGCGCGGCGACGAAGGCGATCGGCAGCAGGACCCGGAACGTGCCGCGCACGAGGTCCACCCAGAAGTTGCCGATGGTGTCGGCCTGCCTGCGGGCGAAGCCGCGCACCAGGGCGATCGCCACGGACATGCCGACCGCCGCCGACACGAAGTTCTGCACCGCCAGGCCGGCCATCTGCACCAGGTGGCCCATGACGGTCTCGCCCGGGTACGACTGCCAGTTGGTGTTCGTCACGAAGCTGACGGCCGTGTTCCAGGCGACGTGGGCGGGGACCGGTGGCCGTCCGAGACCGAGGACCAGCCTGTCCTGCAGGCGCTGCATGCCGTACACGACGAGTACGGAGACCGCGGAGAAGGCCAGCAGGGCGCGTGCGTAGACCGCCCAGGGCTGCTCGGCGTCCGGCCGCACGCCGATCAGGCGGTAGACGAGGCGCTCGGCCGCGCTGTGGCGGGTGCCGGTGTAGACCCGGTAGAGGTAGTCGCCCAGCAGCAGGTAGACGACGGCGAGCACCGCGACGACGGACAGCACGAGCACGGCCCCTGCCGCTGCCGCGCCCATCAGAAGCGCTCCGGGAACAACAGGGCCGCGACCATGAAGACCAGCAGCGCCGCGGCCACGCCGAGACCGACGGCGTTGATCACGCTCACAGGCGCTCCACCGCCCTCACGACGAGCCCGAAAATCGTGAACACCGCGATCGTCAGAGCGACGAAGATGACGTCCGCCATCCTCACTCCTCGGTTGTGATTACGTCCGCAGGCCTACGGCGTCTCAGCACAAGCAAAGTCCGAGATCGGGGGCATTTGGCCGCTCTTGACGGGTTTCATACGGGTTCGAACCGAGTATTGACGGGCTCTGTACGCGGCCCACGCCGGGGGTTTCGGGCGTTCCCGCGCCGGAAATCAACGCGGTTCAACCGGCGAGCGGCGCCCCCCGAACATCTGTGTCGGTTCCGGGGAGGGGACGCGGCGTGGGCGAGGTGACCGACCAGATCGTGGAGGTCGTCCTGAAGGCGCTGGCCGGAGGCGTCTTCGTGCTGGCCTTCGCGGCGCTGGCCGAGATGCTGACGCCGAAACGGCTCGCCGGGGTGTTCTGCGCCGCCCCTTCTGTGGCCCTGGCCAGCCTCATCGTCACCGCGGGCATCGCGGGCGTCCCCGACGTCCTCGCCTCGGCCCGGGGCATGCAGATCGGCGCGGTCGGTTTCACCCTCTACTGCCTGATCGCCGTTCCCCTGCTGCGCAGGTGGGGCGCCTGGTGGGGGGCCTTGGCCGCGCTCGCCGTCTGGGGCGCCGCCGTGGCCGCCGGGTACGCGCTGGCGCCTCAGGGCCTGCTCAGCGTCCGGACCACGGCGGTCCCTGCTCCGCTCCCATGGCCGGCGGCTCCGGAACTCTCCCCGCCACCGGTGCACCCGTCATGAGCGCCCGTCGTGACGACGGCCCGGCTCCCGGCGACGGCCGGAAGGTGCGGCTGCGGCTCAGTGAGCTGAGGCGACCACCCCGGCGCGACTGGGCGGTCCGGTTCGCGTTCGGCATCGGAGTGTCGGCGCTCGCCGGGGTGGTGTCCGTGCTGGCCGGCCCGCGCGCGGGCGGGCTCTTCCTCGCGTTCCCGGCGATCCTGCTGGCGAGCGTCACCCTCGTCGCCAAGGAGGAGGGCGTGCGCCAGGCCGGACAGGACGTGGCGGGCGCGACCTTCGGCACCCTCGGCCTGATCGGCTTCGCCGTCGTCGTGGCGCTCACGGTGACCCTCTGGCCGCTGTGGCTGTCCCTCACGATCGCCACCCTGACCTGGGCGGCCCTCTCCCTGGCCCTGTACGCCGCCGTGACCCGGCTCCGCCGCTGAACGCCGTGTTCAGGCCGTCGTGGGCGCGAGCCGCCCCTGGTGCACACCGGCGAAGAACGTGCGGCCCGCCATCGTCATGGCCGGCTGGAACTCGGCCATCAACTGCGTGCGGTACGGCGCGTCGGCGAAGCGCGGCTCCAACTGGAACTCGGCGGCCAGCGACCACCAGGTGACCGGCACGACGCCGGACATCGTCATCCGCTGCACCGCCGCGTCGTGCGCCTCCCTGCTGAGGCTCGCCGTCGCGTCCACCACGACGTACGCCTCGTAGCCCTCGCGCAACGCGCCCAGCGCGGTCTGCAGCACGCAGCCGTCGGTGGCGATGCCGCCGATGACCAGCCTGCGGCGGCCGGTGGCACGGACGGCCTCGGCGAAGGCCGGGTCGAGGAAGGAGTTGAACGCCGTCGTGCGCTCGATGACCGGCCGGTCGCCGATGACCTCCAGCAGTTCCGGATAGAGCGGGCCCGAGGGTTTGGACGCCTCGCCGTTGGTCACGACCAGGCCGCTGCCGTACAACGTGGCGGTCTTGGCGAGGCCCACGACGTTGGCGATGTGCTCGCGCAGGTCGTGCGAGCGGAGCAGGTTGGCGAAACCGACGGCGTAGTCGACCAGGACCACGGTGGTGTCGTCGGGGGAAAGCGGGGCGAGGTTCATCGCGATCACTCCTGGTTTGCAAGGTCCCTAATGACCATTTGGTCATTAATCTACGCCTGCCTCGCCGCTACTGTCCACGTGTACAGTAAGCCGCATGGTGTCTGACGCGTCACAGCCGAACGCCGCGGAGCCGGCGCCCGGGAGGAAGCGGGTGCGCGACCCCGAGGCACGACGAGCCGCCATCCTCGCCGCGGCCCGCTCGGTCTTCGCCGAGCGCGGGTACGCGAAGGCGACCATCAGGGAGATCGCGCAGCGGGCCGGGGTGACCCACGGGCTCGTGGTGATGCACTTCTCGTCCAAAGAGCAACTGTTCCTCGCCGCCGTGCCGGGGACGCGGGACCTCGCCGACAGCGTCCGGGGGGACGCCGAGGGACTGGCCGAGCGGGTCGCCCGCGCCTACGTCGCCCGCATGGAGTCGGCCGACAGCGCCGATCCCTTCATCGCCCTCGTACGCAGCGCCGCCGGCGATCAGGAAGCCGCCAAGGCACTGCTGCGGGCCATGCGCGAGGAGAGCATCGCCGCCTACCGCACCGTGCTCACCGGCCCGGACGTCGCGCTGCGGGTCGACCTGCTCGGCGCGCACCTCATCGGGGTGACGTTCAGCCGGTACGTCCTGGCGGACGGTCCCATCGCGGCCATGTCCGCCGACGAACTGAGCCGCTACCTCACCATGACGCTCGACGGCATCCTGTTCGGCTCCGCCGGGACGAGCCCCACATCCTCCTGATCGGGCCGGCGGCCCCGATCACCTGCCGCGAGACGTGGTTGTGAGGATATGATCCGTCCACTCTTGCGGACTTTGCGAGGAAAGGGCTGATTTGTCGCTCCACCACGCGCTCCGGACCTCTCCTCGCGGGGTGACGGGCGGCCGCCGATGACGGACGAGACGCTGGCGCGCCTCCAGTTCGCGACGACGGCCGGTTTCCACTGGCTGTTCGTGATGCTCACCCTCGGCCTCGCCCCGCTGATCGCGGTGATGCACACCCGGCACGCCCTCGGCGGCGCACCGCTCATGGAGCGCATGACCCGGTTCTGGGGCCAGATCTACGTCGTGAACTACGTGCTGGGCACCGTCACCGGCCTGGTGATGGAGTTCCAGTTCGGGCTCGCCTGGAGCGGGCTGGCCGAGTACGCGGGCAACGTCTTCGGCGCCCCGCTCGCACTCGAGACGATCGTCGCCTTCTTCGCCGAGTCCACCTTCCTCGGCATGTGGATCTTCGGCTGGGGGAGGCTGCCGAAGGCCGTGCACGTCACGCTGATCTGGCTGGTCACCCTCACCGCCTACGCCTCGGCGTACTGGATCATGGTGGCCAACGGCTTCCTGCAGCACCCCGTGGGGCACGAGGTGCGCGGCGGCGTCGCCCACCTCACCGACTTCGGCGCCATGCTCACCAACCCCAACGCGATCAACGCGTTGGTGCACGCCGCCACCGCCGCGCTGATGACCGGCGGCGTATTCGTGGCCGGGGTGAGCTCCTACCACTTCCTCAAGCGCACGGCGGAGCGGGAGTTCTTCCGCGCGTCGCTGCGCCTCGGCCTGTTCACGGCCACGCCCGCGGCGTTCGTCGCGCTCTACTACGGCTTCGTGCAGATCCCGACGCTCGTGGACACCCAGCCGATGAAGGCGGCGACGTTGCGGGGCCACATCGACGACGTCGGCTCCCTGCGGGTCGAGGACGTGCAGGCGCAACTGGCGCAGCGGTTCGGCGCGGGCGACTACCGGCCACCCTCCTGGATCGCCACCGCCTTCGACGTCATGCAGGGCGTCGGGTATCTGATCTTCCTGCTGGTCGTCGTGGCCCTCGTCCTGCTGTACCGGGACTGGTACCTCCGGTTCCGCCCGGCGGCGTACCTGATGCTGGTCGCGGTTCCCCTGCCTTTCGTCGCCGCGTTCGGCGGGTGGCTGCTGCGCGAGGTGGGGCGCCAGCCGTGGGCGGTGTACGGCGAGCTCACGACGGCCGCCGCACGGTCGCCCGTCGGCTCGATGACGGCGTCCCTGGTCCTGTTCTGCGGGGTGTTCCTCGCTCTGGCGATCGCCGACTGGGCGCTGATCGCCCGGTACGCCCGCCGCGGCCCGGCCGACACCGACCTGGGCGGATCACCCGGCGACGGGCAGGCGGAGCGGCCCACCGCGTCGCTCGCCCTGTGAATGAGGAGCCCTCGTGACTCTCGAACTCGTGTGGCCGGCCCTGCTCGGGCTGCTGCTCGCCGGCTACTTCGTCCTGGCCGGTTTCGACTACGGCGTGCAGTTGCTCACCCCCTGGCTCGGCCGTGACGACGGCGAGCGGCGGGCGCTGCTCAACGCCTTCGGCCCGTTCTTCCTCGGCAACGAGGTCTGGCTGGTGGCCGCGGCCGGGGTGCTGTTCGGCGCCTTCCCCTTCCTGGAGGGGCGGCTGCTTTCCGGCATGTACTTCCTGTTCGCGGCGATCCTGGCGGGGATCGTCGTCGGCAACGCCGCCGTACAGTTGCGCAGCCGCCACCGGGGCGCCCCGGCGCGCCGGCTCTGGGATGGGTTGATCTTCCTGGGCGGGCTGGTGCCCGCCGTGGGATGGGGGCTGGTGACCGGCCGTCTCCTCGCCGGGGTGCCGCTGGACGCCCGGAACGCCTTCTCGCTCGGAACGGCCGATCTGCTCGATCCCTTCGTGCTGCTGTGCGGCGCCACGACCACCGCGGTGTTCCTCGCGCACGGGGCGTCCTTCCTGGCGTGGCGGACCGGCGGCGAGCCCAGCGCGCGGGCGGCGAGGGCCGGCCGTCGCGCCCTGCTCGTGGCGGCCGTGGCGGCGGCCGCCGTCCTCGTCACCGGCTTCCTGTCCTCGGCGCGGCACGCCCTCGTCAACCCCTGGCCCGCCCTCGCGGCCGGTGCGGCCCTGGTGGTCGCGCTCCTCGCCGGGGCGGCTCTGCTGCGCGCGGGCCGTACGGGCCGTGCCTTCGCCGCGACCTCGTGCGCGGCCGCCCTGCCCGTCGCCGCCCTCGGCGCCGGCCTGCACCCCTTCGTACTGGTCTCCTCCAGCGCTCCGGGCACCGGCCTGCGGCTGGCGGAGGCGATGGCGGAGCCGGGCACCCTGCGGCTTCTGGCGGGCTTCGCCGCGGTCATGGTGCCGCTGATGGCGCTCTCCCAGATCTGGAACTGGTGGATGTTCCGCGACCGGGCCAGCCGTACGCCAACGTACCTGTAGCTCCTCCCGCCCAGCCGAGACCCGTTCTTGACGAATGCCCGTCACTAGGATGGGTAGCCAGATGAGGCGGTGGGCGGCGGGGATCGCCTGGGGATGGTGGCGTGGTGACCGTCAGTGCTGAAGTGCAGATCACGGATCTGGCGATCAACGATCACGCGTGCCTGACCTTCGGCGAGCCGGAAGAGCTGCTCGACCTCACCGCCGCGTACGTACGGGACGGGCTGGCGGGAGGGCTGCGCGTCGTCTGGCTGTGCGAGGAGCCGCAGGGAGCGCTGGCCGAGCTGAGCCGCCGCGGGATCGCCGTGCAGTCCGCCACCGCGAGCGGCCGGATGGACGTCGTCGCATCTCAGGAGGGCCTGCTGTCCGGGCAGGCCTTCAACGTGGATCACGCGATGGGGTGGCTGAGCTCCCAGATGGAGCTGACCTCGCACGAGGGCTACGCGGGACTGCGGGTGGCCCTCGACATGGGCTGGGCGCTGCGGCCGGTCCACGGTGTGGAGCAACTGCCCGCCTTCGAGGAGAAGATCGCGACGATCCTGTCGGACAGCAGCGTGTCGGTGTTGTGCCAGTACGACCGGGAACGCTTCGACCCGGTCACCCTCGCGTCGGTCTCCCCGTTCCACACGCGGGCGGTCGCCGCGGCCACCTACTACGACGACCCGTTGCTGCGGATCTGCCGCCAGTACGCGCCGCCCGGCATCCGGATGGCGGGACAGATCGACCGGGCGGCCGAGGACGCCCTGGCCCTGGCGCTGACCGAGGCGATCAGGACGGACGGCCCGCTCACGATCAATATGGCCGAGCTGTCCTTCATCGACCTCTCCTGCACCCGGACGATCATCGACGTGGCGCGGAGCCTGGCGCCGGCCCGTACGGTCGTCCTGCGATGCAACCCCGCCATCGCGCCGCGATTCGTGCTGCTCGGCGCTCAGGGCATCCCCGGGATCAGCCTGGTGACCGCGCATGAGTGATGACGGAACCAACGATGCCACGCACGTCGCCCCGGGCTCCGGCAGCGGGAGGCGGACCGCCGCGACGCCGGTGCTGATCCTCGACCAGCCGTTCGACCGCGGCTCGCTCTACGCCCTGCGGGAGACGCTGGAAGCACACGCCGTCCACGCCGGGCTTCCCCACGGCCGGGCCGTGGACCTGGTGCTCACCGTCCACGAACTCGCCACCAACGCGATCTTCCACGGCTCGGGAACCGGACAGGCGAGGATCTGGCAGTTCGACGGCGTGCTGCGGTGCGAGGTCGCCGACCCCGGCTCGTCCCGGCACGACGCCGCCGGATGGCCGGTCAGGCACGGGCACGGGCTGTGGCTCGCACGCTACCTGTCCGACCGGTTCACGATCGACTCCGGTCCCGACGGCACCGTCGCCACGGCCCATTTCACCCTCCCCGGGCCCGCGTCGCGCCGGTCCGCCACTCCACGGCTGCGCCGTCTCGAATCGCACACCGTTCTGGAGCTGGACGGCGCCCTCGACGAGCAGGCGGCCCCGCAGATCATCGCGACGGTCGGCGAGCTCGTCTCGGGCACACCGGCGCCGGGGCTGGTGATCGACCTCTCGGCGGTGACCCACTGGGACAGCACCGGCATCACCGCTCTGATCACGGCGCAGCAGCGCGTATCGGAGACCCCGGCGGGGATGCTGGTCCTGACCGGACTCGCGGCCGAGTTCGCCGAGCGCCTCGACGCTCTCAGCCCGGTTCCGTTCACGATCCGCGAAACACCCGACAAGGCGGTCCACCTGTTTCCACCGCCCTGAAGCGGGCGCATGTGCTGAACATGTGCCGATGGATCGGACGAGGCAGGCGATGGGTGAGATGCTCGGGCCGTCGTCTGGGCCCTGCTCGGCCGGTTCCGGTACGCGCTCCCGGTGCTGGCCCTGGCCGCGGCCGCCGCACTCGCCGGCTACGGGTCAGCCGACGACCTGCTGTCCGGGACCTTCCTGGCCAGGGTGCCGATCCCCGTCTGGTACGGCCTGCACCTCCTGGCGGCGCTCGCCGTGGGCGCCGTTCTGGTGATCTCCTCCCGCCGGGAGGCCGCCCGGCAGCCCAGGACGGGCGGCTTCGTGGCGGTGACCCTCGGCCTCACCGCCATGCTGATCTTCTTGCTATGAGAAGCGTCACAGCTCGACGACGACCTTGACGTCCTCCGGCCCGGCGGTGAAGGCGTCGCGGAACGACTCCAGCGGCACCCTGCGGGTGATCAGCCGGTTCAGCCAGGCGAGATCGGCCTTGGCCAGGGCGTCGGCCGCGGCGGCGTAGTGGCCGAGGTTGGCGTTGACCGAGCCGATGAGCACGTCGTTCTCCAGCACGATCTCGCGATTCAGGCTGCCCGCGTCGAGCGTGATCCGGCGCCCGGCCGAGGAGACGCCGGTGAGGCAGACGATGCCGTACGGCGCGGTGTTGGCGGCCACGGCGAAGATGACCGGTCCGGCGCCGGTCGCCTCGATGACCACGTCGGGGCGCACCTTCGCGGCGACCTCGCCGGCGTCCTCGGCGTGGTAGACCGCGCCGAGGTCCCGCACGAGAGCCGGTTTGGGGCCGTCGGTGACCCGGTCGAGGACGTGCACCTCCAGCCCGCGCTGCACCCCGAGCAACGCGGCGAGCAGTCCGATCGGCCCGGCACCGGTGACCAGCGCGGTCTTCGGCGCGAACCAGGCCCGGGCGCCGACCTTCTCGACCTCGTCCCAGGCCTTGGCGACGACGCTGGTGGGTTCGAGGAGCATCCCGACGTCGGCCAGTCCGGGGTCCAGCCTGACGGCGTAATCGGGCTCGACCACCCAGCTCTGGCCGGCGTATCCGTCCAGTTCCTTGATGCCGCGCTCGGTGTAGCGGCCGTTGCGGCACATGTCGAACTGGCCGTGCGCGCAGGCGCCGCACGGCACCGGGTCGGGCCGCCGGACCACCCCGACGACCAGGTCACCGGGGGCGAAGCCGCTGCCGGAAGGCGCCTGCCGCACCCTGCCCAGCGATTCGTGGCCGATGACCAGGCGGTCGCGTCCGGGCGGGGCCCAGCCGTACTCCCCGGCAGCGATCTCCTTGTCGGTGCCGCAGACGCCGACGGCGAGAGCGTCGATTAGCAGGTCCCCTCGCCCGGCTGGGGATCGGGGACCTCGGTGACGGCCAGGGAGTCCTTCCGCAGCGGAATGACGGTGAGAGCGCGCATCAGCGCTCACCTCCAACGTGCTCGTGGCCGTGCGCGACGTGCTCGGCCGGCCGGGTGCCGGACAGGTGACGGGCGGCGTTCACCAGCCCGACGTGGCTGAACGCCTGCGGGGTGTTGCCGAGTTGCCGCCCCGTGACGGGGTCGTACTCCTCGCTCAACAGGCCGAGGTCGTTGCGCAGGCTCAGCAGCCGTTCGAACAGCTCGTACGCCTCGCGGTGGCGGCCGATGCCGTACAGGGCGTCGGCGAGCCAGAACGTGCAGGTGATGAAGGCCCCCTCGGTGCCGGGAAGGCCGTCCACGTTGCCGTCGGCCTGTGGCCGGTAACGCAGCAGGAACCCGTCGGAGCACAGCTCACATCGCACCGCCTCGACGGTGCCGGCCACCCGGGGGTCGTCCCACGGCAGGAACCCCACCCGGGGGATCAGCAGCAGGGCGGCGTCCAGCCCCTTCGAGCCGTAGAACTGGGTGAACGTGCCCCGCTCGGGGTCGTAGCCGCGGTCGCACACCTCCGCGTGGATCTTGTCGCGGGTGGCGCGCCACCGGTCCACGGGCCCGTCCAGGCCGAAGCGTTCGACGGCCTGCACGGCCCGGTCCAGGCCCGCCCACGCCATGACCTTGGAATGCACGAAGTGGCGGCGGTCGCCGCGCACCTCCCACAGCCCGTTGTCCGGGTCGTCCCAGTGGCCCTCCAGGAAGTCCAGCAACGCCCGTTGCAGGTCCCAGGCCGGCTCGTCGGCGTGGATGCCGGCCGTCCTGGCCAGGTGGAGCCCGTCGAGGACCTCGCCCCACACGTCGAGCTGGAACTGCCCCGACGCCGCGTTGCCCACCCGCACCGGAGCCGAGCCCTCGTAGCCGGCCAGCCAGTCGAGTGTGTATTCCGGCAGGCGGCGCGTGCCGTCGATGCCGTACATGATCTGCAGGTCGGCCGGGTCCCCGGCCGCGGCCCGCAGCAGCCACTCCCGCCAGGCTTTGGCCTCGGCGACGAAACCGGTGCCCAGCAGCGCCTGCAACGTGAACGTCGCGTCACGCGGCCAGCAGAACCGGTAGTCCCAGTTGCGCGGCCCGCCCGGTTGTTCCGGCAGCGAGGTGGTGACCGCGGCCACGATGCCGCCGGTCGGCGCGTAGGTCAGCGCCTTCAGTACGACCAGCGATCGGCGCACGGCCTCCTCCCATCGGCCCTCATACCGGAAGCCGCGCATCCACGACGTCCAGAACGCCTCCGTGTCGGCGAGGGCCTTCTCCGCGTCCACCGGACGGGGCATGCGCTCGTGCGAGGGCCGGTAGGTCAGCACGAACGGCACCCGCTGCCCGGCGACCACCTCGAATTCAGCGTAGGTGGTCATGTCCTCGCTGCGGAGCGGCACCGGTGTCTTCAGCCAGGCGGCGTCCGGCCCGGCGACCGCCGCGAGCCGTCCGTCCTGGTGCCGCACCCAGGGCACGATGTGCCCGTAGTCGAACCGCAGTCGCAGCGCCATCCGCATCGGCACCCGTCCGCTGACGCCTTCCACCACCCGCACCACGTCGGCCGCCTCGCCGCGTGGCGGCATCGCGTCGATCACACGTACGGATTCCTCGGGGGTCTCCCACTCCGTCTCCAGGACGAGGGAGTCGCCGCGATAGCGGCGGCGCGTGCAGAGCCCTCCGGCCGCGGGGGCCAGGCGCCAGAACCCCGCCCGCTCGTCGCCCAGCAGGGCGGCAAAACACGCGGGGGCGTCGAACCTGGGCAGACACAACCAGTCGATAGACCCGTCGCGCCCCACCAGCGCGGCCGTGTGCAGGTCGCCGAGCAGCCCGTAGTCCTCGATCCGCAGTGCCACCGCGCCTCCCCCTCCGGCGGTCGATCTCGCGAAACAAGGCCGCGCTACCCGAGCAAAGGGAACGTATGCACTGTGCAAATAAACCGTGCGAAGAAGCCGTCGGCAGGCTTCGCGGCTACCCACCTTTTTGTGGGTACTTGTCCGCCGGGCCGGAGCGGCGTGAAGCTTGGTTCCGGGCGGCCGGAAGGGCGCCGGATTCCAGGCGGGAACGGGGGTGACGGCGGTGTGTCAGGAGACCGGCAGGGACCCTGCCTGCGCCTCTCCCGTCGGCGTCTCCCGGGCCAGCTTCTCCAGGCGGCGATGTCCCCAGTCGGACAGCGGCGCCAGCGCCTCGGAGAGCTCACGGCCGAAATCGGTCAGTGAGTACACGGTCTTCAGCGGACGGCCGTCGTGCACCTCACGGTGCACCAGCCCGTCGGCCTCCATCTCCCGGAGCGTCTGAGTCAGCACCTTCTCGGTGAGGCCCGGCAGCCGCCGGACCAGCTCGCCGGGACGACGCGGAGCGGATTCCAGGAGCCAGAGCAGGATCGTCTTCCACTTGCCGTCGATCACGGCGATCGCGGCGGTGACCCCGCAGACGTTCAGGTCTCTGGCGCGGCTGCGCGTCACTTTTCCATCCCGTTCAGCGCCATCGCTGTCATGCACGCAGGAGTTGAGATATGAGCCGGCACGTCCACCAGTCTGCCGTCACGGTGCTCGGCCTGGGGCCGATGGGCCGGGCCCTGGCCGGGGCCTTCCTGGACGCCGGCGTCCGGACCACGGTCTGGAACCGGACGCCGGGCAGAGACCGCCAGTTGGCCGAGCGCGGCGCGTACGTCGCCCCCACGCCGGAGGCGGCGGTCGCCGCGAGCGAGCTGACCGTGATCTGCGTGGTGAACTACGACGCGGCGGACGCCGTCGTGCGGCGCGACGCGGTCGCCGCCGCGCTCCGGGGACGCACGCTCGTGAACCTGACCGCCGACACGCCCGACCGCGCCCGGAGCACCGCGGCCTGGGCGGCAGAGCACGGCATCGGATATCTCGACGGCGCGATCATGACGCCGACCACGACCATCGGCACCCCGGCCGCGGTGTTCCTGCACAGCGGCCCGGAGGAGCTCTACCGGCGGCACCGGCCGGTGCTGGACGCCCTCGGCGGCACGCACACCCATCTCGGGGAGGACTCCGGCCGGGCCGCGGCCTACGACATCGCGTTGCTCGACGTCTTCTGGACCGCGATGGCGGGCTACGCGCACGCGCTGGCGGTGGCGCGGGCCGAGGGGGTGACCGCGCGGGAACTGGCGCCGTTCGCCAAGGGCATCGGCGCGATCCTGCCGCCCATCTTCGAGGCGGCGGCGGAGGAGGTGGACGGCGGCGGGTTCTCGGGCGAGGGCAACCCGATCACCTCGGCGGCCTCGTCCATGGCCCACATCGTCCACACCTCCGAGACCCACGGCATCGACGCGAGCGTGATGCGCGCGGCCGAAGGCTGGGCCCGCCGCGTCATCGAGCAGGGCCACGGCGCCGACGGGTTCATCCGGATCACCGAGCTCCTGACTCCCCGCGCCCACGTCCGACCTACCGAGGTCGCCGCCGATAGCCGCTCTTCATGATCGGCCTCGATCAGAGCGGTGGGCAGGGCCGTGGTCGCGACCGCCGGTTCGCGCGCCCGGCCCGCGGCTCGCGCCCTCGCCCGTGTCGCACGTGCCGGGACGCTCGGCAACAGCGGGCGCCCCGGTCGTGGCCGTCAGTCGGTGCCGAGCTCCATGGCGGCCTGGTCGAGGAGCTCCTCCTCGGTGGAGGCCTCGCCGCGAGAGGCGATCGCCTCTGCCCCACCCTCGGGCATCGCGCCGATCAGCCCGGTCGAGGCCGCCTGGGCGGCGCCGATCAACGCCGGCTGCTGGCTGCCGACCATGCCGAGCCTGGCGTACTGCTCCAGCTTGGCGCGAGAGTCGGCGATGTCGAGGTTGCGCATCGTCAGCTGCCCGATACGGTCCACGGGGCCGAAGGCGGAGTCCTCGGTGCGCTCCATGGAGAGCTTGTCCGGGTGGTAGCTGAACGCCGGTCCGGACGTGTCCAGCACGGAGTAGTCCTCGCCACGCCGCAACCGCAGGGTCACCTGTCCGGTCACCGCCATGCCGACCCAGCGCTGCAGCGACTCGCGCAGCATCAGCGCCTGCGGGTCCAGCCAGCGGCCCTCGTAGAGCAGCCTGCCGAGCCGCCGCCCCTCGATGTGGTAGCTGGCGAGGGTGTCCTCGTTGTGGATCGCGTTGACCAGCCGCTCGTAGGCCGCGTGCAGCAGCGCCATGCCCGGCGCCTCGTAGATGCCCCGGCTCTTGGCCTCGATGATCCGGTTCTCGATCTGGTCGGACATGCCCAGGCCGTGGCGGCCGCCGATGGCGTTGGCCTCCAGCACCAGATCGACTGCGGAGGGGAACTCCTTGCCGTTGATCGACACCGGGCGTCCCTGCTCGAAGCCGATCGTGACGTCCTCGGTGACGATCTCGACGGCCGGGTCCCAGAAGCGCACGCCCATGATGGGATCGACGATCTCGATGCCCGTGTCGAGGTGCTCGAGCGACTTGGCCTCGTGCGTCGCGCCCCAGATGTTCGCGTCGGTGGAGTAGGCCTTCTCCACACTGTCGCGGTAGGGCAGCCCGTGGGCGAGCAGCCACTCGGACATCTCCTTGCGCCCGCCGAGCTCGTTGACGAAGTCGGCGTCCAGCCACGGCTTGTAGATCCGCAGCGAGGGGTTGGCGAGCAGGCCGTAGCGGTAGAACCGCTCGATGTCGTTGCCCTTGAAGGTGGAGCCGTCTCCCCAGATCTGCACGCCGTCCTCGAGCATCGCGCGCACCAGCAGGGTGCCGGTGACGGCCCGCCCGAGCGGGGTGGTGTTGAAGTACGTGCGGCCGCCGGACCTGATGTGGAACGCCCCGCAGGCCAGGGCCGCGAGCCCCTCCTCGACCAGGGCCGCCCGGCAGTCGACCAGCCGGGAGATCTCCGCGCCGTACGCGGTGGCACGCCCCGGCACCGAGGCGATGTCAGGTTCGTCGTACTGGCCGATTTCGGCGGTGTAGGTGCACGGCACTGCACCCTTCTCCCGCATCCACGCGACCGCTACCGAAGTGTCGAGGCCGCCGGAGAAGGCGATCCCGACACGCTCGCCGACAGGCAGAGAAGTGAGCACCTTGGACACGAGTAGAATATATACACGGGAATGCATGATCATGCAATCCCGTGCGGCCGGATGTCCACGCCGGTGAGCCGTCCGGATGCGAGCGCCGATCACCCGGGGAAGTCGTAGACCTCCTCGCTCACGAGCCTGGCGGCGCCGATGACGCCGGACTGCGGGCCGAGGTCGCTCATCATGATCGGCAGATTCCTGGTGGCGAGAGGCAGCGAGCGGCGGTAGATCGCGCCGCGGATCTCGGCGAGCAGGACGTGGCCCAGCAGCGTGAGCCCACCGCCCAGCACGATGAGGCTCGGGTTGAAGAACGACACCAGGCCCGCCAGCACCTCCCCCACGCGTCGTCCGCCGTCGCGCACCATCTGGACGGACGCCGCGTCACCGGCGGCGACCGCCTCGCCCACCTGCGCGGCGGTCAGCGTGCCGTCGCGTTCGAGGAGTTCCCCGAGCAGGGGCGAGCGCCCCGAGCGGGCCACGGCGAGCGCGTCGCGAGCCAGCGCCTCGCCGCCGAAGGTCGCCTCCAGGCAGCCCGTGTTGCCACAGGCGCAGATCTCGCCGGAGTCGGCGACCGGTATGTGCCCGATATCCCCCGCACACCCGTCCATGCCGCGATAGAGCTCGCCCTTGGCGACGATTCCGCAGCCGATGCCCGTGCCGACCTTGACGAACAGGAAGTTCTCGACCGTGCTCGCCGCACCCGCGTGTTGTTCGCCCAGGGCCATTACATTGACATCGTTGTCCAGTACGACCGGACAATCGAACTGCCCGCCGAGGACATCGCGGACCGGATAACCGTCCCACCCCGGCATGATCGGTGGCGACACCGGGATACCGCGGGAGAAGTCCACCGGGCCGGGCACACCGACGCCGACTCCCATCGGCTTGTCCACTCCCAATTTCAGGAGCAGCCGGCGGCTCTGTTCCATGGCGAGTTCGATCACGGGCTCGGGGCCCTGGCGTAGGTCGCATTCCGTGCGTTCGAACGCGAGAACCCGCAGCCTGCCGTCGGTGACCGCCGTGGAGACCGAGGTAGCGCCGACGGCGATGCCGACGAACCGAACCCGGCCGGCGAGATCGATGACGGTCGACCGGCGGCCTCCGCGAGACGCGGCCGGGCCGATTTCCTCGACGAGTTCAAGCGCCTTGAGCCGGCCGAGTTCCGCCCCGATCGTCGTACGTGACACTTCGAAGTGTTCCGACAGCTGAATGCGAGATTGCGGACCACCGTCACGCAATCGCGTAAGTATTTTGGCCTGGAGCCGCGTTTCGGCTCGCCCTGGCACCGAAGTCTCCATCTCCCAAGTTTCTCACCGGGGGACGCCCGATCCGTCATCCTTACGAACCCCGGCACCGGCCGGAATTTCGCCGCGACCGCTCATCGGAGAAGGATTTGTGAGGAAGCCCGGCCGGATCCGGGCACCGCCCGGTAATGAAACTTTCATTGACAACTCGGCCGAACTCCGCGGCCCGCGGAAGACACGGGGATCACTTTTCGTCGGTGTCGCCGTGTTCGGTCACCCGGCCGAAGGTTCTCGTCCCGGCCAGCGCCGAGAGCCGGATCGTGTCCACGCCGTCACACGTGAGCTCTGTCGAGGCAGTCGCGGCACGCAGGGCCGGTTCGCGTCCGCCCGGCACGGCCACCGTCGCGGTCTGCAGATACGTCCACTCGCGAAGCGCCTGGATCGACGCCTCCGGCAGGCGCGGCGAGTACTCGATCACTACGGCGTTGTCACTGACCAGCAGGTGTTCCAGGCTGGCCCTCGTCGGCCTGTCCTTGTCGGACGGGCCGTAGAAGGACTGGGCCGGATGCGTCCACGGACCGGCCTCGCCGGCGGGCGCGCGCGGCCCGGTGCGGCAGTCGACCGGCGACGACACCGTCCCGGCCGAGCCCGACGCAGGGCCCGACGCCGAGCCCGACGCGAGGCCCGACGCAGGGGCCGGGAGCGACGGCATCTCCGATGACACCGCCGCCTGCGGTGAGCCGTCCGGCCGGGAGCCGAGCGCGGCGGACGTCGCACCGCACGCGCCGCAGCACACGAGCGACGTCAGGGCGAGTGCGGCTGCGAGGGCGTGACGCATCGATCCACTCCTGTCCGGTCGGCGGGCGGCACCCCGCCCGGGCTCACTCGGCGGCTCGGGACGGCCTTCCGTGGCCGACTCGGGCCGGCGGAACCGCCGTCGCGGCGGCCCGGGCGCCGATCACGCCCGGGCCACCGCGACCGGTCCTGGTCAGCGGCCGCTGACCTTGAGGGACGCCGAGCGGGACAACAGCTCGCCGGTCGGGTCGGACACGCGGACCCGATACTCGGAGCCGGAGAGCTCGGGCGTCGCCGTGACGACGATCGCGAAGGACGTCTGCCCGGCCACGTCGGTCCACTCCGCCGAGCCCGGCGACTTCACCTGCCACTGGTAGGCGACGTTCCGGCCCTCCGCGGGAGCGGAGAACACCGCGTCCTCGCCGGCGCCGACGGCCCTCGACTTCGGCTGGGACGTGAACCGCAGCGTCGCGCCCTTGTCGTCGAGCACCTTCATCCACGAGACCAGCTCGTCGGCTCGCGTGCGGAGCGTGGCCTGGCCCGGCCCGTGGAGGTTGGCGTCGACCAGATGGCGGAAGGTCTTCGCCTGCGCGAGGGCGCCGGCGTAGTCCTTGACGAGGTACGCGTCGTACGACGCGCCGAGCGCCTGGCTCAGCCCGGAGGCCAGGTCGGCGCCGACGGACCCGTCCGCCGCACCGGCGGCGACGAGCTTGCGCAGCTCGTCATGGGTGACGCAGTTCGCCTCGGTCTGACCGGCCGCCCACTTGACGCCCTCCAGGATGTTCTGCTGGAACAGCGGGTCGAGGGTGTTCTCCCAGTTGTGCAGGAGCGCCTGGGTGAACGAGCGCCCGCCGTCGTAGTTCTGACACCACGAGATCGGGTGGTCGGCGCCCTCGATCCGGCCGGCGCCGGCCCCGATGCTGCCGACGTAGGTCGACTCGTTCAGCGTCTGCAGGACGTGCACCTTCTCGCGCGGCAGGAAGGTCCAGTTGTACAGCTCGTCGACGATCTTCAACTTCTCCGGGAACTGCCGGGTGGCCGGGTTGGTGCCGTCCTCGGTCACCAGCTCACCGATGTTGCAGGCTCCGCAGGTGTTCTGGATGCCGCCGCCGTTGGACCCGTGGTTGTCGAACTCGCCGCCGGCCAGGCCCTTGTACCAGTCCCACTGGTGCATGGAGTCGGTGGCGCCGTGCAGGGCGACGAAGCCGCCGCCGTTGTTGATGTACTGCTTGAGGACGGCCTGCTCGTTCACCTTGACGTTCGGGTCGGCCCCCGAGGGACGCGCCGTGGAGAACGTGTCGTTGCCGACGCTGGAGACGCCCACGATCGCGTCGTACTGCGACAGGCGCTCGATGCTCTCGAAGGGGTTCGGGACCGACACGTCGGGGCTCAGGTAGTCGTACACGTCGACGTCGAAGTTGTTGGCCCGGCCCATGTCCTGGATCACGGACATGGTCAGCGGGATGTGCTCGTGCCGGAAGGCGCCGGGCTTCGGCCCGAAGAGAAGGATCTTGAACTTCGGCTTCGCGTTGCGCACCGGCTCGGCCGGGACCCGGAACGGATACCGGGCCATGCCCTGTCCCTCGCTCACCGTGACGCCGGTGGCGATGTCGGGGTGCTTGACTCCCCGGAGCTCCTCCACCAGGTAGGCGGCGTCCTTCACGAGGGAGTCGCGCATGTGGCCCTCGGGCACGACCTCGCCGGCGAGCCGGCCGAAGCGCGTCAGCGCGGCTTGGGCGTCGCCGCCGTCCGCCTCGGCGAGCAGGGCCAGCAGGCGGTCGCCGTTCGGCGAGGAGACCTTGCCCGCAGCGACGTAGCGCTGGACCAGGGCACGCAGGTCCGCGACCGAGGTGGTGATCTGGAAGGTCAGGGTGTATTTGGCCCCGTTGCCGGCGGAGTCGCCGAGGTTGACCGCCCACGTGTGCCCGCCGACGGACAGAGTGGCCGGGTCCAGCGGCAGGGGGTAGGTCCACGTGCCGTCGATCCACATGTCCCGCACCGCGGCGCCGCCCGAGCCCGGGGTGGGGTCGGTACGCGTCGGCGTGATGGAGGAGGCGAGCGCGCTGTGGGGCACCTTGCCGTTCGCGACGCCGGGCCAGGCGGCGACCGGCGGCTTGGTGTCGATCCTCACCGTGACCGTCTTGGCGGCCGACACGTTGCCGGCCGCGTCGACGGCGCTGTAGCGGACGGTGCTGTTGCGGTCGCCCTTGATGACGTAGTCGGCCGTGCCGCGCGCGCCGTTCCGTACGGCCGGCACCTCCACGGCGGGGTCCGACCCGACCGTCACCCGGAAGGACGCGACGGTGTCGTCGTCCGTCGCGGACAGACGCAACGTCACCTCGCCGCCGGTGAACCAGCCGTTGGTCCCGGTCGTGCTCGACGGCGTGTACGCGGTGGTGGTCGCGCCGTTGTAGTTCAGCACCTCGGCGACCGGCGACAGCGTGGCCGTGTCGAGGACGGGCGCCGCTCCGGACTCCGCGGCGAGGGCCACACCCGGCGCGCCGAGCAACAGGGCCGGCACCGTGAGCACGGCGGAGGCCAGGGCGGAACGAGATCGCGGCCTGGGACGTGGTCGAGAGGATGGCATGTCACTCCTCTTGTCGGTCGGACAGAAGCCCATCGCGCTGCGACGCCGACCCACGAGCCCCATCCCAGCCCAACGCGATGACTCAGGGAAGTGTGAGCTCCACCTCAGAACTTTGTCAACGATCAGTCCGACTTTCCCTCTGAACCGACAAAAGCGGCCGACAGCGCGAAATTACTGCTTCCGCTTTCGGTAAAAGTCGCGTACCTTCGCAGCCAGAGCTGCCCGTACGGAAGGACGAAGATCGCGGCGGCATTCACCGGTGGTCGCGAGCGCCCCGTCCGGAGAGGAAGGGAAGGCGGTCGGCAACGCTGCCGACAGGCCTCCGCAGAGCGATGACGGCCGTGGTGCCCGCGGTGGCCGACAGCAGGGAGCCGACCACGTCGGTGGGGTAATGGACCCCGAGGTACATGCGGGCGAACGCCTGCGCCACGACCAGAACGCCTCCGGCGCACACCACGAGGGCGAACCAGCGCGTACGGACGGCGAGGAAGGCGGCGGCGACCGCCAGGGACAGCGTGAGCGCGACATGCCCGCTGGGAAAGCTGTCGTGGCCGGTCTCCAGCAGAAGCTGGTCCGCGAGCGGTGGCCGGGGCCGGGCGATGATCTGCTTGAAGATCGCGCTGGTGGTCCAGCCGGCCGCGACCACCAGGGTCGCCATAACGGCCGCGCGCACCCGTCCCGTGAGGGCGAGCGTGGCCGCGAGAAGCGCGACGATCAGGACACCGGCGACCGGCCCGAAGACGACGTCGAGGATGCCGGCGACCCGGGTCAGGTCGGGCGTGCGCAGCGCCTCCACCGCCAGGTCGGCGTTCAGGTCCACGTCCGTCACCGTGGCGGTCCTCGCGGCGGCTCCCAGCAGACCGGTGGCGACGACGAGCAGGACGGGCAGGCGAAGGCGCCTGAGGATCACGGAACTCCCTTGATCAGTGAAACGCACGGACGTCCGGCCGGGCATCCCGTCCGAAGCGGCGCGCCACGCAGGACCGGCACCCCCGCCGCGCCCGCGTGGTGCCCGCCGGCGACCACGTGCACGACCGGCGGAGAAGTCTCCGCCTTTTCGAACAAGGACTCCGTGTCGGCGCGGGACTCGTTGGTCGCGACGAGACAGGCGGCCACGGCCACGATCAGTGCGGCCGCCGTCAAAGGTCGGCGGCGCGGCGGCGCGGTCAGCAGATGGTTGATCCGGGGGAGCACGTCGCCATGGCCGAAGGCGAGGGCGGCGAGGCCCGCCCGCCGCTGACGCTCCCCACCGGCCAGCGCCGCCTTGACGATGGCGCGGGCCGCGACCTTCCGATCGCCCACCTCCTCGGCCGCCCGCTCGTCGGCCCAGCGCTCGGTGGTGTACTCCACCGCCCGTGGCAGGGACGCCAGCAGCGGGTTCAGTGCGGCGGCCACGGCGGCCACCGTCCGGTAGAGGTGATGGCGGTGGCGCAGATGAGCGCGCTCGTGGGCGAGCAGGACCCTTCGCTCCTCCGCGCCGAGGGCACGCAGGATCCCGGTCGTCACCACGACACGGCCGGGATCGCCGAAGCCCCCGGGCACGGCGTACGCGTGCGGAACCGGGTCGTCGACGACCACCAGGCCGCCGGAGGCGGCGGGCGCGCGGCGGCAGGTCCGCGACGCGCGCCGCAGCGCGAGGGCCTGCCGCGCCGCGGTCCTGACCGCCAGAGCCCCCACGACCGCGAGCGCCAGCAACGCGAGCTGCGCGGCGGGCCGCGGCACCGGATCGAGCGCTTCGAACAGGCCGGCGGACCAGTCGCCGAAGGAAGCGACGAGCGGCACCTGACCGAGGTAGGTGCTGGCCAGGAAGACGAGTGCGAGGACCGAACTGGCGGCGCACGCCACGCCGGCCGCGACCAGGAGCCGGGTGGCGGTGGCCGGCGCGAGCCGGCGCCCGCACCGCGGAATCGCGAGACCCAGCAGCGCCGACACGACGAACGGCAGGTAGACGATGGTGTGCATGTCAGTCGTCCATCTCCCGGAGCAGCTTCTGCAGGATCTGCTCGTCGTCCGCGCTGAGCCGTGACACGAACTGGGCGAGCACCGCCGCCCTGTCGCTTCTGCGGGCGAGCAGTTCGTTCATGGCCTCCGCGGTGTGCGACGCCTCGTCCACCGCGGGGGCGTAGACGAACCCCCGGCCCGAGCGCCGCCGGCTGGCCAGGCCCTTGCGCTCCAGACGCGCGAGCGTGGTCATGATCGTGGTGTACGCCAGGGAGCCGCCGAGCTCGGCCTGCACCTCGGCCGGGCTCACGGGCGCCGTCTTCGACCACAACACCGCGAGCACCTCGTCTTCCAGCATGCCCGCGGGGCGTCTGTCGCCATGTCCCGTGTCGGTCAATCCAGCCTCCCTGAGCACGAACTACTATCAGAATAGTAGTTACTATCGAGCTAGTAGGTCGAGGCTACCCCGCGAAAGCGGAACGCACAGGAAGCAGGGCCGATGACATCAAGGCACGCCGAGGTGGAGCAGGTCTGGCCGCGAGACGGAAGAGTCCTGGTGATGGGCCGCATCGTCGGCGCGGCCCCCGCTCCGCCCCCGGGGACGACCGCGATCCTCACCCTCACCAACCGGGACCGGCCCGGTCTCGTGCTGAGCTGCCCGGCGACGGTGGACGGCGACCGGTTCGAGGCGGCCTTCCCCGTCGAACTGGTCGTCTCGGCCGTGGCATCCCGCCGAATCGACGGCCGCCAGGTCTGGGATCTCCATCTCACGCTGCCCGGCGATCCGGAGCCGCTTCGGCTGGGACGCCACCTGGACGACATCTCCGACAAGAAGAAGGTCATGACCTTCCCGGCACAGACGGGCGAGGCGCCGACGGGCGCCGTCAGCGTCAAGCCGTACTACACCGTGATGCAGAACCTGTCGCTGATCTCCAGGCCGGTCCACGCATGAAGCTCCGTTACCTCATCATGAACGCCTACGGGGTCGGCGGCACCATCCGCACCGTGATCAACCAGGTCAACGTCATGGCCGCCACCGATCACGACGTGGAGCTGATCAGCGTCTTCCAGACCAGGGACCGGCCCAGGTTCCCCGTCGATCCCCGGGTCCGCATGCGCACCCTGGCGGACCTTCGCGGCCCGCGCTGGCGGCATCCCGCCCGCCACTGGCTCCGGCGCCGGCCGAGCCTGCTCGTTCCGCCCACCGAGGTGCGGTACGCCACCTTCAACCGGCTGAGCGACCAGAAGATCGTGAGATTTCTGCGCTCGCTCGACGGCGGGGTGCTGGTCACGACCCGCCCCGCGCTCAACCTGCTGTCCGCCCGCTACGCCCCGGAGAACGTCGTACGGGTCGGCCAGGAACACATGTATCTGCGCTCCCACAAGCCCGAGCTCGTCGCCGAGATCGCCCGCTGGTACCCGCGGCTGGACGCCGTGGTCAGTCTCACCGACGCCGACCTGGGCGAGTACGCGGCGCTGCTCGACGGCGCGCGGACCCGCCTTGCGACCATCCCCAACGGCCTGACGCCCGCCGACCGGCCTCCCGCCGCGCTCGACGGCAGGATCATCGTGGCGGCGGGGCGGCTCACCCGGCAGAAGGGGTTCGACCTGCTGATCAAGGCGTTCGCCGAGGTCGTCGCGGAACACCCCGACTGGCGGCTGCGCATCTACGGCGACGGCAGGGAGCACGGCAGCCTACGGCGCCTGATCCACCGCCTGCATCTCTACAACCACGCCTTCCTGATGGGCGGCACGACCAGCCTCGAACAGGAGCTGGCCAAGGGGGCGATGTTCGTCCTCAGCTCGCGATACGAGGGCTTCGGCATGGTGCTCATCGAGGCGATGGCCCACGGGCTGCCCGTCGTGAGCTTCGACTGCCCCCACGGGCCCGCGGACATCGTCACGCACGGCCGGGACGGGCTGCTGGTTCCCCCCGAAGACGTCGGCGCGCTCACCGCCGCCATGAAAGTGCTGATCGGCGACCCGTCTCTACGGCACGCGCTGGGCGAGGCGGCCAGGACGTCGGTCAGGCGGTACGACATGGACGGGATACGCCTGGCCTGGGAGCGGTTGTTCACCGAACTCCACGCCGGAGCGGCCAGAGCCGGGTAGCCGTCGGCTCAGCCGTCCTCGCGGCGGTCCTCCCGGAGGCGTACGCGGTGATCGCGAGCAGCGCCGGCGGACCGTGGTGAGCCGCCGAGGGTCAGCCGTCGGCGGACTCGGCGAGGGAGCGCCACTCCCGCCAGGTGTCCAGGCGTTCGGTGTAGACCCGCTCCGCGATCGGCAGGCAGTAGCCGCCCAGGAACAGGCGCAGCGGGGGCCGTTCCGCGTCCACCAGCGCGAGGACCGCCTCGGCCGTGACCTCGGGATCGATCGGGACCCTCCCCGCCGCGGCGGCCCGGCGGGCCTCCCGGACGTGCTCGTACGCGGGAAGCGGCTCGGCGTGGACGGCCGACGATCCGCTCCAGTCGGTGCCGTACGGGCCGGGCTCGATGATGGTCACCTTGATCCCGTGCGGGGCGACCTCCTGGGCGAGCGACTCGCTGAACGCCTCAAGGCCCCACTTCGACGCGTTGTAGAGCCCCAGCATGGGGAACGCGGCGACGCCGCCGATGCTCGACACCTGGAGGATGTGACCCCGCCCGCGCTCCCGCATGCCGGGCAGCACGGCCTGGGTGACCCAGAGCGCGCCGAGCAGGTTGGTCTCCAGCTGAGCTCTCGCCTGCGCCTCGGTGACCTCCTCCACCGCGCCGAACAGGCCGTACCCCGCGTTGTTGACGGCGACGTCGATCCCGCCGAAGCGTTCGGCCGCCCGGGCCACCGCGGTGAAGGCGGCCTCCCGGTCGGTCACGTCGAGCGTCAGCGGGAGGACGGCGTCGCCGAACTCGTCGGCGAGCGGCTTCAGCGTGGAAACGTCCCGGGCCGTCGCGACGACCCGGTCGCCGCGCCGCAGCGCCGCCCGCGTCCACACGTTCCCGAAGCCGCGGGATGCTCCGGTGACGAACCAGGTGCGTGTGTGTTCGGTACTCATACCGATCACCCTGCCCGACGCGGGACGGAACAGCCATCACCGTGACAGGGTCACCATCGCCGGCGGGCCCTGCCTACAGTGGCGGGTGACATGGCCGGCAACAACGCTCTCGGCGACTTCCTCAAGGCCCGCCGCGCGCTCGTACGCCCGAAGGACGCCGGGCTTCCCGAGATCGGGCGGCGCCGGGTGGCCGGGCTGCGCCGCGACGAGCTCGCCGCGCTCGCGGGCGTCAGCCTCGCCTACCTGACCCGGCTCGAGCAGGGTCGCGACCGCAACCCCTCCGAGCAGGTGCTCGACGCACTCGCCGCCGCCCTGCGCCTCGACGCCGACCTCACGGCCCACCTGCACGCCCTCGCCCGTGAAGCGCCGAGACGGAGCGGCGAGCCACCCCAGCGGCCGGAGGAACGACCGGCCCCGGGCACCCAGCGGCTCCTCGACACGTGGGTGGGCACGCCCGCCTACCTGCGGGGATGCCGCTTCGACGTGCTGGCCGCCAACGCGACGGCGATCGCCCTGGCGCCCATGTATCGGCCCGGCCGCAACCTCGTCAGAGACGTCTTCCTCGACCCCGGCGCGCGGGCGCTGTTCCCCACGTGGGACGCCGTCGCGGCCGACTCGGTCGCCGCGCTGCGGGCCGTGGCCGGCGCCGACCTCGACGACCCGGCCCTCCGCGAGCTGGTCGGGGAGCTGTCGGCGGCCTCGGACGACTTCCGCCGCCTGTGGGAACGCCACGACGTCCGCCCGACGCGCGACGAGACGAAGGAGTTCTGCCATCCCGTCGTCGGGCCGCTCGTCCTGCGGCGTCACAGCCTGACGGTCGGCGGGGCGGACGGCCAGGTCGTCATCGCCTACCAGGCCGAGCCGGACACCCCCTCGGCCGCCGCCCTCGCCAGGCTCACCGCGTCCGCGTCCGATCGCGGCGGAGCTTCCGGCTGACGTAGGCGGCCCGCCGGCCTCCCCGACCACAAGAGCCGGGCACCCTTGCGCGGCCGCAATCGGTTGCATCAAACTCGTAGTTGCGAATTATTTGCAATAAGGAGCGTCTGATGACTCAGTACACGCTGCCGGACATGCCCTACGACTACGCGGCACTCGAGCCGGCGATCACGGGCGAGATCCTGGAGTTGCACCATGCCAAGCACCACGCGGCGTACGTGAAGGGCGCCAACGACACCCTCGAACGGCTCGCCGAGGCCAGGGACAAGGGCGAGTTCGGTGGCCTGGTCGGGCTGGAGAAGACGTTCGCCTTCAACCTGTCCGGCCACGTCCTGCACTCGATCTTCTGGCAGAACCTGTCGCCGGACGGCGGTGACCGGCCCGACGGCGCGCTGGGCGAGGCCATCGACGAGCACTTCGGCTCGTTCGAGGCATTCCAGAAGCAGCTCACCACGGCGACGAGCACGGTGCAGGGCTCGGGGTGGGGTGTGCTGGCATGGGAGCCGCTCGGCCGGCGCCTGGTGGTCGAGCAGGTGTACGACCACCACGGCAACGTCGGCATGAACACCACACCGCTGCTGGTGTTCGACGCCTGGGAGCACGCGTACTACCTGCAGTACCGCAACGTCCGGCCGGACTACGTCGAGAAGTTGTGGAGCCTGGTCGACTGGAACGACGTCATCGCCCGGTTCGAGGCCGCCCGCGCCGCGGCCTGAACCACCGGCCCCCGGCGGGGGCCGTCCGTGACCGGCGACGGCCTGTGGGTACCCGGAGTCCTTCCGAGCACTGTTCCGACACAGGCCGTCGCTCACGCACCCTACGCCCGCGCCCGAGGCGTCACACGGGCCACCCGCCCCGTTTGCGCGGTGACCTGAGCGGCACGGCGGCCGGCAGCGGGGAAGCCGTGTCAGGTGACAGGGCGTCGAGGACGAGCGCGAGGTAGCGCCGCCAGCCGTCGCTGCCGGGATCCATCGTCCACAGCACGCCCATCAGCATGACCATGATCCTGGGCAGGTCGTCGGGGACGAGGTCGGCGCGGATGAGCCCGGCCTGCTGCCCGCGCCGGGCCAGCAGGGTCAGCGACTCGATGAACGGACTGCTGGCCTCCGCGGTGACGGCGCCGGAGTTCCGGGCGGCGGCCAGGGTGTTGTGCTCACGGGCCGCCGTGGACATCGCCGCCTCGAGCACGGTGGCCAGACCGCGCCGGGGATCGTCGTCGCCGAGCGCCCGTTCGATGGCGGGGGCGATGTCCTCGGCGAAGCTCTGGTCGAGGGCCGCCCTGACCAGGCCCGCCTTGTCGGGGAAGTGACGGTAGAGCGTCGCGATGCCGACCCCGGCGCGGCGGGCGATGTCTTCGAGCAGCGCGTCGGGCCCCTGCTCCGCCCAGACCTCCCGGGCCGCGCGCAGAATCCTGCTGGAGTTGCGTGCGGCGTCGGCGCGCAGCCGCCGCGAGGTCTCGGTGGTCACCACCACAGGATAACCAAGTGATAGGTGACTATCGATTAGCTCCGGACGCCCGTCAGGGCTGGTCCCAGGTGACAAGCATGTGCTCGGGCCCCCGGGTGGACAACCCCGTCTTCCACACGACGTCGTCCTGCGAGCCGGCGAGACGGAGTCCCGGCAGCCGTGTGAGCAGTGTACGCAGGGCGACCTGCAGCTCCATCCGGGCGAGCGGCGCGCCGAGGCAGTGGTGCGCCCCGTGCCCGAACCCCACGTGCGAGGCCTGCTGACGGTCGAATTCGAGGTCGTCGGGGTTCGTGTAGACCGACTCGTCGCGGTTGGCCGACACCAGGCTCACGACCACCGGCTCCCCGGCGCGCACCGTGACGCCGCCCAACTCGACGTCCTCCAGCGCGTAGCGGGCGATGGAAGCGCCGCTCCCGAGCGGGACGAAGCGCATCAGCTCCTCGACCGCCCTGGGGATCAGGTCGAGGTCCGCGCGCAGCGCCGCGAGCTGCTCGGGGTGGGTGAGCAGCACGTAGACGAAGTTCGGGATCTGCGTGGCCGTGGTCTCGTGACCGGCGACCAGCAGCGCCTCGGCCAGCGACAGCATCTCCTCCTCCGACAGCCGCTCCTCGTTGTCGCGGGCCGCGACGAGCGCGCTGAGCAGGTCGTCCTTCGGGGCCTGCCGGCGCTGGGCGATGAGCCCCGCCATGTACTCCCGTAGCAGGCCCATGCAGTGCACCACCTGCTCCGGGGTGAACCGCGTGGTGGACAGCAGCGCGTCCGACCAGGTGCGGAAGTCGACCCGGTCCTCGACGGGCACCCCCAGCAACTCGCAGATGACCGTGATCGGCAGCGGCAGCCCGAAGTCCTCGACGAGGTCGGCCGGGGCGCCCTTGGCCAGCATCGCGCCGACGAGACCGTCGGCGATCTCCTGCGTCCGTGGCCGCAGCAGTTCGATCCGCCGTACGGTGAACGCCTTCGACACCAGCCTGCGCAGCCTGCTGTGCTCGGGCGGGTCGAAGCTGAGGATGCTCCCGGAGCGGGACTGGTGGGGCCGCATCCGCGGCTCGTCGCGGCCGATCGCCGCGGCCCGGCTGAACCGCGCGTCGCCCAGCACGACCTTGACGTCCTCATATCGGGTCGCGAGCCAGGCGGGTTCACCGTAGGGCAGCCGGACCCGGCACAGCGGTTCCTCCTGCCGCAACCGGGAGAAGAGCGGGTCCACCTCCAGCCGCTCCACCTGACCGAAGGGGAAGGTCCGGGGTTCGACAGTGGTCATGATGCCTCCAGAGCGGATCGTCGTTCACCACGAGCCGTCGAGTCGCCACTTGATAGTCAACTATCACATGACTCGTGTAAAGAGATCAACGCAAGCGAGAGCAAAATCTCACTTGAGGCGATGGAACCGCAAAGAAGGCCGAAACGCCTGCCCTAACGGACGTCGGGGCCGCCCTCGTGGACGGTGGCGAGGTCCGCGAGACCGGAGATGGTCAGGACGGGGGTCAGCAGCGGGTTGGCGATGAGGGTGATGCGGTCGGCGTGGGCGAACAGGACGCTCAGGCCCGCGCTGTCGAGGTATTCGACGGAGGTCAGGTCGATGACGACGGGCCCCGGGGTGCTCTCGAGAGCGGCCGCGAGGGTGTCGGTGTTGCTCATGTCGATCTCACCGGCCGCGGTCAGGAGAGCGACGCCGTCCGGGCGAACCCCAGGAGTGAGGGTCAGGGGCGTGGTCATCAGGCGATCCTCATCTGCATGTCGACGGTGGTGCCGTACGGGCCGGGGGTGATGGTGACCTGCTGCATCATGGCGCGCATGAGCGCGACCCCGCGCCCGCGGTGGGCGTTGGCCTCGGGCTCGGGGGACTTCCAGCGGCCGCTGTCGGCGACGGTGAGGCGCAGGTTGTCGACCGACGCCTCGGCCCGCAGGCGGACGATGTCGCCCGGGGTGTGGCGATGGCCGTGTTCGATGGCGTTCGCGCACGCCTCACCGGCGGCGACCAGGATGTTCTGGACGATCTGGGTCGGCAGGTCGCACTGGCCGAGCCAGCCCCGCAGCGCCTTGCGGACGGGGGCCAGCTGGGACGACTCGGCGGGGAAGGTCATCTCCAGCGGGGCCGGGTGCCGGTAGAGCAGCAGAGCGACGTCGTCGTCGTAGCCGTCGGCGGGCGCCAGGCGGATCATCACCTGGGTCGCGAGGTCGTCGACGGCCACGTTCCTGCCGTCCTGTACGGCCTGGCTTGCCTGGTCGATGCCCGAATACAGCGGACGGCGGCGGCGCTCGACCAGGCCGTCCGTGTACAGCATGAGCGTGGCGCGCGCCGGGATGACGGTCTCGCTCTCCGGGCGGGTCGCGCCCGGGCGTACGGCCAGGGGAACGGAACGTCCGCCGTCGAGCAGGCCCGTGCTGCCGTCGGGGTGGGCGAGGATCCCCGGCGGGTGCCCGGCGCTGGAGTAGGACAGGCGCCCGGTTTCCGGGTCGAGTACGGCGCAGAAGACGGTGGTGCACTTGGCGCCGGGGACGCCGGCGGCGAACTGGTCCAGGGCCATGAGCACGCGGGCCGGGCTGTCGTCCTGCAGCAGCAGCGCGCGGCACGCGCTGCGCAGTTGTCCCATGACGGCGGCGGCCTCCACCCCGCGCCCGACGCAGTCGCCGACGACGATGCCGATGCGTCCCCCCGGCAGGGCGACCGTGTCGTACCAGTCGCCGCCGACCTCCAGGGGCCGGGTGGCGGGCTCGTAGCGTACGGCGAACCCTTCGGGCAGCTGGGCGGGGCCGAGGATGGCGCGCTGCAGCGCGATGGCGGTCTCGCGCTGCTGGTCGATCTGGTGGGCGCGCACCAGTCCCTGGGCGAGCCGCCCGGCCAGCAGCGACAGCAGCACCTGGTCCTCACCGGTGAAAGGCCGGTGGCCGCCCAGGTCGACCCACAGGGCAAGCTGGCCCTCGGGGTGCTCCAGCATGATGCCGACCCCGTCGTCGCCGGCGACCGGGGTGAGCAGAGGCCGCTGCAGCAGATCGGTGAGCGTACGGCGGCGTTCTTCGGGCAGCCCGTGCCAGTCCACCGGCTCACCGGTGGCGGTCACGGTCGGCTCGTCGCCCTGGTCGAAGACGGCGGCCAGCACGGACCGGGCGCGCCACAGGCTCTGCAGTTCCCGCAGGGCGCCGGTCAGCGCGTCGGAGAGGCTCCCGGCCTGGGACAGGCTGGTGCTCAGCGAGGCGAGGGCGCTCTCGCGCTGGATGGCGTAATGCTCGGCGGTGACGTCGCGGAGGGTGCCGACGACGACCCGGCGCCCGGTGTCGGGATCCTGCGCGTGGTTGAAGGTGACGCTGACCCACATCCGGTGCCCGTCACGATGCGTGACGGGGATGGTGTAGCTGCCCTGGCCCGGGCCGAGAAGGCCGCCGAAGGCGTCGGCGACCTGCCGGTGTGCCTCGGGATCGGTGGCGGCGTCCGGCCACCACGGGTGGATCGGCGTGTAGGGCAGGTTCTCGGGACCGTAGCCGAGGATGTCGGTGAAGGCGCTGTTGATCTCGACGACGGCGCCCCGCTCGTCGCAGACGAAGAACGCCTCCTGCAGCGAGTCCACCAAAGCGGTGCGCCAGCGCGCCTGGTGCTGGCGCAGCCGCGCCATGTCCATGTTCGCCCGCACCCGCGCGAGCAACTCCGCAGCGGTGAAGGGCTTGACCAGATAGTCGTCGGCTCCGGCCTGCAGGCCCTCGATGGACGCCTCCTGGCCCGCCCGGGCCGACAGCAGCACCACGGGCACGGCGGCGGTGCGCGGATCGGACCGCAGCGCCGCGACCAGGGACAGGCCGTCCAGTCGCGGCATCATCACGTCGCTGACCACGAGGTCGGGGGCGTCCGCGCGGACGGCGTCCAGGGCCTCCATCCCGTCGCCTACGGTGCTGACCTGGTAGCCGGCGCCCTTGAGGAGACGCACGAGATACTCGCGCATGTCGGCGTTATCGTCGGCGACCAGCACACGCGCCGGCGCGGCCGAGCCGCCGGACCGGGCGGCGGAGCCCTCGCGGGACGACATGCCCATCGTGTCCCCGGCGGGCTCGCCGCCGTCGTCCGCGGGCAGCCAGCGCAGCGCCTCTTCGACGTACGGGTCCGCGGCGGTGGCGCCCGCGCCGGTTCCGGCCGCCGTGATCGCCTCGGCGGGCAGGTGCGCGGAGCCGTACGGCAGGCGGATGGTGAAGCGGGTGCCCTCGCCCTCGGTGCTGTCGGCGGTGATGGTGCCGCCGTGCAGGCCGACCAGCTCCTGCACGAGGGCCAGCCCGATGCCGCTTCCCTCGTTCGACCGCGAGCGCGCGTTCTCGATCCGGTGGAACCGCTCGAACAGCCGCGGCACCTCGTCGGCCGGGACGCCGATGCCCGTGTCGGTGACGGTCACCACCGCGTGGTCGTCCTCCCCGCGCACGGTGACGCCGATCGAGCCCTCGAAGGTGAACTTCAGCGCGTTGCTGAGCAGGTTGAGCACCACCTTCTCCCACATGCCGCGGTCGATGTAGACCGGCTCGTCCATGGGAGGGCAGTCGACCCGGAAGGCCAGGCCCGCCTTGTCGATGGCGGAGCGGAAGAGGCTGGCCAGCTCGGCGGTGACCTCGGCCAGATCGACCGGCTCGTAGCTGGCCTGCATGCGGCCGGCTTCGATGCGGGAGAAGTCCAGCAGGGTGTTGACCAGCTTGCCCAGCCGCAACCCGTTGCGGCGGATGACCTCCAGCTCCTCCCGCACCTGCGCGTCGGCTCCCTGCAGGCGGCCGCGCAGTTCCTCCACCGGCCCCATGATCAGGGTCAGCGGGGTGCGGAACTCGTGACTGATGTTGGAGAAGAAGACGGTCTTCGCACGGTCGAGCTCGGCCAGTTCCTCCGCCCGCCGCTGCTGGGCCTGGTAGCTGCGGGCGCTCGCGACGCCCGCCGCGACGTGCCCCGCGGCCAGCTCGACGAACCCGCGGTACGCCTCGTCCAGCGCGCGGTATCGGTTGAGCGCGGCCACCAGGAACCCGTACGGCGCGCTGCCCTGCTGGAGCAGCGGCACCACCAGCGCCTGCGTGGGCGGCTCCGGCCAGTCTCCGGCCGGGAGACCGGCGAACGGGGCCCGGTCGTCAGGGACAGGGTCGAGCGGCACGACCACCGACTCTCCCCGAGCGAGCGCCGCCGCGGGCCACACCGCGTCCCGGTCGTCGGCCGGCAGCGTGAGAGGTGCGGCAGGATGCCCGGCCGAGATTCCGGTCACCCCTGCCAGCCGTGCGCCGCCGCCGTCCTGGTACAGGTAGGTCAACGTGAACGGAAGGTCGCGCAGGTTGCGGCCGAGCTGCCGGCAGGCGAAGGCGAGCATCTCCTGCTCGGTGCGGACCACACTGGGATCGGAGCCGAGATCCCGCAGGGTCGCCATGCGCCGCTCGCCGATGACCCGCTCGGTCTCCTCGCTGACGACGCACAACATGCCGACCACGGTGCCGGAGTCGTCCCGGAGGGGGCTGTAGGAGAACGTGTGGTAGGTCTCCTCCGGGTAGCCGGCCCGTTCGAGGAACAGCAGGAGCGCCTCGTCCCAGGTCGCCTTACCCGTGGCCAGCACGGTGTCGATCCGCGGGCCGATGTCGTCCCAGATCTCCGCCCAGACCTCGCTGGCCGGCCGGCCCAGCGCCCACGGGTATTTCCGGCCCAGCGTGTCGCGGCGGTAGGCGGCGTTGCAGAAGAAGGTCAGCTCCGGCCCCCACGCCATCCACATGGAGAACCGGGACGACAGCAGGATGCTCACCGCCGTCTGAAGGCTCTGCGGCCACTCCTCCGGCGGCCCGAGCGGGGTCGCCCGCCAGTCCACCAGCGCCAGATCCCGGCCGACCTCGTCGTCGGCGGCGAACACCCCGGATCCGGCCGCCGTCAGCGGCCCCTGCTCAGGGTCCTCACAGCGCGCCACTTGACACCCTTTCGTTCACGCCGAGCCCAGCCCACCCGCGCCGGACTCCGTACCGTGCGTTGCCACCCGCGGGTCCCGAGAGGTGCGGGGGAAGGTCGGTGACACGTGCGCAGCAGGATACTCCGCCCGGCGAACCCGGATAAATCGTACGGCGTGGGTGTCCGGCGGCTCCTGACCGTCAGCCGGTCGAGAGCTGCTGCGTGCGGGAGCCGGCTTCCTGGGTGGCGGCCCAGGAGGCGAGCAGGCGCAGGCCTTCCTCCGAGGGCGAGCCCGGTTCCGCGGTGTAGACGGTGAGGGTGAGGCCGGGAGCGGCGGCCATCTCCAGGCCCTCGTAGGCGAGGGTCAGGTCGCCCACAACAGGGTGGTGGAACCTCTTCACGCCGGTGCCGTGGCGGCGGACGTTGTGGGCGCCCCACCGGACGCGGAACGCGTCGCTGCGGGTGGACAATTCGCCGACCAGGTCGTGGAGCTCCTTGTCGTGGGGGTCGCGGCCGGCCTCGGTGCGGAGGATGGCGACGGTCATGTCGGCGGCCTGGTCCCAGTCGAGGTAGAAGCGGCGGGACGCCGGGTCCAGGAAGGTGAAGCGGGCGAGGTTCGGCGGCCGCTGACCGGTGGCGTAGAAGTCGCAGTAGAAGGCACGCGCGAGCCGGTTGGCGGCCAGCAGGTCCATGCGGCCGTTGCGGACGAACGCCGGCCCGGCGGTGACCGCGTCCAGGGTCCACTGCAGGCTCCGGTGCGGCGCCCACTGCCTGGTGGCGCGCTGCCGGGGCCTCGCGAGCGCGTCGAAGCCGTCGGCCGCGTGCGCGAGGTTGAGCAGGTGGGCCCGCTCGGCGTCGTCGAGCTGGAGCGCGCGGGCGACGGCCTCGAGAACGCCGGGGGACACGCCGGCGAGGTTGCCGCGCTCGAGTTTGGCGTAGTACTCGACGCTGACGTCGGCCAGCGCCGCGACCTCGCTCCTGCGCAGCCCGGGAACGCGGCGCCTGGTGCCGGCGGGCAGCCCGGCCCGCTCGGGGGTTATCTTGGCGCGCCGCGAGACGAGGAACTCGCGGACTTCTTCGCGGTTGTCCACTCTTCGACGGTACGCGCTCGCGCCCGGTGGAAGGGATGTACTGCCGGTACACCCCTCACCAGGCACTCCCTGGGCAGGCGGGAAGCCGGTTACCTGGATGGCGTGGCACTTCCCTCCCTGCCGTGACCGCAGTGCGGAGGGGTGCCCCTATCCGGTCCGTCCGTGACGGACTCGTACGACCCCGACACGTAAGGAGCAATCGAATGCGTGGTGTCGTGATGCACGCCCCCGGCGATGTCCGGGTGGAGCAGCGCGAGGACCCGAGGATCGTCGCACCGACCGACGCGGTCATCCGCCTGTCCGCGACCTGTGTCTGCGGTTCCGACCTGTGGCCGTATCGCGGGATCGACGCCGTCGGCGGCCCGTCCCCGATGGGCCACGAGTACGCGGGCATCGTGGAGGAGGTCGGCAGCGAGGTGACCTCGGTCAGGCCCGGACAGTTCGTGGTCGGGTCGTTCTTCGCCTCGGACAACACCTGCGAGATCTGCCGGGCCGGCTACCAGACCTCCTGCATCCGGCGCGAACTCATGGGGCCGCTCGGCGCCCAGGCGGAGCGGCTGCGCGTCCCGCTCGCCGACGGCACGCTCGTCGCGACGCCGGAGGTCCCCGGCGACGACCTGATCCCGAGCTTCCTGGCCGCGTCCGACGTGCTCGGCACCGGCTGGTTCGGCGCGGTGGCAGCCCAGGCCGGCCCCGGCAAGACGGTGGCGGTCGTCGGCGACGGCGCCGTCGGCCTGCTCGCGGTGCTGGCGGCCAGGCAACTCGGCGCGGAGCGGATCATCGCCATGAGCCGCCACGAGCCGCGGCAGAAGCTCGCGTTGGAGTTCGGGGCGACCGACATCGTCACCGAGCGCGGCGACGACGGCGTGGCGAGGATCAAGGAGCTGACCGGCGGGCTGGGCGCGCACTCGGTCGTCGAGGCGGTCGGCACCCAGGAGTCGATGCTCCAGGCCATCCGCGCCACCCGCCCGGGCGGGCACGTCGGCTACGTGGGAGTGGCCCACGGTGTCCGGCTGGACGGCACGGAGCTGTTCTTCTCCCACGTCCACCTGCACGGCGGCCCGGCCCCGGTGCGCCGGTACCTGCCCGAGCTGATCGACCTGATCTGGAACCGCCGGATCGACCCCGGCAAGGTCTTCGACCTCCGCCTCCCGCTCGACCAGGCCGCGGACGCCTACAAGGCCATGGACGAGCGCCGCGCCGTCAAGGCCCTGCTGCGCGTGTGATCGCGCCCTGTACGCCGGGGCGGTCATACCGACCGGTGCCCGGAGGCGACCGCCGGACGGGGCATGGCCTGCGGGTTCTACGCTGAGTTGGGCTCAAAATGTAAGGTTTCCCTTCCACCGCGTCAACGGTGCTTTACTTTATGGAAGGGAAACCTTACATTCAACGCATGACAAAGCAGGTGCAGCAGGACCAGGTGACACGTGCGGCCCGCCGCGCTGTGCTCATCGACGGCATACCCGTGTCTACTTTGGGGGTAATAGCCCTGGCGCTGGGCAGCACCCCCGATCAGAGCACCGCCCAGAAGGCCTGGTGGATCGCGACCACCACCGTGTTCACCCTCGCGGTGGCCTGGGTGCTGCTGCGGGCATTCCGGCGCGCAGACGAATACCTGCGCAGGATTCAGTTGGAGAGCATGGCCATTGCGTTCGCCGCAGTCCTCGTGGGGCTGCAGGTGGCCACCCTGCTCGATGCCGCAGGCATCATCCGGCTCCACCAGCTCGCGCAGTTGATCCTCCTCGGTGGCGTGGCGATCTGGCTGCTGATCGCGGACCTGCGTACCCGCCTGCACCGGTGAGGGCGCAATATGAAGAACCGACTACGCGAACTGCGTGCAGCTCGCCGATGGAGCCAAGCCGACCTGGCCGATCGATGCCACGTCTCCCGGCAGGCCATCAACGCCATCGAAACCGAGCGGTACGACCCCAGCCTGCCTCTGGCGTTCACCATCGCCGACGTCTTCGGCCTGACCATCGAGGAGATCTTCCGACCTGACCGGGCGGAGGATACGAGCAACCCGGCCTGACATCAAGGAGGGTGGCCGGCACGATTGCGGTGGCGCGACGTCGGCGGAACCGCAATCGTGCACTCGCCCCGGCCGTGTACGGACGCACCGCAGCCGCCTCCGCCAAGTCCGCCATTGCACAGCCGACCCTGAGCGAACTTCGCGACAAGGCCGACGAAGACGTCCGCGCACTCTGGACCCTGCTCGCACAGCGGCTGACGAGGAGGGACGGCTGCCTCAGCGTGTCGACCACGGCGCACCCGCATGTCGTTGAGTGAGGGTGTGCAGGCGTGCAAGTCCGTACGGCCGAAAATCGCTTGCCTCGCGCGGAGGGCTCAGGAAACGTTGTGTCCATGATGCTCTGATGGACAGCACCCCGCTGCTTTTCGAGATGCCACGGCGCCGACTCCCGCCGTAACGCCGCCAGCCCAGAACCTGTTCAGCGAAGAGAGCGTCTTTGTCTCAGCAACACTCCCGGCAGGAGTTTCCGCCGCCGTCCATCCCGGCCACGGGGTCGGCCACCGTCGCCGTGTTCGCCTCCCCCACCAGTTGGATCGAGTCCGATGCCGTCGCGCAGTGCCACCAGGTGGCCGCCCTCGACGGCATGATGCACGTCGCCGCCATGCCGGACCTGCACCCCGGCAAGGGCGCCCCCATCGGCGCCGCCATGGCGTCGACCAGGCTGTACCCGTTCCTGGTGGGCTCCGACATCGGTTGCGGCATCGCCGTGTTCCCCGTCAAGCTCAAGCGCGCCGTACCCGAGAAGCTCGCCGCCCGGTTCCCCGATCTCGATCGCGCGCTGCATCCTGAGCAGGATGCGGATGACCCGGCCTGGGCCGTCGTGAAGGGCGATATTCCCGCCGGTCACCTCGAAGGCCTCGGGACGGTCGGCCGAGGCAACCACTTCGTCGAGCTGGCGCGCATCGGAACCGTCTTCGAGCCGGGCCACGCGAGCCGTCTCGGACTCGCCGCCGACGACACGGTCCTGATCGTCCACAGCGGTTCCCGAGGGCTGGGCGAACAGATCCTGCGAGCACACACTGAGCTCCACGGCGCGGGCCACGCCCCTGACCCCGGCGCCTACCTGGCGATGCATGACGACGCCGTACGCTGGGGATCACTCAACCGGCGGCTGCTGGCCGCCCGGGTCGCCCACGCGCTGGGGACCGAGCCCACCGAGCCGATCCTCGACCAGTGCCACAACCTGGTCGAGGTCCGCGACGGGATCTACCTGCACCGCAAGGGGGCGGCGCCGGGCGACGGCCGCGACGTGCTCGTCGCCGGTACGCGAGGCACCCCTTCCTACCTCGTGGCCGGCCACGCCGGGCCGCACGCCAACCATTCCGTTGCGCACGGCGCGGGCCGCAAGATGTCCCGTGCGGACGCCCTGCGCCGGGGCCGGGCCAAGCACACGGTCGAAGAGCTGCGCCGCACACCGATGGGGTCGCTGGTGGTGTGCGGCGACCGCCAACTCCTCTTCGAGGAGGCACCGACGGCCTACAAGCGCATCGAGCAGGTCATCGCCGACCTCGTCGACCATGACCTGGCCACGCCCGTGGCCACCACCATCCCTCTGGTCACCTACAAGACGCCCGACCTCGGGTCCACACCCCAAAAGGACCACCGGGACCACCGCCGCAAGCGAGGCAGGCCGTGAGCGTCCACCTGCTCCTGTCAGCCGGGCGTGGCCCACAGGAGTGCGCCTGGGCGCTGGCCCAGTTGCTGCACCGCCTCGAAGCCGACGCCACCCGGCACAATCTGGAGACCCATCGGGTCCGAACCGTCCCCGGTGACCGGGCCGGCACCTACCGATCGGTCCTCATCCAGATCACAGGAGACGGCGCCGAGGCATTCGCCGCCTCGTGGACCGGAACCCTGTGCTGGCAGGCCCCCAGCCCATACCGGGCCGGCACCGGCCGGAAGAACTGGTACGTCATCGCGCAACCGTGCCAGGTCGACACCCCGCGCACGACGTTCGCGGAAGCAGACGTCGACATCGTCGCGTGCCGCACCGGCGGCCCCGGCGGTCAACATCGCAACAAGGCCAGCACGGCGGTACGGGCGACCCACCGGCCCACGGGGATCGTCGTCGTTGTCGACGCCGAGCGGCAGTTCAGCCTCAATCGCCGCATCGCCATACGGCTGCTGCGACAGGCCATCGAGCGCGGCGACGAGGCGGCGGAACGCGCCGCCGTCACCGGCCGCTGGCGCGTCCACGACGACCTCGTACGCGGCAACCCCACCCGCATCGAACGTCCGGAACCGCCGAAGCAGGAGCCGGCCCCGCAGAAGCGGACGCGCCGACGTCCCCGGCCTCACCCTCGAGGAGCTCATGGAGCCGAGCACTAGGGTCGACCTATGATTGTCGATCCCCACATCGTCGTCACGTTCTGCCTGGCAGCCCTCGTCGTCTCCATCGTGCCCGGCCCCGACATGCTGTTCATCGCCGCCACCGGCCTGGCATCAGGGCCCCGGGCGGGCGTGCTCGCGGCGGTCGGCATGTCCACGGGACTGGCCGTGCACACCACACTGGCGGCGCTGGGCCTGGGGGCGCTGTTGAGCGCCTTTCCCACGGTCTTCGACGTCATCCGCGTCGCCGGAGCCGCGTACCTGGTCTACCTGGCCGTCACGTCGTTCCTCGCCGCCCGCCGCGACCAGGACGTCCCCGGGCAGGAGCCCAGGGCGCCGCTGGGACGCGTGTACGGCAAGGCCGTGCTGACGAACCTCGCCAACCCCAAGGTGATCGCCTTCTACCTGGCGTTCTTCCCGCAGTTCGTCGACCCGGCCCGGGGCAGCGTGACCGCGCAGTTCTTCTTCCTCGGCGCGCTGTTCATCGTCGTGGGCCTGTCGGTCGACGCCTCCGCCGGATTGCTGGCCGGCCGCCTGGGCGACCTCGTCCGCGGGCGCCCGGCCGTCCAGAGATGGCTCCACCGGATCTCCGGCACCGTCTTCGCCGCGCTGGCGGTGCGCCTGGCGACGGACAGCCGATAGCCCGCACGCACAACCACGTCCTCCGGGGCCCATTCCCGGGACGAGCGGAAACACCGGCTGCCGAGGTCCGCCGCGAAGCGAACAAAGGCAGCCGGCGTTCGCCTGCGCCCGATGTCCTCACCGGTCGCGATTCCGCCAGGAGCGCCGCTCACGGCCGGAAGCTCACCCGGTCGAGCCCGGACGATCGTCGGCTCATCCTGCCGAACCCGTGTAGCTGTACGTCGCGTTGCCGTGGACCGTGATACGCGACCACGGCTTCATGCTGGCATAGCATCCGTACTTCACCACGCAGTACTCCAGATGGCGTTGCAGATGCGACCATGCCGATGTCGTCCCGATTCCGCCTGCTTGGTTCACCTGCAACTCTCGCATGTAAACAATGCTCTGAGCGTCGCTCAGGTAGTCGTAGCGATTCTGCCAGGAGGTCACCCGAGAGCCGTCGCGGCAGTAGACGACGCGGTGATGCCACACGTATATGGTCGACCCGAGCAGGCTCCGCTTACGGAACCAGACGTCCGCGTACGCACCGCAAATGGCGTGCGTGCTCGCGTCGTCGTTCGTGGTTGTACTGGACTCATCGGGTTTCGTGGGGTCCGGGACCTGCGCGGCGATCTCCGGATCGGATTTGAGCAACTCCAGATCCTCGTTCGTGTAGGTCCCGTCCGCCACTCGGGCGAGCGCATCCGCGATCGGGTCGCCCTGCGCCGCGGCAGCAGGAGGGCCGCTGAGGAGTACGGCCAGACCCAGCGCGGCGGCGACACTCAAACGAAGAGCGCGACGTGCGGATCCAGTGCTTTTGTGGAATCGTGGCTCGGCTGACATTCCGGTCCTTTCTCGGAGGGTTTTGGAATATCCCGTTCCATAGCCCCGGCACCAGGGCGCGTATTGAGCTCCGTCCGAGGCCTGGCTCAACTGTCCCGGCGGTGTGAGAAAGCGCCAACGAGGGGGCCGGAAACAGGTCCGGAAACCTTGGCTGTGTGTCTTCCCGACGTAGAGTCGTGCCATGACTCAACGACGTGTGGTCGTGCTCGGATACCATGCGGCGGAGTTGCTGGACATTTCATGCGTGACGTCCAGCCTGATAATGGCGAACCTGCATGGCGCCGTGCCGCTCTACGACGTGTGCCTGGCCACCCCGTCAGGCCTGCCCATCACCTGCGCGAGCGGGTTGACGCTGCAGGGACAGCAGGCCCTCGAGCACATCACCGGACCGCTGGACACACTCGTGGTGTCGGGGGGAATCGGGCACGAGGACGCCGCCGCCAGCCAAGTGATCGTCGGCCACGTCCGCCGTCTGGCCCGGGAGAGTCGCCGCGTCGCCTCGGTGTGCACGGGCGCGGCGGTGCTGGCCGCCGCCGGCCTGCTCGACGGGCGCCGGGCCACCACTCACTGGAAGTACGGGTACGTACTCGCCACCCGTCACCCGGAGATCACCGTCGACGCCGAGCCGATTTTCATCCGCGACGGCAACGTCGCCACGGCCGCCGGGGTCACGAGCGCCCTCGACCTCACGCTCGCCTTCATCGAAGAGGATCACGGGGCCCCGCTCGCCCGGGAGGTGGCCCGCTACCTGGTGGCCTACCTGCAGCGACCCGGCAACCAGGCCCAGATGAGCATGTTCACGGAAAGCCCGCCGCCGAGCGACAGCCTGGTCAAGCGCGTCGTCGACCACATCACGGGCCACCTGGACGGCGACCTGACCACGGCCTCCCTGGCGGCCGACGCGGGCGTGAGCGAGCGGCATCTCACCCGCCTGTTCCTCAAGCACCTGGGCCAGAGCCCAGGCCGGTTCGTACGCCGGGCCCGCACCGAGGCCGCCGCCCATCTCCTCGTCTCCACATCCCTGCCCATGGCCGCCATCGCGGCCCGTTGCGGCTTCGGCACGACTGAAAGCCTCCGGCAGAGCTTCCTCGATCGGTACGGCATCCCGCCCGCGCGCTACCGCCTGACCAAGACCATGCGGTAGCGACGAAAGTGATCGCCGCAGCAACCGGAACCCGCAGTCCCGTACCCCACCCGCCTGCATCGAAAGGACAGCAACGAGGCGGGACCTGGGGGCAGCGCTACCGGCACGACGCGCGAACCGGCGTCGACATGGGTGGGCTCACCAGCGCAGCATCGCGGCCACTCCGCCCGCCTCGGCGAGCTCCTCCGCCGCTCCGGTCTCCAGCACGGTGACGTCGCCTCCGTACTCGTAGGTGAGCTCGATCATCTCCTCCTCCAGCTCCTCGGGGGTGACGCCCATGGGCTCGGCGTTCCACTGGCCCGCCTCGTCGAGCAGCAGGTGCTCGACCCGGCCCTGCCGCAGCAGGGAGAGGATGTCGTCGAGGCCGACCGCGCCGTTACCGCCCGACAGGGCCAGGTCCCGGGCGCGTACGGCCAGGGCGGCGTCATTCCTGGCCCGCACCTCGTCGAGAGTGGGGCGGACGAACTCCAGCACCTCCGACGGCGACAGGGCGGGATCGAGCACGGCGTCCACCTGGACGATCTCCGGGCCGACCGGCAGCGCCTCGCCCAGCACGGAGGTGTCGCGGGGGTCGCCCACCAGCAGCAGCGTCTCCCAGTCCAGCCGCCGGGCCTGCTCGGCCACGTGCGGGGCCGACTCGCGTAGGAACTTGGTCAGGTGCTCCTCGACGCGCTGGTCGAAGCGGCTGGGGTGGATGTCCCGCTGGGAGAGCCCGGGCAGCGTCGTCGGCTCCTCTCCGGACGAGCCCGCGGTCGCCAGGTCGAAGGTGACCGGCTCCAGCTCCTCGGCCAGGCCGTACCGGCAGTCGAACAGCCGCACGCCGTCACGCCCCACCCTGGCCACCCCGGCGGGCTTGTCGGCCTGTACGGCGGTGACGAGCGGCAGCAGGTAAGCGTGCTCCTTGAGGATGGCGAGGTCACCCACCGGGAGCTGAAGCCACTCGGTGCGTACCTCGTCACCGGCCACCTGCGCGAACAGGGCACGCCCGAGGCCGGGACCGGCCGGGTCGAGCAGCTCGGTGATCTGCGGCTCCAACAGGTCGAGGCGGAGGCCTACGAGCCTGGCCAGATCCTGGTCGGGGCCTGCGGCCAGCTCCTGGCGCAGCGCGGCGATCTCGTTGCGCAGCCGGGTCCGCCCGGCCTGCGTGCCCGGCTCCATCGTGGTGTAGAGCGACAGCACACCGACCTCGTCGCCGAAGGTCGCCAGCTCGTATAGATCTGTCTGGTCGAACACCATGACGCGCTCACCTCCGTAGGCAGGAGCCCTTTGCGCGGGCCCCGACGGTAGGGACGACCCCATTTCGACGAGCCGCCTGTCTTCCCTGGTCAGCGGCCTTCGGGAGCGCCCTCATCCCTGCTCTGCCCAGTCGCCCAGTGACCAGTCCCGCACCTCCGGCAGTGGTGCGCGCCGCCTGGATCGCCTTGATCGACGCCCACGCCCGCGTCAGCGCGTCGGCGAACCGATAGTGCATGCCGGGCAGGTCGTCACCGTCGACCTCGATCACCTCATACCCGTGCCCGGTCAGCAGGGACCGGACCTCGTCGCGGTCCTTCCGGGCCAGCAGGGTCGGCCCGGCGATCTTCGCGCCGTTCAGGTGGAGGACCGGCAGCACCGCGCCGTCGCGAACCGGGTTCAGGAAGGAGATCCCGTTCCACGACCCCGCCAGCGGACCGGTCTCCGCCTCCCCGTCGCCGACCACCGCCAGGGCGATGAAATCCGGGTTGTCCATCACCGCGCCGAACGCGTGCAGCAGCACGTAGCCGAGCTCACCTCCCTCGTGGATCGAGCCCGGGGTCGGCACCGACGCATGGCTGGGGATTCCGCCGGGCGCGGAGAACTGGCGGAACAGCCGCAGCAGCCCCACCTCGTCCAGGGTGATGTTCGGGTAGATCTCCGTGTACGCGCCCTCCAGGTAGCCGGCCGCGACCAGCGTCGGGCCGCCGTGCCCGGGACCGGCCAGGTAGATCATCTGTGCCCCGGTGTGCCGGATCAGCCGGGACGCGTGCGCATACACCAGCGCCAGGCCAGGGCTGGTGCCCCAGTGTCCGAGCAGCCGTGGCTTGATGTGCTCGCCGGCCAGCGGCTCGCGTAGCAGTGGGTTGGCCATCAGGTAGATCTGGCCGACGGTCAGATAGTTGTTGGCACGCCACCACGCGTCTACCGCAGCGATGTCGGCGTCGGTGGGACGGGCGAGCCGGTTCACCACGTCCGCGGTGACGGTGCGGCGCCGTCGTGCGGCCTTCCACGTTTGTGCCTGATGACGTGCGGAAACCAACACAATTGACGGCTTCTCGCAGCAGTACACGCGGCGCCCGGTGTCGCAGTCCGCCTGGTTGGCCTTTCCTCACAGGAGGATGGACGATGCGTGTCCATATGGCCCCGCCCTCGGTGACCGTCGCCCCAGACGCCCAGCTCGCCGACGTGGTGTTCGCCGACGACCGGGTGGACGGCGACATGGTTCTGTTCCAGCGCCGGTCGGCCGCCAGTTGGCGTCCGGTGTCGGCCAGGCAGTTCGCGGCCGACGTTCGCAGCCTGGCTGCCGGCTTCCTCGCCGCCGGGATCCAGCCGGGCGATCGGATCGCCCTGCTGGCCGCCACCAGCTACGAGTGGACGGTGGTGGACTATGCCCTGTGGACGGTGGGAGCGCTGCCGGTCCCGATCTATGAGACCTCCTCGGCCGAGCAGGTCCGCTGGGTGTTGGAGGACGCCGGGCCGGTCGCCGCGGTGGTCGAGCGCGAGTCGCATCGCCGCTTGATCGAGGACGTGGCCGCGAGCCTGTCCGGGCCGCTGCGGGTGTGGCAGATCGACGGCGGCGGGCTGGACCGTCTCCGCGAGGACGGGCGAGACATGGACGACGCCCGGCTACTTGAGCGCCGCCGGGCGGTGTCGGCCGACGACCTGGCGACGATCATCTACACCTCCGGCACCACCGGCCGCCCGAAGGGCTGCATGCTGAGCCACGGCAACCTGCTGTACGAGGTTCGCATCGCAATCGACGGACTGGGGCGGATCTTCGGCCAGAACGCCTCGACCCTGCTGTTCCTGCCGCTGGCGCACGTGTTCGCGCGGGTGATCCAGGTGGCCTGCGTGGAGCAGGGGATCTGCCTGGCGCACAGCGCCGACCAGTCCAGGCTGACCGAGGACCTGGCCGCTGTTGAACCGTCGTTCCTGCTGGCGGTGCCCAGGGTGTTCGAGCGGGTCTACAACGATGCTCAGCAGCGGGCCCGGGCCGAGGGCAAGGGCAGGATCTTCGCCTGGGCCGACCGGACCGCCGTGGCCTACAGCCAGGCGCTGGACGACGGGCGGCCAAGCCGGCGGTTGCGCCTGGCACATCGCCTGTCCGACCGGCTGGTGTATCGGAGGCTGCGGGCCGCGCTCGGCGGCCGAGTCCGCTACGCGATCTCCGGCGGAGCACCGCTGGGCACACGGCTGTGCCACTTCTTCCGGGGAATCGGCGTCACCGTGCTGGAGGGCTACGGGCTGACCGAGACCAGCGCCGCCGCGACCGTGAACCTGCCCCACGCGATGAAGATCGGCACGGTGGGGCCACCCCTGCCCGGGGTCGAGATCCGGATCGCCGGCGACGGCGAAATCCTGATCAAGGGCCCGATCCTGTTCCAGGGCTACTGGCGCAACGAGCAGGCGACCAGGGAGAGCCGGACCGCCGACGGCTGGCTGCGCACCGGCGACGTCGGCGCTCTGGACGAGGACGGGTTCCTGACGATCTCAGGCCGCAAGAAGGAGATCATCGTCACCGCCGGCGGCAAGAACCTCGCCCCCGAGCCGCTCGAGGACCGCCTGCGCACCCATCCGCTCATCAGCCAGGCGGTGGTCGTCGGCGACCGGCGGCCGTACACCGCCGCGCTGATCACCCTGGACACCGAGGCGCTGGCGTCATGGAAGCGGGCCGTCGGCAGGCCCGAGCAGGCCGGCCCGGCCGAGCTTCGCGACGATCCGGATCTGCTGGCCACGCTGCAGACGGCCGTGGACGAGGCCAACACGGCGGTGAGCCGGGCTGAGTCGATCCGCAGGTTCCGGATCCTTCCCGTCGACCTGACCGAACAGAACGGTTATCTGACCCCGACCCTGAAGGTCAAGCGCGCCTTGGTCCACAAGGACTTCGCAGCCGACATCGAGGAGCTGTACCGCTGAGCCCCAGGCGCCAAGACCGGCAGACCCGCCGGGTCGCGGACAAGCGGTCGACGCTGGACCGGCTGGTGGCGGCCACGCCGGCGTCCCGCGACCGGGTGGTCGACGCCGCCCGCGCGCTGTGCATCGTGGTGGTCACCCTCTGGCACTGGACATTTTCGGTCACCCACCGCACCGCCGACGGCAGCCTCACCATGCCCAACCCCATCCATGCCGTGCCTGGTGGCTGGCTGGCCACCTGGGTGTTGCAGATCATGCCGGTGTTCTTCCTCGTCGGTGGGTACGCCAACCTGGTCGGCTGGCGACGGGCCCAGACGCGCGGGACGACCGCCGGTCAGTTCGTCCGAGACCGGCTGCGCCGGCTGCTTTGGCCGACTGCGATCTGGGCTCTGGTCTGGCTCGCCGGCGAGCTGATCGCGGCCGCCCTGCCCGGCCCGCACCGGTGGATGTGGGAGTGGTTCCCCGGCTACCTGACGCCGCTGTGGTTTCTGGGCGTGTACGGCCTGCTGATCGCCGCAGTGCCGATCACCACGAGCCTGCACGCCCGCTACGGAGCCTGGGTCCTGGTAGCGCTCGTGCTGCTGATCGCCCTCGGCAGCGTGGCGCACCGCGGCGCCGGCCTGGACTGGGCGGGCTGGGCGACCGCCGCGCTGGTGTGGCTGTTCTGCCATCAACTCGGCTATGCGTGGCGCAGCTGGGAGCTGGGGCGGCGTCCGCCGGCGCAGCGGCTGGCGGTTGCCGGGGCCGGACTGGCCGCGCTGGTCGCGCTGACGGTGGGAGCGGGCTACCCCCGCTCGATGGTGAGCACCGTCGGCACCGAATCCAATCTCTTCCCCACCAACGCCGCCATCGCCGCCCTGGCCGTCTTTCAACTCGGGCTGCTGATCCTGGTCACGCCGGCCGCCGGCCGCCGAGCGCCTGCTGCGCCGGCCGGCTGTCTGGAAGCCGGTGGTGGCACTCAACGTGGGCGCGTTGACCATCTTTCTCTGGCACATGACCGCTTACCTGGTGGTGCTCTGGGCCTACGAAGGGCTGGGTGGCACCCTGCCGGCGCAGCCAACCGCCGGCTGGTGGGCGCAGCGCTGGCTGTGGCTCGTGGCCCCGTCGGTCGTGCTGGTCGTGCTGGCCGTCCTGTTCGTCCGAGTCGAGCTGGCCGCCCGCCGACCCAGGAGAGGGGCAGGTCGCTGAGACCGCAGTTCTCTACATGGTGTTCAAGAGGCGGGGATGGCTGTGACCGTCGCCGCTCTCAGCGTCCTCTGGCCGTGATGGTCCGCCATTCACCTTCCCACCCGGCCACGGCACGCCGCGCGGTCCACGCCCGGCGCCCCGACCGCACGAGGTGGCCTGCGGTCCAGAGGCCGCCGGCCGCGGCCGGTCCCGCCAGCAGAGCGACCACGACGACCACGGCGGTCGGCGAGGGGCCGGGGGCCGGTTCCTCCCCGGCGTCGACCCACAGGGCCAGCCGGTCCCCCGCCTGATGCCCGGAGGTCGTCACCGTTCTGCCCGTGTGGGAACGGCCGTCCCGGCCGGTCCAGACGACCTCCACCACCGTAGCGGGCAGAGGAGCGGACCGGGCCGCGGCGACGGGGGTCCGGAGCACCCGTACGACCTGGGCGGTCACCCGCCGATGGCCGTCGGCGTAGGCGTCCGCGTCGCGGGTCAGGAGCGCGCTGACGATCACGCTGGTCGCACAGGCGACGATCACCAGGAGCGCGGCCGTCAGGACGCGCTCCGCCGACGAGACGTGCACGATCTTCCCCATGCGTTCTCAGAGGCCGACGTCGCGGCGCAGCAGGTCGTCGAGGCCCTCGCGGCGGACGACGAGGCGCGCCTTGCCCCGGCTCACGGCGACGACCGGCGGGCGCCCGGTCATGTTGTACGTGGAGGCCATCGAGTGGTTGTAGGCGCCGGTGGCGGCGACGGCGAGCACGTCTCCGGGGCGGATGTCGGCGGGCAGCGCGACGGCCTCGGCCAGCGTGTCCCCGCTCTCGCAGTGGTGGCCGACCACCGTGAAGTCGCGCTCGCCCTCGTGCGTCGCCCGGCCGATCATGCGCATCTCGTACCGCGAGCCGTACATCGCGGGCCGGGGATTGTCGCTCATGCCTCCGTCGACCGCGACGTACGTACGGCGCAGCCCCTTCTTGACCGCGATCACCCGATAGAGCGTCACGCCGGCGGGCCCGGCGATGGCCCGTCCGGGTTCGACGGTCAGCCGCGGCACCGGCAGGCCGATCCCGGCGCAGCGCCTCTCGACGGTCGCCGCCAGTGAGCCGAGCCGTGCGGGAGCCAGGCCGGCCTGCCCGCTCGTGTACGCGATCGCGTGACCGCCGCCGAGGTCGAGCTGGGGCAGCGTCACTCCGTGCGCGTCGCGGATCCGCGCGAGCTGCTCCACCAGCACACGCGCGCTCTGCTCGTACGGCTCGGCGGCGACGATCTGGGATCCCAGGTGGCAGTGCAGGCCGACCAGCTCCAGGCGCGGCTGGCGGAGGATCCGGTTGACCGCCTCCCTCGCCACACCGGCCGCGATCGACAGCCCGAACTTGTGGTCCTCCCCGCCCGTGCGGATGGCGGCGTGCGCCCCGGCTTCGATGTCGGGAATCACCCGCACCAGCACCTTCTGCCGCATCCCGGCGGGGACGAGCGCGGCGAGGCGGTTGATCTCGGTGAGGTCGTCGACGACGATGCGGCCGACGCGCTCGTCCACCGCGGCGCGCAACTCCGCCGGGGTCTTGGCGTTGCCGTGGAAGATGATCTTTTCTGCCGGGAAGCCTGCGGCCCTCGCCACGGCCAGCTCACCGGCCGAGCACACGTCGAGGGCGAGCCCCTCGGACCGGATCCAGGCGGCCATGGCCCGGCACCAGAACGCCTTGGCGGCGTACGCGATCTCGGCCCGGGGCAGCGCGGCGCGGTAGGCACGGCAGCGCAGACGCACGTCCGCCTCGTCCATGACGTAAGCCGGGGTGCCGAAGCGCCCGGCCACCTTCGTCAGGTCGACGCCGCCGACCTCCGCATGCCCGTCGGCGCCGAACCGCGCGCCGGCCGGCCAGGGGCCGTCGGCCGTCTCCGTCGCAGGCGAAGGTGTGATCAGCAGGCTCATTTCGTTCTCTTCTCCGCCAGGAGCGCCTGGCCGAGTCCGGTGACCGTACGGGTCACGATCTGGGTGCAGGTGGTGTCGGCGCCCGCCTCGCGGAGCGTCGCCACCGCCACTTCGAGGTCGTCCATGCTCCGGCAGGCCAGCCGTACCTCGACGTCGGCGTCGCCGAGCAGGACCAGCGCGCTGAGCACCGCGGGCATCTCACGCAGCCGCCGCTCGTAGGTTCCGCACGTCACGTCGTGGCGCAGCCGGACACGTACGACGGCCTGGATCGGGCGGCCGAACGCCGCCGGGTCCACCTCGACGCGGACGGCGGCCAGCGCTCCGCTGTCGCGCAGCCTGCGCAACCGGACGGAGACGGTGCTGTCGCCGAGCGCGAGGTCGCGGGCGAGGGCCCGCACCGGAGCGCGGCCGTCCCGCGCCAGCGCCTGGAGCAGCGACCTGTCGACGTCGTCGAGAGATGTCACCGCACATCGCCTCCTGAACGGCCTGGCCGCACTGAACGGGCAGACAACCCGAAAATGGGACATACGACACGCTAAGCACGGGTCGGCCGATGGGAGGGCGATCCTGACGCGATTCCTACGGCGAGCCCGCCGAATCTGACGCCCGGCTGACATTCCTCGAACGTCGAAACCGGGAGCGCCCTGCCGTCACGCTTTGTGATCGAACGACTTCCGCTCTTGACGTCTTCTTGACGCCCTGTCCCCGCTGATGCCGGCGAATGCGCCAGTAGTGTGCATCCGTTGCTTTACGCGTCCTTGATGCCGGAGGTGGCCAGGTTGGCACGTTCTGTCGCCACGCCGGCGGGTCCGGTGCGCGCCTGGTTGCTGGAGGGTCTCCAGACCGATCGCAAGGAGATCGAGCACGGGCCGCACACGAAGCACCCGTGGTGGCGGGTGATGTGCCTGACGGGTGTGGACTACTTCTCCACGCTCGGTTACCAGCCGGGGATCGCGGCGCTCGCGGCCGGGTTCCTGTCTCCGCTCGCCACGGTCTTCCTGGTCGCGCTCACGCTGCTGGGCGCGCTGCCGGTCTACCGCCGGGTGGCCGCCGAGAGTCCGTACGGCCAGGGCTCGATCGCGATGCTGGAGAAGCTGGCGCCGCAGTGGTGGGGCAAGCTGTTCGTCCTGGCCCTGCTCGGGTTCGCGGCCACCGACTTCGTCATCACCATGACGCTGTCGGCCGCCGACGCCACCGCGCACATCCTGGAGAACCCGTTCGCGCCACACTGGCTCGAGGGGCAGCGGGTGCCCGTCACGCTGTTCCTGCTGGCCCTGCTCGGCGGGGTGTTCCTGATGGGCTTCACCGAGGCGATCGGTATCGCGGTGATCCTCGTCCTCGTCTACCTCGGGCTCAACGCCGTCGTCGTGGTCACCTCGATCATCCACGTGCTCCAGGCGCCCCAGGTGGTCGTCGACTGGACGCACACGCTGGACGCCGGCTACAGCGGTCCGCTGGCCATGATCGGTCTGTCGCTGCTGGTGATGCCGAAGCTCGCGCTGGGAATGTCGGGCTTCGAGACGGGCGTGGCCGTGATGCCGGTCGTCAGGGGCGACGTACGAGAGCGGATCAAGGGCACCAAGCGGCTGCTCACCGTGGCCGCGCTCGTCATGAGCGTCTTCCTGATCTTCTCCAGCTTCGTCACGACCATGCTGATCCCGCACGAGGAGTTCGGGGAGGGCGGCAAGGCGAGCGGCCGTGCGCTGGCCTATCTGGCGCACAGGTTCCTCGGCGAGTGGTTCGGCAGTGTGTACGACGTCTCCACGATCGCGATCCTGTGGTTCGCGGGCGCCTCGGCGATGGCGGGCCTGATCAATCTGGTGCCGCGCTACCTTCCCCGGTACGGCATGGCGCCCGAATGGACCGGTGCGGTGCGGCCCCTGGTGCTCGTCTTCTCGGCGATCGCGTTCGCCATCACGATCATCTTCGACGCCGACGTGGACGCCCAGGGCGGCGCGTACGCCACAGGGGTGCTGGTGCTGATGCTGTCGGCGGCGGTCGCGGTGACGCTGTCGGCGTTCAGGAAGGGCCAGACGGCCGCCTCGATCGGCTTCGGGCTGATCGCGGCGGTCCTCGCCTACACGCTGGTGGACAACGTGGTCGAGCGGCCGGACGGCGTGAAGATCGCCTCCTTCTTCATCGCCGCGATCATCATCACCTCGGTGATCTCCCGGGCCACCCGCTCCACGGAACTACGGGTCACCGAGGTCGACCTGGACCCGTTGGCCGAGCAGTGGGTGAACGGGGCCGGCGGCCTGATCCACCTGATCGCCAACGAGCCCCATCAACGTGACCAGGACGAGTACAACGACAAGCTCCGTGAGCAGTGGATCAACCACCGGCTGCGCAGCGACGAGCCGGTGATGTTCGTCGAGGTCACCGTGCCGGACGCCTCGGAGTTCGAGACGGAACTGCACGTCCGGGGCGAGGAGCGCTACGGGCACAGGATCCTGCGGATCGAGAGCTCCGCCGTGCCGAACTCTCTGGCCGCGCTCCTGCTCCACCTCCGCGACCGCACCGGTGCGGTGCCGCACATCTACTTCCACTGGGCCGAGGGGAACCCGGTGCTCGCCATGCTGCGCTACCTGGTGTTCGGCGGCGGCGACGTGCCCCCGCTCACCCGCGAGGTGCTGCGCAAGGCGGAGCCGGACCTCGAGCGCAGGCCCCACGTCCACGTCGGCTAGCAGTGCTTCGCGTCGGCGGGGCCTGCCGAGTCACCTTCGCGCGGTGCGGATGGTGAGGCGGCCGTAGGGGAGCTCGCCGGTGATCTGGACGTGCAGCTTGCCGGGATATTGGCGGCCCGCCGCCTTGCAGGTCATCTTGCCCCAGCCGATGCGCACCCCGTCGGCGTTCGCGCTCGCGCCGGGGGGCAGGGTGATCGTGGCTCCGCCGTACGCGAGCCACAGCTCGATGTCGATCCGCGTATACGGGATGTGGGCCTGGGACAGGTCGAGCCGCACTCGGCCGTACTCGGACTCGATGCGCAGCCGGCGCGGGACGTGCCAGTCGCCCGTCCGGGTGATGCGCCCGCCGGTGGCGGCGATGCGGACCACCTCGTCCGGCAGGTCGGCGACGACCGGCTCCAGCTCGTGGGAGGAGGCGGCGGTGAGCGCCAGTTCGAGCCGCTGCTCCAGCTCGGCGGGGCCGAGCCGGCCGTCCGCGTACGCCTGCTGGACCAGCTCCACCGCCCTGTCACGCTCCCGGTCGGGGACGTGTCCCATCGCGTGGCTCATTGACTGACGGCTCTCTTGTACAGCCGCGTGGCCAGCGGCACGAATACGACCAGGAGCAGGACCGACCACAGCAGCGACACCGGCACCGCATGCCGCAGTGGCCAGGCGCCGGGCACCGGGAGGGCCGGGCTGGTGTTGCCGAACAGTTCGCGGGCGGCCTGGACGAGTGTGGAGACCGGGTTCCATTCGGCGATCGGCTTCAGCGGCCCCGGCAGCCGCGTGCTGTCGACGAAGGCGTTGGACAGGAAGACCAGCGGGAACGACAGGATGGTGGCGATGTTGTTGAAGACCTCGGGCGTGCGCAGGGCCAGCGCGACCGTGGCCGTCACCCAGGAGAAGGCGTACGCGAACAGCAGCAGCATCAGGAACCCGAGGGCGGCCTCGAAGGGCGAGCTGTGGATGCGCCATCCGACGAGCAGCCCGACGATCGCCATGGTGGCGATGCTGGTGAAGTTCATGATCACGTCGCTGACGGTCTGGCCGGTCAGCACCGCCGAGGGCGACATCGGCAGGGTACGGAACCGGTCGAAGATGCCCCTCTGCAGGTCCTGGGTCAGTGTGTAGCCGGTGATCTGGGCGCTGGTGACGATCGTCATGACGAAGATCCCGGGCAGCAGGTACTCCCCGTACGACATGCCGGGCAGGCTGATCATGCTGCCGAAGACATAGGTGAACAGCAGCACGAACACGATCGGGAGCATGACCACGCCGCCCAGCAGGTCGGGGGCTCGCCGGATCTTCAGGGCGTTGCGCTTGGTGATCGTCACGCCGTCGGCGACGGCCAGCCGCAGGGTGTTCATCGGACGGTCTCCTTGGTGTTCTCGTCGGCCTGGTGTCCCGTGAGGCTCAGGAACACGTCGTCCAGAGTCGGTCTGCGCAGGCCGGCATCGCGTACGGTGATCCGCTCGGCGGCCAGGTGGCCGAGTGCCTCGGTCAGCGTGGCCGCGCCGCCGGCCACCGGAATCGTCACCTGCAAGGCGGCGGCGTCGATCTGCATGTCCCCGACGGCCAGCGGCGCCAGCGTCCTGGCGGCGCTCTCCAGGTTCGCCGTGCTCGTCACCGACAGGTGAATCCGGTCGCCGCCGACCTGGTCCTTCAGCTCGTCGGCCGTGCCGAGCGCGATCACGCGCCCGTGGTCGACCACCGCGATGCGGTCGGCGAGCCGGTCGGCCTCCTCCAGGTACTGGGTGGTGAGCAGCACCGTCGTGCCGCCCGCGACGAGCTCGGCGATGACGTCCCACAGCCCGATCCTGGCCCGGGGGTCCAGGCCGGTGGTGGGCTCGTCGAGGAACAGCACGGGCGGGTTGGCGACCAGCGCGCCGGCCAGGTCGAGCCGGCGTCGCATGCCGCCCGAGTAGCCTCGCACCGGCCGGTCGGCCGCGTCGGCCAGGTCGAAGCGTTCCAGCAGCTCGCGGGCGCGCTGCCTGCTGCTCCTGGTGCCCAGGTGGTAGAGGCGGCCGACCATCTCCAGGTTCTCCGCGCCGGTGAGGTGGTCGTCCACGGCGGCGTACTGGCCGGAGGCGCCGATGTGCGCACGCAGCCGGTGGGCGTCACGGACGACGTCGAACCCGGCCACCGTGGCGCGACCGGCGTCCGGCTTGAGCAGCGTGGTGAGGATTCGCACCGTGGTGGTCTTGCCGGCACCGTTCGGGCCGAGCAGCCCGAACACCGTTCCCTCGGGGACGGTCAGCTCCATTCCGTCGAGGGCGGCCACGTCGCCGTATTTCTTGACCAAGCCCTCGGCCACGATCGCGTCTGGCATGGGATTCTCCTCGGTTGTCAGGAACGATGGATGACGACGTCGCCATAGGTGGTGTGGGTCCGCACCTCGACGATCCGGTCCGTCTGGCCGGGGGCGTCGCTGGGGTCGAGGGAGACGTCCACGGTGCCGTACGTGGAGCTCACGTCCAGCCAGGCGGCGGTGCCCTCCCGGATCCCGAGATCCAGGCCGCCGCCCGTCGTCTCCATGACGACCGAGCCGGACACCACCTCGCCGATCCGCACGCTGGCGTACGCGGTCTTGGCGGCGACGCCGGCCAGGGCGCGGTCGACGGTGATGTCGCCGTGGGCGCTGTTCAGCCGTAGTTCGCCGGTCACCTCGCGGATGCGGACGGCGCCGTGGGAGGTCTTGACCGCGGCGGTGCCGTCGACCTCGCCTATGTGGATGCCGCCGTGGGTCGTGGTGACCTCGGCGTGCCCGGACGCGCGGCTGACCGAGATCTCGCCGTGGGTGCTCTTCACCCGTAGCCGACCGGCCTGTTCGATCCGGATGTCGCCATAGGAGGTGGTGAGCGTCACCTCGCCGAGCGGTCCCCGGCACAGGATGGTCCCCGCCGTCTTGGCGTCGAGGCGGGAGCCGGCCGGCAGGTCGATCGTCACGTCGGCCGAGCCCGGGCCGAGCAGCAGCGAACGCGCCCAGTTCGTGGGCGATTCGACGAGCTTGCCGAGCGAAAGGCCCCAGCCGGAGGCGGAGCCCGCGTGCTCCTTGTCGGTCCGCACGAGGAGCCTGCCATCGGCGTAGTCCACCTGGATGTGCCGGGCGGCCTCGACGTCGGCGTCGTTGAATTCGTCGCTCGGGCGGACTTCGACGACGGTGTCGGTGCGGTCGCTCGCGTTGATCCGGACGGTGGCGGTCGCCAAGTCGAGGACGGCGAGGATGGGGCGTGCCGTCTCGAAGGTCCACACTCCGGCTTTCTTGTCGCCGGCCATCAGCGCACCCAACCGCTGTAGCGGTTGCCGGTCTGCTGCGCCGGCCGCCGCCCGGAACGGCGGGCCGCGTTGCCGGAGTCGAGCGCGGCGGCGACGGCGCGGACCAGCCAGGCGTTGACCGACAGCCCCTCGCGTGTGGCCGCCTCCTCGATGCGCGGCTTGAGGTGTTCGGGGATCCGCAACGAGATCCGGGACGTCCCGCCCTCGTCGGCGTCCGGGGGTGGTGGCGGGGCGGACGGTCTCTCGACCTGCCCGATCTCCCCCTCCCCCTCGTACGAGCGGGCGCCCTGGGGTGGTGGCGTCACGACGAAACCGGGATCGCGCCCGCGTAGGCGCACCTCGACCGAGCCGGGTGCGAGGTCCTGGGTGATCTCGTCCGCTGCGGCGGACAGAGCCTCCAACAGCGCGAGCCGGGTGGCCGATTCGAGCGTCGCGGCGAGGCGCTCGGCCAGAGCACGGGCTTCCTCGCCGCCGGCCCCGGCGACCATCGCGAGTTCGCGCCGGAGGTGATCGACATAAGGCGCTAGATCCATGACGCCATCATGACATCATGATGGCGTCATATCAATCCCGAACTGTGCACCTGTACGACGTCATGGCGGCGTCACCAGCTTTCCGCTCGGGGAACGCGCAGGTGAGCGCCGGGATCCCCGTGATCTTCTCTTCGCCGGAGAGCGGGTTCCCGGCCGTCGGCAGCTGCCCGAACCGGTCATCCTGGTCGGTGAGGTTCTGCTGGAGGATGCACATCACGCGGTCCTGGAGATCGGCCGGCTCGTCGTGCCGGCGGGGTCGATCACGATGCCGATTCCGCTGAGGTCATTGATCATGCTCCGCAGCGCGGGCTCGCTCAGACGGATCCAGTCCTGGTCGCCGCCCAGCACCTTCTTCAGCCGGAGCGGCGAGGTGAAGGCCACCGCCGTCCGCTTGCCCGCGGCCGTCCGGAACAGGCGCAGCGCCAGGGAGAACGTACTGCGGCGAACCGGCACATATAACGGATCTTCGAGCATGTCATGCCTTCCAGAGGACTTCTACGAAGGCGACGCTAGAACCCGCGCGACCAGCGGGAACGCCATCGCTACGGAATCTCGACGCCGGACCGCGGAAAGCTGACGCGGCGTTGATGGAGCGCCGCCAGCCGGGTCGTGTCTTCGGGACAGCGCGACCCCTCTTGGTCCCAGAACGGCCGCGTAGAGACGGCGTAAATGTTCCGGCACCCGTCGTATGGGAGGCATCAAGAGCATCAACACTTCTTGAATCCGGCGCTTTGCTGATTCATGGCCGTCTATCCGGCGGTCAGGCAAGCATCCGGATTTGAGGAAGTGAGATGGCTGACGTCATCTTCGTCGCCCTGACGGTCGCGATATTCGCGATCTGCGGGCTGGTGGTGAAGGCGGTGGAGCGCCTGTGAGCGCTGTCAACGCCGTGGGTCTGGTCGTGGCCGCCGGCCTGGTGATCTTCATGATCGCGGCCCTGCTGTTCCCGGAGCGTTTCTGATGTCGCCGACCACGGCCGGGATCGTGTTCATCGGATCCCTCGTCGTCGCCCTGGTGCTGACGCACAGGCCGCTCGGCGACTACATGTACCGCGTTTACAGCGGCACGCGGCACCTGGCCGTCGAGCGAGTGCTCTACCGTCTCGTCGGTGTCCGGCCGGACGCCGAGCAGCGGTGGAACGTCTACGCCCGCGGCGTGCTCGCCTTCTCGGCCGTCTCGATCCTGTTCCTCTACGCCTTCCAGCGCCTGCAGGACAAACTGCTGCTGAGCCTCGGCTTTCCCGGAGTGACGGACCACGTCGCATGGAACACCGCGGTCAGCTTCGTGACGAACACCAACTGGCAGGCGTACTCGGGTGAGTCCACGATGGGCCACCTGGTGCAGATGGCCGGCCTGGCGGTGCAGAACTTCGTGTCGGCGGCGGTCGGCATGTCCGTGGCGATCGCCCTGGTGCGCGGCTTCGCCCGCAACCAGACCGAGAACCTCGGCAACTTCTGGGTGGACCTGGTCCGCGGCACTATCCGCATCCTGCTGCCGATCGCCTTCGTGGGCGCGTTGACCCTGGTGGCCGGGGGCGTGGTGCAGAACTTCGCCGCGCCGCACGAGGTGACGACGCTGACCGGCGGCACCCAGGCGATCACCGGGGGCCCGGTGGCGAGCCAGGAGGCCATCAAGCTGCTGGGCACCAACGGCGGCGGCTTCTACAACGCCAACTCCGCCCATCCGTTCGAGAACGCCACCGCGTGGACGAACTGGGTGGAGATCGTCCTGATCCTGGTGATCCCGTTCGCGCTGCCGCGCACCTTCGGCCGGATGGCGGGCCAGGTGCGCCAGGGCTACGCGATCGTCGCCGTCATGGCCGTGCTGGCGCTGGCCAGTGTGGCGCTGACCAACACGTTCGAGATCGCCGGGCACGCGACCGTCCCGCAGGCGGTGGGCGCGGCGTTGGAGGGCAAGGAGGTCCGGCTGGGGGTGTCCGACTCCGCCACGTTCGCCACCGCGACGACGCTGACCTCGACCGGCGCCGTGGACTCCTTCCACGATTCCTTCACACCGCTCGGCGGCATGATGACGATGGTCAACATGATGCTGGGCGAGGTGGCGCCCGGCGGCGTCGGTTCCGGCCTGTACGGCATGCTCGTGCTGGCGGTGATCACCGTCTTCGTGGCCGGTCTGATGGTGGGTCGTACGCCGGAATACCTGGGCAAGAGGATCGGCTCGCGCGAGATCAAGCTGGCCTCGCTGTACTTCCTGACCACGCCCGCGCTCGTGCTCGTGGGCACCGCGCTGGCCATGGCCTCGCCCGAGCAGCGGGCGAGCATGCTCAACTCCGGGCCGCACGGCCTCTCCGAGGTGCTCTACGCGTTCACCAGCGCCTCCAACAACAACGGGTCGGCGTTCGCCGGCATCACCGTGAACACCCCTTGGTACGACACCGCGCTCGGGCTGTGCATGGCCTTCGGCCGGTTCCTGCCGATCGTCTTCGTGCTCGGCCTCGCCGGGTCGCTGGCCAGGCAGGCCCCCGTGCCGGCCTCGGCGGGCACGCTGCCCACCCACCGCCCGCAGTTCGTCGGCATGGTCGTCGGCGTGACGATCATCGTGGTGGCGCTGACCTTCCTCCCCGCTCTGGCACTCGGCCCCCTCGCAGAAGGAATCCAGTGATGACAGTGCTCCAGGCGCCGGAAGCTCCGGGCCGCGCACCCGCTCCCGGGAAGGGCGGCAAGGTGGGCGGTGGTCTGCTCGATCCCCGGCAGCTCGTGAGGTCGTTGCCTGAGGCGTTGCGGAAGCTGAATCCGGTGACGTTGTGGCGTAATCCGGTGATGTTCGTGGTCGAGGTCGGCGCGTTCCTCACCACGGGCCTGGCGATCGTTGATTCC